>NZ_SDLT01000013.1 GCF_004522235.1 Amycolatopsis nivea
GTCACCGCGGCGGCTTGACAACTTCATTGAGAAGCTCCTTTTCTCTGTGGTTGGCTCTCAGCTTAACGAACATGTTCGTTACGAACAAGTTCGCTACCGGGTGACGCCGGTCAACCCCCGATCCAGGTCGGTGGCTTGGGACGGTTCGCGCGTCCGGGCGCGCGGCGAATGGACAACGATTCGCCAGAGAGCGCAACCTGATCGAGGTCCGCCTGGTTTAACCAAGCGGTCACTCGCTTGGTGGCGATCCAGATCACCTGAGGGGGCCGGAACATTCGGGCGGTTGGAGCGTTGTACAGGGTGTCGGTACGGAGGTGCCCCCGGGCCTCACCTTCTGCCTTCCAGGAATACCGGTCCGGCCGGAGCCTGGTCGTGCCACTCGCCGCGAGGCGGCCCCCGTACCGGCGCAGAACTACCCGCTCCGCGTGACTGCTCCCCCCAGACGCGGAACGGGATCCGGTGCTCCTGCTCCCGCCGGCCGGTAACCCCCAGCCGGTCCGGACGGAGAGCGGGAGCACACCCCCGGCCGCGGGAATGTTCTTGGCCCGCAAGGGGTTGTATTGGGTGTGGGGGAGCAGGCTTTGCCCACTGGATGAGTCCGGGTTCGACTGCGGGTTCGCAGATGAGTTCGGTTGAGCCGAGTTCAATTGCGGATGCGCAGCTGAGTCCGGTTGAGCTGAGTTCAACCGCGGGTGCGCGTCGGAGTCCGGATAAGCCGGGTTGCGCCGCAGAGTTCGGAGGAATCGGGTTCGGCCGCAAATGCGGTCAGAGTTCGAACCGAGCTCGGCCGCAGATGCACGTCGGCAGTCCGGACGAGCTGGGTTGCGCCGCTCGTCGGTGTGCCGGGCAGTCCGGTTGAGACCGTCCGAACCGGACACGCCGTTTTCCCAAGCCACCCCGTCCGCTGCGGCATCTCTCCCCAGTGCCCCGCGCGGACGGGGACCCCGCGCCCCCGCTCCGGCTCCCGCAAGCCGGACGCGCGGGGCGCCCAAACCACCTCGCTCGCCGCGCCACCCCTCCCCCACGGTCGCGCGAGCGGGGACATGCGCCCGCCCGGCCGCCGGATCCCGACCGGATCGGCCGGGTGGGTGCCCCTCGTAGCGCCCACCCGCCCTGCAGCGCGGGCAGACGTTGCCTTTGCTGAGCGACGCATCGCGGGCGCTCCCGCACCGAATGACGCATCACGGCACAGCAATACCCGCCCTCGCTGAGTGACCGCATCACGGTGCGGGGGATGCTCGCCTGTCACCGAGCAACGCTTCCGAGCGCGGGCAGCCAGCGCGGGCAGTCCTCCTTCGCCGAGCAACTCGTCGCCGCCGCAGTCACGCACGACTCACCCAGGAACGCACTCCGGACCGTTCGTGGGCGCTCCACACCGGGAAGCATCCGAGGTCGGGCGCACGCTCCACACTGACCAACGCATCCAGGCACGGGCATGCACGCCCTCACCTAGTAACGCGTCCCCACGCGCGCAGCGCACCCTCGCTGAGCGACACACCACCCGCAGGCGCGCACGCCCACATCACGGCACAGGCATGCACACCCACACCGGGTGACGCCCCAGGCACAGGCAACGCACCATTCACCGAGCAACGCATCGCGCCACTGGCAAGGACGCCCCACACTCAGTGACGCGTCCCAGCACGGGTGAACTCACCCGTCGCCAAGCGCCTGGCTCAGCCGATCCATTCGCGGGCGTCGCGGAGCAATCCGAGCATTCCGGAGACCAGCCGCATCTGGTCTACCGTTCTGATGTCGGCTTCGAGCAGCTTCGGAGAGCACACCAGGACAGCGACGGATTGCGCGCGGGAGAGAGCGACGTTCAACCGGTTACGGGACAACAAGAAATCAAGGCCTCGCGGCAAGTCTACCGCCGACGAGGAGGTCATTGTCGTC
Organism: Amycolatopsis nivea; assembly: GCF_004522235.1. Lineage (GTDB taxonomy): Bacteria > Actinomycetota > Actinomycetes > Mycobacteriales > Pseudonocardiaceae > Amycolatopsis > Amycolatopsis nivea. The sequence goes on from NZ_SDLT01000013.1 coordinate 1,897, forward strand.
ACCACAACGGGTGCTTCTTGACCCTGGAACCGGTCCACTGTGCCGACTCGGACGTCGGCGAAGCCGGCGTCGGAGAGTGCGCGCGTCACGACTCGCGCCTGCAAGTTGTACGGGGCTACGACAAGGAAATCGGCGTCCGTGAGCGGTCGGCCTTCCCACGAACGGCCGTGCAGGGACTTGATCACCGCGACCACTTGCTCGGCTTCTTCGACCGAACGCGTGGTGTTCCCGCGATGCTCGACCGATGCCAGATAGAGACCGGACGGGAAGCCGTCGACCGAACGTTCCGCGCTGGGATGCGAGTGCAGCAGACCCGCGTACGACAGGTTGGAAACCGGGGCGCAGACCGCGGGATGCATGCGGCGCGTCAGGTCTAGGAAATAGCCCAGTTCCGGCGGGATGATGTCCGCCTCGCCGATCAGGTGGCCGAGCGCCGACGCCTCCGCACCGGCCGGGTGCGTGCCTTGCACGACTTGCGGCAGTTGTTGCGGATCCCCCAGTAGTACCAGGTTTTTCGCGCACATCGACACCGCCAGTGCGTCCGCGAGGGCGAACTGACCGGCTTCGTCGATGACGAGAACGTCGAAGGGTTCCTCGCGCACGGCGGCGTTGGCGAAGGTCCACGCCGTGCCGCCGACCAGGTGGCCGGTGTCGTGTTCTTCACGCCAGCGTACCAGCGCGGTGTTGTTTTTCGGCTGCTCCCAAGGCAATGACGGGTCCGGCGTCCGCTTCGCGCGCTTGGCGCAGGCCATCTCCGGCGCGTTTTCCATGGCCGCCGAGAGCACGTTCTCGACCGCTTTGTGGCTGTTCGACGTGACGCCGACGGTCCGGCCCGAACGCACCAGATGGGCGATGAGTTTCCCTGCCAGGTAAGTCTTTCCGGCTCCGGGCGGGCCTTGGACGGCGAGCACGGAGCCGTCGAGCTGGTCGACTGCGGTGATCACCGTGGCGACCAGATCTTCGCCTGGTTCGGGCAGTCCGCCGCGCAACCGGGGGATGCGGCGCAGCAGGTCGACGCCGGGGTGTGACGGCAGCGCAGGCAGCGTTTCCCCTACCAGCCGGGCGAGATCGGCTACTGCCTCGTCCTTCGGCGACGGGCGGACCGGGCTGCCGGGCAGGACCGCTGCGGGGAGGTCGTTGGACGTCCGGTCCGGAGCGCTGCTCTCTTCCAGCGTCACTTCGACAGCCGTCGCGGACACGACTTTCGCGTCGCGCGCGTCGGCGCCGTAGCGCAAACGCACGTCGTCACCAGGCGCGTACGGATGCGGACGGTCCGGGTCGCACCTCACGACCAGCGTGCGTTTCGCGGTGCGCAACCGGCCGGACGGCGGCACCCACTCGCCCGCGGTCACCGACACCGGGACCGCGCAGGTCGTGTCTACTTCGAGATCGCTGATCGGCGCGGCCAGCTGGCGGAAGAACTCCCACCACGCCGGATTCGTCTCGCGGCGGTGGTAGCCGACGGAGGCGGCCAGCAGCGCGCGGGCGTGGTCGTCGGGGGTGAAATCCGCGGGGTCGTCGGGGAGGCCGTCCAGGAGCGGGTCGACCAGCGCGGCCATCGCGGCGGCGCGTTCGGCTCGGCGCTGGGCGGCTTCCTCTTCTTCGGTGCGGCGGAGCAGAGCGTCCACTTCGGACTCGGGATCCGGCTCGGCGAGGGCGATCCCGGCTTCGGCGCGCACGCGGTGCAGGAATTCGTGCAGGCGCAAGGTGGAAACGCAATCGTACTCGTTGTAGTCCGCGATGCCGCGCAGCACTTCTTCGGCCTGCTCGGTGTTTCCCGCCGACGAGAGCGTCAGGTAATCCTCGTACGCCTCGATGCTCGACGCCGCCGTTTTTACCTCGCCAGCACGGGCTTCCGGCATGTACAGTGGTTCTAAATACTTGATCGAATACGACCGCTGTCCTACCCGCAAAGCCTTGCGTACCACGGCATACAGGTCGATCATCGCGCCGCTGCGCAGCAGCTCGTCCACGGCTTCCTCCCGCGTGCCGTGGACGGCGGCGAGCCGCTTGATCGCCGTGACCTCGTACGGCGCGTAGTGGTAGACGTGCGCGTCGGGGTGTTCCGCGAGCCGTGCGGTGGCGAAGTCGACGAACTCCTCGAACGCTCGTTTCTCCTGCGCGCGCGAGTGTGCCCAGAACGGGGTGAAGCGCTCGTCCGGGGTGACCGCGCCGAAGAGGTACTCCAGGCCGGTGCCGGCCAGGGCGTACGGGTCGCCTTCCATGTCGAAGAAGACGTCGCCGGGGTTGGCTTCGGGCAGTTCGGCGAGCGCGTCCGGGGCGATGATTTCGTAGGCCAGCTCTCCGGTTTCGTCCTGCCGGACCTGGATCGCGGCCTGCGCGCGCAACGAGGCGAACGTGCCCTCGGACATGTCGCGCGGGCGGTCGGCGGGTTCGGCGCCGGCGAGCGCGTCGATGGTGCCGAGCCCGGCGGTTACCAGCTTGCGCCGCTGCTCGCTGCGCATCCCGGCGACCAGCGACAGGTCGCGGTCGGCCTCGCGCGCGGACGAGCAGTGGTCGGCGAACGCGCATCCGGTGCACGCCGGACGTTCGTCTGCCCAGATCCGGTCGGGCAGCTGCGGCGGACGGTCCTCCAGCCGGTCGCGGAGGCGGTCCACGAGCGGAAGGAAGTCGTCGACGCGCAGGCTGCGCGTGCTGCCGTCGCCCAGCAGCAGGTGCATCTCCGGCCCGGCGGGCCAGCCGCCGCGGCGCAGAGCGTCGGCGTACGCGGTGAGCTGCACAACCGCCGACGGCTTGGCGTGCCGGGCGAGCTTCGTGTCGTAGACCTCGTAGCGGCCCTGGTCGTCGCGCAGAAGGAAGTCGGCGCGGCCGGAGAACTCGCCGTCGTGGAACACCGCCTGGTAGACGATCGGCGCGCCCGCGCGCAAGGCTTCCTCGGTGGCCTTCGCCGCGACGACCGGATCGTGCTCCTCGATCTCGACGACCTGCGTCCGCTCGCTGCGCAACCGTCCGAGCGTGGCCGCCTCGTGCGCCCGCCCGTGCTTCACCGCCAGCCGATCGGGTGCCGAAGTGGGCCGCGGCGCGCCGGGTATCCCCGCCGCCAATGCCTGCTTGAGGATGCTCCGGTGCTCGCATTCGAGCAGGTCAGCGAGATCAGACGGCGTGTACATCGCCCGGCAGTCTGTCACGGCCGAGGGAGGGCTCTGGCGAGGCGGGTGCCGACACGCCGCCCGGAATTGTCGGTGGCGGGTGGGATGATCTTGGAGTGGGCGGGAACGGGTGTGATGGGAGGTGTGCGCCGCCTCGCCAGCCACGGCAGGGCGGCGCGCGGTCCGCTACGGCATCGGGCGGCTGAGCAACCGCTCGAGCCACGACTCACGAGCCGCGACGCACGCGTGGGCCAGCTTGGATTCTGGGGCGAGGTCGTAGAAGCCGTGGAACGCGCCGCCCCGCCAACCTCGGCAGGACGGCGCGCGGTCCGCTACGGCATCGGGCGGCCGAGCAACCGCTCGAGCCACGACTCACGCGCCGCGACGCACGCGTGGGCCAGCGCGGAGTCCGGGGCGAGGTCGTAGAAGCCGTGGAACGCGCCGCCCCAGACGTGGAGTTCTGCGTTGCCTCCTGAGGCCCAGATCGCGGTTGCGAAGGCGACGTCCTCGTCTCGGAAGACTTCCGCTGCGCCGACGTCGATGAAGGTCGGCGGGAGGCCGCTCAGGTCGGTTGCTCGGGCGGCTGCTGCGTAGGGCGAGACGTCGGCGGTTCCGCGGCGGTCGCCCAAGACGGCTGTCCACGCGGTCAGGTTGCTGGTCCGGTCCCAGACGCCGGTGCCGTCGTACTGGCGGGACGACACCGTCTCGTTGCGGTCGTCGATCATCGGGCATTGCAGCAGCAGGCCGAGCAGCGCTGGGGCACCTCGGTCGCGGGCCAGCAGCGCGGTGCCTGCGGCTAGTCCTCCGCCGCCGCTGCCGCCGAACATCACTAGGCGTAGCGGGTCGAAGCGCAGGGCGTTCGCGTTGGCGGCCGTCCAGCGCAGGCCCGCGTAGCAGTCCTCGACGGGGACCGGGTCGGGATGTTCCGGGGCCAGCCGGTACTCGACGGTGACGGCGACCGCGTCGTACTTCAGCACCCATTCGATCAGCGGGCTCGCTCCGGCGAAGCGGTCTCCCATCACCATTCCGCCGCCGTGGAGGTAGTAGATGCCGGGGCCGGAGGTCTCGTGGTCCGCGCGGGACAGGACGGAGACCGCGATCTCCGCACCGTCGTAGCCGGTGATGGTGTGGTGGGCGCAGCGGACCGGGCGGTCGCCGATTTGGTCTTCGATGCTGGGGAAAGGGAGGTTCCGGTAGTGCGGCAAGCGGTCCGCGGTCATGCCGACCGGCGCGTGGTCGGCTAGTGCGGGCAGCACCGCGGCGAGTTCTGGGTCGAATGGCGGACGCGGCGAATCGTGCGTCATGAGTGCTCCTGAAGGTCATCGTCCCCGCGACTAGCGCACAGCGAAGCGCACGCCAAGGGCGCGAAGGGGAATTGGGTGGGAAAGAGTCGGGCCAGGGCACTCGTCGGCCGGTACGCCGCCGAGAACCCGGCGGCTAGCCTCTGTCCACCTCGATGAGCATGCGGTGAGATTACCCTACTGCGGCGACATTCCCGGGCAGCACAACTGAATTCGCTGTCGGGCAAGGATATTGCTCGGTCCGTATTCGGGCGCGAGACGTCTGGGCGGTGCAGAATGGAAAGTCGTGACCGTCCTTCTCCCCATCCCCCGGACCACATTGCGACTGCGCCCGTGGCGGTCGGAAGATCGGCAGGTGTTGGTTGACGCACATCGCGATCCGCTGTTGCGCCGCCGGTTGACGACTTCCCTTGCCAACCACGCCGAGGCTCAGCGGTGGCTGGACGCACAAGCATCCGGCTGGGACTCCGCGTCGCAGTTCAGCTTCGCGGTGGCGGCCGTCGATGACACGCCGGTCGGTCACGTCGTCGTGAAAGTCCGGGACGCTGGTGCCGCCGAGGTCGGCTATTGGACGGCTGCCCAAGCTCGGGGGCGTGGCATCGCTGCCCAGGCGCTGGAAGTCACGTCGCGGTGGGCGCTCGACACGCAGCAGATCGTCCGGGTGAACCGCTTGGACTTGCTGCATGCCGAAGACAATCCGGCGTCCTGCCGGGTCGCGGAAAAATGCCGCTACATGCTCGCTGAATTGCTGCCTCCCGCGCCTCCGGACTTCCCGGCCAGGGGGCACCGGCATGTGCGCACGTCGGGGTGCTGACTGACCGGCGTTTCGTGCGTCGACGCCCCTACCGCAACTCATCCCGTCGACGAGACAGCGCAGCAGTCTCCGCGGTGTTGCCCGCCAGCTCGATCGCCCGGTCGTACGCCGTACGTGCATCCTCGTCGCGGCCTAACCGGCGGAGCAGGTCAGCGCGGGTGGCGTGGTACGGGTGATATCCGGCCAACCGGTCCCCGAGACCGTCGACCAAACCCAGCGCCACCGATGGGCCGTCGAGTTCGGCGACGGCGATGGCGCGGTTCAGGGCGACGATCGGCGACGGATCGACGCGGACGAGTTGGTCGTAGAGGGCGAGAACCTGCGACCAGTCGGTCTCGCGCATGTCCCGCGCGGACGTGTGCACGGCGTTGATCGCCGCCAGGAGCTGGTACCGGCCGGGAGCGACGCCGGTGGCGAGGCGCTCGCGTACGAGGCGGTGGCCTTCGGCGATCAGCGACACGTCCCAGAGAGCACGGTCTTGTTCGTCCAGGGCGACTAGCTCGCCGTCGGCGGACACTCGGGCGGGGCGGCGGGCTTCGGTGAGGAGCATCAGCGCCAGCAGGCCGGTCACCTCGCCGTGGTCGGGCAGCAGGGTGCGGATCAGGCGGGTCAGCCGGATCGCTTCGGCGGTCAGGTCCTGGCGCACGGGGTCGGTGTCGGGGCCAGTGGCCAGGTAGCCCTCGTTGAAGGCCAGGAACAGCACGGTCAGGACGCCGGAGACGCGCGTCGGGAGGTCTTCGGCGGCGGGCACTCGGTACGGGATGCGGGCGGCCTTGATTTTGGCTTTCGCCCGCGTGATCCGTTGTCCCATAGTGCTTTCCGACACCAAGAAGGCACGGGCGATCTCGGGCACGGTCAGGCCGCCGACCATGCGCAGGGTCAGGGCCACCCGGGATTCGGCGGCCAACGCCGGGTGGCAGCAGGTGAAGATCAGGCGGAGGCGGTCGTCGTCGATGAGGTGGGGAGGCGTCGCGTCGTACACCGGCTGGGCCTCCCGTTGCTTGTCGTCGCGTTTGTTTTCGCGGCGAATGCGGTCGATGGCTTTTCGGGTGGCGGTGGTGGTCAGCCAGGCGCCGGGGTTGGGCGGCACGCCGTCGGACGGCCATCGCTCCACCGCGGTCGCGAACGACTCGGCGGCGGCTTCTTCGGCGATGTCCAGGTCGCCGAAACGTTTGGTCAGACCGGCGACCACCCGGGCCCACTCCTCGCGGTGGGCGCGGGTGATCGCCTCCCGGACGTCGCTCACTGGAACGGTCGCACCTCGACCTTGCGGTTGCACGCTTTCGACCCTTCGGCGGCGAGCTTGAGCGCGACGTCGAGGTCCGGCGCCTCGATGATCCAGAAGCCGGCCAGGTATTCCTTCGATTCCAGGAACGGGCCGTCGGTGACCATTCCCGCCGCGTCCCGGTTGTCGATGACGGTCGCGGTTTCCGGCGCGGCCAGACCGCCCGCGAAGACCCAGTGGTTTCCGGTCTGGAGGCGCTCGTTGAAAACGTCGATCGCCGCGTCCTCCTCCGGCGTGACGGAAGGGGGCTGGTCGTGGATCACGGAAATCAGGTACCGCATCGCAGGATCCTTTCTGAGGTCAGCGGCCCGCGTACTGCGGACGCCCGGCCGGGCGCCAGACCTGCGTCGTCACGCCCTTCGTGTCCACTCGTGACTCAACCAGATCGAGGGCCAGATCCGGGCCGTTCTGCGGGAAAAGCCGCTGGCCCTGTCCGACGACCACCGGGATCACCAGGAAAATCATCTCGTCGACCAGGTCCATTTCCAGCAGCCGGCGGACCAGGGTGCCGCTGCCGTGCACCTGCAGTTCGCCGCCGGGCCGGGCCTTGAGGTCCGCGACGGCGGTCGCCAGGTCGCCGGACAGGACGCTGGTGCCGGACCACGCCGGGGCGGTGAGCGTCTTCGAGGCCACGTACTTCGGCCGCTCGTTCAGGGCGAGCCGGATGCGTTCGCGGCCGGGGGCGGCGTTGGCGCTCATCATCCCCCACGAGGCCGCGAACAGGTCGTACGTCCGGCGGCCGAACAGGAAGGCGTCGGCGCGGTGGTAGGTGTCGTTGATGAACGCGAGCGTGTCCTGGTCGCCCTTGCCCAGCGCCCATCCGCCGCGGTCGAATCCGTTTCGGCGGTCCTCCTCGGACGCGCCGCCGTTGCCCTGCACGACTCCGTCGACGGTCAGCTGGGTCACGGTCGTGAGCTTCATGGTCGGTTCCTTCGCTTCGGTGCTGCCCCTTGCGGGCGGCTTCACTACTGCTACGAACACCGGCGACCCGATCCGACAGCGCGGCCGAAAATTCTTGAGAAGATTTTTTAGCGGTGTGTCTCCAGCCAGGTCACGACGGCACGGATGAAGCCATCGATGCTGGTCAGCGGCTTGCCGGCGAGGAGTGGGTGGAGGTGTTCGACGCCGATCGGGTCGTTCCAGGCCCGGGCGCGGCGGCAGGTCTCCTCGTCGGCGGCCGCGCGGAGGACGTCCCAGCCGTGCCAGGTCGCGACGAGCGCGGCGTCGATTGCCGGGTCGGCCAGGATCGCCAGGTCCCAGTCGAGGACGCCGGTCAGCTTGCCGTCCGCGGAGAAGTGGACGTTGGTGCCGCCGAGGTCGCCGTGGACGAGTCTTGCCGGGACGTCTTCGAGCGCGAGCAGCGTGTCGAGCCGCTGCCGGACGTCGTCCTGCCACTTCGCCGGCAGCCGGGGAACGACGTCGTGCAGGACCTCCTCCCAGTCCGAGCGCGGGCGGTGGAGAACGGCTTCCAGCGCCGGGGAGATCTCGACCTCGCGCAGTGCCGTCAACAGCGGACCGAACGCTGCTGGATCGCCGACGCCTTCCGGCAACCCCTCGCCGTCTATCCAGGAAAGCGCGACGGCCGTGCGATCGCCGAAGCTGGTGACCGGGGTCAGCGGCTCCGGTATGGCGAACGGCAGGCCGGCCGCCGCGATCGTGTGGAGGATCTCGGCTCGGCGGCGGAATCGGGACGCTTGCTGATCCGTACCGCGGCGACGCCGGGCAGCAGCACCACGTGGTGCATATTCCCTTGCGTGGCAAGGCGAGCGGAGCCGACCGGGGCACCAGGGACGAGCGCCTCGGCGATTTCCAGCAGGTCAGCGGGGACCGGTGGCACCATTCCACTCCTCATCGGCGCGGCGGCAGCGGCACCACGTCCAGATCCCGTGCCACGTGGATCTCTCCGTCGAACACCTTCGCGGCTTCGTCGCGGAACCGGTCCGCCTCCTCGTAGGGGTAGCGCTGCGAGAAGTGCGTCAGCAGCAGTTCCCGGGCACCCGACTCCGCGGCGAGCCGTCCGGCGTCGGTGCTGGTCAGGTGGCCGTAGCGGTAGGCCAGGTCGGCGTCGGCGGCGCGGAAGGTCGATTCGGCGATCAGCAGGTCCGCCTCTCGTGCGCAGGCGAACGCGCCCGCGCACAGGCGGGTGTCCATCACGAACGCGACCACCTGGCCCCGGCGCGGCACGCTCACGTCTTCCAGCCGGACCAGGCCGTTCGCGGTCTCGAGTACGCCGTCGGCCTGGAGTTTTCGGACCGCGGGGCCCTGGACGCCGGCTGCGGCGAGTGCGTCGGGCAGCATCCGGAGGCCGTCCGGTTCGGCGTAGCGGTAGCCGAAGCAGTCGATGCGGTGTTCCAGCGGGTACGCCGACAGCGCGCCGCCGAGCGGGCCGGGGGCGGAGATCGGCAGCGGGACCAGTTCGGCGCGTTCGTGGAACGACGTGGAGTGCCGCAGGCGGTCGAAGTACTCCTGGCCGGACGCCGGGTAGTGACAGCGCACCGGGTGCGCGACGGCGTCCAGGGACAGCCGCTGGATGATGCCGGCGAGGCCGAGGCTGTGGTCGCCGTGGAAGTGGGTCACGCACAGGTGCGTGAGTTCGTTCGCCGTCGCGCCGGCGTACATCATCTGCCGCTGGGTGCCCTCGCCCGGATCGAAGAGGATGCCGTCGGTGTCGAAGCGCAGCAGGTAGCCGTTGTGGTTGCGGTGCCGGGTCGGCGTCTGGCTCGCCGAGCCCAGCACGACGAGCTCGCGTCGGGACATGACGATCATCTTCGCGCCGCGCCCGGGTTCGCCGCCACCGAAATGAACTCCGCGGAAACGGCGGCGGCCGTCCGGGACGAATTTCCGGACGGCCGCCGTCGTTTATCGCCGAATGAATTCGCTCCGATCAGACCGGCGCGGGAATTGCCAGCGTTTCCCGATACCAGTTTCGGGATTGGGCCAACCGGACGCGCAGCCCCGGCCCCGGCGGCACTCCGGTGAGCTTCCAGACCTTTTCGCTGTCGTACCAATGATCCCGGGTGAGCAGCGACCATTGGTGCTCGCTGAGCCACGGCGTGCGCGCCCGGTGCTCGGCAAGCGGCAGGTCCGCATCGGGAACCGGCAGGTCGAGCGTGCCGCAGACGGCTTCGAGCAGCTCGCGCATCCGCACCGGTTCGGGGTCGGCCACGTGGAACACCTCGCCGGGGCTGCCCAGTGCCGGGTCCAGCGCGAACGCACTGAGCACGGCAGCGAGATCCCACGACGACACCACTGATGTACGAGCCATGCCGCCCGCGGCCCACGCCGGCACCGCTCGCAGCCACTTCACCAGCGCGGGGACCACGTGCCGGTCTCCGTCGCCGTACACCAGGTGCGGCCGCAGAACGATCCCGCCCGCGGCGCGGACCTGCTGTTCTCCGGCCAGCCTGGTGCGGCTGGTCGCCGAGGCGGGCCCGAGGTCGAGCGTGTCCTCGGGCGCGCCTCGATGCTCGCCGTCCCGGTAGACCGCGCAGGTGCTGAGGTACACGACGCGCCGCGTGCCCGCGCGGTGCGCCTCCGCGAGCAGCCGGGCCGTGCCTCGGTCGTTGACCTCGGCGCATTCCTCTTCGGTGCCGCCGATCCGGGACGCGGCGTGCACGAGCGTCGCGACGCCCGTGCACGCCCCGGCCAGCCCGGCGGCGTCGGTGAGATCGCCTCGGTGGATCCGCGCGCCGGATCGCGTGATCCACTCCGGCACCGCACCGCGCGCCAGCACCCGCACCGCGGCGCCGCGGGCGAGCAACGCCCGCAGCACCGCCGAACCGATGAACCCGGTCGCTCCGGTGACGAGGATGTCCCCGGTCGTACTGTCCGCCCCCAGGCCGGCAGTCATGACCTGCGCATCGCCAGGATGCCGGTGGCGGCCGCGCGGCCCTTCTGCTCCAGCACCACCCGCACCACGCGGCAGCCGTCCGCGTCCGGTTCGAGTTCCTCGGCCACCAGCAGGCATTCGGAATCGAACTCGACGTAGGCGGAGAACTCGAAATCCGAACGCAGCGGAAGCGCGTACGGATCGCCGAGCGTCAGCAGCGCCGCCTGCCGCGCGCCCTCGATCAGCACCATGCCCGGGACATGGTCCACCGAGTGGTCGAACAGCACCGGATGGTCCGGGTCGAACTGCAGCGACCAGGTGCCCGGCACCGCGGTTTCCGCGACCAGCACGTCCTCCCCCCGGTCCCGGCCGACGAGCGCCGGGGCCACCGTGGGCAGCGCACGGGCCTGGAACGGCGTCGCCGCGAAATGGTCGCCGCGCAGCCGGCGGTAGACCGCCGGGGACACGCAGCGCCAGGTTTCCGAAGCGGTGCCGACCAGTTCGTCGTCGCGGAAGCAGCCGAACTCGGTCCGCATCCCGATGAGATTCTTGCCCCGGAACACCGGGTCGTGCGCGCTCGCCCGCAGCACCACGTCGATCGGCCGACCTTCGGTGACCAGCCCTTCGGGGGCGATAGAGCTGGTCTTCCAGTCGGAGATGAACGCGTTGCCGAGCGAAACGCCGTAGGCGCGGTGCGCGATCAGCAGCGACGCCTGGCGGGTGGTTTCCGCATACAGCATGGGGTCGTGCGACCCCGCGGTGCGCGGGCCGAAGAAGCCGTGCCGGCGCGGCCACTGCGCGCCGACCTCGAACTGCCCCTCGCCCACGATGTTCAGATCAGTGACGAAAACTTCCGAGACGGCCGCGCGGTGCACGAGATTGCGCGGGATCGTCTGCTGGAAGTCGACCGGGCGTCCGCCCGGCGAACTTTCGCCATCGGTGCTGAAGGTTCCTCGGACAGACTCCTCTAACAACATACCGACCATGTCGGTCCTCCCAGAAAAAAGAACTTCCCCAGTACCCCCACACCATGTTTAGCGGATACGGCCGGACAAAACCATACCTACCTACCGGTTTTTTTCTTCTGGATCCGATGGCCGGGACGGAGGTAGACTGGCGTGCCTGCGCGGCCGTTCCGGGCCCGCGGCTTCCCGAAAGGAGTGTGCGCAGTGGCTCGCCAGGAACGCGCGGAGCAGACCCGCAAGGCCATCCTCGACGCGGCCGCGTCCAGGTTCGACGCGGTCGGCTTTCTCGGTGCGAGCCTGTCGGACATCCTCGCCGAGGCAGGGGTGACGAAGGGCGCGCTGTATTTCCACTTCAAGTCCAAGGAAGAACTGGCGGACGCGTTGATCCGCGAGCAGTTCATCGTCTGGGACCCGCTGGCCGACGTCGAAAACCCGGGGCTGCAGACCGCCATCGACCTCACCCAGAACATGGGCCACAGCCTGCGCACCGACGTGCGCGTGCGCGCGGGCATCCGGCTGGTCATCGAACAGGGGTCGTTCGTCGCCCCGGCCGCGAACGCCTACAAGCAGTGGAACGACACCGTGCACGGCCTGCTGCTCGCCGCGAAAGCCGCGGGCGACGTGCGGAAAGAGGTCAACGCGCACGATCTCGCGCAGTACGTCGTCGCGTCGTTCACCGGGACCCAGCTCAGTTCGCAGGTGCTGACCGGGCGGACCGATCTGCACGAGCGGATCACGTTCATGTGGCAGACGATCCTGAACGCGGTGGTCCCGCCGCGGCGGCTGCACAAGTTCGATCCGGCCGGGACTCCTCCCGCCGACGCGGTGTGAGACTGGGAAAACCGGGCGGTCGGTCTTCTCAGTGAAGGCGTTGCCACGCAACGGGTTTCGGCGGATCCAGGCGGTTCTTTTGACTGGCGCAGTGCAGGGAATTCTCGACTCGTAGACGTCGCGGCCGCTCAGGTGCCTGTTGCCTCGGCGGCGGACGAATCCGCGGGCTGCGCCACCTCGATCACCCGCCACAGCTCGGAAAGCGTGCTCGCCAGATCCGTGCCCGCCGGGATCGTGCCGCTCGCCGCCGCCGTTTCGAGACCGACGCAGGTCACCACGACCAGCAGCGCCGCCACGTCCGGGCGGACGCGCGGGCTCAGCTCCCCCGCCCCGTGCGCCGCGGCGATGTGTGCGCGCACCTGGCCCATCCACGCGCGGACGAAGGCGACGAACCGCGGGTCGTTCGAGCCCATTTCGCGGGCCAACCGGAAGCTCGCGCCCACCTTGGCGTCCTCGGCGAGCCAGCCCATCAGCGCCCGGCTCAGGCCGGCCAGCCTGCGCAGATGCGGACGGCTCCCGCGCGCTCGCGCGACGTGCCCGTGCAGCACCGCGACGGCCGCCGACTGCACCTCGTCGCAGACCTCGTCCTTCGACGAGAAGTGGAAGTACAGGCCGCCCTTGGTCACGCCGGCCTCGCGGGCGATGTCCACCATGCTCGTGGCCGCGTAGCCGTCGCGGTAAAACAGTGTCGCCGCGGCGTCCAGCAGCAGGAGCCTGGTCAGCTCCGCACGGGCCTGTTTAGTCACCGTCTTCCCCATCGTCTCGCGCCGGGAACGGCACGGCGTGGGTTCCCGGCCTGCTCATCATGACATACCGACCGCCCGGTTTACTAGTCGGCAGGGCCGATTGCCTGGCCGTATCCGGCAGGTCGCGACCGGAACAGACCAACCACCCGGTTTTACCTTGAAAACCGACCTCCCGGTTTGCTATGGTCCTGTCACGGACCCGGCTCGGACCGGCAGGCAGCGGCGCTGGGGGCGCCGCCGGACGGGTCCGGCGCGAGAGACATCGGAGGGCAGTCATGCTCAACTACGAAATTCTCGGACAGATCAGAGTGAGCGGCCGGCCCGGCGTCTGCGCCCCGCGGGCCCGCAAGATCGAGACCCTGCTGTCCGTGCTGCTGGCCAAGAACAACCAGGTCGTGACCGCCGAGCACCTGATCAGCGAGATCTGGGGCGAACATCCGCCGGCAAGGGCGAGCGCGGCGTTGTACGTGTACGTGTCGCAGCTGCGGAAACTGCTGCGCGGCACGAGCAAGGATGCGGAAGAGAGCCCGGTGGTCACCAGTCCGCGGGGGTATTCGCTGCACGTCGGCATCGGCGAGCTCGATGCCGACCGGTTCACCCGGCTTTACGAGCAGGGGCGGACGTTGCATTGGGACCGCGGCTACGGGCAGGCGGCGAAGGTGCTGCGGGAGGCCACGAGCCTTTGGCGCGGTGCGGCGTTCGGCGGGTTCGCCGACTCGCCGGATGTGCAGGCTTACGCGACGCTGCTCGAGGAGAGCCGGCTTGGCTGCCTTGAGCTGCTGATGGAGACCGAGCTGTTGATCGGGCGGCATCGCGAGGTCGTCGGGCAGCTGTCCGCGCTGGCGAAGGAGCACACGCTGCGCGAGACGTTCACCGAGTATTTGATGACCGCGCTGGCCCGGTCCAACCGGCGGGCCGAGGCGTTGGAGACGTTCGCTTCGGCTCGGCAGAATTTGGTGCAGCAGCTGGGGATCGAGCCCGGGAGCTCGTTGCGGAAGCTGCACCACAGCATTCTTGTCGGCGAGATGTCGGACGCGGTCTGATCCTGACCGCGCCGGATTCGGCCCGGTCTTCCGCCACAAGCGGGAGACCGGGCCGTTCTTTTGTGCTGTGGGGCTAGGGCGAGAGCCTCAGCTGCGGTAAACCGACACTACGAAACCGCCGCCCGTGACTGGTTCGCCGTACCAGCCGCCCCAGCGGCTGTCCAAGGCCAGGCCCGCCAGTTCGGCCATCAGGTCCAGTTCGGCGGGCCACACGTACCGCAAGGGCAGCGACGCGTCAGTCAGGTGCACGATTTGCCGGACGTCGTCTACCGCGCGTACGCGGGCGTCCGCGGTCCAGCAGGCCGGGTCCGGGTGGCGGCCCTGGACTACCAGGGCACCGCCTGGGCGCAGGAGGCGGCTGTAGCGGCCGATCGCGCGCAGTTGGTCTCGCTGGTCGGGCAGGCGGGACAGCACGTCCGCGCCCAGGTAGCCGGTGTCGAAGCGCGAGCCGGGTTCGAGGTGGACCTCGTAGCCTTCGCCGGCCAGTGCGTCCGCTACCGGGCCGCCGCCGGGGACCAGGACTCTGCCCGAGCCGTGGCGCCGCGACACGCGGTCGGTCACTTCGGAGAGGAACGCGACCGCGCCCGCCGGGTCGTCCGCCAGCGGGGCCAGCCACGCTGCCACTGGATCGACCGGCTTTTCCATCACCCGGGTCGGCATTGCCGCCACCTCACTTCACGCAGTGGTCCTCTCTACTCCACAGAGAGTGCCGGAGCGATCTAAAGCGGACCTAGCGGGAGCAGGGGGGCGACGACCGCGCGAGGGGCCGGTAACGCGGCTACCTCCGCACGCAACGCATCCGCACCCGCGCGAAGTGTGTCGTCGGTGAGTCGGGAGATCTCTTCCACCGAACCAGTAAGCCCCGCGCCCGCCGCGGTGACGCGGGTACCGAAAGCGGACTCGGTCAACGACAACTGCGGCAGCCCGTACGCCACTGCGGCAAGGGCCAAAGTCTCGTCACCGTCGTGCACCACCGCCGCGCAGGTCGGCAGCACGGCGGCAGGAGGCGCGGAGTCCACTAGTTTCACGCTCGGCGGCAGGGTAAGCCCGGCTGGCAGTTCCGCTTTGCAGACGAACTCGGCGTCCACATCGGACAGTGTACTGAAGACTGGCTCATACCAGGAAGAGTCAGTCAGCGACAGGAGAATGCGAGGGCGGCATGCCTTGCGACGCAGCCAGTTGGGGATCACGGCCGGACCGAAATACGGAATGTGCCGTATTGAAGTTCCAGGAGAGTCCTTGTCTCGCAATGAAGGAGGGACGACGTCGAGCGTGTGGTCCGCAGCGATGCTGAAGTCCGACGGCCCGAGCACGCGAACTGCCTTGGCGTTGACCTCGCGGGCGGCGGTGATTCCGGCGGGTGCGTTCGACACGACTACAGCGGGCCGCCACAGTCGCGCGAACTTGACCAGCGCGGCGGATTCGGTCAGTTCCGCGTCGCCGTCTTCGAGCTCGGCCGCGACGCAGCCGGTGCGGAGGATGTCCTCGACGAACGGGGGGCGTCCTGCGATTTTCACGTCGTGTCCGGCGGTCCGCAGCGCCCAGGCCAGCGGCACCAGGGTGTGCAGCCGGGCGGTCGAGGACGGCGCGGCCAGGAGTACACGCATGGGATAGCTCCAGAGACGGCAAAAGCCGGGCCGGGATGGACAGTCTTTTCGAGACTATCCACCCCGGGCCGGCCCGGCGTACCCCTAGAAATCGTTACTGGCCGGGCATTTTCACCGCTTCGACGGCGTTGCGGCGCATCGCCAGCCTCGCCGAGAGCGCGGTCGCCGGCCACACGATCAGGAAGATCGCGAGCACCACGGCGAGGAACACCCAGACCGGTCCGGACGGGATGATCTCGCCGGTGGTCAGCGCCATCGGCACCACGGTGAAGAGCGAGATCACGATGCCGAGCACGAGCCCGGTCACCGCCACGATCCCGCCTTCCACGAACAACATCCGCTTCACCTGCCCGCGGTCGGCGCCGGCGAGCCGTTGCGCGCCGAACTCCCGCCGGCGGGCCAGCACCGCTACCGAGAGCGTGTTCACCGCGGCGATCGCGGCGTACGCGATGGCGAGCACGGCCAGCAGGTAGTTGATCAGCGCCTCGACGTCGGCACTCGCCTGGAAACTCGCGGCGAGCGTGCTGTCGTCGCCGACCGTGACCCCGGGCCAGTCCTTCGTCCGGTCGGACAGCGCCGACACGATCGCGCTGGCGTCGCCGCCCCGCACGAGCACCTGCGACGCCAGGCCGCTGGTGGTGTGCGCGGCCAGCAGGTCTGCGGGCAGCACCATGCTCGCGTAGCTGGACGGGCTGTCCAGCAGCGCGACCACGGTCACCGGGACCTGTGCCCCGTCGCCGAGCCGCATTTTGATCTTGGCACCAACCTTGATCTCGAGACTGTCGGCGACCGACGCGGGCAGCGCCACCGAATCCCCGCGCAATGCCGTCAGCGAGCCTTCGGTGACCTCGGTGGAGAGCACCGTGCCGCCCTGGTCCTGCGGGGCGACGCCCAGCAGCCGCAACGGGTCGCTGCCGTTGCCGTCGTACGGATCTTCGATCCAGCCGGAGCTGGTGACGAGCGGCGACGAGGTCGAAACCCCTTGCGTGCTGCGGATCTGCGCGAGCTGGTCCGGCGAGAACCCGCCCGCGGTCGAGGTGAGCACGGCGTCCGCCTGCAACTGCCCGGCGTACGCGTTGACCTGCGCTTTCTGCGCGGTGGTCTCGGAATACACGTTGCCGAGCGCGACCGCGCTGGCGAGCGTGATCGGCGTGAGCACCGCGGCGAACGCGACGGCCCGCGCCCGGGTGTTGATGACCGCGAGCGTGGCGTCGCGGCCGGCGACCCGGCGCACGAACGGACCGAACCGGTCCACCACCCACGCGATGATCTCCGGACCGAGCAGCGCGACGCCGATCGCACCGGTGAGCAGCGCCGGACCGCCGATCGCCGCCGCGCTGTCGGCGGGCATGAAGATCGTGGTCGAAGCCAGCAGCACGGTGGCCGCACCGCAGATCAGCGCGCCCATGCGGCGCACCGCGTTCACCTTGGCCCCCGGGATCGCCGCCTCGGCCAGCGCCTGGATCGGCCGGGCCCGGGCGGCGGCCAGCGCGGCGAACCATGCGGCCCCGAAGGTGATCGCGAGCGTGACGACGATGCCCGCCGCGAACGCGATGATGTCCTGGGTGAAGGCGAGTTCGTCGGGCACGATGCCGAGCGAACCGCTGGTGCTGAAGATCCAGTTCCCGAGCAGGCTGCCCAGGAACGCCCCGCACACCGCGGCGAGCGCACCGACCGCCATCGTCTCCATGACGACCATGCGGTGCACCTGTTTCGGCGTCGCCCCGGTCGCCCGCAGCAACGCGAGTTCCTGCTGCCGCTGCCGGACGGTGAGGCTGATCGTCGCGGAAACGACGAGCGCCATCACGACCAGCACCATGCCGCCGAAGATCGCCGCGAGCAGGATCAGCGGCAGCTGGCTTCCGCTCACGCCGACGAATTCGGCCGAACCGCGGTCGTCGCCGGTCAGCACCGTCAGCGCCGGAACCTGCTCGGAGATCTTGCCCGCCAGTTCAGTCGCGTCGATCCCGTCGGCCGGGAACACGCCCACGAGCCCGACAGTGCCGGGATGCGGGTTGAACCGCTGGGTGTCCGCGACGGAGAAGAAGAACGCGGGCGCGCGCACGGCCTGCGAAGGCTGTGCGACGCCGGAAATCTGGAACGACTGGCGCTGTCCGTTCACCGCCAGGTCGACGGCCGAACCCGCGTGCAGGCCGGCCGCGGACGCGGTGGCCGCGTCGAGCACGACCTGGCCCGGCGTGTTCGGAGCCGCGCCCTCGGTCAGCTTGTATCCGCCCAGCGAAGCGGAATCCCAGCCGTGCCCGGAAAGGACGGACGCGCCCGGCTCGGGCGCACCGTCGTGCAGCAGCACGGTCGCGAACGAAACGTCCGGCACCGCCTGTCCGACGCCCTGCACCGCGGAAATCTTGGCGACCTGGTCCTCCGGCAGCACCGCACGCTCGGCGTACGGGACGACCTGCGATTCCTCGTCCGGCAGCTTGAACCCGGCGGACCCGCCGACGACCAGCGGCGCGGCGGACAACCGTTCCGGGGCCGCCTTCAGCACGATCGCCGTTTCGAACAGGCCGGCGCACGCGATCAGCAGACCGCAGCCGACGAAGATGGCGATGAACGACGCGAGCGACGCCGCCGCGCGGTACCGGAGGCTCGACAGCGCGAGCGCGAGCACGACTCGCCGCGAACTCACCGCTGCCTCCTCGCTTGCTCGCCGAGGTGCGCCAGGGTGCTCGCCACCGCGTCGACGCTCGGGCTCGCCATCTGCGTGACGATCCGGCCGTCGACCAGGAACAGCACGTTGTCCGCGTGGGACGCGGCGACCGGGTCGTGCGTGACCATCACGATCGTCTGGCCCGCGCTGACCAATTCGCGCATCAGGCCGAGCACCTCGAGCGCGGTGGTGGTGTCGAGCGCACCGGTGGGCTCGTCGGCGAACACCACGGCGGGGCGGGCGGCGAGCGCGCGGGCGATCGCGACGCGCTGCTGCTGCCCGCCGGACAGTTCGCCGGGCCGGTGCTTGACGCGCTGGGACAGTCCGACGCGCGCGATCACCTGGTCCACCCACGCCTTGTCCGGCGTGCGGCCGGCCAGCAGCGTGGGCAGCGTGACGTTCTGTTCCACGTTCAGCGCGGGCATCAGGTTGAACGACTGGAAGATGAATGCGACGTGCTCGCGGCGCAGTTCGGTGAGCTTCGTTTCGTTCTTGCCCTTGAGGTCGGTCCCGACGAGGGTGACCGTGCCCGAGGTCGGCGTGTCCAGCCCGGCCGCGCAGTGCAGCAGCGTGCTCTTGCCGGAACCGGACGGGCCCATCACCGCGGTGAAAGTGCCTGCCGGGAAGGCGACGGACACGCCGGCGAGCGCTTCGACCGCGCTCTCGCCGCGGCCGTAGGTCTTGTGCACCGCGTCCAGCTGGACCGGTGTTGCCACGGAAGTGGTGGTGGTGGACACGTCGTTCACTCCGATCCGTTACCGGAACCGCGGCGGTCGAGCGACCACCAGACCCCGAGCACGATCACGCCGCCGCCCAGCGTCCACAGCCAGAACGGCCATTTGAAGGACATGCTGATGAGGCACATCAGCAGCCAGATGACGAACTGGACGCCGAGGACGGCCGCCCAGGCGATCGTGACGATCAGGCGAGCGGATCCGCTCCCCGAACGGGTCTTCTCGGTGCTCTCCGACATGAGAGGCCCCCCAATACGGCTTCGGCGGAGTCGGGATTAATTGTGTAAGGCTTGCACAGTTTAGCGGACCCCGGATGATCGGGAAACCCCAGACCCCGGCAACAGGGCCTCGGAGCAGCTCAGACGGCACCGCCGGACAGGGCGCGAAGCAGTTGCGGCGGGTCCGGATTCCCGCCGATGCCGGACCAGGTCAGCGCGCTGGCCGTCGCGAAACAGGGGTGCGCCGTTCAGCCTCGGCGGCGCTCCCGGCCCCGGATCGATTGGTCTCGCTCACGTTGGCTCGCCCCCAGGCCAGATCGGTGTAAGACTTGCACAGTTTACTGAAAGACGTCCCGGAGCGAAAGATGCCGATCGAGCCCGACCCCCGCGCCCTGCCCCCAGGTCTGTCCCCGGCATGGCAAGGCGGCCCGCGCCCCCGTCGCGGGCCGAAGCCGTCGCACACCGTCGAGGCGGTGGTGGCGGCCGCCGTCGAACTGGCCGACACCGAGGGCCTGGCCGCGGCGTCGCTGCCGAACATCGCGTCCGCGCTCGGCCTGACGACCAACGCGCTTTACCGCTACGTGAGCTCGAAAGACGAACTGCTGATCCTGCTGGCCGAGACCGGATTCGGCCCGCCCCCGGAACCCGCCGCGGGCCTGGAGTGGCGCTCCGCGGTCCGGGCCTGGGCGGACGCGGCCGCCAAACGGTACGCCGCCCGCCCCTGGCTGCTGGACGTCCGCGAGAGCCTGACCCCGCACCGCCTCCGCTGGACCGAACAGCTCCTGGACATTTTCACCGGGGCCGGTTTGTCCACTGTGGACGCATTGGGGTGCGCGGAGCTGGTTTCGGCGGTCGTCCGGGCCACCGCGGACCGCCGCCGGACGGCGGCCGACCCGGATTCCCCCGAATCCGCCGAATACTCCGCCGAAGTACGAGCTTTCCTGCAACCGCGACTGTCCGAAGGCGGCTATCCGCATCTGGCCGAACTGGCCGAATCCCACGGCTGGCCGGCCGCCGCGCCCGAAGACTTCGCGCTGGAACGAGTCCTGGACGGAATCGCCGCCCTGCTCCCCTGACCGGCACCCCTGCTCCCCCGCTGAAACCATACCAACCGAGCGGTTTTTAGTGGCTTTCCGGGCCGCCGGGACGTAGACTGTCCTTCTGGGCGGGGGTCTGCTGTGGACCGAGCCGCCAAAGCGAGAGGGGCCGCCGTGGCTCGCCAAGAGCGTGCGGAGCAGACACGGAACGCGATCCTCGAGGCGGCCGCCTCGCGGTTCGACGCCGTCGGCTTCCTCGGCGCGAGCCTGTCGGAGATCCTGGCCGAAGCCGGGGTCACGAAGGGTGCGCTGTACTTCCACTTCAAGTCGAAGGAAGACCTGGCCGACGCGCTGATCGAGGAGCAGTTCACGGTGTGGGAGCCGCTCGCGGCGATCGAACGCCCGGGGCTGCAGACGGTCATCGACCTGACCCAGGGGATGGCGGCCAGCCTGCAGTCCGACGTGCGGGTCAGGGCGAGCGTCCGGCTGGTCATCGAGCAGGGTTCGTTCATCGCGCCGGCGGGTGCCGCGTACAAGCGGTGGATCGACACGATCCACGGCTGCCTGCTCGCGGCGAAGGCGGCGGGCGATGTGCGCAAGGAGATCAACGCGTACGACCTCGCGGTGTACGTGCAGGCGTCGTTCACCGGGATCCAGCTGAGTTCCCAGGTGCTGACCGGCCGCAACGACCTGCTCGAGCGCACGGCGTACATGTGGACGTTGATCCTCAACTCGGTGGTCCCGCCGCGGCGGCTGCACCGGTTCGATCCGCGCGGCGCGGAGCAGGAGGCGGCCGCGGTCTGAGGCTTCGGAAAAAGGGCGGCCCGGCGGTGCGGGGTCGCCCTTTTTCGTGCGGCGCACTGTGATCAGCAACCAAACCGACCGGCCTGTTTTACTGGGAAAACCGGGGAGTCGGTTTAGTACGCTGCCGGGGGTGTCAGGCCGGGCGGCTGCTCGCTGCACATCTCCGACGGCGAACTCGACGCCGACCGCTTCACCCGCCTTTACGAGCTAGGCCGGTCCCGGGTTGCCGCCGTGCGGAAGCTGCCCCACAGCAACCTGGGCGGTCTGACGCAGCCCGCGTCTCGGGTTCAAGAAAAAGGCGGCCCGTGCTCGGGGGCACGGGCCGCCTTCGCCACCGCGGCGAGGGGGTCAGCCGCGGGCGCGCTGGTGGAACTTCCGAATCGCGAGGTACGCGCCGACCGCGGTGAGGACGACCGACCAGGCGAACGCCAGCCACACCGTCGACGCCACCGCGGTGCCGTTCATGAGGCCGCGGACGGCGTCGATCACCACCGTCACCGGCTGGTTGTCGACGACGGCCCGCAGCACCGACGGCATCGACCCCGTGGGGACGAGCGCGCTGGTGGCGTACGGGACGAACACGAAGATCATGCCGAGGCCGCCCGCTCCCTCGACGGTCTTGGCGATCGACCCCACCAGCGTGGCGAGCCAGAACACGCCGGCGGCGAACAGCACCAGCAGTCCGGTCGCGGCGAGCCAGCCGAGCACGCCGCCCGCCGGGCGGAATCCGATGGCCAGGCCGACCACGACCATCACCACGAGCGAAAGCATGCTGCGCAGCACACCGGAGACGACGTGGCCGACCAGCACGGCCGAACCTGCCATCGGCATCGAGCGGAACCGCTCGACCAGGCCCTGTGTCAGGTCAGCGGCCACGCCGACCACGGTGGTCGTCGAGTTGAAGCCGATGCTGACGACCACCAGGCCGGGCACCAGATAGTCGACGTAGGCCATGCCGGGCAGGTTGATCGCGCCGCCGAACATGAAGCGGAACAGCAGCAGCAGCACGATCGGCAGCGAGAACGCCTGGATCAGCATCTCCGGGTTGCGGACGATGTGCTTGACGTTGCGCGCGACCAGCACCCGGCAATCGGACAGGGCGAGCGCGAACGACGAGCGGCTCGGGGAGCCGGGGATGTGCGTCCCCTCGATCTCCCTGGACAGGGTCTGGGTCATCAGTTCGCTCCCGCGGTTCCGGTGAGGGTGTGGAAAACGTCGTCGAGGGTCGGTTCGGAGAGCTCCAGCCCGGTGGTCTCGAGGCCCGCGTCGTCGATCCGGTTGAGCACCTGCCGGACCTGGGCGGGCTGGTCGATCGCGACGCTGACCGTGTCGCCGGTCAGCACCCCGCCGGCGACGTCGTGCGCGCGCGCCGCGTCGGCGGCGGTGGCGAAGGTGAGCTTCAGCCGCTCGGTGCCCACCTTGCGCTTGAGCTCGGCGGCGGTGCCTTCGGCGACGACGCGACCCTTGTCGATCACCGCGATCCGGTCGGCGAGCTGATCGGCCTCCTCGAGGTACTGCGTGGTGAGCAGGATCGTGGTGCCGCCGTTGAGCAACTCGCGGATCGCGTCCCACATCGCCGAGCGGCTGCGCGGGTCGAGGCCGGTGGTCGGCTCGTCGAGGAACAGCACCGGCGGCGACGTGATCAGGCTGATCGCCAGGTCGAGCCTGCGCCGCATGCCGCCGGAGTAGGTCTTGACCTGGCGGCCCGCGGCCTCCACGAGGTCGAACTGCGCGAGCAGTTCGGTGGCCCGCGCCTTCGCCCGCGTGGCGGGCAGGTGGAACAGCCGGGCCATCATCTCCAGGTTCTCGCGGCCGGTGAGCAGTTCGTCGACCGCGGTGTCCTGTCCGGTCAGGCCGATCTGCTCGCGCACCGTCCGCTTGGACCCGGCGAGGTCGTGGCCGTTGACGGTCACGGTGCCGCCGTCGGCGTCCAGGAGGGTGCTGAGGATCCGCACCGTCGTGGTCTTCCCGGCGCCGTTGGGGCCGAGCAGCGCGAACATCGTGCCGCGCCGCACGCTCAGGTCGACGCTTTCCAGCACTTTCACGTCGCCGTAGGACTTGCGCAGCCCCCGTGCTTCGATTGCGTAGCCGGTGACCATGGGGTTACCTCTCCTCGTTCGGGTCTTGTCAGTGGGCCACAACCCGGCAGGGCCGGACAACAGTGGCCGGGGCCTGCCGGGTTAGGGGTTCCCGCCCCTCGCGCCCGGTGCGCTCAGTCGTCGCCGGCGCCGATCGCCATGCTGATCAGGGCGTCCGTGTCGAGGTCGTCGATCGACGCCTCCTCCACGGCTTCCGGCTCCTCGGCGCGGTCTTCGGCAAGGCGCACGCCGGCCAGCTCCAGCAGCCCGTCCAGCAATCCGGCCGCGCGCAGCTTCTCCAGCGGGATTTCCGCCAGCGCCTCCCGGACTCCTTGCTCCGTAACGGTTTCTTCGGCGGGTGCTTCTTCGGCAGGAGCCAGTTCGCCGACGAGGAACTCGGAAAGGATCCGCGGGGTCGGGTAGTCGAAGATCAGGCTGACCGGCAGCTTCAGCCCGGTGACGAGGCTGAGCTTGTTGCGGAACCCGGTGGCGGACAACGAATCGAAGCCGACCTCGTTGAACGAACGGTCCGCTTCCACCGCCTCCGGACCGGCGTGGCCCAGCAGCGCCGCGGCGTGCGTGCGCACCAGGTTCAGCACCAGCGGGACGCGCTTGTTCGCCGCCAGGCCAGCCAGTTTCTTGGCCAGCGACTCGGTGTCCTCCGCCGTGTCCTGCGCCGCGCGGCGGCCGGGCGTGCCTGCCAGACCGCGCAGCACGGCCGGGAGGTCGTCGCCGCCGGACGACGCCAGCACCCGCGTGTCCAGTGCGATCGGCACCAGCTGCGCCTCCGCCGCGCCGACCGTCGCGTCCAGCAGCCGCAGACCGTCCTCAGTGGACAGTGCGGTGATGCCGGTCTCGCCGATGCGGTGCGCGTCCGCGTCTTCCAGCGCCGCGCCCATGCCGTCGCTCCACAGGCCCCACGCCAGCGAGGTGCCGGTGAGGCCCTCGGTGCGCCGGCGGGCGGCCAGTGCGTCCAGGAACGCGTTGGCCGCGGCGTAGCTGCCCTGCCCCGGTGCGCCGAGGACCCCGGCGGCCGACGAGAACAGCACGAACGCGGTGAGGTCCAGCTCGCGGGTCAGCTCGTGCAACGCCTCCGCCGCGTCGACCTTCGGGCGCAGCACCTTGTCGAGTCGTTCCGGCGTAAGGGAAGTCAGCACCCCGTCGTCCAGGACGCCGGCCGCGTGCACCACCGCCCGCAGCGGCGCGTCGGCCGGGATTCCGGCCAGCAGCGCAGCCAGCGCGTCCCGGTCGGCCACGTCGCAGGCGGCGAACGTGGCCTCGGCGCCGAGGCCGGACAGTTCGTCCCGCAGTTCGGCCGCGCCCGGTGCGTCCGCACCGCGACGGCTGACCAGCAGCAGGTTCCGCACGCCGTGTTCGGTCGCCAGGTGCCGTGCCACGGCCGTGCCGAGCGCGCCGGTGGCTCCGGTGACGAGCACGGTGCCCTCGGCGTCCCATACCGGGGCCGCCGCCGCGTCGGCCGCCCGGACCAGGCGCGGCACCAGCACCGCGCCCGCTCGCAACGCCACCTGCGGCTCGTCCGAGGCCGACACCGCGGCCAGCGTCCGGCCGGCCGGGGTGCCCGCGCCGAGGTCGGCCAGGGTGATCCGGCCGGGGTGTTCGGCCTGTGCCGAGCGCACCAGGCCCGCGACCGCGGCGCCGGCCGGGTCGGGGTTCTCCCCCTCTTCGGCGGCCACCGCGCCCCGGGTCGCCACGATCAGCGAACCGGTGGACCCGGCGAGCCAGTCCTGCAGCAGGCCGAGCACGCGGTGCAGTTCGGCGTGGACGTCGTCGGTGCCGCCTGCAGGAAGCACGACCAGTCCGCTCGCCTCGGCGACCGTCCCGGCGGCCTTGGCGCCCAGCGCTTCGGTAAGCCCGAAGGCGTCCGGGCCGAGCACGGTCCAGTCGGTGACCTCGGCGACCGCGTCGAGGTCGGCCTGCTCCCAGGCGACGCGGAACAACGAGTCGCCACCGCCAGTCGGTGCCGCCTGCGGTACGGCCGACATCGGGCGCAGCAGCAGGGATTCCACCGATGCGACCGGAGCTCCGGCACCGTCGGCGACGTCGAGCGAGACCGCGCCGGAGCCGACCGGACGGACGTGGACCCGCAGGGTCGTCGCCCCGACGGCGTGCAACCGGACGCCTTCCCAGGCGAACGGCAGCGCCGGTTCGTCCCCGGCCGCGCCCGAGACACCGATGGTGTGCAGCGCGGCGTCGAGGACGGCGGGATGGATGCCGTAACGGTCCACATCGGACACCGAGGCCGGGAGCTGGATCTCGGCGAAGGCTTCGCCGTCGCGCTTCCAGGCCGCGACGAGCCCGCGGAACGCCGGACCGTAGGCGAGCCCGTCGGCGGCCAGCTCTTCGTAGGTGCCCTCCAGCCGGACCTCCTCGGCACCGGCGGGCGGCCACTCGGACAGCTCGAACTTCCCGGCCTTGCCCGCCTTGGCGAGCTTGCCGATCGCGTGCCGCGTCCAGGCGGCGCTGTCGCCTTCCGGCCGGGAGTGCACGCTGAACGTCCGGCTGCCGCTGCCGTCGGGCGCGCCGAGGGCGAACTGCACACGGACGCCGGAGCGTTCGGGGACGACCAGCGGGTACTCCAGGGTCAGTTCCTCCAGGCGCGGGCAGCCCGCCTCGTCGCCCGCCCGGATCGCCATTTCGACGAAACCGGTGCCGGGGAACAGGATCGAGCCGCCGACGACGTGGTCAGCCAGCCACGGGTGTGTGCCCACCGAAAGCCGTCCGCTGAACAGCAGCCCCTCAGCGTCGGCGAGTTCCAGTGCCGTCCCGAGCAGCGGGTGGTCTTCCTCGCCGACCGCACCGGAGGTGCTCTCCAGCCAGAAGCGCTGCCGCTGGAACGGATACGTCGGCACCGGCACCGGACGGGCGCCGGTCGGCTCGTAGATCGCGGACCAGTCCACGTCGACGCCGCTGACGTGCAGCTGCGCGACACCGGTCAGCGCGGCCACGGCCTCGTCGTTCTCCTTGTGCAGCAGCGAAGCCAGCGCCTCGGGCTGCTCGTCGAAGCAACCCGCGGCCATCGCGGCGAGCGTGGTGTCCGGGCCCAGCTCCAGGAACCGGGTCACGCCGTCCGCGGCGGCCCGAGTGACCGCGTCGCGGAACTGCACCCCTGCGCGGACCTGGTTCACCCAGTACTCCGGCGAGGTCAGGTCCGCCGGGCCGCCGGTGACCGTCGAGATGACCGGGATCCTCGGGTCCGCATAGGACAGTCCTTCCGCGACAGTGCGGAACTCGGCCAGCATCGGGTCCATCAGTCGCGAGTGGAACGCGTGCGAGACACGGAGTTTCTTGGTGCGCTCGAACTTCGCCGCCACCTCGGCAACCGCTTCTTCAGCGCCGGAGATTACGACCGAGGTCGGACCGTTCACCGCGGCAATGTCCACAGTGTCCCCTGCGGCTTCGCGAACCGCTTCGGGAGTTCCGTCGATCGCTACCATCGCACCGCCGGTCGGCAGTGCCTGCATCAGCGCACCGCGAGCGACTACCAGCTTCGCCGCGTCTTCGAGAGAAAGCACGCCAGCGCAGTGAGCTGCCGCGATCTCGCCGATCGAATGCCCGGCGAGCACGTCCGGTTTGACGCCCCACGCACGGACCAGGCGGAACAGCGCGACCTCCAGCGCGAACAGCGCGGGCTGGGTGTAGCGGGTCTCGTCGAGGCCCTCCCCGCTGTCGATGATCGGCCGGATGGGGCGGTCCAGGTGCCGGTCGACCGCGGCGCAGGCTTCGTCGTACGCGGCGGCGAACGCCGGGTACTGCTCGGCGAGCCGCGCCCCCATCTTCGCGCGCTGCGAACCCTGACCCGCGAACAGGAACGCGGTGCGCCCGCCCGCGCTGGCGGTCCCGCTGACGACCCCGCGCGCCTCTTCCTCGTCGACCAGCGCCGCGAGACCGCGCACGAACTGCGGCGACCGGCTGCCGATCAGCACCGCCCGGCGGTCGAACGCGCCGCGCGTGGTGGCCAGCGAGACGCCGATGTCGGCGAGGCTGCCTTCCGGCTCTTCGTCCACATAGGACATCAGTTGCTCGGCCTGTGCCCGCAACGCCGCGGCGCCGCGACCGGAGACCGGCCACGCGACCGGGCCGTCGTACTCCGGACCAGTCGAGGCGGCGACCTCGCGCCGGTCGCCTTCCTCCAGGATCACGTGCGCGTTGGTGCCGCTCACGCCGAAGGAGGAGACGCCCGCCCGGCGGGTGTGGCCGTTGGGCAGCCACTTCACCGGCTCGGCCAGCACCCGCACCGCGCCCGAGGACCAGTCGATCTCGCTCGACGGCTTGCCCACGTTCAGCGTCGCGGGGAGTTCGCCGTGCCGCATCGCCTCGATCATCTTGATCACGCCAGCGGCGCCGGCGGCGGCCTGGGTGTGCCCGATGTTCGACTTCACCGATCCGATCCACAAGGGACGGTCCGCCGAGGTCTGCGTGCCGTAAGTGGCCAGCAGCGCCTGGACTTCGATCGGGTCGCCCAGCTTCGTGCCCGTGCCGTGCGCTTCGACGGCGTCCACATCGGACGGTTCCAGTCCGGCGTCGGCCAGCGCCGCGCGGATCACCCGCTGCTGCGCGGGACCGTTCGGCGCGGTCAGGCCGTTCGAGGTGCCGTCCTGGTTCACCGCGCTGCCCTTGAGAACCGCGAGCACCGGGTGCCCGTTGGCGCGGGCGTCGGAGAGTCGCTCCAGCACCAGGACGCCGACGCCTTCGGACCAGGTCGTGCCGTCGGCGTCGTCGGAGAACACCTTGCACCGGCCGTCGGGGGCCAGTCCCTTTTGGCGGCTGAACTCCACGAAGGTTTCCGGAGTCGCCATCACCGTGACGCCGCCGGCCAGCGCGAGCGAGCAATCCCCGCCGCGCAGCGCCTGCGCCGCCATGTGCATCGCGACCAGCGACGACGAGCACGCCGTGTCCACCGAGACGGCCGGGCCCTCGAGGCCGAGGGAGTAGGACACCCGGCCAGTGACGATCGATCCAGCGCTGCTCGCACCCGCGTAGTCGTGGTACTGGACGCCCGCGTACACCCCGGTCGGGCTGCCCTTGAGCGAAACCGGGTCGATCCCGGACCGCTCCAGCGCCTCCCACGAGGCTTCGAGCAGCAGCCGCTGCTGCGGGTCGATCATCGGCGCTTCCTTCGGCGAGACGCCGAAGAACGTCGGGTCGAAATCACCCGCGTCGTAGACGAACCCGCCGCGTGCGACATACGTCGTGCCGGGGCGGCGGCCGGTCGGGTCGAGCAGGCCGTCGACATCCCAGCCGCGGTCGGCCGGGAAGTCGCCGATCGCTTCGCGGCCCTCGGCGACCAGTTCCCACAGCTGTTCCGGCGAGGTGACACCGCCGGGCAGGCGGCAGGCCATGCCGACGATCGCGATCGGCTCGTCCGAGTTGTCCTTAGTGGACACTGTGCTGACCTCGACCGCCGTGCCGGCCAGCTCGGCCAGCAGGTGCGCGGCCAGCGAGGTCGGCGTCGGGTAGTCGAAGATCAGGGTCGCGGGCAGCCGCTGCCCGGTGGCCGCGGTGAGGCCGTTGCGCAGCTCGATCGCGGTCAGCGAGTCGAAGCCGAGCGACGAGAACTGCGCCGACGACTCGATTTCGTCCGCGCCGCTGTACCCGAGCACGGTCGCGGCGTGTCCGCGCACCAGTTCCAGCACGGCGTCGCGGCGGTCTTCTTCCGGCAAGCCCAGCAGCCGTCCGGCGAAAGAGTCCACAGAGGACCCGGCCGCCGCGGCGACCCGGCGCGCGGTGCGGCCGACAAGCTGCTCCAGCGTGCGCGGAAGCCGGTCGAGTTTGCGCAGCACCGGAAGGTCGAGCTTGGCCGGGACGGCGGTCGGTTTGCGGACCGCGAGCGCGCGGTCGAACAGCGCCAGCCCGTCCGCAGTGGACAGTGGCACGATGCCGCTGGCCGCGAGCCGCTGCACCTCCTCTTCGGTGAGCGTGCCGCCCATGCCGCCGACCTCGCCCCACAGGCCCCAGTCGAGAGACAGACCCGGCAGGCCGTGCGCGACGCGGTGCGACGCGAGGGCGTCCAGGTACGCGTTGGCAGCGGCGTAGCTGCCCTGGCCGGGCGCACCGAGCACGCCGGAGACCGACGAGAACAGCACGAACGCGGACAGCGCGGTCTCGCGGGTGAGTTCGTGCAGGTTCAGCGCGCCGTCGACCTTCGGGGCGAGCACCGCGTCGACCCGCTCCGGGGTGAGCGCGGTGACCACACCGTCGTCGAGAACGCCTGCGGCGTGCACGACCGCGGTGAGCGGGTTCTCCTCCGGCAGCGACGCCAGCACGCTGGCCAGCGCCTCGCGGTCGGCGACGTCGCAGCGCTCCAGCCGGACGTCGACCTCGCTTTCGCGCAGTTCGGCGGCCAGCTGGTCGAGCGCGGGCGTGATCCGGCGGCTGAGCAGCAGCAGCCTGCGCACCCCGTGCTCGGCGACCAGGTGCCGGGCGAGCTTTCCGCCGAGCGCGCCGGACGCGCCGGTGACCAGCACCGTGCCGTGCGGGCAGAAGTACGGCCGGTCCAGCTCCGGCGTCGTGCGGACCAGCCGCGGCACGAGAACCGTGCCGAGCCGGACCGCCGCCTGCGTTTCGCCCGAAGCCAGCACCTGCGGCAATACCGCTTCCGGCGTGGTTTCGGCGTCGAGGTCGAGCAGGACGAAGGCGTCCGGGTTCTCCTCCTGCGCGGAGCGGACCAGGCCCCAGACCGCCGAAGCGGCGAGGTCGGTGACGTCTCCAGCGGCCGGGACCGCGCCGCGGGTGACCACCACGAGCCTCGCTTGCTCGGAGTGTTCCTCGGACAGCCAGGTCTGGAGGGCGTCCAGGACGCGGTGGGTGAGCTCGTGCGTCTCGGCGGCGGTGCCGGATTCGCCGACGCACTCCAGAACCTGCACGTCGGCAGTGTCCACAGTGGATTCGGTTTCCGTCGACCGCTGCCATTCGATCCGGTACAGCGGAGCGGCCTGCTCGGCGACCGGGGCGGCGAAGGCGCGGAACACCGTCTCGGCGACCGTCGCGACCGGAGCGCCAGTCGGGTCGGCGAGGGCGATCTCGTAGCCGTCCTCGGTGGTCGGCTTGAACCGCACGCGCAGCGCGGACGCACCGGTGGCGTGCAGCTCGACGCCGGTCCAGCAGAACGGAACCAGGCCGACGCCGCCGTCCCCGCCGCCCGCGACACGCAGGGCGTGGGTGCAGGCGTCGAGCGCCGCTGGGTGCAAGCCGAAGCGGTCAGCGTCGCTGTCTTCTGGCAGCGCGACTTCAGCGAAGATCTCGCCGTCGCGTTGCCACACTGCCTGCAGGGAACGGAAGAGCGGCCCGTAGGTCAGACCGGTGTCGGCGAAGTCGTCGTACACGCCGTCGATCCCGACCGGCTCGGCGCCGGCGGGCGGCCAGTCGGCCAGCTCCACCCCGCCGCGGTACGACGGTGGCGTGACCGTGCCGCTCGCGTGCAGCGTCCACGGTTCGTCGTCGGCGCCTTCCGCGCGCGAGTGGACCGTCACGGAGCGGACGCCGTGCTCCCCCGCCGCGCCGACGGTCACCTGGACCTGCACACCGCCGCGCTCCGGCACCACCAGCGGGCTGCTGAGCGTGAGTTCTTCGATCCGGCCGCTGCCGACCTGGTCGCCGGCACGGACCACCAGCTCGAGGAACGCCGTGCCGGGCACGGTGATGACCTCGCCGAGCCGGTGCTCGGCCAGCCACGCGTGCGTTTCCGCCGAAAGCCGCCCGGTGAGCACCACGCCGTCGGTGTCGGCGAGGGAGACGGCGGCGCCGAGCAGCGGGTGCCCGGCCGAGGCGAGTCCGGCCGCGGTCACCTCGTCGCGGTTGGCGCGGGCGTCGATCCAGTAGCGCTTGCGCTGGAAGGCGTACGGCGGCAGGTCGACGCGCTGGGCACCGCGGCCGGCGAAGACCGCGGCCCAGTCCGGGACGAGCCCGCTGACGAACAGTTCGGCGAGTGCGGTGAGCGCTGCCTGCGGCTCCGGCCGGTCCTTGCGCAGGACCGGCACGACCACCGCGTCGAAGCTCTGCCGGGCGAGCGCGGAAAGCACGCCGTCCGGTCCGACCTCGACGAAGCGGGAAACGCCCTGTGCGCTCAGCGCGGTCAGCCCGTCGTGGAACCGGACGGCGGCGCGGACGTGCGAAACCCAGTACTCCGGCGTGGCGATCTCGGCCCCGGCGAGCGCGCCGGAAACGTTGGAGACCACCGGGATTTCGGGCCGCGAGTAGGTGAGCGTGCGGGCGACGGCGGCGAACTCCGCGAGCATCGGCTCCATCAGCGGCGAGTGGAACGCGTGCGACACCTTGAGCTTCGAGGACTTGCGGCCCTCGAACTTCGCCACCACCGCGGCGACCGCGTCTTCGGTGCCGGAAAGCACCACCGAGTCCGGGCCGTTGATCGCGGCGATGCTGACGTCGTCGGTCAGCTGCGGGGCGACCTCGTCCTCGGTCGCCTGCAGGGCGACCATCGCGCCGCCGGTCGGCAAGGCCTGCATGAGCTTCGCCCGGGCCGCGACGAGAGCGCAGGCGTCGGCCAGCGACAGCACCCCTGCGACATGCGCGGCGGCCAGCTCGCCGACCGAGTGGCCGAGCAGGAAGTCGGGCTTGATGCCCCACGACGACAGCAACCGGAAGAGCGCCACCTCGATCGCGAACAGCGCGGGCTGGGTGTAGCCGGTCTGGTTGATCAGCCGCGGGTTCTCGAAGACGACCGTCTTCAGTGGACGGTCGAGGTGCGGGTCGATCGCGGCGAAGACCTCGTCCAGTGCCTCGGCGAACACCGGGAACGCGGCGGCCAGCTCGGCTCCCATGCGTGCGCGCTGAGCGCCCTGACCGGAGAAGAGGAACGCGGTGAGCCCCTCGACGGCGGTGCCGGTGACCAGTGCGGGCGACGTCGAGCCGTCGGCAAGTGCGGCGACCCCGGCCTTCCCGTCGAGCACGACGGCGCGGTGGCTGAGCGGCGACCGGGACGTCGCCAGTGAGAAACCGAGGTCGAGCGGCGCCGCACCGTCCACAACGGACAGCAGCTGGGCCGCCTGCGCCTTAAGCGCGGCGGCACCGTGCCCGGCGAGCGGCCACGGGACCGGGACGCCTTCCGGCCAGGTCGGCGTCACTTCTTCCGCTTCAACGGCGGGAGCTTCTTCGACGATCACGTGTGCGTTGGTGCCGCTGACGCCGAACGACGACACGCCCGCGCGCCGTGGGCGTTCCCCAGCCGCCCACGGACGCTCCTCCGTCAGCAGTTCGACCGCGCCGGAGGTCCAATCGACCTCGGTGGACGGTTCGGTGACATGGAGCGTGCGAGGCAGCAGGCCGTTGCGCATTGCCTGCACCATCTTGATCACCCCGCCGACGCCAGCCGCGCCCTGCGCGTGGCCGATGTTCGACTTGATCGAACCGAGCCACAGCGGACGGTCCCGGTCCTGGCCGTAGGTGGCCAGCAAGGCTTGTGCCTCAATGGGATCGCCGAGCGTGGTGCCGGTGCCGTGGCCTTCGACAGCGTCCACATCGGACGCCGAGAGTCGCGCGTTTGCCAGCGCCTGCCGGATGACTCGCTGCTGTGAAGGACCGTTCGGTGCGGTGAGCCCATTGGACGCGCCGTCGGAGTTCACCGCGGAACCACGCACGACAGCGAGGACCGGATGACCATTGCGGCGCGCATCGGAAAGCCGTTCCAGCAACAAGGTTCCCGCACCCTCGGCCCAACCAGTGCCGTCCGCGCTGTCGGAGAACGCCTTGCACCGGCCGTCCGCGGCGAGCCCGCGCTGACGGCTGAACGCCAGGAACGGACCCGGCCGCGACATCACCATCACGCCGCCGGCCAGCGCCAGCGAGCAGTCGCGCTGCCGCAGCGCCTGCACGGCGAGGTGCAGGGCGACCAGCGACGACGAGCACGCCGTGTCGACCGTGAGCGCCGGTCCTTCCAGCCCGAGCGCGTAGGCGACCCGGCCGGAAATGACCGACGCGGCGTTGCCGGTGCTCAGGTAGTCCGCGACCTCGCCCGCGAGCACGGACGGCGGCAGCTCGTCGTAGTAGTCCTGGTCGCCGCTGCCGACGAACACCCCAACCTGCTGTTTGGCGAGCGAGTGCGGCGCGATGCCGGCCCGCTCGAACGTCTCCCACGCCAGCTCCAGCACGATCCGCTGCTGCGGGTCCATAGCCAGCGCCTCGCGCGGGGAGACGCCGAAGAACGGCGCGTCGAACTCGCCGACGTCGTGCACGAAGCCGCCCTCGGAGACGTAGCTCGTGCCCGGGCTGTCGGGGTCGGCGTCGAACAGTGTGTCGAGGTTCCAGCCGCGGTCGGACGGGAACGCGCCGATCGCGTCCCGGCCGCCGGCCACCAGCTCCCAGAGGTCCTCCGGCGAGCGCACGTCGCCCGGGTACCGGCAGCCCATCGCCACGATCGCGATCGGCTCGGCCTCCGCCGCCTCGACCGCGCGAAGCCGCTCACGCGTCTCCTGCAGGTTGGCGGTCACCCGCTTCAGGTAGTCGACCAGCTTGCTTTCGTCAGTCATCGCCAGAATCCTCTTGTCGCTGGGTGGGTGCGCTCAGGCGCCGAGCTCGTTGTCGATGAGGGCGAACAGCTCGTCCGTGGTCGCGGTTTGCAGGACGTCGGCGGCCTTGGTGCCGGCCAGGGTCTGGTGCAGGGCGGTCACCATCGCCTGCAGGCGGACGACGATCCGGGACCGGTCGATCTCCGCGGCGTCCAGAGCGGACGCGACCGCCTCGAGCCGGTCCAGTTCCGCCTCCAGCGGGACCGCCGCTTCGCCGCCGCCCAGCTGGGTCCACAGATGCTCGGCGAGCGCCTGCGGGTTGACGTGGTCGAACGCGACGGTGGCCGGGAGCTTGAGGCCGGTGGCGGCCCCGAGCCGGTTGCGCAGGTCGACCGCGGTGACCGAGTCGAACCCGAGTTCCTTGAACGCGCGGGCCGGTTCGACCGCCGAGCCGTTGTCGTATCCGGCGACCACGGCGACCTGGCCGCGGACCAGCTCCAGCAGCGTCCGCTGCTGTTCGGCGGGCGTCAGCGAGGCGAGCTTCCCCTTCAGGTCGCCGGTGTCCTCGACCGGGCCGGTCTCCTCCTCGGCGACCTCGGCCAGCGCGCGCAGCAGCGGCCGCGGCCGGGCGAGCTGGTACACCGGGGCGAACGCGGTCCAGTCGATGTCGGCGACCACCAGGTGGGTCTCGTCGCGGTCCAGCGCCTGGCCCAGTGCCTCGGCCGCGAGTTCCGGGGCCATCTCGGCCAGGCCGATGCGGCGCAGCAGGTC
The DNA here is from genome assembly GCF_004522235.1 of Amycolatopsis nivea. GTDB lineage: Bacteria > Actinomycetota > Actinomycetes > Mycobacteriales > Pseudonocardiaceae > Amycolatopsis > Amycolatopsis nivea. The sequence continues at coordinate 36,219 of NZ_SDLT01000013.1, forward strand.
GCTCGCTTCGGCGTCGACCATGCCCCCGCCGCCCCACGAGCCCCACGCGACCGCGGTCGCGGTGCGTCCCGCGGCGCGGCGACGGCGGGCGAGCGCGTCGAGGTAGGCGTTGCCCGCGGCGTAAGCGGGCTGACCGGAGGTGCCCCACACGGCGGCACCGGAGGACATCAGCACGAACGCGTCCAGCTCGGTGTCGCCCAGCAGCTCGTCGAGCAGCGCCGCGCCGGTGATCTTGGCGCGGGTGGCGGCGGCGAACTCCGCGGGCGTGACGTCGGCAAGGGCCGGCTCGTCGGTCAGCACACCCGCGGCGTGCACCACGGCCGTCGGCGGGTGCTCGGCCAGCAGCGCCGCGAGCGCCTGCTTGTCGGTGACGTCGCAGGCCGCGACCGTGACGCGGGTGCCAGCCAGCTCTTCGACCAGCTCCCGCGCGCCTTCAGCGTCGAGACCGCGGCGGCTGGTGAGCACGAGGTGCTCGGCGCCCCGTCCGGCCAGCCAGCGGGCGACGTGCGCGCCGACCGCGCCCGTGCCGCCGGTGACCAGCACCGTTCCCCGCGGCTTCCACTCCGCGTCGGTCGCGGGCAGCGGAGCGCGGACCATGCGCCGGGCGAACACCCCGGACGGCCGGATCGCGACCTGGTCCTCGTTGTCCGTTCCGGACACCACGGCGGCCAGCCGCGCGGCGTCCGCGGGGCCCTCGACGTCGACCAGGCCGCCCCAAGCGGCGGGCTGGTCGAGCGCGACGACCGTGCCGAGTCCCCACACCGCCGCGGCGGCCGGGTCGGCGTCGGAGAAGGCGTCCACCGCGACCGCACCACGGGTGACCACCCACGCCGGGGCGTCAACCCCGGTGTCGCGCAAGGCTTGCAGCAGCGCGACGGTGCCGGCGACCGGAGTGGTGAGCGCGGGGTGCTCCGCGTGTTCGCGGGTGTCGAGCGCGAGCAACGACAGCACGCCGTCAAACGGCCGCACCGCGGTCGCCTCGGTGAGCTGCCCGGCCAGTTCGGCGCGGTCCGCCGTCGCGATCACCCGGACGACGTCGCCCTGCGCGGCGAGTGCATCAGCCAGCTCGGCCGCTTCCGGAACGTCGGCGGGGACGACGACCAACCAGGTCCCGGCCAGTTCGCCCGCGACGCTCACCGGCGCCCAGGAGACTCGGTAGCGCCAGGATTCTATTGTGGACAGATCGGTGCGGCGGCCGTGCCAGGCGGCCAATGCAGGGACGACCTCGGCCAGCGGGGCGGGTTCGACGCCGAGCCGGGTGGCGAGCGCGTCGACGTCGCCCGCGGCGATGTCCTGCCAGAAGTCCTGGTCGGCGACTTGGGCTCCGGTCACCGGCACCGCCGCGGCCTCTTCTTCGTGCCAGAAACGCTTGTGCTGGAACGGATACGTCGGCAGTTCCACGAGCTGTGCGCCGGGAACCAGCGAGGCCCAATCCGCCGCGCCGCCGCGGACCGAGTGCTCGGCCAGCGAGGTCGCGAACCGGGTCAGACCGCCTTCGTCGCGGCGCAGGGTCCCGGTGACGGAACCGTTGTGGCCGCCTTCGTCCAGGGTCTCCTGGATGCTCATGGCCAGCACCGGATGCGGGCTGATCTCGATGAATCGCGTGTAACCCGCCTCGGCGAGCTTCGCGACCACCGGCGCGAAGCGGACCGTCGTGCGCAGGTTGGTGAACCAGTACCTGGCGTCCATAGTGGACTCGGTCACCGGCTCCTCGGTCACCGTGGAGGTCATCGCGACCGTCCCCGCGCCGGGGGTGATCGGGGCGAGGTCGGCCAGCAGCCGGTCGGCGAGGTGCTCGACGTGCGCGGAGTGCGACGCGTAGTCCACCGGCACCCGCTTGGCGCGGAAACCCTCCTCGACCAACTGGTCGCGCAACTCGTCAAGGGCGGTGCCGTCGCCGGACAGCACGGCCGACGTGGCGCCGTTGTCCGCGGCCACCGAGATCCGGCCGTCCCAGGCGTCGAGCCGGGAGCCGAGGCCGGAGGCGGGCAGCCCGACGGCGAGCATCCCGCCGCCCCGGCCGCCGAGGACGTCCCCGATCGCCTTGCTGCGCAACGCGACCACGCGAGCACCATCCTCAAGGGACAGTGCACCCGAGACACTCGCGGCGGCGATTTCGCCCTGCGAGTGGCCGATCACCATGTCCGGCTCCACACCGTGCGCCCGCCACAGCGCGGCCAGCGAGACCATCACTGCCCACAGCATCGGCTGCACCACGTCTACGCGGTCGGCGGGCGGAGTGCCGGGTTCGCCGCGCAGCACTGCGAGCACCGACCAGTCCGCGAACTTCCGCAGTTCCGCGTCGCACTCGGCCATCCGCTCGGCGAACACCGGCGACTGCTCCAGCAACGCGGTCGCCATTCCGGTCCACTGCGAGCCTTGGCCGGGGAACACGAACACGGTCTTGCCGCGTGCGTCGGCGGTGCCGGTGACGACGTCCGGGCGCGATCCGCCCGCAGCGAGCGCGCGCAGGGCTTCCGCGGCCTGCTTGGAATCCTGCGCGACAACAACCGCGCGGTGGTCGAGCCGAGCTCGTCCAGTGGCGAGGGTGTGCGCGATGTCGGCGAGCCCGTCGGCCTGACTGTCCACATGGGACGCGATCCGGCCCGCAGCCACGGCGAGCGCGGCCGGGGTCTTCGCCGAGAGCACAAGCGGGTGGACCACCGGTGCGGGCGGTTCTTCCCGTTCCTGGCTCGGTGCCTGCTCCAGGATCACGTGCGCGTTGGTGCCGCTCACGCCGAACGAGGACACGGCCCCGCGGCGCGGCCGGTTCACCTCGGGCCACTCGCGCGGCTCCGTCAGCAGTTCCACCGCGCCCGCGGTCCAGTCGACGTGCGTCGACGGGGTGCCGACGTGCAGCGTCTTCGGCAGCTTGGCGTGCCGCAGCGCCTGCACCATCTTGATCACCCCGGCGACGCCGGCGGCGGCCTGCGGGTGGCCCATGTTCGACTTGATCGAGCCGAGCAGCAGCGGCTCCCCCGTCGTGCGCTGCCCGTAGGTCTCCATCAGCGACTGCGCTTCGATCGGGTCGCCCAACGCGGTTCCGGTGCCATGTGCTTCGACAGCGTCCACATCGGACACGGAAAGCCCGGCGTCGGCGAGCGCCGCCTCGATCACCCGGACCTGCGAGGGGCCGTTCGGAGCGGAGAAGCCGTTGCTCGCGCCGTCCTGATTCACCGCGGAACCGCGCAAGAGCGCGAGGATCTGGTGCCCGTTGCGGCGCGCTTCCGAAACGCGCTCCAGCACGAGCACGCCGACGCCCTCGGCCCACGACGTGCCGTTCGCGTCGTCGGAGAACGACTTGCTGCGGCCGTCCGCGGCCAGACCGCGGCGGCTGGAGAAGTCCACGAACATCTCGGGCGTGCCCATCACGGCGACGCCGCTGACCAGCGCGAGCGTGCAGTCTCCGCGACGCAGTCCCTGGGCGGCCATGTGCAGTGCCACCAGCGAAGACGAGCACGCGGTGTCCACCGACACCGACGGTCCTTCGAGACCGAGCGTGTAGGAAACCTGACCGGACACGAGGCTGCCTTCGGGGCTGCCGCCGCTGTAGTCGTGGTACATCACGCCGGCGAAGACGCCGGTGGGGCTGCCCTTCAGCGCGTGCGGGTCGAGCCCGGCGCGCTCGATGGCCTCCCAGGACGCTTCGAGCAGGATCCGCTGCTGCGGGTCGGCACGACGGGCGTCGCGCGGGCTGATGCCGAAGAACTCCGCGTCGAAATTCGCCGCGTCGTAAAGGAAACCGCCGTGGCGCGTGTAGGTCTTGCCGGGCCGCTCGGGCGTCGGGTCGTAGACGCCCTCGATGTCCCAGCCGCGGTCGGCCGGGAACTCGCCGATCACGTCGCGGCCCTCGTCGACGACGTCCCACAGGTCGTCCGGCGTCGCGATGCCCCCGGGGTAGCGGCAGCTCATGCCGATGATCGCGATCGGCTCGGTGTCGCGCGCCTCCAGCTCGTGCAGCCGGCGGCGGGCCTGCTTGAGATCGGCCGTCGCACGCTTCAGGTAGTCGCGGAGCTTGTCCTCGTTGCTCATGGTCTGCCCGTTCATGAGATGCCCAATTCGTCGTCCAGCACGGCAAACAGCTCGTCGTCGGTGGCTTCGTCCAGACCGGCTTCGGTTTCGGCTCCCGCGTGCGCGTCGGTCCACTTGCGCACCAGGGCGTCCAGTCGCGCGGCGACCTTCGCGGTCGAGCCGTTCAGCGTTCCGGCCGCGCCGCCGAGGAGGGTTTCCAGGCGGTCGATCTCGGTCAGCAGCGGCTCGGCGGCGCCGCGGGCCGGGCCGAGCAGCTCGTGCAGGCGCCGGGCGAGCGCGGCGGGCGTCGGATGGTCGAACACGATGGTCGCGGTCAGCTTGAGACCGGTCAGCGCGCCGAGCTGGTTGCGCAGCTCGACCGAGGTGAGCGAGTCGAACCCCATTTCCTGGAAGGCCCGCTCGGGCTCGACGGACGCGGCCGAGGCGAAGCCCAGCACCGCCGCGACCTGCTCGGCCACCACGTTCAGGAGGTAGGCCTCGCGCTCGGACTCGGGCAGCGTGCCCAGCCGGGCGGCGACCGCAGCTCCGGAGCGGGCGGCCGGGCGGCGGCTCGGCGCGGGCCGCACGAGCCCGCGCAGGACCGGCGGAAGAGCGTCGCTGCGGGCGCGCAGCGACGCGAGGTCGAGCTTCACCGGCGCGAGCACGGCGTCCTCGGCGGTGAGGCAAGCGTCGAGCAGGGCGAGGGCTTCCTCGGTGGCCATCGGCGGCGTGCCGAGGCGGCGCAGCCTACGGAAGTCGGCCTCGTCCAGCTCGCCTGCCATGCCGCCGTCCTCGGCCCAGGCACCCCAGGCCAGTGCCGTCGCCGCGAGCCCTCGGGCCTGGCGGTGGCGAGCCAGCTCGTCCAGGTAGGCGTTGGCGGCGGCGTACCCGGCCTGACCTGCGGCGAGGACGGTGCTCGCGGCCGAGGAGAACAGGACGAACGCGGCCAGGTCGCCGGTCAGCTCGTGCAGATTCCACGCGCCGTCGACCTTGGGGGCGAAGACGCGGTCGAGTTCGTCGTCGGCGAGGGCCTCGACCCGGCCGGCGGCGGGGACGCCCGCGGCGTGCAGGACGGCGGTCAGCGGCGCTTCGGCCGGGATCGCGTCGAGCAGCGACCGCACGGACGCCGCGTCGGTGACGTCGCAGCTCGCGATCGTCACCTCGCCGCCCAGCTGCCGGAGTTCTTCGCGCAACTCGGCCGCGCCGGGCGCGTCGGCACCCCGGCGGCTGGTGAGCAGCAGGCGGCGCACGCCGTGGCGCGTCACCAGGTGCTTCGCGACGACCGCGCCGAGCCCGCCGGTGCCGCCGGTGATGAGGACGGTCCCGTCCGGGTTCCAGTTCAGCTCCCCGGCTGGCGGGGACGCCGGGGTCAGGCGCGGCACGAGAACCTTGCCGCCGCGGACGGCGGTTTCCGGTTCCCCGGTGGCCAAGGCGGCTTCGGCGGTGCCGTTCCCGTCGAGGTCGACGAGCGCGAAGCGGCCCGGGTTCTCGGCTTCGGCCGCCCGCACCAGGCCCCACACCGGAGCGAGGACCGGGTCGACGTCCTCGCCGTCGACCGCTACCGCGCCGCGCGTGACCACGGCCAAGCGGGTCTCGCCGTCCTCGGCGAGCAGTTCCCGGACGGCGGTAAGCACCTGTCGCGTGACCGTGCGGGCAGCTTCGGGCGGCGGACCGTCCGGAGTGGACACCTCCAGCACCTTCGCGCCCGCGGTGTTCCCGTTGTTCCCGGCGGGTTCCCACTCCACCCGGAACAGCGAGTCCCGGGTCGACGCCAGCTTGTCCAGCGAGATCGGCCGCGCGGCAAGGGATTCGACGGACAGCACGGGTGAGCCCGCGTCGTCGGCGATCCGCAGCGTGATGGTGTCCGGACTGGTCGGCGAGACGTGCACCCGCAACGCCGCAGCTCCCGCGCGGTGCAGGGTGGTGCCGCTGAAAGCGAACGGCAGCATCGGCTTCGCTTCGCCGTCCTCGGGTGCCGGGCCGAGCAGCTGGGCGTGCATCGCCGCGTCGAGCAGCGCCGGGTGCAGACCGTAGCCGACGGCGTCGGCGGCGTCGGGCAGGACGACGTCGGCGTACACGTCGTCGCCGTCGCGCCACATCGCCCGCAGGCCCTGGAACGCGGTGCCGTAGTCGTAGCCCAGCTCCGCGAGCCGCTCGTACGGGTCAGCCAGCTCGACCTCGACGGCGCCGGCCGGCGGCCACTCGGCCAAGTCGAACGAGGGCGGCTCCGCCTCGGTCCCGGCGAACCCCTCGGCGTGCCGGATCCAGGCGTCCTGGCCGTCGGGTCGCGAGTGGACGGCGATCCGGCGGCGGCCGTCGTCCTCGGCGTCCACCGAAACCTGGATCGCCGCGCCCGCGCCCTCGGCGAGGGTCAGCGGGGCGTGCAGCGTCAACTCCTCGATCCGGGAGCAGCCCGCTTCGTCGGCGGCGCGCTGCGCCAGTTCGAGGAAAGCCGTGCCGGGCAACAGGATCGTGCCGAGGACGACGTGGTCGGCGAGCCACGGCGCGGTGCTGGTCGACAGTCGGCCGGTCAGCACGAGCGTGTCCGAGTCCGGGACCCGCACGACGGCGCTCAGCACGGGGTGTCCAGCGGGCTCCTGGCCGTGGTCCGCGACGTCCCCGGCGGCGATGGTGGCCGGTGCCCAGTAGCGGGTGCGGCGGAACGAGTAGGTGGGCAGCGCGACTCGGCGGGCACCGGCGTAGAACGCGGACCAGTCCACGGGAATCCCCCGGGCGTGCAGAGTCGCGAGCGCGGTGACGACGGTGTGGGCTTCGGCGCGGTCCTTGCGCTGAGCCGGGACGAAGGCAAGCGCGTCGTCATCCAGTGCGGTCCGCGCGGCGGCGGTGAGCACCGCGGACGGTCCGATCTCAACGAACGTCCGGACGCCTTCGCTGGCCAGCGTGCGCACGCCGTCGTGAAACCGGACGGCCGCGCGGACCTGGTGCACCCAGTACTCCGGGGTCGTGAGATCGGCGTCGGCCGAGACCGTCGAGACGATCGGGATCGCAGGCGCGGAATAGGAAAGCTTCTTCGCGACGGAGGCGAACTCGGCGAGCATCGGCTCCATCAGCGGCGAGTGGAAAGCGTGCGAGACACGGAGCTTCGAGGTCTTGCGGCCCTCGAACTGAGCGGCGACCGCGGCGGTTCCTTCTTCGGTACCGGAAACCACGAGCGCGTCCGGGCCGTTGATCGCGGCGATGCTCACCTCGTCCGTGAGCAACGGCGTCACCTCGGCTTCGGTGGCCTGGATCGCGACCATCGCGCCGCCCGCGGGCAGGGCCTGCATGAGCTTCGCGCGCGCGGCGACCAACGTGCAGGCATCGCGCAGCGAGAGAATTCCGGCGACGTGCGCCGCGGCCAGCTCACCGATCGAGTGCCCGAGGAGGAAGTCCGGACGCACGCCCCAGGTTTCCAGCAGCCGGAACAACGCGACCTCGACGGCGAACAGCGCCGGCTGCGTGAAGCCGGTCTGCTGCAGTGCTTCCTCGTCTTCGAGAACCGTCCTCAGTGGATGGTCCAGGTGCTGGTCCAGTTCGGCGGCGACGGCGTCGAGCGCCTCGGCGAAGGCCGGGTACTGCTCGGCGAGCGCCAGGCCCATCCCGGCGCGCTGGGCACCCTGACCGGTGAACAGGAACGCCATGCGGCCGTTGCCCCGCCGATCGCGCACTACGCCGGGCGCGTCGGCGCCCTCGGCGAGCGCGTTCAGCCCGGCAAGCAGCTCCGCGTGGTCGGCACCGACGACGACGGCCCGGTGGTCCAGCGCCGAACGTGTTGTGGCGAGGGAGAAACCCATGTCGGCAGGCGAACCTTCGGTATCGACGTGCTCGGCGAGCCGCTGCGCTTGTGCGGCAAGGGTGTCCGCCGAGTCGGCCGACACCGGCCACGCGACGACCGGCAGCGCGAGCGGGGTCGTCGGCTCCTCCGAGGCAGCCTCGGCCTGCTCAACGATCACGTGGGCGTTCGTGCCGCTGATGCCGAACGACGACACCGCGCCACGTCGCGGCCGGGAAACCTCGGGCCACGCACGGGACTCGGTGAGCAGCTCGACCTTGCCCGCCGACCAGTCGACGTGCGGCGAGGGCGCGTCCACGTGCAGGGTCTTCGGCAGCACGCCGTGGCGGATGGCCTGCACGACCTTGATCACGCCGCCGACGCCCGCGGCGGCCTGCGCGTGCCCGATGTTCGATTTGAGCGAGCCGAGCCAGAGCGGCTCGCCCGCTGCTTCGGAGCGCTGACCGTAGGTCGCCAGCAGGGCCTGCGCCTCGATCGGGTCGCCCAGCTTCGTCCCGGTGCCGTGTCCTTCGACCAGGTCGACGTCCGAAGTGGACAGTCCGGCCGATTCGAGCGCCTGCTGGATGACCCGCTGCTGCGCCGGTCCGTTGGGGACGGTGAGCCCGCTGGAGGCACCGTCCGAGTTCACCGCGCTGCCGCGCACCACGGCGAGCACGTCGTGACCGAGCCGGCGGGCGTCGGACAGCCGCTCGACAACGAGCACGCCGACGCCCTCGCCCCAGCCGGTGCCGTCGGCGCTCGCGGCGAACGCTTTGCAGCGGCCGTCGTCCGACAGGCCGCGCTGCTCGGCGAAGTCCACGAACGTCCCGGGCGTGGCCATCACCGTGACCCCGCCGACGAGAGCCAACGCGCAGTCCCCGCGGCGCAGCGCCTGGGCGGCCCAGTGCAGCGCGACGAGCGAGGACGAGCACGCGGTGTCCACCGTCACCGCCGGGCCCTCCAGCCCGAGCGCGTACGCGACCCGGCCGGAGACGACGCTGCCAGCGGCTTCGTGGCCGAGGTAGTCGTGGTACATCACCCCGGCGAACACACCGGTGTTGCTGCCGCGCAACGTCTCCGGCACGATGCCGGCCCGCTCCAGCGCGGTCCAGGACGTCTGCAGCAGCAGCCGCTGCTGCGCGTCCATCGCCCGTGCCTCGCGCGGCGAGATGCCGAAGAACTCGGGGTCGAACTCGGCGGCGTCGTAGAGGAAGCCTGCCTCGCGGGTGTTCGTGGTGCCGGGCCGCTCGCCCGAAGGGTCGTAGAGCGCGTCCAGCGCCCACCCGCGGTCGGCCGGGAACGGGCCGATGGCGTCGGTGCCGGTCGCCACCAGCTCCCACAGGTCTTCCGGGGAAGCGACGCCGCCGGGGTAGCGGCAGTCCATGCCGACGATCGCGATCGGCTCGGTCTCGGCCTCCCGCGCGTCCCGCAGCGCCTGCTTCGCCTCGCGCAGTTCCGCGGTGGCGCGCTTGAGGTAACCGAGCAGCTTGCCCTCGTTTTCCGTGCTCACGTCATTGCCCCCAGTCCGGCGCGGGCGAAGCAGAAATTGGCACTCACGTAATCGACCGCCTCGGGAAGTTGCCGCGATTTCCAGGTGATTCCGGGAAAAACGCTATCCAGATGTGGTGCCCCGTCCCACCCCTAACCGGCGGAGTCCGGGGTCGGCGACCGGCGGACATGCGGGAGGGCCGCCCTGCGGGAAATTCATTCCCTCAAGGCGGCCCTCACGGACTTCTGCGGTGCGGTCAGCGAATCAGTTCGTCCACCACGGTGCGCGGGGCGGGCAGTGCCGCGATCTCTTCCTGCAACGCCTTCGCGGCGCGGCCGAGCTCCTCATCGGCCGTCAGCGTGCGGGCCGCTTCGCTGGAGCCGGTCTTCCCGGCGCCGGCCGCAGCGATGCGCGCGGTGATCGCCGATTCGGCAAGGGAAAGCTGGGGCAGGCCGTGCGCTGCCGCCGCGAGCGCGAGGGCCGCGTCGCCGTCGTGGATGACCGCGGCGCACGTCGGCAACAGCGCGGCCGGCGGCACGGAGTCGACCAGCCGAGCGTTGGCCGGCAGCGTGACCCCCTCCGGCACGCGGGCCGAGCAGACGAGTTCGAAGTCCGCTCCCGCGACCGCGTCGAACAGCGGGCCGAACAGCGTTTCGTCGGTGAGGGAAAGCAGAACGCGACTGCGCCGTGCCTTGCGGCGCAACCAGTTCGGCACCACCACGGGACCAAAGTAAGGAACGTGCCGCACCGCTCGCACGGCTGTTTCACCGGTCCGCAGCGACGGCGGCACGGTGTCCAAAGTGACGTCTGCGGTGTCGTCCGCGTCCGGCTCGTCCAGTGCGCCGAGGACGCGGACGGCGACGGCTCCGACCGCTCGCGCGGCGGCCGTTCCCGCCGGGGCGAGGGCGTCGGAGACCACGACCTGGGGGCGCCACAACTCGGCGAACTCGGTCAAGGCCGCGGACTCGGCGAGCGCCTCTTCGGTGCCGTTTTCCAGCTCGACGGCCACGCAACTGGTGCGGAGGATCTCCTCGGTGAACGAAGGACGTCCGGCGATTTTCACGTCATGGCCCGCCGTCCGCAATGCCCACGCGAGTGGCGCGAGATTGTGCAGCCGGGCGGGCGAAGACGGGGCGGCCATGAGCACACGCATGGAATCCACTCCAGGAAAAGGAAACCGGGCACGCCCGGCGCGAATGGTTGATCCGAGATTAACCGCGCCGGAGATGCCCCAGTACCCCTATTGCGCAGCCGATCAGGGACACCCCGGTCGTGCTTCGCCGTCGACGGCCGGCCTTATCCGCCCGTCCCGGACACCGCGCGCAGGCGGCGATCCCACTCGCGCGCGGCCCACACGCCGCCCGCGAGCACGCCGCCGCCGAACAGCACCCAGAGCAGCCACGACGGGTCCCAGTCCCCGTTGAGGACGCCGTCCAGCAGCCAGATCACGATGTGGACGACGCTGACGAGCAGCCACAGCGCGATCGCGACCCGCGGCGCCGCCTCGAGCGCGGGCGGGATGACGTCCCCGGTTTGTCCGGCGACCGCGACCCGCAGCGCGGCTTGCGTGGTCGCGGTTTGGACGCGCGCCAGCCGCCGGGCCGCCTCGGCGACGTCGTACTCGCCTTGCGAGCGGGCGTGCTCGATCTCGGTGGCCGCCAGTTTCCGGTCCAGCTCGGTGACCCGGCCCGCGAACCGGCGGGTCGCGTTCACGACAGCGGACCTTCGGCCAGAACGCGTTCCGGCGCGGGCTTGGATGCCGCCACGACCATTCCCGTAGCCTCTCAGCTTGATTAGTGTATGGCTTGCACAGTTTACTCGAAGGGCGCTGCGGAGCGGAAGGCGGCAGCTGGGCACGATCGGGTCGGCCTCCGGTGACGCTCGGCGTGCAGCGCCGTTTCCGCGCGCGGAAACGGCGGAGGCACCCCGCCGAACGGGGCACCTCCGCCGCCTGAGTTACGCGGCTACCGCGAGCCGAGCCACTCCTCCACCGCCTGCGCCGTCGTCGCCGAACTGCTCTCGACCAGGCTGAAGTGGTCGCCCGGGACGACCGCGGTGTCGTCGGACAGGCTCCAGGCCGTCCGCCACGCCTCCGAATCCCCGGTCACGGCCTCGCCCGCGTCGAACCGGTCCTCCGGGCGCACCAGCAGGCTCGGCGCCGCGATCTTGGGCAGGGTCACCTCGGGAAGCACCTCCAGGTACTTGGCGAGCGCGGTCAGCTTGGTCCGGTCGTACGGCCCGTACCGGTCCTCGTTCGCGAGCAGCCCGGAGACCAGGCCGAGGGTGGCCTCGTCCCGTTCTGCCTGGTCGCTGCGCTGCATGTCCTCGCCGCCGGCCGCGTAGGTGTCCAGCAGGACGACCGCGGCCGGGCCGGTGCCCGATTCCTCCAGCCTGCCCGCGATGGCGTGCGCGAAGATCCCCGCCGACGAGTAGCCCAGCAACGCGAACGGCTCGTCGCCCACGGCCTTGCGGACGCTCTCGGTGAGCACGTCCACGATGGCCTCGGCCGACTCGGGCAGCAGCTCGCCCGCTAGGAATCCCGGCATCGGCAACGCCGACAGCGTGCGCACGCCGCGGAAGTGCGAGGCGAACCGCGCGTACTGGTACGCGCCGCCCATCGCCGCCGGGGTGGACAGGCACAGCAGGTGCGGCTGCTTCGGTCCTTCGGCCATCCGGACCGGTGCCGGGAGCTGGTCGATGTCGGCCGACGACCGGAACGACTTCCGCAACCGGGCCGCCGCGCTCAGCAAGCCGATCCCGTCCTCCGTCTGTCCCGAACGGACCGCTTCGGTGAACATCTGCTTGAGCCCGTCGGAAGCCGGGTCCTCCGGCGAAGCGCCCGCACCGTCCAATTCGGACAGCAAGTGGACGGTCAGCGCCATCGGGTTCTGGTGGTCGAAGATGACCGTCGGGGACACGCTCAGCCCGGTGGCCTCGTTGAGGCCGTTGCGCAGGCCCACCGCGGTCACCGAGTCGAAGCCCGATTCGAGGAAATGCCGGTTCGGGTCGACCTCGGCGGAGTCGGTGTAACCGAGCACGGCCGCGGTGTGTTCGAGCACGACCTCCAGGAGGATTTTCTCGCGCTGCGCCTGGGTTTGCCCGGCCAGCCGCTTGCGGAGCGCGTCCGGGTCGGCCGCGACGCCGGCGCTCGCCGCGCGGCGCACCCGGACCGGACCGGCCTTGACGGCTTCCACCGGCGCGGCAACGGTTTCGCGCACCTCGGTGACAGGACGCACCGTCACGGCCTCGATCGAGGCCACCGGCTTGCCCGCCTGGTCGGCCAGCGTCACCGCGACCGCGTCCTCGCCGACCGGGGTCATCCGCACGCGCAGCTTCGCCGCCGAGGTGGCGTGCAGTTCGACGCCCGCCCACGCGACCGCGAGTCCCGGCTCGCCGCCAGGCAGCAGACCGAACGCCTGGATCGCGGCGTCCAGCGCGGCCGGGTGCAGGCCGAACCGACTGGCCTGCTGGCTCGTCTCCTGCCCGAGGCTCACCTCGGCGAACACCTCGTCGCCCCGACGCCAGCCCGCGCGCAGGCCCTGGAACGCGGGGCCGTGGCTGAGCCCTCCGTCTGCCGGTGCCTCGTATCGCACCGACACCGGCTCGGCGGCGGGCGGCCACTCCTCGAGCCCTTCCGGCCGGGCCGTCCCGCCGGTCAGCGATCCGGTCGCGTGCCGGGTCCATCCGGCGATCGGGTCGTCCGGACGCGAATACACCGTCAGCGACCGCGCGCCGTCCTCGTCCCGAGCGCCGACCACGGCCTGCACCTGCACCTTGCCGCGTTCCGGCAGCACGAGCGGCGTGTGCACGACCAACTCCTCGACCCGCGAGCAGCCCGCTTCGTCACCGGCGCGGACGGCGATCTCGACGAAAGCCGCGCCCGGCACCATGATCTCGCCGCCCACGGTGTGTTCGGCCAGCCACGGGTGGGTCCCGGCGGAGAGCCGTCCGCTGAGCACGATGCCGTCCGAGTCCGCCAGCCACATCGCCGCGCCGACGAGCGGGTGCCCGGTCGACTCGAGTCCGGTGACGCCCAGGTCGCCGCTCGACCTGATCGCCTCCATGTCGACATCCGGCCAGTACCGCTTGCGGTGGAACGCGTACGGCGGCACCGGCACCCGCCGCACCTGCAGGCCCGCGAACAGGCGCGTGCCGTCGAGGGCGAGACCGTCCACATGCAACTGTCCGGCCGCGCGCAGCACCGCGGCGGTCTCGCCGAGCTCGCCAGGCAGCACAGGCAGTTCGGCGACGTCCTCGCCGGGTCCGGTCAGGCACGGCCGCACGTCGTGCGCGAGCGCGCCGCCGGGGCCGAGGTCCACGAACCGGTTCACCCCGGCCGCTTCGAGGCTGCGGACCGCGTCGAGGAAACGGACCGGCTCCCGCAAAGTGGCGACCCAGTGCGCGGGATCGGACAGTTCGTCCCCGGCCAGGGCTCCGGTCACCGTTGAGACGACCGGCACGCGCGGGGTGCCGTACGACAGTTCGCCAGCGATCTCGGCCAGTTCCGCCAGGACCTCGTCCATCCGCGGCGAGTGCGCCACTTCCTCCTCGCTCGCCTCGACCATCGCGCCGCCGGGCATTTCCTCGAGCAGCTGCGCACGGCTGGCGACCAGTTTGACCGCGTCGGGCAGCGAAAGCACGCCCGCGACGTGCGCGGCGGCCACCTCGCCGCCGGAACGGCCCAGCACGTAGTCGGGCCGCTGCCCCCAGAATTCGAGCAGCCGGAACAGGGCGACCTGCACGGTGAACAGCGCCGCTTGCGTGAACGACATCCGCGCGAGCTGTTGCGCGTCCACCGAACCCTCCTCGGCGAACAGGACGTCCAGCAGCGGCCGGTCCAGGTACGCCGCGAACTTCTCGCTCACGTCGGTGAATTCCCGGGCGAACGCGGGGAAGGCCGCGCAGAGGTCCTTGCCGCTGCCGGGCCGGACGGCGGCGTTGCCCGCGAACAGGAACGCCGTCTTCGCACCCGCCCGGACGCTGCCGCGCAGCACCGTGGCGGCGGGTTCGTCGTTCGCCAGCGCGGCGAGCCCCGCGAGCAGTTCCTGCCGGTCCGTACCGACCACAACGGCACGGTGCGGGGCCGGGGCGCGGAAAGTGGCCAGCGAGTACGCGACGTCCGCCAGACCGGGTTCGTCACCGGCGGTCAGCCGGGACAGCAGTCGCTCCGCCTGCAACGGCAGAGCTTCCTTGCTGCGCGCGGAAAGCAGCAGCGGCAACGGCCCGTGCGACTCGGGTGCCGCGGGCTCGTCCTTCTCCCGCGCGGGCGCCTGCTCGATGATCACGTGCGCGTTGGTGCCGCTGTATCCGAACGAGGAGACCCCGGCGCGGCGCGGACGTCCGGCGTCCGGCCACGGGATGGTTTCCGCCAGCAGCCGGACCTGGCCCGCCGACCAGTCGACCTGCGTGGTCGGGTTGTCCGCGTACCGGGTCATCGGCAGCTGCTCGTTCCGCAGCGCCATCACCATTTTGATGACGCCGGCGACCCCGGAAGCGGCTTGGCTGTGGCCGATGTTCGACTTGACCGAGCCCAGCCACAGCGGGCTGTCGCCGGGCCGGTCCTGCCCGTAGACCGACAGCAGCGCGCGCGCCTCGATCGGGTCGCCGAGGGTGGAGCCGGTCGCGGACGCCTCGACAATGTCCACATCGGACGGTTTCAACCCGCCGAGCGCGAGCGCCTTGCGGATCACGCGTTCCTGCGAGGATCCGCTGGGCGCGGTCAGCCCGTTGGACGCGCCGTCCTGGCCCACCGCGCTCGACCGGATCACCGCGAGGATCTCGCGGCCGTCGCGCACGGCGTCCGAAAGGCGCGCGACCACGAGGACGCCGACGCCTTCGGACCAGCCGATGCCGTCCGCGTCCGCGGAGAACGACTTGGACCGGCCGTCGGCCGCGGTGCCGCCGGAATCGAAGTGGGCGAACGGGCTCGGCGAGGTGAGCGCCGAAACGCCGCCGATCAGCGCGAGCGAGCAGTCGCCCTGGTTCAGCGCCTGGCTCGCGGAGTGCAGTGCCACCAGGGACGACGAGCAGGCCGTGTCGATCGAGACCGACGGCCCCTCCAGGCCGAGCGCGTAGGACACGCGGCCGGAGACCACGCTGCCGAGCACGCCGGTGCTGCGGAACAGGCCGTTGGTCTCCAGGTCGCCGGCGGGCCCGGGGTCGTAGTCGGACTTCATGACCCCGGCGAACACGCCGGTGTCGCTGCCCTTGAGCGAAACCGGGTCGATCCCGGCCCGCTCCAGCGCCTCCCAGCAGGTCTCCATCAGCATCCGCTGCTGCGGCTCGATCATCGGGGCCTCGTTGGGGCCGATCCCGAAGAAGGCCGCGTCGAAGTCGGTGATGTCGTGCACGAACCCGCCCTGCGGCACCCGTCCGCTCGCCTCGACCAGGCCGAGCCAGTAGTCCATGTCCCAGGACCGGTTGGCGGGGAAGGCGGAGATCCCGTCCCCGCCCGACGACGCGAGCTGCCACAGGTCTTCCGGGCTGGCGACCTCGCCGGGGTACCGGCAGGCCATCCCGATGATCGCGATCGGCTCGTCCCCGGCAAGGGCGGTCAGCGTGACCGTCTCCTGCTTGCCGTCCAGCTCGCCGAGCAGCGACTGGTACAGGTGCTCGGCCAGCTCCGCCGCGGTCGGGAAGTCGAACACGAGGGTGGGCGGCAGGGACAGCCCGGTGGCCGCGCCGAGCTGGTTGCGCAGTTCGACGGCGAGCAGCGAGGTGAAGCCGAGGTCGTTGAACGCGCGGTCGACGTCGATGAGGTCCGCCGAGTCCTGGTCGAGCACCGCGGCGATGGTGGCGAGGACGACCCCGCGCACGGCCTTGAGCCGTTCGGTGGCGGGAAGCGCGAGCAGCTTGCCCCGCAACGAATCCGGGTCGGCTTCAGCGCTGGCCTGCGTGGCGGTTTCCGGCGCGCTGGCGGCGCGGCGCGCGACCGGTTCCGGCGCGCGGCTGGACTCCCGGCGGGGTGCGGCGGCGCGGACGGCGGCGAGCTGTTCCTCGGAGATCTGCCGCAGCGTCAGCGCTTCGACCGAGGCGACCGGATTCCCCGCCACGTCGGCGAGTTCCAGTGTCACGGTGTCTGGCGCCGTGCGTTGCAACCGCACCCGCGCCGCGGCGGCACCGGAGGCGAACAGCTCGACGCCGGACCAGGTGTACGGGAACGAGATGCCTTCTGCGTCGTTCGCGAGGCCGAGCGCGTGCAGGGCCGCGTCGAGCACGGCGGGGTGCAGTCCGAAGCCCGCCGCGTCCCGCTTGGCCCGTTCGGGCAGGCTCACCTCGGCGAAGATCTCGTCCGCACCGCGCCACGCGGCCCGCAAGCCGCGGAACACCGGTCCGTAGTCCAGGCCGCGGTCCGCCATTTCCTCGTACAGGTCCGCGAGTTCCAGCTGCTCGGCTTCGGCGGGCGGCCAGGAAGCCGGTGCGAAGGACGCCGCGCCGCTCGCGGCGGCCAGCACCCCGCTGGCGTGCCGGGTCCACGTTCCTTCGCCGGTCAGGTCGTCGGTGCGCGAGCTGATCACGAACGAGCGCGCGCCGGACGCGTCGGGGGCGGTGACGTTGACCTGGATTCGGACGCCGCCTTCCGCGGGCAGCGCCAGCGGCTCCTGCAGGGTCAGCTCCCGCAGCCGGGAGCAGTCCACCCGGTCCCCCGCGCGGATGGCGAGTTCCACGAAACCCGTGCCGGGGAAGAGGATCGAGCCGCCCATCGCGTGGTCGGCCAGCCAGGGGTGGGTGCTGACGGAGACGCGTCCGGACAGCACGACGCCCTCGGAGTCCGCGAGCACGGTGGCCGCGCCCAGCAGCGGGTGGTCCACCGGCTCCAGGCCGAGGGAGACCGGGTCGCCGTAGATCTTGGCCGACTGCATCCAGTACCGCTGCCGTTGGAAGGCGTATGTGGGCAGTTCGGCGAGGCGTGCGCCACGGCCGGCGAAGAAGGCCTGCCAGTCCGGGGACACCCCGTGCGTGTGCAGTGCTCCAACCATGGCGGTCAGGGCTTCCGCGTCCCCGCTCGGCGTCGACACAACGAGGGCGCTCCCGGTCAGGCTTTCCCGCGCGCCTGCGGGTCCGAACTCGACGAACCGGTTCACGCCCTGGGCTTCCAGGTGCCGGATCCCGTCCGCGAAGCGGGCCTTCCCACCGAGCCGCCGGACCCAGTACTCCGGTGAGCGCAGCTCTTCCTCGGTCGCCAGCTCCGTTCCGCCGCCCGGCAGCACGGGGATCTCCGGCTCCGCGTAGGTCAACGGCTCGGCGGCCTTCCGGACTGCGTCGGGTCCGGCGTCGGCGGCCGCCACCAGCGCGGCCGCGTCCGCCAGCGACAGCACACCCGAAACGTGTGCGGCGGTCAGCTCGCCGATTCCGTGCCCGGTAACGAAGTCCGGGGTGATCCCCCACGACTCCAGCAGCCGGAACAACGCCACCTCGACAGCGAACGCGGTGCCGTTCTCGGACAGCGTCGCGCGGGCTTCTTCGTACGCCGTGGCGAACGCGGGGAACGCGGCGCTCAGCTCTTGGCCGAGGCTGTCGGACGCGGTACCGGAGAACAGGAACGCCGTCGACGTCTCGCCGCGGGCAACCCCGTGCACGACCTCGGCGGAAGTCTCCCCCGCGGCGACAGCGGTCAGGCCGCGAACCAGTTCCTCGCGGCCGGTCCCGGTGACCACGACCCGGTGCGGGAACGCCGACCGGCCGGTGGCAAGCGAGTAGCCGATGTCGAGCGGGTCGAGACCTGGATTGCCGTGAACGTGCTCCAGCAGCCGAGCGGCCTGCGCTTGCAGCGACTCCGGGTTCCGGCCGGACAGCACCCACGGGATCGCGCCGCCCGCAGGGGTGTCCGGCTGTTCGACCGCAGTGTCTTCGGGAGCCTCCTCCAGGATGATGTGCGCGTTGGTGCCGCTCATGCCGAAGCCGGACACCGCGGCGAGGCGGGGCCGGTCGGCGCGCGGCCAGTCCGCCGGTTCGGTGAGCAGCTCGACGCCGCCGGACGCCCAGTCCACCCGGTGGTTCGGCTCGTCCACGTGCAACGTCTTGGGCAGCAGGTCGTTGCGCAGCGCGAGCACGACCTTGAGCAGCGAAGCGACCCCCGCCGCCGCCTGGGTGTGCCCGAGGTTCGACTTGATCGAGCCGAGCCGCAGCGGCCGACCGTCCGGTCGTTCCTTGCCGTAGGTCGCCAGCAGTGCCTGCGCCTCCACCGAATCGCCGAGCGGGGTCGCCGTGCCGTGCGCCTCCACGAGGTCGACCTGGTCGCCGGACACCTGGGCGTTGGCCAGCGCCTGGCGGATCACCCGCTGCTGAGCCGGGCCGCGCGGCGACATCATCCCGTTCGAGGCGCCGTTCTGGTTGACCGCGCTGCCGCGGACGACCGCGAGCACCGGGTGGCCGTTGCGGCGCGCGTCCGAAAGCCGTTCCAGCAACAGCATTCCGGCGCCCTCGGACCAGCCGATGCCGTCCGCGGACTCGGAGAACGACCGGCACCGGCCGTCGACCGACAGCGTGTCGTCGACGCTGAACTCGGCGAAAGTCTGCGGGGAGGCCATCACCGTGACCCCGCCGGACAGCGCGAGCGAGCACTCGCCCTGGCGCAGGGCCTGCACCGCCATGTGGAGAGTCACCAGCGAGGACGAGCACGCGGTGTCCACGGTCACCGTGGGCCCTTCGAGACCGAACGCGTAGGCGAGCCGTCCGGACACCACCGCGGAGGAACCGTAGTGGCCCGGGTAGTTGTGGTACATCACCCCGGTGAACACCCCGACCGGGCTGCCCTTCACCGACGCGGGCTGGATCCCGGCCCGCTCGAACGACTCCCAGGTGGTCTCCAGCAGCAGGCGCTGCTGCGGGTCCATCGTGAGCGCTTCCCGCTCGCCGAACCCGAAGAACCCGGCATCGAACTCAGGCGCGTCGTAAAGGAAACCGCCGTGCCGGGTGCGGCTGGCTCCGGGCCGCTCGCCGGTCGGGTCGTAGAGGCGGTCGGTGTCCCAGCCTCGGTCGGTGGGGAATTCGCCGACGACATCGGAGCCGTCGGCCAGCAGCCGCCACAGGTCCTCCGGCGTGCTTACACCGCCGGGAAACCGGCAGGCCATGCCGACGATCGCGATCGGCTCGTGGCCGGCCCCACTGAGCTTCTTGTTCTGCGCGCGAAGACGCTCGGTCTCCTTCAGGGACGCACGGAGGGCGTGAACCAGCTTGTCGTCGGACTTGTTCATTCAGACCTTCTCCTGAGTCGCGTGGTCGTCGGCGCGGTGCGGGCCGGTTCGCCCGGGCACGGCTGCCGGGAGGTCCCCGGGAACGGCTTCGGCGGGGTTTTCCGTGATCGCCCAATGCACCCACCTGACGCCGTACGTTACGAGCGGTGAACAGGGCATACCCACCCCTAACCGGCCGCCCGGCCCCCTGAGCGAGACTGGATCGCCGCACGGCGGACGGGCACGGCGACGCCGGGCTAGGGGTTGCCGGGCGCGCGAAGGGGCCGGAGACTTCCTGAACTGTGACTGCCCTGAACGAGAAATCGAGCCGATGGCTCCGGCGATTCCACGCGTCCGACGAGGCCGCGGTGCGACTGGTGTGCCTGCCGCACGCGGGCGGGTCGGCGACCGCCTACTTCCCGTTCTCGCGCGCGGCCAGTGAAGGCGGACTGGACGCCGACGTCATCGCCGTGCAGTACCCGGGCCGGCAGGACCGCCGCGACGAGCAGTGTTTCGACGACCTCGCCGCGATGGCCGACGTCATCGCCGACAACCTGGGCCCGTGGATCGACCGGCCGGTGGCCCTGTTCGGCCACAGCATGGGCGCGACGCTCGGGTACGAGGTCGCGTGCCGGCTCGAGGCCCGGGGCGCCCGGCCGCTGGGGCTGTTCGCGTCCGCGTGCCCGGCGCCGTCCGTGCCGCGGCCCGAGGACGTCCACGAGCTCGGCGACGACGGTTTGATCGCGGCTCTCAAGGAGATGAGCGGCACCGGCAGCGCCGTTTTCGGCGACGACGAACTGCTGCGCCTGGTGCTGCCCGCCGTCCGCGGGGACTACACCGCAGTCGAGACCTACCGCCACGAGCCCGGGCTCGCGCTGGACTGCCCGGTCCAGGTGCTGCTGGGCGCGGACGACCCCGTGGTCGACCTCGCCGAGGCCGAAGCGTGGCGTGGCCACACCCGCGGCGGCTGCGCGGTGAAGGTGTTGCCGGGCGGGCATTTCTACCTGAACGCCCAGCTCGACGGCGTGCTCACGACTGTCGCCGCGCGCTTGCGCGAATGGCGCGGGGAGGCACTCGCGTCCGCAACCCCTGATCTCGGACGGCTGACGGGGGAGTAAACCCCAGGCCGCTTTCAGGTGCCGCCCCCATGGCCGGAAGGGCCCGGGTCCGCGAAACTTGGCACAGCAAGGAAACAGACCGGACCACCGCCCCTCGGAGGCAGCCATGATGGCCATCAGACCCGCTCACGGCGTCGCCCAGCGGATGCTCCCCGACGGGCATCTCGAGCTGGTCAGCAGCAGCCGCCAGGTGGACTGCGAACCGGTCGCCGCGGCCATGTGGATCGCCCTCAAGCAGCACAACGGCGACATCGACAGCGCCAGCGCCGTCCTCGCCGAACTGTGGGAGACGGACGTCGAGGACCTCCGCTACGACATGATCGCGCTGGCCGGTTCCCTCTGCTCTCTCGGACTTCTCACCGAGGTGTGAGCACCCCCGGCCGCTTGCGGTCGTGAACTGCTTCTCTGCCCGCCGCATGGCACGAGTCCCCGCTGCGCCATTGGCTTGGCGTCAGCGGGGACTCGCAGGGTCACACCGGTTTGGTGTCCAATTCCTCGTCCAGGAGCGCGAAGAGGTCCTCAGCGCTGGCGTTCTCGATGTCCGCGGACTTCTCGGGAGCCGAGTACGCCGCCAGCAACGCGGTCAAGCGGCTGACCAGCTTCTCCCGGTCGTCCTCGGCCAACGCGTTGTCCCGCAATGCGGATTCGAGAGCGGCCAACCGGGAGTCCACAATAGACGGCTGGTCCGCCAGGCCCGTTCCGAGGAGCCCCGCCACCGCGCCCGGGGACGGATAGTCGAAGATCAGCGTCGCGGGCAGGCGCTGGCCGGACAGCTCGTCCAGCCGGTTCCGCAGCTCGATCGCGGTCAGGGAATCGAAGCCGAGCTCGATGAATCCCTTGCGCGGGTCGATCGCGTCCGGGCGGTCGTGCCCGAGCACCACCGCTGCCGTGCCGCACACGAGGTCGAGCAGCGCCCGCTCCCGTTCCCCGGCGGGCAGGGCCTCGATCCGGGCCCACGAGTCGTCGGCGGCCGCGGCACGCCGCCGCGTGCCCGCGCGCACCAGGCCGCGCAGCATCGGCGGCACACCGTCCGCGGCGGACCGCAGCCCGGCCAGGTCGAGCCGGACCGGCACCAGCGCCGGCTGCGAGGTGCCGAACGTCGCGTCGAACAGCTCGAGCCCGTCGGCGAACGACAGCCCGGCCACGCCGGACCGTGCCATCCGGACCAGGTCGGTGTCGCCGAGCGCGCCCGCCATGCCGCCGGACCACAAGCCCCACGACAGCGACACCGCGGGCAACCCGAGCGCCGCCCGGCGGTGGGCCAACGCGTCGAGGAACACGTTCCCGGCCGAGTAGTTCGCCTGCCCGGCCGAACCGAACGTGCCCGCGACGGAGGAGAACAGCACGAACGCGGCCAGGTCGAGCTCCGCGGTCAGCTCGTGCAGGTGCCAGGCCGCGTCCAGCTTCGGCCGCAGCACCGCGTCCATCCGCTCCGGGGTCAGCGCGAGCAGCACCCCGTCGTCCAGGACGCCCGCCGTGTGCACGACCGCGGTCAGCGGATGCTCGGCAGGCACGCCCGCCACCAGCGCGGCCGCCGCGGTCCGGTCCGCGAGATCGCAGGCCGCCAGCGAAACCGAAGCGCCCAGCTCCTCCAGTTCCGCCTTGAGCTCCGTCGCTCCCGATGCCGCCTCGCCGCGACGGCTGGTCAGCAGCAGGTGACGCACGTCGTGTTCGGTCACCAGGTGCCGCGCGATCAACGCGCCCAGCGCCCCGGTGCCGCCGGTGACGAGCACAGTTCCGTCCGGGTTCAGCGACGGTGCCGACGTCTCGGGGGCGAACTTCGCCAGCCGGTGCACCAGCACTGCCCCGTCCCGGACGGCGACACCGGGCTCACCGGCTTGGATCGCGCCGAGCACGGTGGCCAGCGGCGGCTCGCTGCCGTCGAGGTCGACCGCCGCGAACCGGTCCGGGTACTCCAACTCGGCCGACCGGACGATGCCCCACAGCGCGGCATGCACCAGGTTGGCGACGTCTTCCTCGGGACGCGTCGCGATGGCGTGGGACGCGACCACGACGAGCCGGGAAGCGGCCAGCGCTGGTTCGCTGACCCACGTCCGGACCAGGTCCAGCAGCCGGTGGGCGGCCTCGCGCGCCAGTTCGGGCGCAGCCTCCTCGGGTGCCTCGAACGACACGGACACCACGTCCGGAGCGGCCTTTCCCGTCCCCACCGCGTCGATCAGTGCGGCAAGGTCCACATAGGACTCCCCGCCGAGGCCGAAGGGATCCGCGCCGAGCACTGCGTGCGAAACGCCGGAAGCGGCATCGCCTGAGTAAGGCTGCCATTCCACCCGGAACAGCGAGTCCCCGGCCGCCGGACGGGCGAACGCGTCGTCGGCGATCGGCCGCAGCGCCAGCGCCCCCACGGTCACGATCGGCGCGCCAGCGGGATCGGTGGCGGTGAGCGAGATGGTGTTCTCGACGTCTGCGGAGAGCAGCACGCGCAAGTTCGATGCCCCGGCGGCGTGCAGCGAAACCCCGCTCCACGCGAACGGCAGCGCCGGCTTGTCCTCGGTCAGCCCGGCCAGGCCGATGGTGTGCAGCGCGGCGTCCAGCAGGGCGGGATGCAACGCAAAAGCCGAACCGTCGGTGTGCTCCGGCAACGCGACTTCGGCGGCGAGAGTGTTCCCGTCGCGCCAGACCCGGCGCAGCCCGGCGAAGACCGGCCCGTAGTCGAAACCCTGGGCGGCGAGTTCGTCGTAGCGGCTGGTCACGTCGATCTCGACCGCACCGGCCGGGGGCCACTCCGCGGCGGCAACGGGCGTGTCCGCCGTCGGCGACACCCTCCCGCTGGCGTGGTGCGTCCACTCCCCGGTGTCCGCGGCCCGCGAGTAAATGCCCACCGCACGGGTGCCCGACTCGTCCTCCGCGCCCACCGTCACCTGAACCGGGACGGATCCGTGTTCGGGCAGGATCAGCGGGACCGCGAGCGTCAGCTCGTCGAGCCGCGCGCAACTCACCTCGTCGCCCGCCCGCACGGCCAGTTCGACGAAAGCCGTGCCGGGGAACAGTGGAACCCCCTGCACGACGTGGTCGCCGAGCCACGGCTGCGCGCGCAGCGAAAGCTCCCCGGTGAGCACGACGCCGCCGGTGTCGGCGGTCGCCACGACCGCGCCCAGCAGCGGGTGCCCGGCGTCGACCTGCCCGACCTCGGCGACCCCGCGGACGCGGGCCCCGGTCGGGTTCTCCAGCCAGTAACGCTTGCGCTGGAAGGCATACGTCGGCAGCTCGACCGGTGCCCCGCCAGCGTAGAACGCCGAAAAGTCCACAGTGGACCCAGTGGTGAACAGCGTCGCCACTGCGGCGGCAGCCGACTCGCCTTCGGGCCGATCCTTGCGTAGCACCGGAACGAACGTCGCCCGGTCGTCCGCGCCAAGGCACAGCTGGCCCATCGCGGTGAGCACGGCGGACGGGCCGACCTCGACAAACGTCGTGACGCCAGCGTCGAGCAGCGTACGCACACCGTCGGCGAACCGGACCGCGTCGCGCACCTGGTTCACCCAGTACTCCGGCGAAGTCAGGTCGGCGTCCGGCGAAACCGTCGAGACGATCGGGATCGCGGGCTCGGAATAGGTCAGCTTCCGGGCGACGAGAGCGAAATCGGCCAGCATCGGCTCCATCAGCGCCGAGTGGAACGCGTGCGACACCTTCAGCCGCGAAGTCTTCTCGAAGGTCGATGCCACCGCGAGGACCGCGTCCTCGTCGCCGGACAGCACCACCGACGCCGGTCCGTTGACAGCGGCGATCGACACGCCCTCGGTCAGCAGCGGCACGACATCGGCCTCCGCCGCCGCGACGGCGACCATTGCCCCGCCGGCAGGAAGAGCCTGCATGAGCCGCGCCCTCGCCGTCACGAGCGTGCACGCGTCTTCGAGCGAGAGCACCCCGGCGACGTGCGCCGCGGCCAGCTCGCCGATCGAATGCCCCAGCAGGTAATCCGGAGTGACGCCCCACGATTCGAGCAGCCGGAACACCGCGACCTCGACGGCGAACAACGCCGGTTGTGTATACCCGGTCTCGTCGGAACCCAGCACGGTCCGCACCGGCACGTCGAGGTGCTTGTCCAATTCGGCCGCCACTGCGTCGAAGGCCTCGACGAACGCCGGGTAGGCCGCGGCCAGTTCCAGACCCATCCCGGCGCGCTGGGCGCCTTGGCCGGTGAACAGGAACGCCGTGCGCCCGGTGCTCGCCACGCCTTCGACGACACCCGCCGATGTGCGGCCCGCCGCGTACTCGGTCAGCGCGCGGATCGCGGCGGCCCGGTCGCCCGCGACGATCCCGGCGCGGTGCTCGTACTGGGTCCGGGTGGTCGCCAGCGAGAATCCGATGTCCACAGTGGACGATTCGGCAGCGACGGACGCGAGGTTGCCCGCCTGTGCCCGCAGGGCCTCCGCGTCGTTGGCGGACAGCAGCCAGGTCACGGGTCCATCGTCCGAAGAACGCGTCACCGGGTCGCCCTGCTCGACAATCACGTGCGCGTTGGTCCCGCTGATGCCGAACGACGAAACGCCCGCGCGACGCGGCCGCCCGGTCTCCGGCCACGGCGTCGGCTCACGGAGAAGCGAGACGGTATCGGTCCATTCGACGTGCGGCGACGGCTCGTCGGCGTGCAGCGTGCGCGGGAGCACGCCGCGCCGCAGCGCCTCCACCATCTTGATCACGCCGCCGACGCCCGCCGCGGCTTGCGTGTGGCCGACGTTCGATTTGAACGACCCGACGTGCAGCGGCCGATCAGCGGTGGCCGCCTTGCCGTAGGTGGCGATCAGCGCCTGCGCCTCGATCGGGTCGCCGAGCTTCGTGCCGGTGCCGTGTGCTTCGACAGCGTCCACATCGGACAGTTTCAGCCCGGCGTCCGCCAAGGCCGCGCGGATCACCCGCTGCTGCGCGGGCCCGTTCGGGACCGTGATGCCGCTGGACGCGCCGTCGGAGTTGACCGCGCTGCCGCGCAGCACCGCGAGGACGTGGTGGCCGTTGCGGCGCGCGTCGGAAAGCCGTTCCAGCAGAAGCATTCCGGCGCCTTCGGAGCAGCCGACGCCGTCCGCGCCGCTGCCGAACGCCTTGCAGCGGCCGTCCGGGGAGAGGCCCTGCTGCTCGCTGAAGTAGACGAACATGTCCGGGGTCACCATCACGGTGACGCCGCCGGCCAACGCCAGCGAGCACTCGCCGCGGCGCAGCGCCTGGGCCGCCCAGTGCAAGGCGACCAGCGACGACGAGCACGCGGTGTCGACCGACACCGACGGACCTTCGAGCCCGAGGGTGTAGGAGATGCGGCCGGAAATCAGGCTGCCGTCGCTGCTGCCCGCGCCGTAGTCGTGGTACATCACGCCGGCGAAGACGCCGGTTTTGCTGCCCCGCAACGTCGACGGCACGATCCCGGCGCGTTCCACCGCCTCCCACGCGGTCTCCAGCACCACCCGCTGCTGCGGGTCGAGGGTGCGAGCCTCGCGCGGGGAGATACCGAAGAACTCCGGCTCGAAGTCGGCGGCATCGTAAAGGAAACCGCCCTCCTTCGAATACGTCGTGCCGGGGCTTCCCGCGGGGTCGAAGATCGACTCGGTGTCCCAGCCGCGGTCCTCGGGGAACTCGCCGACCGCGTCGACACCGCCCGCGACCAGGTCCCAGAGCTGCGCGGGCGTGGCGACCCCGCCGGGGTACCGGCAGCCCATCCCGATGATCGCGATCGGCTCGTTCATCGCCGCGGCGAGCTTCTGGTTGTCCGCCTTGAGCCGTTCGTTGTCCACCATGGACTGCCGCAGCGCGGCGACGATCTGCTCGGTGGACGGTGCGGTGTTCTGCTCGTGGCCGGTCACTGGGAAGTCCCCTCGTTCGTCGGTCTCGGCACCTGCCGTCGCGGGCCGGGTCGCCCGCGCGCACCACGACCTCGCCGAAGCTATTCGCGCCTGCCCGCGAATCCCCACCCCTAACGGCCCCTAACGCCGTAATGCCGGGTCTGCCGAGCGGCCCGCCGCGATTACCGTTTCCCCAGCAGTGTTTCCCGGACCCCGGCATCGGAGAGTGCGTTGTGCGAGTCATGTTGATGGTCTTCCCGACTAGGACGCACGTCTACAGCATGGCCCCGGTCGGGTGGGCGCTGGCGGCCGCCGGCCACGAGGTGCGGTTCGTCGGCCAGCGCAATCCCCGCGAGGTCCTGCCGTTCGCCGAAACCGGCCTCGACGCGATGTGGTTCGGCGAGGACCTCGACATCGCGGAGCACCGGCGGCTCAGCGCCGGCGGCGACGACACCGCGCACACCAGGCACCAGCTTTCCGAAAGCCGCCCGGAGCGCTACACCGAGGAGTACGTGCGCACCGTTTACGACGGCTGGGTCGACGTTTTCCGCTGGAACTCGCCGGAACCGCTGCTCAACGACCTCGTCCGGTTCGCCCGGCACTGGCAGCCGGACCTCGTCGTGTGGGACCCGCTGGTCTACACCGCGCCGATCGTCGCGCAGGCGGTCGGCGTCCCGCACCTGCGGATGATGTACGCGGCCGACCAGACGGCGCGGATCGGCGCGCAGTACCGGGACCTGCGCGCGAGCAAGCCCGAGGACACCAGCCCGGACCCGTTCGTGGAATGGATGTCGGACGCGGTGGGCCGCTACGGCGCGGACTACGACGAGAACCTGCGCTACGGCGTCAAAACCATCGACTGCCATCCGTCCTATCTCCGGTACGACGGCGTCGACGTCGACTACCTCCCGGCGCGGTTCGTGCCGTTGAACAAGCCGATGGCGCTGCCGCGCTGGGTGGTCGAGCCCCCGTCGCGTCCGCGCGTCATGCTGACCCTCGGCATCTCCAACCGGCAGACGCTCGGCGAAGAGGAGACCTCGGTTTCCGCGCTGCTCGACGGCCTTGCCGACCTCGACGTCGAAGTGATCGCGACGCTCAACGCGGAGCAGCTCGCGTCGGTCGACAAGGTTCCGGACAACGTGCGCGCGGTGGACTTCGTGCCGATGTACGAGCTCCTCGCGAGCTGCTCGGCCATCGTGCACCAGGGCGGCGGCGCGACGATCGGCAACGCGGTGGTCAACGGCGTCCCCCAGCTGGTGATCCCCGGCACCACGTGGAGCGAGCGGATTTCCGCGCTCGCACAGGTGAAGCGCGGCAACGGCCTGATGATCGATCTGGAGGAGGTCACGCCGGGATCCGTCCGAAATGGACTCCAGCGATTGCTGGAGGAACCGTCCTTCCGCGAGTGCTCGCTCGAGGTCCGGGACGAGATGCTGGCCACGCCGACCCTCAACGACCTCGTGCCGGAACTGGAGCGGATCGCTCGATGCCGGTGACGCAGCGGCCCCGCGTCGTCCGCACCATCGGCTTCCTCATCGCGAGCTTCCCCCTCCGCGTCGTCGCGTTCGTGCTCGTGCTCGCCACGACCTTGCTCGGCATCGCCACCACCATGCTGTGGATCGGCATCCCGATCCTGATCACCGCGACCTCGACGGCCCGCGGCCTGGCCCGCGCGGAACGCCGCTGGGTGCGCGTCATGCTCGGCGTCGACGTCCCGCCGCCCCGCCGGCATCCGCACGGCGCCGGCCTGCTGCTGACGTGGCAGACCCGGCTCGTGGACCCGGCCACGTGGCGCGAACTGCTCTACGCCTTGCTCGCGTTCCCGCTGGGCATCGTGGAATTCGTGGCCGGGATCGTGTCCGTCGCCGTGCCGCCGTTCGGCATCTTCGTGGCCCCGCGGATCGGCGCGATGCACGGCGCGTTGGCGCTGTCAATGCTCGGGCCGGACCGGACGGCGCAGCTGGAGGCACGCTCCCGGCAGTTGAAGGACTCGCGGGCCCGCGGCGTCGATGCCGTAGAGGCCGAGCGCAAGCGCATCGAACGCGACCTGCACGACGGGGCGCAGCAGCGGCTGGTCGCGGTGGCGATGAGCCTGGGCCGGGCGCAGCTGAAGCTCGACGATCCCGCCGCGGTGCGCGAACTGGTTGGCGCGGCCCATACGGACGCGAAACTCGCCGTGTCCGAACTGCGCGACCTCGCCCGGGGGATCTACTCCCCGGTGCTGCAGGACCGCGGCCTGGACGCCGCGTTGTCCGCCCTGACCGCGCGGATGCCGATCCACGTGGACGTCGAGGTGACGGTGGAACCCCGGCCGCCCGCGCCCGTGGAGACCACGACGTACTTTATCGTCAGCGAAACCCTCATCAATGTCGCCAAACACGCGGGCGCGGACCGCGCGTCGGTGCGCGTGACTCGCGACGACGACACGGTGGTCGTCGAGATCATCGACAACGGGCACGGCGGCGCGTCCGTGCGTCCCGGCGGCGGATTGGCCGGCCTCGCCGACCGGGCAGGCACCATCGACGGCGTGCTCACCGTGGTCAGCCCGGCGGGCGGGCCTACCGTCGTGCGCGCCGACCTTCCCGTGCGCTGGTAAAGCGACCAGCTTCCGACGTCGCGACGGCCCACCCCTAACGCGCTTGCCGCGCCTGTCCTCCCGCGCGGCCAAGGTCCGCTTTAGACGGTCTTTAGGGGTTGTCGCAAG
The DNA here is from genome assembly GCF_004522235.1 of Amycolatopsis nivea. GTDB lineage: Bacteria > Actinomycetota > Actinomycetes > Mycobacteriales > Pseudonocardiaceae > Amycolatopsis > Amycolatopsis nivea. The sequence goes on from NZ_SDLT01000013.1 coordinate 65,274, forward strand.
CACCGCCGGATGTCAAATTTTTCTTGCGTTCCAAGCCATTTCGCACGGCTCGTTTCCGCTGGGGGTTTCACCGCCCGGACAAGGACTGGGGAATCGTATGCACACGTTGACACGCAGGCTGCTGGTGGTGGGAGCCCACGGCGACGACGAAACGCTCGGCGCGGGCGGGACCATCGCCCGGCTCGCCGACGAAGGCGTCTCCATTTCGCTTTGCATTCTCACCAACGACGACGGTTCGCGTTCAGCCGCCGGCGCCGAAGTCACCAACCGCACCGACGCGATCGAACTCGCCGCCAAAACACTGGGCATCGAACGCGTGCGAGTCCACGAATTCGGCGACAACCGGCTCGACACCGTCAGCCACCTCGCGCTCAACCAGGTCGTCGAACGCGAGGTCCGCGAATTCGAGCCGGACACCATCTTCGCCACCAGCATGTGCGACCTGAGCACCGACCACGCCCTCGTCAGCCGCGCCGCGCGAGTCGCCGGCCGGCCGGGCAAGGGCCCGGTGCGCGAAGTCCGCACCTTCGAGATCCGCTCCGCCACGGACGTCGGAGAAGCCTCCGGGCTGCCGGTCACCTTCCGGCCGAACTGCTGGCAGCTTCTCGACGAAAGCCACCTCGAGCGCAAAATCGAAGCCCTGCGCGCCTACGGCAAAGAACTCGAGCCGTGGCCGAACCCGCGCAGCGAACGCGGCGTCCGCGCACTGGCCGAATACCGCGGCTCACAGGTCAGCGCCGGGCTCGCCGAAGCCTTCGAAATCGTCCGTTCCGTCCGATGACCGGTTTTCCCTCCGCTTTTCCCGCTCGCTTTTCCACTGCCCATCCAGAAACGGGTGACCAGGAATGACCAGTACTGTCGCTGAATTCGAGACCATCGCCGAACGGAACGAGCTGACGTCGGTCGCCGTGATCGGGATGGGCTACGTCGGCCTGCCGACCGCGCTCGGCCTGCACGCCGGCGGCGTCGGCGTGATCGGCATCGACCTGTCGCAGAACCGGCTCGACTCGATCCGCTCGGGCGAGGTCGACCTCATCGAAGCCGACCACCGCCGGCTCGAGAAAGCCGTGCACCAGGAGGACTTCCAGCTCACCACGGATTCCGCGCGGATGGCCGACGCCGACGCGGTGCTGGTCTGCGTCCCGACCGGGCTCGACGAGTACCTGATGCCCGACCTCGGCCCGCTGGAGGCGGCGTGCACGGCACTGGTCGCGAACGCCCGCCGCGGCCAGACGTTCATCCTCACCTCGACCAGCTACGTCGGCACCTCGAACCGGCTGCTGGTGAAACCGCTGGTGGCCAAGGGATTCACCATCGGCCGCGACCTGTTCGTGGCGTCCAGCCCCGAGCGCATCGACCCGGGCAACGTCACGCACACCCAGGCCGAAACGCCGCGCGTGCTCGGCGGCGTGACCCCGGTGTGCACGGCGATGGCGCAGCGCGTGATCAACGTGCTGACCCCGAGCGTGCACTGCGTCAGCTCGCCGGAGGCGGCCGAGATGACCAAACTGTACGAGAACACCTTCCGCGCGGTGAACATCGCGCTGGCCAACGAGTTCGCCGAGATCAGCGACGGCTTCGAGATCGACCCGATCGAGGTCATCGACGCGGCGGCGAGCAAGCCGTACGGCTTCATGGCCTTCCACCCCGGCCCCGGCGTCGGCGGCCACTGCATCCCCTGCGACCCGCACTACCTGCTGTGGCAGCTGCGCGCGACGCAGAGCAACGCGCCGTTGGTGACCCAGGCGATGCACGCCATCGCGGAGCGGCCGAAGCAGGTTGTCGACCGCGTACTGAACACACTGTCGCGCGAAGGCAAGGGCATGGCGGGTACGCGCGTGCTGGTAGTCGGCGTGACCTACAAGCCCGGCGTGCAGGACGTGCGTTCGTCGTCCGCCCTCGACATCATCGACCTGCTCGCCGCGAAGGGCGCGAAGGTCGGCTACTACGACCCGCTGGTCCCGAACGTCCGCGTGACCGGCGGTTCGCTCGACACCGTCCCCGAGCCCGACGGCGAGGACTGGGACGTCGCGCTCATCCACACCATCCAACCGGGCCACGACTACGAATGGCTCGCCGACTGCCCGACCGTCATCGACGCCACCTACCGCCTCGACCCCGCGCTCTTCACGAACTGAGAAAGGGACACTAACGTGCGTTACCTCATCACCGGAGGCGCCGGGTTCATCGGCTCCCACCTCACCGAACACCTCCTGGCCCGCGGCGACGAGGTCGTCGCGCTGGACAACCTCAGCACCGGCACCCTGGACAACCTCGCCGGCGTCGCCGGGCACCCCGGTTTCCAGTTCGTGCGCGGCTCGATCACCGACCCGAACGCGGTCGAATCGTGCATGGCGGGCATCGACGCGATCTTCCACCTCGCCGCCGCGGTCGGCGTCTTCACCATCCTCGACAAGACGATGGACAGCCTCCGCACCAACCTGCACGGCACCGAGAACATGCTCGACGCGGCGCTGCGGCACGACGTGCCGATCCTGGTCGCGTCGACGAGCGAGATCTACGGCAAGAACACCGCGGACGGCCTGCGCGAGGACGACGACCGGATCATCGGGTCGCCGCTGAAGAACCGCTGGTCCTACGCCGAGGCGAAGGCGCTGGACGAGACGTTCGCCCACCTGTACGCCGTCGAGCACGGCCTGCGCACGGTGATCGTGCGGCCGTTCAACACGGTCGGCCCGCGCCAGACCGGCCGCTACGGCATGGTGATCCCCCGCTTCGTCACCCAGGCCCTGGCGGGCGAACCGATCACCGTGTTCGGCGACGGGCAGCAGACCCGCTGCTTCTGCCACGTGCACGACGTCGTGCCCGCGCTGGCGGACCTGCTCGCCGACGATTCCGCGTACGGCAAGGTGTTCAACCTCGGCAGCAACGAGCAGACCACCATCTCCCAGCTGGCCGAGCGCGTGATCGGCGCGACCGGTTCGAGCAGCACCATCACGAAGGTGCCGTACGAGGAGGCGTACGGCGACGGGTACGAGGACATGCAGCGCCGCATCCCCGACTGCACCCGCGCGTACAACCAGATCGGCTTCGTGCCGACGCGCTCGCTGGACGACATCATCGCCGCGGTGGTCGCCGACCGCCGATCCTGACCCGTTCCCGCCCCCGGTGAAGGGCCTCTCGCGGATCTCGCGCGAGAGGCCCTTCACGCGTTCCGGAGCTTAACGTAGACGGCGGCGAGGTGGCTGGCGGCGGTGTTCGCGGACACTCCCAGTACCTCCGCGATCACCCCGACCGGAGTGCCCTGCGCGGCCAGTTCCGCGACCCGCAACTCGACCTCGGTCAGCACTCTCGCCCCGCATTCGGTCAGGCTCTCCGGCACGCTTTCCGTAAGCTTTTCGGTCACTGTCCGGCACCGGCCAGTTCGCCCGCCAGCCCCCGCCGCCCGGCGACGCCGAGTTTCCGGTACACCCTGGTCAGGTGTTGCTCCACAGTGGACACCGTGATGTAGAGCGTTTCCGCGATCTGGCGATTGGTCCGACCGTGTGCCGCGAGTTCCGCGACCCGCAATTCCGCGTCGCTCAACGCGGTTGCCGCCGGTCCCTCCGGATCCGCGCGCGGCGGCTCCGGTCTCGACGCCACCGGGCGAGGCGCGAGCGGGCGCAACGGCTGCCGCGGCACCTGCACCGGCTTCACCAGGCCTGCCGAACGTTCCGCGCGCTGGCCGAGCTGGTTGATCGCGCGGACGGTGCGGGCCAGTTCGAGCCGGTCGCCGGATTCCTTGAACGCCTCCGCCGCCCGGTTCAGCAACCCGGACCGCGCGCCGGCGTCGCCCGCGAACGCCAGCACCCGCAGCGCCACCGCCTGCGAGAACGAGTCCGTCGTGTCCGCCAGCTGCTGTTTTGCAAGCTCGACCGCCAGGGTCGGATTGCGCAGCCGGAGGTTCGCCTCGGCGAGGTCGGTCCGCCACGGTGCGACGGCGGGCAGGTCAAGGTCGTTTTCGCGGAGAATCCGCTGGCATTGCTGGAAATCGCTCACCGCGGAAAGCCCTCGGTTCGTGGCCAGATGGAACTGCCCGCGCGCCCGGAGGAACCGCACCCCGCCGAGCGTCGTGAACACCGATTCCGGCAGCGCGTGGCGCAAAACCCCAGCCGCGGCCTTGAACGCGCCTGCCGCGGTGTGCGCGGTCAGCATCGTGGCGAGCGGATAGGTGATCGCGACGCCCCAGTTCGGTTCGTCAAGCAGCGCAAGCGCTCGGCTCGCCGCCTCCGCCGCGCTGGCCGGCTCGCCGCGACGCAGCAGAAGACTCGCGCCGATTGCGTCAAGCATCGCCTTCCACGTCACCGCGCCGCGGTACTCCGCCTCCTCGGCGAGCGACGTGCACCAGCCTTCCGCGCGGTCGGCCTTGCCGTCATATGCCAGAGCGAGAATCGCGGTGGAGAGCGCTTCCAGCGAGGTGTCGGACAGTCGGCAGTTCTGGAGAATTCGCTCCGCGCATACCGAAGTCTCTTCGCTGCCACCGACCTGCCAGACCGACGCGAGCGTTTTCGCCGTGCGCACCCAGGGATCCGAGGCGTCGACCGACAACTCCGGTGCCGTGCCGTAATGCCAATGCGCGGCGAGGGTCAGCTCGGCAGCCGTCCGCGGGTGCAGCGGCTCGAGGTCGTCGCCCAGCCGGACCAGCGCGGATTCGAAGGTTTCCCGGTCGCCGAACCACAACGACTGGCGCACCACCGCGATCCGGTCGGACTGGTCGAGCGAAGCCCCTTCGCACAACGCCGCGAGATGCGGAGCGGCCGCCGCCGGGTTGACCCGCCAGGTGATCTTGGCCAGCATCTGGGAGATCATCTGCTGTTCCCACGACGCGGTGGTCGTCGATGCCGCCAGTTGCAGGCAACGGGTCGCGAAGTCGACATCGTCGCCGAGCATCACCTGCTCCGCCGCCGCGACCAGTACCGGCAACGCCCACTCCGCCTGAGCTTCGCCCGCCGCCACGAGATGCCGCGCGACCTCCGGTGCGGGCAACCCGCGTGCGTGCTTCACCTCAGCGGCCCGGATGTGCAGCTGCACCTTCTCGGACCCGCGCAACCCGCCGACCACCGCCGCCGCGGCCGGCTGCTGCCGGAACCGCACGCCGTCGACCAGCCCGGTCTCCACGAGCAACCCCGCGGACGTCTCCGCCTCGACCGGGTCCACGCCCGCGACTGTCGCGACCGCGTCCGTCGTGACGTCGGTGTCCAGCACCGCGATCGCTGTCGCCACCTCCCGCAGCGGCGAACCGTAGCGATGCAGAAGCCGTTGCACCGCATCGGAATACGCCGGTCCGTCGTCCACCGAGCTACGGCGGGCGTCGACCAAAGCGCTGACCAGCAACGGATTTCCCGCGCTCAGTCCGTGGATCCGCTCAGCTTCGCCGTGGTCCGGGACCAGCTGTGCGATCGCCTCCACGGTGAACGGCGTGAGATGCACGTACCGGTGCGGCTGCGCGGCGAAGGTCATGCCCTCGCCGGAATACCAGCCGTCCGGCTGCGTCAGCACCAGCAGCATCCCCGCCGACCGCGCCCGCCGCTGCAACCGCAGCAACAACCGCGCCGACGTCTCGTCCACGTGCTGCAGATCGTCGACCGCGATCAGGAGCGACCGCTCTCGCGCCAACCGGTGCAAGGCACTGCACAACGCGGCGATCCGGTCCTCGCCGTCCGCGGCGGCCAGTGTTTCGCGCGGCAATGCCGGGCTGGCCAGCAGTTGGTCGAGCACACCTCCGTCGACGTCGCGCTCGTCGGCCGCACCCGCCGCGGTGAGCGTGAGAACGCCCAGTTCACGGGCCCGCGCCACCACTTGGTTCTGCACTTGCGTTTTCCCGCTGGCCGGTCCTCCGCCGACCAATACCGTGTCTCCTGCCCCCGCATCGCATTCGATCAGCAAGCCCTCGAGAAGGGACACTGCTTCATTCGGCTCGGTGCGGCGGTTCTGCCCCCAGTTCACGCCCATCGCAAGCTCCTCGACCCAACGGTCATCTTCCTGCGGGTACCACGGTCGCAGCCGCCCCCTAAGCCCAGCCAACCGCGATCTAAAGTCACTCAATCAGGTGATCACGATTACCAAGCGTCGCTTTTGCTCTGGCTTCTGTTGGCCTTCGCCTGGAGGCGAGTGGCAGATTTCCACTGCTGCGACTGGGCTTTGGCTCCGGAAGGTGATCTTGTGCGCACTGTGTCGGCAGTACGGGTTGACCACTTCGAGCGATAGCGTAATCGAACGCGCGTTCGATTGAATTGTGGGGTGAGCACGACTGCGACGCTCCCCGCCTGGCAATTGTCAGACCGGGACCTGACCACCAGACTCCTGACCACCCAACGACAGCAGAACGTCGCCTACGCCGCGCAACTGGAGACAATCCGGGAACTGCACTCGCGCGGCGCCCTGCCCGAGGGCTACACCTCGACGTCGTCGTACCTGGCGACGATCCTGCACGTAACCCCGCGCGAGGCCCGCTCCCGGCTCGCCCAAGCCACCGGGACCCTCCCGCTGACCTGGAAAGCCCTGTCCTCGGGCGAAATCACCGCCCAGCACGCCGCGGTCATCGCCGAATTCCTCGCCGCCGCCCCGAGGTGGCTGACCCCCGAGGACTACACCGTCGCCGAAGACACCCTGGTGACCCTCGCGACCCAGGCCAACCCCAGCATCGTCCGCCGCGCCGCGACCCGGCTGAAGATCTACTGGGACAGCGATCCCGCCTACCCTGATGTGGACCACGACCTTGACCCGGACTCGGTTCCCGACTCGGACCCGCGGCCCGAGGAAGCCGCCCGCCCGTGGCGGGAATTCCGCTGGCAGTGGACCCAGAGCGGCCGTTTCCGCTTCAGCGGCAACGTAGACCACGAAACCGGCACCCTGATCGAACAACTGCTGGTCCCCCTGGCCGCACCGGACCCCGCGACCGCGCCGGACACCCCCGACCCCCGCACCCCAGCCGAACGCCACGGCGACGCCCTCGCCGCGATCGTCGACCTTGCCGCCCGCACCCCCGACCTGCCCGCCAAAGCCGGCGAACGAGCAGTCGCGACGGTGACGGTCGACTTGGAAACCCTGCAGGGCACCGCGAAAACGGTCGTGACAGGAGACGAATCTGTGCTGTCCGCCGCCGACCTGCGCCGAATCCTGTGCGACGCCAAGGTCTACCCCGCGGTCCTGGGCACCGAAGGCCAGGTCCTGGACCTGGGCCGCTCCGCCCGCACCGCCACGAACGCCCAGCGCCGAGCCCTGGCAATCCGCGACCGCGGCTGCACCTTCCCCGGCTGCGACCGCGGTCCAAAGTGGACCACCCCACACCACATCGTCCACTGGGCCCACGGCGGCCCCACCGACCTGGACAACCTGGCCTCGTGCTGCGAACGCCACCACCGCCTCCTCCACCACAGCGGCTGGAAAATCGCCCTCCACGACGGCACCGTGCACTGGATCCCGCCGTCCCTCCTCGATCCAGAGCAGAAACCACTCCGCAACACCGCCCACAACCCACCGCCCACCCCCTTGCGAGCCACAGCATGAGCCCGCACGCGGGGCTATGAAGCCACCATTCCCACCCGCCCACCAAGGCCCGGGTGCCCCTGACGCGCCCGCACACCACAACCCTGATCCGCTGACAACCAGGGATCTACCGGGGATAAGGGTGGGTAAACCCCAGGGAAGCTTCAGGAGCACACCCCATGGTCCCGGCGGCCCGCTTCCGAGAAACTAGGTACATCAAGGAAACACCCCCTCTCAACCAGGAGGCCATCATGATGGCAATCACCACCGCCCCCGGCGTCACCCAGCGCATGCTCTCCAACGGCCACCTGGAGCTCACCTGCCGCACGTCCAACCGCCACATCGAGTGCGAACCGGTAGCCGCCGCGATGTGGATCGCCCTGAAACAGCACAACGGCGACGTCGACCGGGCAGCAAGCACCCTCTCCGCCCTGTGGCACACGAACGAAGACGACACCCGCTACGACCTGATCGCCCTGGCCGGCTCCCTGTGCTCCCTGGGCATGGCCACCGAGTCGTAACCGGCGAGGCCTGAGCCGGCCCGTGACACCCGCGGACCGATCCCACAGCAGCACTCCCCTGCCTGGGCCGACATCCGCACCCCAGCCCTCCGACCGAACCAAACCCTCGGCCGCACTGCACAACGCACCACGCGACGCACTCGGCCGAAGCGCCCCAGCACGCCCCGGCACCGGGAAACCCCGGACTAGCCCGGCAGCTGGAACGCGGTCACATCCCCGAAGCGAAGCGAACAGCCAGCCAGTCAGGACTGGTCGAGAGCCCGTTCAACCGCACGGCGCGCCCGGCCCGCAGCCGCCCGGTGGTGCTGGAGCTACGTGGCAGCGTTCAACGCCAGCCCGGCAGCGACGATCTCGAACAGCGCCTCATCGACATCGAACCCGCCCGGCAGCTCACCGCTCGCCACCGCGGCGGTCAAGTCGGCGCGCAGCTGTTCCCGCCAGCGCGACCACACCTCGGCCACCGCATCGCGCGGCGCCGGCCGGGACGGCCGCCGTACTCGGTGAGCGCCGCAGTCATCAGGCAGCCGCCGGGAAGCAGTGGTTCTTCCCGATAGGCCACCGAGTTGGCGCAGACCGCGCGCAGCCGTTCCGCGTCACCGCGCTCCTTGCGGTCGACGGATTGGGCGGCCCGCAGCTGAACTGGGCAGTCGAGGCCGACGGACCACGCGTTTTCCACGACGGCGACACAATCTTCCACGGTTCCTGGTGGCTCATCGCACGCCGCTTCAGCCCGTTCGACTCGGCATTCCTGCCCGCCAACGGCGCGGTGGTCGACGCGCCGCACCTCCAGCCGCCGAGTCCGCCGCCCGCTGCGATGGACCCGATGCAGGCCGCCGCGGCCGGGGAAATCCTCGACGCCCAGTACGCGGCCCCGATGCATTACGAAGCGGAGCAGCCGGACAAAGTCGCGAACTACGTCGAGGCTTCCGACCCGGAGAACGAGTTCCACACGCACGCAGGACGACGCGCGCACGTGTCACCCCTCGGAGAATGGCTGGATCCGGCGCACGCTGGCTGATGCCGAAGAACTCCAGCTCGGAAGCGGCGGCGGTGTAAAGGAAACCGCCTTCGTTCGAGCGGACCATGCAGGACGAGCCGGGTCGGGCCTGACCAAGCGCGCCAAGCCAGGCAGGTCGCACCCGCCAGGAACGCCAGCAGCCCGTGCCGATCATCGCGATCGACACGGGCTGCCAGACAACCAGCACTAACTGGCCGCACAGAACCGTTAGCTATCCGCCCCAACCAGCCACCGCAAGGCGACAACCGGCCCAGCTAAAAAAGCGCACCTACCGATCACTGCGACTCACCCGACTCCTCGGCACCACCCATCGCCGACCGGACAAGGTCGGCCAGATCCATCGAAGCCACCGCAGCCGCCGCCTCATCAGTGCCGTTCAGTTCTTCGACGACCTCCTCCGCAACAGCAGGTGCCAGCTCCTCCAACAGGTGCCGAGCCAGCGGCAACGGACTCGGGTAGTCGAAGATCAACGTCGCAGGCAGCCGCAGGCCAGTCGCAGCACCGAGCCGGTTGCGGAGCTCCAGCGCGGCTAGCGAATCGATGCCCAAGTCGGTGAAGCCCTTCTCCACCCCGACCGCTGAAGCGTCGTCATACCCGAGAACCGCCGCCGTGTGTTCGCGCACCAACTCCAGCGCCGCCGAGTCTCGCTCGTCCGTCGGGAGCGTGGCGAGCTTGTCAGCGAACCCGGCCTCCGGCGCTGCCGACGCCGACGAGGCAACCGCTGCCCGCCGCGGGGCGGCAGTGGCGAGGCCCTTCAGCAGGGCCGAAGCGCGGTCCGCGTCCTTGAGGTCGAGCTTCACCGGCACCAACGCCGCCGACGAAGCAGCCAACGCGGCATCGAACAGTTCCAGACCCTCAGCCGCCGACAGTTCCGCGACCCCGGACCGGGCGATGTGTGCCAGGTCCACTTCGCCGTCGGTGCCTTCCCACGGGCCCCACGCGAGCGACGTCGCCGGGAGGCCGAGGGAAGACCGGTGCTCGGCCAGCGCGTCCAGGAACACGTTGCCCGCCGCGTAGTTTGCCTGTCCGGCAGCGAGCAGCAGACCACCCGCTGAGGAGTACAGGACGAACGCCGCCAGGTCCCGAGTTGCCGTCAGCTCGTGCAGGTTCCAGGCCGCGTCGACCTTGGGCCGCAACACGTTCTCGACCTGCTCCGGCGTCAAGGCACTCAGCACCGCGCTGTCCATCTGCCCGGCCGCGTGCACCACGGCGGTCAGCCGCGGCAGCGTGTCGAGCAGCTTCGCCAGCGCGTCCCGATCGGTGACGTCGCACGCGGCGACAGTCACCTTCGCGCCCTCGCCGGCCAGTTCGTCGACCAGTTCCCGCGCCCCCGCCGCGTCGAGACCGCGGCGGCTGGTCAGGACCAAGTCACGGGCACCGCGTGCGACCAGGTGCCGGGCCAGCAGTCCGCCGAGCAGGCCCGCGCCGCCGGTGATCAGCACCGTGCCGTTCGGGTCCCAGTCGACCGGCTCGCCAACCTCGGTGACCCGGGTCAGCCGCGGCACGCGCACCTCGCCGTTCCGCAACCGGGCTTCGGGTTCGCCGGAGGCCACGACCGCGGGCAGCGCCCGAGCCGACGCGGGAGAAGCGTCGAGGTCCACGATCTGGATCCGGCCCGGGTTCTCCGCCTGCGCGGCCCGCACCAAGCCCCAGACCGGAGCCTGCACCAGCTCGTCGCGAGTGACCACGACCAGCTTGCCGTCCCCGATCGACAGCCAGTTCTGCAAGTGCCGCAACGTGTCCTGCACGATCTGGTGCACCTGCGCCGGAATAGAACCGGTACCGGAGCCGACCGGCAGCACCAGCACCTCCGCGTCGACCGGCTCGGCCTTCAGCGGCACGCCCAGACCGAGATCGTCGGTGCCGAGCACAGCCCAGCCGTCCAGCGAAGGCACGAGCCGCACGCCCGAAGCGGGCTGCCATTCGATCCGGTACAGCGAGTCCGGCACCTTCGTGCCGAGCTGGCCTTCCGACACCGGCCGCGTGACCAGCGAAGCGATCTGAGCGACCGGAGCACCAGCAGTGTCAGCCAGGTCAAGCGACGAACCGCTCTCGGTCTTCCGTACCCGCACCCGCAGCGCGGTAGCGCCGCTGGCCTGCAGTGACACCGAGTTCCACGCGAACGGGATCGTCGTCTCGGTCAACGCCTTCGGACCGCCCGGGATCAGGAAGTCCGTCGCGCCGAGCGCCGAGTCGAGCAGGCCCGGGTGCAGGCCGAAGTCGTTCGCCGCGGTGCCTTCCGGCAGCGCGACCTCGGCATACACCTCGCCTTCGCGCAGCCAGATCGCCCGCAGGTTGCGGAACGTCGGCCCGTAACCGAAACCGAGGTCGGCCAGGTCGTCGTACAACCCGGTCAGGTCAACCGATTCGGCACCGGACGGCGGCCACTCGCTCAGCGAGAAGTCCACAGCCGAGCCATTGGCCAGCGTGCCCGCCGCGTGCTGAACCCAGCCCGCCTCGGTCCGCGAGTGCACCGACAGCTCCCGGCGACCGCTGCCGTCCGGCGCGCTGATGACCACGCGCAGGTCGACCCCGTCTTCCGGCAGCAACAGCGGTGCCTGCTGGGTCAGCTCCTCCAGCAGGTCGCAGCCGACCTGGTCACCGGCGTGCATCGCCAGCTCGACGTACGCGGTGCCGGGCAGCATCGTCCGCCCCATCACCACGTGGTCGGCGAGCCACGGCTGCGTCGCGACCGACAGCCGTCCGGTCAGCACCGCGCCGCCATCGGGCAGTTCCACCAGCGCACCCAGCAGCGGGTGTCCGGCGGACTGCGCGCCCAAAGTGCTGACGTCGCCAGTCGGCTTCGTCGCGTCGAGCCAGTACGACTTGTTCTGGAACGCATAGGTCGGCAGGTCCACAGTGGACGCACCCTGCCCGGCGAACAGCGCCTTCCAGTCGATCTTCCCGCCCCGGGAGAACAGCGTGGCCAGCGCGGTGAACACGGTCGGCACCTCGGCCCGCCCGCGGCGCATCGCGGGCACCTGGACGACCCGGTCCGGCCGGTCGGCGACCGCGGTGTCGCACTCGCGGGCCATCCCGGTGAGCACCGCGTCCGGACCCAGTTCAACGAACCGGGTCACGCCCGAGGCGAGCAACGTGCCGACCCCGTCGGCGAACCGGACGGCCTCCCGCACGTGGCCCACCCAGTACTGCGGCGAGCACAACTCGGCGGCGGTCGCGATCTTGCCGGTCACGTTCGACACCACCGGGATCGACGGCGCGGAGTAGGTGAGCTTCTCCGCCACCACCGAGAACTCGGTCAGCATCGGCTCCATCAGCGACGAGTGGAACGCGTGCGACACGACCAGCTGCTTCGTCCGGCGACCAGCGTCGGAGAAAGTCGCCATGGCGGCAAGCACCGCCTCTTCCGGACCCGAGATGACCACCGACCGCGGCCCGTTCACCGCCGCGATGTCGACCCCGTCAGGCAGCGAGGCACGCACCTCGTCCTCGGTCGCGGCGATCGCCGCCATCGTGCCTCCGGCTGGCAACGCCTGCATGAGCCGGCCACGAGCGGCGACCAGCGAGCAGGCATCGGCCAGCGAGAACACTCCGGAGACGTGTGCCGCGGCGAGTTCGCCGATCGAGTGCCCGGCGACGTAATCCGGCGTCACACCCCAGGATTCGACCAGCCGGTACAGCGCGACCTCGATCGCGAACAGCGCGCATTGCGTGTACGCGGTCTGGTTGAGCAGCGGCGAGTCTTCCCAGATCACCTGCTTGAGCGGGGTTTCCAGCTCGGCGTCGAAGAGTCCGCAGATCTCGTCGAACGCTCCGGCGAAGGCAGGGAACGCCTCGTACAGCCCGCGTCCCATGCCCGGCTGCTGAGCGCCCTGCCCGGTGAACAGGAACGCCGTCAGGTCGGCCGCGCTGACCGTCCCGGCCACGGTGCCCGCCGGGGTCCGGCCGTCGGCCAGTCCGTCGAGCGCCTTGAGCGCCGCTTCGCGGTCGGCCGCCAGGACCACCGCGCGGTGGTCGAGCGCGGCGCGACCGGTGGCCAGCGAGTAGCCGATGTCGGTCAGGCTGACGTCCGGGTTGGCCCGCAGGTGCGCGGCCAGCCGGGCGGCCTGGTCGGCGAGCGCCGACGCGACTGAACCGGCCAGCGGCAACGGGATCGCCGGGAGTTCCGGTGCGGTGCGCCGGGTTTCGGTGGCCGGAGCGGGCGGTGCCTCCTCGATGATGATGTGCGCGTTGGTGCCGCTGATGCCGAAGGACGAGACGCCGGCGCGACGCGGGTGACCGTTGCGCACCCACGGCCGCGGTTCGGTGAGCAGCTCGATGTTGCCCGTGGTCCAGTCGACGACCGGCGACGGCGCGTCGACGTGCATCGTCTTCGGCAACATGTTGTGCCGCAACGCCTGCACGACCTTCATCACGCCAGCCGCGCCACCGGACGCCTGCGCGTGCCCGATGTTCGACTTCACCGAACCCAGGTACAGCGGCCGGTCGCGGTCCTGGCCGTAGGTGGCCAGCAACGCCTGCGCCTCGATCGGGTCGCCCAGCTTCGTACCCGAACCGTGCGCCTCGACAGCGTCCACATCGGACGGCTGCAGGCCACCGGCGGCGAGGGCCGCGTGGATCACGCGTTCCTGCGACGGGCCGTTCGGGGCGGTCAGGCCGTTGGACGCACCGTCCTGGTTGACCGCGCTGGAGCGGACCACCGCGAGCACCTCGTGCCCGTTGCGCTGCGCGTCGGACAGCCGCTCCAGCAGGAGCAGACCCGCGCCCTCAGCCCAGCCGACACCGTCGGAAGCCGCCGAGAACGACTTCGACCGTCCGTTGGGCGAAAGCACGCCCTGGCGGCTCGAGTCGACAAACAGATCCGACTGCGACAGCACCGTGACACCGCCGGCGAGCGCCAGTCCGCACTCCCCCGCCCGCAGCGCCTGCACCGCGAGGTGCAGCGTGACCAGCGAGGACGAGCACGCGGTGTCGACCGTCATGCTCGGGCCCTCGAGGCCGAGCAGGTAGGAGATGCGGCCGGAGACGACCGCGCCGGAGCTGCCGTTCGGGATGTAGGCGGCGACGTCGGCCGGAGCGCCCGGGGCGCGGCTGCCGTAGTCGTCGTACATCGCGCCGGTGAAGACGCCGGTCAGGCTGCCGCGCAGCACGGTCGGGTCGATCCCGGCGCGTTCGATGGCCTCCCACGCGGTTTCCAGCAGGAGCCGCTGCTGCGGGTCCATCGCCATCGCCTCGCGCGGGCCGATGCCGAAGAACGCCGGGTCGAACTCCGCCGCGTCGTGCAGGAAGCCGCCCTGGTTGGCATAGGTCTTGCCGCGTTTGCCGCGTTCCGGGTCGTAGATGCCTTCGATGTCCCAGCCGCGGTTGGTCGGGAAGCCGGAGACCGCGTCGACCTCGTCGACCAGCAGCTGCCACAGGTCCTCCGGCGACCGGACGCCGCCGGGGTAGCGGCAGGCCATGCCGACGATCGCGATCGGTTCCTGCATCGACGCGTTCGTCCGGGCCATCGTCGCCGGAGTCTTCGCGACAGCGCCGAGGAGCTTGCCCTTGACGAAGTCCGCGACGGCCTTGGCGGTCGGGTGGTCGAAGATCAGCGTCGCGGGCAGCGTGAGGCCGGTCGCGGTGCCGAGCAAGTTACGGAGTTCGACCGCGGCGAGCGAGTCGAAGCCCAGCTCCTTGAACGCCCGCGTTCCGTCCACTTCGGACTTGTCCGCGTAGCCGAGCACCGTAGCGACCTGCGTGCGGACGAGGTCGAGCAGCACCCGGTCCCGTTCGCTTTCGACCAGCGCGGCCAGTTCGTCGGCGAGCGCGTTGTCCGCCGCCTTGGCCGCCTTCGCCACGCGACGCGCCTTCGGCGGCACGAAACCACGCAGCAGCGCGGGCAGTTCGTCGGTGCGCGCCCGCAGCGCCGGAACGTCCACGCGAAGCGGCGCGATGACCGCGTCTTCGGTGGCCACGGCGGCGTCGAACAGGGCCAGACCCTGCTCGGCGGTCACCGCGGGCAGGCCGAGGCGGGCCATCCGGGCGAGGTCGGCTTCGGCGAGGTCGCCGCCGAGTCCGGTGTTCTCCGCCCACAAGCCCCAGGCCAGCGCGGTGGCCGGAAGCCCGGCCGCGCGCCGGTGTTCGGCGAGCCCGTCGAGGAACGCGTTGGCCGCCGCGTAGTTCGCCTGTCCGGCCGGCAGCACCTGGCCGCCCGCCGAGGAGAACATGACGAACGCCGACAGCTGCCGGTCGGCGGTCAGCTCGTGCAGGTGCCAGGCCGCGTCGACCTTCGGTCGCAGCACTGCGGCGAGCTGCTCCGCGGTAAGCGAGTCGAAGACGCCGCTGTCTGCGGTACCGGCGGCGTGCACCACCGCGCCGAGGTCCGGAAGGCCGTTGATCAGCTGCTCGACCGCCTCGCGGTCGGCAACGTCGCAGGCCGCCACCTGGACGGTCGCGCCCAGGTCGGTCAGCTCTTCGGCCAGCTGCGCGGCACCCGGTGCGTCAAGCCCGCGACGGCTGGTGAGCACCAGGCTCTGCACCCCGTGCTCGGCCACCAGGTAGCGCGCCAGCAGGCTGCCGAGACCGCCGGTGCCACCGGTGATCAGGACCGTGCCGTCCCACGCCGTGGTGCCGGTCGATTCGGTGCGGGTGTAGCGCGGAGCGAGCACCGAGCCAGCCCGAATCGCCGACTCCGGCTCGCCCGAGGCGACCACCGCGGCGATCGTCTCGACCTTCGTCTCCGCGTCCGCGTCGATCAGGAACACGCGTCCGGGGTGCTCGGCTTGCGCCGCCCGGGTGAGGCCCCACAGCAGCCCCTGGGTGACGTCCACAGTGGACTCACCTGCCGAGACCGCCGACTGCGTGATGACGGCGAGCTTCGTGTCGGTCAGCCGCGCTTCGGCCAGCCACGCCTGGATCTCGGCAAGCAGCCAGGTCGCGTTGGCCCGGGCCGCTTCCGGCACCGCACCCTCCGCGGCAGGCACCGAGAGCGTCACGAGACCGGGCACCGGCTCGCCGCGGTCCACCGCTCCGAGCAGGTCCGCGAACCCGCTGTAGGTGGCAGCCACGCCGACTCGGCCACGGCCGATCGCGACGACGTCGCCCGGCTCCGCGGCCGGGACCGGCACGGACTGCCAGCCGATCTTGAGCAGCGAACCGTCCGTGGTCTCCGCCTGCGCGGCCAGTTCGGTCCGCACCGGCCGCGAGACCAGCGATTCCACCGAAGCGACCGGGTTGCCTTCGCCGTCCGCGACCTCGATCGAGGACAGTTCGTCGCCGTCCAGCCGCACGATCCGCACCCGCAGCACCGAAGCGCCGACGGCGTGCAGCGTGACTCCGTTCCACACGAACGGAAGCAGCGTCGAACCGCTCGGGTCGCCGAGCAGGTCGGCGTGCATCGCGGTGTCGAGCAGCGCCGGGTGCAGGCCGTAGGAACCCGCCGTGGACGCGGCCGGTTCCGGCAGCGCGACCTCGGCGAACACCTCGTTGCCCCGTCGCCACGCGGCGGTGAGCCCCTGGAACGCCGGGCCGTAGCCGTAGCCGCGGTCGTTCAACCGCTCGTACGCGCCCTCGACCGGGATCGGGGTCGCGCCCGCCGGCGGCCATTCGGTGAGGCCAGCGGGTTCCGGCCGGGCAGTCGCGGACAGCGTGCCCAGCGCGTGCTGGGTCCAGTCGCCGTCCGATTCGACCGGGCGGGAGAACACGGTGACCGGGCGGCGGTCGCCGTTCGCGGGGCCGACCACGACCTGCAGCGCGACCGCGCCGTCCGGAGACAGGATGAGCGGCGCTTGCAGCGTCAGCTCCTCCACCGTCGGGTGGCCCACCTGGTCGCCGGCGGCGACCGCGAGCTCGACGAATCCGGTGCCGGGCACCAGGATCGCGCCCTTCACCACGTGGTCGGCAACCCATGGCACCGACGAGGCTGACAACCGTCCAGTGAGGACAGTGGTGTCCGAACCGGACAGTGCCACGACGGCACCCAGCATCGGGTGCGCCAGCGGCTGCTGACCGACCGAAGTGACATCGCCGGACGGTGTCGCGTCGAGCCAGTAACGCTTGTGCTGGAAGGCATACGTCGGCAGGTCGAGCCGGACCGGACCGTCGCCCAGCAGCGGGCCGAGCTTCACCGCGCCGCGGATGTGCAGGCGACCGGCCGCGGTGAGCGCGGTGCGCACCTCGTCCTGGTCGCGCCGTCCGAACGGGACGAACTCCGCGTCGACGCTCTGCTGGCCTAGCGCGGACAGCACGCTGTCCGGCCCGATCTCCAGGAACGTCTGGACGCCGCTCTCCGCCAGCGTCGACACCGCGGCACCGAATCGGACGGTCTCGCGGACATGGTTGACCCAGTACTCCGGCGAACGCAGCTCGTCGTCGGTGGCGAGTTTCCCGGTGACCGTCGAGACAATCGGGATCTTCGGCGCCTCGTAGGTCAGCCCGGCGGCGATCTCGCGGAACTCGTCGAGCATCGGCGTCATCAACGGCGAGTGGAACGCGTGGCTCACGCGCAACCGTCGCGTTTGGACATCGCCAGCGGCTCGCTCGATCTCGGCGACCACATCTGCGTCGCCCGAGACGACCACGGCGGCCGGACCATTGACCGCTGCGATGCTGACCTCGTCCTCATGGCCGCGCAGCAGTTCCCGGACCGCCTCTTCGGTCGCGGCGAGCGAGACCATCGCGCCGCGACGGTCGTTCAGCGCACCCATCAACCGGCCGCGCGCGGCGACCAGTTTTGCCGCGTCGGCAAGGGAAAGAACGCCCGCGACGTGAGCCGCGGCCAGTTCGCCGATCGAGTGCCCCGCGAGCGCGTCGGGCCGGAAGCCCCACGACTCGGCGAGCCGGAACAGCGCGACCTCGACCGCGAACAGCCCGGTCTGGGTGTACTGCGTCTGGTCCAGCAGTCCGCGGTCGGCGAGCTCGGTGGTGCCGAACACGACGTCCCGCAGCGGCACGTCGACCAACGGGTCGATTGCCGCGCACACCGCGTCGAAGGCGGTCGCGAAGGCCGGATACGCATCGTAAAGCTCGCGACCCATGCCGACTCGCTGCGCGCCCTGTCCGGAGAACAGGAAGGCGAGCTTTCCGTCCACGACCTGACCGGTCGGTGCGTCGCCGCCAGCCAGCGCGTCGAGTCCGTCGGCGAGTTCTCCCGCGGTCTCGGCGACCACCACCGCGCGGTGTTCGAGCGAGGCACGCGTCGCCGCCAGCGAACGCGCGATCTCCGCGACGGAAACGCCTTCTGCCAGCCAAGAACGCAGCCGCGCCGCCTGTCCGCGCACCGCGGCAGCGGACCGGCCGGACAGCGCGACCGGAACGATCGTCTGCGTCTCCGAAGCCCGCTCGACCGGAATCGCCGGCGCCTGCTCCAGAATGACGTGCGCGTTCGTACCGCTGATGCCGAACGACGACACCGCGGCGCGGCGCGGCCGGTCGACCTGCCACTCCCGCGATTCGGTCAGCAGCCGGACCGCGCCGGTCTCCCAATCGACCACAGTGGACGGACGGTCGACGTGCAGCGTCTGCGGCAACTGGCCGTGCTGCATGGCCATGACCATCTTGATGATGCCCGCGACACCCGCCGCGGCCTGCGTGTGGCCGATGTTGGACTTGATCGACCCGAGCCACAGCGGCTGGTCCTCGGAACGGTCCTGCCCGTAGGTGGCCAGCAGCGCCTGGGCCTCGATCGGGTCGCCCAGCGTGGTTCCGGTGCCGTGGCCCTCGACAGCGTCCACTTCGGACGGCCGCAGACCAGCGTCAGCCAGCGCCTTGGCGATCACCCGCTGCTGCGAAGGACCGTTCGGCGCGGTAAGGCCGTTCGACGCGCCGTCGTGGTTCACCGCAGAGCCGCGCAGAACCGCGAGCACCGGGTGCCCGTTGCGACGTGCGTCAGACAATCGCTCGACGAGCAGCATACCCGCGCCCTCGCCCCAGCCGGTGCCGTCCGCCGCTTCGGCGAACGCCTTGCACCGGCCGTCGGCGGAAAGCCCGCGCTGACGGCTGAAGTCGATGAAAGTGTCCGGAGTGGACATCACGGTGACACCGCCGGCCAGCGCCAGCGTGCACTCGCCGCGACGCAGCGCCTGCACCGCCCAGTGCAGCGCGACCAGCGACGACGAACACGCGGTGTCGACGGTGACCGTCGGACCTTCCAGCCCCAGTGCGTACGACACGCGACCGGACACGACGCTGGCGAGGCTGCCATTGCCGAGGTAGCCCGCGATGTCGTCGGAAACCGTGCCGAGGCGGGTGCCCCAGTCGTGGTACATCACGCCGGCGAACACACCGGTCGCGCTGCCGCGCAGGCCGACCGGGTCGATCCCGGCGCGCTCGAAGGCTTCCCAGGACACCTCGAGCAGCAGCCGCTGCTGCGGGTCCATCGCGGCCGCCTCGCGCGGGCTGATCTCGAAGAAGTCCGCGTCGAACTCGGCCGCGTCGTGCAAGAAGGCGCCGTGCTTGACGTAGGAGTGGCCGGGCTTGCCGGGCTCCGGGTCGTACAGCGAGTCGACGTTCCAGCCGCGGTCGACCGGGAAGCCGGACAGCGCTTCCTCGCCCTCGGACACGAGCCGCCACAGGTCTTCCGGCGTCTCGACGCCGCCCGGGTAGCGGCAGGCGATGCCGACGATGGCGATCGGCTCCTCCGGGTCGACCGTGGTCACCGGAGTGATCGTGCGAGTCGGAGCCAGCCCGGCGAGCCGCGACGCCAGGTACTCGGCTAGCGCGCGCGGCGTCGGGTAGTCGAACACCAGCGTCGCGGGCAGCCGCATGCCGGTGACCGAGTCGAGGATGTTGCGCAGTTCCACCGCGGCCAGCGAATCAAAGCCGATCTCGCCGAACGGGCGGGCCGGGCTGATCGCGTCCGCGCTGTCGTGGCCGAGAACGGCCGCGACGTGCGTGCGGACCAGGTCGAGCAGCGCGCGGTCGCGGTCGGCCTCGGCGAGGTGCGCGAACCGCTCGGCGAACTGCTGCTCGGGCGTGACTTCCCCGCTGGCGACGGCGATCCGGCGGCGGCCGGCGGGCACGAGCCCGCGCAGCACGGCCGGAACGTCCTCGCCACGCGACCGCAGGGCAGCGCGGTCAACGCGGGTCGGGACCACCGTCGGAACACCGGTGCCGAGCGCGGCATCAAGCGCGGCAAGGCTTTCCGACACGGTCAGCGGAGCCAGCCCGAGGCGCGCGATGCGGTTACGGTCCACTTCGGACAGTGTCGCACCCATGCCGATCGCCTGACCGGCGTCGGGGGCCCACAGCCCCCAGACCAGCGACGTCGCGGGAAGGCCAGCGGCGTGCCGATGCTCGGCCAGTGCGTCGAGGAAGGTGTTGCCAGCGGCGTAGTTCGCTTGTCCGGCACCGTCGGCGAGCCCCGCCGAGGAGGAGAACAGGACGAACGCCGACAGGTCCAGCTCCGCGGTCAGCTCGTGCAGCGCCCACGCCGCGTCGAGCTTCGGGGCCAGCACTGCGTCGAGCTGCTCGGCGGTCAGCGAACCGATCATCGCGTTGTCGAGCACGCCAGCGGTGTGCACGACGGCCGACAGCGGGTGCTCGGCCTTCTTGATCGCCGCCGACAGGGAACGCTTCTTGCTGACGTCCGAGGCGACCACCTTCGCGGTCGCGCCCAGTTCGGCCAGCTCTTCGACCAGCTCCGCCGCGCCCGGCGCGTTAAGCCCGCGACGGCTGAGCAGCAACAGACTGCGGACGCCGTGCTTCGTGACGAGGTGCTTCGCGACCTGGGCACCGAGACCGCCGGTCCCGCCGGTGATCAGCACGGTGCCGTCAGAACGCCAGGTCGGCTCCCCGGCCTCAGCCACGAGCCGGACCATCCGGCCGGCCGAGACCGTGTCGCCGTCGATGCGCAGTTCAGGCTCGCCCGAGCCGAGCGCGGTGGCCAGGGTCGCCGCCGTGGCGGTGCCCTCGACCAGGACCACGCGACCGGGGTGCTCGGCCTGGGCCGAACGCACCAGCCCGCGGACGGCGGAGTCGGCCAGCGAGCCGCGCGTCAGCACGACCAAGCGCGCACCGGCGTAGCGGTCGCCTTCCAGCCACTGCTGCAGCACAGTCCGGACGCGGTGCGCGGTCTGCTTGGCAGCGGCGGCGATGTTGTTGCCCGGCACCGAAACCGGCAGCAGCACGACGTCGGGCACCTCGACCAGCGACACCAGCGAGTCGACCACCGGAACGTCGAAACCGCTGATCGAACCCAGCGAAGCCAGCGACGGCAGCTCGGCCGTGACGGTGACCGGGGTCCATTCGACGGTGTACAGCAGGTCGCGCGCCTGGGTGCCGAGGTCGGCCTCGCGGACCGGCCGCGAGCGGAACGACTCGACGGACAGCACCGGCGTACCGGCCACGTCCGTCACGTCGATCGAGACGCCGCCGGTGGCCGGGGACGTGATCCGCACCCGGACCTCGGTCGCGCCGGAAGCGTGCAGCCGCACGCCGGTCCACGCGAACGGCAGCCGGATCTCGTCCGGCTCGCGCGCCTCGCCCGGGGCGAAGTCGGTGGCGTGCAGAACCGCGTCGAGCAGCGCCGGGTGGACGCCGAACGCCGCGTCGCGCCCAGTCGCGGGCAGCGCGACCTCGGCGAACACGACGTCATCGCGCTTCCACGCGGTACGCAGCCCCTGGAACAGGGGGCCATAGCCGTAACCCTGCTCGGCCAGCTCGGTGTACAGCTCGTTCGTCGCGACCACTTCGGCACCGGCAGGCGGCCATTCGCTGCGTGGCGCGGGCTCGACCACCGGGCCGGCGGCGAGAACACCGACGGCGTGCCGGGTCCAGGCCGCGTCGGCGTCGTGGTCGGGACGGGAGTGGAACTCGATCGTGCGGCGGCCGTCGACGTCCGGGCCGACCAGCGTCTGCAGCGCGACGCCACCGGTCTCCGGCAGCGCGAGCGGGGCCTGCAGCGTCAGCTCGTCAACCACGCCGTAGCCGACCTGCGCAGCGGCATGCAGAGCCATCTCGACGAACGCGGTGCCCGGCAGAACCGGGGTACCGGCGATCGCGTGGTCGGCCAGCCACGGGTGCGTCCGGAATGCGACGCGACCGGTGAGGACCAGGCCGTCGTCGCCGGCCAAGCCGATCTCGGCGGCGAGCAGCGGGTGTCCGGAAGCCAGCTGGCCGAGGTCGGCCGCGTCGCCGTGGCCGGTCGGCGCGGTGAGCCAGTAGTGCTTGTGCTGGAAGGCATACGTCGGCAAGTCGACAATCTGCGCCTCGCCGAAGAACGCGGTCCAGTCGATCGCCACGCCGCGGGTGTGCAGACGGCCGAGCGCGGTCGCGAGGGTCGCGGCCTCGGGCCGGTCGCGGCGCTGCGCTGGGGTGAACGCGATGGCGTCGCTGGTGCCCGCGGCCATCGCGGACAGCACGGCGTCCGGACCGACCTCGATCGCGGTCGTCACGCCCGCGTCGACCAGGGCCTGGACCCCGTCGGCGAACCGCACCGCGCGGCGGACGTGCCACAGCCAGTACCCGGGCGAGCAGAGTTCCTCGGCGGTCGCGATCCGGCCGGTCACGTTCGAGACGACCGGGATCGCCGGGGCCGCGTACTCGACCACCTCGAGGATCTCGCGGAACTCAGCCAGCATCGGCTCCATCAGCGGCGAGTGGAACGCGTGCGACACGCGCAGCTCGCTGATCTTGCGGCCCTGCATGCGGAACACCGACACGACGGCTTCCACCGCTTCGCGCTCGCCGGAGACGACGACCGACGTCGGACCGTTCACCGCGGCCAGGCTGACCTGGTCGCCCAGCAGCGGCTGGACCTCGTCCTCGGTCGCCGCGATGGCAACCATCGCACCACCTTCCGGCAGCGCCTGCATAAGCCGTCCGCGAGCAGCGACGACCAGGCACGCGTCGGCGAGCGACCATACGCCCGCGATGTGCGCGGCGGCCAGTTCGCCGATCGAGTGGCCGAGCAGGATGTCCGGCCGCACGCCCCACGATTCGAGCAGCCGCGCCAGCGCGACCTCGACCGCGAACAGCGCGCACTGCGTGTACTGCGTCTCGTTCAGTTCCTCGGCGTTGTCACCGAAGAGGACGTCGCGCAACGGGGTTTCCATCTGCACGTCGAGGTGATCGACAGCCTCGTCGAAGACCTCGGCGAACTTCGGGTACGCCAGGTACAGCTCACGCCCCATCGCGAGGCGCTGCGAGCCCTGTCCGGTGAACAGCATCGCGAGCTTGCCCGGAGTGCGTTCGCCGAGGACGACGTTCGGGTCCTGCTCCCCCGCCGCCAGCGCCTGCAACCCGCGCACAGCCTCGGCGACATTCTCCGCAACGACCACGGCGCGCTGGTCGTGCGCGGCGCGGGTGGTGGCAAGCGAGAAGCCGAGGTCAGTCAGAGTGCTGGATTCCACAGTGGACACCAGCGCGGCAGCCTGCGCCTTCAGCGCTTCCTCGCTGCGCGCCGAGACAACGAGCGGCACGACCGGCAGCTCGTCGCTGGTGGTTTCCACGGTCTCGACAGCCGGAGCCTGCTCGATGATGACGTGCGCGTTGGTCCCGCTGACACCGAACGACGAAACGCCAGCGCGGCGCGGACGTTCGTTCGCGGGCCATTCTCGCTGCTCGGTCAGCAGCTCGACGGAACCCGCGGTCCAGTCGACGTGCGGCGTCGGCTCGTCCACGTGCAGCGTCTTCGGCAGCACGCCGTGCCGCATCGCCTCGACCATCTTGATCACGCCCGCGACACCCGCCGCGGCCTGCGTGTGGCCGATGTTCGACTTGATCGACCCGAGCAGCAGCGGCGTCTCGCGGTCCTGACCGTAGGCGGACAGCAGCGCCTGCGCCTCGATCGGGTCGCCGAGCCGGGTGCCGGTTCCGTGCGCCTCGACAGCGTCCACATCGGACGCTTCCAGACCAGCGTCAGCCAGCGCACGCTTGATCACGCGTTGCTGCGACGGACCGTTCGGCGCGGTAAGGCCGTTCGACGCGCCATCGGAGTTGATCGCCGACCCGCGGACCACGGCGAGCACCGTGCGTCCATTCGCGACAGCGTCGGAAAGCCGTTCCAGCACCAGGACACCGACACCCTCGGCGAACCCAGTGCCGTCCGCGGCGGCGGCGAATGCCTTGCACCGGCCGTCTTCCGCGAGACCACGCTGACGGCTGAAAGCCGTGAACGTGCCCGGCGCGCCCATCACCGCGACACCACCGGCCAGCGCGAGCTGAGTTTCCCCGCGCCGCAACGCCTGCATCGCCAAGTGCAGCGCGACCAGCGAACCGGAGCAAGCAGTGTCGACGGTCAGCGTCGGCCCTTCCAGACCGAGCGCGTAAGCGACGCGACCGGAGACGACGCTAGGCGCGTTGCCGGTGAGCATGTAGCCGTCGAGACCGTCGGGAGCTTCGTGCAGCCGCGGTCCGTACTCCTGCGCCTCCGCGCCGATGTACACGCCCGCCGGGGTGCCGCGCAGCGCGGACGGATCGATCTTGGCCCGCTCCAACGCTTCCCACGCGGTCTCCAGCACGAGCCGCTGCTGCGGGTCCATCGCGGACGCTTCGCGCGGCGCGATGCCGAAGAACCCGGCGTCGAACTCCCCGGCGCCGGGCAGGAATCCGCCGGAGGTGACGTAGCTGCTGCCCGGCTTGTCGGGGTCCGGGTCATACAGGCTGTCGAGGTCCCAGCCGCGGTCGGTCGGGAAGCCGGAGATCGTGTGCACCTCGTCGGCGACCAGCTGCCACAACGCTTCCGGCGACACCGCGCCGCCCGGGTATCGGCAGCCGATGCCGACGATGGCGACCGGTTCGTCGTCCGCCGCACCGCCGGCCAGCGCCGCGACGGACTCCTCCGCGCCGAACACCTCGGCGTGCAGGAACCGGGCGACCGCGGCCGGGGTCGGATAGTCGAAGGCCAGCGTCACCGGCAGTTCGAGCCCGGTCGCGTCGATCAGCTGCGCGTGCAGCTCCACCGCCGCGAGCGAGTCGAAACCGTGGTCGGAGAACGCTTTCTCCGGGTCGAGGACGGCCGGAACCTCAGGCAGCGCGGCCTGCAGCGCCGCCCGCGTCGCGTCGTGGACCACGTCGGCGAGGAACCCCGCGCGGTCCGCCGGCGGCAGAAGCGTCAGCCGCTCCGCGAAGCCGGATTCCCGATTCTTGTCACTCTCACGCATTGCGCACTCCACCGCGGTAGCCAGGCAGCATTCATGGGTCGTCGATCGGATCGTAGGCCGGACTCGGGCCGCGCCGGATCCCCAGAAAACGTTGTTAGGGGCGGGAAATCACCAGGCGACGCTCAGCAGCGACGGGCCGCGCACGATCACCCCGTACTCCCACTTCACGCCCTCGCGCCCGTCAGCGAGCCGCAATTCCGGGAACCGTTCCAGAATCGCTTTCAGCCCCTCCTGCAGTTCCAGCCGCGCGAGCTGCGCGCCGATGCAGTGGTGCGGGCCGTGTCCGAACGCGACGTGCGGGTTCGGGCTGCGGGTCAGGTCGATGACGTTCGGGTTCGCGAAGACCTCCGGGTCGCGGTTCGCCGCGTGCAGCGCGGGCAGCACCGGGTCGCCCGTCCGCACCACGACGTCGCCGATCCGGATGTCTTCGGTGGCGTAACGCGCGAACATCGCGGCTGTGTTGATCGGCACCCACCGCAGCAGTTCTTCCACCGCGGTCGGCATGATCTCCGGCTGCGCCCGCAGTTGCGCGAGCAGTTCCGGTTGGGTCAGCAGGGTGAAAATGAAGCTCGGCAGCGCCGTGGAAACCGTCTCCACGCCACCAGTGAGCAGCCCCGCGCCCGCGATCGCGATCAGCTCGTTCTCAGTGAGCTTGTCGCCGGCGTCACGGGCATACACAAGCGCGCCGAGGAGATCGTCGGTCGGCTCCTCACGGCGCTGCGCGACCAACTGGGCCACATAGTTGTCCAGCTTGTCGCCGTAGACGTCGAGCACGTCGCCCTTCGCCGTGGCATCGCCGACGAGCGCCTGGGTCCACTCGCTGAAGATCGAATGGTCTTCCTTCGGCACGCCGAGCAGCTTGCAGATCACCGTCACCGGCAGCGGCCGTGCGAGGTCCTCGACGAGGTCGCCGGGCGCGCCCTTTTCGATCATCTCGTCGATCAGCTGGTGCACCAGGGTGCGGACGCTCTCGCGCATCGCCTCCAGCCGGCGCGCGGTGAACGCCTTCATCACCAGGCGGCGCAGGCGGGTGTGGTCCGGCGGGTCCATCCCCATGATGCCGTCGCCCATCTGCTGGCGACGCATGCGCGGCTGGTCGAGACCCTGTGCCAGTTCGCGGCTGAACCGCGGGTCGGCGGTCACCAGCTTGACGTCGGCGTACTTCGTCGCCAGCCAAGCCTGTTCGCCGAACGGCATCTGGACCCGGCTCATCGGCTCGTCGCGCTGCAACTGGTGGTAGGTCTCGGAAACGGACGTCTCGTGCATGTCGAACGGATACGCCCGGACAGTCCGGCGAGTGCTCATCGCGGTTCCCCTCCGATCGCGGTCATCGGCTGCTCCAATGCCTGGGTGTCATGGGTGTGCTGGACGTAGGAAAGCGCCGACATGAGCGTCGACGAGGTGATCCGGCCGCTCGGCGCGCGTTCGGCGATCCCGCGCAACGGCAGCGAACCGAGCTCGGACCAGCCGAGCCTGCCGTCCGCGTCGAGAGTGCTGCGCGCCTGTCCCGCGTTGTCCGGGTGCAGGCA
The DNA here is from genome assembly GCF_004522235.1 of Amycolatopsis nivea. Lineage (GTDB taxonomy): Bacteria > Actinomycetota > Actinomycetes > Mycobacteriales > Pseudonocardiaceae > Amycolatopsis > Amycolatopsis nivea. The sequence goes on from NZ_SDLT01000013.1 coordinate 91,873, forward strand.
GTACGGCACGTCGAGCAGACCGCGTTTGAAGGCGACCACGAGCGCGCGGTCGAGATCCGCGTGACTGTTCAGAACCGCGTCGACCAGGGCGTAGGCCTCGCGGTAGACCTGGTTGTCCTCGTCCACGATGGCTTTGATCCCCCTCGCCGACGCAGCCGCGTGTTCGAGCGCGGTCACGTTCTCCTCGACGGTCGGGATGCGGTGCGCTTCGGCGGCGGTCTTCACGATCAACCGCTCCGAATCAGTGCTCATCGCCAGCTCAGCGGCCTTGCCCAGCAACAGCATCGCGCCGTCGGGCGTGCGCGGGAAGAGGCCCATGTACGCGTAGATCACCACGTGCCAGGTCGCTTCCGGCAACAGCTCGGCGCACAACCGGCGCAGCGCGGCGACGGCTTCGCGGTCCTGGTGCAGATTCGTTTGCTGCGCGTAGCTCACCGAGATGCTGCGCACGCCCTTGCGGTAGAAGAACAACGCCTCCAGGACGCTGATCGCCACCAACTCGCTCGGCGGACACAACTGCCCGAGCATGCAGCCGCCGAACGTCTCCAGATGCGGACGGCCGCCCGGATGTTCGGCGTCGACCAGCAGATCGCAGCAATACGCCCAATTCCGCACGGACTCGTCGAGCGGCGTGCGGCTGTAGGGCAGGCAGTAGGAAATCGGTCCGCCCTCGGTGGCGTGCAGCCCGGCGGCGATCATCGCGCGGAAGATGTCCACCGGCCGCGCCGAACCGTGCCGGACCTGCACCGGGAAGTCCGGGCCTTCGAGACCGTCGAGCATCGCCCGGGTCACCTCGGGCGGATGGTTGACGATCGGGTAGCCATTGAGCGGAATTCCGTTCCGCAACGCGTGTGCCGCGGAATCGGTGTCGCGGACGCGGGTGTAGCTGTCGAGCGTGAGCGTGCCGACGGTCGCGGCGTTCGCCTGTTTCGTCGCGACCAGACCGGCGCGCATCGCGGCCGGGCTGTCGAAGCCCATGCGCGGCTGCACGACCAGTTCCCCGGCCGCGTGCCGCTGCGCGACGAACCGCTCGAAGCTCACGCCTCCTCCAACTGGCTGACGCCGCCGGGAAGCGTGGCCGCGAAATGCCGGAAGGCGGCGGCGTTCTGCTCGTCGAAGACTCCGTCGAACCCGGCGAACAGCAGTTCCGCGGTCTGCTCGTCCGAAAGCGGTCCGCCGGTGCCGAGCTTGCCGCCGATGACGATCGGCAGCCGGCGCAGCTCCGGCTGTGCGCGAAGCCGCTGCACGACCCGCAGCCCGTCCTGGTAGCCGTGCCCGTTGACGCTGCTCAGCACCAGCATCGCCGGACGGCGGCTGACGCATTCGGACTCCAGCAGCTCGTCCGGCACGCACGCACCGAGGTTCACGACCTCGAAGCCGAGTTCCGCCACGAGAAGTTCGAGGTAGACCAGATTCCAGGTGTGCGAGTCCGACGCCATGCTGCTCACGATCACCGTGCGCCCGGCGGGTTCTTCGATGACGCTGCCGCTGTACGCGTGGACTTCCTCGCTCATGGCGACACCTCATAAGCTCGCTGATAATCCAATCGCGACACCGAGATGACCTCGTCGCCGCGGACCACGACTTCGGTCGGCGCGGGCCGACCGAGAAAGCTGATCAGGCTCGCGGTGACCCCGTACGCACCGACATTCGGCACGGTCAGCAGATCTCCAGCGGACAGCTCGGGCAGCTTCGCGGCCTTCGAAAGCGAGTCCCCGGGAGTACACAGTGGACCGACGAGCTGCCCCGGGTTGTCCCCGACCTGGTCGACACCGACCGCGGCGGGCAGCAGACGGCCGATCCCGGAAAGCCCGCCGACCACGTTGATCCCGGCGTCGAGAATGACGAACCGGTGGCCCCGGCTCTCCTTCACGTTCACGACCCCGGCCAGCAGCGTCCCGCACGTGCCGGACAGGTAGCGGCCGGATTCGCAGGCCAGCTCGACCTCGCCGCCGCGCCATTCCGGCAGGTAGAGGTCGAGAAGCTGTTCCAAACCGTTGCGCAGCTTCGGATAGTCGGTGCGCTCGCCGGGAACCGCGTACGGCGACGAGAACCCGCCGCCGATGTCGAGCAGTTCCAGCGGCAGCCCCGTCTCCTGACGCAGCTGCGCGGCCGATTGCAGCACGAACTCGTACTCGCCGAGCAGCGCGTCCTCGTCCTGGGCGTTGCTCATGGTGAAGAAGTGCGCGCCGACGATCTTCGCCCCGGCGACCGCCTTGAACAGCGGCATCAGCTCGGGCAAGGTCTCGGCGTCGACGCCGAACTGCGACGGGCGGCCCATCATCCGGATCCCGGTCGACGCACTGCCCTGCGTGGTGTTGATCCGCAACAGGCACCGCGCGACGGTGTTCTGGCGCTCCGCCGCCGCACCGATGTGCTGCAGGTCAGTCAGCGATTCCACGGAGAACAGCCGGACGCCCGCGGTGATCGCCGCGTCCAGCTCGCCGTCAGTCTTGCCCGGGCCGGTGTAGAGGATGTCCTCCGGCGCGAACCCGGCGGTCAGCGCGTTGGCCAGCTCGCCGGTCGAGCTGATCTCCGCGCGGCAGCCGCCCTCGCGGAGTTCGCGGGCGATCTCCGGATGCGGGTTGGCTTTCAGCGCGTAGTAGACCGCGAAGCCCTCCGGCAGCAGGCCGAACAGCTGATCGCGCGACTGCGCGGTCACGTCAAGGTCGTACACGTAAGCCGGCGTGCCGAACCGTGCGGCCAGCTCGTCGTACTTGCTCATTTGCGGGCACCTTCCACCAGCAGGGCGAGTTCCTTCGTCGCGTTCTTGCCGTGCGCGGTGAGCGGGAACTCGTCCACGACGTGGCACAGCGCGGGCACCTTCTGCGGCTCGAGCCGCTGCGCCAGTTCCTTGAGCACCGTGGTCGGCGGCAGGTCGCTCTCCACGCAGATCGCCAGGTCCCGGGTCTCGCTCGGCGGGATCGCGCCCGCCGCGCGCACGCCGGGGATGTCCATCGCGGCGGCCTCGATCTCCAACGTGGACATCCGGATTCCCTTGCGCTTGAACATGTCGTCGCGGCGGCCCTCGAAGTAGAGGTAGCCGTCCTCGTCGAGCCGGCCGTAGTCGCCGGTGTGCAGGCGGAGCTCGCCGGTGGCCTCGTCGCGGCGGAACGCTCGCGCCGACAGCTCCGGAGCGCGCCAGTAGCCGGGCATCACGTGCGGTCCGGCGGCCACGATCTCGCCGATTTCCCCGGCGGGCAACGGAGTTCCGTCGGCAGCGAGGATGTACACGGTCGTCCCCGGCAGCGGAAGACCCGACGAACCCGGACGCTCGGTGTCCTCCTCGGGCGGCATGACGGTGATCCGTTTGCACTCGGTCTGCCCGAACTGGCGGACGACGCGGACGCCGGGGAAAGCGGCGCGGAGCTTCGCGATCGTCGAATCCGGCAGCGCCGCACCGGTGTTGGTGAACAGCCGCACCGGAGCCGATTCGCCCTGCTCCCGCTCGGCGAGGGTGGCGATCATCGTGGCGAGCGAAGGCACGATCGGGACGACCGTCGCGCCGACCTCGCGCATCCGTTGCAGCAGGCGAAGATCGGATTCGGCGTCGGCGAGCACGATCTCGCTGCGGCCGAGTGTCGAGAGGAGGACTTTGTACAGGCCGTAGTCCCAGGACATCGGGAACCGGCAGAAGACGACGTCGTCCTGGCGGTAGCCGAGCACCGCCTGGATCGCGCCCGCCGCGAAGGTGACCTGCCGGTGCGGCCCGATGACGCCCTTGGGCGCGGCCGTGCTGCCGGAGGTGTACACGAGCACCGCGACGTCGTCCAAATCGACCTCAGTCGGCTCGACACGGGTCTGCTCGCGGTGAGCTTCTTCGACCTCCGTCCACAGTGGAGCGAACTCGTCCGGCTGGATAATCAGCACCGGCTCGGCGTTCGCGACGACGGAATCGAAGTGGAACTGCTTCATCGCCGGATTGATCGGCACGAACACCGCGCCCCGCCGCGAAGTCCCGTGGAAGAGCGCGACCAGCGCCCGATCCGTCGGCAACTGCACCACGACGCGATCGCCGCGCCCGACCCCGCGCCGCGCGAGAACCGCCTCCACCGCGTGACTCCAAGCGGCCAGCTCGGCATACGTCCACACCCCCGCCCGGTCGCGCACCGCGGCGGCATCCGGCGCACTGGCCGCCGCCGCGTCGAGCAGGGCATGGACGAGAGAACCGGATTCGTTCACGACTGCCACTCCCGAAAGGATTCGTAGAATCACCGTGCCTGCGCGGGATCGCTCCCCGACGTCCGGAAAGTTATCCGCGCGCAGGCGGTGATCCACACCCCTAACGGCCCCTAGCTGGCACTCTGCCGCTCCGACCCGGACAACACGAAGGGCTCCTTGAGGGAATCCGCATTCCCTCAAGGAGCCCTTTCGCGAACGACTAGGCGGGCACCGGACTCAGCAGCTCCGCGGCCCGCGCGGCGAGCGTCTTCCGGTCGATCTTCCGGTTGGAATTCAACGGGAACTCCTCGACGTGCTCGTACCGCCGCGGGATCACGCCCTCGGGCAGCACCGCCCGCAGCGCCCGCACCAGTTCGATCACCGGCCGCCGCGGACCGGTGTAGAAGACGAACAGCTCCGTCCCGCCGTCCCCTTGGACGCCGAGCGCCACCGCCTGCACCCCGCACGTCTCCAGCGCGTGCTCCACCTCGGTGAGCTCCACGCGCCAGCCGAGCACCTGCACCTGCGAGTCAAGCCGCCCCAGGTACGCCAGGTCGCCGCCGCCGAGCCGCCGCACCCGGTCGCCGGTGCGGTAGAACCGCTGCCCGTCGCGGTCGAGGAACCGGCCCTTCTCGTCCGCCGGATCGAGGTAGCCCGGCGTCAGCTGCGGTCCGGCGATGGCGAGCTCGCCCTCTCCCGCCTCGTTCTCGTCGATGAGCACGTACTCGTGCCCCTCGTGCACCGCGCCGATCGGCACCACGCCGTTCACCGCGATCCGCGGGGTTTCCTCGTCGTCCCACCGGTACCCGGCAACGGTGATGGTGAGCTCCGTAGGCCCGTAGAGGTTTTCGGTCACGGAGTTGCCCGCCGCCGCCCGCCAGTCCGCGGTGTCGCGGACGGTCAATGCTTCCCCGGCGAAGAAGCTCCACCTCAGACCGGGCATCGCATCTGGGGTGAGCCGTCCGGTGCGACGCACCAGATCGATCGCGCTCGGCGTGGAGAACCACACGGTGAGGCCGCGCTCCTCCACAAACGCCGGCACATTCCGGTACGCAGCTCCCGGCAGGACCACCGCTTCCGCGCCCGCGCCCCACGCGCAGAAGAGGTCGAACATGGCGCAGTCGAAGTTCAGGTCGAACGTCTGGGAGAACACGTCGTCCGGGGTGAAGTCGTACCGCGCGTCGAGCAGGCCGAAGTAGTGCTCGGTGGAGCCGTGGCCGATCCGGACTCCCTTCGGCCGACCCGTGGAGCCCGAGGTGAACAGGATGTACGCGGAGTCCTCCGGCCGCACGGCCACGGGCTCGCTGAGCGCGGTTTTCGGGTGAAGCAATCCCTTCTGACCGGCCTCCGGAGCCAGCAGCGTCTTCACCGGCGGAGCCACGGTCAGGCCGCGTTCGTCGGCGATGAGCGCGTCCACCTCCCCCGCCTCGACCATCTGCGCGGTCCGGGCCGCCGGGAAGTCCGGCCGCAGCGGGACGACCGTCGCCCCCGCGTACAACCCGGCCAGAATCCCGGCGTAGGCGGTGACGCCCTTGCCGGCCAGCACCCCTACCGTGCGGGCGCCGGACTCCGCCAGCGCGCCGCCCCACAGCAACGCCCGCTCGTGCAGTTCGCCGTAGGTCAGCGTCTGCCCGCCGACGCTGACCGCCGGCCGGGACTCGGAACGGGCCAGCCCGCGCAGAAACCGCGCATGCAGTCCCGAGGTGGTCGTCGTGTCCATCGTGGTCCTCCGCGTTGCTGTGCCGATCGCTGCTGACCCGACCACAGTCACGGCCTCGTGGCTTCGCGGCAACGGTTCCGTGCCGGGTCGGGGGTCAGGCGGCTTTCGGCCGGATCGGTAATAGGGGTGCCGGTGCGTCGCCCGGAAGCGGCGGCGCGGGGTAAGGTTCAAAACCGAACCGGGCGGTCGGTTTCCCTGCCCGGGTGAAGTGCCCGACCCAGCCACCGGAGTAGCCATGTGGGACAGCTCTTTCGACGAAGCCCTCCGCCCGTACCTTCCGTTCCTGCCCGCCGACGAGGCGCTGACCGCCGAAACCCCGCTCAAGGAGTACGGCCTCGACTCGCTCGCCACGGTGGAACTGCTGGCGGTGCTGGAGGAGAAGTACAACGTCCGGTTCTCCGACGACGCGCTGAACCTGGAGACGTTCGAGAACCCCGGACGCCTCTGGACGACGCTGTCGAAGCTGCAGCCGGCTAGCTGACCCGCGAAGGACCCGCGCCGCGCCGCCGCGGCTGCAGCGCGAGCCGCGGGTTCACCGTGGTCACCTCGAACCGGCTGGTGGTGGCACGGACGCGGCCGAACAGCGTGTCCGGCCCGGCCACCCACAGCTTGCGCACGCCGAGCTGTTCGAGCGACGAGACGACGTCCGGCCAGCGCAGCGGCTCGACGATGCTGTCCAGCAGCATCGTGCGGACCTGCTCGCCAGTCCGCAGCACCGAACCGTCCTGGTCGGCGATGATCGGAAGGAGGGGATCATGGAAGTCGAGGCCGCCGAGCACCTCGTCCTCGGCCTTGCGCCGCAACGCGCCGAACGCGCGCGAATGCAGCGGAGGACGCATCGTGTACAGCGACAGCCCGCCCATGCCCCGCACGGTCTGCTTGAGCCAGTCGAGGTTCCGCTCCCGCACCGAGACCATGTAGAAGTCGTGGTCGATGTAGCAGGAGATGTCCGACCATTCGCCGCGCCCGTCCAGTTCGGTCAGCGCGTCGCGCAGTTTCTCTTCCGGCGTGCGGACGAACGAGTGCGTGACGACGTCGGTGTGCTCGGTCGCGAAGAACTCGTCGAGGCACTGCGCGAGCTTCGCGGTCATCCACACCGCGTCCGGGAAAGTCAGCGAACCGGCGTACACGCTGGCCGGCTTCTCCCCGAAACTCGGGCCGGTGCAGTAGTCCGGGCTCATCCCGTACTCCTGTTCGGCCCATTCGGCGAGCGCGACGCAGGTAAGCATGAACCCGACCTGGGCGTACTCAGAGTAGTCGCCCTCGGCCTCGCGGAAGCGGTCGACCAGCGAGTAGCCCAGCCGGTCGTCGGCGTCCTTGATGAGCCTGCGCGCGAACGGGTTGATGAGCAGGAACTTGCCGAAGTCGACGAACCGGCACGGGCTCATCCCGGGGAACACGACCGCCGATCCGGCCTGGCTGGCGTCATCCATGACTGGCGACCTCTCTTTCGGCGGGGGAATGGACTTCCTGCAGGAATCCCAGCAGGATTTCGCGGAACCGCTGCGGTTCCTCGAGATGGGGGACGTGGCTCGATTCCGGGAGGATCTCCCAGCGCACGTCGTGGATCCGGTCGTAGTACGGCTGCACGGTGGCCGGGGTGGCCTCGTCGTGCGCGCCGGAGATGAGCAGGGTCGGCACCTCGATGTCGTCGAGGCGGTCGATCACCGAGTAGTCCGCGAGCGTGCCGGTGACGGTGAACTCGCTGGGGCCGTTCATCACCGAGTAGACGGTGTTGTTGTCGGCCATCTCCATGAAGGACGCGAGATAGTCGGCGGGCCACGGCAGCACGCGGCAGACGTGCCGGTCGTAGAAGACGCGCATGAGGTCGAAGTACTCCTGCGTGTCCGTCGTGCCGGCCGCTTCGTGCGCCCGCAGGCCCTCGTCGACGCCGGGCGGGAGCAGCGCGCGCAGCCGGTCCATTTCGCTGCGCCACAGCTCGTACGACGCCGGCGAGTTGGCGATCACCAGCCCGCGCAGGCCGTCCGGACGCTCCGCGGCGTGCCGCGCGACGACCAGCCCGCCCCAGGACTGTCCATAGAGGACGTAGTTGTCCTCGATGCCGAGCCGGTGCACCAGGTTGTCCAGCTCGTCGCCGAACAGCTCCGGGTTCCAGAATCCGGGGTCGGCGTCCGGCAGCCTGCTCGATCCGCCGCTGCCGAGCTGGTCGTAGTGCACGACCGGGAATCCGTGCTCGGCGAGCTCGGTCAGGCTCAGCAGGTAGTCGTGGGTGCTGCCCGGCCCGCCGTGCACCACGACCACGGCGGGCGCCGCCCCTCCCGGTTGCCCGGTGACCCGGTACCAGGTGCGGTGCTCGCCGAACGGGACCCAGCCTTTCGCGGTGGGCGCCACGGCCATGCTCATCACCTCGTTCGCCTCCCTCGTCCTTCTCCGGCGCAGCGCGGCCGGATCCGGTTACCTGTCTATCCCCCGGCACCCGCGCGCCACCAGCCCCTAAGGGGCATCTAAAGCCGAGCCAAATCCGCGTTCCCCGCGCCGGATTCAGGGGTCCCCTACCGGGTGGGCGGGGCGGTGACCCGGCCCTACCGTTTCCGTTGTCCCGCCGCACCTACGAATCCCGGGAGCCGCCGCGATGCGCGTGATGCTGATGGTCCTCCCGACGAGGGCTCGCGTGTACAGCATGGCCCCGGTGGGCTGGGCGCTGGCCGCGGCAGGGCACGAGGTGCGCTTCGTCGGGCAGCGCAACCCGCGCGAGGTCGCGTCGTTCGCCGAGACCGGGCTGGACGCCATGTGGTTCGGCGACGAACTCGACGTCGCCCGGCACCGCAGGCTCCAGGTCGACGGCAACACCGCGAGGCAGGGCGACTTCCGGATCTCCGAAAGCCGTCCCGAGTGCTACACCGACGAGTACGTGCGCAACGTGTACGAGCACTGGGTCGACGTGTTCCGCTGGACCACGCCGGACTCGCTGCTCGACGAACTCGTGCTCTTCGCGCGCCACTGGCAGCCGGACCTCGTGGTGTGGGACCCGGTGGTCTACGCCGCGCCGATCGTCGCGCACGCGCTCGGGGTGCCGCACCTGCGGATGATCGACGCCGCCGACCAGACCGCCCGCCTCGGCGCGCAGTACCGCGATCGCGGAGCCAGCCGCCCCGAAAACACCTCCGACACATCGCCGGACCCGTTCGTGACGTGGATGTCCGCCGCGGTCGGCCGATTCGGCGCGGACTACGACGAAACCCTGCGCTACGGCGTGCGGACCATCGACTGCCATCCGTCGTATCTGCGGTACGACGGCGTGGACGTCGACTACCTCCCGGCCCGGTTCGTGCCGCAGGACAAGCCGATGCCCCTCCCCTCGTGGATGCTGGAGCACCCGACGCGGCCGCGGGTGCTGCTCACTCTCGGCAGCTCGGACTGCCAGACCCCCGGTATCGAGGAGCCCTCCATCGGCGACCTGCTGGACGGCCTCGCCGACCTCGACATCGAGGTGATCGCCACGGCGGACGCAAGCCAGCTCGCGTCCGTGCACGCGATCCCGGAAAACGTCCGCGCGGTCGATTCCGCGCCGATGAACGAACTCCTCGCCACGTGCTCCGCTGTTGTGCACCAAGGCGACGGCGCGACGATCAGCAACGCGGCGGTCAACGGCGTCCCGCAGCTGGTCATCCCAGGCACCACGTGGAGCGAACGCTGCTCGGCGGTGGCGCAGGCGAAGCGCGGCAACGGTTTGCTGGTGGACCTCGAGAACGCAACCCCTTCGAGGGTCCGGGCGGGAGTGTGCCGGTTGCTGGAAGAACCGTCCTTTCGCGAATGTGCGGTCGAGGTGCGCGACGAGATGCTCGCGACACCCACTCTCGACGACCTCGTACCGGAACTGGAACGGATGGCGCTATGCCCGTGACGCGGCCGCCGACCATGCGGGCGATCGGGTTTCTCGTGCTGAGCCTCCCGATCCGGCTCGTCGCGTTCGTGCTGATCCTGGTGACCATGCTGGTCGGCGTCGCGACGACGATGCTCTGGATCGGCATCCCCGTCCTGCTGGTCGCGACCTCGCTGATGCGTTCGTATTGCACCTTCGAACGACGCTGGGCACGCCAGATGCTCGGCGTCACCGTCGCCGAACCGGTCCGCCGGCAGCCGGCCGGACCGGGCATGCTCGCGGTGTGGCAAGCCCGGTTGCTCGACGCCGCCACCTGGCACGAGTTCGCGTTCGTGCTCATCGCTTTTCCGTTGGGCATCGTGGAATTCGTGGCGGGCGTCGTATCCATCGCGGTACCTCCTTTCGGTATTTTCGTGGCACCGCGCATCGGGGCCGTGCACGGCGAACTGGCGACGTCGTTCCTCGGCCCGAACCGCACCGCGCAACTGGAAGCGCGCACGCAGCAGCTGCAGAACTCGCGAGCGCGCGGAGTCGACGCGGTGGAGGCCGAACGACGCCGGATCGAACGAGACCTGCACGACGGCGCGCAGCAGCGGCTGGTGTCCGTCGCGATGAGCCTGGGCCGCGCCCAGCTCAAACTCGACCTCGACGACCCGACCGCGGTCCGCGAACTCATCGGAGCCGCACACGCCGACGCCAAACTCGCTGTCTCGGAGTTGCGTGACCTCGCGCGCGGCATCTACCCGCCGGTGCTCCAGGATCGCGGCCTGGACGCAGCATTGTCTTCTCTTACCGCAAGAATGCCTATCCCTATTGAGGTCGAGGTTACCGTACAACCCCGTCCGCCCGCACCTGTCGAGACGACCACTTATTTCATCGTGAGCGAAACGCTCACCAACGTGACCAAACATTCCGGCGCCGACCGCGCGTCCGTGCGAGTGACCCGCGACGACGACACCGTGGTCGTCGAGATCACCGACAACGGCCACGGCGGCGCGTCGATGCGCCCCGGCGGCGGCTTGGCCGGATTGGCCGACCGCGCCGCCACGATCGACGGCGTGCTCACCGTCGTCAGCCCCGCCGGCGGCCCCACCGTCGTGCGAGCCGATCTGCCCGTCCGCTGGTGAATCCTGTTGTGGAGGCAAGGAAAATGCGCGTCGTGATCGCGGAAGACTCGGTACTGTTGCGCGCCGGGGTGCAAAGCCTGCTCGCGGACGTAGGCATCGAAACCGCCGCCGCGGTCGACAACGGCGACGATCTGCTGGTAGCCATCCGAGACCACCGCCCCGACCTGGTGATCGCCGACGTCCGCATGCCCCCGACCTTCACCGACGAGGGCCTGCGCGCGGCTTTGGCCGCCCGCAAGGAAATCCCCGGCCTGCCGGTGCTGGTGGTGTCGCAGTACGTCGAAGGAAGCTATGCGGTAGACCTGATCGCGGAAGGCACGTCCGGCGTCGGCTACCTGCTGAAGGAACGAGTCGCCGACGTAGCGGACTTCCTGGAAGCAGTCCGCCGCGTCGCCGACGGCGGCTCAGCCATCGACCCGGACGTGGTCGCCCAAATGCTTTCCCGCAGCCGGGATCCGTTGGAGGCATTGACCGCGCGCGAAACCGAGGTGCTCGCCCAGATGGCACAAGGCCTGTCGAACACGGCCATCGCCAAGGCTTTGGTGGTGACTCAGGGAGCAGTGGAAAACCACATCAGCAACATCTTCGCGAAGCTCGGCCTGGAAGCCAGCCGGGACCAGAACCGCCGCATCCGCGCCGTCCTGACTTACCTGGACAGCACCGCAGTACACGCCTGATTCACCGGATCGATACCGTGCAGATGTTCGACCGGCGGCGGTAACTTGGGGATATGGATCTTGGACCTGTTCCCCTGTCGTCCGTTGTGGACGAGGTAGTCATTCTGTTGTGGCGCAAGGCTTCTGACACTCGCACCGCGAGTGCGGCCGCTGCTGCCACGCGCACTTCTGCCACCCGCCGCCGATCGCTCGTGCCTACCAGATCGGCTTCTCGCCCCGCCCGACTGTTTCGAAGACCCGCATTCCGCACAGCCGCCGAAACCGGAGCCGCGGTACTGCGAAAAGCCCGCATCGCCCTGCGCCGATACGGTCCTCGCTCCCTCACGCCCTGGACGAGCCGAGCTACCGCGCCCGCCAGCTCGTCGCCGGAACAAACCTTGCCAACGGTCGCCGAGGTGACGGCACAGCAATTTCCGCGCCCCCAGCCCCCGCAGCCTGACCGACAGCGGCCAACGCCACCATCAACGCAGCCACTTCAACGTCATCCGGATTCCCACGCACCACACGTACTGCGGGCACTACCGCCGCAGCGCGCTGTTCACCGTGCTCCCCAGCAGCTTCCCGGTCAACCGCACCCGCAGACGCCGCCACCGGGGCAGGCCGTTCACCACGCAACCCAGCAGCTTCCCCGCCAGCCACGCCCGCAGCCGCTGCCCCCGCAGCACGCCGTCCATCGCGCTCCCCGGCAACCTCATCCGCAGCCGCCGCCAGCGCATCACGCCGTCCATCGCGCTCCCCGGCCGCCACATCCGCAGCCGCTGCCAGCGCATCACGCCGTCCATCACGCGCAGAAGCAACCCCCAAGCCAGCAACTCCCCGCGACACCGCAGGAAGCCTCGTCCTGGCCACACCTACGTCCCCTGCCATCCCCTCGCACCATTCCCCATGCGTCCCAGCAACCGAACCAGAACCACCCGGCACCCCGCCGGCCCCACTCCGCGCACCGCCCGACTCGCCAACCGAGGCAAGAACCTCCAACTCCGCCGCCCCCATCACATCCCCCGTCCCTAACCGCGCGACCCGGGCCGCCATCACATCGGCGGGTTCCCGTGCTTGCGCGCCGGAACGTCGGCGTGCTTGGCCCGCAACATCGACAGCGACCGGATCAGCATCTCCCGCGTCCGGCCGGGCTCGATCACGTCGTCGACCAGTCCGCGTTCAGCCGCGTAGTACGGGTGCATCAGCTCGGTCTTGTACTCCTTGATCTTCTGCCGCCGCACCGCCTCCGGGTCGTCGGCAGCGTTGATCTCGCGCCGGAAGATCACGTTCGCCGCGCCCTCGGCACCCATCACCGCGATCTCGTTCGTCGGCCACGCGAGCGAAACGTCCGCGCCGATCGACCGCGAGTCCATCACGATGTACGCGCCGCCGTAGGCCTTTCGCAGGATCACCTGCACACGCGGCACCGTCGCGTTGCAGTAGGAGTACAGCAGCTTCGCACCGTGCCGGATGATGCCGCCGTGCTCCTGGTCCACCCCGGGCAGGAAACCCGGCACGTCGACCAGCGTCACCAGCGGAATGTTGAACGCGTCGCAGGTTTGCACGAACCGCGCGGCCTTCTCGCTCGCCTCGATGTCGAGCACCCCGGCGAGCGTCGCCGGCTGGTTCGCCACGATCCCGACCACGTGCCCGTCGAGGCGCGCCAAGGCGCACACCACGTTCGTCGCCCAACCGGCATGCACCTGAAGAAACTCGCCGTCGTCGACGATTTCCTCGATCACCGCACACATGTCGTACGCGCGGGCCGCGTCCGTCGGCACCACCTCAAGCAGCTTGTCCGTGCGGCGATCCACCGGATCAGCCGTCGGCTCCACTGGCGGCACCTCGTTGTTGTTGGACGGCAGCAACGAAATCAGGTACCGCACATCCTCGAGACAGCTGGGTTCGTCGTCGTAAACGAACGCGGCGACCCCCGACGTCGAGGCGTGCACGTCCGCGCCGCCGAGACCGTTCTGGGTGATCTCCTCGCCGGTCACCGCGTGCACCACGTCCGGGCCGGTGATGAACATCTGCGACGTTTCGCGCACCATAAAGACGAAATCCGTCAACGCGGGCGAATAAGCGGCACCGCCCGCGCACGGGCCGAGCATCACCGAGATCTGTGGGATGACTCCCGAAGACCGGGTGTTGCGCTGGAAAATCCCGCCGTACCCGGCGAGCGCCGTCACGCCCTCCTGAATCCGCGCACCGGCCCCGTCGTTCAGCGACACCAGCGGAGCCCCGGCCGTCGCGGCGAGGTCCATCACCTTGTGGATCTTCTGCGCGTGCGCCTCGCCGAGCGCGCCGCCGAAAATGCGGAAGTCGTGGGCGTACACGAAAACCGTGCGTCCGTACACCGTCCCCCAGCCGCACACCACGCCGTCCGAGTACGGTTTGCGGTGTTCGAGACCGAAAGCCGTCGCGCGGTGCCGGCGCAAGGACTCGATCTCGGTGAACGAACCTGGGTCGAGAAGCAGTTCGATGCGCTCGTGCGCGGTCAGCTTGCCGCGGTCGTGCTGCCGAGCGGTCGCGGCGTCGTCCGGCCCGCGGCGCGCGTCCTCCTTGATCTCCCGCAGTTCCTCGAGCTTGCTGTCGAATCCGACCGCCAGTGCCTCAGACATGTGCACGCCCCTTGTCGACAAGCCGATCGGTCAAGTGCTGGAGAATCACGTCCTGGTGCCGGGTCAGGAAGAAATGCCCGCCGGCGAGCGGGACCAGCTCGAAGCCCGCCGAAGTGTGCTCGCTCCACGACCGGACCTCGTCCACCGAGGCGACCGGGTCGGCGGTGCCGGTGAACGCGACCACCGGGGCGGCCAGCGGCGCACCCGGCCGGTACTGGTAGGTCTCCACGGCGCGATAGTCGTTGCGCACCACGGGAAGGATCATCCGCACGACATCGTCGTCGCCGAGCAGGTCCATTTCGGTGCCGCTCAACCGGCGCAGTTCGTCGATCACGCCGTCGTCGGTGCGGGTGTGCACGTTCTCGTTGCGAAGCCGCGTCGGTGCCCGGCGTCCGGAGACGAAAAGCGTGTGCACCTCGGTGCCCGCGGCCTCCAGCCGCCGGGTCACCTCGAAGGCGATCATCGCGCCCATGCTGTGCCCGAACAGCGCGAGCGGCAGGTCGTCGCGGCCGCGCAGCAGCTCGGCGATCCGGTCGGCCAGCGCGTCGACGGTGGTCAGGAACGGTTCGTGCCGCCGGTCCTGGCGGCCCGGATACTGCACCGCCAGCACCTCGATGTCCGGCGTGAGCGCCCGCGAAACCGGGAAGTAGAACGGAGCCGAACCTCCGGCGTGCGGCAAGCACACCAGCCTTGCCTTCGCCTCGGGCGACGTGTGGAAGCGGCGAAACCAGCTGTCCTCGTCGGAATTCGCGCTACCCGTCATGTCGTCCCACCGCCTTTCCGACGTCTGCGCCGGGACGACCCGGCCACGGATCCTTCTTCGCCGACCCACGGTAACCGCGCCCACCGCGCGCAACGACCCCTAACTCCCCCTAGATCCACAATGGACAGTCAGGTCCGCCCCTAGGCCGAAAGGAGCCTTCGCCGAAGAACCGTCAGCGATGGCTGGCATCACGCACGCCGACCTGGTGCAGGTCGGCCACCGCGACCAACTGCACCGCCCGCCGGAACCGCCGACTACAGCGAAGGAGCCCGGTAAACGCCGAACTGCATCTCGCGAGCAAGCCGGAACCCCAGCTTCTCGTACAACCGGATCGCGCCGGTGTTCGTCCCGGCCGCGTGGAGGAACGGCCGCTCGCCGCGTTCCCGGATCCCCGCGGCCACCGCGAGGACCAGCCGGGCCGCCAAGCCCTGCCCTTGGAACGCCGGGTCGGTGCACACCGCGCTGATCTCGGTCCATCCCGGCACGTGCAGCCGCTCGCCCGCCATCGCCACCAGTGCACCGTCACGGCGGATGCCCAGGTAGGCGCCCAGGGCGATCGTCCGGGGCAGGAACGGGCCGGGCTTCGTGCGCGACACCAGGTCGAGCATTTCCGGCACGTCCGCCTCGGTCAGGCGCACCGCTTCCGGGTCGGCGGCAGCGGGCGCGGCCGAACCGTCCATCTGCACACCGGCGATCTCGGACTCCACCGTCCAGCCCGCAGGCGGCGGCGTCCCGACCTTCCCGACCACGACGGTCGACGCGCCCGGTCCGACGAGGTCGGCGATGTCGTGCCACACGTGTTCGTCCGGCTGGTCGGGCACGGCGAGGAACGGAGAGACATCCACCGGATACCGCAGCACCTGCCCCTTCTGCTCCGCGAACGAAGCGTGCGGGCCGCTCAGCGCGGCCCAAGCGGGGTTTTCGAGCGGGGACGTGCTCATTCTCGCCTGCCATTCCAGATCCGGGGTGCCCGTCCAGAATGCGTGCCCCGGGCCGGACGCGGCCACTGCCTCCCACATGGTGAGCAGCCGAGGACCGCAGCTGTCCGCGATCGGCCCTAGCGTCGCCGCCATCACCGACGAAGGGACCCCGATGAGCACCGTCGACCGCAACCAGCCGCTCGGCACCCCGACCTGGATCGACCTCGCCGTACCGGATCTGGACCGCGCGCAGCGCTTCTACGGCGCTGTCCTCGGCTGGACCTTCGACGGCGATCAGTGCCAGCTCCGCGACCTACCCGTCGCTGGCCTGCGCCAAGGAACCGACCCGCGACCAGCCTGGACCGTCTACTTCGCGACCGACGACTGCGACAGCACCGCCAAAGCTGTCACCGACGCGGGAGGCAAGCTCCTCGACCAACCCCACGACGACGGAGAGCACGCCCGTATCGCCGTCGCGGAAGATCCGACCGGTGCGCGGTTCGGGCTCTGGCAAGGCCGAGAGCTCCCCGGTGCCCGGCTCGTCAACGAACCCAGCACTCTGCTGCGCAACGACCTCGTCACGCCAGCCCCCAAACCAGCACGTGACTTCTACTGCGAGGTCTTCGCCTTCACCCTCGACGGCAACGACGACCTGCCCGGCGTCGACTTCACCTTCCTCCGCCGCCCGGACGGCCACGAAATCGGCGGCGTCTTCGGCGATCCGTCCGCCGCGGCACCGGCATGGGGCACCCTGTTCCTCGCCACCGACGCCGACGCGGCAGGCGCACGGGCGGTCGAGCACGGCGGCGAGGTCGTCGAGGCACAGGACAGCCCCTACGGACGCATGGTGACCATCAAGGATCCGTTCGGCACGGAGTTCGTTCTTGGCTCGTGAACCCCGACTCCCCGGAACCGGTGCTAGAACAGAACAGGTGGACCTCGAAACCCTCCCCGGCGCGACCCTGCTCCCCGCGACCCCCGACGACGCCGCCGAGCTGATGGTGCTCCAGCGGTGTTGCTGGGTGCAGGAAGCCCTGCTCAACAACACCCTGGAGCATCCCGCGCTGAGGGAGGACCTCGCCGAGGTGCGCGAGGCGATCAAGACCTGGCGCAGCTGGATCGTCCGGCAGGGACACCGGCTCGTCGGGGCGGTCCGGGCCCGCACCGTCGAGGACGGCGGCTGGGAGATCGGCCGTTTGATGGTCGCGCCGGACCTCGCCGGGCGCGGCCTCGGGCGGTTGCTCCTCGAACACGCCGAGCGGCACGCTCCGCCGGAGACGAAGCAGTTCGTCCTCTTCACCGGCGCGTCCAGCGAGCGCAACATCGCCCTCTACGAACGCGCTGGGTACCGCCGCACACCGATGCCGTTCGAAGCCACCGGGGTCTACCAACTCGCCGTCTACCTGGTGAAACCGGCCTGACGGAGGCTCACAGCTCGTCGAAGACCAGCACGGTGTGCGTCGAGAGCACGTCCGGCATGTTCTGCAACCGTTCGAACACCAAGTCCCGCAGGCTGTCCGCGTCGCGGGTCCGCACGAACAGGATCAGGTCGTTGTCGCCGGACACCAGGCCGCCGTGTTCGATTTCCGGGATGTGCTTGAGCTCCGCGCTCACCGTGCGCCACGAGTTCTGCGTGACCTTCAAGTACACGTACGCCGCCAAACCCTGACCCATCCGGCGCGGATCGGTGACCGCCGCGTACCCCGTGATCACGCCCTCGCGGTGCAGCCGCTCCACTCGCGTGTAGCAACCGGCCCGCGAAATGTGCGCGCGTTCGGCGAGGGCGCGCATCGAGGCGCGGCCGTCTTTCTTCAGCTCAGCGATGAGTTTCAGGTCGACCTCGTCCAGCGCCGCTGCCATTTGTCCACCCGGCTGGGACATCCGCGCCACCTCGCAAGCCAATCGTCCAACCACAACCTGTCAACCAGGCCATCATTCCACAGTTCTTCGTCAAGTCTGGATCCCTGATCGCCCGACAGCGAGTATCAGGGCCTACTCGTCTTTGTCGATGGGAGCTGTCGGTGACCACTACGGAACGCACTGCCGCGTCCTGTTTCCTGCCCAGCGACGAGCCGCTCGGCCTCGTGACCGCCGACGGCACGCCCGCGCCCGACCCGGCGCTCGCGATGCCCGCGGACGACGTCCTCCTCCGCCTCTACCGCGGCATGGTTTCCGGACGCCGCTTCGACACCCAGGCCACCGCGCTCACCAAACAGGGCCGGCTCGCGGTGTACCCGTCAGCGCGCGGACAGGAGGCCGCCGAGATCGGTTCGATCCTCGCGCTTCGCCCACAGGACTGGCTTTTCCCCACCTACCGCGACTCGATGGCCGTCGTCGCGCGCGGCGTCGACCCGGTCGAGGTGCTCACGCTGCTGCGCGGCGACTGGCACTGCGGCTACGACCCGTACCGCGCCAACGTCGCCCCGCAGTGCACGCCTCTCGCTACCAACACGCTGCACGCGGTCGGCTTCGCGCACGCGGCGCGCGTGAAGGGCGAGGACACGGTCTCGCTCGTTCTCGTCGGCGACGGTGCCACCAGCGAAGGCGACACGCACGAAGCGCTGAACTTCGCCGCTGTCTGGAAGGCACCGGTGGTCTTCCTCGTACAGAACAACGGCTACGCCATCAGCGTCCCGCTCGAGAAGCAGACCGCCGCACCTTCGCTCGCGTACAAGGGCGTCGGCTACGGCATGCCCTCCGTTCTCGTTGACGGCAACGACGCTGCCGCCGTACACGCTGTCGTCGAGCAGGCTGTCGCACGCGCCGCGGCTGGCGAAGGACCGACGCTCATCGAAGCTGTCACCTATCGCATGGAGTCGCACACCAACGCCGACGACGCGACGCGCTACCGCGAGAAGGCCGAAGTGGAGCAGTGGCTCACGCGCGATCCGATCAGCCGCCTCAAGCAGTACCTCACCGACCGTGGTCTCCTCGACGACAAGGTGCAGCAGGAGATCGACGCGCGCGCCGAAGAAGAAGCTGCGGCACTGCGCGAGCGGATGAATGTCGACACCGAGCTCGACCCGGCGGACCTCTTCCGGCACGTCTACGCCGAACCGACCGCCGCGTTGCGCCAGCAGGCCGCCGAACTGGCGCACGAGAACACCGAGGACCAGGCATGACCGCCACTCTGGACACGACGCTGTCGCTCGCCGGGGCGCTCAACCGCGCGCTCGCCGACGCACTGGCCGAGGACGAACGCGTGCTCGTCTTCGGAGAGGACGTCGGCACGCTCGGCGGCGTCTTCCGCGTCACCGACGGACTCGCCGCGCGCTTCGGCGACGCTCGCGTCTTCGACTCGCCGCTCGCCGAATCGGGCATCGTCGGCACCGCGATCGGGATGGCGATGAACGGCCTGCGCCCGGTGATCGAGATGCAGTTCGACGCGTTCGCCTACCCCGCGTTCGAGCAGATCACCAGCCACCTCGCCAAACTCCGCAACCGCACCAAGGGCCAGGTCGAACTGCCCGTGGTGATCCGCGTGCCCTACGGCGGCGGCATCGGCGGCGTCGAGCACCACTGCGACTCGTCCGAGGTCTACTACACGCACACAGCCGGCCTGCGCGTCGTCACTCCGGCCACGCCGGACGACGCCTACACCCTGCTCCGCGAGGCGATCGACAGCCCGGACCCGGTCATTTTCCTGGAACCCAAGCGCCGGTATTGGGAAAAGGGAACCGTTGACCCGCAACACCGTTCGCCCGGTCTCGACAAAGCGGTGATTCGCCGCGCAGGCAGCGACGTCACCCTCATTTCCTACGGCGGCGCTCTCGGCACCACGCTCGAAGCTGCCGAAGCGGCCGCCGAAGAAGGCTACGACGCCGAGGTAATCGATCTGCGCAGCCTCGCGCCATTCGATCTGGAGACCGTCGCCGCGTCCGCGCGGCGCACCGGTCGCGCGATCGTGGTGCACGAGGCGAGTCGATTCTGCGGTTACGGCGCCGAAGTCGCAGCGCAGCTTTCCGAGCACTGTTTCCATTACCTGGAAGCGCCGGTCTTGCGCGTCGCCGGATTCGACATTCCTTATCCCGCACCGAATCTGGAACAGCACCACCTGCCGGGCGTCGACCGGATCCTGGACGCGATCGAACGCCTCCAGTGGGACGACGCGGCACCGCTCGACGGGGAGAAGTGATGGCCGTCTTCAAACTGCCGGACCTCGGCGAAGGCCTGACCGAGGCGGAGATCGTCGCGTGGCACGTCGCGGTCGGCGACACTGTCACCGTGGACCAGACCGTCGTGGAGGTCGAGACCGCGAAGGCGAGCGTCGAGGTGCCGGTGCCGTTCGCGGGCCGAGTCGCGACGCTGCACGGAGCAGCGGGCGAAGTACTGACCGTCGGCAGCCCGTTGATCACAGTGGACAGTGCCGCGGACTTCACCGAACCCGGCGTCGTGACGCCGGAGGGCAGCGGGAACGTCCTGATCGGATACGGCACCAGCCAAACCCGCACTCGGCGCGCGCGGCGGCCGCGCGGCAGCAAGGCCCCAGCGACCGCACCGGTTCCTGCGTCGAAGTCCACTTCGGACCGTATTCGTGTCGTGTCGCCGCTGGTCCGCCGCCTCGCCCGCGAGTCCGGAGTAGACCTTCACGCGCTCACCGGAACCGGCACCGACGGCATCGTGAGCCGCGCCGACGTCGAACGCGCGATCGCCGCCACCGAGGCCCCAACAGTCCCCACCTCGGACGAGCAGCGAATCCCCTTGCGCGGCCTGCGCAAAACCGTCGCCGACAAACTCGCCCGCTCCCGCCGCGAGATCCCCGAGGCGACCGTCTGGGTGGATGTCGACGCGACCGAACTGCTGCAGTTGCGCACCGCGCTCAACAGCGATCCGCACGCCCCGAAGATCAGCCTGCTCGCGCTCATCGGCCGGTTCGCCGTCGCGGGACTGCGCCGGTTCCCCGAGCTGAACGCGCATCTGGAAGGCGACGAGATCGTCATCCCGTCCGCCGTGCACCTCGGCTTCGCCGCGCAGACCGACCGCGGTCTGGTCGTCCCGGTCGTCCAGAACGCGCACCAGCAGACCCTGGAAGACCTCTCCGCGGCACTCGCCGACCGCACCGAACAGGCGCGCGCCGGACGCCTCGCCCCGGCCGACCTCACCGGCGGCACGTTCACCGTGAACAACTACGGCGTGTTCGGAGTGGACGGTTCGGCCGCCATCATCAACTACCCGGAGGTGGCGATCCTCGGCGTCGGCCGGATCATCGACCGGCCGTGGATTGTGGACGGTCAGGTCACCGCGCGGAAGATCACCGAGCTGACGCTGGCGTTCGACCACCGCGTCTGCGATGGCGGCACCGCGGGCGGCTTCCTCCGGTTCGTCGCCGACTGCATCGAAAACCCCGTGCGACTGCTGCGCACTCTCTGAGGACGGTCAGGCTGGCAACTCTGCCAGCCTTTCCGTTTTCGCCCACACGTTCCGCTTCAAGACGATCCGGAACACCGCCCGCCACGTCGCCAGCACGCCGAGCAACAGGAACGCCGGATAGCACAACCCGGCCAGCAACGCGCGGTGCAGGGGTTCGTCGCGCAACCGGACAAAGTAGACGATCGCCCACATGATCCCGGGCAGCAGCAAGGCCGCCAGCCACCACGCCACCGCCTGCGCCAGGTTCCCGGTCTCCGCGACCAAGCCGCCGAACGTGTTCCCGGTCAGCAGCGCCGCGGGCACGATCACCAGCAGCGCCGCGGCGATCAACGACAGCGGAACAGTCAGCCACGGCACGACCAGATAGACCAGGAAGTCGAACAATCCGGTCCCGGCAATGAATCGAGAGGTCGCGAGACTGCGCAAATGCCGTGAGCACTGAAGATTCCCCTGCGCCCACCGGGTCCGCTGCCGAAGCAGGCGGCGCGCGTCTTCCAGCCCCTGCTGGGTCACCCAAGCCCGTTGCGTGTACCGGATCCGCACTCCGGCTAGGTGCAGCCGCAGGCCCAATTCAAGATCCTCGACCAGACAATCGCTCCACGGAGACGGCCCGAACTTCCGCAATACCGACAGTCGCGTGAACTGCCCGTTGCCGCCCATCCCGACACTGCCGAGCACGTCCCGCAACGACTGCGAAGCATCCGCGATCGCGCCGAACTCCAAGTCCTGCAGCAACGCCAGCAACCGGTGTCTATTGTGGATTCGCACCCGGCACTGCACCGCACCGACGCCGCGGCTGCGCAGCATCGCCGCCACCTCAGTGAGCAGCCCCGTGCTGCCGCGCCCGTCACCGTCGATGATGCCCACGACAGTCTGGGAAACCGTGCCCTCCTGCTCGGCAATGGCGTCGATGTAGCGATAACCCGCGTTGAGCGCTTCGCCCTTTCCGCGTCGTGCCTGAGGCAAGTCACGCCGCAGCACATGCAACCGATCATCAGCGATGCCCGCGACGATCTCTGGCGTAGCGTCATCAGATCCGTCATCGATCACCAGCACTCGCACCGGAGTTTCGGGCGTTCCCAGCCGTAATGCGTGTCGCACCGTGTTGGCGATAACGCGTTCTTCGTTCAACGCCGGAATAACGATCCAGAACAGCAACGGGCGCGACGCGCGTTCAGTAGCGGGCCGCGGTGCCCGCCAAGCGAAGGCCGCCAGTACTAGGTTGTGGACCGGCCACCAGCAGAGCAGCAGCACGAACCACCACGGCTGCGTCATGCCGCGTGCCGGCCCCGGGAACCACTGGCACGCAGCCGGACCGAACGGACCGTGAACGCCATCGCGACGAATCCGGCGACCGACAGGACAAACCACAGCACCCCGTGGAACGGCGCGACACCGATCGCGGCGGCGGACACGACGGCAGGAGCGACCCGGGTGACAGACATTTCTTTCCTTCCAGAACAAACTCAAGCAGCGACGGCGGCCGGGGACACGAAGCGATAGCCGAGCCCCTCGATGCCTTCGACCACCTTCCGGAGGTCGCCGATGCCGAGAAACGAGTGATAGTAGAAACTGACGACGCTGTCGGTCACCACGCGATGGGTTTTCGCGTCGGACAGGATGTCGTCGGCGGTGCGGGCGGCGTGCTGGTTGAACTTGGCCGGAGCCACGTTCCCGACATTCTCCGGCACCACGACAGTCCCGTAGACGTCGCGGACCGGATACGGGAAGAACTGGCCGTAAACCTCGCGATAGGACACGTCTGTCCGTCCACAGTGGCCGCCGTCGCACTGACCGGCGTAGTAGCTGCCCCGGTCGTACCGCATCGGGAAGACCCGGCCGGCCTCCTGATAGTCCACAGCGGACCCGCCGTAATGCGGGAACTCGAACGCATCCGGCCGAGGCAGCCCAACTCGGTCAAACTCGGCGAGACCAGTCGCGACGCGGCCGCGGAACCACTCCGGCGAATCCTCCGGCACCGGTCCGCTGAGCCGCACGTTGTCCTGGTGGTCGACGGTCGCGCGATAGAACTCGTAGTCCGCGGCGCTGGTTCCCGAATACGGATTGTCGGTCTCGTTGTACTGGTGACTGTAGCCGTGCATCACCAACGTTCCGCCCCGCGCGACCGCATCGCGCAGTGCCGCAACAAGTTCCGGACTGTCCACCAGTCGCGCGAACGTCGGCTTGCCGCCGTTCGCCGCACCACGCGGGTCCGCGTAATACGGATACACCGCCAGCGAGAACGGCACGCCGTGCCCGCTGAGGTAGTCGGTGATCGCCCGGACTTCAGCAGGCGGCGTGCGCGGGCCGATGTCCTCGATCCGCACGAGAGCACGTCGACGCGCCGGAGCGTCCGGCGCGAGCACGCTAAGGAGAATGTTTGCAGCCGCCAGATAGCGATCGCCCGCACCGACGTACGAATACGGCACTTCGGCGAGATAGGTGAACGATCCACTGTGGACTGCCCACGGCGACGACACTCCCTCAGCGGACTTCGCCTGCGCCAGCACCTCCGCCTTCGGCGACGTCACCCGCACACCCACGACATCGACGCCAGCATTGGGATCTCGCCGCAGGTCAGTGTCCCGATAGGACACCGTCGTGACTTTGTCCTCCCGGAACGGAGCCCACGTCCAACCCCACTTTCCGGCGAGCGCCGGCGTGTGGTCGAACAGCTGCCAGATGTTGCTGCCCATCCACACCACCGGCAGCCGGGTCCGGCTCAGGTCGTCCAGCAACGCGGGCGGGAGCTGCGCGTCGTAGACCGTGCCGACGTAGACGACCGCTTGGTACTCGTCCAGCTGGCCGCTCCGGTAGTCAGCGGCGGGCAGCATTCGCCAAGCAGTCGAACGGGAAACGAGGTTCGCCGTCTGGATCGCGTTGGCCTGCGCCTCCTCGGCGACCTGGGTCGCGGGCGGACTCGGCCGCAACCGCCGCCCGTCGTCGAAGAGCACCAACGTGCGCCGGTCGTCCCGCCCGCCCGGACCGGCCAGACCGATTTTCGGCTGCCGCAGCACCGGTTCGATCGGAGACGCCGCTTCCGAACCGGAGCCGTCGTCCGAGACCACCACGACGATCCCGCCCACCAGGCTGACCACCGCGACGACAATCATCCCGAGCCGCAACCACGCCGGGAATCGTTGCTTCACTGCACAACCTCAACCCGCTCCGGGACGAACGGCTCCGGCGCTTCATCGGTCAGGCCGAGCAGCCAGGCCACCGCCTGTTCGGTGCGTTCCGCGGCTCGGCCGTCGCCGAACGGGTTGGCGCGCGTGCTCATCGCCGCCCGCAGCGCCGGATCGGTCAACAGCTTCGACGCGGTGTCCACAATGAGGTCGGCGTCCGTTCCGACGAGCATCGCACACCCGGCGTTGACGGCTTCCATCCGTTCCGTCGTGTCCCGCAGCACCAGCACCGGAACCTTGAACGTCGGCGCTTCCTCTTGAATGCCACCGGAATCCGACAGCACAAGCGAACTCGCCGCGATCGCCGCCGCGGTCTGCTCATACGGCAACGCCGGGGTAAGCACCGCTCGCGGGTGGCCAGCCAGCGCTTCGCGCACCGCCTCTTGCACAGCCGGATTCGGATGCATCGGCAGCAGCACGCGAACGTCCGGATGCCGCGCCAGCAGCGTGTCCACAGCGGACAGAATGCGCGTCAACGGCTCGCCCCAGGACTCCCGGCGATGCGCGGTAACCAGAACCAACCGGCACTCGCCTCGCGTCGCCGACTCGACCACGTCGGCAACGGCGCCGTCGGCAAAGGACACTCCGCGGTCCGTCACCCGGGAAATCGCGTCCACCACAGTGTTTCCGGTAACCAAGAGGACACTGTCGTCGATGCTCTCGGCACGCAGGTTCTGCGCGGCCGCCGGAGTCGGGGCCAAGTGCAGGCTCGCGGTCTGTGTGACCAGCCGCCGGTTCAGCTCCTCCGGGAACGGCGACTGCAGATCGAACGAGCGCAGCCCGGCTTCCAGGTGCACCACGGGAATCTTGCGCCAGAACGCGACCATCGCACCGGCCACAGTGGACGTCGTGTCGCCCTGCACGAGCACCGCCGCGGGCGGACGCTGCGCGGCGAGCGCGTCGAGGCCGGTGACCAGCTGCGAGAATAGCTCGGGCTGACCGCCGTCGACCCGGTTCAGGGTGAGCCGCAGGTCCGGGGTCAGCGAGAACGCGGAGAGCACCTGGTCGACCAGGTCCGGATGCTGCCCGGTCGCGACGAGCACCGGGTCCAGCCGTCCGGACCGGCGCATCTCCTGCACGACCGGCGCCATTTTGATCGCCTCCGGCCGGGTGCCGGCAATCAGCCAGACCACCGGTGCGTCACCCCGGGTCATCACGGAACCCCATTTCAGCGAGAGCGGACGCGATCCGGGAAACCGTCCCTGGATCGCGCCGACCACGCTAACTACGGCATCCGGAATCGACCTCACCCTCGCGGGTAAATCTCACCGTCAGTAGTCGCCGTCACAAGCGGTCAAGAAGACACCAAACCATGGTCCACCTTGCAGTTAAGCAGCTGCTTACTTGGCCACCCCTGGATGCACCAGGTCGGCCAAGCACACTCAGTAATCACGCTGGATCGGTTAAGTCACCAATCCCGGAAAAGGGCACCCGAAACCCCGGGCGCCCTTTTTCCCTTCGCCGGGCAAACCGGCGGTATGCCGTCCCGCGATCCTGCTCACATAGTGGTCCAGACCACCAGGTCAATGCTTCCCCGGAACGTATTCGCCGGGCACCATCCGCGTCGTGACCGCGAACCGGTTCCACGCGTTGATCACGGTGATCGTCGCGATCAGCTGAGCCAGTTCGGCGTCCTCGAAATGCTCGGCGGCACGGGCGAAGACGTCGTCGGGCACGAAGCCGTCGGTGAGCACGGTGACCGCTTCGGTCAGCTCCAGCGCGGCGACCTCCTTCGCCGTGTAGAAGTGCTTCGACTCCGCCCACGCGGAAAGCTGGATGACGCGCTCGCTCGTTTCGCCCGCGGCCAACGCGTCCTTCGAGTGCATGTCGATGCAGAAGGCGCAGTGGTTGATCTGCGACGCCCGGATCAGCACCAGCTGCCGCAGCGCCGGGTCGAGGCCGTGCCGGGTCGCGGCGTCGAGGCGGATCATCGTCTTGTAGGCCTCGGGTGCCAGTTCCGCCATCTTGAGGCGGGGCGGTTGCACCGGAAGTCGTTCTGTCGTTGTCATAACTTCGACCCTACGAGCGATTGGCACTCTGTTATGGTCCATTTCCGTGCGCACGGAGTGGGCCAGTTCGCTGAGTGAAGACCTCCACCTCGACCTGCGCGGGCCTCGCCTGCGCGACGGCCTGATGGAGGCCCTGCGGGACGCCATCCGCACCGGACGGCTCACCCCGGGCGCGAAACTGCCGTCCAGCCGCACGCTCGGCGCGGATCTCGGAATCGCCCGGAACACCGTGGCGCAAGCGTATGCGGAACTCGTCGCCGAAGGCTGGCTCACCGCGCGGCAAGGCGCCGCAACCCGGGTTGCCCCGCGCGCCGAGATCGCGCCCGCACCGGCCGTGCCGAAGCCTGCTTCGCGACACCGGATCGTGCACGACCTACGCCCCGGACAACCCGATCTGTCCGCGTTCCCCCGCGCAGACTGGCTTAAAGCCGCGCGCCGCGCCCTGACCGACGCGCCAGACGACGCGTTCGGCTACGGCGGTCCGTACGGCCGTCCAGAGCTACGCGAAGCCGTAGCCGCGTACCTCGCCCGTACGCGCGGCGTACGCGCACACCCGGACCAGATCATGCTCTGTACCGGTACGTCGCACAGTCTCATCGTGCTCGCCGAAGTCCTGAAGCAACGTGAAACGCGAGCAGTCGCCGTCGAGTCGTACGGCCTGCAGGTACATCGCGCGCATCTCGCGAAGGTCGGCCTCGACACTCCGCAGTTGCCGGTGGACGCCGACGGCGCAAAAGTCGAACGCCTCGACGACCTGCCCGACGTCGGCGCGGTGTTGCTGACGCCGTCGCACCAGTTCCCCACCGGCGTCGCGCTGCATCCGGACCGCCGCGCCGCGGTGGTGGACTGGGCGCGCCGGACCGGCGGCCTGGTGCTGGAGGACGACTACGACGGCGAGTTCCGCTACGACCGCAGCCCGGTCGGCGCGATGCAGGGACTAGACCCGGAGCACGTGATTTACCTTGGCACCACAAGCAAAGCGCTCGCCCCGGGACTCCGGCTGGGCTGGATGGTGCTGCCGCCGCGGATCGCCAGGGCCGCCGCCGAGGTCAAGGGCGACCGCGACCCGTTCTCCGGCGTGCTCGACCAGCTCGCCATGGCCGAGTTCATCACTTCGGGTAGCTATGACCGGCACATCCGCGCGATGCGGCTGCACTACCGCCGCCGGCGCGACCAGCTCGTCGCGGCACTGGCCGAACACGCGCCGAACACGCGGGTGACCGGGCTGTCCGCCGGTTTGCAGGTACTGGTGGACGTCCCGCCCGGGGAGGAAGACGCGGTGGTGCAAGGGTCCGCGTGGCAGGGGCTGGCCATGCACGGGCTCGGCGCGTTCCGCCATCCCGACGCGCCCGCGGACCGCGACGCCCTGGTGATCGGCTACAGCACCCCGTCGGCCAGCGCGTGGTCGGGCGCGCTGGCGGCGCTGTGCCGGGTGCTGCCCTAGATCACTCGACGCCGAGCCTGACCTCGGTCGATTTCACCAGTGCGGCGACCCGGAACTCCTTCGCAACTGGACAGAACACGTTCACCGCAAAGGGAAACCCGCCGCTTCGCCGACGTCGGTTGCGAGGTTTCGAGGCGGTTCGCGCCGGGCACCGATTCGCGAGTTTGGCGCCCGGCAGAGCGGGTAGCCGAAGCGCGAGGCACGAAAGGGAGGACCCATCGTGAACGACAAAGCCGAGAACAAGGCCGAAGAGCTCAAGGGCCGCGCCAAGGAAGCCGTAGGCAACGCCACGGACAACGAGCAGTGGCAGGCCGAAGGCAAGGCGGAGCAGGGCAAGGGCAACCTCAAGCAGGCCGCCGAGAAGGTCAAGGACGCGTTCAAGAGCACGAAGGACTGACGCGTCGGCGAAGCCCGGGGCATCCGTGCCCCGGGCTTCTTCGTGCCCTCAAACTTGCGTAACACGCAAACTTTGCGCGTCGCGCAAGCGGCGCGCTATGGTGGTCTCATGACCGAGCGACCGAACCTGCGAGACCGCCGCCGCCAAGAGACCCGGGTCGACATCTCCTGGGCGGCAGTCCGGCTCACAGTCGAGCGCGGTCTGTCGAACGTGACAATCGAGGACATCGCCCGCGAAGCGGGAGTTTCGCCGCGCACCGTCAACAATTACTTCTCCAGCAAGGCCGAAGCGATCGTCGCCCGGCACCAGGACCGGGCTCGCGGGATCGCTGATCACCTCCGCGCGCGCCCGGCGTCGGAACCGCTGTGGACCGCGTTGCGGGAGGCGTCGCTCATGCAGCTCGACGCCGACCGCGGCACCTCCCCCGGCGGCGGCAACGATCCGCAGTGGACGGCCGGCGTCCAGGTCATGATCGCCGAACCCGCGCTGGCGGGCGAATTCCTCAAAGCCAATGTCGCGGCCGAAGAAGCACTGGCCGAGGCGATCGCGGAACGCCTCGGCGCGGACGTCCACGATCTCCGCGTCCAGCTCATCGCCACCACCGCGGGCGGCGTGCTGCGGGCAGTCATCCAGGAGTGGCTGCGCACCGCCCCGTCCGCGGACCTGACCGCCATCGTGCACCGGGCGTTCGACACGCTCGCCGAGGTGCTTCCCTGATCCCGCAAGGAGATCCCCATGTCCGACATCGTCATCGCGGGCGCCGGGCCGAACGGCCTGATGCTCGCCGCCGAACTCTGCCTCGCCGGGGTCCGCCCCATTGTCCTGGAACGGCTCGCCGAACCTGACGGGCTGCGCCGTGCCAACGGTCTCGTCGGCCAAGTGGTGCCGCTGCTGCACCGGCGCGGGCTGTTCGAGAAGCTCGCCGAGGTCCCCGAACCCACGCCGGTCCCGCGGTTCGTCTTCGGCGCGTTCCCGGTCGAATTCGCCGACCTGCCCAGAAATCCGATGTACATCCTGCCGAAGCCGCAGCACGAACTGGAGCAGATGCTGATCGAGCACGTCCGCGCGCTCGGCGCCGATCTCCGCCGCGGCCACGAAATCACCGGCTTCACCCAGGACGAGAATTCGGTGACCGTGCAGGTGCAGGGACCGGACGGGCCCTACGAACTCGCCGCTGAGTACCTGGTCGGCGCGGACGGCGGACGCAGCACGGTGCGCAAGCTCGCCGGAATCGACTTTCCCGGGGTCAGCTGGGACGAAACGGTGTCCCGCAGCGCGAATGTGCGGATCCCGCAGTCCTTCGTCGATCCGGTGACTGGCGGGCTGAAGCTGGAGACCGGCGTCATCCCGCCGTTCCAGCACCACCGGACGGAAACCGGGTTGTTCGTGTTCGCGCCGTTCGATCCGGCGAACCCGGCGCTGTCGGTCACCGAACACAGCGGTGCCGCCGATTTCGCCGAGGACGATCCGCTGACCATGGAAGAACTGCGCGCGAGCGTGCAGCGGGTGCTTGGGGTCGATCTGCCGCTCGAACCGCCGTCCGGTCCCGGCCCGTTCCTGCTGCGCAGGCTGTCCGGCGGCAACACCCGGATCGCCGAGACCTACCGGCGGGGCCGGGTGCTGCTGGTCGGCGACGCGGCCCACGTGCATTCCGCGCTCGGCGGCCCGGGGCTCAACCTCGGTCTGCAAGACGCGGCGAACCTCGCGTGGAAGCTCGCCGCGGAGGTGCGGGGCTGGGCTCCGCCGGGGCTGCTCGACAGTTACGAGGCCGAGCGCCGTCCGGTGAGCGAGCGCGTCGTGATGCACACCCAGGCGCAGAGCGCGCTCGTCGCGCCCGGCCCGGAAGTCACCGCGCTGCGCGAATTCTTCGTCGAACTGCTCGACTCTCCGGATACGCGGCAGCACATCGCCGACCTGATGTCCGGCGCGGACATCCACTACGGCACCGACCCGGACAGCGGCCGGTGGGCGCCCGACTTGCCGCTCGCCGACCCAGGCCCGCTGACCGCCGCATACCAAGCCGCGCGCCCGGTACTGCTGGACCTGACGCCCGGCGCAGTGCTCGCCGACGTCGCCGCGCCATGGGAAGACCGCGTCACCACCGTGTCCACCACGGCAACCGGCAACGCACCCACCGCGCTGCTCATCCGTCCGGACGGCTATGTCGCCTGGTCCTCCACGGACGCCGAGCCGGACGTCGAAGCGCTCCGAACCGCGCTCACGCAGTGGTTCGGCGCACCGGTCAGGTCAGCCGTGTCGTCGCCACGTTGACGAGCGCCCCGGCCGGGAGCGTGCCGTCCGGAGTCACCAGCGGCCGGGACGCTACCTTGAACGCGGTCCGCAGCCCCAGCAGCTGCGTCTCGTCCAGGGCTTCGACCTGGTAGTAGGTGTCGTGGCAGGTCTGCCAGACCGAATCCGGCGTGCCGGAGAGGTCCACCCGCAGCTGGTGCCATTCGACCGGCGCGAATCCGGCCGGGCCGAGCAGCGCGTCGAGGCCTTCGCGGGTGCGGCTGCGCGGGTCGCCGGAGGTCGGCACCTGCCGGTCCTCGGCCACCACCGCGAAGAGCGGCCGGGCGACCTTCAGGAACACCTCGAGGGCGTCGGTCCCGCCGCCGCCCACGCCGATCACGAAGGCGCCGCCGGGCCGCAGCACGCGGGCGGTCTCGGCGATCACCTTCTCGACATCGGACATGAGCATCAGCGCCATGTGCGACACGACCGCGTCGTAGCTGTCGTCCTCGAACGGCAGTTCCTGCGCGCGGCCGGGTCGCAGGTCCGCGTCGGCGAGCCCAGCCCGGGCGCGCGCGACCTCCAACTGCTTGGCGGAAAGGTCGATGCCGGCGAGCTTTCCGGTACCGCGACCGGCGAGCACCGCCAGCAGCGCGCCGTCCCCGCAGCCGAGGTCGAGCACGCTGTCCGGCTTGCCGACGTGGTCGGCGAACGCCTCGTACACCGAGCGTCCGTCGACCCGGCCCCGCTCGGCCAGTTCGGACGCGGCTGCCGGGTTCCGGTCGTGAAAATCGCGGAGGAACTCTTCGGCAGGCGTCATCATGTCCGAGACGGTAGCGCGAACGGTCACTTCAGCAGTTCCGTTTTCGCCAGGTTGACGCACAGCCCCGCCGGAAGGAGGCCGTCCGCAGTGCGCAGGTGCTCGGTCTCGGCGAAGAAGGCCGAGCGGAGCCGGGCCAGTTGGGCGTCGTCGAGGGTGTCGGTCGAGTAATACGATTCGCAGCACAACGTCCACACCTCGTCCGGTGTGGCGGTCAGGTCGATCTCGTACGGCTCCCAGGAAACCGGCGCGAACCCGGTCGGAGCGAGCACCTCGTCGATCCCCTCGCGGTTCGACGTGCGCCGCTCGGCGGTGTAGGTGGCCCGCCGTTCCTCCGGCACCTCGCGGAACAACGGCCGGGCCAATTCGAGAAACACCGGCGTCGCGCCCGTCGATTCAGGACCGCCGACGACCAACGCGAAGGTCCCGCGCGAAACCAGCACCCGCGCGAGCTCGGCGGCGACCGCCTCGGGGTCGTCCATGAGCATGAAGGCCATGTGCGACACAGCCGCGTCGTAGCTGTCATCCTCGAACGGCAGCTCCTGCGCGCGACCGTGATGCAGCCTCGCGTCGGCCAGCTCGGGCCGTTGCCGGGCAAGGTCCAGCTGCCCCGAGGACAGGTCGACACCAGCGAGCTTTTCCGCGCCACGGCGGGCGAAAACGGCCAGCAGCGCACCGTCGCCGCAGCCGAGATCGAGCACCCGGCGCGCGGGCGCGACCCGGTCGGCCAGCACCTCGTAACTCGTCCGGCCGTCCCCGGTCACCCGGCCGGACTCGATCAGCACGGACATCGCGTCCGGTTTGCGATCGTGGTACTCGCGCAGGTAATTCTCCGCGGCAGAGGTCATGCACCGACGGTAGCGAATTCCTGGTACCCCTGTGGCATGGACGAAGAAGCTCTGCTCGGCATCGACGTCGGCACGACCGCGGTGAAAGTCGCGGCGTTCGCGGCGGACGGCCGGGAACTCGCGGCGCATTCGGTGCCCTACCCGATCGCGCGGCCGCGTCCCGGCTGGGCCGAACAGGACCCGGAAGACTGGTGGCACGCAACGGAAACCGCGCTCCGCACGGTCCTTTCCGGACTCCCCGCCGGTGCGGTGCGCGCGGCCGGGATAGTCAGCCAAGTCAACACCCACCTCCTCGTCGACCGAGACCTGCGGCCGCTCACCCCGGCGGTGATCTGGCAGGACCAGCGCTGCGCGGAGGTCGCCGCGGAACTCGACGCACGCTTCACCGACGACGACAAAAAACGCATCTGGGGCGGGCCGATCGTGCTCGATGCGTCGTTCGCGGGGGCCCGCGCCGTGTGGTTCGCGCGCGAGCAACCGGAGCTGTGGTCCCGTGCGCGATGGATGCTGAGCCCCAAGGACTTCATCGGCGCGCGGCTCACCGGACGCGTCGCGACCGACCTGCTGTCCGGCGTGCGCATCGCGGGCGCGTCGGGTTATCTGCCCGAAGCGGTCGCCCTCGTGGACGGACTCGGCGACCGGCTGCCGGAACTGCTCGCTCCCGAGGAACCTCTCGGTCACGCTGCCGTACTGGGCGACGCCCCGGTTGTCGTCGGAACCATGGACGCGTTCGGCGCCGTTTTCGGTACCCGCACAACAGAACCCGGCCGCGCCATGGTCACCTGCGGGACGTCGCTGGTCGTCGCGGCCGCCTCGCACCGGCACGAATCGGTCCGCGGCCTGGTCACCTTCCCGCCCCGCGGCGACCTCGTCGTGCACGCCGGACCAACGCAAGCAGCGGGCGACGCGGTGCGCTGGTGGAGCCGAGCGTCCGGACTGTCCGTGCCGGACGTGTTCGCTTCCGCCGCGGACGGCAGGCCCGGGGTGGTTTTCCTGCCTCACCTGCAAGGCGAACGCGCCCCGCTGTGGGATCCGGATCTGCGCGGCAGTTTCCTCGGGCTGACCTCGTCCACCACCACCGCGGACCTGTCGCGAGCCGTCCTCACCGGAGTCGCGTTCTCCGCACGGCACGTGCTGGAAACCGTCGAAGAAGCCTGCGGCGAAACCCTTCCGTCGGTCACGTTCTCCGGCGGCGGCGCACGCAGTGACCTCTGGACCCAGCTCCACGCCGACGCGCTGTCCCGTCCCGTCGAACGCCTCCGCGTGCACGACAGCGCCGCGCTCGGCGCCGCCCTGCTCGGCGCAGTCGGCGCGGGCCGGTACCCGGACGTCGAAACCGCCGCCGCCGCGACCGTCGCCGTCGAGCGCACCTTCACGCCCGACACGGACCTGACCGGCCTGTACGAGGCGTATCGCGCGGCGCACGAAGGGCTGGCACGAGTGCACGAACGGCTGGCGCGATGGTGATCTAATGGCCAGCATGGAGACCCTCCGCTACGGCAGCGAGCCCAGCCAGTTCGTCGAACTCCGCGGCACCCCGGGCGGGCGGGGCACCGCGATCCTGCTGCACGGCGGATGGTGGCGCGCCCGGCACGACCTGCACCAGCTCGACCCGATGGCCGCCGACCTGGTCGCCGCGGGCTGGTACGTGGCGAACGTCGAGTACCGCCGCATCGACGGCGACACCGGCGGCTGGCCGCGAACCCTGGACGACGTGCGCGCCGCGATCGCCGCCGTCGACCGACCGGCCGAGCTGCCGACGGTCGCGATCGGGCACTCCGCGGGCGGACACCTGGCGCTGCTGGCCGGCGGACTTTCCGGGGTCGTCGCGCTGGCCCCGATCACCGACGTTCCGCGCGCCCGAACCGAGGAACTGGGCGAAGGCGCCGCCGGACTGTTCCTAACTGGCGACGACCCCGCGGCGTCGCCGATCCAGCAGCTCCCGCTCGGATGCCCGCAACTGGTCGTGCAAGGCGACGCCGACGTCCGGGTCCCCGTTGCGCACAGCCGCGACTATGTAGCCGCGGCGAAAGCGGCCGGCGACGACGTCGACTACGTCGAGCTTCCCGGCGTCGACCACTTCCGCCTGATCGACCCGGCCGACGAGCCGTGGCAGTCCGCCCGCGAATGGCTCGACCGGCGGTTCAGCTGACGTCCGCCTCGACGAACCGGTGCCCGGCGGTGTTCTCGATGACCACCGCCGCCACCTGCGCCGGATCGATCACCGCCGTGCCGTACAGGTACGCGCCGTCCCGCGCCGCCCGCTCCGAGACCATCCAGCCGCCCGCGACCTGCCGCTCGCCGTTCTTGCTGAGCACGACGAGCAGGCATTTCTGTCCAGCCGGAATGCCCGTCACCGAACCGTCCACGCGCACCCAGCCGGTTTGCGGCACGATGTTCGCGGTCAGCCGGGTCTTGCCGCTGGCATCCGCACCGGAAACGACCCGCGTGCCAGGAACCGCGCTGGTCGGCGGCGGCGTAGTCGGCACCGCCACCGCGGGCCCGGACGAACTCCGCCCCACCATCACCCCGACGCCCAACGCGACCGCAGCCACCACGACCGCGGCGGCGATCGCCATCGACCGCCCCCGCCCAGCCCGCGCGCTCGACTCCGCCCGGACCTGGCCGACGGTCCGCTGCAACACCAGGTCCGCCCCCACCGGCGGCCCGTCCAGCAACGCCTCCGGTGGCAATTCGCCGAGGAAACTCTGCACCTCCCGCAAAGACGCGGCCTCCGCCCGGCAGCGCTCGCAGCCGTCCAGATGCGCCTCGACGTCGCGTTGCTCGCCCGAGGCGAGCTGACCGGTCAGGTACCCCGCCAGGTCGACGTGCTCGTCGGCTGTGTTCATCCGGCCACCCCTTCCGCTCGCCGGAACTCTTCCCGCAACGCCCGCAACCCGTAATACGAGCGGGACTTGACTGTGCCCGGCGGAATCCCGAGCCGCTCCGCCGCCTCCGCGACGCTGCGCCCCTGCAGATACATCTGCTCGAGGACCTCGCGATGCTCCGGAGAAAGCCCGTCGAGCGCGGCGAGCACCACCATCGAGTCGACGACCTGATCGGCATGATCCCGCTCGACCGGCCCGCCCGACGGCGACTCGGCCACCTCCTGCGGCCGCGCCGCCTTCGCCCGGAACCGGTCGATCACCAGGTTCCGCACGACGGTGAGCAACCACCCGCGCACCGACCCGCGCCCGTTGACCAGGCTGTCCGGACTCCGCCACGCGCGGACGAGCGCCTCCTGCACCACGTCCTCCGCCGCCGCGCGGTCGCCGAGCAGCCGGGTGGCGTAGGCGAGCATCGCCCGCCCATGCTCCTCGAAAAGCGCGCGGACCAGCGCCTCGTCCGCAACCGCCCGCCGGTGACGGGCCCTGAACCCGGCCATGCCCCGATCATCCCCCCGGTCGGGCCCGATTGTCGCGTAGCCGAGGTGTGTTGCTTGTTGCCCGGTGCCGGTGACTGCTCGTTCCTGATGCTCCGAGCGGCTCTGGTGCCGCTTAGCCGATAGGTGCGGGCCCCGGTTTTCCTGGTGCCGCTGCCGCAGTGGGCGGGGGCTCCCCGATCGCGGCAGTCCCCGGCCTGCGCCCCCCTTCCCAGCACCGCGTCCACGCACGCGGCGACTCCCCGATCGGTGCGGGCCCGTTTTCCTGGTGCCGCTTCCGCACTGGACAGCCGCTCCCCGACCGGTGCAGTCCCCCGCCCCTCCCGGCACCGCGTCCGTGCTCGCGGCGACTCCCCGATCGATACCCGCCCACCAGCGTGGTTCCGCCGACACGATCGGGGAACGCGCGGCCTGCGGGCCCCGGACCTGGGCTAAGTTCGCAACTGATCCAGCCGGAAGGCTTGCTCACCAGGTCGGCGCACGCCGGTGTCGTGCACTGGGATCACCGCCCCGGCCGCCCGACCGCCCTGGAGCCGCCGGGAGCGCTGCGCACACCGCCCTCCCGGCGGCTCCGGGGCACCCTGGGCCTGTTTCGTTCCCGGCCCTCGCGGCTGTTCCGGCTCCGACGAGGATGGGTGGCAACGTCCGGGTGGGCTGTGCTGCGGTTCGTTACGGGGCAGTTGGGGTTCCTCGACCACGGCAACTCTCGCTGCCATTCGCTCCACGGCATCCGTGGCTGCGCCACCATCGCAGCCCGGCCCCGCCGCGTTCAGGCGACTCTCGCAACCACCGCGATCCCTGAACAGGCAACTCTCACTGGCGCTCGGCCAGCAACCATCGCATCCGGGCAACTCTCACAATGCCGCGATCTTGAACCCCCGCTGCCGGACTCGCCGCACCGGCGGCCATCGCATCAGGCCGGATCTCGGCAGAGCACGACGGCGTTCATCCACAGCCCGGCACCTTCTCCCCAGCCGCCGCTCAAACCGGCACGTTCTCCACGTCCGCCGTTCAACCGCCCAGCCCCACCGGCCTGCCCCCGCGAGCCAGTCAGTCCACAAAGGACTCAAGCGGCAGCAACACCGAGATCCGTCAGCACGACCGGGCTCGCCGGTGCCCCTCGGCGGCGGGCGATTCTCACCAGGCCCCGGCGGCGCAAGCGGTCCATCGCCTGCGTCTCCCACAGCGGGACCCGCCCGCCGACCGACCACAGGTAGCACTCCCCGGCTAATCCGTTGTGGACCACCACCAGCCCGCGCCGGACGTCGTCCAGTGCGTGTACGTCCTCCTCGACGAGCACCATGACCGGCTCCCTCCGTCCCCTTCATGGTGAAACGTCCGGGGCCGCCCGCACATCCGGGAATCCACCTCAGGGGTTCCCTGGAGAAATGGGGTCGCCTCCGCCCCGCGGACCTGGCAGGATCGAGCATGTGCGGCCGCCGACGATCGCGTGCGACGAGTCCGGCTCCGAGGGCGTGAACCTGGTCGGCGCGAACACCGCGGTATTCGCGCACGCCGCCGTCCGGCTGGAGCCCGCGGCTGCCGCGGAATGCGTTGCGCGGCTGCGGGAATTCATCGGTTCGCCCGCGCTCGAGTACAAAGCCAACCACCTCCTGCGCGCCAAGAACCGCGCGGCCCTGGAATGGCTGCTCACCGAACCCCTCGCCGACGCCGCCAGCGTCCTGCTCGTCGACAAAACCCTGTTCCTCGCGGGCAAAATCGTCGACCTGCTCGTCGACCGGACCCCCTACCCGGAATGCCTGCGCCACCGTCCGGACGGCCGCGCCCGCGCCTTGCACCGAGACGGCCCGCGCATTCACGGCACCCGGCGCTGGACCGAATTCCTGCGCTCGTTCACCGGGCTGTTGCGCACCTCGAACCGCCGCCTCCCCGCGACCACCCCCGCCGAGTTCTTCGCCCAGACGGACGTCCTCGGCGAACTTGTCGCGGCTCGCCCGCAGGTGACCGCACTGCGCGACGAACTCCTCGCCGACCCTGGTCTCGTCTCGCCGATCGACCCGTTGATGCCCGCGCTCGCCGACACGATCGCGTTCTGGCGTCCGGAGCTGGTCATCCACGACGAGCAGCCGTCCCTCACTCCGGCCCGGCTCGCCCAGCTGCTCGATCCGGTGCCGCGGTGGCGATTCGTCGACTCGAGGTCCGAACCGCGGGTCCAGCTGGCCGATTTCCTGGCCGGAGTCGCCCGGCGGCTCACCGAGGAAACCCTGCACGGCGGCGGGGACCCGGAACTGGTCAAGCTGCTGCGGCCGTATGTGCTTCCGGCGTCGGTCTGGATCGGGGATCCGGCGGACTAGTCCCGGTGCTGCCGGCCGGTCACAAATCCCGCGGGTTGACGACGTGCACCGCGGCTTCCTCCGCCGAGGCCGCGCCTCCGTCGATGCCGATGTCGGACGCATACAACTCGTCTTCGGTGTCCGGGCCGAAGCCCGCGTTGGCGGCCACCAAGCGGCCCGCGCGGAAGTCGCCGACCTCGTCGTCCACGAGTTCGCCGTCGGTGTCGTCAGTGTCGCCGAGACCGTCGCCGTCGGTCGCCCGGATGTCCGGGAGTTCGCGGGCCAGCCTGCCCGCCCAGCTTTCCCCGGCGGCTTCTTCCGCGGCGGTGGTGCCCCAGTCGCGAGTCGCGAGTGGACGTTCCGGCGGCGAATAACCCTCGTCGTAGGGGTCGCCGTCCTCCAGGGTGTCTTCAGGATCCAGCACGCCGGTGTCGGCGTTGTCTTCGATGTCGTCGTCCACTGCTCCTCCTTCCCGCGTGCCCAGGTTACTGCCGCCCGCTAGCCTGTGCGCTCACGCGGGGTGGAGGAACGATGACTCAGTGGAGCGGTCCCACGCTGATCGCCGTGTTCGCCGGGTTCGGGCTGGCGTTCGTTCTGGTGGTTCCGTACGTCGCGATCAGCTATCGCAAACGCGGCGAACTCGGCCTGCTGCGCGCGATCGCCGCGCCTGCGTTCCTCGTGTACTGCTTCGCGCTGGTCACCTACACGTTGCTGCCGCTGCCGGACGTCGACGCGGCGTACTGCGCGACGCACGAAGCGCTGCGGCACCCGGTGTGGAATCCGCTCCAGTTCCTGGAAGACATGCGGCAGTTCAACACCGGGTTGCTGGACAATCCCGCGCTGCGCCAGGTGTTGTTCAACGTCGCGTTTTTCGTGCCGTGGGGCGTGTTCGTGCGCCGATTGTTCGGGCGGAGCATCGGTTTCGCCATCGTCAGCGGGTTTTTCGTGTCGCTCGCCATCGAGACGACCCAGCTGACTGGCGTGTGGTTCCTGATGGAGTGCCCGTACCGGCTGTTCGACACCGGCGACCTGCTGTCCAACACCGTCGGCGCGGGGGTCGGCGCACTTCTCGCGCCCGTGCTGCGGCGCTCTGGACGGTTGCGCCCGGCCGACGAACCGCGCCCGGTCCTCGCCCGGCGACGGCTGCTCGGCATGGTGCTCGACCTGATTTCGGTCACGCTGGTGGGTGTCGTGCTGAGCATGATCGCGCTCGCGGTCCAGTACGTCACGAAGGGCACGCTGCAGAACAACACGCTGATCGACGACGTCCTCGGCCGCTGGGTGCCCACCGCGGTCCTGCTGCTGCTCGTGCCGCTGGCGGGCAACGGCGCGACGCCTGGTCAGCGCGCGGTTCTGCTGACGGTGGTGCGCGCGGACGGGCGGCCGCCGTCGATGCTGCAGTCGATCGTCCGGTTCCTGGTCGGTTCGGGCGGCTATTTCATCCTGGTCGGCTTGGATTCCGGGTGGACGTCGCTGTGGCTGCTGGCGCATCTGGTGTTCATGGTCTTCACTCGCGGACACCGAGGCCTGACCGGGCTGGTGTGCGGATTGTCGGTCGTCGACACGCGGGCGGTGGACCGGGAGCAGGTTGCCCCGCCAGGGTGATGTCGTTTTTTCGCGAGGTTTCGCGCGCGAGGCGGGGCAGACTGGTCGGCGTGTACGAGGACACCGAACGCTGTATCCGCGCGGTGCAGTCGAAAGACGACCGGTTCGACGGATGGTTTTTCACCGCGGTGCTGACCACGGGGATTTACTGTCGCCCGAGTTGCCCGGTGGTGCCGCCCAAGGTCGAGAACATGCGCTTCTACCCGAGCGCCGCCGCCGCGCAGGCCGCTGGATTCCGCGCCTGCAAACGCTGCCGGCCCGACGCGTCGCCCGGTTCGCCGCTGTGGAACGAACGCGCCGACATGGTGGCGCGCGCGATGCGCCTGATCGGCGACGGGATCGTCGACCGCGAAGGCGTGCAGGGGCTGGCCGCGCGACTCGGGTACAGCGTCCGGCAGGTGGAACGCCAGGTGCAGGCCGAACTGGGCGCGGGCCCGCTCGCCCTCGCCCGGGCCCAGCGTGCCGAGACCGCCCGGTTGCTGATCGAAACCACGACGATGCCGATGAGCGACATCGCGCACGCGGCCGGGTTTTCGAGCATCCGGACGTTCAACGAAACCGTGCGGGCAGTCTTCGCCCTGACGCCGAGCGAGCTGCGCTCCCGCGTCCGCGGCGGCAAGCGGACCAAGTCGCAGGGAGTGCTGTCGGTGCGGCTCCCGTTCCGTCGGCCGCTGTGTCCGGACAACCTGTTCGGGCACCTGATCGCCACCGCGGTCCCGGGCGTCGAGGAATGGCGCGACGGCGCGTACCGCCGCACCCTGCGACTGCCGCACGGCCACGGCGTGGTGTCGCTCCGCCCGGAGCCGGACCACGTCGCGTGCCGCCTGAGCCTAACCGACCTGCGCGACCTGGCCGCCGCGATCAGCCGTTGCCGCTGGCTGCTGGACCTGGACGCCGACCCGGTAGCCGTCGACGAACAGCTCGCCACGGACCCGACCCTCGCTCCCCTGGTCGCCGCCGCACCCGGCAGGCGCGTCCCGCGCACGACCGACTCGGCCGAGTTCGCCGTGCGAGCAGTCCTCGGCCAGCAGGTCTCGACCGCGGCCGCCCGCACCCACGCAGCGCGCCTGGTCTTGGCACACGGCACCCCGATCGAGGACCGGGAAGGCGGCCTGACGCACCTGTTCCCGTCCCCCGAATCGCTGGCGGAACTGGACCCGGAAACGCTGGCCATGCCGAAGTCCCGCCGCGCAACCCTGCTGGGTCTCGTGTCGGCCCTGGCTTCCGGCGACGTCGACCTGACCGCAGGCGGCGATTGGGTCCACGCCCGCGCACAACTGGCCGCCCTGCCCGGCTTCGGCCCGTGGACGGTGGAGAGCATCGCCATGCGCGCCCTCGGTGACCCGGACGCCTTTGTCGCGACCGACCTAGGCGTCAAGATCGCGGCCGAAAACCTAGGCCTGCCACCAAGTCCAGCCGCCTTGATCGCGCACGCCGCCCGCTGGCAGCCTTGGCGTGCGTACGCGGTCCAGCACCTGTGGGCGACCGGCGACCACCCGATCAACCGGATCCCCGCGGAGGAATCGGCATGACCGTGGTGCACACCGTCCTCGACAGCCCCGAGGGCCCGCTGACCCTCATGGCCCGCGACGGCGGCCTGGCTGGCCTCTACATCGGCGACGAGCAGTACCGCCCGCCCCGAGCCGCCTTCGGCGACCGGGACGACCGCCCGTTCGCCGCGGCGACCCGTCAGCTGAACGAGTACTTCGCCGGCGACCGGGTCGAGTTCGACCTTCCGTTAGCTTTCAGCGGCACTCCTTTCCAAGAGACGGTGTGGCGGGCGCTCCTGCGGATCCCGTACGGCGAGACGACGACCTACCGAGAACTGGCCGAGTCGATCGGCCGCCCGACGGCGTCCCGCGCGGTCGGCCTGGCGAACGGCCGGAACCCCATCGGCATCGTGGTGCCGTGCCACCGGGTGCTGGGCAGCAACGGATCGCTGACCGGCTACGCGGCTGGGGTGGAGTGCAAGCGGAGGTTGCTGGAACTGGAGCGGGGCAGGCGGTTGGTTGCGGGGTGAGTTGGCCGCGGCTGGGTGGCTGGTTGCGAGGTGAGTCGGCCGCGGCTGGGTGGCTGGTTGCGAGGTGAGTCGGCCGCGGCTGGGTGGCTGGTTGCGGGATGAGTTGCAGTCGAGCCGGGCGGCCGGATCGCGGTTTGGGTGGGGTGAGTGGCGGCTCGGATTGAGGGCAAGCCAGCGTCCCGCCTCGCCCGTCTGCCCCAGCTCACCTCCCCCGTCTGCCCCAGCTCGCCTCGCCTGTCTCTCCAGTTCGCCTCGCCCGCCTGTTCAGATCGCCTGCCCGCGGCGCCCCACTCCAGCGGCTCCCGTCCTCCGCCGAGAGTCAGTTGAACCAGCCGTTCACCGTCCCAAAGTCCAACGCACCGGTCACCTCCCCGTAAGTCCCCTGCTTCAGCACCTCTGCCGCAGCATGGTGGGCCAGGGAGTAAGCCGCCTGGGCGATGGACGTTCCTACGCTCACTCGGCGCACCCCAGCGGCAGCCAGATCGGACACTGGGGGCGCACCCGGGCCTGCCATGGCGCTTACCGGGATCGGCGAGGACTTTGCCAGTTCTTCCAGGACTTCGACGTCCGTCAAGCCGGGGACGAAGATGCTGTCCGCTCCGGCGTCGGCGTAGACGCGGGCTCGGGTCAGGACGTCGTCGAAGCGGCCGGTGGGTTCGCCGATTCCGAAGAGGTACACGTCCGTTCGGGCGTTGATCCACAGTTCCGACAGACCGGCCGTCGCGGCGGCGGCGCGGGCTGCGGTGAAGCGTTCTGCCTGTTCATCGGGGGTGAAGAGGGTGGCGGTTCCGGCGCGGGAGTCTTCCAGGTTCACGCCGACTGCGCCCGCCTCCACCACGCCTCGCACGGTTTCGGCGACCGCTGAGGGGGCTAGGCC
Organism: Amycolatopsis nivea; assembly: GCF_004522235.1. Taxonomy (GTDB): domain Bacteria; phylum Actinomycetota; class Actinomycetes; order Mycobacteriales; family Pseudonocardiaceae; genus Amycolatopsis; species Amycolatopsis nivea. Next base: position 134,165 of record NZ_SDLT01000013.1, read on the forward strand.
GTAGCCGCCTTCTACGTCGGCGGTTACTGGGACTTTTACGGCTGCGGCGATTTGGGCGATCACGGTCAGCATTTCCGCCCGCGACAGGTGCTGGCCGTCGCCTCTGGCTAGGGCCCAGGAGACGCCTCCGCTGGTGGTGGCGATCGCGGGGGCACCGGCGCGTTCGATGGCGACTGCGCTGCCTGCGTCCCAGGCGTTCGGCAGCACGAGAACATCAGCCGCGTGCAGTTCGCGGAAGAGATTTGCCTTGTCTTGCAACGAGTTCATCAGGGTCCTCCCCAGTGGCGAGCCCCGGGCGGGGCAACTGCGGAGGAACGTATCAGCGGGCACCGACAAAAACGGGCCGGCGAGAAATCAGGGGAGGTCGAAGCCCAGTTCGCGGGCGGCGTCGGCGGGGGTCGGCTGGGTCCAGCGGCGGGCGACGGCTTCGTGGGTGGACAGCGAGCGCAGTTCGGCTCGGTCCAGGTACAGGATGCCGTGCAGATGGTCGGTCTCGTGTTGGACGATTCGTGCTGGCCAGCCGGACATTTCCTCGTCCAGGGCCGCACCGGTTTCGTCGGTGCCGCGAAGCCGGATCCGCAGGGGGCGCGCGACGACGGCCTGCCATCCGCGCACGCTCAGACAGCCCTCGAAGAACGCGGCGGTTTCGTCGCCCACTCGGGTGTACTCGGGGTTCACCAGCACGCGGAACGGCAGCGGGACGATCCCGCGGGTGGCGAGCGTGGACTCAGCGACGCCGGGGCGTTCGCGGGCACCGTCCTCGACCACCGCGATCCGGACCGACAGGCCGATCTGCGGAGCCGCGAGGCCGACGCCGGGTGCCGCGTGCATGGTCTCCTTCATGCCCGCGATCAGTCCGGACAGCAGCTCGTCGCTCAGTTCGCCCTCGTACGGGCGGGCGGCGGCGCGCAGCACGGGGTCGCCTGCCTGCACGATCGGCCACGGCAACGGCTGGGCGAGCAGTTTTTCGACCTGTTCGGCAAGCACCGGCGAACCCCTCTCCAAGGGCAACGGGACAGCGGCATGATCGCACCCGCGCGGAGCACGACACTCGCCCGGGGATCAGGCAAGCTGGCAGCCGTGGCCTACGACGTGAACGCGATCCGCAAGCACTTCCCCGCGCTCGAGAACGGCGCTGCCCACTTCGACGGACCCGGTGGCTCCCAGGTCCCGGACGTGGTCGGCGAAGCGGTCTCCTCGACCCTCTGCGCCGCCATCGCGAACCGCGGCACCGTCACGGCGGCGGAGCGCCGCGCGGACGGCGTCGTGCGCGAAGCCCGGCAAGCTGTCGCTGACCTGCTCGGCGCGCAACCGGAGGGCGTCGTGTTCGGGCGCAGCATGACGCAGGTGACCTACGACTTCTCCCGCACGCTCGCGAAGAACTGGGGGCCGGGCGACGAGGTCGTGGTCACCCGGCTCGACCACGACGCCAACGTCCGGCCGTGGGTCCAGGCGGCCGAAGCGCGCGGTGCGACTGTTCGCTGGGCGGACTTCGATCCCGAGACCGGCGAGTTGCCGACGTCATCGATCACGGAACTGCTCACTGATCGGACGCGCCTGGTAGCGGTCACTGCTGCCTCCAACCTGCTGGGCACGCGTCCGGACATCCCGGCGATTACCGGCGCGGTCCGCGAAGCAGGCGCGCTGAGCTACGTGGACGGCGTGCACCTGACGCCGCACACAGTGGTCGACATCGCCGCGCTGGGTGCGGACTTCTACGCCTGCTCGCCGTACAAGTTCCTCGGACCGCACCTCGGCCTTCTCGCCGCCGCACCGGATCTTCTGGAGACGTTGCAGCCGGACAAGCTGCTGCCGTCGAGCAACGCGGTTCCGGAGCGTTTCGAGCTGGGTACGTTGCCGTACGAGCTCCTCGCGGGCACTACCGCCGCTATCGACTTCCTCGCCGGGCTCGTGCCGAGTGAAGGCAGTCGTCGCGAACGTTTGCGTACGTCGCTTACGGCGCTTGAAGAGCACGAAGACGCACTGTTGCAGCGTCTGGAAGACGGGCTCGCCGCACTGCCGCGCGTCGTTCGATACGGCTCGCCGACGCGTCGCCGTACGCCGACAGTGTTGTTCTCGGTCACCGGGCTGACGCCGCAGGCGGTGTACGAGCGTCTCGGCGCGCGCGGGATCAACGCGCCTGCTTCGACGTTCTACGCCATCGAGTGCGCTCGGCATCTCGGTCTTGGCGACACTGGTGCCGTACGCGCTGGCATCGCGCCGTACACGACTGCAGCGGAAGTTGATCTGCTGCTCGCTGCTGTTGCGGAGCTGTGAATGAGCATCGAGACGACTGTCGACGGACAGGTCACCACCATCACCATCAACCGTCCGGAGAAGCGGAACGCGCTCACGAAGGCGATGTACGTCGCCCTCGCGGACGCCTTCGACGCTGTCCGCACGCCGATCGTCGTACTGAGCGGAGCCAGCGGTGCGTTCACCGCGGGCAACGACCTCGGCGACTTCCTCGCGCACGAAGCCGGTGACCGCACGAAGACGCCTGCGCGGGTCTTCCAAGAGGCGTTGCTCGCGACGCAGGCAGTAGTCGTCGCCTCGGTCGACGGTCCCGCTGTCGGCATCGGCGCGACCCTGCTGCTGCACTGCGACCTCGTCTACGCCACCGAACGCAGCTACCTGCAGTTCCCCTTCGTACCGTTGGGGCTGGTGCCGGAGTTCGGCAGTAGTTACGCGCTGCCGCGTCGAGTCGGACCGCAGCGTGCGACGGAGCTGCTGCTGTTCGGAGAACGCCTGCCTGCGGTCGAAGCGGCGCAACTCGGGTTGGTCAACGAAGTGCTCCCTGACGAGACAGCGCTCAGTAAGCGCGTCGCAGAACGCGTCGCGACCCTCGCGGAGCGGTCAGTACGCGCGCTGACAGCGACGCGCGCGCTGTTGCACGACCGCACTGACGAGAGCGTCGAAGAGCGCATGGAGTCGGAGTCCAAGCACTTCGCCGAACTGCTGCACGACCCGGACACTGTCGCCACGTTGCGCGCGAAGCTCGACAGGCGCTAGCGACGGCGGCGCTTGTCCACAGCGGCGTCGAGAACTGGACCTAGCTCCTCGACAACCGTGTCAAGCGCCGTCACCGAGTGCTCGACCCGGGCCAGCACTAACGCTCCTTCAAGCGCGCTGATCATCAACACTGCCAGCGAAGCAGCGCGCGCCGCCGGTACGCCCATCTGCTGCAGCGCGGACACGATGGGCTTCCGCCACTGCGCGAAGGCGTCGTTCGCACGCTCACGCAACGGCTCGCTCGACGCCGCCGTGTCGGTGACTGTGGCGACTAACGGACAGCCGTAGTCGTAGCCGATCTCGAGGAACTCCGCGCGCCAGTTCTCGACAACAGCGGCGAAGAGCGCGGACGGCGTCGGGTCCGGCAGCGAGTCCATCGCGCGCGTCACGCGTCGCGCGGCGTAGCGCCCTGCCCAATCGATGGCTTCGCCGAACAGCTGTTCCTTACCGCCCGGGAAGTAGTGCTGAAGCGACCCCCGCGGCGCTTCGGCATGCGCTACCACCTCGCGCATGCCAGTGCCGCTCAAGCCCTGCGTACGCAGCAACTGCGCAGCGCTGAAGACCATCCGGTCGCGCGCCGGCCGTTCCGTCATCGAGCGTCTCCTCCGTGACCGTCAGCTCGTACTCGTTCTCGCCGCGGTATCCCGGGACGAAGCGGAACCCGCACGCCCGCAGCAATCCTTCCGCAGCGACGTTGCCCTCCTGCACGGTGGCGTGCAGCTTCCAGCCGCGCCACTGCTCCGCGGCCAGCCGGACGAGGCCGCGGCCGATGCCCCTCCGCTGCCATCGGTCGGCGACGAGCAGCCCCAGTTCGACGCGGCGGTCGTCCTCCGGGACCGCGTTCAGCAGCCCGGCGGGCACGCCCGAAACCTCGGCGACGAGGGCCGTGTCGACCAGGAGGAATCGCTGGTACCTGGACAGGACCGCGTCCGGCTCGATCGGGCCGCCGAGGGTGAACCGGCGGCTCAGCGATTCCGGCGAGCAGGCGCGGACGAGGTCGGCCACGGAACCGGCGGTGGCCGGTCGCACGGCGGTCATGACAGTCGTCATAACCCGAGGGTGGCACACGGCCGGAACTATGACAAGCGTCATGGAAGATGTCACGCTGCCGACACGACCCGCACGGCCCGCCGGTCCCGGCGCCGGTGCGCCGCCACCGGTTTCGGGCAAGGAGAATTCACTGATCGTATCCGCGATACCCCATCGGCGGTAATTCCACCGATTAATCGGGGCTTGACCACGATGCGTGTCCGCCGGGCCTCTTCGGGTGAAAACGGTTCCCGATACCTGTCGGGAACGCGTTTCTTCCTTATATTTTCCTGGACGCTCCGGAAGGCGAGCAAAGGAGACACGGCCATGACCCAGTCGCTCGAGGTTCCGACGAAGGAATTCTGTCTCGACTGGACGATGGACGGGGCCCATGGCGGCAGGGTGCACTTCACCCTGTCCGGCCAGGTGAGCCTGTTGGACGGCAAGCGGTTCTACAAGGTCGACGGCGTGCTGTACATCGCGGACGGCAGCGCGTACTGCCGGGAGATCGGGAACCCGCGGCTGCACGTGCGGCGCAACGGCGTCGAGGAGACCGGACGGCAATGGGGCTGGGAAGCGATCAGTTCCCGCAAGAGCGCGAACCGGCTCTGCACAATGGACGGCTATTTCGTGCGCACGGGCTACTGGGCGCCCGCCGATCGCAGCATCCAACTCGGAATCGTCGCCGAACACGGGATCACCCGGCGTCGTTCGCACAGTCCGACGGCGACGATTCGACTGGTCGACTGAATGGTTCCCGGATATCGGGAGCGTTCCCCCGGTTTGTGCTTGGCGATACCCCGATTCCGGACCGGACGGCAATGAGCGTTTTCCCGATCGGCCCGGGCGGACCTGTCTGCCCGGGCTGTCCCCGGCGGAAACGCCCGGTTGCCCGCAGGCGAACTCCCGGCACCCAGTCGCACCGGACGCCGACGCGGCAAGATCGCTTGCCCGCCAACGCGAACCGTGCGAATCAGACGATCCACCGAGCGACCGCGGCACCGAACCATCGATACCGCAACCCATCCGCGGCCGAACCCGGCGAAAGATCAACCCGGGCAACGCGTACCGGAGCCGCCAGACATTGGCCTGGACCACTCGTCGCGCCCCGCGAAACCCTGCCCCCACAAGGCGCAACCTCCGCTCGTCGTCACCCACACGGGTAGTCCCCGGGCCCGGAGGTAAGCGAAAACACACCGGATCCCCAGGAAAAACATGAAAAACGTTGTGCGGGACACAGCGCTCGCGCGCGCGAAAGAGGACCATGAGAGGCATGCGGAACAGGACTCGGGCAGGCAGACCACCACACCCTGGTAAACGATTGCTCCGACGGCTCGGCGCCGTGCGCAACCCGCTCGTGCGACGGTCGGACCGGATCGAAGGCGTACTCGCCGGGATCGTCACGCTGCTGGCGCTCATCGCGATTCCCTTCGCGATGATGATCGGCAGCGAGGACATCGCCGCGGAGACCGCCGCGTCGGACGCGCAGCTGCAGTCGCGGCACCAGGTCACCGCCACGGTGCTGACGACGGCCGCGCAGCCGGCCGCCTCAGTCGGCGACAGCGCGCCGATCGCGAACACCGCGCGCGTGAACGCGGTCTGGAAGCCCCCGCACGGCGTGCAGCGGACCGGCGTCATCACGGTGCCCGCCGCCTCCGCGACCGAGGGCTCGACCACCGACATCTGGCTGGACGACAGCGGCAAGCAGACCACCGCCCCGCTGACGCACGCGGACGCGGTCACCAACGGCGTGCTCGTCGCGGCCTTCTGCTGGCTGTGCGCGGTCGGCGTGCTGGGCGGCGCGTTCTGGATCGCGCGGCGAGTGCTCGACCACCGGCGCGCGGCGCGGTGGGCTGACGAATGGGCGCAGTTCGCCGGTCCGGAAGCGGTTCGCTGACAGCTCTGCCAGCCATGGTGCTTGCCGGAGGTTCCGCACCGGAACACCTCCGGCCTCAGCGCAGTCGGCTGCTGGACAGGCGTGATCCGTCAGTCCGGCGCCCGCCGCTGCCATCTACCGGCTCCCGAAGTTCCGCACATCCCCCGGCGCTGGCGCGCTCCGCGGTCCGACCAGCGGCGTAGTGCGCCGGGCCCGGAGGCAGTTCGCTGACACGTCTGCTGCCTCCGGACCCGGCCTCGGCGGACCGAGCGGGGCGACACCCCCAGCGTCGCCCCGGGCCGGTACTACGCCTGCCGCTCTTGCCCGGTTTGTGTGGCGAGTTAGCCACCAGCTATCTCGTTGAGGCACAGTCTTGTGGAGCCCTCCGGCGATTGTCAACTGTGAGCTAATCTGAGATAGTCGCCTTAGCTGAGAGCAATCAGCTGCAACTGGAGGGGCGTAGCAGCATGTCCGAAGACACTCAGCCGGCGGATGCCCGGCCCACCCTGGCCTCCAGACTCGACGACCTGTTCCGCACGGTGCGCCCGCAGGGGAGGCACTGGACGAACGCCGAGGTGGCAGCCGAACTGAAGCGGGCCACGCCGGAGCTGAAGGTCGGCGCGGTGTACCTGTCTCAGCTACGCACGGGCAAACGGACCAATCCGTCTCAGGAACTGCTGGCCGCACTGGCGAAATTCTTCGGCGTCTCCGTCGCGTACTTCTTCGACGACGAGGTGGCCGGATCGGTGCTGTCGGAGCTGGCCGCGGTGGAGGCGATGCGCCAGGCAGGCGTCCGCGCGGTCGCCATGCGCGCGGCGGGCATGCGCGAGGAAAACCTCCAGGCGATCACCACGATCATGGACCAATACCGCAAAATGCAGGGGCTGCCCCCGGTCACGGACGAAGCGGCGCGGTGACCGGCACCCCGTCCGAAGCCCCGCAGCGGCGCGAGCAGCTGCGACGGATGCGCGACGAAGGCGCCCAGCGAATCGCCGAACTCGACCTCCCGCCGAAGTACGACCTGGCCACCCTCTGCGCCCGCCTGGGCGAAATCCGCGAACGGCCGATCACCCTCGTGCCGCTGCCGATGCCAGCGTCGCACCCGTGCGGCATGTGGGTAGCCGCACGGGGCGAGGATCTGATCTTCTTCGACGCCAACACCACCGGGGCGCACCAGGAGCACATCATCTTGCACGAGCTGGGCCACATCATCTGCTGTCATCGCGGCTCGGGTCTCCTTGACGACGAGAGCGCCCGCTCGCTGTTCCCCAACCTGGACCCGGACATCGTCCGGGACATGCTGATGCGCGCCACTTACGACGACGCACAGGAACAGGAAGCGGAGATCATCGCCTTCCTGCTGTCGGAACGCATGGGCACGCCGTCGAAACCCATCGCCGAAACCCCCAAAGCAGGGGAAAAGCCGATGGACCGCATCGAACGCTCGCTCCTCTAGCGCACCGGTACGTGAGGGCCGCCCTCACGGACGATGATTCCCTCAGGGTTCCCCTCACGACCAGCCGAAGTACGTGAGGGGCCCCTTCACGGACTTAGATTCCCTCGAGGAGCCCTTCACGGACCACCCCGCCGGGGCTCGCAGCCGTCGGCCGGGATGCCGCCCCAATGTGGCATTGGGTGCGGGGGACGCACCGAACGCCACATTGGGTGCATCTGACGCACCCAATGCCACATTGGGGCGCTAGCCCCCACCACGAACCACCCGCAGCCAGTGCACCCAACGATCGAAGCNCACCACGAACCACCCGCAGCCAGTGCACCCAACGATCGAAGCACCCAGCCACACCCTCGCAGCCGATGCACCCAACCATCAAGGCACCCAACCGCAGCCGATGCACCCGCTATCGAGGCACCCAGCCCCTCCCCCGCACCCCGATACGAAGCCTCCCTGCGGGCGGTGGGGGCTTGTCAAGGCATCTTTCCCGCCTTGACAAGCACCCACCGCCCGTCAGCACAATCAAGCTTCGGGGTGCCCCACGCAACCAACGGGCGCAATGTCGCCGCCAGGCGACGAGCCGCCTACCTCAACCCACCCAACTCAGCCCCCAAAACCCCCACCGCATACCGCAGCTGATCCTCCCGATGCTCACTGGTGATGAAGAACCTCAACCGAGCCAACTCCTCATCCACCGCCGGATACAAAATCGGATCCACCACCACCCCCCTTTCGAACAACGCCGTAGCCAGTCTCAACGCGACCCGGGAACTCCCCACCACGCAAGGCACGATCGGCGTCCCCCCAGCCACCCCAGTCGGCACCCCCGCCGCAGCAGCCAGTTCCAAGAACAACCGGGAATTCTCCCGCAACCGCACCAATCTCTCCGGCTCTTCCTTCAACACACGAAGCGCCGCAAGCGAAGCCGCAGCATTAGCCGGAGTAATCCCCACACTGTAAACAAACCCAGGCAACGAATACCGCAACCACCGCACAGTCCGAGCCGACCCAGCCAGATACCCTCCGCACCCGGCGAGCGACTTCGACAGCGTCCCCATCCAGAGATCAACCCCGGACCGATCCACCGCGAAGTGGTCCCCAACCCCAGCCCCGCGCGGACCCATCGTCCCGATACTGTGCGCCTCGTCAACCATCAGCAACGCCCCATAGCGCCGCTTAAGCTCAATCAACGCAGGCAGATCCGCAAGATCCCCGTCCATGCTGTAAACGCCTTCAACCACAATCAGCACCCGCCGGAACCGTGACCGCGTCCGACGCAGCACGTCCTCCAGCCGTGCTGTGTCGTTGTGCGGAAACGGTTGCCGCGTAGCCCCGGACAGCGCACACCCTTGCAGAATGCTGTCGTGCGCCAGCGAATCGTGCACGATCAAATCCCCGGGCCCGACCAGATGACCGATCGCCCCGACATTCGTGGCGTGCCCGCTCACCAGGACGAGACTGTCCTCGACCCCGAGGAACGCGGCCAGCTCCGTCTCCAGGTCCCGCGACAAATCCCGGTCCCCGGCAAGCAATCGGCTGCCGGACACGGAAGTCCCGTACCGCTCGACCGCGTCGTGCACCGCCGCAGTCACCGCAGGGTGCCCGGCCAGCCCAAGGTAGTTGTAGCTGGAGAAGGACAGGTACTCCCGCCCGGACACGGACGTCGTAGCGTCCATCCGCCCCTGATGCTTGCGGAAGTACGGATTAGGCACCCCGAGATCGTCGAACTCCGTCAACCGCGCCTCGATAGCCGCTGCTTCCGGGAACTCCTCGATCGCCGCACTGGCCGGATCCCACGACGGAGCCGGAGCAGCCGGAACCGGAGCGGCAGGCACCAAATCCGTTGCCGGAGCGAGCATCCCGGCGACCGCCCCCACCGTCAGCGACCCCGACTGCTCGACCTCCACCGGAGCCCCCGGGAACCGCTTCCGCAGCCGCGCTTCCAACTCGGTGAGCATCAACGAATCGAAGCCGAGATCGTCCACCAGCAACTGCCCGGCATACAACTCGCTGACCGGAAACGCGGTCGTCCGCGCGACTTCCTCGAGCACGATCGCCAGCACATCCCGCGCGGACGTCGTCTCCTCCGTCTCCTCGACCGGCGTCGCGGCAGCCCCGAGCGGCTCCAGCGTCTGCGCCTTGGCGAGCTTCGCGTCGTCGACCACCCAGTGCCGGCGCGGGCTGAGCGGGCTCGGCGGCAGCGTGCAGCGCGGCAGGCCGTCCGCCACCGGACGCAGGCCCGCCCCGGCGACCGCGCGGGGAGCCAGCTCGGCCGGCACCCCGTCCTCGATCGGCTCCGCTCCCGGTGACACCACACCAGCGAACACGCCTGGCACGAGCTCGCCGCTTTGGCCGGATTCGAGCGCGACCGACGCGGCGACGAGCTTGGACACCGCGTCCGCGACGTCGTCCGCGGCCACCGCGAGCCGCTCCGGGAAGAGCGTCCGGCGAGCCAGCGTGCCCGCGACGGCGGCCAGCGGCGGGTTCTCGCTGCCGAGCGCCTCGGCCACCTCGCGGGCGTGCCTGGCGAGCCCGGCCCGGTCCCGTGCGGTGAGCAGCAGCAGCCGCGGCGTCTCGGCGGGCGGCGGTTCCTGCGCCGCTTCCTCGACGACCACGTGCACGTTCGAGCCGCCGAAGCCGAACGCGCTCACCCCGGCCCGGCGCGGTCCGTCGCTGTCCCACGGCGTGGCCTGGCCCGCCACCTGGAGCCCGGCGTCCCGCAGCGGCAGATGATCGGCCGGTTCGAAATCCGGCTGCGGCAGGATCTGTCCCTTGTGGACGGACAAAATGGACTTGATCAAACCGGCGATTCCCGCGGTGCCAAGGGAATGCCCGACGACCGACTTCGCCGCCCCGAGGTACGCCGGGTTCTCCGCGCCGCGGCGCAGCTCGCTCAGCGCGCTGATCTCCACGTCGTCGCCGACCGCGGTCGCGGTGCCGTGCGCTTCCAGGTACCCGACCGACGCCGGGTCGACCCCCGCGTCCTGGTACGCCCGCCGCAGCGCCCGCAGCTGCCCGGACTCCTGCGGCATCATGCCGCCCTTGACCGTGCCGTCGTTGGACAGCCCGACGCCGCGGATCACCGCGTACACCCGGTCGCCCGCCGCCCGTGCGTCCGCGAGCGGGCGCAGCACCAGGACGCCGGCCCCCTCGCCGAGCACGAATCCGTCCGCCCGGCGGTCGAACGGACGGCATTCGCCTGCGCGCGAGATCGCGCCGATCCGGCACAGGCCCACGAACAGGTCCGGGGCCAGTACCAGCTGCGCGCCGCCGGCGACGGCGATCCGGCAGCGGCCCGCGCGCAGGGCGAACACCGCGTTCGCCACCGCGGTCAGCCCGCCGGAGCAGGCCGAATCGAGCGCGTAGCTCTCTCCGTGCAGGTCGAAGACGTTGCTGATCGAACTCGGACCCATGTTGAGCAGCAGCCCGGCCATCGCGGTGGCGTGCAGGCCGCTGACCGCGGACGCCGCCTCGGCCATCGCCGGATCGCCCGCCCGGCCGAACTCGCCGCCGATCAGCTGTTTCATCCGCAGGTGCAGTGTGCTCATGTCGCGGTAGCCGCTGTCGCTGAGCGACATGATCACCGACGTGTCTTCGCGGTCGAAGCCCTCGGCTTCCCATCCCGCGTCCTGCAGCGCCTCGCGGGTCAGGTCGACCAGCAGCCGGTGCTGCGGATCGAGCGATTTGGCCCGCCGCGGCGGGATCTTGTAGTGCCCGGCGTCGAAGTCGCCGACGTCCTCCAGCAGCGCCATGCGGTCGGAGTAGACCGCGCCGCTGTCCCGGAAATCCTCGTTGTAGAACGCCTCCCGCCGCCACCGCGAATCCGGCACCCGCCGAAACTGCGGTTTGGGCTCGCTCAGCAGATCCCAGTACTCGTTGACGTTGCGCGCCCCCGGAAAACGGCATCCCATTCCGACAACGGCGATGTCCTGGCTATTTTCGGATTCTTCCCACCCAGATCTTACGGACCCCATGGCATGACTTCCTCGTGCCGATTCCCACCCAGTCGACACCGAGATTGCCCGTTCTTACCCAGTTTTTCAAGGGCATTGGGCAAGGTGCGGAGGAATGCACAGGCATCTCAACTCACGGTAGCCAACCGATCACGCCACCAGCGCACAGTGGCCGGGAATTGATCTTTCTCGGGCGTCGGCGCGATCTCGAAAAATTCCTGTGCCGCACCGGAATCGAGGACAAACGGGCGGTCGAACTGGTAACGGACCTCCCGCAGCTCGCGCAGCATCGGCGAAACGAGCGCGGCCGCGTTCAGTAACATCGGGGAAAGCCGTTGCACAGGCACCGGAGGCACTCCCGCCGCCTCGCACAACAGCGCGACCATCACCCGGGCGGACCGCGGCGGACCAGTCGGCACGTGCCAGGCCTTGCCCCACGCGTTTTCTTTCCGCGCGGCCGCGACCAGCGTGCGCGCGACATCGGAAATGTACGTCCAACTGTGCGAGGCGTCCGGATCGCCGAGTACCTGCACCTTCTGCCCGCGCAGCACGTTCGGCACCACGCGAGCGGCGAGATGGCCGCCGTCGGTCACTCCGGGGCCGAAGAAATCGGAAGCCCGCACCTCGACCGCGCGGATGCGGCCCTCGTCGTGCAATGCGTGCAGTTGTTCGGACAGCAATGCCCGGATCCGGCCCTTGGTTCCGGTGGCCGCGAGCGGCAGATTCTCGGTGAGCGGACCATCGACCGGACCGTAACCGTACAAATTCCCCAGCGACACCAGCAGCGCGTCGTTCGCTTCGGCCGCGGCACAGATCGCGGCCTGCAACGGCGGCCAATCGGCCGCCCACCGGTGATACGGCGGGCTCGCGCAACTGTAGATCGCCGTCGCGCCCTTGGTCGCTTCGATGAGCGCGGCCTGGTCAGCGGCGTCGAGGGAGACGTGCTCCAGCCCCGGTTCGGGCTCCCGGGGCGACCGGCCGACCACCCGGACCCGCTCCCCTTGTTCAGCCAGCAGCGCGGCGGTGGCCGCCCCCGCCGGTCCGTACCCGATCACCACCTGGAGACTCATGGCGACACCCTAGCGACGGGCGCACCCCGTTGCGGCCGCTCACGACCCGGTCGCCCGCCGTTCACCGGAAGATCACCCGCGGCAGCGCTCGAGCAGGCGGCCGACACCCGGGATCCATCCGGAATTCGCCCAGGCCAGAACCAGTTTTCCGGCCCTAGTTCCGGCACTTGCGGTGGTGTATGGTCGCCGATCGTGAACAATTCCGCCAAGAGTGCCGCGCACACCGTTCCGCCCACCGGGCGCTGAGGCCGTTCCGGGGGCGCGAGTGAACACTCTGAAGATCATCTTATTCTCGCTGTCGGCGGTCTCCTCGTACGCGGCTTTGCTGTACAAGCTTTTCTCGATGCGTCGTTCGTGGCGCGACCCGGCCTACATCGTGCTGATGACGACGCTGATCCTGCAGTGCGTCACCTTCACCCTCGGCGCCCTCTCGCTCAGCATCGGCTCGCTGTTCGGGATCCCCAATCTGGCGATCTTGATCTTGCACCTGGCCGCGGTCGCCTACTGCATCAGCGCGCAGCTCCTGCTGATGCTGTGGGCCAATCCCCTGGCGGAAATCCGCACGCGGATCCGGGCGTGGATCGTTTCCGGCGCGGTGCTGTTCGTCGTGCTGACCGTGCTGTTCTTCATCGGCAACAAACCGGGCACCCCCGGCACCGCTTTCGCGGTGGGCAGCAGCGACCCGGTGATCCTCACCTACCTGCTGCTGTTCATCATTTCGCAGGCCGTGCCGTGCGTGACGATCTACCTGCAATGTCTTCCGTACGCGCGCAGCACGTCGCGCGTGTGGCTGCGCCGGACGCTGCGGACGCTCGCGGTCGGCGCGGTCGTGCTGTTCTGCTACTGCGCCACGCGCGCGGTGAACATCGTGAGCCCGGCGCTCGGCTGGCATCTCGGTGCGTGGGCGGTCGCCCCGTCGGTGTTCAGCGCGCTGGGCATCGTGATCGTGTCGTTCGGGCTGACCATGCCGTCGTGGGGCGAGCACGTCTCGTCGGTCGCCCGATGGCAGCGCAATTACCGTTCCTATCGCGCGCTCTACCCGCTGTGGCATTCGCTGTACGAATCGTCGCCGGGAATCGCGCTGGAACCGCCGGCCGAGGGAGACACCGACCGGCGCTGGTCGGACCTGCACTACCGGCTGCATCGCCGGGTGATCGAGATCCGCGACGGCTGGCGCGCGCTGCGCCCGTACATGGACCGCGCCGACGCCCCGGACAGCGACCAGGCGATGGCCGAGGCCCGCAAGATCCGCCAGGCGCTGGAGGCGAAGACCTCGGGCCTGGCCCCGGCGGAGAGCCAGGACAACGGCGCGTTCGACGACCACGACGCGAAGACGTTCGCCGCCGAGGTCGCCTGGCTCACCCAGGTGTCGGAGGCTTACGGCAAGCTGGCCTGAGCCGCGGGCCGCGGCTGCGGCTGGTCGCCCAGCAGCGTCTGGCCCTTCGTCAGCCACGCGAAACCGAACGCGAACACCGCGAGCGACTCCAGCCAGAGGGTCGGGTGCAGGGCCGCGGTGGCGGCGCTGAAGAACAGGCCGTTCACCACGATCAGCACCAGACAGGCGAGCATCACGATGCCGCACGTCCGGTAGATCGCATTGCGCGAACGTTTGCGTTTGGTCGGCGCGCCGTCGTCCTTCGTGAACAGGAAGAGACAGAAGAACGCGAGGGTGAGGAAGAAGATCGCGGCGAACACCAGATGCGCGATGCCGATCGCGTGCTCGGTGGGCGTCGGCGAGACCGGCTGGGTCGGGAACAGCGCGACGCCGATGCCGGCGATCGCGGCGACGTTGGCCGCGATGTCGTCGACGCGGCCGTAACCGCGGTAGGCGATCAGGAAGACGCCGATCGCGCACAACGTGCCGACGAAGACGTTCCGGAGATCGCTGTAGTAATAGCCGCTCAGCGAACCGAGCAGGCCGCCGCCCTCGAGCAGTTCCTTCCCGACGATCACGACGATCGGCAGCAGGATCCCGAGCACCCCGATGGCGCGGCGAAGGAACAGGTAAGAGCGCACGAAAGCGGTCATGGCACGGCCTCCCCGAAAGTCGTGCACTCTTTGTACCTGCTCCGTCACCCGCGCACCGGGCAAACCGGGAAGGACACCGGTTCAGCCCAGCAGCTTGTCCAGTTCGGCGAGCAGTTTCGCCTTCGGCCGGGCCCCGACGAACGACGCGACCGGGGTTCCGTCGCGGAACAGCATCAGCGTCGGCAGGGCCATCACCTGGTACGCGCGCATCGTTTCGGGGTTTTCGTCGGTGTTGAGCTCGCGCACGGTGAGGCCGGGCCGTTCCGCGGAGATCTCGGCGAGCACCGGCGCGATCATCCGGCACGGCGGGCACCAGTCGGCGGTGAAATCGACCAGGACGGGCTGGTCGTGGTCCAGGACGTCGGCGGCGAAGGTGGCGTCGGTGGTCATCAGGACTCCTCGGGTTCGGCAGTGCACGGGTCGGCCGGATGCGCGGTGGCGGCGGCGAGCTTGTCGAGCAAAGCGGCCCGGACCGCGGCGAGGTCGCGCATGCAGGCCTCGACCTCGTCCAGCTTCCGCCGGTACACCTCGACCGACGCCGGGCACGCGTCGCCCGCGTCGTGGCCGGTGCGGAGGCAATCGACGAACGGGCGGGTGTCGTCGAGGCTGAATCCGACCGTGCGCAGGGTCTGGATTTCCTTGACGAGCCGCAGGTGGTCCTCGTCGTACTCCCGATAGCCGTTCGCCGCGCGCGCCGCCAGGAGCAGGCCCTGTGCCTCGTAGAAGCGCAGGGCCCGCGTGGTGGTCCCGGTCCGCTGAGCCAGTTCGCCGATGCGCATGCCTGCGACGTTAAACGTTGTCGTCAGCGTCAAGGCAAGGCGTGCGCGTGGGGCTGGGGGTATTCGCGGTATTTGACCGCGTTCGCCGCGCGGTTGCCCATGTACTCGAAGAGGCGGCGGCCGATCGGGCCGGTCAGCTTGCGGTACATCCGGTTGCGCTTGCGCAGCTTCTCCTCAGTGGCCGGGACCAGGAAATCGCCCGAACCGGCTCCGTTGCGCTGCCCCACCCGGGCGGGCTTGCGCAGCCGCTGCTCGTAGCGGGCGAACGCGGTCACGTGGTCGCCGCCCGCCGCGGCCAGCTCACCGGCCAGCACCTGCGCGCCCATCATCGCGAGACCGGTGCCGGATCCGCCCGGCCCGGCGCACCAGGCCGCGTCGCCGAGCAGCACGACCCGGCCGCGCGACCAGCTGTCGAGCTTGATCTGGCCGACGGTGTCGAAGTACAGGTCAGGTGCGTCGGCGACCGCGGTGAGCAGCTGCGGGAGTTCCCATCCGGCGCCGGCGAAGACCTCGGTGACGATGTCCTTCTGCCGGGCCAGGTCGGGACGGCCGTATCCGTCCGGGTCGCCGCGGAAAGTGAGGCCGACAGTCACGGTCTCCGGATCGCGGTGGCTGGTGACGATCGCGCCGAGGCCGGGTTCGTTGTAGAGCAGGCCCGCGTGGTCGAGGCGCAGGTGGTTGGGCGCGGTGAACCCGGCGACGTGGTAGCCGAGGTCGGTGCGGAATTTCGCCTCCGGGCCGAACGCGGCCGTCCGCACGCCGGAGTGGATCCCGTCCGCGCCGACCACCAGGTCGAACCGGCGCGGGGCGCCGTGGCGGAAGGTGACGTCGACGCCGTCGGAGGTCTCGGTCAGCGAGGTGACGCGGTCGCCGAAGACGTACTCGGTGTAGTCCCTGGTGTGGTCGTAGAGGACGCGGGCGAGGTCGCCGCGCAGGACCTCCAGCTCGCCGTTGGTGAACCCGCTCGGCAGGGTGAAGGCGGGCTGTCCGGACGGGTCGAGCTGCACCTGCTCGCGCAGTGCGGTCTCGTGCTCCCGCAGGTCGTCGAGCAGGCCCATCGCTTCGACGAGCTTCATCTGCTCGCCGCGGAAGTCGACGGCCTGTCCGCCCGGCCGCAGCTGCGGCGCGGCCTCGACGACGGTCACCGAATAGCCGTAACGGTGCAGCCAGTAGGCGGCGGACGGACCCGCGACGCTGGCGCCGGACACGAGAACTGTCTTGCTGGTCATCTCTGCTCCCCTGGATCGGTAGGCGATGCGGCAAGACTGCGGCGCACCGCTTACCGCGCCCGCACGGAGCGCTGACGATCTCCGTCAGTCCTGCGCCAGCCGGGTGAGCATCCGGGAGAAAACGCGGCCGAGCAGCTCCAGCTCGGGGCCGCTGACCTGGTCGAAGAAATACCGGCGCACGAGTTCGCCGTGCTGCTCCCTGGCCGCCGCGACCGCCGCGCGACCGGCCTCGGTGAGCCGGACGTTCGCCCCGCGCGCGTCCTCGGTGCAGTTCTCCCGCGTGACCAGCCCGCGCTTGCACATCCGGCTCACGTGATGCGACAGCCGGCTGCGGTCCCATTCGACGGTCGCGCCGAGTTCGCGCATCCGCAGCACGCCGTCCGGTTCGTTCGCGAGCGGGACGAGGAGGGCGTAGTCGGCTCCGGAGATCCCGGCGTCGCGCTCCAGCTGCCGGTCGAGCGCGCTGCCGAGCGCCCGCTGCACGCGCTGGTAGGAACACCAGACCTCAGCCTCGCGCCGATCGGGCACCACGTCCGCCATCCGCTGATTCTACAAACAGAGGGCGGGATTTCGCGCCGGTGCGTAAGTTGGGAGAGTGACCAGGTCCGCGCAAGAAACCTTCTTTCGTGCCTTCCACGCAAGCCATCCGGCGGTTACGTCGCGCGCGTTCGGCGACGGCCGAAGCGGCGACGGGCGGTCGAGTTACGAGCTTCTCCGGGACGAGCTCGCTTCTCCGGGACGCGTACTCGACCTGGCTTGCGGCGACGGATTCCTGCTCGAACTCCTTGCCGCGGCGGGACATCAGGCGATCGGAGTCGACCTGTCGAGGGTGGACCTGGCCCTCGCCCGGCAGCGTCCGGCAACGGTCGCGGAAGGCCTGGCACAGCAACTTCCGTTCGCGGACCGCTCTTTCGATTCCTGCGTGTCGCACATGGCGTTCATGCTGATGACTGACATCGACGAGGTGGCCGCGGAACTGGCCCGCGTGCTCCGGCCGGGCGGACAGCTCTCGCTCGTCCTCAGCGGCGGGGCGGCCGAAGGCGGGGCCCGCGCCCTGTTCGGCAAGCTGCTGCGGGAAATCCTCGCCGACGTCCCGGCCGAGCAGCGGTTGCCTCCGCTCGGCGACAAGCGCACCCGCACTCAGGCCGGGCTGGACGACATCCTCGTCCCGGCCGGGTTCGCTCCCGTTCAGTGGCGCACCGAGAAGATCGACTTCAGCGGTCCGCTGGATCAGGTCTGGGAGTTCGTCTCGACCGTCTACAACCTCTTCCCGCTCGGCGAACCCGCTTGCCAGGCGCTGGAAACCGCCTTTCTCTCCCAGGCTCCGGCGCTGGCGCGGCCCGACGGGCTGATCCCGCTCGACTTCACCGTGCACCTGGCCAGCACCCGAACCGTCCACAAAGGACGGTAAACCCGCACTAGTGGCTCCTGTCACCTTCTGGCAAGATCGAGGGCTCCGACGTCTCCAGTTCACGCCGAAGGGGCAGGGCATTGGGTCTGGGCAGGAAACTGGCCGCCGCCATCACCGCGGTCACCGCGGCGACGGCGTTGTTCACCGCGGCACCGGCGACCGCCGCTCCCGCGGCCATCGACTGGAAACCGTGTCCTACCGGGCAAGGGGCCGAATGCGGCAAGCTCACCGTGCCGCTCGACTGGGACCGTCCCGGCGACGGCACGATCCAGCTCGCGCTCGCGCGGCGCAAGGCCACTGATCCCGCGCACCGGATCGGTTCGGTGCTCATGGATCCCGGCGGGCCGGGCGGTGCCGGTGCGGGCGAGGTGCAGAGCGGCTGGACGCTGTCGCCGAAGGTCACCGCGCAGTTCGACACGGTCGGGTTCGATCCGCGCGGGGTCGGGGAAAGCACCGCGATCCAGTGCGGTCTCGACGAGCTCACCGCGAAAAACCCGGTGCTGCCGAAGGATTCCGGCGAATTCCAGCAGCTGCTCGCGTACAACCGCGCGCTCGGGCGCAGCTGCGACCGGATCACCGGGCCGCTCGCCAGCCGTTCGGACACCCGCAGCGTCGTGCGCGACATGGACGCGATCCGTGCCGCGCTCGGCGACGAAAAGCTCACCTACTACGGCGTTTCGTACGGCACGCTGATGGGCCAGCAGTACGCCGAGGCGTATCCGGACCGGGTGCGCGCGCTCGTGCTCGACAGCAACATGGACCACTCGATCCGCAGCACCTGGGAGTTCCTGAGGACGGAAACCGAGGCCACGCAAGAGTTGTTCGAGCAGTTCGCCGACTGGTGCGACCGGACGACGTCGTGCGCGCTGCACGGGCAGGACGTCAGCGCGGTGGTGGCGGACCTGTACGCCCGCGCCGAACGCGGCGAGCTCGGCACCCCGGACGACCGGCTCGACCCGATGGCGTTCGTCGGGCTGATCTCGCAGAACTTCTACGGCCCCACCTGGGACAAGCTCGCGAAGAGCCTCGTCGACCTGCGCGACGGGAAACCGGCCGAGGCGTCGTTCGGCAAGGACGACATTCCCATTCCGAACCCGTTCAACAGCATCTTCTGCTCCGACTGGCGGCTGCCGGTCACCAGCTACCCGCAGCTCGACAGCTACCGGCGCGCGCTCGCCAGGGTGTCGCCTGACCTGCACTTCTCGCCGCTGGGCTGGAGCGCGGCGACGGGCTGCGCCGGCTGGCCGAGCCCGGTGCGCAACCCGCAGCATCCGCTGTCGGTCCGGGCCGGCGTGCCGCTGTTGATGCTGAACAGCCGTTACGACCCGGCCACGCCGTACAGCTGGGCGGTGCGCGTGTCGCAGCAGTCGGGTGCGCCGCTGCTCACCTACGAGGGCTGGGGCCATGGCGCGTACTTCAAGAAGAGCCAGTGCGTCATCGACGCCGCGGACGCCTTCCTGATCGACGGCACGAGCCCGGGTCGCGGCAAGCACTGCCCGGCGGTCGAGCCGAGCGTTCAGTCCAGGATGGACGGTGTGCGGCCGCCGGCCACGCAACCGTACTGAGCCAACGAAAAGCGGGGCCCCGATCGGATCAGGGCCCCGCATTTTCGTGGCTGCCGCCGCTCAGTAGTCGTCACGCCCGGTGAACTGCTGCTCCAGCAGCTCGGCCGAACCGGCGACGAGTTCGAGCGGATCGGTGAACTCGTTGAGGTCGAGGTTCAGCAGCGGCAGCGAATGCCGCAACACGAGGTGCTCGCCCATCACCACGAGCCCGCCGACCACCAGCGTCTGGCCTACCTCCGTGAGCACGGTGTGCAGATCGACCTCGTCCACGCGGGCGAACGGGGTGGCGATCTGCACCCAGTCCTCGCGCTGGTCGAAAATCTCCCTGGCGATCACCACGACCTGCGCGCGCCCCGTCGTCTCCGCGTCGTCGCCGAACAGGACCCGGATCCGGATTTCGCCCGGGTCGTCCCGGATCACCCGGTAGGTCTGCCTGATGTAGGCGACCAGGTCATTCCACTGCGCCACGCGCTTCCTCCCGTTGGTAGGCAACGAAGATCAGCGTAGCGGGACAACCCGGGCGGCAGCGGGCGTCAGAGCAATTTCCACGCTCCGGTGAGCGCCTCGCGCAGGATCTGCTCCATCTCGTCGAACTGCGGCTGGTCGCAGATCAGCGGCGGCGACAGCTGGACCACCGGCTCGGCGCGGTCGTCGGCGCGGCAGTAGAGACCGCCCTCGAACAGTGCGTTCGAGAGATAGCCGCGCAGAATGCGTTCCGATTCCTCGGCGGTGAACGTCTCCTTGGTCGCTTTGTCCTTGACGAGTTCGATGCCGTAGAAGAAACCGGTGCCGCGCACGTCGCCGACGATCGGCAGATCGGTCAGCCGGTCGAGGGTCGCCCGGAAGGCGGTTTCCTTGTCCAGCACGTGGCCGTAAAGGTTCTCGCGCTCGATGAGGTCGAGGTTGGCCAGCGCGACCGCGCACGAAACCGGGTGTCCGCCGTAGGTCGAGCCGTGCATGAAGGTCGCCTCGCCGCCGGCGAACGGCTCCATCAGGCGGTCGCTCGCGAGCACCGCGCCGAGCGGGGCGTACCCGGAGGTCAGGCCCTTGGCGGTGGTGATGATGTCCGGCTGGTAGCCGTATCGCTTGGCGGCGAAGTCGTAGCCGACCCGGCCGAAGGCGCAGATCACCTCGTCGGACACCAGCAGCACGTCGTGTTTGTCGCAAATCTCGCGGACCCGCTCGAAATAGCCGGGCGGCGGGACAAAGCAGCCGCCGGTGTTTTGCACGGGTTCCAGGAATACCGCGGCGACCGTGTCCGCGCCTTCGAATTCGATCGCCTGCTCGATTTGGTCGGCGGCCCAGCGTCCGTAAGCCTCGTAATCGTCGGCGTGCTCGGGCGCGCGGTAGAAGTTGGTGTTCGGCACCCGCAGCGTACTCGGCACGAGCGGCTCGAAATCGGCCTTCGCGCCGGGGATTCCGGTGATGGACAGCGCGCCCTGCGACGTGCCGTGATACGCGAGCGCGCGGCTGATCACCTTGTGCTTGGTGGGTTTTCCGGTCAGCTTGAAGTACTGCTTGGCGAGTTTCCACGCCGTTTCCACCGATTCGCCGCCGCTGACGGTGAAGAACACGCGATTGAGGTCGCCCGGCGACGCGGCGGCAAGGCGTTCGGCCAGTTCGAGCGCGGGCGGATGCGCGTGGCCCCACAGCGGGAAATACGCGAGCTGTTTCGTTTGCCGCGCAGCGGCTTCGGCCAGTTCCTCGCGACCGTGGCCGACCTGCACCGCGAACAGTCCGGCGAGCCCGTCAAGGTAACGCTTGCCGGTGTCGTCCCAGATGTAGGCACCCTCGCCGCGCACGATCACCGGGAAGTGCTCGGCCTGGCTGTGCCGCGTGAAGTGCAGCCAGAGGTTGTCGTGTGCGGCGGCGCCCTGGACGGTGGCGATCCCGGCGGGTTCGGCGGTCGTGGTCATGGCTCCTCGAAACGGGCCTCGAAGCTGCCGGCACGCACCGTGGCGCACCGGCCGGACTTCTCGGTTATCGCACGAGCCGAGGTCACTTGGCAAGCGGATCAGTCGTCGCTACCACCCACAACGACTAATTTCAGCAGTCTCATCGGGACAGACCTTCGGATTCCGTCGTCACCGGCGGTGCGTGCCCCACTGGTACGACTGTTTCCGCAG
This sequence comes from Amycolatopsis nivea, assembly GCF_004522235.1. Lineage (GTDB taxonomy): Bacteria > Actinomycetota > Actinomycetes > Mycobacteriales > Pseudonocardiaceae > Amycolatopsis > Amycolatopsis nivea. Next base: position 155,696 of record NZ_SDLT01000013.1, read on the forward strand.
CTTGAGGTACACGAGCGTCTCCGCGGTGCGCACCCCGGGCAGCGTCCGGATGCGGTTGGAGATCACGTCGAGCAGCGCCTCGTCGTCGGCGCAGAGCACCTCGCACAGCACGTCGAAGCGGCCGGCGCAGAGCACGACGTAGTCGATCTCGTCCATTTCGGCCAGTGCGTCGGCGACCGGGTCGAGCGGTCCGTCCACGGTGATCGCGACCATCGCCTGCCGGAAAAGCCCGACCTGCAAGGGATCCGACACCGCGACGATCTGGATGACGCCCGAATCGGACAGCCGCTGCACCCGCTGGCGGACCGCCGCCTCGGACAGCCCGACCGCCTTGCCGATCGTGGCGTACGGCCGCCGTCCGTCCTCTTGCAACTGGGCGATGATCTGCTTCGAAATGTCGTCGACCACCGGCGGCACCGGCCGGTTCGGGTCCTGGGTCTGCATCCCGGGATCATCTCGGGTCGACCCTCCCGCGGGCAACCGGGGGCGTGGCACATCGTCGCCCTGAGTGTCCAGATGGCCCGTCGCCCGGGGTGCCCGACAACGGATTTCGTCGTCTTTCCGACGTTGACAACGGCAAACCCGTCCTGTTCCATCCGTCGAATTCCAGCGCCGCCGACGGAGGGATCCCCATGCCGCCTCATCCGGTCCCCGTCCAGACCGACACTGCCGCCGGTTCGCCCGCGCCCCGCTCGCTCACCAGATCGATCGGCGTCGGCGGCGGTACCTTGCTGACGCTGAGTTGCGTGACTCCCGCGTCGTCCCTGTTCGTTCTCGTCCCGCCGTTGTTCGGCTCGCTCGGCACCGGCACCGCGCTGGCCATCGGGCTCGCCGTGCTGCTGTGCGTGGGCATCGCGTTCTGCTACTCCGAACTCGGCACGCTCGTGCCCAGTTCGGGCGGCGAGTACGCCATGGTGTCCACCGTGGTCAGCCGGTTCGCCGGGTGGATCACCTTCATGCTGTCGTTCATCGTGATCCTGGTGGTGCCGCCGATCATCGCGATCGGGGTGGCCGACTACCTGTCGGTGATCGTGCACGTCGATCCGTCGGTGGCCGGCGCGCTGGTGATGCTGGCGTCCACCGGGATGGGCCTCGTGAACCTGCGGTCGAATGCCTGGCTGACTGGGATCTTCCTGGTGATCGAGATCGTCGCGATCGTGGTGGTGTCCGTGCTCGGCTTCGCGCACACCGACCGGCCGGCCGCGGTGCTCGTGCGGCCTAGCATGGACGGCGTGCATCCGATCGCGCTGGTCTCGGTGATCGCCGGACTGGCGGTGGCGTTGTTCGTGGTGCAGGGCTTCTCGACCGCGGTGTATCTGGCGGAGGAGATGCGGGAGCCGCACAGGACGGTGTCGCGGACCGTGTTCTGGACGCTCGGCGTCAGCGCGGTCGTGATCCTGGTGCCGGTCATCGCGATCACGCTGGGCGTGCCGGATCTCGCGACGCTGCAGGACCTCGACCTGACCGCGCTCGTGGTGAGCTGGAGCAGTTCGACGTTCGGCACGATCATCAGCCTGTGCATCGCGGCGGCCATCGTGAACGCGGTGATCGTGATGGTGATCCAGAACTCGCGCGTGCTGTACGCGTCGGGCCGGGATCGCGCTTGGCCGGAGCCGGTGAATCGCGCGTTGAGCGTGGTGAGCCCGCGGTTCGGCGCGCCTTGGGTGGCGACGCTCGTGGTCGGCGTCTCGGAAGCGGTGCTGTGCTTCGTGCCGGTGGAAACGCTGAGCGGCGTGACCGGGGTGGCTGTGGTCGCGCTGTACCTGGCGATCTCGGTGAGCGTGCTGTGGGCGCGGCGACCGGCGCACCGGCGTCCGCAGGTATGGCGAATGCCGGGGTGGCCGGTGGTGCCCGTGGTCGCGGTGCTGGCGCTCGGCTACGTGCTGGTGTCGCAGAGCCTGCTGGACCTGGCGATCACGGCCGGGGTGCTGGTGGTTTCGGCCGCGTACTGGTGGGGCTACCTGCGCCGGCGGTCGGATCGGTGGCTGGTGACAATTCCCTGACCTGTGCTCTGGTGAGGACGGACAGGTTGGTCGGGCGCAGTGCTTCGGTCGGCTCGAGGAGATGGTCGCGCGGGAGGGGCGGCCATCTGCTCACGACTGAGGATGGTTCGCCGTTTTCTAGGCGGGGCTGCCGAAGGAGATTGCGTAGAGCGCGAAGGGCTCGCCTCGGTGCGGGAAATCGTGGCGGTAAGCGAAGCCGAGCCGTTCCATCACCGCGCGGGAACGGGCGTTGTACACCTCGGTGAAGGCGACGACTTCCGCTGCGCCGAGGTCTCGTGCGCGGGCCAGGCCAGCGAGGCCGATCTCGGTCGCATAGCCGTTTCCCCAGCGCTCCTCGCGCACCGCCCAGCCGATTTCCAGCCGTCGCGCGCCGTCGACGTCCTGATAGGACAGTCCGCCTCGGCCGAGGAGTTCTCCCGATTCTCGGTGGTATGCCAGCCATTTGCCTACGCCGTCGCGTTGCCAGCTTCGGCCGATCTCCGCGGCGTGGGCTTCCGCGTCGGCGCGGGTCCATTGGCCGTACCAGCGGGCGATGCCAGGGTCCAAGTGAAGCCGGTACAGCTCGTCGGCAAGAGCCGGACCGATCGGGGTGAGCCGGAGGCGTTCGGTCTCCAACTCAGGCGGCCGCGGCAGTCGGAACAGCCAGGGAAGCGTTCACCCGGGCGATGAATTCCGCGTTGGACTTCGTCGTGCGGACCTGTTCCAGAAACTGTTCCGCGGCCCGCTTCGGGTCCTGAGTGGACAGTGCGCGGCGGACCTCGTTCATCACGGCCAGTTCCTGCGGCGGGACGATCAGCTCGTCGCGGCGGGTGCCGGAGCCGAAGAAATCTACCGCGGGGAAAACGCGGTGGTCGGCGAGCATGCGGTCCAGGCGGAGTTCCGAGTTGCCGGTGCTTTTCAGTTCCTCGAAGAACACGGTGTCCGCCAAAGAACCCGTGCCGACCAGTGCGGTGGCGATGATGGTGAGCGAGCCGCCGCCTTCGATGTTCCTTGCCGCGCCTAGGATTTTCTTCATCGGGTGCAGTGCGCTGGCGTCGACGCCGCCGGACAGGATTCGACCTGAGGTGCGGGCTGCCAGGTTGTACGCGCGGCCCAGGCGGGTCAGGGAATCCAGCAGCAGCACGACGTTGCGGCCGGTTTCGACCAGGCGTTTCGCGCGTTCCAGAGCCAGTTCGGCGACAGCGGTGTGTTCGGCGGGCTTGCGGTCGAAAGTGGACGCTACGACCTCGCCGCGCACCGAGCGGGTCATGTCCGTGACTTCTTCGGGGCGTTCGTCGGCGAGCAGCACCATGAGGTGTGCCTCGGGGTGGTTGACCGCGACCGCTTGCGCGATCGCTTGCAGCACAGTGGTTTTGCCGGTGCGCGGCGGGGCGACGATCAACGCGCGCTGGCCTTTGCCCAGCGGGGCGACCAGGTCCAGGACGCGCGTGGTGAGCTGGTGCCTGCTGGTTTCGAGGACCAGTCGCTGATCCGGGTGAACGGGGGTGAGCCGGTCGAAATCGGGACGGCGTTCTCCGGGCGGACGGCCGTTGACCGAGACGAGTTCGCCGTCGTCGAGGACGAGTTCGTCGCCGCGGCGCAGGCCGTGCGTGCGGATCAGGGACAGCGGCACGGACGGGCCGCCGGGGGCGTAGCCCAGGGTGGCGGTCTTGCCGTGGATATCGAGAATTCCTTGCTGTGTCATGGTTTATGGCTCCTTGAGCAGTGACAGTCGACGCGGAAAGCGGACCGCCGGATGAGACGAAGCGGGTCAGGCGACGGGCTTCGGGAAAGACGCCGATTCCCGTCGCGTTGACTCACGCTGACGGAGAGGGCGGAACCCCGGGGCGGCGGGGCCGACTTCCTGGGGTATGCGCCGAGAGTAGCGCATCGGTTCCGGCCGCACAAGCGAAAGGGGCCTCGTGAGCGTTTATCCCGGTTAGAACCGGCATTGCCACTCACGAGACCCCAACGCACCTCGCCCCTGGTCTATTCCCGCGCGTCGGTCAGGGCATCTCCCACGGAGCCTGCGGCAGCACGTGCCCGGTCTCCAGCAGCGACTTCAGGTTCGACAGCACGGCCGCCCATCCGCCGGACACGTCCTGGTGCGCCTTCTCGTCGGGCAGGTCCTCGTGCGTCACGGTCAGCCGGACGATGCCCTCGTGCTGTTCGATGTCGAACGTCGCGCGGGACGGCTCCTGGTCCTTCGGGCCGTTCGGGTCGTACCAGGTGGTGACCAGGCGCTTCGGCGGGACCGACTCGAGCACCTCGCCCTCGACGTCGGCGATCCCGGACCCGTCGGTCCGCACGTGCGCCCAGCGCGAACCCTGCTTGAAATCGGATTCGTTGCGGTGGCCCCAGTACTGCCCGGTCAGGTCGGGGTCGGTGAGCGCGTGCCACACCTGCTCCGGCGTGCTCTGAATGTAGGTTACATACACAAAACTCGGCTTCATGGCTTCCTCTGCTCGACGTTTGACGGCACTGAGCATCCGCAGCCGCGGCTGCTCGAACCGGTCCACCCACCGCTCCTGCATCTCGTGCAGCGGCACCGGATTCAGGTAGTGCAGCTTTTCCCGGCCGCGGCGCACGCTGCTCACCAGGTTCGCCGCCTCCAGCACGGCGAGGTGCTGGGTCGCGGACTGCCGCGTCATCTCCAGCCGGCGGCACAGCTCGCCCAGCGTCTGCCCGTTGTCCTCGCGCAGCTGGTCGAGCAGGTACCGGCGGGTCGGATCCGCCAGCGCCTTGAACACTTTGTCCAGGTCAGGTTGCACACTTACAGTAAGGCAGGCAAATGCCTGCCTGTCAAGCCTGCAGCAGGAAACACAGGTCAGCGCCGAGGCGAGTTACAGACCGCCTCGGCGCTTGCTACGGAGAGTGTTTAGAAGACCTCTGGGGTGAGCGAGGGGGCCGCCATGTCGGCGTCGAAGGGGAACATCGGGCGGACGATGCCGGAGTGGCCGAGCCGGAGCAGGTCCTGGTCGACGCCGCCGGGGGTGAGGGCCAGCAGCCAGTCCGCGGCCATGTCGTACAGCTCCGGTTCGAGGTAGCCGATCTTCACGATCACCACGTCCGCCTCGCGCGGGCGCAGGCCGAGCGCGTGGAAGTCGGATTCGAGGTGGTACGGCTTGCGGCGCGCGGTCACGATCACCCGCAGGCCGCCGACAGCCAGCGCCACCGCGGTTCCGGCGACCGGGTCGTCGACGTCGATCGCGGCCACCTGTGCGGTGAGCGAGACCGGACCGTGCGGACCGGAGTCGACTTTTCCGCCCAGTTCAACAGAAATCGTCGCGCCGATGCCGACTTCGACCGTCGTAGCGACGGCTTCCGGGTCCACAATGGCCGCGTACAAAGTGGTCAGCGAAGAGTCCACAATGGCCGGTGTGTTCAGCAGGACGTCGAGACTCCACGACGTGTCCCCGGCACCGCCGGCGGTCGGGTTGTCCCCGGAATCACTGATGAAGAACGGCCTCGAGGTCGAAGCGACCGCCTGCGTGAGGCATTCCTGCAGGGTGCCGGTCGGGGCGACGAAAGCGAAGTCGTGGCGAGCGTCCCAATAGGACTGAGCCAGTCGCTCGGCTTCCTTCGTGATCAACGGAACGTCGTCGCCCATCACTACCACCGCGGCCTGGCAGCGCGGTTCGTCCGCCCACGCGTAGCCGACCCAAATCGCCGCGTCCAGAACTCCGTCCAGCGCTTCGACGGAATCCACTGCCGCGTAAACGCTCTTCGCCGGTTCGAGCCGGGTGCTGGTCTTCTCCCCCGGCAGCAGAACCGGAACCTGCACCCAAGCCTTCTTCGGCCGATCGCCGGACCGCAACCGCGACACCAGGTTCCGCGCGGCACGTTCGCGGGTCTCCCACGCGTCCTCGTGCGGAGCCATCCGGTAGCAGGTGATCAGGTCCAGCGCGGTGACGAGTTCGCGCGAAACGTTGCCGTGCAAGTCCATCGACGCCGACACCAGCACGTCCGGACCGAGGATCGAACGGATCTCCTGTGCGAGCGAAGCCTCCACATCGGACCGTCCGACGACACTCATCGCGCCGTGGATGTCGAAGAACAGCCCGTCCAGCTCACCCGCCGAACGCAGCCGGTCCAGGATTTCCCCGGACAGCTCGGCGTACGCCTCCTCGGTGACCGCACCGCCTGGGAGCGACCGCGCGTCCATCAGCGGGACCCATTCCACCTCGGCCGCCCAGTCCGCGTCGAGAAAGTCATAGCGGCCAAGCAGCTCGTCCCCGCGCAACACCCGGAAATCGTCCACTGTGGACCGATGCGGCGAGAAGGTGCTCGATTCGATGGCGATTCCGGTGATCCCGACCCGCAGCTTCTTCATCGTCCACTCCGTTTGATCGCTTGCTCGAACACCGCGTCCAGCGCGAGCGCGCCCGCGCCGCAAAGTCCCGCGTCCGCACCGAACCGCACCCGGTCGATCCGCAGTTCCCTGGTAGCCAAGGGAAGGCACCGTTCGTACAACGCACCGCGCACGGCCGCGACGAACGCTTCCGAACCGGACAGCGCGCCGCCGAGCAGCACCTCGTCCGGGTTGCTGAAGTTGACCACCGTGGCCAGCACCTCGCCGAGCCGCAGCCCGGCGCGCCGCACGGCCGTGGTCGCTTCGGGATGTCCGTCTTCCGCGGTGGCCATCACCTGCGCGGTGGTCTCCAGCTCCAAACCCTGCGCCCGCAACTGCGCGACGAGCGCGGCGCCGCTGGCCACCACTTCCAGACAGCCACGGTTCCCGCAGGTGCACGGCCGGTCCTCGGCGGCGGGCACGCGCACGTGGCTGATGTCGCCCGCGACTCCGGCCCGGCCGCGGTAAAGCTCGCCGCCCAGCACTATTCCGGACCCGATGCCGGTACCGGCCTTCACCACCAGCAGCGTCCGGCCGGGCGCGCCCGCCACGGATTCGCCCAACGCCAGCAGGTTCGCGTCGTTGTCCACGAACACCGGCAGGTCGAAGTGCTCCGCCAGCGCGTCCCGGACCGCGAACCCGCGCCAGCCGGGCATCCGCGACGGCAGCGTGATGGTGCCCGCGTCGACATCCACCGGACCCGGGAACGCGACGCCGAGACCGAGCGCGCGGCCCGGGCAATCCGCGCCCGCCATCACATCGCGCACCGCGGCGGCGAGCCCGGCGACCAGTTCGCGCGGCTCCTGGCTGATGTCCAGCGGACGCTCGTGCACTTCCAGGAGGTTGCCCGCGATGTCGAGCGCGCCGATCCGCACGTGCCGGGAGCCGACGTCAGCGCCCCAGACATGACCGAACTCCGTGTTGACCGACAGCAGCTTCGGCCGCCGCCCGCCCGCGGACCGGCCCTCGCCGGATTCGCTCAGCACGCCGGCGGACATCAGCGCCTGCGTGCGCACCGACACCGTCGATTGCGGCAGGCCCAGCGCACGCGCCAGGTCCATGCGCGACCTCGCGTGGCCGTGCGCGACCAGCCAAAACACCCGCAGCGGTCCGGCCGGATCCACCGCGTCACCTCTTTCATCACGATTGATGTAACTAAACTGTGCGAAAGGACTCTTGGCAATTCCCGTCTCGCGTGCAAGATTACCCGACAGTCAGGACGCGGCATAGCACCTGGCACTGGTCTTTCATCAGAGTTGTTGGAAGTGATGCGAATGGCTCGACGCCCGTGGCGCGCCGCGCTCGGGGTCACGCTCGCCGCCGCGCTGGCGCTGTCCGGCTGCGCGGCGAGCCGGGAACCGCACGGCGGCGGTTCCGGCACCCCGAAAACCGGCGGGACCGTGCGGTTCGCGCTGCCCCCGTCGGCGACGCCGAACTGGATCATGCCGCTTTCGCTCCCCGGCTACGGCGGGTCGTACAACGGCATGATCCGGTCGACCATGTACGTGCCGCTGTACAGCTACGACGGCAGTTCCGGCTCGGTCACCCTCGACGACGCCGCGAGCGCCGCGAACGTGCCGAGCTACTCCCCCGACGGCAAGACCGTGACCATCACGCTCAAGCCGCTGACCTGGTCCACCGGCGAGCCGCTGACCAGCCGCGACGTCGAGTTCTGGCTCAACCTCGCCCGGGCGGGCAAGGACAAGTGGGGCAAGTACTCGAAGGGCTCGATCCCGGACAGCATCGTCGGCTTCCACGCCGTGGACGACCGCACCTTCACGTTCACCCTGGACAAGGCGTACAACCCGGACTGGTTCACCGCCAATCAGCTCAGCCTGATCGTCCCGATGCCGCACGCGTGGGACCGCACGAGCGCCGCGGGTCCGGTCGGCGACCACGACCGCACCCCGGACGGTGCGAAACAGGTCTTCGATTTCCTGGTCAGCCAAGCGAAACAGCTCGGCACGTACGCGACGAATCCACTGTGGAAGGTCGTGAACGGACAGTTCACGCTGGCCGGGTTCAGCACGTCCGGCGAGGTGACGCTGCGGAAGAACCCGAAGTACACCGGACCGGATCCGGCGAAGCTCGACACTGTCCGGTTCCTGACCTTCACCAGTCCGTCGGCGGAGTACAACGTGCTCCGCGCCGGCGGCCTCGACTACGGGTACCTGCCGACGTCGAACCTCGGCCAGCGCTCGAAGCTGGAGGAGCAGGGCTACCGGGTCGAACCGTGGAACGGCTGGTCCATCACGTATTCGCCGTACAACTTCAACAATCCGAAGCTGGGCAAGGTGTTCTCCCATCTGTACGTGCGGCAGGCGATCCAGCACGCGGTGGACCAGGACGCCATCACCTCGGTGATCTGGCGTGGCGCCGCACGCGTCGGCTACGGCCCGGTCCCGCAGGACAACGACACGAAGTACCTGTCGCCCAAGCAAAAGACCAATCCGTACCCGTTCGACCTGAACAAATCGAGGCAACTGCTCGCCGACCACGGCTGGAAACCCGGTTCCGACGGCGTCCTCCTCTGCGCGGACCCGGCGAAATGCGGCGAGGGCATCGCCGAAGGCACCCGGCTGTCGCTGACCATGCTGACCGAGTCCGGTTCCGACGAAACCGACGGCACCATGCAGGAACTGCGCTCGCAGCTGTCGAAGGCCGGCATCGAGATGAAGATCAACGCGCAGCCGCTGAACACCGTGCTGGCCAACGGAACCACGTGCAAACCGGAGGACCCGTCGTGCAGCTGGCAGCTGTCCTACTTCGGCACGCAGGGCAGCTGGTACTTCCCGGCGAACCCGAGCGGCGAGGAGCTGTTCGCGACCGGCGCGGGCACGAACTTCGGCGGCTACACCGATCCGAAGGCGGACAAGCTGATCGCGGCCACCAACCTGGCGTCGGACAACCGGGCGATGCTCGAGTACAGCGCTTATCTGGCCGAGCAGCTTCCGGTGCTGTGGCTGCCGAATCCGCCGTACCAGGTGTCGGCGATCGACACCGCGCTGCACGGCGTGACCCAGGACCCGATGGCCGGGCTGCTCCCGCAACGCTGGTTCTGGACGAGGTGAGGACATGACGCGCTACATCCTCCGCCGGCTCGTACTGGCCGTCGTGGTCGTGCTGCTGGTCACCGTGGTGACGTTCGTGCTGCTGCATTTGCTGCCCGGCGGACCGGCCCGCGGCGTACTCGGCGTGAAGGCCACCGAGGCGCAGATCGCCGCGTTCAACCACGCACAGGGCTTCGACCAGCCGCTTCCGGTGCAGTACTGGGATTACCTGCTGCGGTTGCTCCAGGGCGACCTCGGCGAGTCGTACACGCAGAACTCGCCGGTGAGCACCCTGCTCGCCGAGCGGATGCCGAAAACCCTGCTGCTCACCGTGTTGTCCACCGCGCTCGCGATCCTCGTCGCGCTGCCGCTCGGCGTGTGGCAAGCGGTCCGCCGCGGCCGCACCGCGGACGTCCTCACCACGGCGATCACCTTCGTGCTCTACGCGACGCCGGTGTTCTTCCTGTCCCTGGTGCTGATCATCCTGTTCGCGCAGGTCCTGCCGTGGTTCCCGGCACAGGCCGCACAGGGCGAGACGATCGGCGAACTGCTGTCCCAGCCAGGTGCGCTGGTGCTGCCGGTGCTCGCCGGGACCGGAGCCGCGCTCGCCGCGTTCAGCCGGTACATGCGAGCGTCCACTCTGGACAGCCTGTCCGAGGACTTCGTGCGCACCGCGCGGGCCAAGGGAACGCCGGAGCGCACGATCATCTGGCGGCACGTCTGGCCGAACTCGCTGACCTCGGTGGTCTCCATGCTCGGTTATTACGTGCCGGTGGTGTTCGGCGGTTCGCTGGTCGTCGAATCGATGTTCAACTACCCCGGCATCGGCCTGCTGTTCTGGACCGCGACCCGCACCGCCGATTTCCCGGTGCTGCTGGGCGTCGTGCTCGTGATCGCCGTGGCGACCGTGCTCGGCTCCCTGCTCGCGGACCTGGTCCAGCTGGCGATCGACCCGCGGGTGCGGGTGAAGGGAGCGCGGTCGTGACTGTCCTTTCGCGGCTGTTTGCCCGCAAATCCGCGGTCGTGGGCGCGGTCCTGCTGCTGCTCGTCGTGGCGTTCTGTTTCCTCGGACCGGTGTTCTACGGCACCGACCAGTCGCACACCGACCTCGCCTCGGCGCGCCTCGGACCGGGCGGCGGACATCTGCTCGGCACCGACGACCTCGGGTACGACGTGCTCGGCAGGCTCATGGTCGCCGGACGGACGTCGCTGATCATCGGCGTGCTCGCCGGGCTCATCGCGACCGCGATCGGCGCGGTGTGGGGCGCGGTCGCCGGGTACACCGGCGGCTGGCTGGACACCGTGCTGATGCGGATCGTCGACACTGGCGTCGCGATCCCGGCGCTGTTCCTGCTCCTGGTGGCCGCGACGCTGGTGACGCCGAGCGTCGGCGTGCTGGCACTGCTGATCGGCGCGGTGTCGTGGCTGGTGCCCGCGCGGCTGATGCGCGCGGAAACGGTGAGCCTGCGCGAACGCGATTACATCCGGGCGATCACCGTGCTCGGCGCGAGCCGCACGCGCGTGGTGTTCCGGCACATCATCCCGAACGCGATCGGCACCGTGGTGGTGAACGCGACGTTCCAGATCGCCGACGCGATCCTGCTCGTGGCGTACGTCAGCTTCCTCGGCCTCGGCGTTCCGGCGCCGGACACCGACTGGGGAGCCATGCTCTCCAAAGGAATTACCTACACCTTCGACGGCGCGTGGTGGCTGATCCTGCCGCCGGGCATCGCGATCGTCGTGGTGGTGTGCGCGATCAACTTCCTCGGCGACGGGCTGCGCGACGCGTTCGCGGTGAAGGGGCGACGATGAGCGAAGCAGTGCTGGACATCCGCGACCTGCGGGTGTCGTATTCCGGCGGTACGGCGGCGGTCGACGGGCTGAGCCTTTCGGTCGCGCCCGGCGAGATCGTGGCGGTGGTCGGCGAGTCCGGTTCCGGCAAGAGCACGGCCGCGCTCGCGGTGCTCGGGCTGCTGCCGGATTCGGCGCGGGTCACCGGGTCGATCGAGCTGGCCGGGCAGAACGTCCTCGATCTGCGCGGCGAGGACCTGCGGAAACTGCGCGGCCCGGCCGCCGGGATGGTGTTCCAGGAACCGATGACCGCGCTGAACCCGTTGCGGACCATCGGTTTCCAGCTGGCCGAGGCGATCCGCAACCACGACCCGGAGAAGCTGCGCCACCGCCGCTACTACGACCGGTGCGCCGAACTGCTCGACCGCGTCGGCGTCCCGGAACCGGCCGCGCGGCTGAAGCAGTACCCGCATGAACTGTCCGGCGGTCTGCGGCAGCGCGTGATGATCGCGATCGCACTCGCGGCCGGGCCTCAATTGATCATCGCGGACGAGCCGACCACGGCGCTCGACGTCACGGTGCAGCAGCAGATTCTCGACCTGCTGCGCGACATCCGCGAACACGAGGGCACCGCGACGCTGCTGATCACGCACAACATGGGGGTCGTCGCCGACGTCGCAGATCGCGTCGCGGTCCTGCGGAACGGCAAGCTCGTGGAAGAAGCCCCGGCGACGGAACTGTTCTCGTCGCCGAAGGCGGATTACACCCGGGAACTGCTGGCCGCGGTTCCGCAACTGGGTTCGTTCGCGCACGAACCGGCGGCCGGGGAAACCCCGAAGCCGGTGCTCGCGCTGTCGAATGTGGCGGTCGAGTACGGCGGACGCCAGGTGGTGAACGACGTTTCCCTGTCCGTCTCAGCCGGTGAGATTGTCGGGCTCGTCGGCGAATCCGGTTCCGGGAAAACGACGCTCGGGAACTGTGCGCTGGGCCTGGTCACGCCGAAATCCGGCACCGTCGAAGTGCTCGGCGGACCGCTGCCGAAAGGCACCGGCCGCTCGGCGCGGGCGGTCCGGCGGCAGATCGGCGCGGTGTTCCAGGACCCGGCGTCGTCGCTCGACCCGCGGATGACGGTCGCGCAGACCGTCGCCGAACCGCTGGTGGTCCACACCTCGGCCGGTCGCGCCGAGCGGCAGCGGCGGGTGCGCGAACTCCTCGACGCGGTGGAGCTGCCGGAAAGCTTGCTGGGCAGGTACGGGCACGAGCTGTCCGGCGGGCAACGGCAGCGCGTGAGCCTCGCCCGCGCCCTCGTGCTGGGCCCGAAGCTGCTGATCGCCGACGAACCGACGAGCGCGCTGGACGTATCCGTGCAGGCAGCGGTGCTGGAGGTGTTCCGGCGGCTGCATCGCGAGTTCGGCTTCGGCTGCCTGTTCGTGAGCCACGACCTCGCGGTGGTGGACAGCCTGTGCGACCGGGTTGCGGTGCTCCGCGCGGGCGAACTGGTGGAGGAAGGCCCGGCGGAAACGGTGCTGCGCACGCCGGAACATCCGTACACGCAGGCGTTGCTGCTGTCCTCGCCGGTGCCGGATCCGCAGTTGCAGCGGAGCCGGCGCGAGGCGCTGGCCGGCGCGGACCCCGCAGCGTGACCGGATTGCGGGCCGGAGTCGACATCGGCGGGACGAAAACCCTGGTGGTGGTGTGCGACGAGGAAGGAAGGGAACTGGGTTCGGCGTCCGCCCCGTCGCAGTCGCACCGGGGCGGCGCGGCGATCCTCGACCGCGCGGCGGAGCTGATCAGCTCGTTGGTGCCGGACCACGCGGCGCTCGCCGGGGTCGGCGTCGGAGCGGCGGGCGTTGTCGACCCAGTGACCGGAACAGTGCTGGTCACCGGGGATTCGTTCACCGGATGGGCGGGCACGCCGGTCAACGCCGAGCTGTCCGCCCGGCTCGGCGGGGTGCCGGTGCGCACCGTCAACGACGTGGACGGATTCCTGCTCGGCGAGTTGCTGCCGGGCGAGCGGAACGTGCTCGGCGTCGCGGTCGGCACCGGGGTCGGCGGCGCGCTGTTCGTCGACGGGCGGCTGCTGTACGGCGGCGCGACCGGGGCCGGCGAGATCGGGCACGTCGGCCGCTACGGGGAGGAACTCTGCACCTGCGGGCAGATCGGACATCTCGAGGCGTACGCGTCCGGACGCGCCTTGGCCCGCCGTTATGCCGAAGCGACCGGCCGGACCCGCACCGCGGAAGCGATCGCCGGGGAAGCGCTCGCCGGGGATCGAGCCGCTCAAGCGGTGTTCACCGACGCGGGCCGGTTCCTCGGCCAGGCGATCGCGCACGCGGCCGGACTGCTCGGCCTCGCGACCTGCGTGCTCGGCGGCTCGGTGGTCCGGTCCTGGGCGCTCCTGGAGAAACCGCTGCGGGAAGCGCTGGCGGAACAGCCGCTGCTGTCCGGGGAACCGGTGGCGATCCGGCTCTCCCGGCACGGGGCGAAATCCGTGGCGCTGGGCGCGGCCGGCCTCACTGCCGGTATTCACCGGCTACCGGACGTGAGCAACCCCTAAACCAGTCCTCTGTGGACCATCGAGAAAACCGTGGCCTCGGGGTATACGCTGTCGGGCACCGACGGAGCCGGGGGCAACGATGCGCGCGAAGCTGGACGGAACGGGACAGGCGAGAGACCCCGCGCGTGAGCGTGGTCTCCACCCCGCTGACAGCAGGTGACTTGGTCTATACCATTCCGGTGATCATTTCCCGTCCGGTGGCCAACGAGGGGATCCCATGCCCGTCATCAGGCGCAATATCGTCCCGCTCCGGTATTCCGACCCGAGCGTCGTCGCTTACGTGCGCAGCCCGAGCGACTGGATGGTGTCCAATTGCGGCTGGATCCGGGGCCGGGAAGGCGTTCTGCTCGTCGACACCTGCGGTACCGAACGCGACACGCTCGACCTGGTCAGCGACGTCCGCAAGTACTCGACCGTCGAAATGCCGCTCACGCTCGTGCTGACCCACGCGCACGGCACCCACCACAACGGGGCCGGGGTCGCGCTGCGCAACGGCGGCCGGATCCTCGCCGCGCCCACCGCGGTGCCGATCATCCGGTCCGGACCGCAGTGCGACGAGGAGATCTTCGCCTGCGCGAACTGGGGCAAGCTCGAGGCGCCGCGGCCCGAGGCGGTGCACGCGGTGATCGAACCGGTCGAGGTGGACCTCGGCGGCGTCGTCGTGGAGGTCGTCCCATTTCCTGGGACCGCGCACACCGACGGCGACCTCGTGCTGTTCGAACCGCGCACCGGCACGCTCTTCACCGGCGACCTGCTGTCGGTCGGGTCGACGCCGTTCGCCGTGCACGGTTCGGTCCCGGGCTGGCTGACCGCATTGGACTGGCTCGACAAAATGTTCCCGGACGTCCGCACCTTCGTGCCCGGACACGGCGGGCTCAGCCATCCGGGCAGTTTCCCGGTCGCGGTGCTGCGCACGTATCTGCATTGGCTGCTCGACGCGACCGCGAGCGCGGGCACGCCGGACTTCGCCGAACTCGCCACGATCGCCCGCCGCCGCTGGCCCACGTGGACAGTCCCGGAACGGCACATCGGGAATCTGCTGCGCGCGCACGCCGACCAGCACGGGGAACAGCTCCCGTCGGCCGAAGCGATGCGCGCGATCCGCGACGCCGCGGGCGGCAAGATCGATCTGGACACGCTGCTCGGACTCGGCAAGTCTTAACGCCGGGAAATCGATTCCCCGAAGCGGTCGACACGGCTCTTTCCCGGCACCGGCTCCGTTCCCGAAGTGGTCCGTGAAGGGCTCCTTGCGGGAATCTGATTCCTTCAAGGAGCCCTTCACGGACCTCGGTATCGCGTCGAGGCCGGGAGAACGCGCTATTTCCCCCTGGCAGCCAGAAGGGCGCCGCCGGGATTCCCGGCGGCGCCCGCACCGCTGATCAACTGCCGCGGCCCCCGCGGCACAGCTGCCGAAAAGAACGCTCAGGCGCTGGCCTTCTTGCGCGTCGCGCGCTTGCGAGCCGGCTTGGCCGGAGCCTCGGTGTCGCGCTCCTCGTACGCCTTCACGATCTCCGCCGGGAGCCGGCCCCGGTCGGACACGGTGAAACCGTTGTTCTCGGCCCACTCGCGCATCGCCTTGTTGCGCTCGCGGTCCGCGGCGGTCGAAGCCGGCCGCGGGGACTGCCCGGCGGCCATCCGGACCTTGCGGCCGCCGACCCGGCGCGAGGCGGCGACGTAGCGGGCCAGCTCTTCCCGAAGTGCGGCAGCGTTGTCTTCGGACAGGTCGATCTCGTAGCTCACGCCGTCAAGACTGAACGGGACGGTCTGTTCGGCGATGCTGCCGTCGATGTCGTCCACCATCTCGACATGGACTTTTTGCGCCATGATTCGCGTTCCTTCACCTTCTACAGGATGTGCCTGCGATTACCCTATCGTGTCGAGTGACGGTACGCGCAGCGCGACTCCATTCCGGTTCCGCCGCCCGTGCTTTCCCGGCCGGTTCCCGAACACCTTCGGCGCCCAATCCGCGACGCCGCGCACAGTTCCGGCGCACTGGAAAATTTCCAGTATCGCGGTATTCGCACGCGGTTTCCCGCTGAGCGGACGGAAGAGCGGGCCTGAAACGACCGAAGGCCACCGGGGCGAAACCCGATGGCCTTCGGCGGTGCGAGGAGAAAACGCGAGCTAGTTCCGCCCGGCGGGCGCACCCGTGCGCGGGTCGAGCGGAAGCTTGCCCGCCTGCGGCCACCAGAAGTTGAACATGTTCCAGAGTCCGCCCGCGCGAGTGTCGAACGAGCCGTTGCCGACCCGGCCGGAGAACCAGTTGTCCTCGATGAACTTCAGCACCGAGGTCTGGTCGGTCCGGGTGTGGTCGACATAGTTCACCTTGCTGTAGGGCGAGACGACCAGCAGCGGCAGCCGCGGGCCGTAGCCGCAGCGGTCGGCGTGGCCGCCGAGCCCGGCCGGCTTACCGGTGCACACGGCCTGGTCCTGCGACGCGTCCTGCGAACCGTTGACGATCTTCGGGTTCTCGTGGTCGTACCAGCCGTCGGAGTCGTCGTAGGCGAGCACGATCGCGGTCGAACGCCACTCCGGCGACTGCTGGATCTTGTTGATCTCGTCCACGACGAAATGCTGTTCGTCGAGCGGGTCGGAATAGCCCGCGTGCCCGTCCTGGTACTCCGGCGCCTTCAGGAAGCTCACCGCGGGCATCGAACCGGCCTTGAGCGCGGCGTCGAAATCGCTCGTGTCGTACTGGTGGTTGGCCTGGTCGGTCTGCCCGATCGCCTGCACCGAGGACGGCGGCAGGTGGTGCGGGTTCGAAGTGGACTTGTAGTACTGGAACGGCTGGTGGTGCGGGCTGTAGTCCACGGAGGACTGATTGCCGACGTTCGCGTGCTTCTGCCCGCAGACCGCGTAGCCGTTCTGGGTGCCGGTCGGCTTGAAGCCGCCCTGGAACCAGCCCCACGTGACGTGCCGGTCGTTCAGCAGGTCGCCGACGTTGCGGCCCTGCATCGCGCCGAGGTTGTCCTTCGCGGTGTGGTTCTTGTCCGAACAGTCGTCCCACGCCGGGTCCGGGTCGTTGATCACGGTGCCGACGCCGTCCTGGTCCGGCGACGCGACGACGTACGGGTCGCTCTTCGGCTCGTGCGTGACCGGGTCGACGGCCTGGATCCCGTGCGTCTGCCCGGAGATCAGGTTGATCGCGCCCGGGGTGGACGGGCCGAAGACGGTGTTGAACGAGTTGTCGCTCATCGAGTAGTGCTGCGCGTAGTTCCACATGCCGGTGACGGTGTTGCCGTCGTAGTAGTCCATGACCAGGCCCGGCTCGCCGAACAGGACCGGCTGGCCGGTGCACTTGTCGGTCTCGGTCTTCTCGACGAACTTGTCCATCTTGCCGCCGTTGAACGCGGCCTGCTCGGCGCCGTAGCTGTGGTTCTGGTCGCAGGTGAGCGCCTGGTCCGGCCCGAGCCGCTTCGGGTTGTAGGCGTTCGGGTTCCGCGTCAGCAGCTTCTCGTCGAGGCCGTTGACCTTCGGCGTGTTCTTCGCGGCCTGGAACGGGGTGCCGTTCTCGTTGGTGGCCTTCGGGTAGGTGCCGAAGTAGTGGTCGAACGAGATGTTCTCGCCGAAGATCACCACGACGTGCTTGATCGGGGTGAGCGTGGGCAGCCACGACGCCGGCAGCGAGTGCAGCGGCTGGGCCTGCGCGGACGACGCCGCGGACCCGGTGACGATCGCGAGCACGGCCGCCGAGACGAGCGCGCCCGCACCGAGCAGGCGACGGCGCCGCCTGCCGAATGCTGTGTCCACTGAGGATTCCTCCTGGTTTCGCGGGGTGGGGATCGGGGCGCGCCTCAGGCGAGGAGCGCCCGGCCGAAGTGGTCGCCGGGACCGGTGACGCCGGGCAGCGCGAAGAAGTAGCCGCCGCCGAACGGGGAGATGTAGTCGACGAGCGGTTCGTCGATCAGCCGTTTCTGCACCGCCTCGAACTGGCGCTCGAGGTCCTGCTGGTAGCAGGTGAAGACGAGGCCCATGTCGAGGTTGCCGTTGGCGTCGACCCCGCGGTCGTAGTTGACCGCGCGGCGCAGGATCCGCTGTCCGTCGGTCTGCGGGGTGCGCGGATTCGCCTTGCGGATGTGGCTGGTGAGCGGGATGACGGTGCCGATCGGATCGTCGGCGTACCGGGGTTCGTCCTGTTCGGACGCTCCGTCCAGCGGCGCTCCGGTGTCCCGGCGGCGGCCGAACATGTTCTCCTGCTCGGTGATCGAGACCCGGTCCCAGAACTCGACCAGCATCCGGATCAGCCGGATCACCTGGTAACTGCCGCCGGCCGTCCACGCGGGCTCGCCCGCCCCGGACACCCACACCAGCCGGTCCATTTCGGACTCGCCCGGATTCGCGGTGCCGTCCTTGAACCCCATCAGATTGCGCGGCGTGCCGGACGGCCTGGACGGTGAACTGAAGCCGTTGATCTTCCAGCGCAGCTGCATGCCGCCGCGCGTCGCACGGGTCAGGTCGCGCAGCGCGTGCAGCACGGTGTCGGTGTCGCTCGCGGACAACGTGAGCGACAGGTCGCCATGGCATTGCGGGGCGTCGAGCGCGTCGTTGGGGAACATGGTCATCGGCTTGAGCTTCTTGGGCTTGCGTTCGGCCAACCCGTACCGTCCGTCGAAAAGGGACGATCCGACGCCCACGATCACGCCAAGATCGCTCTGCGGCACGACCGGGCCGAGCACCCCCGAGTCAGCGGGCGGGGCGGTAATCCCGAGCGCGGCCGGAGCACCGCCGTTCGTGAGAAACCGCGCGCGGTCGGTGATTTCCTGGAACAACTGCGTCAACTCGGCACGATTCTCGGCGACCACGTCAAAGGAGGCGATCACGCTCTGCGCCGGCGGTTGGCGGAGAATCGCCGCCTGCCTGGGACCGTGGAAGGGAACGGTTTTGGGTTCTTCGCTCGCGCTCGCCGCCACCCCTATTCCGGCAGCCGCGGTAATCCCCGCGCCGACGACCGTGCGACGCAGGAAGGACCGGCGAGAGGACTCCGTCGTCACGAGATCCTCCTGGGCTCCGCGATCGCGGCGATCGGCGCGAGCAACTCGGTCAACTCGCTGACGTCGGCATTGAGCTTCTGCCGCTGCGGCACGGACAGCTGGCTGACCGGCGTCCACGAGTTGTCCGGCCTCTTGGCACTGTCGAGTGCGGCCTTGGTGCGTTTCATCCAACTGTCCACCTTGGACAGTCCCGGATAGCGCGGAGCGAGAACCGGACGCAACACATCGAGGACCGCCTGGGTCCCGTCGAGGTTCGCGCGAGCGGTGGCTAGGTTGGTGCCGCTGCCGTAATCGGTGCGGGCGGTCAGTTCGAATTGCAGGGTGTTCTCCACGATCTCGTGCGCGCGCAGACCGAGGTCGTTCGGATCGACCTGACTGTCCGCAAAGGACTTGCGGAGTTTCTGCACGTCGCTGTCCAGCTGCTCGGCCACCGGCGCGAGGGCGGCGAGGTCTTCGTTGTGCCACAAGCCGGATTCGAGCCGGTGGAACCCGGTGAAGTCCGGGCTCTTGATTCCGTCGGGCAGGCCGGCGGCGGTGCCGTTGATGGCCTTGTCGGAGTCGCCGAAGGCGTTATAGGCCGCGCCAAGCCGTTCGTAGTCGAGATGCGCGACGAGCCAAGCGCTCTGACTCGCGCCGCGATCGTTGGCGCGAATGGCGTCCTTTACCTTGCCGACGTCGGCGGCCAACTGGCCGAGTCCTTGCGTCACATGGGCTTGATAGGACTTCAACGGTCCGAGCAGATCGTTCTGCGTCACCGGCGCGACGCCCGGACCACGTTCGGCACCGCCGCTCACCGTGACGGTCGGTCCGACAATCGCCGACGAATCCTCGGGGAGACAACGGAATGCGTAACCGCCATTGCCGAGCGTGACCTGCATCGGCCGGGTCGTCCCGCTGCCCAGTCCCTCGACCTCGCCGTAAACCACCCCGGTCGCCGGGTCGATCAAATCCACCTCGGCGGTCACGGTTCCGGTGTTGTGCAGGCGAAAGGTCTGCACCCCGGCTCGCGGATCCGCCCAGCCCTGCCCGCAGGCCGACCGGGAAATCTGGATCTCCGGATCCTGCGCCGAAGCCCCGTCGGGCCAGACCGCGAACGCGATCCCCGCCGCGACGACCGCGATCGCGACCCCACCGCCGATCCAGCGGGCACGCACAGACCCCGGCACTCTTTCCTCCACTCACACGTTCGGGCTACCGGGACGGAATTATGCGTGCGGAAAGTGAAGAAACCCTGGCCGAGAACGTCGCCTACCCGGGAATTCACCAGGACTTCAACCAAAGAACGGAAGAAGCCGGACATAGCCGCCAAAGCGTGTGGTAATGGCTGCCCGATTTGCCGGAAATGAACACTCTCAAGCCGTGTCCGGATCATTCGGAATGTCCGGTACCAGGCAAGGGGAGGTCTCGCAGTGCCGGTCTCGCCAGGGTCTCCCGGACGTCCAGAAATCCCGTCAGCCTGTGTCCGTACCTGCTTCCACAGCAAAGGAACGAAGACCCATGGCGGACACTCACTCAGACCTGTTCGACCTGAGCGGGAAATGCGCACTTGTCACTGGCGGCACCAGAGGCATCGGGATGATGATCGCGCGCGGCCTCCTGCAAGCAGGCGCTCGCGTCATTGTCAGCTCACGCACCGCAGACGCGTGCGCCGAGGCAGAGCGTCAACTGTCCGAATTCGGCGACGTCCAAGCCATTCCCGCCGATCTGTCCAAGCACGACGAGTGCCAGCGCCTCGCCGACCTGGTCACTGCCAGCTCGGACCGCCTGGACATCCTCGTCAACAACGCGGGAGCGATGCGACGCGAGCCGCTGGAGACGTTCCCGACCGAAGCCTGGGACGCCGTCCTCGACCTCAACCTCAAATCGCCGTTCTGGCTGGTCCAGGCACTGCTCCCGGCACTGCGCAAGGCAGGCACCGCCGACGACCCCGCCCGGATCATCAACATCGGCAGCATCGCCGCCATCCACGTCGCCGAAGCACCCAACTACTCCTACGCCAGCAGCAAAGCCGCACTCCACCAACTCACCAGGGTGCTCGCCAGGGAACTGGGCCCACAACACATCACGGTGAACGCGGTAGCCCCCGGCGTGTTCCCGTCACAGATGATGGCGGCCACCATCGACGCCATCGGCGACACGATCGCGGCGAAAGCACCGCTACGCCGGCTCGGCCGCGACGACGACATGGCAGGCGTCGCCGTGTTCCTCGCCAGCCGAGCCGGGTCCTACCTGACCGGTGCCATCGTCCCGGTCGACGGCGGCACCGCCACCACCGCCTCGGGCACCTAACGGGGTACTGGCAGGGCCTCCCTTCGGCCGCGGGCAGGGCTTACCGTGAAAGGGTGGCCATGATCGATCTGCGCAGCGAGATCAAGGAGTTTCTGAGCTCGCGTCGTGCGCGCATCACCCCTGAGCGGGCCGGGCTGCCTGCCTACGGCGGCAACCGCCGGGTCAAAGGCCTGCGCCGCGAAGAGGTCGCGCTGCTGGCCGGGGTCTCGGTCGACTACTACGTGCGCATGGAACGCGGCAGCCTCGCCGGGGCCTCCGACAGCGTGCTCGACGCGGTGTCCTCGGCCCTGCAGCTCGACGAGGCCGAGCGCGACCACCTGTTCCACCTCGCGCGGCAGTCCAAGACACCGGGTGGTGCCCGCCGTCGGCGTCCAGCCGTGACGGTGCGTCCGGCGCTTCAGCAAGTGCTCGCCGCCGTCACCGACGCCCCGGCGTGGATCTGCAACGGCCGGTACGACGTGCTGGCCACGAATCGCCTTGCCCGTGCGCTGTATGCGCCGGTGCTGGCCGACCCGCGGCGACCGGCGAACACCGCGCGGTTCGTGTACCTGGATCCCGACGCGGCGAGAACGTTCTTCGTCGACTACGACCGCGTCGCCCGCGACGTGGCCGCGAAACTGCGCATGGAAGCAGGCCGCAATCCGCACGACGACGAGCTGATCGCCCTGGTCGGCGAGTTGTCCACCCGCAGCGAACTGTTCCGGCAGCGGTGGGCCTCCCAGGACGTCCGGCTCCACCGGTCCGGACGCAAACGCCTGCACCATCCGGTCGTGGGTCGTCTCGACCTCGACGTCGAATCGATGGACCTGCCCACCGACCCCGGCCTGCTCCTCAACATCTACACCGCTCCCGCCGGCACGGCCGCCGCGGACGGCCTGGCCCTGTTGGCATCGTGGGCGGCCGACCAGGAGGAACTGGCGACCGAAACTCCGGCGCTCAGCTGATCTGCCCGGCTCCCCGCTCCGCCAAGCCAGCGTCGAAAACCCGGCACCCCGCAGCGCGGATTCCCGCTAGCGTGACAGCAATTCGCACGAAGGGCGGGAGCATGAACCACACCGAACTCACCGAACGTTTCGCCACCCTGACCACCGCCCACCTGGCCGACGGCTGCCTGCGCGCCCGCCTGACCGTGCGGTGCGCCCCAGCCGGGACCAGGTCCGTCATCCCAGGCCAGAAGCTCTCCGGGCGGGTCCTGCCAGCCAGGCACGCGGGCAGCGTCGACGTCTTCCTGGAAGCGATCACCGCCGCCAGCCCCGGCGACGTCCTGGTGGCCGACAACCGGGGCCGGCTGGACGAGAGTTGTGTCGGCGATCTCATCACGGCCGAAGTCGCGGCGGCCGGACTCAGCGGGATCGTCATCTGGGGGCTGCACCGCGACACCGCCGAACTCCGCGCAATCGGCCTCCCGGTATTCAGTCTCGGCTCCCTCTCCACCGGACCCTTGCACCTCAACGACCGCGCCGCGAACGCCCTCGAATCCGCCACCGTCGGCGAATGGACCGTGACCACCGACGACCTGGTCTTCGGCGACGACGACGGTGTTCTCTTCGTTCCAGCCGCCCAAGCCGAAGAGGTCTTCCGGCTGGCCGAATCCATCCGCGAAGCCGAACACCGGCAAGCCGCGAAGATCCGCGACGGCGTCCCCCTCCGCGAACAGGTCCGGTTCAGCGAATTCCTGTCCCGCCGGGAAACCGACCCGTCCTACACCTTCCGCCAGCACCTCCGCGCGAAAGACGGCGCCATTGAAGAATAAGAAAACCGCCCTGGTCACCGGAGTCGGCAGGAAAGCAGGAATAGGCGCCGCCATCGCGACCCGGCTGCAGGAAGACGGCTGGCATGTCGTCACCACCTACTGGTCCGACTACGACCGCCGAATGCCGTGGGGCGCCGACGAAACCGTCCAGGGCATCGAAGCCGACCTAGCCGACCCGGAAACCCCGGCGAGGCTGTTCGACCAGATCGACGACGACGTGCAAGCACTGGTGCTAGCCCACTGCGAGTCCGTGGATTCCAGCCTGCTCGACACCACAGTGGACAGTTTCGACCGGCACTTCGCGGTGAACGCCCGCGCGAGCTGGCTGCTGATCCGGGAGTTCGCCCAACGCTACCGCGGACCGCACGGCGCGGGCCGGATCGTCACGCTGACCAGCGACCATGTGGTGCACAACCTGCCGTACGGGGCAAGCAAAGGCGCGCTCGACCGGATCACTCTCGCCGCGGCTGGGGAACTCGGCCATCTCGGCATCACAGCGAACGCGGTGAACCCCGGCCCGACCGACACCGGCTGGATCCCCGAAGCCCACCGCGAAGCGTTCGCACAACACAATCCCCTTGGCCGGATCGGCACCCCACGCGACTGCGCGAGTCTCGTCGCGTTCCTCTGCGGTCCGGAAGGCGGCTGGGTAAACGGTCAGGTCCTCGTATCCAACGGAGGTGCGCCGTGAACGACAAACATCTCGCCTACGTCCTGCTCCCCCGCGGCGACACCGTGCTGCTGATCCGCCGCGCTCCAGGCACTTTCCTCGGCGGGCATTGGGAATTCCCCGGCGGCACCGTCGAACCCGGCGAAGCCCCGGAGACCACCGCGGTACGGGAAGTCGCCGAGGAAACCGGACTGCGAGTACGGCTCGCGCGCGAACGGGCCCGCCAATCCTGGCCGGACCGCACCGGCAAACCGTTCACCGTGCACGCCGCCTACTACGACGCGCATCCGGAATTCCTCGGCGACCTTCAGCTCAACCCGGCCGAACACGACGACCACCGCTGGCTGACCCCCGCGGACGCGGCCGGACTCCCCCTGTCCGACCACGTCAGGCAGGTATTGCTCGGCTGAAATCCCGAGCCAGCTGCGCGGCCCGGTCCCGCAGCAGCGACCGAGCCTCGGCGACGCACCGGTACTCGTCCGGCTCCACGTCGGTCAGCGCGTACACCCCGGCGAAGCCCGCTTCCCGCCATTCCGGCGCGGACAGCAGACACCGCCCGGCCAACGCGACAACCGGCGTACCGCCCGCTGCACGGAGAACGCCCACTGGCGCTTTTCCGTGCAGCGACTGGGTATCCAGCGATCCTTCGCCGGTGATGACGAGCCGGGCGTCGCGAGCCGCGGCCGGGAAACCCAGCAGCTCCAACAACAACTCGATCCCCGGCCGAATGCGAGCGCCGAGTCCGGTGAGCACACCGAACCCGACGCCGCCTGCCGCGCCAGCGCCCGGGGTGGTGGCGTGCGCGGAGCCCACAACTTCGGCCCACCGAGCGAGCCCGCGTTCCAGCAACGCGATCTCGGACGGACCGGCGCCCTTCTGCGGCCCGTACACCGCGGCGGCGCCATCCACACCCAGCAACGGGTTATCCACATCGGACGCCAGGACAATGTCCACTTCGGGCAGTCCGGACAGATCCACTGTGGACAACTCGGTCAACGCGGCGCCGCCCGGCGGAAGCGGCGCGCCGGAAGCGTCGAGCAATCGCGCGCCCAACGCGGTCAGCAATCCGGCTCCGCCGTCGGTGCAGGCACTGCCGCCGACCCCGAGCACGATCTGCGTCGCCCCGGCGGCACGGGCGGCCGCGATCAGCTCGCCCGTGCCGTAGCTCGACGCGGTCAGCGGTTCCAGCCGGCCGCCGGGCAGCCGGTGGAGGCCGGACGCCTCCGCCAGCTCGACCACGGCGACCGTCCCGCGCAGCGCGTAGTACGCGGTGATCCGGCGGCCGGTCGGCCCGGAAACCCGCACCGGAATCCGCTGGAACCCGGCCGCGACAGCGGCGGCGACTGTCCCGTCGCCGCCGTCCGCCACCGGCAGCTGCCGCACCGGCTCGCCCGGCGCGACCTCGGCGAACGCCGCGGCCACCACCTCCGCGACCTCCGCCGCGGTGAGCGAGCCCTTGAACTTGTCCGGAGCGACCAGAACCGTCACGCCGCGGCCTTGAACGCTCGCCAGTCGCCGATTTCCGTGATGTCCCGCAGCTGCACGTGCGAGGTCTGCGGCCGCCGCAGCAGCATCGCGAACGCCGAACTGCCGTCGGCCAGCTCGATCACGCCCAGCTCCAGTTCCGGCGGTTCGGACGGGAGCACCCGGTCGCGCAGCTGGTCCAGCGTGAGGTCGTACACCTCGCCGGAGATCGCCGCGCCGCCGTGCGCTACCGGGACCAGCGCCGGGCACTGCCCGCCTACCGAATAGAACCGGTACTTCGCGGCCGTGGTCGTTTCGGCCACCAGCGGAGCGCCGTCGAGCAGATGGTGCAGAGGTTCGCCGCGCATCGCGCCGCCGTTGAGGAACATCAGAGGCATGGTGGTCCCTTTCTTTTTAGAGGATCGCCTTCACCACGTCGATTCCGAAATAGACGGTGAACACGAGCGCGAGCACGGTGAGGATCCACCCTGCTTCACGCCACTTCCCGCGGAAGGTCTTGATCAGCACGAACGCGATGAGGCCCGCGCCGACGCCGTTGGTGATGGAGTAGGTGAACGGAATGAGCGCGACGGTGAGGAACACCGGGATCGTGTAATCCGGATCGTGCCAAGGGATATTGCGGCACTGCGCCACCATCATCCCGCCGATCACCACGAGCGCGGGCGCGGCGGCCTGCGCCGGCACGATGCCCGCGATCGGCGTGAACAGCAGCGTCGCCCCGAACAGCAGTCCGGTCACGACACTCGCCAGCCCGGTCCGCGCGCCCTCCCCGACGCCGGCCGCGGACTCCAGGAACACGGTGTTCGGCGACGAGCCGGACATCCCGCCCGCGATCGCCCCGGCCCCGTCCACGAACAGGATCCGGCCCATCCGCGGCACCCGGCCGTTCTTCGACAGCCCGGCCTCGGCCGACACGCTGGTAATCGTGCCCATCGCGTCGAAGAACCCGGACAGCACCAGCGTGAACAGGAAGATCGTCGCGGTCAGCGCACCCGCCTTGGCGAATCCGCCGAACAAATCGACGTGCCCTAGCAGCCCGAAATCGGGAGCGGCGACCACGGAATGCGGCAGCGTCGGAGTCGTCAAACCCCATTCGCCGACCCCGAATCCGTCGTGCAGCACCACCGCGAGCACGGTGGCGGCGGCGATGCTGATCAGCACCGCGCCGGGCACCTTCCGCGACATCAGCACGGTCATCAGCAGCAGGCCGAAGCAGAACACCGCGATCGGCCAGCCGTCGAGATGCCCGTCGAGCCCGAGCCGCACTGGGACGGTCGAATGCGCCGCGTCCGGGGTCCGCGTGACGAACCCGGCGCTCACCAGGCCGACCAGCGCGATGTACAAGCCGATGCCGACGGTGATCGCGGTTTTCAGCGGTCCGGGAATCGCGTTCATGATGCGTTCCCGGACCCCGCTGACCGCCATCAGCACAATGCAGACGCCTTCGAGCACTACCAGCCCGAACGCCTGCGCCCACGTCATCGCAGGCGCCATCTGGAACGCGACGATGCCGTTGATGCCGAGACCGGCGGCGAGCGCGAGCGGCGCGTTGCCGACGAGTCCCATGAGGACAGTCATCACGGCGGCGGCCAGCGCGGTCGCCGTCGTCACTTGCGCGGCGCTGAGTTTCGCGCCGGTGATGTCGGCGGAGGCGCCGAGGATGAGCGGGTTGAGCAAAACGATGTAGGCCATCGCGACGAACGTGGTCACGCCGCCGCGTACTTCCCGGCCTACGCTGGTGTCGCGAGCGCGTAGTTCGAATAGTCGCTCCACAATGGACTTGCGCTGTGGTCCGGGAGCCGAGGTCACCGCTTCGTCGAGGCGTACCTGGGTCATGCGTCCTCCCCTTGCCGGTGGGTGTGCCGCACCGCATCCCTGGCATACGCACGGGACGGGACGGCGGGACGTTTGCGTTTTTCTGGTGCTCCGGTCAGCACCGGGAGGGTGGCCCGGTGGGGTGGGGCGGGGAACGCTGAAGCCGATTCTGACCGGCATCAGCACTCGCCGAGGCTCAGTACTCGATCCGGTCGGACCGGTTGAGCCAGGCGGAGAACGGGGCGAAAGCCTCCGGTGTGGACACTCGCGAAACCGGGGTCTGCCACGTTTCGCGCGGGTTCTCGAACAGCTCGTAGAAAGCCCGGTCGTCGAACCCGGCGCGGGCGGCGTCGTCGCGGTCGGCGGTGTACAGCACGCGGTCCACGCGCGCCCACAGCGACGAGGCGAGGCACATCGGGCACGGCTCGCACGAGGAGACGAGCACGCAGCCGGCGAGGCTGAACGTGCCGAGCGCCTGGCAGGCCGCGCGGATCGCGACCACCTCGGCGTGCGCGGTCGGGTCGAGCGAGGGGGTGACGCGGTTGACGCCGGTCGCGACGATTTCGCCGTCCTTCACCACGAGCGCGCCGAACGGGCCGCCGCCGTCGGCGACGTTCTTCTCGGCGATCCGCACGCATTCGGCGAGCCAGGCGCGTTCGACGTCGGCATCGATGGACACGGTCATGACAGTACTGCTCCCAACAGCTCGGGTTTCAGGTTTGCTCAGGACCAGGCCGGACCGGCGGGCGGGGCGTCGTCGCGCAGGACGGTGCCCTCGATCAGGCCGTAGGGCCGGTCGGCGGCGTAGAACACCTCGCCGGGGTTGTCGAGGCCGAACGGCTCGAGGTCGACGAGGAAGTGGTGCTTGTTCGGCAGCGAGAACCGGATCTCCGCGATCTCCGGGACGGCCTCCAGCACCGCCTGCCCCATCGCGTACAGCGTCTGCTGCAGGGACTGGCTGTGCGTGCCGCCGAACGCGTCGAGCAGGGTGGCGAGCGCGGTCTCGTGCGCGTGCGTCCAGTCGGTCTCCTCGACCGAGTACCGCCAGGTCGCGGACACCGCGGTGGCCAGGATCCGGTCCTTGACCTCGACCAGCGTGGTGTATTCGTCGCGCGGGAAGCCCCAGAATTCGGATCCGGTGGAGTTGAGCACGGTCAGGTCCTCGACCCCGCCGAGCACCCAGGCCCGCTCGCCGTCGTAGGTGACGCGCGTGGTGCGGGTGCCCGCCCCGGACCGGGCGAACGAGTGATGCGCCGGCCGTCCGCCGACCTGCAGCCGCTCCCACGGGTGAGCCACGATCCCGACCCGGGCGGCGTGGATGCTCTCCTGCGTGGACACGAAATGCCGGGCCAGCCGCAGCGCGAAGTCCTCGATCTCGCCGATGCCGTCGCGGGCGAAGGCGAAGACGGTGTTCTTCTGCGTGTCGGTGGCCAGCACCTTGTCGTTGGCCCCGGTCAGGTGGGTGTCGCTCATGTCGCCCGACAGCGACACGCTCACGGTGAGGTCGGTGATCCGGTGCTCGTCGCCTTCGCGGTCGACGCGGACCAGCCGGTTTTCAGCCTTCCCGTAGCGGTTGTCGCCAAGAACGATCGCCATTGGTCATCCCTTCTCGTTCGCTCGCCGAGTGAGTACACCTGCCGCGGCGTGGCCCGGGCCACGGCAGATCCACCGAAAGCGGCGACGGCGAACGGCCGGTTTTTCGTAGCTTCCGCCAAACCCCTCTGGTGTGCGGTACTGATGGGCGGAAGGAGGCGCGCATGCGGCTGGGTGCACTGCTCGACACCCCGGAGCTGGGGTTGCGGCTGCTGGCGGGCGAGAAGGCGCGCGACCGCGAGTTCGGCCGC
Source organism: Amycolatopsis nivea (assembly GCF_004522235.1). Taxonomy (GTDB): domain Bacteria; phylum Actinomycetota; class Actinomycetes; order Mycobacteriales; family Pseudonocardiaceae; genus Amycolatopsis; species Amycolatopsis nivea. The sequence goes on from NZ_SDLT01000013.1 coordinate 184,274, forward strand.
GTCTTCCAGGCGACCCTGCAGGATCCGACGCGGTACCTCGACGGCGGCGAGATCGTGCTGTGCGGCATGCGCTGGCTGCCCGGTCCCGCGGACGCGGACGTGTTCGTCGGCAAACTCGCCGCCGCGGGGGTGACCGCGCTCGGGGCGGGCACCGCCGAGGTCGGCGGCCCGGTGCCGGACTATCTCGTGGCCGCCTGCGAGCGCGTCGGCCTGCCGTTGTTCGAGGTGCCGGTGTCGGTTTCGTTCGCGACCGTGGCCGAGCGGGTGATCCTGGGCCTCGCGGCGGAACGCTCGGCGCCTGCTCGCGATTCGCACCGGCGGCTGGTGGCCGCGGTGACCTCCGGCCACGGGCTGTCCGCGCTGGTCAAGGCCGGTGCGGAGGAGCTGGGCACCGGCTGTCTCGTGCTGAGCGCGACCGGGCAGCAGCTGGCGGGCGGCCCCGAACTGCCCGCCGCGCGCCGCACCGCGCTGGCCCGCCGCTTCCTGCGCGCCGAACGGCTGCCGTGCCAGGACGGTCCGGTCACCCTGCTCGGCGCGGCCGGACGCTCGGGCCACCGGATCGCGAGCTGGTTCCTCGTGGTGGACGGCGATCCGGCGCAGTGGCCGTCCGCGCGCCGGGAGCTGGCGCTGGAACTGGCGGCGCTGGTCGGGCTCGAACGGTCCCGGGTGGACGAGGCCAGGCGGATCGAGAACCGCGCGGCCGAACCGCTGCTCCGGCTGGTGCTCTCCGACGACGCCGCGCCGGGCGAGCTGACCTCCCGGCTGTCCGCCGCCGGGTTCGCGCCGCAGGAACCGGTGACGACGCTGTCCGCCGAGGTCCGCGGCGGCGGGCCGGGCCTCGCGCAGGTGCTGGTGGAGGAGCTGCTTTCGACCACTGGGCAGCCGGTGCTGGTGGCGACCGTCGACGGGGAGACCTTCGGCCTCTGCTCCTCGCGCGACACCGAAACGTTGCGGGAGGCGGTGCACACGATCGAACCCGCCCTCGGGTCCGCGCGGCTGACGCTCGGCCTCAGCCGGGCCGCGGACGCCGCCGGGCTCCGCGCCGGGGTGCAGGAAGCCCGGCACGCGCGCACGCTGGCCGCGCTGACGCCGGGCCGCGCGACGGTGCTGTCCGGCGACGAAGTTGCGTCGCATCTGCTGCTGCTCGCCGCCCTGCCGGAGGACCTGCGGCGGACATTCGGCGAAAAAGTACTGGGACCGGTACTCGCGTACGACGCGGCACACGGTTCCGAATTGATAACGACGCTCAAGGCGTTCCTGGAACATTCGGGATCTTGGACACAGACGTCGGCCACTCTGCACTTGCACGTGAACACCCTGCGATACCGGATCACCCGGATCGGCGAACTCACCGGACGCGATCCGAGCCGCTTCGCCGACCGCGTGGATCTTTATCTGGCGGGCTGCTTCACGCAGAACTGGGGGTGGTCTTGACCATCCGTCCGAAATGTCCTGCGGAAACGCCGGGCCGCGGGATTTTCCGTACCCCGTAACGGAAATCCAAGCAGTACGCTTATCCGTAAAGATTTATTGGGAATACTTGACCATTCGATGAACCAGGACGGCACTCGGGAGGAGGATGCACCATCCGACCGAGCGTCCTACTCTGAGGTCATGTACATCGCATTGCTGTCCTACACAGCCCCTCGAAACGAAGTCGACTACGCACTGGCCGAACACGCCGAGTGGCTGCGAAGCCAGTTCGCGCATGGATTGTTCCTCGTTTCCGGAAAAGGAAACGAGGACGCCGACCAGGTCATCATCTCCCGCCCGTGCCTGCGCGGCAAGCTGGACGCCGTGCTCGCCACCGACCCGCTCGTGCTGCAACGGCTCGCGCATTACCGCGTGATCGAATTCTCCGCCACGCGCACCGCGGGCGAGTTCCTGACCGTCAACGAGGCGCTCGCCTCCTGATCGCACCCGCCAAGCCGATCGACCGAACGCCCGGACGCAGGTGGCCTCCGGACCGCTCCGCCCGCCACCTGCCGGACGTACTCCCGCCGCGAACTCGCCTATGATCACGCGAGATCTTTCGTTCCGGCCCGGGAGACCGCATGCATACGCCCGACCTCGTGTTCCGAGGCCGTCGCCTCACCAGTGACCGCGCCCTGGTGATGGCCATCATCAATCGCACCCCCGACTCGTTCTACGACAACGGTGCGACCTTCGAAGAAGCCCCCGCGCAAGCGGCCATCCGCCGCGCGCACGCCGAGGGCGCCGACCTGATCGACATCGGCGGCGTGCCCGCCGGAAAGGGCCCCGAGGTCACCGCGGCCGAGGAGATCCGCCGCGTCGTGCCGACCGTCGAGTGGGCCCGCGAGCACTTCCCCGAGCTGGTCATCAGCGTGGACACCTACCGCGCCGAGGTCGCCGACGCCGTCTGCCGCGCGGGCGCGGACCTGGTCAACGACAACTGGGCCGCGATCGAACCGGAGATCCTCGACGTCGCCGCCGAGCACGGCGCGGGCTACATCTGCTCGCACACCAACGGTCTCGTGCCGCGCACCGAAGCGCTCCGGCCGGTGTACGACGACGTGGTCGCCGCGGTGGTCGAAGGCACCACCGAACTGGCCGAGCGCGCGCTCGCGGCGGGCGTGCCGCGCGAGGGCATCATGATCGACCCCTGCATCGACTTCGGGAAGAACTCCTACCAGTCGCTCGAACTGCTGCGGCACGTCGACGCGCTGGTCGCCACCGGCTGGCCGGTGCTGATGGCGCTGTCGAACAAGGACGTCATCGGCGAAACGCTGGACCTCCCGGTCGGCGAACGCGTCATCGGCACGCTCGCCGCCACCGCGGTGTCCGCGCTGCACGGCGCGGCGATGTTCCGCGCGCACCAGGTCCGCGAGACGCGGCAGGTCGCGGAGATGGTGGCGAGCATCGTCGGCACCCGGCCGCCGGCGAACGTTGTACGGTCGGTCTGATGCGCGAGATCTTCCCCGGCAACCAAGACCGCACCGAGGCCGACGTCGAGCAGCTCTACGTCTATCCGGACGTGCCGAAGTGGCTCGCGGTGAACTTCGTTTCGAGCGCCGACGGCGGGATCACCGTCGACGGACGCTCGGGCGGGCTGTCGACGCCCGCGGACCGGATCGTCTACCGGCTGGGCAACGACCTCGCCGACGTCGTGCTGGTCGGCGCGGGCACCGCACTGGCCGAGGGGTTCGAGGGCCTGCGCCCGGACGAGAAGACCGCGGAGCGGCGGCGCAGGCACGGGCTGGCCCCGATCGCGCCGATCGCCGTGGTCAGCACCGGCCGTTCGCTGCCGCCGGACGCCCCGGTGATCACCAAGGCGCTGGTGCCGACGATCGTCGTCACGAGCGCGGCGACCGATCCGGAACTGCGCGCGGCGTGGGCGTCGGCCGGGGCGGACGTCCTGGTCGCTGGGACAGGCGACCCAACCCTGCACGAGGCCACCGGCGACCCGGCTCTGCACGCGGACCCGGACGACCAGCGCCCGCGTCCCCGGCACGGCGACGTCGACCTGCGGGCCGCGGTGGACGAACTGGCCCGGCGAGGCCTCCGCCGCATCGACTGCGAGGGCGGACCGCACCTGTTCGCGTCGCTGCTGGCCGCGGGCGTCGTGGACGAACTGCGCCTGACCGTCGCGCCGATGCTGATCGCCGGGGACGCCCCGCGCGTCGCGATGGGCGCGGCGATCGACCCGAAGCAGCTCGAACTTCTCTCTGCCCTGGTGGACGACAACTCAGTACTCTTGCGGTATCGCGTCCACTGACCCGGGGAGGGATCGTGGCGAAAACCGCTCTGCGCAACGCGCGCGTCTTCGACGGGCTGGGGCTCACCGAACCGCGCACCGTCGTGATCGACGGGCCGGTGCTGGGCACGGATCCCGCGGGGGCACGGGAAATCGACGTTGCCGGAGCGGCGCTGCTGCCCGGGTTCATCGACGCGCACGTCCACCTGGAGCGGGCGGAGCAGCTGGCCGATCTCGCCGCGTGGGGCGTCACCACCGGGCTGGACATGGCGTGCTGGCCAGCCGAGCGCGTGGCCGCGCTGCGCACCGCGGGCCCGGCGGATTTCCGCAGCGCCGGGCTGCCGCTGATCGGCCCGGACGGCCTGCACGCGACGATCCCGGAAATGCCCGGATCCGCGATCGTCACCACCGCGGAAGCCGCCGTCCAGTTCGTGGAAGCGCGGGTCGCGGAGGGCGTCGACTACCTGAAAGGCGTCGCCGAAGCTCCCGGTGACGGCGGCCCGCCCGCGGAGGCGTTGCAGGCGCTGGTCGACACGGCACGGAAGCGAGGCCTGGCCGCTGTCGTGCACGCGGCGACCCCCGGCGCGTACCACCTGGCGGTGGCGACCGGCGCGCGATTTGTGACGCATGTGCCGGTGGTCGGCCGCATCGCCGCCGAGGACGTCGCCGCGATGAAGGCCGCCGGGCAGACGGCGATCCCGACGCTCACCATGATGGAAGGCGCGCTCGCGTTCTTCGCCGGCGCCGAGGGCGATCACCTCGCGAACGTGGCCGCGTTGCGCGCAGCCGGAGTCGAAATCCTCGCCGGAACCGACGCCAACGGAGGTTCCGGAGCCCCTGTCGCGGTCGCGCACGGGTCGAGCCTGCACCACGAATTCGAACTGCTGGCCGAAGCCGGGTTGAGCACGGTGGAAATCCTGCGCGCGGCGACTGTCGCTCCGGCACAGGCATTCGGCCTGACCGACCGCAGCGAAATCCGAGCCGGGCTGCGCGCCGACCTGGTCCTCATCGACGGCGATCCGGTGGCCGACCTGTCCGCGACCCGCGCCATCCGCACAGTCTGGTGCGCCGGAACGGAAATCAGCCGCTAACCAAGGTCACGGACATACCGATCCAGCACCGTGCCGTCCTCGACCACCCGACCACTCAGCTCGAACCCGACCCGCCGAGCCACCGCGCCCGAGCTGGCATTCTCCGGCTCCACCTTGATCACCGCCCGCTCAGCGCCCTCGCCGGCCGCGTACCGGACCGCCAGCAGCACCGCTCTCGTGGCGAACCCGCGGCCCCGCCAGGCCGGATACAAGCCGTACGCCACGTTCACCTCGCCCGGCGCGAGATGTTCGCCGGAGAAGCGCAGGTCGACCGTCCCCGCGAGCACGTCGTTCACTCGGATGCCGAACGCCCGCAACGGCCCGCCGGAAGCCCATTCCTCCTGGCAGTGCTGGAAATACTCCCGGGTCCCGGCGAGCGTCCCCGGCCCGCCGTTGAGCCAGCGGATCAGCTCCGGGTCCTCGCCCGCGAAGTGCGCCTCGGCGTCGTCCGGGCGCAGCGGCGACAACGCGAGCTCGCCGTCAAGACCGCTGGACAGCATCGTCGGCTTCCTCGAAAGTCTTTTGCGCCTTGGCCAGGTCGTCGGCCGCCCGGGCAGCGCGTTGCTCCGCCTCGGCGAGCCGTTCCCGCAATTCGGTCACCCGCTCGTCGGCCTGCTCGGCTGTCCGCTCCGCGCGCTGCAGGTTCCGCTCGGCCTCCGCCCGCGCGCGGACCGCTTGCCGCCGTTCCAGGGCGCGGACCCGAGCTTCCTCCTCGGCTTTCCGGTCCTTTTCGGACTGTCGGGTCTTCTTGGCAGGCGCGGGATTCGTCGGCAGGGACAGCCAGCGGTCGGCGTCCTGGCGGGCCTTCGACGTCAGCCGTCCGGCCAGTGCCAGCCGGGCGACGTCGGCGTCCGCGACGATCGCCTCCAGCGTTTCCTCCACCTCGCGTTCGACGGAATCGCTCAAGCCGGTCGCGTCCCGCACGATCCGCTGCACCAGCTCCGCGCGCTGGTGCGCCAGTTCGCGCAGCCGGGAGCCGTCGAGCTGCTCGTGCGCGTCGCGCAGCTTGTCGCCGAGCGACGCCAGCTCGGTCAGCGGAGCGGAACCGTCGCGCGCCAGGCGGTTGACGTACGCCGCGGCCGCGGTCGGCTTGCGCAGCGCGCGGATCCGGCGCGCCAGCTCGACGTCGCCCGCTTCCTTCGCCGCGCGGGCGGCCGCGGTGCGCTCCGCGACGAAGTCGGCCGGTTCACCTGCGTAGAGCCGGTCGGCGACGGTATCGAAATCCGTGGTTGCCACGTGTGCCACCGAACCACACGAGTAGTCCGAACGCGACGCAACGCGTAACGTGGACGTCCACCCAGCAAGGTCGAGTGAAGCGGGACGGTGCCCATGACGCCTCCGGGCCGGCTCGCGCTGACGGCCAGCCCCCTGGTCGCCGGCGCGCTCAAAGCACTGCAGATCGCCACCGAACTGCCGGTCGCGATGGGCGGACCGGTGTCGGCGGCTTCCCGTTCGCATGTCATCGACCAGTTGCGCGGCACCACCACCCGGTCGTTGCAGCACGTCCAGGTGGACACCGGGGCCGGGCTCGGCGGCAAAGCGGTGGCACTGGCCCGGCCGTCGACGGTGGTCGACTACCTCAGCGCACAGGGCATCACGCACAAATACGACCACGCGGTGGAACCCGAACGGCTGCGCGCGATGGTGGCGCTGCCGGTGCGCGTCGGCGAGTCCACGCGCGCCGTGCTGTACGCGGCGTCCCGGGATTCGATCACGTTCGGCGATCGGCTGTTGCACGCGGCGACCGCGGTGGCGACGCGGCTGGGACGCGACATCGAGGTCGAAGAGGAAGTGCAGCGCCGGCTGGCCGCGCCGACGGCTGTCCCCGCTGCCGAACGCGGCGACCTGCACGCCGAACTCACCGCGATCGCCGGGTCGATCCAGGACGAGAGCGCCCGGCAACGGCTGCTGGCGGTGTGCGAGCGGCTGCGCCCGGAACTGGACCTGCCGGGCGTCGCGCTGACCCCGCGCGAGGTCGACGTGCTGCGGCTGGTGAGCGAGGGCTGCACGAACGACGAGATCTCCGACCGGCTCGGCCTGCTGCCCAACACGGTCAAGTCGTACCTGAAGCACGCGATGCGGAAGCTGGCTGTGTCCAATCGGGTACAGGCGGTGAACCGGGCGCGCGCCGCTGGGTTGCTGCGGGCCCCGTGAGACGGCTAAGCGGCGTCACGATCGATTGCGCCGAACCGCAGGTGCTGGCCGGCTTCTGGAGCGCGATTCTCGACCGGCCGGTTTCTGGAGAGCATGACGGACCTGACTGGGCCACGGTCGGCTCGCGGCTCGATGCCGCTCCCCGCCTGACGTTCCAGCGCGTCCCCGAACCCAAGCGCGGCAAGGTGCGGCTGCATCTGGACGTCGAGGTGGACGACGTCGACGAGGCGCGAGCGCAGATCGAACAGCTCGGCGGCCAGTGGACCGGCATCCGCCACGACTACCCCGGGGAAGGCGTCGTCCTGGTGATGACCGACCCCGAGGGACACGAATTCTGCATCGTCCGCTACCTCTGAAGTCCCGACGGCCGGACACCCTCCATGTGGGGTGGCTGGATCCGGTCCGGCGAGCGAAAATCACCCGCGCGGGCAGTGCGGCCCGCTGACGCGAAGGGATCGGCACGTGTTTTATGACCTGAGTGTCCGCGATTTCCTCGACCGCGCCGAAACGGTGTACCCGGACCGGATCGCGGTGGTGGACGAACCTGCCCAGCCCGCGCAGTCCTGGGGCGAGGTGACCTACCGCGAACTCGCCCGCCGCGCCCGCGCGCAGGCGGCGAACCTCGACGCGCTCGGCGTTCCGACCGGCGGCCGGGTCGCGATCGTCTCGCACAACTCCGCGCGACTGCTGACGTCGTTCTTCGGCGTCTCCGGCTGGGGCCGCGTCCTGGTGCCGGTGAACTTCCGCCTCGCGGCCGCCGAGGTGCGCTACATCGTCGAGCATTCCGGCGCCGAGGTCCTGATGATCGACCCCGAGCTGAAACCGTTGCTGGACAGCGTAACCGCGAAACACGTGTTCGTCCTCGGCGAGGACGACGACAAGATCTGGGGCGGCGACGGCGAACCGCGGCCGTGGTCGGCCGACGAATCCGCGACCGCGACGATCAACTACACCTCGGGCACCACCGCGCGGCCGAAGGGCGTCCAGCTCACGCACCGCAATTTGTGGCTCAACGCAACGACTTTCGGCCTGCACACCACGCTCAGCGACAACGACGTCCTGCTGCACACGCTGCCGATGTTCCACGCGAACGGCTGGGGCATGCCGTACGCGGTCACCGGTCTCGGCGGACGGCACATCGTGCTGCGCAAAGTGGACGGCGCCGAAATCCTGCGCCGCGTGCAGGACCACGGCGTGACGATCATGTGCGCCGCGCCCGCCGTCGTCACCGCGGCCCTGGACGGCGCCGCCACCTGGGACGGCGAAATCCCCGGCCGCGACCGAGTCCGCATCGTGGTGGCCGGCGCGCCGCCGCCGACCCGCACCATCGAACGCGTGCGCGCGGAACTCGGCTGGGAATTCATCCAGATCTACGGCCTGACCGAGACGTCGCCGCTGGTCACCGTCAACCGCTTCCGCAGCGAATGGGCCGACCTCGACCCGCACGAGCAGGCGAAACTCCTTGGCCGCGCAGGCGCTCCGGCGCTGGGCGTCCGCGTCGCGATCGACGCCGACGGCGAGGTCCTCACCCAAAGCAACCACAACCTCGACGGCTACTGGGAAAACCCGGACGAAACCGCGCGGGTGCAAGAAGGCAACTGGTTCCACACCGGCGACGGCGGCACCTTCGCCGACGGCTACCTCACCATCGCCGACCGCAAGAAGGACGTCATCATCACCGGCGGCGAGAACGTGTCGTCCATCGAGGTGGAAGACGCGCTGAACTCGCACCCGGCCGTCCGGGAAGCCGCGGTGATCGGCATCCCGGACGAGAAATGGGGCGAGCTGGTCACCGCGCTGGTGGTGACCGACGGAACCGAGGTGACGGCGGACGAGCTGATCACGCACTGCCGCCAGCACCTGGCCGGATACAAATGCCCGAAGCGCGTGGAATTCCTCGCCGAACTGCCGCGGACGGCTACCGGGAAGATCCAGAAGTTCAAGCTGCGCCAGCCGTTCTGGGAAGGCCAGGGGCGGCAGGTGAACTGAGCCGCGGCGCTCCTTCGGGCCGGACCCGAAGGAGCACCGCGGCGGCTCAGGACTCTCGCTCCCAGGCCTTTGTGTATTCGCGATATACGCCGTTTTCTCCCCAGAACCACAGGCGCTCGCATTCCGGACAGCGCACGACCAGCGTGGCTTTGCCGAACAACTCGATGCCGGGAGCGTCGACGTCGAATTCGGCATTGGTCAGGAAGTACATGCTGTCCTGCGGGTCGTCGTCGCGGACGATGTCCCCGCACACGCACCGAATTTTCGCCATCCAACCCCCTCAGTCGCGCCTCGCGGCCTGCTTCCTCGACCAAGCGGCGGCGTCGGCACCATACCGGGCCAGCAGTCGCGCGAACTGAACCCGCTCCTCCGCCGACCAAGCGGCAGTGATCTCCTCGAACGCTTTCCGCTGTTCGGCAGCGAACCGGTTGCGTTCCGCCTCGCCCTGCTCGGTCAGCTCAAGCACGGTCCGGCGCCCATCGGCCTGCGAGGCCGCCCGGCGCAGCAACCCATCGGCGATGCACGCGGCAACAGTCCGGCTCGCCACCGGTTGCGCGACGCCCATCTCGACCGCGAGCCCGCCGACTGTCGTCTCGTCGGACGCATCGGCGATCACGTTGAGCACGAGATTGCGGGACAAATCCTTGTTCGACGCCGGGGTTCGCCGGCGCAGCCGGGACAGCGCCGGGCCGATCTGGTCCAGCACCGGATCCTCCGGGGTCCGCTCGGGAGAGCTGCTCATGCGCTTGATCCTAGGCCCGCACCAGCACAGTTGCATACCCAGAGACAAGTACATAGCATTAGGTATGTAAATACTCTGAGCAATGAATCGAGACGACCTCCCATGACACTCACCGCGATCGCCAACGCCCGGGTCTTCGACGGGGAGAAGTCCCTCGGCGTGCAGACCGTGGTCCTCGACGGCACGAGGATCGTCCAGGTCGGCGGCGAGATCCCCGCGGGCAGCGAAACCGTCGACGGCACCGGGGCCACCCTGCTGCCGGGGCTCGTCGACGCGCACGTGCACTCCGCACCCGGTTCGCTGGCGCTGGCACTGCGGTTCGGCGTGACGACCGAACTGGAAATGCAGGGGATGAACACCCGGGAAAACCGGGCGCACATCACCGGCGACGACACCGTGGCCGACGTCCGGTCCGCCGGTTTCGGCATCACCCCGCCCGGCGGTCACCCCAGCGAGCTGATGCCCGAAGGGTTCCGCCCGAAGTGGGACCTCCCGCCGGTGATGCCGCTGATGCCGTTCTCCACCACTCCCGAGGAAGCGGCCGCCTTCGTCCCCCAGCTCCTCGCCCGGGGCTCCGACTTCATCAAGTTCATGATCGACGACGGCAGCGTGGAGGGACATCCCGGACTGCCGTGTCTCGACCAGGCCACCGTGAACGCCGGGGTCGCGGAAGCCAAGAAGTACGGCGCTCTCACCGTCGCCCACGCGCTGACCGTCGACGCGACCAGAATGGCCGTCGAAGCGGGCATCGACGGGCTCGCCCACGTGTTCATGGACCAGCCGCACACCGCAGAGATCGTCAGCCTCGTCAAGGACGCGGGCATGTTCGTCATCCCCTGCATCAGCCTCAACGCCTCGCTGATGGGGATCACCGGCAGCGCGCTCGCCGACGACCCGCGGGTCGCCTCCCGCCTCGACCGCGAGTGGGAGGAAACCCTGCGCTCCAGCTACAACCGCTACCCGCAAGGCAAGCTCGAAGACGTGTACGACACCGTGCGAGCCTTGGACGCGGCGGGCGTCGACGTGCTGGCCGGCACCGATGTCTCCATGCCCGAGACGTTCTTCGGCGGTCTCGCGCACGGAGCGAGCCTGCACCACGAACTGCAGTACCTCGTGGAAGCCGGCCTCACGCCCGAACGAGCCCTGCGCGCAGCCACCGCGACCACCGCCCGCCGCTTCCGCCTCAGCGACCGGGGCCGCGTCGCCGAGGGACTCCGCGCCGACCTTCTGCTCGTCGACGGCGACCCGACCCGCGACATCAGCGACACGCTCAACATCCGCGCCATCTGGCGTCGCGGCGCCCGTCTGGCGGAATGACCCGAATCCTGCGCGGCGGGCCGGTTTTCGGGAAGAGCGTAAGTCCTTTTAGGACAGTGTCAGTCGTCGGACGGCCGGTAAACCAGCCGCAGCACCCCGTTGCGGAACGCCGTCGTGTCCGCCAGCTCGAAGTCCAGCTGCGGCCCCTCCGCGGGGAACAACCGGCGTCCCTTGCCGACCACCACCGGGTACTGCAGCAGGGTCAGCTCGTCCACCAGCCCGTGCGACAGGAGCCACCGCACGAGCGTCGTGCTGCCGCTGGTCATGATGTCGCCGCCCGCGCTGGACTTCAGGTCCGCGATCGCCTCGCCGAGGTCGCCGCGCAGGAGGGTCGTGTTGTGCCAGTCCGCCGCGGTCAGGGTGGTGGACGCGACGTACTTCGGCACGCTGTTCATGAACTCCGCGCCCGGGTCGTCCGTGCGACCGGGCCACGCCTCGGCGAAGCCCTCGTAGGTCACGCGGCCCAGCAACATCGCGTCGGCGTCCGCCATGCCGTCGCCCACCGCGTGTTCGAGCTCGTCGTTCCAGTACGAGAGCGACCACTGGTCCGGCGCCTCGACCACGCCGTCGAGCGAGACGAACAACGTGGACACGATCTTGCGCATCGAGCGACTCCTTGAGGTTCGGGATCGCCGACACTATGGCGCAGCCGGACCCGCTGACGCAGCCGGTTGGCCCAATACTTGGTCTGTCAGGGCACTTCCGTTACCAACTCGAGTGCCCGACCCAGCGTCGCCAGCCGTTTTTCCAGCGTGTCACCGGCCGGATACAGCCGGACCGTGTCGACACCGGCGGCGCGCCACACCTTCAGCCGCGCGCGGACCATGTCCTCAGTGCCGATCAGGGTCGTCGCGAGCACCATCTCGTCGGTCACCAGCCCGGCCGCGCCGTCGCGATCGCCGGACTGCCAGCGTTCCCGCACCTCCGCGGCGACGTCCGCCCAGCCTTGCCTGCTGTAGGCGTCGTGGTAGAAGTTCGTGCTCGCCGAACCCATGCCGCCCAGCGAAAACGCCAGCTCCTTCTTGCGCCCGGCGACCATCGGGCGCAGTTCGTCCTCATCGGACGCGAACGCGACCTCCGCGCCTTGGCACACCACGAGATCGCCGCGGCTCCGACCGGCTTTCGCGAGCCCGGCGTCAAGGTGGCGGAAGTAGGCGTCGGCGCCCTCGGGGACGAAGCTCGTTCCGAGCCAGCCGTCGGCGAGTTCGCCGGTGAGCTCCAGCATTCGCGGCGACAGCGTAGCCAGGTAGATCGGGATGTCCTCGTTCGGCGTCGTCGACAGCCGCATCGGGCGGGACTCCCCCGGCAACGGGATCTGGAAAGCCTTGCCCGCGAAGGAGATTTTCTCCCCGGCGAAGGCACTGCGGATGATCTGCACCGTCTCGCGCATCCGCGTCAGCGGCCGCGCGAACGGTACCCCGTGCAGCCCCTCGATCACCTGCGGACCGGACGGCCCGAGCCCCAGCGCGAACCGTCCGCCGGACATCTCCGCCAGGGTGAGCGCGGCCTGCGCGAGCGCGACCGGCGTGCGCACGCCGAGCTGCATGATCCCGGAACCGAGCCGGATCCGGTCCGTGCGCGCGGCGAGGTAGCCGAGCACCGACGGCCCGTCCGAACCCCACGCCTCGGCCACCCAGCATTCGCCGAGACCCAGTTTTTCCGCCTCCAGCACGAAATCCCGGGTCTCCGGCCAGCCGGACGACGCCTCGACGGTGGTGGCCGTGCGCATCATCCGGCGGCTTCCACGCGGTCCTTGATCGCGCCGAGCGTGGCGGTCATCGAGGCCTCGAACTCGCTCAGCCGGACGTGCACGATCTTCTGTTCCTTCTCCGGCATCCGCGCGATCACCTCGGTCACCCCGGACGGCCCGGGCCCCATCTGCGCCCACTGCGTGAGCCGCGTGCCGCCGTTCTCCGGGGCGAGGGTGAACCGCCAGACCGCGGTCGGATTGGCCGGATCGCTGACCGCCCAGGCGAAGACGCGCGGCTCCTCGCATTCGACGATGTAGGACGTGGTTTCCCAGTCGCCGCGCGCCTGGTGGTGATTGCGCCCGACGAAGGACCGTCCGAGCGCCGGCGCCGAACCCTCGTCGCACCACCGGACCGACTGCAGTTCGCCGCTCAGCTCCGGCATCAGCGCGACGTCCGAGGCGAACCGCCACACCTGCTCGGGCGAGCCGTCGATCCACGCGTCCACCTGCACCGTCGGGGCGTCCGCGTACCGCGCGCCGGTCCACTCCATGGCGAGTCCTCCTCCGTTGGCGTCTCGACCAGCATAGTTGCGTAACTAGACTGACCCTGTCAACGCCACCGACCGCTACTCCTGCGGCGCGAACCTCGCCTGAACGTCCGGCCGCTGCGAGAGGCGTTCCGGAAAGCCGGGCCCGCGCCGCATCCGGGTGTCCTCGGCGGACAACGGCTCGCCGCAGTCCGCGCAGACGACGGTCGCGGTCGTGTCGTGTCCGCAGGCGTCGTGGTGCAGCACGATCGGCGGGCCCGCTTCGGTGGCCAGCCACCGGTCGCCCCAGGCCGTCATCGCCGCCAGCACGCTCCAGAAATCGCGGCCCTTCTCGGTGAGCACGTAGTCGTAGCGCACCGGTTCGGCCTGGTAAGCACGCTTTTCGAGCAAGCCCTCGTCGACCAGCCTGCGCAGCCGGTCGGCGAGGGTGTTGCGCGCGATGCCGAGCGCCTGCTGGAACTCGTCGAAGCGGCGGACGCCGTAGAAGGCGTCCCGCAGCACCAGCGGCGTCCACCAGTCCCCGAGCAGGTCCATGGTCCGGGCGATCGAGCACGGCCACTGCGCGAAGGAAGTGCGTTTCATGACGGCGAGGATACGCCGTCCCACAGTGCAACCCAGCAGGTCAGACGCGATGCCCGACGGTCACGTCGACAATGTCGGGCACTTCTTCGTGCTCGTCGCCGACCGAGAGCGTCCCGGACGGCTCCACGAGCAGCACCACCGCGCCTTCCTTCGACGACGGCTTGTGGAAGGTGCCGCGCGGGACCACGAACGCCTGTTCGCGGGTCAACGTCACGGTGCGTTCGCCGTCCGCTTCGCGCAGGCCGATCTCGATGCTGCCGTCGAGAACGAGGAAGAACTCGTCGGTGTTGTCGTGCTTGTGCCACACGTGTTCGCCGGCGAACCGGGCGAGACGGATGTCGTAGTCGTTGACGTTGGCGACGATCCGGGGGCTCCACGGGGCGTCGAATCCGGCGAGCACGGCCTGCAGATCGAGGGGCTGAGTAGTCATGGCTCGATCTTGGGCCTGGTCTCGCGTCGCCGGGAGTGCTAGGAATCGCATATGCCGAAAGGATCCTCGCACCGCGTCGTGATGATCGTCGGCGACGGCTCGAATCCGTTCGAGATGGGCGTCGCGACGGAACTGTTCGGCCTGCGCCGGCCGGAACTGCGCCGGCCCTGGTACGACTTCGCGCTCGCGGCCCCCGGCGGCCAAGCCCGGATGCACCTCGGCTTCTTCACCCTCGCCGACGTCGCCGACCTCGACGCGGTGGACAGCGCGGACACGGTGATCGTCCCGAACCGGCCGGATCCGGCCACGCCCGCCGACCCGGAAATCCTCGCCGCGATCCAGCGTGCGGACTCCCGCGGCGCGCGGTTGATGAGCTTCTGCACCGGCGCGTTCACCCTGGCCGAGGCAGGCGTGCTCGACGATCGCCGGGCCACCACGCACTGGCAATGGGCCGACGAGTTCACCGCGCGCTACCCGCGGGTCCGGCTGGAGCCGGACGTCCTCTTCGTCGAGGACGGCACAGTTTTTACCGCCGCCGGAAGCGCGGCCGCGCTCGACTTGTCGCTGCACGTGATCCAACGCGATCACGGCGCGGAAATCGCCAACGCGGTCAGCCGCCGCCTCGTTTTCACCGGACATCGCGAAGGCGGCCAGCAACAGTTCGTGGAACGCCCGATGCCGGAGATTCCCAACGCCTCGCTCGCGCCGGTGCTGGAATGGGCCCGTCAGCGGCTCGACCAGCCGCTCGCGGTCACCGACCTCGCCGCCCGCGCGTCGACCAGCGCCGCCACCCTGCACCGCCGGTTCCGCGCGGAACTCGGCACGACGCCGCTCGCCTGGCTCACCGCCGAACGCGTGACGCTGGCCCGCAGGCTCATCGAACGCGGCGAACATGGTCTGGACCGCATCGCCGCCCGCACCGGGCTCGGCACCGGCGCGAATCTCCGGCTGCAACTGCGCAGGCACACCGGCTTGTCGCCGTCCGAATACCGCAAACGATTCGGCCCGGCGGCCTAATTCGCCTCAGGGTCCACTGTGGACCCTACGAAGGGATTGCTCCATTCGGCCTAATCGGCGAAGTTCCGGTTAAGCCCCGATGACCGGAACCCGCCAAAGGTTTTATGCCAGACGAACGAAAGTTGGCCGGAACGGACAGAATTCCGCCGAGCCCTCACCGGATCGCGGACAGATCCGCTAGCTTGGCCGCAGACGGCAGAACGAACGGGGAGACGAGCATGGCCAGACGCCGCCCGCAGGGACGGAACGCCCGCAGCCGGGCTTTCGCCGCCCTCGCCGGAGGCGCGCTCGTGGTGCTGCCGACGGTGACGTCGTCCGGCATCCCGGTGGCGTTGCGCGCCGCTGAGCCGCCGTCGGCCGCCCAGGCCGCGCCCAGCGTTCCCGGACTGCCGCCGGGCATCACGCTCCCGCCGATCGGCGTCGACGGCAGCCTCCCGCAGCCGCCGGTCCCGCAGGCGCTCGGCGTGCCGGGCTACCCGAACGGTCCCGGCTCGGCGACCACCGCCGGCCCGCTGGGCATCCCGGACAGCATGCTGCGCGCCTACCGCAACGCGGCCGACATCATGGCCCGCGAACAGCCCGGCTGCCACGTCGACTGGGCGCTGATCGCGGCCATCGGACGGGTCGAGTCGAACCACGCCCGCGGCGGCTACGTCGACGCGCGCGGCAACACCCTCGAGCGGATTCTCGGCCCGGTACTCGACGGTTCCGGCGGATTCGCCGCGATCCGCGACACCGACCACGGCCGCTTCGACGGCGACCCGGTATGGGACCGCGCGGTCGGCGCGACCCAGTTCATCCCGTCGACCTGGGCGTCCTACGCCTCCGACGGCAACGGCGACGGCGTTTCCGACCCGAACAACATCTACGACGAAACGCTCGCCACCGCGCGCTACCTGTGCTCCGGAGGTCTGGACCTCTCCAGCGACGCCGCCCAGCGCCTCGCGGTGCGCCGGTACAACAACTCGCAGTCCTATGTGGACACTGTGATGGCGTACGCGTACGGCTACCGCAACGGCGTCTCGAAGCTGCCGGACAGCCAGGTCCCGATCGGAGCCCCGCCCGGCCCCGGAGCGGTCGAAGCCGCCGCGGGCAGCCCGGCAGGCGACGTCGCCCCGCCCGCGCCGCCGCCGGTCACCCCGGCCCCGCCGAGCCAGCAGCCCGGCACCCCGACCCAGCTTCCCGGCAGCAGCACCGCGCCGAGCAGCAGCTCCTCCCCGGCGAAGCCGACCAGCTCAGCGCCCACCACGTCTTCTACGCCTACCTCGTCGACGAGCCCCACCAGCACCACGCCGACGACGAGCACGACAACGTCCAGTTCGGCCCCGGCGAACCCGGCGACGTCCAGCACCACGACCTCCAGCACCACCACGGAGGCCGCGCCGACGCACTGACCGCGGCGTTCGTATAGTCCGGACCAAACCGGACTACGGGGGAGCGATCGTGGCGTGGAATCCTCGGCACCTGCCTGACCTGGCCGGCCGGTGCTATGCGGTGACCGGCGGCAACGCCGGGATCGGCTACTTCATCACCGAGCAGCTGGCCGCCGCCGGAGCGCACGTCGCTCTCTTGGGCCGCGACCCGTCGCGGCTGCGCGCGGCGGTCGAGATGGTGCGCACCCGAGTCGGTTCGGCTTCGCTGAGCACAATCCCGCTGGACCTCGCGGATCTCGACTCCGTCCCGTCCGCCGTCGCAGCGCTCGGCCGGCTGGACCGCTTGGACGCGCTGATCGAGAACGCCGGCATCACCGCCCCCGGACCGGTGCGCCGGACCACGAAACAGAGCTTGGAACTGGCGGTCGGCACCAACCATTTCGGCCACTTCGCCCTCACCGCGCTGGCGATGCCGGTGCTGACCGCGTCGTCCGCGCGCGTGGTGCTGGCGGGCAGCCTGATCACCCGGATGTATCCGTACGACATCGATGATCTGCAGAGTTCGCGCAAGTACTCGGACTTCCGCGCTTATGCGTTGTCGAAGCACGCCGTGCAGTCATTCGCGATGGAACTCGACCGACGCCTGCGTGCGGCCGATTCACCGGTGCGGGCGATCCTCGCGCACCCCGGGTTCAGCCTGGAGCGGACCAGCCCCGCGCGTCCGGGAATCACCCAGCCAGTGCCGGTGATGCGCCTGCTCGCGCCCTATACACACGGAAAGGACCACGGCGCCTGGCCAGCGGTCCGGGCCGCCGTCGACCCCACCGCGACCGGCGGCGCCTATTACGGTCCGGCTTTCGGCGGAGTGGGCCGCCCCCGGCTGGGCACGGCGATGGGCGCGTCCCGGGATCCAGCGCGGGGCCGTCGATTGTGGACACTTTCCGAGGAGGCGACCGGGATCCGCTTCGACGCCCGCGGTTGAGCTTATCCGCCGATCCGCGCTGCGATACCGTCCAGAAGCCGGTCCAATCCGAACTCCGACGCGTCCGAAGCCTGCTCCGCCGACGGCTTCTCGAACCCACCGGCAAGCCACGTCCGGTTCATCGCCGGATGAGACTCGACGTCGAAATACGTGTGCCAGAACGAAGAATGCTGTCCCCACCACGCCTCATTGGACTGTCCGGTGGTCCGTTCCAAGTGGACACTCTCCGCCTCGGCCGCCGCGTTCGCGTCCACATAGCCCGCGACCGAATTGGCCGCCGCGACGATTTCCCGGGCAGGCAGTCCCAGACTCTCCATAATGGACAGCAGGTATTCCTGACCGGCCAGCTGCCCCGGACCAAGGGCAGGCCGCACACGCGAACGCTCGCGCAGCCACGGATGCCGACGATAAATGTCGCGCGTGCGGTCGGCGTAAACACGCACCTGCGCACGCCAGTCCTCCGGCCGCGGTTCGCCGGGCCCGGGGAGATTCCGTTCCAGGAGAACGGTGTCGACCATGAGATCGATCAGCTCGGTTTTGCCGGGAACGTAGGTATAGAGCGTCATCGTGCCCGCCCCGAGCTCTTTCGCGACGCGATGCATGGACGTCGCGACGAGCCCCTCGGCGTCGGCGACCGCGATGGCCGCCACGATGATCCGTTCGATGGTGAGCGTCGGCCGCCTGCCGCGAGCCGAGGGTTCCGGAGCGCCCGCACAATCGCGCCACAGCAGCGCGAGCGTGCGCGCGACCTCCTCGCGCGCGGCCTCGGGACCGTCGCCCTCGTGCTCGACGATCATCGTGTCCCCTCCCGGCCTCGTACCGTCAGCGTGGGATCTTACCTGCCGTTTCAGGACCTTCGTCCCCTCCGCGACGCCGCCATGGCCGCTACGCTGGGGAGCGAGGGAGGTGGTTCCAGTGACGGAACGCAAACCACCGGGCGTGTCGTACGGTTCGTGGGTCGACCGGCAAATCGCCGCCGCCGAAGCCCGCGGCGACTTCGAAGACCTTCCCGGAACAGGAAAACCGCTGCCGCCCCCGAGCGGCCGCGACGCCGCCACCGACTGGGCGATCCGCCGCGCCCGCGAAGGCGACCTCGACGTAGCCGCGTTCCTGCCGCCGTCGCTCGCCTTGCCGCGCGAAATCCAAGACCTGCCGGGGAAACTGGCGAAAGTCCACTCCGAAGCCAAGGTGCGGCAGATCGTCGAAGACCTGAACGCCCGCATCCGCAAGGCACACGCGATGCCCCAGGACGGCCCGGTGCTGCGAGCCCGCCCACTGGACGTGGAGGAAACGGTGGCGAACTGGCGCGCGGGACGGGGAGAGTCCTGAGCCACGCGGGGTGAATGCGGGCTGTGGGCCCGGAGGCTGTGTCCGTCTCGCCGAGCCCGCGGCGGCATGATCCGGCCGCACCTGAAATCCCGCGCCACCTGATGCGCAGCTCGTTCCCCTCCGCCCGTCGCACCGCAGCAGCACAATTCCGACTGCTCGCGGCAACTCCACCGTGACCGGACGAAGGGCCCGCAGCCCGGTTCCCGTCGCACCGCAGCGGCACGAGACCCGCGCGCCCGGGAACCCCACCCACCCCAGACGCGCCGTCCGCGCCACCACACCGCACATTCCCGGCCCCTCCGTCCAGCCCCGCCACCCACTCCCCTTCACACCCCGGCCCCCACCCTCCGAATGCGGCTACGCTGGGTAGCACGCGGGCGAAGGGAAGAAAACCGTGGTCGGAGTTCGTCGGGTTGCCTTCGTGGTCGCCGCGGTGCTCTTGTTGTTCGGCGAGCCGTGGTCGGTGCTCGTGTTGTTGCCGGAGTGGCCGGTCGCCGGCACCGTCGTGGGCACGGTCGTTTTCGCCGTCGCCGCGGTGAGTTTTCCGGTGCTCATGGTGCTCGGGCACGGTCCGAAGCAGAGCGACGCCGCCGCGCGGGTCGGGGACGTCACGCTCGGCGCGGTGTGGGTGTTGTTCACCTGGAGCGTCCTCACGCACTTGCTGCGGCTGGTCCTGCTGGTGTCCGGAGTAGACGATCCCGCGCGGCCACGGATCGTAGCCGCGGTCACGCTGGCCGTCGCGGCGGTGCTGCTCGTCAGCGGGAACCGGATCGCCATGCGGGTGCCGCCGGTGAAGGCGGTCGACGTCGTGCTGCCGAAGCTCGGTCCCGGGCTCGACGGGCTGCGCGTAGCGGTCATCACCGACACCCACTACGGCCCGCTCGACCGCACCCGCTGGTCCGAGCGCCTGGTCGCGGAACTGAACCGGCTGCAGCCCGACGTCGTCTGCCACGCCGGGGACCTCGCCGACGGATCGGTCGCCAAACGGCGCAAGCAGGTCGACCCGCTCGGCGGCGTGCAAGCCCCGCTCGGCCGGTTCTACATCACCGGCAACCACGAGTACTTCGGCGAGGCACAGGCCTGGCTGGACCACATGGCGAGCCTCGGCTGGGACACCCTGCACAACAGCTCGACCCTCATCGAACGCGACGGCGCCCGCCTCCTCTTCGCCGGCATCGACGACCCCACCGGAGCCGCCTCCGGCCTGCCCGGGCACGGCCCCGACCTGGCCGCCGCCCTCGACGGCGCCGACCACGACGTCCCCGTCGTCCTGCTCGCCCACCAGCCGAAACAGGTCGCCCAGGCCCGCGAGGAAAACGTCGACCTGCAGATCTCCGGCCACACCCACGGCGGCCAGATCTGGCCGTTCCACCTCCTCGTCCGCCTCGACCAGCCGACACTGTCCGGCCTCACCCGGCACGGCCCGACCCAGCTGTACAACAGCCGCGGCTCCGGCTTCTGGGGCCCGCCGTTCCGGGTCTTCGCCCCGAACGAAATCGCCCTGCTGACCCTCCGCAGCGCCTAAACCCGCCAGCCCCCTTGCACCCCAGCAGATCCCACCGACTAATTTTTTTGTCTTGACAACTCAAACCATCGGATGCGAAAGTTCTCCTCACCAGCACCACCCCGAGGAGGAACCCCATGCCCACCGTCACGTCCGCCGACGGCACCCAGATCGCCTACTCCCGCACCGGCTCCGGCCCCGCACTCGTCCTCGTCGACGGCGCGCTCTGCTACCGCACCTCGACGCCCAACGACGATCTCGCCAAAGCCCTCGCGGACCGCTTCACCGTCTACACGTTCGACCGCCGAGGCAGAGGCGAAAGCGGCGACACCGCTCCGTACGACGTCGAGCGCGAGATCGAAGACATCTCCGCACTGGCCAAGGAAGCAGGCGGAGAGATCAGCCTGTACGGCATCTCGTCCGGCGCCGCTCTCGTACTGGAAGCCGCCCATCGCGGCGTGCCGGTCAAGAAGGTCGCGGTGTACGAACCGCCGTTCGTCGTCGACAGCACCCGCAAGCGCGTCCCGGCCGACTACCAGGCGAAGCTCGAAGCAGCCGTCGCCGCCGGAAAACGAGGCGACGCGATCAAGACGTTCATGGTCGAAGGCGTCGGACTGCCCGCCCTGATGGTCACGATGATGCGCCTGATGCCCGCCTGGCCGCGGATGAAGCGCGTGGCCCACACCCTCGCCTACGACGCCCAGGTCATGGACGACAACCAGTCCGGCCGCCCGCTCCCCGCCGAACGCTGGTCCGGAATCACCGCCCCCACCCTGATCCTCGACGGCGGCAAGAGCCCCGAGTGGATGCGCAACGGCGTCGCAGCAGCGGCTGCCCAGTTGCCCCACGCCACCTACCGCACCCTGCCCGGCCAGACGCACCTGGTGAAAACCGCCGCGCTGGCACCGGTACTGGCGGAGTTTTTCGCCACGAACTAACCCGCCACCGGCTCTCGTGAGGCAAGCTGCGAGACGTGGCCACGCGAGCATTGATCTTCGACTTCGACGGCACCCTCGCCGACACCGAAGCAGCGGTACTGCGGTCCTGGCAGGAAATGTTCGCCGGACACGGAGTCGAACTGCCCCTGGACGTCTGGCACACAGTCATCGGCACCCAGAACACCGCCGCGACGATGTTCAAGCTGCTAGCCGAACAAGTAGAAAACGTGGACCCGGAAACCCTGCGCCCATCCATGCGCGCCCGAGTACACGAACTCCTAGCCGAAGACGGCCCACGAGAAGGCGTACTCGACTACCTAGACGAAGCTGCCCGCCGCGGCTTGGCTTTAGGCGTCGCCTCAAGCTCATCCAGCACCTGGGTACACGGGCAACTGGAACGCCTAGGCCTGGCCGCCCGCTTCACCGCAGTAGAAACCGGCGACCGCCACAAACCAAAGCCAGACCCAGACACCTACCTGGCAGCCCTGCGAACCCTAGGCGTAACCGCGGAAGAAGCTCTGGCCTTCGAAGACTCCCCGCACGGCGTGAGCGCAGCGAAAGCAGCCGGAATCACCACCATCGCAGTACCAAACCCCATCACCGCAACGCTGGACTTCGCCAAAGCAGACCAAGTCCTCCCGTCCTTCACCACCACGCCGCTCAGCACATTGCTGCAACAGTTCGGTACGTGAGGGCCACCCTCACAGACGCTGATTCCCTGAGAGGGTGTTGCGGAACCTGGGTGGTTAGTTGTTCG
>NZ_SDLT01000127.1 GCF_004522235.1 Amycolatopsis nivea
GCGGCGACGGTGGACTCGTTCCCGGTGCCGAACTGGCCGGCGGCTGCTTTGTCCAGGACGGCGGCGAGGTCGCTGTCGATGTCTTCGGCGGTGCGCAGGATCTGCGCGACGTCGTCGGCCAGTTGCTGTTGTGCTCGTGCCCGGTCCTGCGGGTGCAGTTCCGGTGGCGGGTCACCTGCGTAGACGCAGACGATCGCGCCGTCGGCGGTGATCGCGAACCCGTATTTGCGGGCCAGCTCGTCGGCGTTCTTGATCGCGGCCTGCAGCGCGAGGATCGCGTCGGCGGCCTGCCCGACGGCTTTGCCGATCGCGGCGACTCCGGCGGCGTAGGTGTCCAGGCCCTGCATGTGGGTCTTGTGCTGGGCGGCCGCGCC
>NZ_SDLT01000128.1 GCF_004522235.1 Amycolatopsis nivea
CCAGCAGGGAAGCGAGCCTCCTCGGGGGAAGAGGAGGCAGCAAGTCCCCGTCAAGCTGAAATCCCTGCTTACACGAAGCTAAGTGCGACTCCAGTACGGCAGATCTCTAGCTCTGTTCAGAGGCCCGATCTGGCAGAGTTCCTGGCACCAAGATGCTCTGCCATAGGCGAGCCTTGCGCAGACTTGCCTTGCTTTAAGGCTCCCTCCCCAGGAAGGAGCAGGCTGTGTGAGGCTCGGAAACGCCACTGGCGCCTTCCTGGCTTCAGCTCTACCCCTGCCTTGCCTTTGCACTTAGGTCCCAAGCGTCCTTGAGGAGGGCTTAGGGGCTGGTGGGTTGCACACTGCCAAGGGCTCCAGC
>NZ_SDLT01000129.1 GCF_004522235.1 Amycolatopsis nivea
AGCAACGCGGTCTCGTCGTTGAGCACCCGACGCGACAGCAACCGCTCACCACGGGCGTTGATCACCACGCAGTGGTGATGTTCCTTGCCCACGTCCACTCCGGCCCACAGTTCGGGCATCGCCACCTCCGCACGCTCGATCGTCATCGGTCCCACAGACGACTTCGCCGACGTTGCCCTACACAGCGATCGTTCGCGGTTCTCAATGAGCGGTCGAGTCGTCGCGGGGGCTCCGGGTGGCCAAGCTCCTTGAGCCATCCCACGGCACGAACCATGCAGCCATGCCCAGAGCCCCTGGGCCCACCGAGCCTACGAACGCCGATTCAGACCCAAACAGAAAGGTAGGGC
>NZ_SDLT01000130.1 GCF_004522235.1 Amycolatopsis nivea
ACCTACGGGAACGATGCCGCGGCTTCGATCGGCTCGGTGAGTTATGCAGCACCGCGGCTGACGTGGACCGGCGACCTCCCGGTGGGCAGTTCGGCGACGGTCACCTACAGCGTCACCGTGAACAATCCCGTCAAGGGTGATTTCAAGCTGGCGAACGTGGTCACGTCGGACACTCCCGGCGGGAACTGCCCGCCTGGATCCACCGATCCGCGTTGCGGCACCACGACGCCCGTCGCGGGCTTGGACATCACGAAGGTCGCGGACAAGAAGGATGTCAAGCCAGGGGACAAAGTCACCTACACGGTGACGGTGAAGAACACCGGCCAGACGCCCTTGCCCGGCGCGAC
>NZ_SDLT01000131.1 GCF_004522235.1 Amycolatopsis nivea
TCCTCGTCGACATCGAGCCGGCCCGTGCCCGGCAACGCGAGCATCGTGACGTCCGAACCGGTCAGCTCCAGCGCACGGCCCGCGATCAGCTCCAGCGCGTCGACCGGATCCGTCCCGCCCAGCAGTTCCGTGGTCACCTCGCTGGTCGCGCCGAGCCACCGCTGCCGCAACCGCGTCTGCTCGTACAGGTGCGCGTTCTCGATCGCGATCCCCGCCGCCGCGGCCAGCGCCTGCACGATCACCTCGTCGTCGTCGGTGAACTCCGCCCCGTCTTTCTTCTCGGTGAGGTAGAGATTCCCGAAGACTTCCTCGCGGACCCGCACCGGAACCCC
>NZ_SDLT01000132.1 GCF_004522235.1 Amycolatopsis nivea
TGGGAAAGCCTCGAGGGAAAGCCACAGATCCCTTGATCCACGCGAAGGGAAGCGTGACACTGCTGCTACAGCTCGGGAGGAAAGCGCACGTGCATGCCCCCACTCGAGACGAGGACTGACTCCCCTGGGGAGACTCCAGAAGTACCCCAAGATCCATGTCAGCACTGGAGAGGAATCCTCAGGTTCCGGCACCGACTCCACACAAGGTCTTAGGCCCCGGCATCGACGGGAGAGGAATCCCGAGAGGCCCCCGAGCAACTCGCATGGGGACTGGCCTTTCCTGAGGCCACCAGAGCGGGTCCCTGAGGTCCC
>NZ_SDLT01000133.1 GCF_004522235.1 Amycolatopsis nivea
ATCTGGGGGACTCTGGGAATGGTGGCACGACCCTGGAGTTCCTCTCGCCTTTCCTGTGGAGAGCGCCTCCTCTTGAGATGCGACGGGAACGCCGGGAATTCTTTCCCGACCACGCAGGGAAAGGATCCCTCCTCTCGAGCTAGGAGGCGGAAACGGGGCTCCTCTGGATGTGGGCGGGACTCTCGTGCTTCCTCTCGAGTGGAGACGGGTATGTCGGGGA
>NZ_SDLT01000014.1 GCF_004522235.1 Amycolatopsis nivea
GGCGTCGCCTCCGGCAACGGCAAAGGCCAGATCTTCGTCAAAGGCGAAGTCATCAAGACCGTCCCCGAACACGCCATCGTGGAGACCCTCATCGAAGAAGCCATGCGCATCGCCGACACCGTCGACACCCCGGGCACGCCCACCGTGACGGTGGGCTGAGGCGATCAGGTGGGCTGACCGATGGCGAGGATCCGTTGCAGCAGCCGCTGCAGCTCCGGCGCGGGCGCGATGCCCAGTTCCTGGTCGAGCGTGCGGCGCAGCGTGCGGTACACGTTCAGCGCGTCGCTGCGGCGGCCGGAATGCGTCAGCGCCTCCATCAGCCTCGCGTGCGCCCATTCGTTCAGCGGCTGGCTGATGGTCAGCGACCGCAGTTCCCCGATCAGCTGCAGGTACCGGCCCAGCGCCAGGTCGGTCTGGATCCGCAGCGCCTGCGCCGCGGTGCGCTCTTCCTCGAGCCGGGCCTTGAACGGCCGCAGAATCGCCCCGGTCTCCACGTCGGCGAGCACGCGCCCGCGGAATACCTCCAGCGCGCGCCGGAAACTTTCCGAGGCCTTTTCATGTTCGCCGGCCTCGTAATGCGCCCGGCCCGAGTGGTAAAACGCGGAAAACCGGCTGACGTCCAGCTGGTCGCTGCCCAGCGAAAGCTGGTAGCCGGAGGAGACCGTGCGCAAGCCGTGCCCGCCGCCGGGGCCGTCCATGGCTTTCCGGATATGGCAGACATACGTGCGCACGGTCAGCGCGGCCTGGCGCGGCGACTCCTCGCCCCACAGTTCGTCCACGATCTGGTCCGTGCTCACGATCTGGTTGTGGTAGAACAACAACAACGCGAGCAGCTGCCGCACCTTCGGCGCCTTCGGCATGCGTACTTCCGCGTCCCCGCATTCGACCCGCAGCGGGCCCAAAAGCTTGAAATCCACGGCTTTCCCCCAGGAATCACCGCGCGAAGAGGCCCGGGCGACCCGCCCTCTCCGCACCAGCCAGTTTGTACCGCTTGTACCGCACCCAGTAACGGCGCTTCGCGGGGTCCGCGCCGCCGGTATCCGGAGTTCCCGGACCGCGTCGCGCGGTATTTCTTTTTCTCCCGCCAGTGCCGCTGGGCGCAGCTTGCCACACCGGGTTCGGCACTGTCCACCGACACCGCGGCCGAACCGGGTAATGCACAACCGTGCGGACTGCACGGCACTTTCCGGAAGTAAGGAAAAACCCCAGCAGGCCCCCGCGAAAGTCAGGGTCGGGCAAAATATGGATATTGCCATTTAATCTGTATTTACCTTTCGTCCGGCACCGGTCTCCGCCGCCCGCCCGCCGAGGGGATTTTTCCCCGCGCCCGTCCGCCGCGGGTCCCGGTTGCGCGGCCGTTGAGCCTCCGTTGACCCGGGGCGTTGCACCCACGGGTGGAACCGGCCAACCCACCCGCGAACCCAACCAGCGGTGGACGACGCCCGCCGGGCCGCGCTCCTACCGTCGGCGGCAGCGGTCGTCGCGGGGTCCCGCGGAAGAGCCACCGGAGCCGGGAGGATTGTCATGTCGGGCGCGCCACTCGCCTTCGTGCACCACGCGAACCAGCTGAACATCACCGACGGCTACGACAACCGGGACGGCATCGGGCGGATCTGCGACGGCTACGCCGAGGTGCTCGACCTGCACCGCCGCTACCGGATCCCGACCGGCCTGCACCTGTCCGGCACGCTGCTCGAAGCCGCGCTCTGGCACCGTCCGGATTTCGTCGGCCTGGTCCGCGAACGGATCGCCGACGGCACCGTCTCGCTGCTCGGCGGCACCTACTCCGAGCCGATCATGCCCGCGTGCTCGGAGTGGTCGAACCGCCGCCAGCTGGCCGCCGCCGCGGACCTGCACCGGCGGCATTTCGGCGTGCCCGGCGGCCAGCCGCCGACCGCCTGGCTGCCGGAGCGGGTGTGGGCGCCGGAGCTGGCCGGGGTGCTCGCCGAGGCGGGCATCCGCCGGGTCCTGGTGGACGACCGGCTGCTCGCGAAGCCGGTCCCCGAGGACGGCTATCCCGCGGACTCCCGCGCGCACGCGGACCTGCACGGACCGTTCCACTGGGACTCCGAGCAGCCGCCGCCGTTCCGCCCCGGGCTCGCCGATCTGCGCCTGCTGCGCCCGCGCGCGGTGACCGGCGACCTGACCGTGCTCCCGATCTGTTCCTACCTGCGGTACCTGTTCCCGCCCCGGACGGACGCGCATCTGCACTTCCTGGAGGCGTTCCTCGCCGATGTCGGGGAGCGGCAGACCGGCGAGGAAATCCTCGTGTACGCCGACGACATGGAGCGCGCGGCCGGCGTCGGCGGCTGGGAACCCGCGCTGGAACGCTACGAGCGGCTGCTGCGGTTCCTGGCCGAATCCGGGGCGGCCGAACCGGTCAGCCTGGATTCCTGGCTGGACGGACGCCCTCAGCCCGCGTCCGCCGACGTGCCGGCGGGGACCTACTACGAACTGGAGGTCGACTGGTCCGCCGGGCCGTCGTACCGCGGCTGGACCGACACCCAGGAATGGTGGTCTTACGGGGAATTGCTGGACTCCGTCGAAGCCGAACTGCGGGAAGCGGGCAGTGCCGTCGAACCGCGGCTGCAGACGGTCGCCGAGCGGATGCTCCTGCTGGGCCAGCACGAACTGGGCTGGCACGACTGCACGGAGGACGGCCGGGGCCGGGCGCTGGCCCCGTGGGTGCGCGCCACCGCGTCGCACGCGCGCCTGGCCCGGCCGCTGCTGTCCGCGGCGCGCTGGGCGGCAGGCGGCCGTTACGCGCCGTCCGCCGGTCTGCACGACATCGACCGCGACGGCGACGGGGAACTCATCCTGGTGAGCGACGACGTGTGGTGCCTGGTTTCCCCGCGGGAGGGCGCGCGGGTGACCCTGCTCGCGCACCGCCGCCCGCGCGGTTCCGGCGAGGACGGTCCGGCGCTGATCGTCGGAAACCCGGCCGACCACTGGAATTTCCAGGAGGAACTGCACCGCTACATGGAGGTGCCCGCCGCGCATCCCGGCGCACTGGCCGACCGCGAGACCGCGCACCGCGCCTGGCTCCCGTGGGTGTCCGCACAGGACGCTTCCGCGGTGGCGGTCGACCTCCGCCCGGTAGACGGCTCCGCGACCGAGGTGCGCCGGTACGCGCTCCGGCACGGCGTCCCGGCCCTGCTGGCCTGCATCCACACCGCGACGCCGGGTCGGCGGATCGAGAATCTGATCGTGCCCGACTACCTGGAAGCGCTGCTCGGCGGCAAGGAAGCGGTCAGCGCGGTCGGCGGGGAACTCTGGCGCGGCTGGAAAAGCGGGGCGAGCCAGTGCTGGCTCGCGTTCGATCCCGGGCAGGCCGAGGTGGTCGCCGACGAGCCGACCGCCGCCGGGCACGGGTTCCCGGCCACCGTCGTCGCCCACGACACGCACGTGGACCTGTTGCTGGGCGCGGGATTCGTGCACGACGCGTTCGCGGTGCGGTGGCTGGCCATGGCGCGCGACGTCCTGCACCCGGCCCCGGCCGAGCAGCCGAGGGCGGCGGCGCTGGCCGCGCCCACCGGCGTGGTGTGATGGCACCACCGTTGCGCAGGCTGGCGCGCTACCTGCGCAGGCATCGCGGCGCCACCGCGCTGGCGGCACTGGCTGCGTTGGCCGCCACCGGTTTCGCCGCGGCGCTGCCGCTGGTGCAGCAACGGCTGATCGACCGCACTGTCGTCACGCACACTGACCCGATCGCGCCGTATCTGGTGGTATTGCTGGCTTTCGCGCTCGGCCGGTTCGCGGCCACCGCCGTCCGGCAGTACTGGGGCGGCCGGACGGCCCTGGACGTGCAACGCGAATTGCGGGCCGACGTGGTGGCCGCGGTGCATCGGCTCGACGAGAGCCAACGCACCGGGTTCGGTGCCGGACAATTGCTCGGCCGCGCGACCGGTGACGTCTGCTATGCACAGGGCCTGCTCGATCCGCTGCCCGCCGCGGTCGGCAACCTCGCGCTGCTGGCGGCGTCGGCGACCGCGATGGTGCTGCTTTCCCCGGTGCTGACCGGGCTGGTGCTCGCGGTGTGCCCGCTGCTGGTGCTGGCCGTGCACCTGGCCCGCAGCCGGATCTTCCCGGCGGGACTGGCCGCGCAGCAACGGTCGGCGGAGCTCACCGGCCGGGTGTCCGAGGTGCTGGACGGACTGCACGTGGTGACCGCGTTCGGCCGCCAGGAGCACGAACTGGCCGCCATCGAACGGGACGCCGCCGCGGTGCGCACCGCTCGGATCCGCACCGCTCGGGTCTCCGCCGCGGTCCTGCCGTTGATGAGCGCCGTGCCACTGGCCGGGCAGGTCGGCGTGCTGGGCATCGGCGGCTGGCTGGCGTTGCGGCACGACATCAGCCTCGGCACCTTCGTCGCCTTCGTGAGCTACTTGGCGCAGTTGGTCGGTCCCGTGCGCGCACTGGCCGGTTTGGTCGGGTACGCACAGGAAGCGCGCGCCGGGCTGGAGCGCTGCTTCGCGCTGATCGACACCCAGCCAGCACTGCAGGACGGCTCGCGCGGGCTGCCCCAAAGCGCGCTCGGAGTCGAACTGCGTGACGTGCACTTCGGCTACTACGACAAACCGGTGCTCCGAAGTGTGTCGCTCACGATCGCGCCGGGCCAGTACGTAGCCGTAGCTGGGGCACCGGGTTCCGGGAAGTCCACCTTGCTACGGCTGTTGTGTCGCCGCTACGACGCGGCCGATGGCTGCGTACGCGTCGGTGGTGTGGACGTACGCGCACTGAACGGCGAAGCATTGCATCGCGCGGTCGGAGTGCTCACCGAAGAACCGCAGCTGATGCCCGGCTCCTTCCAGGCGAACATCGCATACGGCGCGCCCGACGCCGACCATGCACGAATCGTCGCGGCTGCTCGCGCGGCCGGGGTGCACGACTTCATCATGGCAAGCCCAGACGGCTACCAGACCAGGATCAGCGACGCCGAGTTGTCCGGCGGGCAACGACAACGCATCGCGCTCGCCCGGGCGTTGCTCCCGGACCCGAAGCTGCTGTTGCTCGACGACCCGACGACCGCAGTGGACGCGGTGACCGAGCGCGCCATCCACCGTCACCTGCGCGGCCTGGCCACCACGCGGGTCGTGGCGACCAGTCGCCCGAATCTCCTCCGTACCGCCGACCGGGTGGTGCTGCTGGAGTCCGGCCGCGTGGCGGACATTGGGACCCACGAGGAACTGCAAGCCCGCTCTCCCGCCTACCGGGCTCTCCTCGGCGAAACGGAGCCCGCGCCACCGCCGCCGAAACCCGCCTTTTCGCAAGTGCTGGCGGCACCCGTCACTGTCCCGCCTCGCCAGCACGGACTGTTTCGCGCGCACCGCAAGGGATTCCTCGCCGGTTTGTCGCTGCTCGCCGCCGGCACGGCCACCGATGTGCTGCTGCCGCTGGCCATGGGCCGCGGAGTCGACTCGGGCGTGAACGCCGGACAGCTCGGCGTACTGCTGGCATGGGTCGCCGCCGGTGCGGGTTTGGTCGCACTCAACGCGCTGAGCACCGCGGGCGAAACCGTGGTGACCGGCCGTACCTGCGAGCGGGTGCTGTTCGGCTTGCGCAGGCGCACCGCGCAGCACGCACTGGCGCTCGGCCCCGCGGAACGGGACCGCGGCCGGTTGATCACCCTGCTCACCGCCGACATCGAGGCACTGTCCCATTTTCTGCGCAACGACCTGCCCGGAGCGTTGGTCAGCGCGGTCACCACGATCGGCGCGATCACCGCACTGTCCTTGATGGACGGTGACCTGCTGCTGCTCGCGCTGGCGGGAGTTCCGTTGGTAGTGCTGGCCACGATGTGGTTCCGACGCCGTTCCACCCCGCTTTACACCCTCGCACGGGAGAGCCTGGCCGCTTTCACCACCGCGCTCCGCGAAACGATCAGCAGGCTCACCGTCGTGCAGCTTCACGGCCGCCGCACAGACAGCGTCGCCGAACTAGGCGCGCACGACCGCCGGTACCGCGACGCCCGTGTACGCACGCATCTGTGGACCGCGCTGTACTTCCCGTTCGTCGAGTTGGTAGGCGCCGTGACCGCCGCAGTAGTGCTTGCGGCCGGAGCAGCGCGCATCGAAGACGGCACGCTCACCGCGGGCGTACTGGTCGCCTTCGTGCTGTACCTCGACTCGCTTTTCGCGCCCGTGCAACAGTTCGCTCAGGCCTACGACGGCTACGCACAGGCCGCTGTCGCTGTACGACGCCTTCGCGCCTTCCTCCGCACCGAACCGGCCGTACCGTCGCCGCGACAGCCGGTCGCACCGTCCCAGGCCCGAGGCACCGTGCGGTTCAACCAGGTACGCATGCGCTACCCCGGCGCACCGCGCGACGCCCTGTCCGACATTTCGCTCGACGTACCCGCGGGCAGCACGCTGGCCGTGGTCGGAGCCAGCGGCGCGGGCAAGTCCACGCTGCTGAAGCTGCTTCTCCGGTTCCACGATCCGTGCCAGGGGCAGGTTCTGGTGGACGGCGTCGACCTCCGCAGCTACGACGTACGCTTGCTACGCAGGCAAATCGGCTTCGTGCCGCAGGAACCGTACCTCTTCGGGCGCAGCGTGCTCGACAACATCCGTTACGGCTGCCCGGATGCCAGCCCGCGCGACGCCATCGCCGCCGCCCGCGCGGTAGGCGCGCACGAAGTGTTCGAAGCCCTGTCGGACGGCTACGCCACTACGGTCGGCGTCGGCGGCTCCGCGCTGTCGGCAGGCCAACGCCAGCTCGTCTCGCTCGCGAGGGCCCGGCTTCTGGCGCCCACGATTCTTGTCTTGGACGAAGCCACTGCGAACCTCGACCCACGCACCGAGGCACGATGCCAAGCGGCGACCGCCGCAGCGTGCGCCGGACGCACGGTGATACTCGTCGCGCACCGCCTGTCCACCGCCGCACACGCCGACCGCATCGCGGTGCTGGAGGACGGACGGCTCGCCGAACTCGGCACCCATGCCGAGCTTGTGGCGGCACAGGGCCACTACACGAAGCTGTGGGGATCCCTCGAAACCACGGGCTGAACCTCACTCCCCCGTCAACCCGTGCCGGAACGCATACCGCACCGCCTGCGCCCGGTCCCGCACGCCGATCTTCGCGAAGATCCGGTTGATATGGCTCTTCACCGTCGCCTCCCCGATGAACAACCGCCCGGCGATCTCGCGATTGGACAGTCCGCCTGCCACCAGCCGCAGCACCTCGACCTCGCGACCGCTCAGCACCCCGTCCGCCGCGGAACGCACCGGCGGCTCGGCAGGCTCGCTCATCCCGGCGAGCAGACGCCGCTGCACCTCGGCGTCCATCACCGACTGGCCGGACGCGGCGGCCGCCAGCGCACGGGCGATGTCCGCGCGGCCAGCGTCCTTCGTGAGGAACCCCAAAGCACCCGCCCGCAACGCTTCCCGCACCGAACTGTCGTCGGCATAAGTGGTGAGCACGACGACCTTCACCGCCGGGTACTCCGCGCGCAGCCGGGCGGTGGTGCTGACCCCGTCCCGGACCGGCATCCGCAGGTCCATCAGGACCACGTCCGGCGGATCGGCGGCGACCATCTCCAGCACCGCGTCCCCGTTCGCGGCGGCGCCGACCACCGTCGTGCCGGGGAAGGTCTCCAGCAGGGTCACCAGTCCCTCGCGCACCGCCGTCTGGTCGTCGGCGACCAGCACCCGCAACGGCCCGTCCATCAGTCCCCCTCGGTTCCCGTGCGCGGCACCCGCGCCCGCACGGTCCAGCCCGGTCCTTCGGCCGCCGCTTGCAGCGTGCCTTCCAACTGTTCGATCCGTTCCCGCATCCCGATGAGCCCGTAGCCGCCGCCAGTCGTGGTGCGTTCGGCCTCGCTCGGTGCGCCGTTCCGCACGACCAGTTCGACCTGCTCCTCGTCCACCGACAGCGAGACGGTCACGGGAGCGCCCGGCGCGTGCCGGCGCACGTTCGTGAGTGCTTCCTGGCCGAGACGCTGCAACGCCAGCGTCACTTCCGGGCGCAGCTCCGACTGTTCGGCCGGCTCCTCGAAAGACACCGGCACGTCGGGATAGTCGGCCTGGTAGTCCTCGACCAGCGCGCTCAGGAACTCGGGCAGCGAGCGTTTGTCCCCGCGCAGCGCACCGATCGCGCGGCGGGTCTCGGCCAGGCCTTCCCCGGCCAGACCGCGCGCGCGGATCACGCAGGCCCGCGCCCGGTCCGCGCCCGGCACCGTCTCCAGGAGCGCGTCCGCGGCCTCCAGCTGCACGATCAAACCGCCCATCGAGTGCGCCAGCACGTCGTGGATCTCGCGGGCGATCCGGGCGCGCTCGGCCAGCGCCGCGGAACGGGCCTGTTCTTCTTTCGCGACCTGGGTTTCCACCAGCAGCATCTCGGTCTGCGCGATGTGCAGCAGGCGCTGCCTGCGCACGATCCCGGCCAGATACGAGGCCGCGGCGGCGAGCACCGCGAATCCGCCGGGCAGCAGGTTCTCCCAGAACCGCTCGGCGATTCCGACCGCCGCCATCGCGAAGACGGCGACCACCCCGGCCGGGCCCGGCTCCACCACGCTGGCGGCGGCGAGCACCATCAGGCAGACCAGGATCACGCCGACGTCCGAACCGGAGGTGCCGGGTACGAGCAGTGCGCCGCCGACCACGCCGACCAGCAGCGCGATCAGCCGCAGCAGGCCCTCCCGGTCGCGCAGCAGGCCCCAGCCGAACCAGCCCGCCGCGCCGACGAGCAGGCCGAGCAGGTTGAGCCCGGGCAGGCCGTGCGTCCCGATCCCCGGCGAGGCCACCGCGACGGTGTAGGCCAGCACCACCATCAGGCCCACGCGCACCGCCCAGCGCGCGGCCACGGCGAGCGCTTCGGACCGTCCTTCGCCGGACACCGCGGCCCGTACGGTCCTCCTCGCCTCGTCCATGCCTGGCAGGTTAACCGCAGGCGCGGCCGCGGGTTACGACCGCAACTCGCGCGGTGGGGCGAAACTCAGCTTCTCTTCGGCGGTGCGCACCTCGCGCACGTCCCCGAAACCGTGTCCGGCCAGCAGTTCGAGCACCTGCTCGACCAGATCCTCCGGCACCGACGCCCCGCTGGTGACCCCGACCGTCGTCACCCCGTCGAGCCACGCGGGATCGACCGCGGCGGCGTCCTCGACCAGGTACGCCGCGGAAGCGCCGCCGTCCAGCGCGACTTCCACGAGCCGCACCGAATTGGACGAGTTGGCGGAACCGACGACGAGCACCAGACCGGCCTCGGCGGCCAGCTCGGCGACCGCTTCCTGCCGGTTCTGGGTGGCGTAGCAGATGTCGTCGCTGGGCGGGTCGGACAGCAGCGGGAACCGTTCGCGCAGCCGGCGGACGGTCTGTTCGGTCTCCGCGACCGAAAGGGTGGTTTGGGACAACCAGGTCACTTTGGCCGGATCGCGCACTTCCAAGCCCGCGACCGCGTCCGGGCCGTCCACCACGATGGTGTCCGCCGGTGCCTCGCCGCTGGTGCCTTCGACCTCTTCGTGCCCGTGGTGGCCGATCAACAGGATCTGGTCTCCGCGCGCGGCAGCACGCACGGCTTCGCGGTGCACCTTCGTCACCAGCGGGCACGTCGCGTCGATAGTGCGCAACGAGCGTCCCGCAGCGGCTTCGTGCACCGCGGGGGCGACGCCGTGCGCCGAGAACACTGTGACCGAGCCAGGCGGCACTTCGCTCACCTCGTCGACGAACACCGCTCCAAGACGCTCGAGACGGCGCACCACGTGCGTGTTATGCACGATCTGCTTGCGCACGTAGACCGGCGCGCCGTGGCGCTGCAGTGCGGCCTCGACGGCGCGTACGGCGCGATCCACCCCGGCGCAGTACCCGCGCGGGCTCGCCAGCAACACCTGTTTCATGGCCGCGACCGTAAGCGGGGAGCGGCGGAGCGCACGAGATTCCTCAACGCGGGTCCAAGGTGGCCTCAACGGCGCCGTCCACGCCCGCTCGACGCGGAGGCAACTCATCGGCCGCGCGGTCCGGCCAGCCGAGTTGCTGCAACCGGTCGAGAA
Source organism: Amycolatopsis nivea (assembly GCF_004522235.1). Taxonomy (GTDB): domain Bacteria; phylum Actinomycetota; class Actinomycetes; order Mycobacteriales; family Pseudonocardiaceae; genus Amycolatopsis; species Amycolatopsis nivea. The sequence goes on from NZ_SDLT01000014.1 coordinate 9,983, forward strand.
CGGAGAATTTCCGATAACCCAGACCGGAGATGTTGTGCATGATCTTGTAGCACAACCGGCGATTCCGGCCGTGGCAGGAAAGAATGTACTTGCTGCGCGCGTACCCGAAATTCCCGACCGCGGTGGTGAACATTTCCGCGAACCGGTGGCTGAATTCAGAAATGGTTTTGAGCTCCGGGCGGCGCACCCGGTCGTATTCGGCCAGCGCGGCGTCGACCGCGCCGGATCCGGCGGTGGAGACGTCCCGGAACGCGCCGGCCAGCCGCACCGCGTCCGCGATCGCCGCGTTCATGCCCTGCCCGGCCATCGGGTGCACGGCGTGCGCTGCGTCGCCGATCAGCGGCATCCCGGCGCCGTGGAAGACCGGCGCGACGAACCGCCGCGCGGACAGCACCCGGCAGGTCGGCACCCCGGCGCGCACGGACTCGGCGATCGGCGCCACGCTCGGGCACGCGGCGACCGCCTCGTCCACCCAGCCGGCCAGCCCGGCCTTGCCGATCCGGTTCACCAGCCCGCGCTCGACCTGGAGGTACAGCCGCCCGCCGCCGCCGGGCATCGGGTACATCACGCGCATCCCGTCGCGGGTGATCGTGGTGGTCGCCTGGTGCGCCAGCTCCGGCACGCCGGCCAGGTCGATCGCGACCACCTGGTGGTCGTAGGGCGTGGTGTCCACTTCGATCCCGACCTGGCCGCGCAGCTTGGACGCGTGCCCGTCGGCCGCGACGACCAGGTCCGCGGACACCTCGGCGCGGGCGCCGCGCTCGCGCAGCACGACCCCGGCGACGCGGCCGGATCCGTCCCGCACCGCGCGCTCGACCGAGACCCCGCGGCGGAACTCGACGGTCGCGGGCAGCGCCTGGATCAGGTTGTCCAGGATGCCTTTGTAGGTGTGGGTGAGGCAGTGGTCGTAGGCGCTCGGCAGCCACCGGTAGTCCATCGCGCACAGCTCCGCGCCGTCGTCGCCGGCGCAGACCAGCCGGTCGATCCGGCGCCCGCCCGCGCGGCGCAGGGTTTCCAGCGCGCCGATCGAGTCCAAAGTGGCCAGCGAACCGGGCTGGAGGAGCTCGCCCTTGAACGTTTCCACCGTGTCGGTGAGTTTGTCGACCAGCAGCACCCGGCGTCCTTGCCTGCCGAGAAGAATCGCCGCGGTGAGCCCGCCTGCCCCGGCCCCGCATATGACAATGTCGTAATCGCTCACACCATTTACCGTTCTGCTCCGGAAGACGCGCGAAAATAGCACCGCGAGTGCACAGAAGAATCCCCCGCGAACAGCGTGACACGGCCCCGGGAACCCGTCAACGCGGCCGCCGCGCGGTTGACCGCGCGAACTCGGCCGTGTCACACTGATCGCGCCACGCCTGTGTCCTTTTCCCGGGCGTTCCGGCCGCGATTCCCTTTTCCACGCCAGGTCCGAAAGCGAGCGACCATGAGCCTCGACCCGATCCTCCCGCCCGCGGAGCTGGACCGCGCGCTGGCCCGCACCGCCGACGCGCTGTTCGCCCTCCAGCGCTCCGACGGCAGCTGGGAAGGCAGGCTGTCGGCCAGCCCCGGTTCCACCGCCGACGTCGTGATCGCCATGCACCTGGCGGATCCGGAAGGCTGCCGCGACCTGATCCGCCGGGGCCTGGACTTCCTGCTGGCCAACCAGGGCCCGGACGGCGGCTGGGGCGACGACGTCGACACCGAGCCGACGCTGAACGGCACCGCGCTGTCGGTGGCCGCGCTGGCGCTGGTGATCCCGGACGAGGCCGCCGGGCAGATCCGCCGCGGCTGGGCGCGCGTCGAGGAATTCGGCGGCACCGCGGCGATCCGCGACGTGGAACAGTGCTCGCTCACCGTCCTGGTGCACTTCTACCTGGTGCTGGCCGGGCTGATGAGCGACGAGGGCCTGCTGCGCTGCCCGATCGAACTGGCCCTGCTGCCCGCCCCGTTGCGCCGCAAGCTGACCTTCGCGATGCCCACCGCGCTGTCGTGGGGCCTGATGTGCGCCGAGCTGATGCCCGGCGGCCGGGTCCGCACCGCGCTCAACAAAGCCGCAACGCCGAAGGCCATCGAATACCTCGAAGGGCTGGTCGGGTTCGAAGGCCCGGAAGGCGGTTTCGTCGAGTCGCCGATGATGTCGGCCAACGTCTGCATCGGGCTCACCATCGCGAAACAGCGCCCGGACATCGTGCGCCACTGCCTCGACTACTTCCGCGCCACCATCAAGCCCGAAGGCGGCTGGGCGGTCACCCGCGACCTCGAGGTGGACGCGACCAACTTCATCACCACCGGTCTCCAGCACGCCGGGCTCGGCGACGACGCGCGGGTGACCAAGGCGGTCGGCTGGATCCGCTCCGCGCAACGGGACGAGGACTTCATCTGGACCGGTGCCCCGCCCGGAGGCTGGGGCTGGGGGCTGCCGTCCGGCTGGCCGAACAGCGGCAACACCGGCGACGCGGTGATCGCGCTGTCCGGCGACGGCGCGGACGTGAGCGACCCGCAGGTGCGGCGCGGCACCGAATGGCTGCTCCGCCAACAGAACTACGACGGTTCGTGGAGCTGCTTCGCGCAGGTCGGCCGGATCGCGAGCATGGACCCGTCGTTCGCCATGGTCGGCAAGGCGCGGTCGCCGAAGGTGCTGTACGGCCCCTGCGCGGTGATGTCCGCCGAAGCGTTCTCCGCGCTGGCGTTGTCCGGACGCTGCCGCCCGGACGACGAACCGTTGCGCAACGCGTACGCGTGGTTCGCGAAGGTGCAGCGCGCGGACGGCGCCATCGAGAACAAGTGGTACGTCGGGCAGGTGTGCGGAACGGGCTCCGTGCTTCGCGCGCTGGGCGACGCCGGTTTGGGTTCGAGCGCCGTCGCGCGGCGCTGCGTCTCGTGGTTGCGGCTCAACCAAAACGAAGACGGCGGCTGGGGCGACGCGCTCGGCCGGGGTCACTCCACGGTCGAGGAGACGGCGATGGCCTTGCTGGGCCTGTGCGCGTCCGGTGTGACACCGACCGCGCCGATCGCGGCCCGCGGCGCGCGGTGGCTCGTCGACCATCGCGACGCGGACGGGCTGTGGCAACCCAGTCTGCTCGGCGTGTACTTCCTCGAACTGCTGTACCGGCACGACCACACCGCGAACGGCTATGCCCTGCAAGCACTCGCGCGCTACCGCGAAGCATTGCGCGACGACACCGCGACCGCACCGGGAACGTTCGACCAGCCGCGTTGGGCGGTGCCGCATGTCGGCCGCTGAGCAGGTGAAGCCGTGGAGCGCGGAGTTCGAGGAACTGCTCCGCAGCGAACTGGCTTTGTGCGACGAAACGTCTTCGCTGGAACCCGACACTCCGTTGCTGCACTACGGTCTCACGTCGCTGAGCACGTTGGCGCTGAGCAGCAAACTGGTTACGCGGTACGGCATCGAGCTACCCGCCTTTGACGAGCGCGCGTTCCGTACGCCGCGTTCGCTGTGGAAACTCGTCGAAGGCACCACCGGCTCTCTGACAAGCGGAGACGCGGAAACGGGCGCCTGGCGCGCGCCCGCTGAAGGATTGGCCGCGCGGTTCGCCGAGACAGCCGCCCGGTTCGCCGACGAGCCGTGCCTGGTCGACAACGCCGGTGCACTGACGTACGCGGAAACCGCGGCCCACGCCGCCGCGCTCGCCGAAACCATCGGCGCGGGCGGCGTGGTCGCCGTGCTCGGCGAACGGGAGATCGCGACGTACTGCGCCTACCTCGGGGTGCTGTACGCGGGCGCCGCGATCGTGCCGCTGTCGATGGACTTTCCGCCGGAGCGCAACGCCGACATCGTCCGCCAGGCCGGTGCGCGCTGCGTCGTGCACACCGATCTGCGCGGCGAAGAACCGCTGGAGGCACAGCTGTCCGCCATGGCCGGGATCGCGGTGGTGGACATCCACGACGCGGCACGTCCCGGCCCAGCGGCGCGGGCCGCCGCTCCGGTCTCCGGCGACAGCCCCGCGTACCTGCTGTTCACCTCCGGCTCGACCGGGCGGCCGAAGGGAGTGCGGATCACCCACGGGAACGTGGAAGCGTTCCTGGCCGCCGCACTGCCGTCGTTCCGGACCGGGCCGGGGGAAGTGTTCTCCCAGTGCCACGGGTTGACGTTCGACTTCTCGGTGTTCGAGATGTGGGGCGCGTGGAGCAGCGGCAGCGCGCTCGCCGCCGTGCCCCGCGTGCACGCGCTCAACCCGGCGGGGACGATCGCCCGGCACCGCGTCACGGTGTGGGCCTGCACGCCGAGCCTGCTCGAAGCGGCCGCCGCCGCGGGGAATCTGGCGCCAGGATCGCTGTCCGGACTGCGGCATGTGGTGATCGGCGGCGAACCGCTGCGGCGCGAGACCGTCGCGCTCGCCCGCGCCGCCGCTCCGGAGGCGATCATCGACAACGTGTACGGGCCGACCGAGACGACGGTGTGGGTCAGCACCTACCGGCTGGCTCCCGCCGACCCGATCCCCGGCCACGCGATCCTGCCCATCGGCACCCCGACCGCCGGTGCCGAGCTGAGCCTCGACGCCGACGGGGAACTGCTCGTCGCAGGCCCGCAGGTGTTCGCGGGCTACTCGGATCCGTTGCTGGACCAGGGAAAACTGGTCACCCGCGACGGGCGGCGGTGGTATCGCACCGGCGACCTGGCGGAGTGGCACGACGGCCTGCTGCACCATCGCGGCAGGCTGGACGGGCAGGTCAAGATCCGCGGCCACCGCGTGGAACTCGCCGAGATCGAACACGCGGCGACCCGTCTCCTCGGCGGTGTGCGCACTGCCGCGACGCCCGTGCCCGGGGTCCGTGGCGACACTGTGCTGGCCCTGTTCGTGGAGACCGGCTCGACCGACGAGGCCGCTCTGCGCTTGGAGCTGGGCCGCAGCCTGCCGGGGTACATGGTCCCGGACCGGATCTTCGCGACCGACGAACTCCCGTTGAACCCGCACGGAAAACTCGACCGCGCACGGCTGGCGGCGCGGGTGGGGTGAGGGCTTCGTTCCTTCGCCGGGGAAGTGAGTCGTCAGCCCGGCCGGGCATGGGCCGACGGTGTTCTCACCACCGTTCGGCGAGTTGCGCGGCAAGCCACCCGGCACCGACGACAAGGACGAGGATCGTCACGCTCAGGATTGCGACCGCGCCCCGGGTCGTCGCGAGCCGGAGCCGCAGAGCAAGAACCAGGCTCAGCACCGCGCAGCCGATCGGCACCGCCCACCACCAGTGCGGCCGCAGGAACAGGCCCAGCACCGCGAGCGCTGCCAAGGCCGCGCTGATCAGCAGAGCGCTGAACCATGCTTGCCGGAGTACCGCGCTCTGCTCGTACACCGGCCTCTCGTCCGCGGTCCCGCGGCCATTGCTCATCAAGCCAGTCCCATCCGGAGAATCTTCGCTGCGCGGTCCATGGTCGCGGGTCGGCAACTCCTCCCCTACCGGATCGAACGGGTGACCAGCTCGTCGAACTCCCGATCCGGCAGCGTCCGGTTCAGCTCCAGGAGTTCCTCGGCATGCAGACCGACGGCGTAACGAGTCTCGGGCGGATCGGCTTCCACCGCCTGCCGGATGGCCTGCGCCACGACAGCGGGATCGGCACCCCCAGCGAGCCCCGTTTCGGCCTGACCAGCCATCTTCTCAACCATCGCCCCATGAGGCCCACCGCCGGAGTACTCCCGCAACTGCGCGGCGGTCTGGTCTTCGAACTCGGTCTTGATGATGCCCGGCTGGACGACCACCACGTCGATGCCGAAGGGCCGAACCTCCATCCGCAACGTGTCCGAGTAAGCCTCGAGCGCGTGTTTCGACGCGTAGTACCAAGCACCGAACGGCAAGCTGATCACCCCGCCGATCGAGGAGACGTTCACGATGCGGCCCGACCCCTGGGCGCGCATCGCGGGCAGGGCGAGCTGGACCAGCCGAGCCGGGGCGAAAACGTTGACCTGGAACTGATCGCGGGCAGCCTCCAACGGAACATCTTCAGCGGCCCCGTGCAGCACAGTCCCGGCGTTGTTGATCAGGACGTCGATCCGTCCCTGTTCGTCCAGGACAGTGCGCACCACGCGGACGAGGTCGGCCTCGTCGCGAGCGTCCATCGCCAGCGGGTGCCCGCCAGCGTCGCGCAGTTCGTCCATGTTGGACACTCGGCGCGCGGCTCCGTACACGACGTGGCCCGCCCGCAGCAGTTCCAGCGCGGTGGCGCGGCCGATTCCTGCTGAGGCACCGGTGATCAAGCAAACTTTCGACACAGGTCAGGCCTCCCACGCGACGGGCAGCTGATGCACGCCGTAGATGAGCATGTCGCTGCGCATCGCGATGTCCGAAGCAGGCACGGCGAGGCGCAGGGACGGGAACTTGGTCAGCAAAGCGGGCAGGGCGACCCGGAGCTGGACGCGCGCGAGTTGCTGGCCCAGGCATTGGTGGATGCCGTGGCCGAAGGCGACGTGCCCGCTCGCCTTGCGGCGCAGGTCGAGGTTGTCCGGCGCGGGAAAGTGCGCGGGGTCGTGGTTCGCGGCGGGCACCGAGATGGTGACCGACTCGCCCGCGCGCACCTGTTCGCCGGCGAGTTCGACGTCTTCCAGCGCGGTGCGCACGGTGAACGGGATGATGCTCAGGTAGCGCAGCAGTTCTTCGACCGCGTTGTCGGCCAGTTCCGGTTCGGCGCGCAGCAGCGCGAGCTGGTCAGGGTGTTCGAGCAGGGCGAAGACGCCCAGCGCGAGCATGTTCGTGGTGGTGTCCAGTCCCGCGCCCAGCAAGGTGAAACCGATGTTGACCAGCTCGGTGTCTGTGAGATCGCTGCCGGTCAGGTCGCTGAGCAGGTCGTCGGTGGGCGCTTTTCGCTTGGCTGCCACCAATTCGCCGATGACTCCGTGGACCGCGGCGTAGGCCGCGCCGGTTTCTTCCGGCGTGTTGTCCAGCCGGAACAGGGTGAGCGCCTGCTCCTGGAACCGGTCCCGTTCGGCGTAGGGGACCCCGAGGAGTTCGCAGATCGTCTGCGCGGGCAGCGGCTGCGCCAGAGCCGGGACCAGGTCGGCCGGGCTGCCGCTCTCAGCCATGGCGTTCAGGCAGCGGTCCGCGACCGCCTGGATCCGCTCGGACAGCAGGCGCATCCGGCGGACGGTGAACTGGCCTGCCAGCAGGTGCCGGTAGCGGGTGTGCTCGGGCGCGTCCATGCTGCCGAACATTCCCGGCGGCGCGGGCTGATCGCTGGCCGGAGCGCCCGGGATCGGCATATGCCGCAATTCGGCTCGCGCGCTGAACCGGCGGTCTGCCAGCACCTCGCGGGCCAGCGCGTGCCCGGTCACCAGCCATCCGGCGTGGCCGTCCGGGTAGTCCAGCCGGCTGAGCGGACTCTTCTCGCGCAGTTCGGCCAGCCCCCGCGGCGGGTCGAACGGCAGGCCGGCCGGACGCTCGGTCGGCAGTGTGCTGGTCATCGCCAGCTCCCTTCCCGTGAACCTCTTGCGGGAAACAGTAGGACGATGTTTTAGTGAGCAGCAAACGCAGAATCTGCATCTACGCAGGCAGCGGCCCTATTATCGATGCATTAGCCTGAAGGTGAATGCACCGGAAGGGCTCCGGGACGAGCGAGGCGGAGACGATCTGATGCCATCCGGCAGGTTGAGCTACCCGGAACGGCAGCGCGTCGCGGCCGGGTTGGCGGACGGGCTGAGCTACGCCGAGATCGGGCGCAGGCTGGGCAGGCCGAAGTCGACGGTGATCCGCGAGGTCGCCCGCAACGGCGGGGCGCACGGTTACCAGGCCGACCGCGCAGAACAGGCCGCCCGGCGACGGGCGCGACGCCGGGCCCCCGCCGCGCCGCCCGTCCCGCCGCCTAGGGCAGCAGCTGATCCGCAGACCCGCAGCGACTTCGAGACGCGGTTCGCGCAGATGGCCACCCAGACCGGGATGCCGTCGATGATGGCGCGGGTTCTGATCTGCCTTTTCACCGCCGAGTCGGGCAGCCGCACCGCGACCGAGCTCGCCGCCCGGCTGCGCGTGAGCCCGGCGTCGGTCTCCAAAGCGGTGGGCTGGCTGGAAGAACGGGGCATGCTGCGGCGCGAGCGGAACGGCCGCCGCGAGCATTACCTGATCGAGAACGACGTGTGGCAGCAAGCCTGGCTGGCCAGCATGGAAGGCATCGCCCAGTGGGCCAGCTTCACCCGCCAAGGCGCCGAACTGTTCGGCGGCGACACGGTGGTCGGCACCCGCCTCCGCACGACCAGCCAATGGCTCCAGCACATCCGGCAGGACATGATCGAGGCCGCCGAACATTGGCGGCAGGCCGCGCTGTGACGACGGCCGCCCTTGACCTCAAGTTAAGTGGAGATACCAGAGTGGCCGCATGACCGTCTGGATTTGCGGAACGTGCGGGGTCGAACACCCGGACACCGAAAAGCCGCCCGCCGGGACCTGCCGGATCTGCGCGGACGAACGACAATACGTCCGCGCCTCCGGGCAGTCGTGGACCACAATGGACGAACTGGCGGCCGTCCCGCACGAACTGGTCCACGAAGAGCCGGAGCCGGGGATCCACCGGCTGCACCGCGAACCGGAGTTCGGCATCGGCCAATGGACCTACCTGGTCCAGACCGAAGCGGGCAACCTGCTGTGGGATCCGCCCAACGCGCTCGACCAGCCGCTGCTCGACAAGATCGCCGAACTCGGCGGTGCCGCGGCGATCGTGGCGAGCCATCCGCACATGTACGGCTCGCAGGTGAGCCTCAGCCACGCTCTCGGGAACGTCCCGGTGCTGGTGCATTCCGCGGATCGGCAGTGGGTGCAGCGGGAAGACCCGGTGATCCGCGAATGGCAGGGCACCGAACAGATCCTGCCCGGCGTCACCCTGGTCGAAGCGGGCGGGCATTTCCCGGGCGCCGCCGTCGCGCACATCGCGAACGGCGCACTGCTGGTCGGCGACACCATCGTGCCGGTCGCCGCGCCGGGCTGGGTGACGTTCATGCGCAGCTATCCCAACCAGATCCCGCTTTCCGCCGGGCTTGTCCGACGTCTCGTGGACCGGCTGGAGCCGTACGCGTTCGACCGGCTGTACGCGCTCACCGGGGCCAGCGTGCCGACTGACGCGAAGGCCGCGGTGCGTCGTTCAGCGGAGCGCTACATCGGCTGGGTCGACGGCACGAACGACCATCTCGGCTGACTCGCGTCACGACGCCCCTTCTGCCGGCCGGGGAAACTTTCCCCGGTAAGCAGGAGGTTCGATCGCGAAGCAGGCGACTATCGCCGCCGATTCGCTGTTCAGGAACAGCTGGAACACCAGCCCGTTCCGGGGCCGGTCATCGATCGTCCCGAGCGTCAGCCGCCGCTCGCCCCACGAGTTCAGTGCGTGCACCGCGGCCTCGAACCCCACCGAATACTGCCCCGCCTTCGCCGCGACGCGACGCCGGCGGCGAAAGATGGATTGCAACGAGAAGGTCTCGGCACCGCCGTACTCGTCCCACGCCGCACCGCGATCGAGCGCGTCGGCAGCGCGGCCCCAGGCGTCCGCACTTCCCGACCGCAGCAAGCCCAGCAGCGTTTCGCGTTCCACGACGCTATTCTTCCACCCGGTTCCCGTCTGCACGCCTTGTTTTCATGACCCGAGCATGAGTGGCGACGCCAAGAGCCGCGTCTGCAGTTCGATCGTGAAGCGCTGCACGGGATCATCGAGGTCGACCGCGCACAGTTCTTCGATGCGTTGAAGCCGGTACCGAAAGGTGTTGCGGTGTATGCGAAGTGCCGCCGCCGCGCGGGTGGCGTCGCCGCCTGCGTCGAACCAGCAGCGGAGGGTGTTCAGGTATTCGGCACCGCGCGGGGAGGGGTCTCGGCGGAGCACGTCGAGGGAGCCGTCGAGCAGGGCCGGGTGTTCGGCGGCTAGTTCCGCGAGTTCGGAGATCAGGACGTGCGGCAGCAGGTCCGTCAGGTGGGCGGTCGCTGGTGCCGTCAGGACCCGCGACGCGTGCCGGAGCGGGCCTAGTTCCGCTCGGATTTCGGACGCGGTGGCGCAGGGGCGGCCGAGACACGCCACCAGCGGCGCGGTGGTCGACGCGCGCCGGCGCAGGCGTTCGGTGAAATCGGCGGGTCCTGGATCGGGCATCGACGGGAGCAGGACGAACAGGAGGGAACCCAGCGTTGCCGTCGCCGTGCGAGGGTTCAGCATTCGGGCGCAGCGGGCCAGGGCTCCCTCGCGATCGGGCGCGACATCGCCCAGGGCGGCGAGGCGCCATCGCTGCGAAGTGCCGAGTCGTTCGGTCAGTGCTTCCAGTGATCCCGAACCGGTGAGGAGTCCGCGCAGAAGCTCCGCGCGGATCGCGTCTTCGTCGTCTCGCCCGGCGGGTTCGTCGATGAACCAGGCAGCGGCGGCCGTCGACACCTCGCGCAACACTCGTGCCACGGACGTCTCCCGGCGCGGCGCGCAAAGGACGTAGCCGCCGATGGTGGTGTCGGAGCGGATCGGGGCAGCCCAGCGCACGTCCCCGTCCGGGAGGTCAACGCGGGCGACGCTTCGGACCTGGGCGAGGCGCTTCCGCAACTCCGACGGGACTCGCCGGGCTAGCACCATTTCGCTGGTCAGGGCGTCCATTGCTTCGCCGCAACCGAAGGCGAGAACGCGGAAAGACGCGTCGGCGACCACCACGGCACCGTCGAGGGCTAGGGCCGCGCTTTCGGCGAGATCGTAGAGACCGGCGGGGGTCGCTGTCACGCCGCCGAATCGGGCACCGGACAGCAGGGAGTGCACGACTGTGCCGATCTCGGCCCATTCGACCTGTCTGGCAACCACGAGCACTGGCACCGCAGCAGTGGCGAGGTCGAGTTCCGGCGGCAGAGCACCCTCGCGTACGACTAGCGCTGCGGCTCCCGCGCGGCCAGCAGCGGTCAAGGCCTGCGCTAGTTCGTCGGCGGTCGGGCGGGGCTTCGTCATCAACACCAGCTGGTGCCGACCCGGCGGCCGGGCGGGATCCCACGAGGTCGCCCCGGCCAGCGGACGGTTCAGGCCCGAAGCGGGGGCCGCCACGCTGAACCAGCCGCGTCGCGCGCTGACCAGGAGCGGAAGCCGGATCGTCCCGTCCGGCGGAGGGAGATCGGCGGCGATCGGTTCTCCTGGCCGGGTGTCGACTGCCGTCATCGGGCCGCTCCTTCCGTCCACGCCACGCTGCGTCGGGGGAAGGCTAAACAGCGCCCGGAGCGCCGTCAGTGGGCTCAGCGCACTGCGAAGACCGCTCGGCAGGGCTATCCGCCCAGCCGCCGCAACCGGGGCAGCAGATTCCGCCGGGCGAGGTCGAGGAAGCGGGCTTGGTCGTCGCCGGGCGCGTGCAGGACCAGGTCGGTGAAGCCCGCGTCCACGTACGGGCGGATCCGTTCGACCACCTCGTCGGGATCGGCGGAAACGATCCACCGGGACGCGATCTGGGACATCGGGAGTTCGTCGGCGACGCGCTCCATGGCGACGGGGTCGGAGATGCCGTGCTTCTGTTCGGCGGTCAGGGACAGCGGAGCCCAGAACCGGGTGTTCGCGACGGCGGCCTCGGCGTCGGTGTCGTAGGACAGTTTGATCTCGATCGAGCGCGCGACGTCCGCGGGCTTGCGGCCGGACTGTTCAGCCCCGGCGTCCACAGCGGGCTGGAGCTTCTCCGTGTAGAGCTCCATGCCCTTGCCGCTGGTGCAGATGAAGCCGTCCGCCGTCCTACCGGCGTACTTCGCGACCACGGGGCCGCCTGCCGCGACGTAAATCGGCACCGGATGGGCCGGTCGGTCGTAGACGGTCGCGTTCTCGGTTTGGTAGTACTCGCCGTCGAAACTCACCCGTTCCTCTGTCCACAAGCGACGGATGAGGTCGATCGCCTCGCGCAGGCGGGCGAAGCGTTCCTTGAAGCCGGGCCACTCCAGGCGGGCGACCGCGACCTCGTTGAGCGCTTCGCCGGTGCCGAGACCGAGCAGGACGCGTCCGGGGTACAGCGCGCCGAGCGTGCCGAAGGCCTGCGCGACCACGGCCGGGTGGTAGCGGAAGGTCGCGGTGAGCACGCTGGTGCCGAGTCGGACCCGTTCGGTCCGCTCCCCCGCCGCGGCGAGCCAGGCCATCGAGAACGGCGCGTGCCCGTGCCGGTGCCGCCAGGGCTGGTAATGATCGCTCACCAGCACTGAGTCGAAGCCCCGCTCTTCGGCGAGGACGGCCAGGTCAACCAGGTGGCGCCGCCCGAACTGCTCGGCGGATGCCTTGTAGCCAATGGTGATTCCCGCGGTGCGTGTGTCCATTCCGGACACTCAACCCGGCTGGCGGCGCGGGGTCATCGTGCACGGCGGACGAACTCCAGCCCGCGGTCTTGTGCTCGACGTCAGCCGGGCTCGTCCCAATCCACCCCGGCCGCCCGCGTCGCCAGATGCACCGCCAACCGGTCGTCCGGATCGCCCAGATCCACCGGCAGCAACTCGGCGATCCGCTCCATCCGCTGCATCACCGTATTCCGATGCACCCCCAGCGCCTCCCCCGCGGCCTTCGCCGAAGACTGGAAATCCAGGTAACACCGCAAAGTCCGAACCAGACCACCGGACGGATCCGCCTCCTCCAGCGGGGCGAGCAGGTCGGCCGCCGCGCCGCGCAAAGGAGCGGAGCCGTACCAACCCGCGATCAGCTTTCGGGCGTTGCCCGCGTCGATGTGCTCGACGACCGCCCGGCGGTGTGCGGTGTGGGCGAGCAACGCCGCGCGGCGGGCCTGTTCGGCGGAGCGGCCGATGCCCGCCGCACCAGTGTGGGCCCGGCCTACTCCGGCGCACAGCCGCAGTCCGGGATGCTCCGCTTCGACGGCCGCGAGTGTCCTGGCAAGCCGGTCCAGCAACGGGCCGGGATCCTGGGCTTGCGCGTCGGAAGTCAGCCAGAACAGCCATCCTTCGCCGCGTTCGACAAGCCTCGCGGCGACGCCGTGTTCGCCCAGTTGTGCTTCCAATTCCGTACCCAGCGCGGACATCCGGAGCGCGGGCGGGGCGGCTGCCGCCTGCACCTGGACCGCGGTGTGCCGTCCGGCGAGCCGCCAGCCGAGTGCGGTGGCCCGTTCGACGGTGTGGCGTCCCGGTTCGCCGGGCTGTTCGAGGATTTCGCTGAGCAGGAGCGAACGGCGCCGGTGTTCGCGTTCGTCGCGGACCGCCTCTCCGGCGACGTGCACGGCGAACGACAGCGCGGCGATCGCGATCGCGCGCCGGACCGGTTCGAGCAGCACACCGGCCGCGAACCGGGGCCGCCGCACCGCGATCCAGTAGACCGCGGGTCCGGTCGTGACGACCTGGACCGGGTGCAGCATTAGTTCGCCGTCCGCCCCGACAGTCAGGGCGACCGGCCGCGAATCGGCCAGCAAGGCAGGGTCGGCACACCTGCCGAGCAACGCGTGCACCTCCGGGTCACCGGCCACGAAACGGGCCTCCGCGTCGACGAGCGCTACTGGTTCGCCGAGCGTCGCCGAGAGCTGCGAAGTGAGCGCGTTCGCGTCGGCGGGCGGACGCTGGAAGCGGCGGGACGCGTCGCCGAGCACCCGCAGGCCCGCGATCTCCGGGGCGCTGACGTAGGGGTCGAACGCCGTGATCACCCCGGTCGGAGTGCTGTCCTCGACGCCGATGAGCGGCAGCGCCAGCCGGTCGGCGAGCCTGCGGGTGGCGAAGGGCACCGGCCGGTGCGGGCGGGCCGCGATGATCCCGGACAGGCCCGCGCTGCCCGCCAGCCGGATCGCGAGGTCCGCCGCGAGATCGTCGAGGACCAGCTGCTCACGGCCGAAAACCACGACACTGCGCGGGGCGAGTTCGGAAATCTCGTGCACCGCGGATCCCGCGACGACCGCCCCGACGGGCCGCTTCAGCCCGGTCTCGCCCGCGAGCACCTCGTAGTGCTCGATCAGGTCGAGGTCCAGCAGCTGGGCGAGGGTGACCGTCATGGCGCCGCCGGTTCCAGGATCGGCCCCACCGCGGTCGCCTGGAGGCGCGCGGCCGGCACCGGAACGTAGGTCATCAGCGCCTCCTTCACCGGGGTTTCCCGCAAGGTGCGGGGGTCGGCGCCGGCCCGGACCGCGGCGTCCCGGGCCAGTTGCCGGGCGCGGGCCGCCGAATCTTCCCGTCCACCGGTGCCCTGCCAGAAGATCCGGTCGACCGAGCCCGCCGCTTCCGCGGTCGCCGCTCCCACAGCGGCTGCGAGATCGCCGTCCGGCGGCCGAATCGCGTCGGGCAGGGGCCGGTCTCCGACAAGCACGACCGGGAGATCGTCGTAGCCGTACCGCGCACGAGCGACCGCTGCGGCGACGGACATCGAGCGGTCCACGACGGTCAACCGCGGGAGGCGCGAGCCGATCCGGACGCCGCCGAATTCCCGGTGCGCGCCCGATTCGGGCAGCAACCCACCCCGCGTCGTCCCGACCACAGCCTGGTTGCCGTTCGCTTCTACCACCACCGCCGCGGATACTCCGGCCAGCCGCGCGGCACCGTGCAGCAACGCCGCCTGGGCTGCTCCGAGGCAAGCCGTGGCGTGGCGCTGCGCGGCGAGTTCGGGCAGCACGGTTCCGTCCCCGCGAACCAGATACAGCTCCGCATCGGGATTGTGCTTCCGAACCGTGGCGCCCAGTTCGCCGATCCGGGCGCGGGCGGACTCGGCCAGAGCGGCGTCGAGCACGGCCGTGTTCTCCCGCTCCAGCAGCCCGATCGCCTCGGTCTCGCTGCCTTTGAGCACCGGGACCTCCGGCCCGAGCACGTCGGCGAGGACGGCCGCGGCCTGCTGTTCGTGGTCGGGATTCTCCAATCCGTGGACTCCGGCGACCGCGACCGCGCAGACGGTTCCGGCGCACCGGCGGGCGAATTCGGCCACCGCGGCGAGGTCCAGCGGCGCGGACGCCGTGCCGTCGTATTCGTGCCCGCCCCGCACCATCGCGACGGGTCCCGCGAGCGCACTGGACAGCTCGACCGGCCAGCCCACGAGCGGCGGAAGCGCCGTCGCACCGCCGATGCGCAGCACCCCGACCGGCGATCCCGCCTCGGCAGGCACGGGCTCCGGCAGGATCGCCACGACCCGATCGACCGCTTCGGCATCGACCTCCGCGAGCAGCGCGCCGAGCAGTCTCGACGGCGAATCGGTGCCGGGTGCTCCCCGGTGGGACGCCACGATTCGGTTCGCCGTGTCCAGTGCCACGGCTCGGGCGGCGACGGCGTCGAGGCCCACTCGCAACCGGCTCATCGGACACCGGCCAAGAGCGGCGAACCGTCGAACCGCACCGGATCGACGGCATAACCGAACGCGCGCGGCCCAGCCGCCGCGTGTCCTTCGGGCGTGTGCCACCGCTCGTCGACCGGGCTGGCGATCACGTGCACTTCCTGCCCGGCGGCGAGGTCGACGGTCTGTGTCAATGCGCCCGTGTCCGCGTCCGCGACGCCGATCAGGTCCGGGACCGTGGCCAGCACCGTGCCTTCCCGGCTGACGATCAGGTTCTCGTTCTGGAAGTCGATCCGCACGAAACCGTCTGGGGTGTCGAGGGAAACCACGCCGCGCGGCCAGCCGTCCGAGGAATGCTGCAGGACCTCCGCGACGGTTCCGGTGCACACCAGGCGTCCGCCGCAGGCACGCAGGTACGGGTCGTGGCCGTCTTCGGCGAGCGCTGCCCCGATCCGGGCGCATTCGCTGATCGACCCGGCCGTGCCGAGCCGCGCACAGTCCCCGGCGGTCACCCGATACGCGCTGATCAGCGCCACGAGACCCAGCGGCGGCAGCACGGCCCGCACCAGCTCGCCGAGCACGGCGTCGGTGCCTTGGCTGAACTCGGCGACGATGCCGGAGCCTCCGACGACGGTGATCGGCGAGGCGGAAAATCCGGCCAGCCGCAGCAGCGTCAGGTCGATCGAGGGCAGCGTGCGGCGCATCAGGTCGAGGTCGAGGCACGGCAGCCCGAGTTCGGCCGCGACCGCGAGCGGAACGGCCACGTTCACGCTGCCGAGCTGGATCGGCAGGACCGCCGCGCACTCGCGCCCGGCCCGGGCCTCCACCGCCTTCCGGAGGGTCTCGGCCTCGACGGTGCTGTGCGCCTTCTCGACGAGCGTGTGCGGGGTCCCGCCGGACACCACGGGGAGGACGAGCGCGTCCGGGTCCAGTTCGCCCGCCGTGACGAGCGGGATCGGCCCGTGCCGCCGGACGGCCGCGAGCAGGAGCTGCTGCGCCAGGTACGGGTCGCCGCCGCCTCCGCTCCCGAAGTGCCCCGCGCCGCGCACCACGTCGTCGATCGCGGACTCGGCGACGTGCTCCATGCGCAAACCTTAACCGGCGTCGTAGCTGCTCATGCGGTGGCGACACCCCGGAAACCGGCATACAGCCGAGCGAACGCGCGGGCGGCGGCGGTCAGTTCGGCGACCGGCACGTACTCGTCGGCGGTGTGCGCGACCGTCATCGACCCGGGCCCGTACACGACCGTCGGGATGCCGAGCTGATTGCGCAGGAACCGCGCGTCCGTGCCGAGTTTCAGCCCGCGAACCGGTGCGTCGTCCGCCGCCTCGCGGACCTCGGTGACGAACGGGTGCTGCGGGTCCAGTTCGGAGCCCTCGGCGAAGGCGAGGACAGCCGCGTCGTAGTCGAACTTGCCCGCCGCGTCGATCAGTCCGGTGACGGTGGCCAGCGCCTCGTCCCGCGTCTGGCCGGGCAGTACGCGCCGGTCGATCCGCAGCCGGCATTCGGCGGCCACGATGTTGACGGCGGTGCCGCCCGCGATGGTTCCCGCGTTCGCGGTCGGGATGCCCAGCAGCGGATGCGCTTCGCCGCCGAAGTCGGCGAGGTGGAGCGCCGAGACGATCCGCGCGGCGTCGGCGACGGCGGAGTGCCCGGCGGCCGGATCGCTGCCGTGCCCGGCCCGCCCGCGCACCACGATCTCCACCATCAGCGAGCCGCGCTCGGCCACCCCGACGCGCAGTTCGCTGGGCTCGGGCACGACGGCCGCGTCGGCGTGCACCAGCCCGGCAGCGACCAGCGCCTCGGTCCCGGCCCGGCCGCCGGTCTCCTCGTCCGCCACGAGATGGAAGACGATGTTCGCGGGCGGCACGATTCCGGCGTCGCGGCAGGCGCGCATCCCTTCGAGCGCCGCGGCGATCCCGCCCTTCATGTCGCAGGCGCCGCGACCGTAGAGCAGGCCGTCCCGGACCAACCCGCCGAACGGAGGCACCGTCCAGTCCTCTTCGGACACTGGCACGACGTCCACGTGCCCGTTGACCAGCAGCGTCGGCCCGTCACCGGACCCGATGCGGCCCAGGATCGACGGACGGCCCGGTTCGGGCTCGAAAACCTCGACCTCGGCACCCAGTTCCGCCAAGACCTCGTACAGCGGCTCGACCACCGGCCGTTCCCCGCCGGGCGGGTTTTGTGTGTCGCACCGGATCAAGTCCGCCGCCAGGTCGGTCACCCGCGCGGCTCGGACAGCAGCGGCGGCGTTCATGACGACTCCTCAAGGTGTGCAGTCAACGCGGAGAGGGCTTCGGCGTCGAGAAATCCCAGCGGCGCAAGCCCTTTCGCGAATCCCACCAACGCGGGCCGGAACGCCGCTACCTCCGCGAAGAGGTCGGCGGCCTCCCGATGCCGTCCGGCGCGGGCGAGCAGGACCGCGCGCCAGAAGTCGGCCTCGCGGTTATCCGGCCCGATCACCTCCGCCGCCGACGCGAGATCGTTCAGCCGTGCGTCCAGCTCGTCCGGCGTGACGCCCTCGAACGGCCCGAGCGTCAAGCCGCGCGCGAACATCACCCCGCCGACCGCGCCGAAGGCCCGCGAGCGCGGGAGAAGCCGGGACAGTTCGGCGAGCGGATCCGGATGGTCGTCGACCCGCAGGTCGACCACCACCTCGTTCCACGGCGTCGGGCTCCGTCGGCCGGAGACGACCAGCAGTGCCGCCGACTGGGCGCCGCGCACGTCTCCCCCGGCACCGTCCGCGGCTTGGAGCCCGGCGAGGATACGGTCGGCGAGGTCGCCGCCCGCGGTCTCGAAGGCGGACAGCGCAGCCTGGCACACGTTCGGGGCAGCCAGCATGTTCCCTTGCACCGTCACCTGATGCCCGCGCGCGGAACCGGCGTGCGGCGCGCACGAGCCGCCGGTGTGCGTGCCCACCGAGCCCCGTGCGTCGACAACTCCGAGCTGGCGATAAGCGGAATCCGGGTCCTCGGCCACCAGCAGGTCCACAGTAGACGGTGCGGGTACGCCTGCCCGCAACAACTCCAGGCCGCGAGGTCCGCAATCGACGTTGACGAACGCCTGGGTGGCCACCGCGCCGACGCCCGCCTCGGCCCACGGCAGCAACGTGCCGACGCCGAAGAAATGGGTCTGGGCGCCGACCCCGAGGCAGCCGGTGGCCGGATCGCGCGCGACGATCGAGTACGTCACGGCCTTCCTTCCTCCGCCCGCGCGAGGTGGTTCCGGAGGAGGCCGGCCACCTGGCCGGTTTCCTCGAGCATCGGCAGGTGACCCGTTCCGTCGAGCTCCATCGCGGTGCCGCCGGTGGCTTCGGCGAGTTCGCGCGACATCGCGGGCGGGCACGTCGGATCCTCGGTTCCGGCCACTGCCAGCACCGGAATCCCCGACGTGGCAACCTTTCCCGCCAAATGCCGGATATCCGCGCCGAACGCTCCGTAAAGGATCTCCGCGACGACCGTCGTCGGCCGGGTGCCGACCGCTTCCGCCATCACCTCCCGGACCCGCGCCGAATCCCGGTGCTTCCGGCCCACGATCTCCGGCACCTGACCGGCGAAGTACCCGGCAGTCCCGGCGGCCTCGAGTTCGCGCACCATCGCGGCGATCGCCTCGGCCGGAACGCCGGTGCCCAGCGTCGAACCGAACGCGGCGACGCTGCGCACCCGCCGGGGATGCAGCGCGGCCAGCGCGACGCTGATCGTGCCGCCCAGCGACCCGCCGGCCAGATGCACCTGGTCCAGCCCGAGCGCGTCGAGGACCGCCAGAACGTCCGGCACGTAGCCATCTTCGACAGTGAACGGGCCGGTCTGCCCGGAGTGCCCGTGCCCGCGCAGGTCCGGCGCGACGACCGGCCGGTCGAGCCGGGCGGCGACGTCCTCCCAGACCACTGCCGCGGAGTTGATCGGATGCAGGAGCACGAGCGGGACGCCGGACCGGTCGTCCGCCGTGCGCAGCACTGACAGCTTTCCGGCCGGTCCCTCGACGCTGACGCGGTCCAAACCCCTGCTCATTCCGTGCCGTGCTTGGGCATCTGCGGGTCCTGGACGCTCACGTGCATGTGCCAGATCCGCCAGTCCGGGCCGCCCTTGCCGTCGTCGCGGCGGAAGAACTCGGTGGTGCGGAACGGGGTCGGGACCGCGTCCTGCTGGCCGGGAGCCAGCACGTCGGCGGTTCCTTCGGCGGTGAGCAGCGCGACGTCCCCGAAGACCTGGACGTCCGGGCCGACGGTGTCCTTGATCGCGGTGATGCTCAGCCCGATCTTCGCGGCGTTGACCCACAGCCGGTGCTTGTCCAGCACGCCGTGGTAGGTGTGGCCGTTGAGGTTGAACTGGTGGTAGCCGTCGCCTTCGGGGAAGTACTGCAGCATCCGGTCGGCGACGAGGCCGATGTTCGCCTCGTACCAGCCTTGGTGCACTTCGAGGATCCGCTCGAGGTCAGTGCTCATGGTCGTGCCCTTTCAGTGGGTGAACTCGCCGGTCAGTTCTCCGACCGCGGCGAGAGTTTCTTCCGCGCCGCCGGCGACGACGGTCGCGATGGCGACGTTGTCCGCGCCCGCGTCGAGGTACTCCTTGAGGCGGGCCCGCGCGGTGTCCTGCCCGCCCACGACGCCGAAAACGTCGAGCCACTCGTCCGGCATCTCCGCGGCGACCACCTCGGGACCGCCTCGCGAGAGCATGTCCGCGAGCTGCTCGTTGGCACCGACCGCGCCGAACAGCGGGCCCGGGCCACTCGCGGCGAGGTAAAAAGCAAGAACCGCTTTGAGCGCTTCCCTCGCGGCGGCTGCCTCCCCCGGATCCCGCGTGACGTTGGCCGCGGCGAGGACGGTGATCGTGATGCGCTCGTCTCGCCCGGCCGCGCGCGCGGCTTCGTCCAGCTTGCGCCGCGCGCTCCGTACGTATTCGACCGGTGCGAGCGCGCTGACGAGCAGACCGTCGGCCATCCGGCCGGTCAGCTCGAGCCCCTTGTCCCCGAGCACCCCGGTGAACAGCGGCACCGGCTCGGCGACCGGGTGCGTGATCGCGACCTGGCGGAAGGCGGCGAACCGGCCCTCCTCGTCGATCGTCTCGCCGCGCAACAGCCCGCGGACCGCGGTGAGGGTTTCGCGCAGGGCGCTCATCGGCGACCGCTGGGTCAAGCCCATCTGCGCGGTCCAGGCGGGGACGCCGTGCCCTATTCCGGGCATCAGCCGGCCCGGGTAAGCGCGGGCCAGCGTGCTGATTTCCATGGCCAGCAACGCCGGATGCCGGACGACCGACGACACGACCCCGATGCCGACCGGGACCCGGGACGTCGCTCCGAGCGCGAGCGCGGCGCCCGCGATGCCGCCGAGGAAGAAGTAGTCCTCGGGCAGCCACAATTCCCCGAAACCGGCGGCTTCCGCGGCCGCGGCCTGTGCGCCGATCTGTTCCGGCGGAGTGGTGCTGCCGAGCAGCACTCCCAGCCGGCTGCGGGACGGGTGGGTCATCGGCGGGCTCCTGTCGTGCGGGCTGGTTCACCACGTTGGGCTCGACGTTAGAAACCGCACCGGGTCCCGCGCTTCGGGCACGGCGACGAAACGTGCGGAACTCGACAGTGCACGGTGCACGACCGGCGGCCGTTTTGTGCCAAGGTGGAAGCAGAGGGAAGGCGGAGACGATGCGCGAGTGGCGTTGGCTGGCAGCGGCGATGCTGGGACTGTGTCTCGCCGCCTGCACCGGTCCCGCCAGCCAGCCGGAACCCAAGACCCCGGCGACTCCGACCACCTCCGCGCTCAGCGGGAGCTACGACCCGGCACGGTTCGCCTCCATGGTCCGGACCCGCGCTCAAGAGGCGGGAGTCTCCCCTCGGCTGGTCATGGCGATTCTCTTCAACGAGTCGTACAAACCGCACGATCCGGCTCTCGAACGCGCCTGGCAGCGGCTCAAGCCGGGCGCCGCGTTCGGGGTCGCGAACATGCACGAAGCGACCTTCGACGCGACGAAGAAGGGCCGCGCGTTCGCCGGACGTTCATGGGACCAGCTGCCGGACGACCCGGACCTGGCGATCCAGGCCGAGTCCTGGTACCTGCACGACCTAGCCGCGCAATTGCCCGCGCATCGGTCCGGCTCGATCACCTCCGACGAACTGCTCGCGCTCGGCTACAACGCGGGGCCGGGCGCGATGAAGAGCTTCGCCCGCGGGACCAAACCGGGCCCGCAGGCACAGTCCTATTTGGACACTCTGCGCGGGAACTGGGCCAAGGCGGGCAAGGCGCTCGGCGAGCCGTGACCGGGTTCCGGCCCCCGAACGCCGCGATCAAGCCGACCCGACCGGTACCCGGCGCCGATCCTCGCCCGCACTCCGGAGGTGCCGAGCGTCCGGCCGTATCCGTCGACCGCGAACCGGCCAGAGTCCTCTTCGGACACATACGGCTCCCGGCATTTCCGCGCTCACCCGCAGCCGCCCGGGGCCTCGACGCGACAGAAGCCCTCGGGTGCTCCAGCCGGGATGAGCGGCGTGATCCACTCCGTCACCGCGTCGACGACCGCGGCTTCGAGATCGTCGCGCGTCCACCCTCCCGGCCGCGGCGGAATGTCGGGCTCCGCGCGCCGCAACTCAGAACCGCTCGAGCCTGGCGGAAGTTTCGTGCGACGCGGAGCCGAGGATCCCGGTCACCGCGGCCCGGTAGTCACCCGTGTCCACGGGAGCGAGCTTAGAGCGGGCCTCCTCTGTGGACTCCGCACCGCAATAATTGACTCGCACACCGCAATCCCGAACATTGAGGCAGCGCCCGGCCCAGCCCTACGGTTCCTTGCGTGGCTGACATTTCTGCAGGCGAGACCCCCTCCCCCGAACGCTTCGCCATCGACGTCGACAACGCGGACCTCGCCGATCTGCGGACCAGGCTGGACCAAGTCCGGCTTCCCGAACACGAGACCGTGCCGGACGCGTCCCAGGGAATCCAGCTGGCGCAGCTGTCGACCCTGCTGACCGCGTGGCGCGAGCACGATTGGTCCGCGCTGCAGGAGCGGTGGAACGCCATCCCGCACTACCGCGTCGTCCTGGACGGCCTGGGGATCACGTTCTGGCACGTCCGTTCCGCCGAGCCGGACGCGCTTCCGCTGGTGCTGACGCACGGCTGGCCCGGTTCGGTTCTCGAGTTCGAGGACGTCATCGGCCCGCTGACCGATCCGGTCGCGCACGGCGGTTCCGCGCGCGACGCCTTCCACCTGGTGATCCCGGCGCTGCCGGGGTTCGGGTTCAGCGACCGGCCGCGGGAGCAGGGCTGGAATCCCGGCCGCACCGCGCGGGCGTGGGCGCAGTTGATGACCGTGCTCGGCTATCCGCGGTTCGGCGCGCACGGCGGGGACTGGGGCGCGTTCGTGAGCACCGAACTCGCGCGCCTCGTTCCCGAACGCGTCGCGGGCCTGCACCTGACGATGCCGATCGCCTCCCCCATGCCCGACGACCTGCTCGCGCCCAGTCCCGCCGAACAACGCGTCCTGGACCGGCGGAACCGGCATCTCGCCGACGGCTACGGCTTCGGACTGCAGATGAGCACCCGCCCGCAGACGCTGGGCTATTCGCTGCTCGACTCCCCCGCCGGACTGGCCGCGTGGCTGGGCGAGAAATTCGCCGCCTACTCCGACACCCGGCCGGAATCCGGCGGCGGCGTAAGCATTTCGCAGCAGATCGACACCATCGCGCTGTACTGGCTGACCGGCACCGGCGCGTCCTCCTCGCGGTGGTACTGGGAGGCGATGCGCTGGGTGGCCCGCAGCGCGGAAGAGGAGAACGCGCAGCCGGTGACCGTGCCGACCGCCTGCTCGATCTTCCCGGCCGACCCCTGGCCCGCCGTCCGCCACTGGGCCGAACGCCGCTACCTCGACCTGCGCTCCTGGCACGAACTCGACCGCGGCGGCCACTTCCCGGGGCTGGAGCAGCCGGAGCTGCTCGTGTCCGAGATCCGGGAAGCGTTCCGGCAGCAGCGCTGATGCCGGGCCCGTCAGGAATCGCGGTACGCCGAGGGACGCGTCCCGGTATGCCGCAGGAACGCCGTCGACAACGCAGCCGGGTCAGCGAATCCGCAGCGCCCCGCGATCTGGGCGATGGTCAGCTCGGTGCCGCGCAGCAGCCGTTTCGCCTCGTCGATCCGCAACCGGGTCAGGTACCGGTACGGCGTCTCCCCGGTCGCTTCCTTGAAGACCCGGACCAGGTGGTAGACGCTCAGATGCACCTCGCCGGCGAGATCCGCCAAGGTGACCGGCTCGGCGAGCCGCTCGCGCATCGCCGCGACGACCGCCCGGACCCTCGCGTTCTCCCGCGTCGGCGCGGCGCGAGCGGACCGCCGCGTGTGCCGGGTGAGCAGTTGCATCGTCAGGAACGCCGCCGCGGATTCGGCATACAGATCGTCGGCCGCGCCCGCACCACCGACGGCTCGGATGATCTCCTCGACCAGCGGATCGCCCGCCGTCAGCGAAGCGGCCACCGCAGCGAAGTCCACCGCGGCGCCGCCGAGTTGCGCGGCTGTCGCATCGACGGTGTCCCGCGGAATGTGGACCTGCACGCTGTCCAACACGCCGGTGGCCCGGTAACGCCGCACCGCAGGCTGATCCGGAAGCATCAACTCGACGCGCCCCGGCGTCCACGAAGTGCGCCCCCACCGGCCGTCCCGGCGCGTCTCCATCACCGCGCTCCGCCCGACCGGCAACACCAAATGCAGATCCGCCGCGGCGGGCAACGCCATTTCCTCGGCGACGGGGACGTGCTCGAACCGCTGCACGAGCAGGGACTCCCAGCCAGCGTCCGCCCAGCTGCAATACGTGCGCCGAACGTAGCGCGCCATGTCGAACCCGGCATACGGCTGGAGATCCAGCCGCGTGGAGTCGAACACCATGGTTCCCAGGCTAGCGACGATCAACACCAGGAGGCTCGATGACCACCGCTCGCACCGCCAGCCAGGCCCTGCACGCCGCCGTCCGGAGGCGAGACAAGGAGGCCTGGCTGGCGCTGTTCGCCGCGGACGCCCTGGTGGAGGACCCGGTCGGCCCTTCCCAGTTCGACCCGGACGGCACCGGGCACCGGGGCCGCGACGCCCTTTCCGCGTTCTGGGACCGCGCCATCGCGCCCAACGACTCGATCGAGTTCCTCTTCGACGACTCGTTCGCCTGCGGGAACGAGGTCGCTTACACCGGCCACGTCCGCAGCGAGAACGGCGGACAGGTGCTCGAGGCCGAAGGAGTGTTCGTCTATCGCGTCGACGAGGCGGGGAAAATCCTTGCGGTGCGCGCCTTCTGGGAGGTCGAACGCACGATGCGCACTATGCGGCCCGCGTGAGGGCTATGCGCGACGCTCGAAATGACGGCGAGTCCGCTGCCGCGACAGCCAGTACAACGCGTGCGGGACCCCGGCGAGGAGACCGCACCCGGCGATGCATACACCGGTCACGAAAATCGGGTAAGAATCCACGCCATCGCTTCCAGCGCGCGCATTCTTGAAGGCGAAGGTTGCCCGGGTCAGCACGAGGTCCCCGATCGCGACCAGGCCGACCGCGGCCGCGGTCAACCGCCGGAGACGCTTCTCCCAGGCAAGCACAGGGACCTCAGCGCGCCCCTCGCGCAGCCGGACCCGCAGCGCGGCCACCGCTGTCCCCGCTCCGATCAGCAGACCCGCCCCGGTCGTGCCCAGGCCGAAGAGGAGGGCTCCTCCGGCGCCGATATTGGCGCCGCTGTGCGGCGGCGCGGTGATGAGCATGACGAATCCCATGCCCAGCAGCACGGCCCCGGCGATGAGGATCCAGCTCGTGATGACCGTCAAGGTCCTGACATTGATTCTCGCGGTGCTCATGGTTCCTTCCGGCTGAATGACGCCTCCGCCCGGTCGTCCCGGCCGCTGGTGCGCAGCGCCGGTTTTGCCCGGGCATTCCCCCTCCTGATCACCCAGCCGCCCGCGTCGCTCGCCTCGGGCGAAACGCGGGAACAACTGATTTCAGGCAAATCCATCGTATCCGGCCACAACCCGCCGAATGGGGCTCAGCGACGGTGTCGCCAAACGGTGACCAAGACAGGCACTCGAGCCTTTCTCAGCCGACGCGCGGCGCGGGAATCACGACCCCGTCCGCAGGCCGGTTGCCGCGGTAGCGGGCCACGACGACCCGGACCCCGTTGCGGAACGCGTCCGGCATCGCCGCGAGCACGGTGCTGCGCGGCACCGGACGAGGAACGTCCAGCCCGGTCATCGGCCGGGCAAGGCCGATCCCGCGGACCGTCCACCGCAGCCGCCCGTCCTTGTCCTGATCGGTGAATTCCAGCGAAACCGGGCGCAACGCCGCCACTCGCACGAGCCCGCTGTCCGGCCCGGTCGGGATCAGCACGTCGCCCGCGTCGAGAAGAAGGCAGACCCGCAGGGCAGGCGTCAGCCCGTCGATGGCAACGATCCCGCGACGGCCCCGTTCGGGTGACCGGAGCAGCCGGACGCATTCGCGATGCGTCAGCTCCACGTCGTCCATCGCCCGGCTCCTCCCCTGCGCTTCGGTGAGCCCAGGATCCCGATTCCGCCTCGCGGAGCGCAAGGACGCCCACCGCCGGACGGCACTTCCTGCCGGAACTCAAGGCTTTCGCGGTCCGGTGCGGCGCATTTCCCGCTGCTGTTGAACTATTCGCCGGAAAACTCGATCACGCCAGCCTTGTTCACCGGGTCGTGGGACAGGCGCGGCGAGCGCTATCCCGGATCGCGGTACCAGCGGCGATGGACCATCGGCTCCACAGCCAGCACGACGACTGCGGCGGCGAGCGCGACCGTCCAGGCGAGCCAGTGGCGGCTTCGGCAGCTTGGGCCACGCCGAGGCCAACGCGGCGACGCCCGTTTCGGCAGGCCTGCCTTGGCATCGCGGCATACCGGTCGACGCGTGCGGTGGGTGTGCTCGCCATGCTGGCCGGACCCGCGACTCAGCGGCAGGTCAGCTCGCCCCCTGCCGGACGTCCGTCCCGTGCTCGGCGAACGCTTTGAAGTCCCGCATGTGCTGCTGCGACTGCTTGCGAAACGAGCCGACCATGAGCAGCGCCACCAGTCGCATCAGGGGCCCGTCGAACCGAAACTCGCTCTCGCTCTCCCACAGCGTCTTGTCCGGACCAGCGTCGACGATCCGATCGCGCTGGGCCTGCCACATCCCTTTGGCGGTGATCTCCCGTTCGTAATGCACGACGACCGACCTGGGCACTGCGCGGATGTCCGCGGGCTCCAGCCGAGTGATGGTCTCGGTGGCCTCCACCCGCTGTTTGCCCCGCTGGAGCACCACGCGCGAGGTGGTGCCGACCTGGCCGTGTACTCCGTTCACCGGTTCGTGCAGAACCAGGCCCCGCAGCCACTTCGCCAGGTGCGCCGGGTCGGAGATCAGCTGGACCACCTTCTCGCGAGGCAGGGCGATCTCGATCGAGTTGGCGTACTTCATCGCTCGCTTCCTTCGGGGGCGTAGAACGCGGTGGTGGCCGCCACCGCAGCCGCCACGCGATCCGGGTCGCCGCCGGCAGCCAGGTGAGCTTCGCCCCATGCCGCCGCGCTGCGCCGAGCGAACTCGCGTCCCCCGGACAAGGTCCGGAACTCGTCGTGATCGAGGGTCTCGCCGTCGGCCAGGAAGCGCGAAAAGGAGAGGAGATGCAGATCCCAGCCCACGCCGCCGGCGCCCGGGCCGTAAGTCGGGAACATGGGCTCCCCGACGGCCGCGGCGTGGACCAGCTCGAATTCGGTGCCCCCGGCAGTGCCCGGAGACAGCCTCACCTCGACCTCGCTCGTGCCCGGCCACTCGTCGGCCCCGGGCCCGAAGAGCCAGGACACCCGCAGCCGCCGCGGCGGGTCGCAGGCGAGGATCTCCCCGTGCTCACCGCCGTCCAGCTCGAACGATCCGCCCAGGCGCAGGTCACCGGTCACCGGCTTCAGCCAGCGGCCCAACCGCTCGGGGTCGGTGATGGCGTTCCACACCTCGTCGACCGACGCGTCGTAGTCACGCCGCAGCTCGATCGTGTACGCGTCGCCGGCCGGCAGGGTCGCGGTGCCCATCGCCCGGCGCGCAGCGGCCAGTTCGTCCAGTACGTCCTTCATGTCATCGTCCTTTCGCTGGCGGACCGGCCTTGCCGACACCCGAGGTCCGGGATGCTCGCCTGCCGCGGGCCAGCTCAGTGCCCAGGGCATCGAGCCGCTGATTCCAGAACCCGCGAAACCGGTCCAACCACTCGTCGACCTCGCTCAGCGGCGAGGGGTCGACGGCGTAGAACCGGCGGGCTCCCTCGGCCCGGACCGAAGCGAACCCGTTCTCGCGCAGAACGCGCAGATGCTGCGAGACAGCCGGCTGGGACAGTGCGAACTCGGCTCGAATCACGTCGGTGATCGCGCCCGAGGTCTGCTCGCCGTCGGCGAGCAGTTCGAGAATGCGGCGGCGCACCGGGTCGCCGAGAATGTCGAACGCGTGCACTACCCGGATCATACCGGCTCTCGCTTATATAAGCCAGCGCCGGTACTTGGTCCATCCACGGTGTCGGCGCCCGATCCGTCTCGCCAATGCCGGTGTCGACCGAGACCTGCTCCCGGCGTCAGCAAGACCGATGTAGTCACCCAGCCCGCAACGCGCCGGTGCCATTGGCCGCACGGTGAAACCCGGCCGTCAGGGCAGGTCGGCGGTGAGCAGGCGCAGGCCCTGTTCGAAGAGGTCGGTCAGGTCGGTTCCGGTCAGATGGTCTTGGGCCTCGGCGAGGTGTGGATAGTCGCCGTCTTGGATTGCTTCGCGCAGGTGGCCGATGTCGGCGGGCAGGTCCGGGCCGGACTGGATTGCTGCTTGTTCTTCGAGGGTGTGGCCGGTTGCGAAGTGCAGGACCAGCAGCGCAGTTTTCATCGCCGCTGCGGCGTCGAGGCCGGTTTCCCGCAACGCGCCGTTGAGGGCTTCGGCGAAGCCCAGGGTGTTCGGCCCGATGGCGTGCGTGCCCGCGTACACCCGCGCACCGTCGCGATAGGACAGAAGTGCGGTGCGCAGGCTTCTCATCAGGGCCAGCACCCGTTCGCGCGGCTCGGCAATTCCGTCGGCGGCGGTGCGGCAGCCGTCCAGCATCGACTCGGCCATGGCGGTCAGCAAGGCCGTTTTGGTCGGGAAGTAGCCGTAAAGCGTCCCCACCTGGACGCCGACCGCGGTGGCCAGTTTCCGCATGGTGAGCGCGTCGAGGCCCTCTTCGTCGAGCAGCCGGAGCGCGGCGGCGGTGACGTGGGCCCGGTCGGCGGCGGGCGGGCGTCCTCGGGTGCGGGGCTGGTGCGCGGTCATGGCGTGGCCAGCCTAGCAGCGTGTTTGACAGCTTCGCGCTTCCTCAGGACACTGGCGGCAGGCTTAAATGAACGTTGTTCGGAAAATAATGGAGGCGGCTGTGGACACCGAGGTCGTGATCAGTGGGGCGGGCCCGACGGGGCTGCTGCTCGGCGCGGAACTGGCGCTGGCCGGGGTGCGGGTCCGGATCCTCGAACGGCAGCAGGCGCGGCACGGCCAGTCGCGCGCGCTCACGCTGCATCCGCGCAGCATCGAGATGCTCGAACTGCGCGGCATCGCCGACCGGTTCCTCGCCCAGGGCCGCACCGTCCCGAGCTGGCATTTCGCCGGGCTCTCGCGGAAGCTCGACTTCTCCGCGCTGGACACCCGGCACGGCTACACGCTGTTCCTGGAGCAGGCGCGGACCGAGCAGCTGCTCGGAGAACGCGCACGCGAGCTCGGCGTCGAAATCTCGTACGGACACGAAGTCGTGTCGCTCGTCCAGGACGACGACGGGGTCGATGTCACGGGCATCGGGCCAGACGGGGACTTCCGGCTTCGCGCCGCGTATCTCGTGGGCTGCGACGGCGGCCGGAGCAAGGTCCGGGAGTCCGCCGGCATCGGTTTCCCGGGTTCGGACGGCACGATGAGCTCGATGCTCGGCGACTTCGCGGTCGTCGACCAGGAAGCGATCGCCGCGGCCGGGCGCGTTCCGCTGCTGATCGCCCCGCTTTCCGGAGGGCTGACCCGCATCGTGATCACCAGTCCGGAGCGCATGCGCGTCCCGGCAACGGAACCCGTGACGTTCGAGGAGTTCCGCGCCACCCTGGTGGAGCTGACGGGCACCTCCTTCGGCATCGCGGAGCCGCGCTGGCTTTCGCGCTTCGGCAACGCCACCCGGCTGGCCGAGCATTACCGGTCCGGCCGCGTTTTCCTCGCGGGCGACGCGGCGCACATCCATTTCCCGGCGGCGGGCCAGGGCCTCAACACCGGCCTGCAGGACGCGATGAACCTCGGCTGGAAACTCGCCGCCGACCTCAACGGCTGGGCGCCGCCGGGCCTGCTCGACACCTACCACGCGGAGCGTTTCCCGGTGGGGCAACTGGTCGCCGACAACACCCAAGCCCAGACGCTGCTGCTGGAACTCACCCTGGTCCCCGACTACCAGCGCCCGGTCGCCGCGCTGCGCGGACTGCTGGATTCGTTGCTCGAAATCCCTGAGGTCAACGCCCGGCTGGCCGGTCTGGTGTCCGCCCTGTCGACGTCCTATCCAGCACCCGACGGCGACCCGCTCGTCGGCACCCGGGCGCCCGGCCGGATGCTCGGGTCGCAAGGCGCGAATCTGTTGCACGACGGCACTTTCGGCTACTTCGGAGACGGCGCGGAGCAGGTCGCCGAAGGCTGGAAAGACCGGATCACGGCGACCAGCACCCGACCCGAGAACCTCAGCGAACTCCTCGTCCGGCCGGACGGCCACATCGCATGGGTCCGCCGCGAAACCGATCCGCCGGACGCCGCGCTCCGGGAAGCCGCGATCACCGCCTGGGCCGGCGCGGCGGCGCGGCGATGACCGAGTACCTGACCCCTCCCGGGCTGCACCGCATCCCCGGAGCCTTCACCCCGGTCGTGCGCGTCGCCGACCTCGTTTTCCTTTCCGGGCAAGTCGCCTGGGACGAGCACGGGAACCTCTGCGGCGAGGACCACGCGACCCAGATGCGGCGGATCGCGCACAACCTCGACGTCGCGCTCGCCGCCGCCGGCTGCGGCCGCGAGGACATCGTCAAGGAAACCGTTTACGTCGTGGACTATCGCCCCGAGCTGCTCTCCGGACTCTTCGCCGCACTGCGCGAAGGAATGCCCGCAGCTCCGGCGAGCACCCTGGTCGGAGTCGCCGCGCTGTTCGTCCCCGACGTACTGGTCGAGGTCGACGTCATCGCGAAGGTGCCCGCGCCATGAGCCACTACGTCCTGGTGCACGGCTCGTGGTGCGGCGGCTGGATATGGGACCGGATCGCGGCGCGGTTGTCCCAGCAAGGGCACACTGTCGCCGCGCCCACGCTCACCGGCCTCGGATTGCGGCAGCACCTCGACGAAGTCGGGCAACTGCTCGAAGACCAGGTCGTCCTCGTCGGCCACAGTTACGGCGGGATGGTCGTCGCCGGGCTCGCGGACGCGCATCCCGAGCAGGTGCGCGAAGCGATCTACCTCGACGCTTTCCTTCCCTCGCCCGGCGAATCCGCGTTCGACCTCATGCCGGTCCTGCGTCGGCTGTTCGCCGAAGCGGCGCAGTCTCACGACCCGTCGGGCCGGGCCGTTCCGCCGTTCGGGCTCGACGCGCTCGGATTCACCGAGTCTGCCGTGGTCTCCCGGCTGCGGCCGATCGACCTCGCCAGCCACGAAGAACCCCTGCCGCCGTCCTCGGCCACGCGGCCGCCTGGCCGCTACGTTCTTTTCGGCGAGCATTCTCCTTTCTCGGTTATGTCTGCCCGCGCTCGGGAGCAGGGCATGGAATGCCGGACCGTCGCGACCGGCCACTTAGGACTGTGGACAGCGGCCGCCGAAGTGTGCGCGGCCATGACCGGGCCGGAGGGATCTCTTCCCGGACGTCGCTGAGGCAGCGAGGTCCGGACACCCGGGGCGTGCCGGGCACACGGCGCGTCCCGCCGCGATCGGCGAGCCCGTCCGGATCAGACCGGGCAGACCCCTGGCCCGGCAGCGCACCGCCGCGCGAGTCCAGCCCGTAACGAGCCCATCCGGATCAAGCCGGGCGGATCTCTGGCCCGGCAGCGCAGCACCGTAAGTCCAGCTCCTAACGAGCCCGACCGGGCCACGCCGGGCGGCCCGCTGGTCCGGCAGCGCTCCGTCGCGAACCCAGCCTCTGGTCCGGGGCATGCGAACGCGCCGAGTTCGCCTGGCAGCAATGCTTCGCCGACCCGCGGCAGGCAGCGCCGCACTCGCACTCGCACTGGCGGTCCCCGCCGGGGAACGACCTTCCGCTGGCCCGGCCTTTCCGCCGTCCGGACTCTTCCGACATTCGTACGGCACCCGGGACATTCCCTACGAAAGTCGCCCAGTGCCCGAAAACGCGAAAAATCCCAGCACCGGCAACGCATATACGAATTGACCGCTGAATCCGGAACATTCCGTTGGTCCGTTTGGAGCATTGACGCTCCCGGGCGCCGATCCTTTACTCGACTGTGCTCGGCCGCATACCCACCGTGAGCAGCCGGGCGTGTTCCCTCTCCCCGCACCCACCGTCCTGCCTTCAGGGAAGGAAGACCTCGATGCCCCATCGCGGACTCACCACGGGCCTGGCGGCCGCCGCCGGTCTCGCCCTGTCCCTCGCGTTGCCGTCGGTCCCGGCGAGCGCAGCCTCCCCAGCCCAGCCCGTTTCCCCGGACGTCGCCGCCGCTCGCGCCGCCGACCAGGCGGTCGCCTCCGGGCTCGGCGGGCTCAGCCGCGGCCCGGCGGAGGCGTTCCGGCGCGTCGGCCAGACCGCGGGCGACGCCGGGCTCTTCTACAGCGCCTACGAGCGCACCTACCAAGGCCTGCGGGTCGTCGGCGGGGACGCGGTCGTCGTCGCGGACGGGGCCGGCAACGTCCGGGACACCAGCGCCGCGGAAACCGCGCCCATCGCCGTCGGGACGCAAGCCGTTCTCGACGCCGCGAAGGCTGCCTCCACGGCACGCGCCCAACTGCCCACTGTGGACAGTGTGAGCACGCCCGAAAAGGTGGTGCTGGCCGGGGCGAATCCGAAACTGGCGTACGAGGTCGTCGTCACCGGGCGCACGGCCACGGCGCCGAGCAGGCTGCACGTGTTCGTCGACGCCGCCACCGGCGCGGTGCTCGACCAGCGGGACGACATCAAGACCTTCAGCTCCGGGGCGAAGTCCCAGGCGCGGCCGAACGCGGTGAACGCGGCGGGCACCGGCAACAGCTACTACGTCGGCACCGTCTCCATCGACACCACCGGATCCGGCAGCTCGTACTCGATGCGCGACCCGGGCCGCCCGGGCATCAGCTGCGGCCGCGAGGGCGGGTCTGTCTACAGTGGACCGGACAACAGCTGGGGCAACGGTTCCGGGACGAACCTCGAGACCGGCTGCGTCGACACCCTTTTCAGCGTCCAGACCGAATGGAAGATGCTGAAGGACTGGCTGGGCCGCAACGGCATCAACGGCAGCGGGCGCGGCTACCCGGCGTCCGTCGGCCTGAACGACGTCAACGCTTACTGGGACGGCTCTTCGACCCACTTCGGGCACTCTCAGGACAACCGGCGCCAGGCCACGTCGATGGACGTCGTCGGCCACGAGTTCGGGCACGGCATCTTCCAGACCACGCCGGGCGGCGCGGGTTCCGGCAACGAGAACGGCGGCTTGAACGAGTCGACCGGCGACATCTTCGGCGCGATGACCGAGGCATACGCGAACAACGCGAAGGACCGGCCCGACTACGAGGTCGGCGAAGGCGTCAACCTGGTCGGCCAGGGCCCGATCCGCTACATGTACAACCCGTCGAAGGTCGGCGACCCGAACTGCTACTCGTCGTCGATCCCGAGCACCGAGGTGCACGCCGCGGCCGGTCCGCAGAACCACTGGTTCTACCTGCTCGCCGAGGGCTCGAACCCGGGCGGCGGCAAGCCGGCCAGCCCGACCTGCAACAACAGCAGCGTCACCGGGATCGGCATCCAGAAGGCCGCCAAGATCTTCTACAACGGCCTGCTGAAGAAGACCTCGTCGTGGAACCACAAGGCGGCCCGCAAGGCGACGCTCCAGGCCGCGATCGCGCTCTACCCGGGCAGCTGCACCGAGTTCAACGCCACCAAGGCAGCTTGGAACGCCGTCTCCGTCCCCGCGGTGTCCGGCGAGCCGACCTGCACGACGCGCACCACGCGCTGACCTGACGCGGCCGGGTCCCGCTCGCCGCCGCGCGACGGGACCCGGCCTGCCCGGCCAATCCCCCGAGAACACCCGCTCTCCCCACCCCAACCGAAGGAACGCACCGTCATGAAGTGGAAGACAAGAATCGGCGCCGGGGTCACCGCCCTGGTGGCGGTACTGGGCGTCGTCAGCGTGCCCGCGGCCACCGCCGCGCCCGCCTCGGCGCTCGCGGCCCCGGACATCTCGCTGGCCAACATCAAGACCCACCTCAACCAGTTCCAGGCCATCGCCCGCAACAACGGCGGCACGCGCTCGCCGCGCGGCGGCGGATACGCGGCGTCGGTGTCCTATGTGGAAAACCTGCTCAAGAACGCGGGCTACACCACGAAGCGCCAGACCTGCACGAGCTGCACCGGCCGGTCGCAGAACCTGATCGCGGAATGGCCGCAGGGCGACGCGAACCAGGTTCTGATGCTCGGCGCGCACCTCGACTCGGTGAGCGCAGGCCCCGGCATCAACGACAACGGTTCCGGCAGCGCGTCGATCCTCGAGGTCGCGCTGACGCTGGCCCGCACCAACCCGGCGATGGCCAAGCGCGTCCGGTTCGCGTGGTGGGCCGACGAGGAGTCCGGCATGGTCGGCTCGCGGTACTACGTGAGCACGCTGTCGAGCGCCGAGCGCGCGAAGATCACCACCTACCTCAACTTCGACATGATCGGCTCGAAGAACTGGGGCTACTTCGTCTACGACGACGTCGCTTCGGTCAAGGCCGTGTTCGACGAGTACTTCGCCTCCATCAACATCGAGACCGAGGGCGACACCGAAGGCGACGGACGGTCCGACCACGCGTCGTTCAAGCGCGCGGGCATCCCGGTCGGCGGCCTCGCGACGGGTGCCGGCGACATCAAGAGCTACGAACAGGCCGAGAAGTGGGGCGGCACGCCGGGCGCGGCGTTCGACAACTGCTACCACCGCGCCTGCGACACGACGTCGAACATCCCGGACACGCCGCTGGAGAAGAACTCCGACGCGATCGGCTACGCGGTGTGGAAGCTGGCGGTCGCGGCGGCTCATCGCTGATCCTGACTTCCAGCGCCCGGACCGGGCACCCGCTCCGGGCCGCCGTCGCGAAGACGGCGACCCGGAGTGTCCGGCTCTCCGGCGAGAATCGGTCCGATCAGGAACGGGCGGTGTCCCGCGAGTTCGGGCAGGTCGAAATGCTCGAACTCGTTGCGCCGCACGTGCCATCGGACGACGCGGCGAGTCAGTCCGCGGTGCGGCTGGGAGAAGACCAGGGTGTCGGGGGTTTCCCAGACCGGCGCGGACGGCACGGCTTCGCCGGACTCGCAGCCGTCGGGAAGCGGGTGTTCGCCGATGGTCCCGGTGGCAAGGTCGAGCAGTTGCGCGACGAGCGGGTCGTACCCGAACGAATACATCCGCGTGCCGCCCGGCACGAACCGCCAGCGGTGGGGTTCCGGGACTTCCCGCCGTTCCCCGGACGCGGTGAATACCGCCAGTCCCCCGGCTTCTTCGCGCAATTGCGCCCCGGACAACGGATCGAGCCGATGGACAGGCGAGGCGAGGTCCACCGGTTCCGCACCCGGTGTCCAGCGGGAAGCGACGAGGGCTCCCGAATCCGTCGTGAAGTAGACAGCGCCGTCGTGGATGCCCAGGACGCTCCGGGTCAGCTCAGGCGATGGGGGCAGGCTCCACGCTTCTTCCGTGGTCACGTCGTACAAATGCACCTGGTCCCACGTCCGTCGGCCGATATGGGTCTGCACGCCCGCCAGGTAGCGTCCGTCCGCGCTGCGGACGGGCCGGATGTCCAGGTCCACCGGAAGCTGCCGGGCCGTGCCCGACCAGTCGATCAGCTGTCCCTGCCCGCCGGACGCGGCGACGTAAATCCCGGCCAGGGTCTCGAACGCGCGGTACCGGTAGTCGCTCTCGACCCGGCCGAGGATCGCCAGCTCTCCCCCGCGCCAGACGCCGACCGTGCCGTCGCCGGAAACGAAACCGGCTCGCGGCGGAGGACCGGCCGCGGTCGGCGGTTCCTCTTCGCAAACCATTCGGACGAGGGGTACTGGCTCATGCCGCAGTGGTGGGCGGGGAAGCGCCGCGACGGTGTCGTTGGCCCGGCGGATCAGCTTGTCGCTGACCGAATACTCGAGCAACGGCTCGACGGTTTCCTCCGGGACCGCCAGCAAAGCGGCCAAATCCTTGACGTGCGCCGGATCCGACCACGCCGCGATGCTGACGAGATCGGCCGCGAGCAGGATGTACACGGCGCGGACGGCGGCCGCGTCCAACCGGGCGGCCAGGTCCGCTGGCAGGTCGAGCACCTCCGTGGCGCGCCGCGGCGTTCCCTCCGAGTATCCGCCGGTGTCGTCGTCCACGAGCAGGCCTGCCGCGACCAGCAAGGGAATCGCGTCCCGTCGCGTGCGCGGCGGGACGACGCCCAACTGAGCACACACGGTGTCCGAAGGCGGTTCACCGGGCAACGGTTCGTCGAGCCAGCCGTCCTGGCGCGACATGCCCACGAGCGTGAAGTACCACGAGACTTCGATCAGGTGGTAACCCAATACCTCTTGCCAGCCCGGGTCTTCCGGATGCAACGCGGGACGGGTGCGTTTGAGCCACCGCGGCGGCTCCGGTCCGTCGGGTGACGGCCAGAACTGGATCAGCCAGACGTCGCCCTCTTCTCCGGCCTCCGCCGGTTTCCGGCAGACCCGCGTACGGAAAAGGCCTTTCGCTCCCAGGTTCAGTGCGTCGCCGCCGGCGCCGCCGGTGAGCAATCCCAGGCTCACGGCCCCGGAGCGGCTGTGAAACGGCGACTCGACAACGTCTTCCCATGCCTCGAGCCGCAGTTCCGGCGGCCCGTCGTGGGCTTCGCAGCGCACTGCTTGCCAGGGATGGCTTGCCGAGCAGTGCAGCCAGCCGTCGCCCGCTGTCGCGACCGTGCCGGACAACGCGTTCGTCGCGAGTTCGCCGAGCAGTTTGTTGTCCAGCGCGGGCGCGCTGCGGTATACGTCGTCTCGAAGCACAATGGTGCCGTAGTCGGGCAGGTACTCGTCCTCCTCGGAGAACCCCAGAAGCGTCATGCCCAGCAAGGTAGCGGCGAGGTCTGACAATTTCGGCGGCAGCGGGATTTCGCCGGTGTCAGTGCTGGATAATCTCGCGCGGCTCGCAACGCTATTCGCGAAAAGGCGACGGGCGGAGAACGGAATTCGGATGACGCGGTGGGAAGAGAAACAGAAATATCGCGGAGGACACTCGATCGTGGCACCGATCAAGGACGGTGAGTATGCGCCAAGGGTGCTCGCTCGATGCCGAGTTCAGCGTCCCGCGCAAGGGCGAAGAGCACGCGCCCAGCCTGCCCGCCCAGACCGAGTTCGGCGTCCCGCTCAAGGGCGGCGAGTATGCGCTCAGTCTGCTTGTTCGAGGCCGAGTTCGGCACCCCGCCCAGGGGCGAACAGCACGCGCAGCCTGCCCGCTGAGGCAGAGTTCGGCGTCCCGCGCAAGGGCGGCGCGCATGCACTCAGTCTGGGCAGAGTTCCCCCGCGAAACGACTCGTTGCCTTAGAGCAACAGAGACATCCTCGCGCAGCGCATGACGCTGTCGTGCAAGTCGCCGCGACGAGAACGACCCGGCAGCGACCTCAGTAGAAGCCGTCCCGCCTCACCGGCACCGGTCGCGGGTCGTACCCAAGGTCCGTGCTGATCGCCGCCGCCGTTTCGAGCAGCACTGGGACGGTTTCCTTGCGCAGCCGTTCCGGCGCGAGCCGTCCGGTGGCCGTCGACGAGGCCAGTGCCGCGACGACCGCCCCGCTCCGGTCGCGCACCGGGGCCGACGCGGACAGCAGGCCTTCCTCCAGTTCGCCGTCCACAATGGACACACCGTCCTCGCGCACCGCGGAGAGCGCGAGCCGCAGTTCCGCCGGATCGGTGACCGTGCGCCCGGTGTACGAGCGGAGCGGAACATCCTCCAGGTAGCGGGTGATCCGCTCCGGGCCCGACCACGCCAGCAGCACCCGGCCCATCGAGGTCGCGTGCGCGGGCAGCCGGGTGCCGACCGCGACGTTGATGCTCATGATCCGCCGCACCGGCACGCGGGCGACGTAGACCGCGTCGTTGCCGTCGAGTTCGGCCAGCGACGCGGACTCCCCCGTCGCCTCCGCCAGCCGCAGCAGGTGCGGCTGCGCCAGGTCGATCATCGCGCGGGTCGCCGTGTAGTGCTGGCCGATGGTCAGCACGCGCGGGGTCAGCGACCAGCGCGGTCCGTCGCTGGTCACGTAGCCCATCCGCTGCAGGGTCAGCAGCAGGCGGCGCACCGCGGGGCGCGACAGGTTCGTCGCGGTCGCCAGTTCGGCGAGCGTGGGGTTGGTGCGCTCCTCGTCGAAGGCGAGGAGCACGGCGAACCCGCGCTCCAGGCTCTGCACGAAGTCGCGCTCGTTTCCGGCTGCCGTCACGCTCCGCAGTATTTCACCCGCTCC
Source organism: Amycolatopsis nivea (assembly GCF_004522235.1). Lineage (GTDB taxonomy): Bacteria > Actinomycetota > Actinomycetes > Mycobacteriales > Pseudonocardiaceae > Amycolatopsis > Amycolatopsis nivea. The sequence continues at coordinate 47,727 of NZ_SDLT01000014.1, forward strand.
GGTACTGGCCTTGACCTCCGTCGCCTCCTGATGCATCCTTCCAACCACTGCACGCATAGCGTTCACATCGTACGCATAGCGTACATCGCACGAGGAGGTGCGAGATGACGGTTCCGTCCCGCGAACTGCGCGACGCGTTCGGCCGGTTCGCCACCGGCGTCACCGTGGTGACCTGCCGCAGCGACCAGGGCACCCCGCACGGGGCCACGGTCAACGCGTTCACCGCGGTCTCGCTCGAACCCGCGTTGTGCCAGGTCACGCTGACCCGGCAGTCCAAGGCCTGCAGTTACCTCGACGGCGCCGCCTTCGCCGTCAACGTGCTCGGCGCCGACCAGGCAGACACCGCCTGGCACTTCGCCGGACGTCCGGCCGATCCCGGACCTGAATGGGCCGAAGGGCCGGTCGCGCCGGTCCTGGTCGGCTCCGCCGCGGTGTATTCGTGCCGCCCGTGGCGGACCTACGACGGCGGCGACCACCTGATCGTGGTCGGCGAGGTCGTCGACGTCGCTGTCGAAAACCGGCAGCCGCTGCTCTTCTACGCCGGCGCGTTCCGCGAACTCGGCCCCCGCGAGACCGGCACCCACTGGGGCGGCTCGCTCGACTGCCCCGAGGCGGGCTGGTTCGGCGCCTCGACCACGTTCACCCCGCTGCGGCCGTACGCCGCCTGACCGCCACCCGAAAGGACATCGCCATGACCATCCAGCAGGACCGCTCAGAGACCTCCGAGACCGCCGCCCCCACCGCTTCCGCGCCGATGACCGGCGACGAATACATCCAGTCCGTCCAGGACGGACGCGAAGTGTGGATCTACGGCGAGCGCGTCAAGGACGTCACCACGCACCCCGCCTTCCGCAACCCGGTCCGGATGACCGCCCGGCTGTACGACGCGCTGCACTCGCCCGACACCCGCGACGCGCTGACCGTGCCGACCGACACCGGCAACGGCGGGGTCACGCACCCGTTCTTCCGCAGCCCGCACACCGTGGACGACCTGCTCGCCGACCGCCGCGCGATCGAGACCTGGTCGCGGATGACGTACGGCTGGATGGGCCGCAGCCCGGACTACAAGGCCAGCTTCCTCGGCACGCTCGGCGCGAACTCCGACTTCTACGCGCCGTTCGAGGAGAACGCGAAGCGCTGGTACAAGGAATCGCAGGAGAAGGTCCTGTACTGGAACCACGCGATCATCAACCCGCCGGTCGACCGGAACCTGCCGCCGGACGAGGTCGGCGACGTGTTCATGAAGGTGGAGAAGGAGACCGACGCGGGCCTGATCGTGTCCGGGGCGAAGGTCGTGGCGACCGGTTCGGCCATCACGAACTACAACTTCATCGCCCACTACGGGCTGCCGATCAAGAAGAAGGAGTTCGCGCTCATCTGCACGGTGCCGATGGACGCGCCGGGCGTGAAGCTGATCTGCCGCACGTCCTACACGCAGCAGGCCGCGGTGATGGGCAGCCCGTTCGACTACCCGCTGTCCTCCCGGATGGACGAGAACGACACCATTTTCGTGTTCGACAAGGTCCTCGTGCCGTGGGAGAACGTGTTCCTCTACGGCGACATCGAGAAGATCAACGGGTTCTTCCCGGTCTCCGGCTTCATCCCGCGGTTCACCTTCCACGGCTGCATCCGGCTCGCGACGAAGATCGACTTCATCGCCGGGCTGCTGCTCAAGGCGCTGGAGATCACCGGCAGCAAGGACTTCCGCGGCGTGCAGACCCGGGTCGGGGAGGTCGTCGGATGGCGCAACACGTTCTTCGCGCTCGCCGACGCGATGGCGCGCAACCCGGACGAGTGGACCAACGGGGCGCTGCTGCCCAAGCTCGACTACGGCCTGACCTACCGGATGCTGATGATCCAGGCCTACCCGCGGATCAAGGAGATCATCGAATCCGACGTGGCCAGCGGCCTGATCTACCTCAACTCGCACTCGATCGACTTCAAGACCCCCGAGGTGCGGCCGTACCTGGACAAGTACGTGCGCGGCTCCAACGGCTACGAGGCGGTCGACCGGGTCAAGGTGATGAAGGCGCTGTGGGACGCGGTCGGGTCGGAGTTCGGCGGACGGCACGAGCTCTACGAGCGCAACTACTCCGGCAACCACGAGAACGTCAAGGCGGAGCTGCTGTTCGCCGCCGAGGCCCAGGGCACGACCGAGTCGATGAAGGGCCTGGCCGAGCAGTGCCTCGCCGAATACGACCTCGACGGCTGGACCGTGCCGGACCTCATCGGCAACGACGACGTCTCGTTCCTGAAGCGGCGCTGACCGGTCCGCCGCGGCGCCCCCGCATCCCCGGGGGCGCCGCGGTTCCGGTCCCGGCACGAGCGCGGGAGGTTCGCGTGAGCACGGTTTTCTGGCACGGCATCGCCGAGGTGCCGGACGGATGGGGTCCGTCCGTCGTCGCGCTCGGCGTCTTCGACGGACTGCACCGCGGCCACCAGCGGGTTCTGGACCACGCGGCGCGCCTCGGCCGGGAGCGCGGCGCGCCGGTGGTCCTCACGACCTTCGACCCGCATCCGGCGACCATCGCCGGACGGCCGCGCGACACGACTCCGGTGGCGACGGTGGAACATCGCGCCGAACTGGCCCGCCGGCACGGTGCCGACCAGGTGCTCGTCCTCCCGTTCACCGAATGCCTCGCGCGCACGCCGGCCGAGGAATTCGTCGACGGCGTCCTGATGCGCACCCTCAACGCCACCGCCGTGGTCACCGGCAGCAACTTCCGGTTCGGCCACCGAGGCGCCGGGGACACCGCCCTGCTGCGGAAGCTCGGACCCGCCCACGGCTTCACCGCGCATGCCGTCGACCTGCTTCCCGGCTGTTCCTCGACTCTGGTCCGCACCTTGGTCACCGCGGGCGATCTCGTTGGCGCCGCAGCGATCCTCGGCCGCCCGCACCGCGTGCACGGGACTGTCGCGGGCGAAATCGTCACGCCGTGCACCACGCTGTTGCCGCCGCCGGGGAAATACCGGGCCCGCACCCCGTACGGCGACCGGACCGTCGCGGTGGACGCCGGGGTGCTGCTCGCGGACTTGCCGGACGGGCCGACCGCGGTGGATCTCGTCGACGCGGGCTGACCGGGGTTTCAGCCCAGCCGAGGGAACAGCGCGCGGGCGTTCCCGGAGTCGATCGCCCGGCTTTGTTCGGCGGTCAACCCGCTTTCGGTGTCCAGGATCTCGGTGAACCGGGTGCTCACTTCCATTGTCGCGTAAGGGAAGTCGCTGCCGTACAGAATCCGCGCGGGATCGGCGAACCGGGCGAGCGCGCCGAGAGCGTATTCGCCCGACGACAGCGCCGTGTCCCAGTAGAAGCTGCGGAAGCGGGCCAGCCAGTCGTCGGCGGTGGGTCCGGCGGGCTCCAGCGCGGCTTGGATCTGGCAGAACCGCAACGCCGCGAAGGGGACGAAACCGCCCGCGTGCGAAAGGATGATCCGCACGTTCGGGAAGCGCTCGGTGATGCCGTTGAACACCATGTGCACCGCGTTGCGCGTGGTGTCGAACGGATAGTCCACCATCGGTCCCGGGATCCCGGGCAGCAACGGCACGAGCGGATGCGCGGGATGGATGAAGACCACCGCTCGGTGGCGGTCGAGCGCTTCCCAGAGCGGCGCGTACCGGCCGTCGCCCAGATAGACGCCGTCGTAGTTGGAGAGCAGGACCACGCCGTCCGCCCGGAGCGCGCCGAACGCGTGGTCGACCTCCGCTACCGCGCCTTCGACGTCGGGCAACGGAACCGTGGCGAACAACCCGAACCGGTCCGGGCGTTCCCGCACCAGTTCGGCGGTGTATTCGTTGACGCGGCGGGCCGTCTCGCGACGCGCCGGGCCGGTCCAGCCGGTCACGCTCGGGGCGGTGAGCGACAGTACGCTCGCGGCGATGCTGTTGGCGTCCATGAACTTCAAGTGGTCATCGGGCGTCCACGGGGGCAGCGTCCAGCCCGACGGGTCGCCGCCGTGCTGTGCGAGGGCCTCGCCCCAGAACGGAGGGACCAGGTGGGTGTGGACGTCGATGCGTTCGCGGTCGATCATGCCTCCACCGTGCGCCCTCGCCGTCCGGCGCGGGAGGGGAAGAAACCGATCCCCCTCCCCCGGAGCCCGCGCTGATGGCGCGCGACCCTCGGCTCGTCCAGCTCGGCGCGTTCCTGCACGCCCGCCGCGACGAAGCCCCGCCGCCCGTCTCCGCCGAAACGGGCCGTCGTCAAGTCCCCGGTCTCCGGCGCGGTGAGGTCGCCGCGCTGGCGTTCGTCAGCGACGAGTACTACACGCGGATCGAGCAGGGCCGGGTCATGCCGAGCGCCGACGTGGTCCGCCGCATCGCCGCCGCGCTCGGGCTCGACGACGACCAGACGCAGTACGCGCTGGATCTCGTCACCGTCCCCGACGTCCCTCCGCCGAACCCCGAGCCGAGCGATCCGTTGCGCCGCCTTGTCGACCGGATGGGCGAGATTCCCGCGGTGCTCGTCGGACCGGCGACGGCGATCCTGGCCTGGAACGCCGCCGCCGCTCGGCTGATGACCGATTTCGGCGCGGTCCCGCCGGAACGCCGCCGGTACGTGCAGATGCTGTTCACCGATCCGGTGCTCCAGAGCCGGTTCGCGGACCTGGAAGCGATGCGGCGCACGACGATCGGCATCGTGCGCGCGAGCAGCCCGGCGGGCCCGCCGACCGGGGACTGGATCGACGAACTGCTCCGGACCGACGCCGAGTTCGCGGCGCTCTGGGAACGCAACGACGTCGTCCGGCCGCACACCCACCTGCGGGTGCGCCTCCGGCTGCCGGGCGGGGTCGAGGAGACGGTGGACCAGATTGTCTTGCAGGTGGTCGACGATCCGCATCAGCGGCTGATCGCGTTCGTCCCGGCTGGATAGCCGGCCCGGTGCTCAGAACAGCGTCGCGGGTTCCACCGGCTCCGGCTCGGGCAGCGCCTCCAGGCCGGGCACCAGCGCGCGCACGTCGTCGTGGAACCGGCGGGCGAGCGCCGGTGCTTCGTCGTTGTCGGGAGTGTGCAGGAAAACCGTCGGCGAGCGGCCTTCCCGCAGCCAGCCGGCGACCACCTCGGCCCACGGCTGCCAGCCCGCCACCGTCTCCTCCACCGAGTCCCGGCCCAGATAACGGACGACCGGCCGGTCGGTCAGCGCTCGCGTCCGGCGCGGCAGCCGCGGTTTCTTCGCCCAGGCGTCCTGCTCGGCCTCGCTGGTCGGCGGGCGCTGGAAAAAGACCGTGGTGTCGAACGGCACCCACTCCGCGTCCGCGGTCGCGAGCGTCCCTTCCAGCAGCGACGCCGCGCTCGCGTCGCTGAAGAACTCGGGATGCCGCACCTCCACCGCGCGCCGCAGGTTGGCGGGGAGACGGCGCAGGAAGCGGCCGAGGACGTCGACGTCCGAAGGGCCGAACGAACCGGGCACCTGGGTCCACAGCACGGCCCGCTCGCCGAGGGGTTCGAGCGCGTCCAGGAACGCCCGCATCTCGGTCTCGACCCCGGCGAACCGCCGCTCGTGCGTCACGGTCTTGGGCACCTTGACCACGAACCGGAAGTCGGGACCGGTCTGCTGCGCCCACGTCTCGACGGTGCTCCGGGCCGGGGTCGCGTAGAAGGTGGTGTTGCCCTCGACCGCGTTGCACCAGCCCGCGTAGGCCCGCAGGCGCTCCTTCGCGGGCAGCGACGGCGGCAGGAACCGCCCTGGCCACGCCTTGTGCGTCCACATCGCGCAGCCGACATGAAGCCGTGCCACTTCTCGTCCGCTCCCCTCGCTCGCAAGGGAAATTACTACCCGGGCGCGGTCATCCGTGGGTCCGGGGCCGGTAGTCGCCGTACTGGTGACGGCGTGCGGGTCCGCGGCGGCGGAGCAGGTGCGCGGGCACGTAGTGGCTGACCGGCCGCGACCACTGCTCGTCGCCGGTGACGAGCTGGTAGGTCACCCAGCCGAGCAGCCCGCCGTCCTCGCGGCGCGCCCATTCGAACAGCAGCCCGGGGTGCTCGGTCTCGATCCGCAGCCCGGCGCGGTCGCGCGGCGCGAGGATCTCGGTGCCGAGCACGAGCAGCTTGCGCACGCCCACCCACACCGGAATCGGCGGATCCACTTTCCGCACCGTCGACGGCCACTCGCTCACCTCAGGCTCACCTGCTCGCTTCCCCGCTCCCGGACCGCCCGCGGTTCCCGGCGGCCCGCACGGGAGTCGAACATGTGTTCGCATCGGGTGTCAAATGGGACTGGACCGCGGGTGACCGGCGTCTCGGGGCCGCTCCCGGCTTCGGGACAAGGCACAAACGGACGCGGCGATTTTCGTGTTTTCGCCGATGACGCGCGTCGGGGCCGCTGCTTAGCATCGTCGGGGCAGACGCCCGGGTGCCCGAGCGAGATCGAAGGGGATTTCGTGATGACCAACGCCGCAGAAGTCGTTCGCCTTGATCCGTCGGACCCGGCGTTCGGCGCCGACCGGCACGCCGCCTACCGCCGTCTCCGCGAGGCCGCCCCGGTCGCGCGGACCGTGGTCAACGGGCAGGATTCCTGGCTGCTCACCGGGTACGCCGAGGTCGAGAAGGTCCTCAAGTCCCCGGCGAACACGGTGCAGCCGCACCCCGGCGAGTTCCCGGCGCACATCGGCTCCGGCCCGGCGGCGGAGTTCTACCGGTTCTCCCTGCCGAACGTGGACGCGCCCGCGCACACCCGGCTGCGCAAGCTCGCGTCGCCCGCGTTCCAGCCGCGGTCGGTCAAGCGGATGCGGGCGTGGGTGGAGGAGATCGTCACCGCGGGGCTGGACGAACTGGCCGGGCGCGACGGCGTGGTCGACTTCGTGCGCGAGTACGCGATGAAGATCCCGGCCCTGATCGCGTGCCGGCTGCTGCACGCGCCGATGGCCGACGCCGCGACGGTCCTGGAACGCATGCCCGGCCTCAACGCCGTCCTCAGCCAGGGCGACATCACGCCGGAACAGCTCGCGGAAGCCGACGCGACGGCGCAGTTCTATTTCGACTACATCGGCGACATCGTCGACACGCTGCGCGGAAAGCTCGACGAGGACGACCCGGTCGGCGCGCTGCTGCTCGCGGAAGCGGACGGCGAGCGGCTGTCGCGGACGGAGCTGGTGGTGACCCTGGTGGGGTTCTTCGTGGCCAGCTACCACACGACGATGGTCGCGATGACGAACGCGGTTTACGCGCTGACCTCGAACAAAGACCAGTTCCGCGCGCTGGTCGGCGACCCGTCGGCGGCGAGGGCGGCGTGGGAGGAGAACCTGCGGTTCGAGGCCCCGGTGCATTTCGTGTGGCGCTACGCGGGAGCCGGCCTGGAACTGGGCGGAATCCCGATCCCCGAGGGCGACCATCTGCTGCTCGGGCTGGCCGCCGCGAACCGCGACCCGGCCCGGTTCGAGCGGCCCGACGCGTTCGACCCGCGCCGCCCCGACAACCGGCATCTCGCGTTCACCGCGGGCGGGCACTTCTGCCTCGGCGCGCCGTTGTCCCGGCTGGAGGGCGAGATCCTGCTGCGCGAACTGCCGCGACGGCTGCCCGATCTGGAACTGTGCGACGCCGAACCGCCCCGCACGACCGATCTGACTTTTGCCATGATTTCCCGGCTCGACGTCGCGCCCCGGGGCCGGTGATGGGCGGCCGGTGGGGGCCCGGCGGCGCGCAGTGCGCGGTCGCGGTCACGTTCGACCACCTCGGCGAAGTAGCCGAGATCCAGCTCGGTTCGGCCCAGCCGACAGGCGATCACCACAGCGTGACGCGAGAGCTTCCGGCCTTGCTGACGATGCTGGCCGCGCACCAGTACTCCGCGACGTTCTTCGTGGAGGCGTGGAATTTCCGGCAGTATCCGGACGCGGTGCGCGCGATCGCGGAGGCGGGCCACGAGGTCGGCTGGCACGGCTGGCTGCACGAGCCGTGGCACCGGTCGTCGGCGGAGGAGATCGACGAGTCCCTCCGGCTGAGCCTGGACGCCTTCGCCGAGCTAGGCATCCGCCCGCGCGGCGCCCGGCCTCCTGCGGGACTGCTCGGTTCGCACTCGATCGACCTCCTGGCCGAGCACGGCTTCGACTACGTTTCGCTCGCCGGAACGGCCTTCGGGACCGCGGTCGGCGACGTGGCAAGGCTTCCGCTTCTGCCGTATCCCTGGCACGGCGTCGACGGCGCCTACTACATCCCCGGTTTCACCCGGCTCCGCCAGCCGCCCGGCGACGAGCCCGTCGGCCCAGGCGGACTTCTCGACGGCTACGCGGCGATCGTGGACGACACGGCGGCTGCCGGCGGCTGCACCGGGCTGATCTTCCACGTGCCGTGGCAGGACAGTCCCGACCGGGTCGCGGCGATCGGGACACTGGTGGACCGGCTCGCCGCGGACGATCGCGTCTGGCTCGCCCGGGCCGACGAAATCGCGGACTGGGTCCGGCGTCATCCGGCGGACTTCCCCGCCGCCGCCCACGTCGACCGGGCGCCGGCGTGGTGAGCGAGGCGTCCCGGCCGCGGTTGTCGGCAGTTCCCGGACCGGTGGACCGCGACCGGTTCTGGGCGTCGGTCGAGGACACCCTGGACGAACTGGCGCGAGGGCTGGTCGCGCGGATCCGGGCCGAACTGCCGTCGTACGCGCGGCTTCCGGAGGACGAGCACTTCCGGAACGTCCGGGCGCTCTACGGGACGATGACGCGCAGCCTCGCCGCCGGGTCGCCGCCGGATCCCGAAGTGCTGCAATCGATCCGCGCTTCCGCCCGGCGGCGCGCGTACTACGACATGCCGGTGTACGACGTGCTGGCCGCTTTTCATTACGCACACCGGGATTTGTGGGAGGCGCTGCGGCGATCGGAGCTGGCCTCGGAGGCGCTGCTGGTCGAACTGGTCGGCCCGATGGCGCACTGGTCGCAGGCGATGAGCCAGGCGGTCGTGGACGCTTACGTGGCTCAGCAGGGCGGCCGCGAGCAGCACGAACGCGAGACGCGGGCGCGCTTTTTCGATCTCCTGCACGCCGACGGGCCCGGCGAGGGCATCGCCGACGTGATGCGCGAACTCGCCTTCGACCCGGACGGGGAGTTCACCGTCCTCGTCGCGGGCAGCCGCTGGTGGCCGCGCGAATCCGTCGACGCGCTGCAGCGCGCGGGACGGCGGATCACCGGGGTGCTGCACGTCGACGCGCGGGCGGGGCTGATGACGGTCGTGTCCCAGGGCGCGGCGATCGACGACGTCGTGGCGCTCGCCGCCGAGGTGGGCGGCGAGAACCGGCCGCTCGGCATCGGGCTCGCCCGCACGGGCCCGGCCGGGATCCGGCTCGGCCTCGGCGACGCCGCGCGGGCCCTGCGGCTCGCCGAGGCCGACGGCCGCGCGGCGGTCCGGTTCGAGACCGAATGGTTCCGCGCCACGATCCCCGATCTCGCCCCGCTCATCGGCCCCCTCCTCGAACCGGCGGCCCGGATCGCGCGCGAGCAGCCCGATCTCGCCGACGCCGTCGTCGCCTACGCCGAGTCCGGATTCACCTTGCGCGGCACCGGATCCGCGCTCGCGCTGCACCCGAACTCCGTCTCCTACCGCCTCTCCCGATGGCACCAGCTGACCGGGCTCGACGTGCGGTCGTTCACCGATTTGGCGCTGTCGTTCGCGGCCGTCACCGAAGCCAGGAGGAACCCGTGAAGCTCGTCAGTTTCGGACCGCCCGGAGCGGAGGAACCGGGGGTGCTGGTCCGGCCGGACGCGATCCTTCCGTTGCGCGGAGCCGCGTTCGCCGGGGGATGGAGCGCACTGCTGGCGCGCTGGCCGGTCGCCGAACCGCTGGTGCGGGCCGCGGTCGCCGGGCACGCCGGCACCGATCTGGTGCCGCTGGCCGGCACGCGGCTCGGCCCGCCGGTGCCCCGTCCCGGCACAGTCATCGCGATCGGCTTCAACTACCCGGCCCACGGCGGCGAGGTGCTCGGCGCGCGGCCCCCGGGCGAGCCGGTCGTGTTCCTCAAGCCCGCCAGCAGCGTGTGCGGCCCGGCCGACCCCATCGTCTGCCCGCCGGAGACCCGCCAGCTCGACTACGAGGTCGAACTGGCGGTGGTCATCGGCCTTGGCGGGCAACGGATCCCGCGCGCCGAAGCGCTGAAGCACGTGGCCGGGTACATGGTCGCCAACGACGTCACGGCGCGGGACGTCGCCTTCGGCGCGGGCGCGGACCATCCGCTGCTGTTCCAGATCGCGCGGGCGAAGGGGTCCCCTTCGTTCTGCCCGACCGGGCCGTGGCTGGCGACCCCGGACGAGTTCGACCCCGCCGGGGCCGGGCTGCGGCTGTGGGTCAACGGCGAGCTCCGCCAGCAGGACTCCACCGCGGGCATGGCGGTCGGGGTCGCCGGGCTGATCGAGTCGGTCAGCAGGTCGATGGCGCTGCGCCCGGGGGACGTCCTGCTGACCGGCACGCCGCCGGGCTGCGGCTTCCAGCTGGACCCGCCCCGTTTCCTCGCCGGCGGAGACGTCGTCGAGGCCGAGATCGACGGGCTCGGCCGCATGCGCTCCCCCGTCGTCGAGCACTCGCTGGAGAGGATCTGAAGTGCCGAAGGTGATCTTCCGGGCTCCGGACGGCGACTGGGCCGTCGACGTGCCGCCGGGCACTCCCCTGATGCAGGCCGCCCTCGACGGGGACGTCGAGGGAATCGTCGGCGAATGCGGCGGCAACGCCATGTGCGCGACCTGCCACGTCTACGTCCCCGAGGACGCCGCGGACGACTTCCCGCCGATGAGCGAGGCCGAGGACGAGATGCTGAACTGCACGGCGTCCGAGCGCCGCCCGTCCAGCCGGCTGAGCTGCCAGCTGCCCGCGCCGGAGCACGACGTGCTCGTCGACCTGCCCGAAGAACAGTGACCGGCACGCCAGGCACCGCTCCGGTCGTGATCGTGGGCGGCGGGCACGCCGGTTTCCACGTCGCGTTGTTCCTGCGCGAGGAGGGCTCCGACGTCCCGATCGTCCTCGTCGACCGGCTGGACGGCCCGCCGGTGCAGCGGCCGCCGCTGTCCAAGGCGATGCTGCTGAACGACACCGAACCGCGGCTGGAGTTCCGCAAACCGGAGTTCTACGCGGCGCGGGGCATCACGCTCCTGCGCGACACGGTCACCGGGATCGACCGGGACCGGCGCGTCGTGCGGCTCGGGTCGGGCGGGTCGCTCGGCTACCGCGAGCTGGTTCTGGCGACCGGCTGCCGCGCGCGCGAAACGACCGTGCCGGGAGCCGCGCTCGCGGGAATCCGCGTGCTGCGAGTCCCGGACGACGCCCGGGCGGTCCGGGACGCGCTGGCCGAGGCGCGCGATGTCGTCGTGGTCGGCGGTGGGTTCATCGGGCTCGAAGCGGCCGCGGCCGCACGCCGCCGGGGCTGCGCGGTCACTGTCGTGGAGAGCCTGCCCCGGGTCATGCAGCGGGTCGTGTCGAACGGGATTTCCGGGCATTTCCGGGCGCTGCACGAGGCACAGGGCGTGCGCGTCCTGACCGGCACGACGGTCCGGGCCTTCGACGGCGACGCCCGGGTCCGGCAGGTGGAGCTCGCCGACGGCACGCGGATCCCGGCCGACCTCGTGGTGCTCGGGATCGGCGTGGAGCCCGAAGCCGGACTCGCCCGCGAATGCGGACTGGCGGTCGGCGACGGGGTGGAGGTCGACGGCGCGCTGCGCACGTCGGATCCGCTGATCTCCGCGGTCGGCGACTGCGCCTCGTTCCCGGCAGGCGACGGACGCCGCCGACGGCTCGAATCGGTCCAGAACGCCGCCGATCAGGCCCGGGTCCTCGCCGCCCGCCTCGCCGGGCGGACAGTGCCGTTCGACGCGGTGCCGTGGTTCTGGACCGAGCAGTTCTCGGCCAAGCTGCAGATCGCCGGGCTGCTGCCGGACCGCGAGACCGAGACGGTGCGCCTCGCCGGGGACGACGCGTTCTCCGTCCTGCATTTCCACCGCGGCCGGCTCGTCGCGGTCGAGTCGGTGAACCGGCCGGTCGACCACGTCGCCGCGCGCCGCCTCCTCGCCGGCGAGGCGCGCCTCAGCCCGGACGACGCGCGCGACCCGCAGTTCCGCCTCTCCGACGCAGTAGCCGCCCGAACCGGTTGAGACGCTCGGCACCTGGACGTTTCCGCCAGTGCGGAGCGGGTAAACGGCCCGCATGCGGATCGTGATCACAGGCGCCAGCGGGAACGTCGGCACCGCGTTGTTGCGTGCCCTCGGACCCGGCCACGACGTCGCCGGTGCCGCCCGCCGGGTGCCGGATCGCGCCGCTGAACCGTACTCGCGCGCGGAATGGCATTCGGTGGACATCGGCGCGCCGGATGCCGACGAACTGCTGACGGAAATCTTCACCGGCGCGGACGCAGTCGTGCACCTGGCCTGGGCCATCTCCCCCGCCTGGAGCGACCCGCCGATGGCGCGCACCAACGAAGGCGGGACCGCGAACGTCCTGAAAGCGGTCAGCAAGGCAGGCGTCGGACAGGTGGTGTGCGCGTCGTCAGCAGCCGCCTACGCACCGGAGCCGAACGACGAGAAAGTCACCGAGGACTGGCCCTGTCGCGGGATCGCGGCCAGCGCGTACAGCCGGGGCAAAGCGGATCTGGAAGACGCGCTGGACCTGTTCACGTCCACGCACCCGGACGTCGCGGTCGCGTGGATGCGCCCGTGCGCGATCCTGCAGCGGCGAGCGGCGGGGGAATTCACCCGGTGGCTGCTCCCGCCCGCACTGCCGCCTCGCCTGATCGGCGGCCGGTTCTCGCCGGTGCCGCTGTGGCAGGGTCTGCGGCTCCAGGCCGTGCATACCGACGACGTCGCCGAAGCGTTCCGGCTGGCTCTCGAGCAGCGCGCGGTCGGCCCGTTCAACCTCGCCGCCGAGGACGTGCTCGACGCTTCCGCGTTCGCGCACGCGGTCGGTGGCACCCGGATCGCGGTGCCGAAGCCGGTCGCGCGGACGGTCGCGCGAGCGGCGTGGCTGGCCGGGCTCCAGCCGTTGCACCCTGGCTGGCTTGAGCTCGCTGATCAGGCCGCGCTGGTCGACGCCTCGCGGGCGCGGCTCGTGCTCGGCTGGACGCCGCGGTACAGCTCGGCCGAAACCGTCCAGGACCTGGTCGCCGGGATGCGCCGGAAGGACGGCGCGCCGTCGGCCCCGCTCGCCTCGTCGCGTCCCGGGCTCCTCGACCGCGCAAGGGCGTTGGGCAGGGGCCGTCCGACCCGCCAGTCGCAGGCCTGAGCCCGTGCACACCGCCGACGCGATCGTCATCGGGGCCGGGCACAACGGCCTCGTCGCGGCGAACCTGCTCGCCGACAAGGGCTGGGATGTCGTGGTCCTGGAAGAACAGCCCGTTCCGGGCGGGGCTTTGCGCACCGAGGAGATCACCGCCCCCGGCTTCCGCTCGGACCTGTGCGCCGCGTTCTTCCCGCTCGGCGCGGCGTCCCCGGTGCTCCGCAGCCTCGACCTGACGGAGCACGGCCTGCGCTGGCTCCACGCGCCGGACGCGCTCGCGCACGTTTTCCCGGACGACCGCTGCGCCGTCCTCTCCCGCGACCTCGACCGCACCGCGGAATCGATCGCGCAGTTCGCTCCCGGAGACGCCCGATCGTGGCGGGAGCTTTTCTCGCAATGGCACGGATTCCGCGACGAATTCCTGGACGCGCTGTTCACGCCGTTCCCGCCGGTGCGGGCCAGTGCCCGGTTCCTGCGCCGCACCGGAACCGCCGAGGTGCTGCGGCTCGCGCGGATGCTCGCGCTGCCCGCCCGCCGATTCGCCCGCGAACGGTTCGAGGGCGAAGGCGCCCGGCTGCTGCTCTCCGGAAATGCCGCGCACAGCGACCTTTCCGTCGACAACGCCGGGAGCGCGGTTTTCGGCTGGTTGCTGGGGATGCTGGCCCAGGACGTCGGATTCCCAGTCCCGGAGGGCGGGGCGAGCGAACTGGTGGCCGCGTTGGTGCGCAGGCTCCGCGCCAAGGGCGGGTCTGTCCATTGTGGAACGCCGGTGACCGAGGTGCTGGTGGCGCGCGGCAAGGCGGTCGGGGTGCGCTGCGCGGACGGCGAGCCGATCCGGGCTCGCAAGGCGGTGCTGGCGGACGTCACCGCGGAGACGTTGTACGGCAAGCTCGTCGCACCGCGATGGCTGCCTTCGCGGTTGCTGGCGGATCTCCGGGTGTTCGAATGGGACAGTGCGACGGTGAAGCTCGATTGGGCGTTGTCCGAGCCGATCCCGTGGACCGCGAAGGACGCCCGCGGCGCCGGAACCGTCCATTTAGGATGCGATGAGGACGGATTGTCCGCTTTCGGCGCGGAATTGGCCCGGGACCGGGTGCCGGAGCAGCCGTTCCTGTTGCTGGGCCAGATGACGACCGCGGATTCGACGCGGTCGCCCGCCGGTACCGAATCCGTGTGGGCATACACGCACGTCCCGCGTGGCGTCGACCGCGACACAGTGCGGCGACAGGCCGAGCGCATCGAGGCGACGGTGGAGCGCAACGCCCCGGGGTTCCGGGATTTGATCCTCGCCCGCCGGGTGCAGGGCCCGGCGGACCTGGCTGGCCATGACGCGAACCTCGTCGGCGGCGCGATCAACGGCGGCACGACGGCGATCCACCAGCAGCTGTTCTTCCGTCCGGTGCCGGGACTCGGCCGGGCCGACACGCCGGTGGACCGGCTGTACCTCGCCGGTGCCGCAGCGCACCCCGGCGGCGCGGTCCACGGCGGGCCGGGCGCGAACGCCGCCCGCGCCGCGCTGGCCCGCGAGCACCTGCTCGGCCCGGGGTACGCCGCGGTGATCCGCGCGGCGAACCGGGCCGTCTACGGCTGACTCTCTCCGGTCCCCCGCCACCGCCCGAGCGCCAACGCCGCCAACCGCGCCAGCGACTCGCGGTTCCGCGGCCCCAGCACCAGTGCCAGCACGCTTTCCGGGACCAAACCGCCCGCCCCGCTCGTCACCCGCTCGGCCATCCGCACGATCGTCTGGCCCTCGCCGTCCGGAGCCAGCGACAGCTCGATCCGCGCCGTGCCGAGCGCGCCGCCCCGGGCCTCCAGTTCCAGCGAAACGCCGGGTTCGACCGCCAGCACCACCGTGGTGTCCTCCAGTTGGACCGGCCATCCGCCGACGCTGTGGTGAATCCGCGCGCCCGGCTGGGGCCAGCTCGCGTCGACGTCGCGGATGTGGCAGCTGCCCACCACCCAGCCGGAATAGGACCAGCCGTCCGCCAGCACCTCGAACACCGCTTCCGGCGGCGCGGGCACCGTCCGGCTCACTTCGACCATGCGTCTCCTCCTCGTTTCCCGCCGGATTCCCCCGGAGGAGACGGGCAAACTCCGGGCCGGGCCGCCGCCCGGACGCTAAGACGGCGAGCTTCGCGAACGCAGGTCGCTCCGAATTGATGAACCCCGGCCCCTATCGCGGGCCGCCGAGGGAGCGCACCATAGACCCTGGCACCGACCGGATGCACTCCCCCCAACCCGAGCGGGAAGCAACAATGCCGAATCCACGGCCGAATTCACTGGCGAATTCGCGGGTTCCCGGACCCGCGGCCGTCGAGGCGGCGGTGGCCGCCGCTCTCCTCGCGCCGGGCGCCTCCGACGCCCCGTTCTGGCACTGGCGCACCGGGTACCGCACCCTCCACCTGTATGCGGACCCGGCCCGCTGGCGAGCCGCCAACGACTCCGCCGGGCGTTGGCAGACGCTCACCAGCGGCGCGGCCCTCCACCACCTCCGGGTCGCCTTCGCCGGTCTCGGCTGGGCCTGCACGGTGGACCGGCTGCCGTGCCCGCTGGAACCGGGCCACCTGGCCGTCGTGACGCCGCATCCCGGCGAACCGGCTCCCGGGGAAGCCGCTCTGGCGACGTCGATCCCCCGCCGCCGGGAGGACTTGCGCCCGTGCGGCGGACGACCCGTGCCGTCGGATTGCCTTGACCGGCTTTCGCAAGCCGCCGCCCGCGAAGGCGCGGTCTTGCACCCAGTGGAAGACCGCGCAGTCCGCCGATACCTCATGACCGCGCTCGGCGAAGGCGCGCGGGTTCCTGCTCAGCTGCCTCGGGAAGAGGCGTATGCGCGAAGCGCATCCCTGGCCGCTCCGCAAGGCGTCCTCGTCCGCGCAGCTGCCGGATACCGGCTCCCCCGAAGCGAAGCCGAACCGCGAAGCGACGACGCGACGCTGGTGGTGCTCAGCACGCCCGGCGACGATCACCTCGCCTGGCTGCGCGCGGGAGAGGCGCTGAGTTCGGTGCTGCTGACCGCCACCGTCCACGGACTCTCGTCCGGCCGGTTGAGCCGGGCCAGCCGCCGGATGCGCGAGACGCTCGCGGAACGCGTCACGCTCGGGCACGCGCCCCAGGCGGTGCTGTGGGTAGGGCGGCCGCCGGCCGGCGTGAAACGGCTCCAGCGGACGCGGTCGCACGCCAGCGTCGACGACGTGCTCGAACCGCTCCAGGCACCGGCGCGGTACGGCGGCTGACCTGCTTCGCCCGCGGTCGGCGGAAAGTTCGGTCACCGCCGCGCCGTCCACTTCCCACTGTGCCGGATGGACGCGGCTCTCGCGCCGGTGCTTTAGAGTGGCACCGTGGCAGCGGAAACCGGCGAATTCCCCCGCGCCGAGCGTCCCGGGCGCCGGCCGGTTCTCTCCGATGTCGCGCGGCTGGCCGGGACTTCTACGGCGGTGGTCAGCTACGTCCTCAACGACGGGCCCCGTCCGGTGGCGGAAAAGACGCGGCGCAAGGTCGAGGACGCCATCCGGATGCTCGGCTACCGGCGCAACCCGCTCGCCGGCGCGTTGAGCGGCGGACGGTCCAATCTGGTCGGTTTGCTGGTGCCGGACACCGCGAACGCTTTCTTCGGTGAGATGTCGCGCTGCCTCGAGGCCGAGGGCCGCCGCCGGGGACTGCTCACCCTGCTCGGCAACACCGATTACCGGCCGGGCCTCGCCGACGAGTACGGCGAAGCGTTCTCCGAACTGCGTCCGCGCGGGATTTTCGTGACCACCGGCGAAAAGCCGCGGCTGTCGACCGAAACTCCGTGCGTGTACCTGCAATGGGCGGCACCGGACGACTCGCCCAGCGTGGCGTTCAACGACTTCGACGGCGCGCGGCTCGTCACCGAACACCTGCTTGGCCACGGATACGAAGACATTCTGTGCGTGGCAGGCGAATTCGCAGTAGGACCGGCGGAAGGCCGCGAGGGCGGCTGGCGGCGCGCGATGGCGGATGCCGGGCTGCCCACCGAAGGCAGGCTGGTCCGGACGTCGTTCGACAAGGTCGAAGCGGGCCGCGCGGTACGCGAGGTGCTGACGAGCGGCCGCCGGATCCGCGCGGTCTACGCGACCACCGACGAGCAGGCGCTGGTGACCATCCGCATCGCGCACAGCCTGGGTTTGCGCGTGCCGGAAGACCTCGCGGTCGTGGGCTTCGACGGGACCCGCGAGGCCCGCCTCGGCGACGTCCCGCTCACGACGGTCCGCGTCCCGCTGGAGGAATTCGCGGTCCGGGCTTTCGACGCGCTCGACGGGCGTGGTGATTCGTCCGTGCTGGACGGAACGCTCAGCATCGGCGTGACCTGCGGCTGCGAACCCGGTGCCGCCGAGGAAACCGCACACGCCAAAGCCACCGCAACCGGATAACCGCCCCGCCGCACGCCACCGCGGCAGGGCGGTCCGCTACCGCACGACGACACGGCCGTCGGCTCCGACAGCCGAAACGACTCGTCCGCATTGGACGAAACCTCGCCCCCGGCGTGACCTGCGGCTGCGAACCCGGTGCCGCCGAGGAAACCGCGCACGCCAAAGCCACCGCAACCGGATAACCGCCCCGCCGCGGCCATCACGGCGGGGCGGTCCGCTACACCGCCAGGGTGTTGTGCTCGTCCGACGCGTACTCCGCGTTCAGTGACAGCGCGCTGAACCGGAACGGCCGGTCCACCCGGGTGAAGCCGAGCGGGCAATGCCGCATGCCCGCGGGCAGGTAAACCGAACCGCTGGTCGTGATCACGTGGCGGAAGCCCTCGATGTCGAGGTAGATCTCCGCGCCGAGGTCGTCCGGGTCCGCCGGGTTGTTCCCGTGCCAGATCAGGACCTCGTCGTAGTCGTGCTGGTGCTCCTTGACCCACTGCACGGGGGTGTCGCATTCGCTGATCCACGTGTAGGTGAGGTGGATCTTGCTCTCCGGGACCTCCTTCGCGCGCATGAGGGCGAGCGATTCGCCGACGTTGGGCGGTTCGACGACGCCCGCCGCGGCTCCCTCGTTGACGAGATCGTCGAGACAGTTGGGCATTTTCCTCACGAACAGACGCTCGTACGGGCTGGTCATGGGGCTGCTTCCTCCTCTGCTCCGCCGGACGTCGCGGTCCGGCGAAGCTCACTCTAAACGATTAGCTTCTCCACTTGTAGACTCTTCCCTCGCGTCGGAACTGGCCGTACCCTGTGGCGACGCTCGGCAAATCTAAACGCTTAGATTTCTGGCTTCCCTGGAGGTCCCCAGTGTCGCGCAGACCCCGATGCCTGCCAACCCTCCTGCTCGCCGTCGCGCTGCTCGCCGGCTGCAGCCCGCCGTACGACGCGGCCGCGGGCGGGCCGAATACGCTCCGCGTCGCCGTTTCCGCCGACGCGGGCGAGAGCCTCAATCCCTACGTCGGCACCCAGAGCCCGATCCAGGAGCTGCGCTCCTCCCTGCTCTTCGAGGGGCTCACCGCCTTGGACCCCGAGGGCAAAGCCGAATGGCGGCTCGCCACCGGGATGGCCTCGAACGCCGACCGGACACAGTGGACGATCACGCTGCGCCCCGGCGTGAAGTTCACCGACAGCACCGAATTCACCTCCGCCGACGTCGTGTCGAGCATCAAGTACCTGCGCGATCCCGCGCATGCCGCCCAGGGCCTGGCACTGATCCAGATGATCGACCCCGGTTCGGTCCGGGCGGTGGACAAGCTCACCGTCCGGGTCGGACTGACCGAGCCGTTCAGTCCGTTCAAGGAGATCTGGGCGAGCGTCCTGCTGCCGATGACCAAAACCGGTTCGGCGCCGGCGAAGCCGATCGGCACCGGGCCGTTCGCGGTCAAGTCGTTCGTGCCCGGTCGCGAGTCCACAGTGGAGCGCTTCGACGGTTACTGGGGCGAGAAACCGAAGCTCAGCGCGGTCCAGCTGATCGAGTACCAAAGCCAGCAGGCTCAGGCGAACGCGTTGCTGTCCGGGCGGGTCGACATCGCCTCGAACACGAGTCCGACGATCGCGAAGTCCCTCGTCGGCCGGGACGGCATCCAGTTGCTGGACAGCAAAGGGAACTTCAGCCTGCGGATCGGGCTCAACACGGCCGTCCCGCCGTTCAGCGACGTCCGGGTGCGGCAGGCTTTGCGGCTGCTGGTCGACCGGCAGCAGATCGTGTCCAACGTCTTCAGCGGCTACGCCCGGATCGCGAACGATTACGAGACCACCGCGCCCCCGTGCGCCGCGCCGGACATCACGCAGCGCGCCCCGGACGTCGCGGCCGCGAAACGGCTGCTGGCCGAGGCCGGGCAGACTGATCTGGCCTTTGCGATCACCACTGACGGCCTGCTGCCGGGCATGTCGGAACTGGCGCAGGTCTTCGCGCAGAACGCCGCGCAGGCCGGGGTGAAGGTGAGCGTCAACGTGGTCCCCACGCCGGAACTGCTGGCGAAATGGGGCAAGTGGCCGGCTTACGTCGACTACAACCCGGTCCCCTACCTGCCGTCCGTGCTCGGCTCGCTGCTGCCCGACCGGATCGGCAACGGCGCGAACTGGAACGACCCCGCGTTCGTGAAGCTCGCCGGGAAGCTGTTCTCCTCGCCCGAAAAAGACCAGTGCCCGCTCATGAACCGGATGCACGAGATCGAGTACACGAGCGGCCCGAACATCACGCCCGCGTTCTCCGACGTGCTGATGCCGCACCGGCCGGCCGTGCGCGGGCTGGTGCCGGACGTGAACGGCCGCCCGCTGTCGTTCCTGACCGGGGTGACCGTCGGATGACCGCGCGCTGGCTCGTGCGCCGGCTCGTGCTCGGCGTGCTCGTGCTGCTGCTGGTCTCGATCCTGGTTTTCCTGGTGACGCAAGCGTTGCCGGGCGACGTCGCCCGGATCGTGCTCGGCAAGGACGCCACCGGCGAGCAAGTCGCGGCGTTGCGGCATCAGCTCGGGCTCGACCAGCCGCTCGTGACGCAGTACGGCCGCTGGCTCGGCGGGCTGCTCACCGGCGACCCGGGAGTGTCGCTGCAGAACCGGGAACCGGTCTCGGAAATCCTCGGACCGCGGATCCTGAACTCGTTCACCCTCGGCTTCATTTCGATGCTGCTGATCCTCCCGCTCTCGGTGGTCGCCGGAGTGCTGAGCGCCGCGCGCCGCGACAGTTTCGCGGACAAGGCGTTCGTCGCGGTCACGTCGCTGAGCATGGCGCTGCCGCCGTTCGTCGTGGGCATGCTCCTGATCGCGCTGTTCGCCACCTCGATGCTCGGGGTGCTGCCGGGGGTTTCGGACATCCCGCCCGGCGATCTGCCGTGGTGGCACCCGGCGGAACTCGTGCTGCCGGTCGCCACGCTCGCGTTCATGGGGGTGATGTACTTGGGCCGCCTCGTCCGCGCTTCGGTCATCGACGCGCTGGACAGCGAGTACGTGCAGATGGCCGTCCTCAAAGGACTGAGCCGCCGCCGCATCCTGTTCCGGCACGCGCTGCCCAACGCGATCGCGGCGAGCCTGCCCGCCGCCGGTCTGGTCGCCGCGGTCACGATCACCGGCGTCGTGGTGGTCGAATACGTCTACTCCTACCCCGGGCTCGGCACGGCGCTGGTCAGCGCGGTGAACTCGCACGATCTGCCGGTCCTGCAGCCGTGCGTGCTCATCCTCGCGGCCACGTACTACCTGTGCAATCTGCTCGCGGACATCCTCGCCGCGGTAGGGCGGAGCCGATGAGCGTCTCGGTGGTGCGCCGCGCGGTCCGGACCGGACGCGCCCGGCTGGGGCTCGGTTTGCTTGCTGCTACGGCATTTATCGTCATCTTCGGCCCATTGCTCGCGCCGTGGCCGCCGACCGCCATCGTCGCTCCGCCGCTGGAGGGACCGAGCGCGGAATTCCCGCTGGGCACGGATCTTCTCGGCCGGGACGTGCTCAGCCGCCTGCTCTCCGGAGGCGGCACCCTCACCTGGATGACGCTGCTGGCCACCGCCATCGGCGTAGTCCTCGGCGCACTCATCGGCCTGACCGCCGCCTACCGCGACGGGGTCGCCGATACCGTCCTCATGCGTACGATGGACGTCGTGCTGAGTTTCCCGGAGACCATCTTCGTGCTGGTTTTCGTGGCTGCGTTCGGCCGGCACCCGCTGCTCACCGCGTCGCTCGTCGGGGTGGCGTTCGCGCCCGGCGTCTCGCGCGTGCTGCGTGGTGCCGCACTGCCGGTGCTCGACAGCGAATATGTGTTGTGGGCCAAGGCGAACGGACTGCCCGGGCGGCAGATCGTCCTCAGCGAGGTACTACCCGGGGTGACGTCGCCGCTGATGGTGGAGACCGGAATGCGGCTGGTGTGGGCGGTCACCGCGATCGCCTCGCTGAACTACCTCGGCTTCGGCATCGCGCCGCCCGCTCCGGACTGGGGGCTCATGGTCAGCGAGAACCAGGACGGTCTGGCGGCCGCGCCGCTGCCCGTGCTGGCGCCGATCGCGCTGATCCTGATGATGGCGCTCGGCGGCAACCTCGTCGCCGAGTCCGTCGCCCGGACGGTCAGCCGCACGGAAGAAAAGAGCTGACGTGAGCAAGGAAGTCGTGGTGTCGGGGGTGACCGTCGAGGCCGCCGGGAATCCCATCGTCCGGGAGATCGGCTTCGAACTCGGCCGGGGCGAGGTCCTCGGCGTGGTCGGCGAGTCAGGGTCCGGAAAAAGCACGCTCGCGCTCGCGTTGCTGGGCTTCGCCAGGTCCGGCGCGAAGATCACGGGCGGACAGGTCGTGGTCGACGGGGTGAATCTGCTTTCCTTGCCCGCCGCGGAATTGCGTCGTGCGCGAGGCCGGAGAGTCGCGTACGTGCCCCAGGATCCGGCTACCGCGCTGAACCCGGCCCTGCGTGTCTCGACCCAGCTGACCGAGGGATCGGGCCAGCTGCTGCCCCAGGTACGACAGCTGCTGGACACCGTCGGACTGCCCGGCGACGACGCGTTCCTGCGCCGCCGCCCGCGTCAACTGTCCGGCGGCCAGCAGCAACGGGTCGCCATCGCGATGGCCGTCGCCGCCGGGCCGCGGCTGATCGTGCTCGACGAACCGACGACCGGACTCGACGTCGCCACCCAATCCCGCGTGCTCGGCCTGGTCCGGGACCTGTGCCGGACCCGCGACCTGGCGGCGATCTACGTGTCGCACGATCTCGCGGTGGTCTCCGACGTCGCCGACCAGGTGATGGTGATGTACGGCGGCGAGGTCGTCGAACACGGCCCCGCCCGCGAGGTCCTGACCCGCGCCGCGCACCCCTACACGCGGGCTCTGCTGGCGGCCGTCCCCTCCGCAACCCACCGGCAGCGGCTGGTCCCCATCCGCGGCCGAGCGCCCGGTATCGACGATCCTCGTGCCGGGTGCGTCTTCGCACCACGCTGCGATCACGCCACGACCGCTTGCGGCACAACACATCCGGCGCTGACTCGCTCGGCTTCGGGCACTCTCGCACGGTGCATCCGCGCGGACGAAGTAGCTCAGACTGCGCGAAGCGTGCCGCGCGCACCCGAGCCGGACCCACCTGCCGCGGACCAAGCGGCGCTGTTATCGGTCTCCGGCCTGAACGCCAGCTACCGCGGACGACAGGTCGTCTTCGACGTCTCCTTCGACCTGCGGCCCGGCCAATGCCTCGCGGTCGTCGGCGAATCCGGCAGCGGCAAGACCACCATGTCGCGGTGCCTGGCCGGACTGCACACCGAGCAGCAAGGTTCGGTGATCTTCGAAGGCAAGCCAGTCCCGCCCGCCGCCGCCCGGCGAGATTCCCGTACCCGGCGCGAACTGCAGTACGTTTTCCAGAACCCCTATGGCTCGTTGAGTCCACATCGGACGGTCGAGGACGGTCTGCTGGTCCCCCTGCGGCACTATTTCGGCGTAACCGCCCGCGAAGGCCGCCGCCGGGCCCGCGCCGCACTCGACCGCGTCGAGATCCCCGCCCGGCTGGGCGGCCGCTACCCGGCGGAACTGTCCGGCGGACAACGCCAGCGAGTCGCGATCGCCCGGGCGCTGGTATGCGAGCCGAAACTGATCATCTGCGACGAGGTGACGTCCGCTTTGGACGTTTCCGTGCAAGCGTCCGTGGTGGAATTGCTGCGCTCATTGATGAACGACGGACCCTCGATGATCTTCGTGACGCATAATCTCGCGGTCGTGCGCAGCATTTCGGACGAGGTCGTCGTGCTCAGCGAAGGCCGGGCCGTCGAGTCAGGACGGACTGACCAGGTACTCGCCGCGCCGTCGCATCCGTACACGCGGAGCCTGCTCGCCGCAACACTGGAGGTCCCTACGAGCTGGCGCGGCGATAGCGGATGTGGGTGGTGAGCGGCGAATGCAGCACCTCGACGGGCTCGAAACCGAAGGATTCCACCCCGTCGAACATGCTCTCGCCCGACCCGAGCAGCACGGGCGCGATGTCGAGCGTGAACTCGTCGATCACCCCGGCGATCAGCGCCTGCCGAACCGTCGACGCCCCGCCGGCGATGTCGACGCCCCTGTCCCCAGCGGCTTCACACGCCGCTGCGTAGGCGGCGTCGAACCCGTCGGTGACGAAGTAGAACGTCGTCCCGCCCTCCATCTCGATCGGCTCGTGGTGATGATGAGTCAACACGAACACCGGCGCGTGATACGGCGGTTCGGCGCCCCACCAGCCGGACCAGTCCTCGTCCCAGTCGCCGCGGACGGGACCGAACATGTTCCGCCCCATCACATACGCACCCCTGGGCCGCATCAGCCACTCGCTGGCGGTCTTGTCGGCGTCGGTGGCGCGGGGGTCGCCGATGTGCCAGCCGTGCAACTCCACCCCCCGCTTGCCGAGCGGGTCCTCCCGGCTCTGCGCCGGCCCGGCGACGAACCCGTCCAGCGACATCGACATGTGACAGGTGGTGTCCGGCATGGCGGACCTCCCGAGTGATTGCGGTTTGCAAGCGGTTAGGAGGAAGATAGCACCGGGGCGGCGGGAACGCCATGCGTCGAGCGGGATCCGGTGCCGCGTCGGCTCAGTCAGCCAGCTTGCCCAGGAATGTGGTGGTGCGGTGCCAGGCGAAGTACGGCTCGGAAGCTTCCCGGTGCGCCCCGCAGCGACGACCGGCCAGGTGCTGCATGCGCAGTTTCAGGCTCCCGGCGGGAAGTTTGCCGAGTTCGACGGTCCGGATGCAGCCGGTTCCGTCGACCGTCACCCAACCCGCCTCGTAGAGGATGTCGCAGCCGAAGCTGCAGGCGAGCATGGCGATGTCGCGGAGATTCCGCCGTTCGTCGTCGGTGCAGGCTGCGCGCTTCTTCACGTGCGCGGCGACTAGGAAGTCCACCGGGAACTCATCCCCGCACAACGCACACGGCGCGGTGGTGCGTCCGTTGGCGAGCAACCGGCGGAGCTTGCGCTGCTCGGTCCGGACTTTGACCTGCGCCCGCACGTCCAGCTCGCCGTAATGGACGTCCGTCGCGTCGGGTTCGGCGGCAGAGCTGTGCAACGTCACCGTTGCCGGGGAGGTGGTGGTCGTGACATGCGGCAGAGTGGCAAGGACTGCCCCGACGAAAGCGCTCCGGTGACCGAGTTCTTCCACGGAAACCTGGATCTTGCCGCGCGCGGTGAGCACGTCCAGCCCGTACTGGATGTCGACGAGCGGGACGGCCTGCCCGCCCGGGGACCGGTCGGTGCCCACCAGCACCGAGCCGTCCTCGACATCGATGATCCGGTTCTCCTTGCCGGTGACCGTCCGGATCGTCTCGCCCTTGAGGCTGCGGAGCAGGTCGCCCACCAGGGCCTCGCTCGCCGAGGGTGCGGCGAGATCCGCCTCGAGCTGCGCCGCGTCGCCCGGCCCGCAACCCGGAACCTCCAGCCGCAGCTCGATCCGCTTCTGGTTGTTGCCCTCTTTCGCTGCGCCGTTTTTCAGGCCGACCCTCCCGGACGCCCGGGTGATCTGCCGCCGCACCTGCCCGATGTCGCGCTCTTCAGCCAAATGGATCGGAACCGGGACGATGCTGCGCTCTTCCTCCGGCAGGCGGGTGGCCTGCGACGACGCCACCACGCCGGAGACCACGACCGCTTGCCGGTCCCGAAGGCGGCGGAGCAACAACGTCAAGGCCTCGTTGTACTGATTGTTGCGCGGCTGCGGCCCGGCGCTCCGGCCGCCTGCACTCTCCATGACCAGGCTCAACCGCTCGCCGTCGGAAACCACGGAGAACTCCGCGTTCAGCTCACTGCCGTCGTCTTTGCGCGCAAACACGAGATCAGCTTTCCAGACCTGGCCTGCCGCCGTCGACGATCAGAACAGCGAACCCGCCCCGATCGCCGCGCATACCGACAAGAACAGTCCGCCCACCGCGAAGCCTAGGGGTTTCTGCCGCCATGCCGTGTGCCGGTCCAGGGCGTACCACCCCGGGCCGGTCAGCAGCAATGCCAACGCCATCGCCGCGAGGGTCAGTTCCAGTTCGAATCCCGGGCCGCTGGTGCCGAACAGGCCGCCTGACCACTTCACCCGGACCGCGCTGATCGCGACGCCCAGCAGGCCTGCCGCGGCGAGCGGGGTCAGCAGGCCCAGCGCCAGCAGGACCGCGCCGGCGACTTCGGTGATGCCGGTCAGCCAGGTCAGGAATTCGATGTTGTGGCTGAACCCGTAGCCGCGCAACACGTTCTCGAAATGTGCCATGCCCGCACCGCCGAACAGGCCGAAGACCTGCGTGAGCCCGTGCGCCCCCATCGCGACCGACAGCATCAGCCGCAGCACCAGCAGACCGAAGTCCAAGCCGCCATTCTCATCCGACCAACGGGACATGTTCGCCACGCCGGACACCCTAGCCATCCCGCGGGCCGGTCCCGGCGACCCACCGGACGTGTCGCGGAAACCGTCACGGCGCGGAGGCGGCGCCTTCGGGCAGATAGCTGTCCCGGAAACCGAACGCGCTCGGCGAGGGTCCCTTCTCCCGCAGCAGTTCCAGCCGCTCGACGGCCTCCTCGACCGTCGGGACCTGCCCGGCGGGCACCCACCACAACACCTGGAACGGCGCCTTCGGCAGTTCGAACCACTCCGACCGGCGGCGCAGCATGTCCAGATGGCCGCTGCGGTAGACGTAGTCCCACAGCGCGTCGCGGCTCTCCCAGACCGACATGTTCACCAGGACGTCGTCGCCGAGCGAGGTCCGCAGCGAGGTCGCGTCGTTGCCGCCGTCCTCGACCAGACGCCACACGAAGCCGGGCGCGTTGTCGGCGACCTCGTTCAGCGTGTCGAGCATCGACGTGAAGCCGTGCATCCGAGGGTCTTCGAGGGGATGTCTGAGGATGCCCACGTTGAGCTGGGCGAGGTGATGTTCCGTCACTCGTTCACCTCACCATCGCCGGACGTTCTATGTCAACTCTCATTATTTTTAGAAGGCTCGACAACGACGCAGCACAGCCCGGGGCGCGGATCCATCCGGGCGCGCAGGCCTTCGGCGTCGTCGAGCAGTCCTTCCAGCAGCGCCAGGTTCATGCCGCACACCAGCCCCGGATGCCGTTGCGAGAGGACGTGGAACGGGCAGTTGACGAGGCGCAGGACGTCGCCGTCCTCACGCGGTTCGTACCCGCGGGCGGCCAGCAGTTCCTTCGCGGCGGCGAGGTCTTCGACCGGACAAGCGGCGGCGCGGCCCTCGCGGCGGGCGGCGGCTTGAAGTTCGGTGTCGAGACGGGCGACTTCGGCGACCTCGGCCAGCAGGTCGGCGGCGGTGCGGTAGTCGCGCGCCGGGACGGAGAACTGGCGTTCGGCTCCGGACCGGCGGTAGAGCTTCGCCGGGCGACCGGCGCCCGGGCCCGAACGTCCGCTCAGCCGCTTGCTTTCCGTCTCCAGCAGCCCGGCGTCCACGAGTTTGTCGAGGTGGAAAGCGGCGAGCGTGCGCTGGATCCCGGCCCCCTCGGCCGCCTCGTTCCGGCTCACGTCGTGGTCCTGGGAGACCACGTAGTCGTACAGCCGCCGCCGGACCGGGTCCTGCAGGACGGCGATCGCCTCGATGTCTTCCACGCCGCCAGTCTAAGAACAACGACAATGCGCGTTAGAGGACGCCGCTCCCCTTCGAGCTCCTCCGCGTCGAGACCGACCGGGGCGGCTCGGCGCGCATGTGGTCGCGGACGCGGGTCATGATGCCGCCCAGCGCGTCCAGGTCCGAAGTGGACAGTGGAGCGAACAGCAACCGGCGGACGGCGTCGATGTGCCCGGGAAGCACCTTCGCGACCAGCTCCCGCCCGGCGTCGGTGATGCCGACGACGGTGGCCCGCTGGTCGTCCGCACTGGGGCCGCGGGTGACCAGGCCCGCCTTTTCGAGCAGGCCCGCCTGGTGAGTCAGGCCGCTGCGGCTGTACACGACGCCGTCGGCCAGTTCCGTCATCGTGAGCGGTCCGGCGGAGTCGGCGAGCCGGGCGAGGAGTTCGAACTGCACGTAGCTGAGGTCGCCCTCGGCCCGCAGTTGCTGGCTGACGGCGTGCTGCAGCAGGCTCACCGCCTCCATGAGTGCGAAATAGGTGTTGAGCTGCTTGGGCTCCAGCGCGTCCGCCATGCCGCCAGTCTAGATGCTTCGAAGTCGAATCATTGTGGCCGTCCTCACGTCTCCGCGACTTTGCTTCGATATCGAAGCATACTCAGAGGTGCTTCGACTTCGAAACACATTACGGAGGATGTCATGAAGGCAGTGCGCTACCACCGCTACGGCGGAAGCGAAGTCCTGGCGCTCGAAGAGGCCGAGCGGCCGACGCCCGGCGAGGGGCAGGTGCTCGTCCAGGTCGCCGCCACCTCGTTCAACCCCGTCGACCTCGGGATCCGGGCGGGCGGCCTGCAGGAGGTGTTTCCCTTGACCTTCCCGCACGTGCCGGGCATCGAGGTCGCCGGGACGATCGCCGAGCTCGGTCCCCGGGTCGACGGACGCCAGGTCGGCGACCCGGTCGTGGCCTTCCTGCCGATGAACGCCGACGGTGCGGCCGCCGAGTTCGCCGTCGTTCCCGCTGACGCGCTGGCGGCCGCTCCGAAGACGGTCGAGCTGCCCGACGCCGCCGCGCTGCCGGTCGGCGGATTGACTGCGTGGCAGGCGCTCTTCGACGACGCTCGCCTGCAAGCGGGCCAGACGATCCTGATCAACGGCGCAGGCGGGGCGGTCGGCGGCTTCGCCGTTCAACTCGCCCATCAGGCAGGCGCGACGGTGACCGCGACCTCGAGCCCGCGCACCGCGGAACGCCTCCGCGAATACGGAGCCGACCGGATCATCGGGCACCTCGACTTCGCTTCCGACGCCGGCGACGGAGCGCCGTTCGACGTCGTGCTCAACCTCGTGCCCACCACTCCGGAGGAGGCCGCAGCGCTCGCCGGCCTGGTCGCCGACGGCGGAGCGCTGGTCAGCACCACCACTCCCCCGCCGGAGAATCCCGGACGCGGCATCCGGACGGCGCGGGTGTTCGTCGCCAGCAACGCCGAGCAACTGGCCGAACTCGTCGAGCGCGTCGACGCGGGGACGTTGCGGATCACCGTCGCCGACCGGCGGCCGCTCGCCGATCTCCCCGCAGTGCACGAAGAAGCAGCCTCGGGACGGCTCATCGGCAAGACCGTCCTCATTCCCTGAAAGCCCCGGTTCGAGCCTGCGCCAAACCGGCCGGAGTCGCGCCGAGCCACCAACGCGGGTCCGCGGTTCCCTCGGTCGTACGGCCGTCGCGGTGGACGAAGAACCGCTCGTCCCGCCCGAGCGCATCGACGCCGGGACGTTGCAGATCACCGTCACCGACCGGCGGCCGCTCGCCGATCTCCCGACAGTGCACGAAGAAGCAGCCCGGGACGGCTCGTCGGCAAGACCGTCCTCACTCCATGAAAGAGTCCGGTTCGAGCGCTGACCCCAGCGCTCGAACCGCTCAGCTCCGGGCCTTCGCCAAACCGGCCGGAGTCGCGCCGAGCCACCAACGCGGGTCCGCCGTTCCCTCGGTCGTGCGGCCGTCGCGGTGGACGAAGAACCGCTCGTCCCGCCCGGGCGTGTCGAACTCCCCGTCGAGACCGCGCGTCAGCCACTCCGCGCCGAAGGCGAAGACCTCCGCTGCCGTGCCGCCCAGCGGGTGGAATTCGTCCTCGTAAACCCGCATTTCCTTGGGCGCACGGATCTTTTCGTAGGTCTCGAGCGCGCTTTCCACCGGCGTCAGCTCGTCGAATTCGCCGATGCCGAGCAGCACCGGGCAACGAATACTGGTCACGAGGTCGCCGAGCGGCATCTTCTCCTTCAGGTCGCGGTCGAACGCCGCTTCGTCGGTGTAGCCCGCCATATACAGGTAGTTGTTCTTGAAACTCGGCTGCGCCCGCTCGAAAATCGTCTCGAAATCGCCGGACACCGCCTCGAACGCGGCGACCGCGCGCAGGCGGGTGCCGGACATCGCCGCGGCGCGCAGGGCCCAGTACCCGCTCATGCTGATGCCGAACATGCCGATCCGGTTTTCGTCCACTTCGGACAGACCGGCGAGGTACGCGGCATAGGTTTCGAGGGCGCGCTCGTAGTTGTCCAGGGTCACGGTCAGCCCGCGCGCCCGCGTCTCCCCCTGCCCCGGTCCTTCGATGGACAACGCCACGACTCCGCGCGAGGTGTAGTAGCGCTCGGCCGCGAAGATGTAGTCCTCCTTGATCATGTCCATGCCGGGGCCGAGAATCACCGCCGGGGCACCGGAAACCGGCTGTGCCGGCAGGTGCAGGAGAGCGAAGATCTTGCCGCCCTCGAAGTCCAGTTCGACCCGGCGGACCGTGTTGCCCCGAAGCTCTCCCAGCCGCGCCACGCACGAATCGCAGCGTTCGCGGAACTTCGCCTTGCGTCCGTCGGCGGAGTCGAAGATCGAGTACTGCGCACGGCCGTACATCACCGCCGCCCGCAGGTACAGGTCCGACGCCGTCCGGCGGTAGCCCAGCCGCTCGTGGTGCGCGGCCCGCTCCTCCGCCTGTCCCGCGACGACGGCCCACGCCTTCGGCAGCATCGCTCCGGCGCGGACCATCGCGAACACCTTGTCGAAGTCGGCGTGATCGTGCCCGAGCTGTTCGAGCGTGCCCTTGCCTTCCGGGTGCAGCGCGTCGAAGCCGCCCTGCGCCAGCGCGATGTCCAGGGCCCAGCTCTGCCCGGCCGAACGTGTCGTCATGCCCGCCTCCTCAAATAACTAAGTACTTAGCTAATGTGCCACGGCTAGACTCCGCGCGGCAAGGAATGCGGCGGGCACCACAGGAGAGAAGACCCGATGGGCGACGAGGCGATCACCCGGCTGGCACGAGCCGCCTACCGGCTCAGCGCGGCCGATTCCCGGCTGCGCGGCCGCGCGACCCGCAGCGCCGAAGCCCTTTCGCTCGCGCACGCCCGCGCGCTCAAGAGCCTGGCCGAACACGGGCCGATGACGGTCAACCAGCTCGCCGGGCACGTCGAAACGACGGGGGCGGCGGTCACCCAGCTGGTCAACGGCCTGGCCAACGCCGGTTACGTCACGCGCGAACGGGCCGCCTCCGGGGACCGCCGCACGTCGATCGTCGCGTTGACCGACGCGGGCCGCCGCCGGCACGAGGAGCGCGAGCAGGTCCTCGCCGCCGGATTGCGCGAGCTGACCGAAGACCTCGACGAGCAGGCGATCGACGCCGCGGGCACGGTGCTCACCCGGCTGGCCGGGCTGTACGACCGGCTCTGACCGTCGCCGCAGCCTCTATCACGTGATTGAAACGGCTGATAGAGTCCGCGGCATG
This sequence comes from Amycolatopsis nivea, assembly GCF_004522235.1. Lineage (GTDB taxonomy): Bacteria > Actinomycetota > Actinomycetes > Mycobacteriales > Pseudonocardiaceae > Amycolatopsis > Amycolatopsis nivea. The sequence goes on from NZ_SDLT01000014.1 coordinate 78,561, forward strand.
GGCAGCGAAGCCGCGCGGAGCCCCGCTCGCGGGGAGGCGACCGAGCAGCGCCTGATCGCCGCCGCGGAACGGCTTTTCGCCGAGCACGGCGTCGGCGCGGTGTCGCTGCGGACCGTGATGCAGGAGGCGCGGACGAACGTCGCGGCGATCCACTACCACTTCGGTTCCCAGGAAGGCCTGCTCGACGCGGTCCTGCGCAGCCGGCTCGACCAGGTGACCGGCGAGCGGAACGCGGTGCTGCGGGAATCCCCCGGAAAAGACGCCACCGCACGGGAATTGGCGCGCGCGTTCGTGCAGCCGGTGGTCGCGGTGCTCGAATCGGGCGGCGAATGCTGGATCCGGCTGGTCGGCCGGCTGCTGGCGACCGGCGGCGACGGGCTGGACGCGGTCGCCGAGTCGTTCTTCGAGCGCAACGCCGCGTTCGTCGCACAGCTGGACCGGCTGTGCCCCGGAGTCCCCCGCCGGACGCTCGATTTCCGGCTGTCCCAGGCGATGACCGTGACGCTGAACGTCCTCGGCGACGTCGGCCGCACCCGCCGCCTGCACGGGCCGGACGCGGCGGACTGGACCACCGGCCAGATCGTCGACGACCTCGTCGACGTCGTCACCTCGATACTCGCCGGCCCGCCCGGGGCCCGCCGCAGGAAGTGAGGAACCGATGGGAACCAACCAGCGAGCGCAGATCGAGATGAGCCCCGAGGAGGTGTCGGCCTACCTCGCCTCCCAGCGGACCGCGACGCTGGTGTCGCTCGGCCCCGACGGGCATCCGCACGCGGTCGCGATGTGGTACGCGGTCATCGACGGCGTGCTGTGGTTCGAGACGAAAGCCAAGGCGCAGAAGGCAGTAAACCTCCGCCGCGACCCGCGCGTCACCGTGCTGATCGAGGACGGCCTGACCTACGACGTCCTGCGCGGCGTCTCGCTCGAAGGGCGCGCCGAGGTCGTCGACGATCCGGACGCGCTTTGGGCGGTCGGGGTCAACGTGTGGGAGCGGTACCACGGCGAGTACACCGACGAGGTGAAGCCGATGGTGGAATTCATGCTCCGCAAACGGGTCGCGATCCGCGTCGACGTGGAGCGGGTCCGGTCCTGGGACCACCGCAAGCTCGGGCTCGACCCGATGCCGCTCGCCGGATCGACCGCCCGCTGACGCGTTCGCCCGCCAGGAGGTCACGATGGGCCGCTTTTCCCTTCCCGCACAGGCGCCGAAAGGCCTGGACTCGCCGGTGACAGCGGCGCTCATGAAGTACATGTCCCGGATCCAGGTCAAAGTCTTCACCCTGACCAACGGCCGGATCGGCCACAACTGGCGCGTCGGCGCGGGTTTTCGCAAGCCCGTGCCGACGCTGCTGCTGGACCACCGAGGCCGCAAGTCCGGGCGGCTGTTCACCACGCCGCTGCTGTACCTGCGTTCCGGCGACGACCTGGTCGTCGTCGCCTCCCAGGGCGGGCTGCCGAAACATCCGCAGTGGTACTTCAATCTGCGCGCGGAACCGGAAACCCGCGTGCATCTCAAGGGTCGCCGCGACGTCCCGGTCGCGGCGAGAGTCGCGTCGCCGGACGAACGACGCGAACTCTGGCCGCGGCTGGTCGAGCTGTACGCGGATTTCGCGAAGTACCAGGACTGGACGGAACGCGAGATTCCGGTCGTGGTGCTTGCCCCGCGTCAGGCCTGATATTCGCGGAGGAGGCCGCGGCTGATGATGGTTTTCTGGATTTCGCTGGTGCCCTCGCCGATCAGCAGGAACGGGGCCTCGCGCATCAGGCGCTCGATCTCGTATTCCTTCGAGTAGCCGTACCCGCCGTGGATCCGGAACGCTTCCTGGGTGACCTCGGCGCAGTACTCGCTGGCGATCAGTTTCGCCATCCCGGCCTCGACGTCGTTGCGGGCGCCGGAATCCTTCAACCGGGCCGCGTTCACCATCATCAGGTGCGCGGCCTCGACCTTCGTCGCCATCTCGGCGAGCTTGAACGCGATCGCCTGGTGCTGCGCGATCGGCTTGCCGAACGTCGACCGCTGCTGCGCGTACGCGATCGCCAGCTCGAACGACCGGATCGCGATCCCGCAGGCCCGCGCGGCCACGTTCACCCGGCCGACCTCGACGCCGTCCATCATGTACGAGAAGCCCTTGCCCGGAGCCTCCCCCAACACCTTGTCCGCGCCGATCGTGAAGCCGTCGAACACCGCTTCGGTGGTGTCGACGCCCTTGTAGCCCATCTTGTCGATCTTGCCCGGGATCGTCAGCCCGGGAAGCACCTCGCCGAACCCGGAGGGCTTCTCGACCAGGAACGTCGTCAGGTTCTGATGCGCCTTCTCCGCGCCCTCGTCCGTCTTCACCAACAAGGCGATCAGGTTGGAGGAGCCGCCGTTGGTCAGCCACATCTTCGCGCCGTCGATCACGTAGTCGTCACCGTCGCGCTTAGCGCGGGTCTTGATCGCCGCCACGTCCGACCCGAGGTCCGGCTCCGACATCGAGAAGCTGCCGCGGACCTCGCCGGTCGCCATCCGGGGCAGGAAATGCTGCTTCTGCTCCGGCGTCCCGTGCTGCTTGATCATGTGCGCCACGATGAAGTGCGTGTTGATCACCCCGGACACGCTCATCCAGCCGCGCGCGATCTCCTCGACCACCAGCGCGTAGGTCAGCAGCGACTCGCCCAGGCCGCCGTACTCCTCCGGGATGGTGAGCCCGAACAGGCCCATCTCCTTCATGCCCTCGACGATCTCCGCCGGATACTCGTCCGCGTGCTCCAGCGCCTGCGCGTGCGGGATGATCTCCTTGTCCACGAACGAGCGCACCGTGGACAGAATCTCCTGCTGCACATCGGACAAACCCGCGGTCCGGGCCAAACGAGCCATCAGGGGTCAGCTCCTCATCGCGGCGATGACGCGAGCGAAATCGCGCATCGCCGGTTCGGGCACCGTGACGTAGCTGAAGCCGAACGTCTTCCGGTGCTGGTGAAGGGTTTCCGCGATCTCCGCCGGAGGTCCGGAAAGGACAGTGGGCACCTGCGCCAAATCGATCGGTTGCGCCTCGAACCGGGGCAGCCGGTCGACTGCGGACTGGCGGTCGCCGTCGAGGGTGACGGCGTGGATGAGCAGGTTGAGTTCGAGGTCGTCGAAGCGGTGCGGGGCCGTTTGCCGCACGTGGTCCACGCGAGCGGCGAGCGCGTCCGCGCCGAGGAACCGGAGCATGCCGGGGCGTTGCCCGGGTGCGGCCCCGCTGAACGCGACGATGTCGGCATGTTCAGCGGCGATCCGCAGGACCCGGTCGCCGTTGCCCGCTACGCACAACGGCGGCCGCCGGACCGGGCTCGGGCGGTGGTCCGGGTCGGCGAGAAGCCGCCCCACCTCCAGCACGGTGCGCTCGAGGTGGTCGACCCGTTCGGACGCGCTGCGCCACGGAATCCCGGCACGGTCGAATTCCGCTTTGACGTAGCCGGTTCCGAGCGCGACCTCGAGGCGTCCGTCGAGCAGCGCGTCCGTTCCGGCGAGGTCGCGGGCCAGCAGCACCGCGTTGTAGAACCCGGAGTTGAGCACGAACACCGCGAGCTGCGGCCGGGTGGTGGCTTCGGCCGCCGAAACAAGCGCGGGCAACGGCGCTGGCATGCCCAGGTGGTCGGCGACCGCGATGACGTCGTAGCCGAGGTCTTCGGCTTCACGGCACCGCGCCTGCCATTCCGCGCGCGAGGACGGCGTGAGCAGGTTGACTCCGAACCGGAACTCCCGTGCGGTCATCCGCGGGTCTTCCGGATCGCGTCGACGGCGTTGTGCCGGTCCGCAGCGACGTAGACAGTCCCGTCGGAGCCGAGCGCGAGACCGCCGGAGCGGGCGTACGGGACGTCCAGGTAGCCGACGTCGAGTCCGGTCGCCAGCACCTCGGTTTTTCCTTGCCGGTTCACCGAAAGCACGCGGTGACCGGTGGCGTCGAGGACGACAGCCGTTCCGTCCGGCCGGACCGTGACGGCCCGCAGTCCGCCGAGTCCGGCAGCTCGTTCGACGACCTTTCCGGAGGCGGGTTCGACCTCGAGGAGACGGCCGCGAGCATCCGCGACCAGAACTGTCGCGCGCTTCGTGACGGCAAGACCCGTTGGTGCGCCGAGGTTTTCGACCAGCGGACGGATTTCCTCGCCGACGACGCGCAGCAGCCTGCCCTTCGCGGGTTCGGAAATCACCAGGCTGCCGTCGGACAGTTCGACGGCATCCGCGGGATTGTCGAGACCGTGCACTTCTCGGACAACCTTCCCCGTGCGGCGGTCCACCACCTGGACGGACCCGATCAGCTCCGAGGTGAGCACGAAATGCCCCGCGGTGACGCTGATCCCGGACGGAAACTCCAGCGAGGACGACAGCCGACGCTGGATTTCGCCGACCGCACCGGTGCGCGGGTCCACGGTGCGCAGCGCGGTCGCGTCCGCGATATAGAGCATCCGCCCGTCGGATGCGAGATCCGCGGGGAACGCCAGTCGGCTGGACGTAATGACCGTGACAGCGCCGGTGTTCAGGTCCACTCGGGAGACGGAACTGTCGGCCATGTTGCTGACATAAGCGTCCCCACGGGAGTCGATGATCATGTTGTCGTCCGCGGCGGGCAGCATCGCCACGGTGTATTTGGTGCCGTCCGGGTCGATCCGGGCCAGCTGACCGGTCGCGCCGTCGAGCGCGTAGAGGCGGTTCCGCGGATCGAAGCGGACGGACACCGGCTGCCGGAATCCTTGGGCCAGCACCGAAATCGCTCCGGTTCGCGGATCGACCCGGGCTACTTCCCCGTACTTCGACCGCGGCGCGTAGATCATGCCGTCCGGGCCGAAGGCGAACGCGTTCAGCCCGCCCGGATCGCGCACGACGAGGCGGGGCGCGGCCTGACCGGCCAGGTCGATCTCCCAGAGCGCGTCGGCGAAGGTCAGCTGCCCGACGTACAGGTGCTTGCCGGACCGGTCGAACGCGATGGAGTTGACGCCGGGCAGGTCGCGGGCGACGGTGCGGATCCGGCCGTCCGGCGCGCGGCCTTTCACCACGCCGCCGACCGGGTCGGTCCACAGGATTTCGCCGGAGGGGGCCACCGCGAGGTCGTCGGAACGGCCGTCGCGCGGGCCGACGAGGGTGTGGTTCCGTCCGGTGCGCGGGTCCACCGCGGAAATAGTTTCGCTGGCGAGGCTGGCGGTGAGCAGGTCGCCGTTCGGGGCGAGGGCGATGCCGTTCGGCGAGTGCAGCGTGGTGCCGCTGACCAGCCGCTGGACCCGGTAGCGGGTGGCGGCGGCAGCGTCCGGGACAGCAGTAAGGGGCAGGACAAGCGCGAGGGCGAGCGCGACAGTGCGCAGGCGGCGAACAGGGGGCACGGGTCTTCTCCTCCGCGGTCGGTCCCCGGGGCCGCACGGTGCGGCCCCGGGGCGGCGCTGGGTCAGAGCTGGGCGGCGCTGGCGTAGACGGACTGGAATTCCAGGTAGCTGTCGAGCGCCTCGGGCCCGAGTTCGCGGCCGACGCCGCTGCCCTTCATCCCGCCGAACGGCGCGCCGAGGTCCTGGAGGTAGTAGTTGAGGCCGATGGTCCCGGTCCGCACGCGGCGGGCGAGGGCGAGGCCGCGGTCTTCGTCGGCGGTCCAGACCGAGCCGCCGAGCCCGTATTCGCTGTCGTTGGCGAGGCGGACCGCGTCGTCCTCGTCCTCGTAGGGGGTGATGGTGACGACCGGGCCGAAGATCTCCTCCTGCGCGATCCGTTCGCGGTTGTCCACGTCGGCGAACACCGTCGGCTCCACGAACCAGCCGCGGGACAGCGCGGCGGGACGGCCGCCGCCCGCCACCAGCCGGGCGGCGGAGGCGCGGCCCAGTTCGAGGTAGCCGAGAACCCGGTCGAGCTGTGCCTTGCTGGCCATCGGACCGCACGTGACGGCCGGGTCGAGCGGATCGCCCAGCACCATTTCGCGCGCGTACTGCGCGACCGCGTCGACCACCTCGGCGTAGCGCGAGCGCGGGGCGAGAATCCGGGACTGGACGGTGCAGGTCTGGCCGTTGTTCTGGAAGCAGGCGTTGTCGAGACCGGCGACGAAGGTGTCGAGGTCCGCGTCGTCCAGCACGATGGCCGCCGACTTCCCGCCCAGTTCCAGCGTGCACCGGCGGATCAGCCGCCCGCATTCCGCGCCGATGGTCCGTCCCGCGGCGGTGGATCCGGTGAACGCGACCTTGTCCACCAGCGGGTGGGACACCAGCGACGCACCGGCTTCGCGACCGGCGACCACGATGTTGAGCACGCCCGGCGGCAGCCCGGCTTCCGCGGCGGCGTCGGCGAAAACGTACCCGTCGAGCGCGGTTTCCGGCGACGGCTTGAGCACCACGGTGCAGCCCGCGGCGAGCGCCGGCGCGATCTTCATCATCGCGAGCACCTGCGGGTAGTTCCACGGCGTGATCGCAGCGACCACGCCTACGGGCGCGCGCCGCACGACCGTCGATCCGGACGCGCTCGGCCGGATTTCCTCCAGCTGCGTCGCCTCGATCTGGTCGGCATACATGTTCAGCAGCCCGGCCGGCGCGTCCCCGTTGAAGGCGTTCGACAGCCCGATCGGCATGCCGTTCTCCCGGCTGACGAGCGTGGCGGTGTCGGCGGAGCGGGCCGCCAAAGCCGCGGCGAACCGGCGCATCGTCGCCGCGCGTTCCGCAGCGGTGGTCCGGCCCCACGGACCCTCGTCCAGCGCGCGGCGGGCGGCCCGGACGGCGGCGTCGATGTCAGCGGCGGAACCCAGTGCGGCGCGGCCGAGCGGTTTCTCGGTGGCGGCTTCCAGCGCGAGGTGGGTTTCGGTGCCCTTCGGCTCGGTCCAGGTGCCGTCGATGAAGAACCGGGTGCGGTCGAGGGCGATGCTCGAATCGATGGTCAACGTACCTCCTTGTACGGGTTTTCCGGCGCGGCGATGACCCGCCGGTCGTGCAGGCCGCCGAGTTCGGCGGCGGTGAGGCCGAGCACTTCGGCCAGTACGGAATCGGTGTCCGCGCCGAGCGCCGGGCACGCTCCGGCGGGACCGCGTTCGCCGGAGAAGCGCAGCGGCGACCGCGCCGTGACGGCCGGGCTGCCGCTGGGCAGTTGCAGGTCGGCGAGCACTTCGTGGGCTTGCTCGCGGTGTTCGGTCACGAGGTCGGCCATCCCGCGGTAGCGGCCCCACAGGACCCGGGCGGCGTCGAGTTCCTTGCCCACCTCGCCGAGGTCGCGCGCGGCGAACCACGGCCGCAGGACCGCCGCGATGGTCTCGCGCAGGCGGTACCGTTCGGCTTCGTCGCGCAGGTCAGCGTTCAGTGCCTTTTCCAGTGCGGTGAACACTTCCGCAGTCCCGGTGGCCGACTGCAACGCGCGCCACTGGCCGTCGGTGAGCGCCACGACCATCACGCGGGCGTCGTCGCGGCAGGCGAAGTCGACGCCGAAACTGCCGTAGACGTGGTTGCCGTGCCGAGGCCGTTCCCCTTGCCGGTCAGCGGCTTCCGACAGCCAGCCCAGGTTCGCGACGCCAGCGAGAGCCACGTCGGACAACGCCAGCTCCACATAGGACCCTTCGCCGGCGCGGTCGCGACGGTGCAGCGCGGCGAGCAAGCCGGTCGCGACGCCCAGCCCGGTGACGAGATCCCACGCGGGCAGCACGTGGTTCACCGGGGCGGCCCAGTCGCCGCTGCCGGTGATCCCCGGGACCCCGACCTCGGCGTTCACCGTGTAGTCGACCGCGGGCCGTCCGTCCGGATATCCCTGGACGCGCACGTGAATCATGTCGGGACGGCGGTCGGCCAGCCGCTCGTGGGCCAGCCAAGGGCGGCCGACCGCGTTGTCGATGAGGATTCCGCGGTCGCGGCCGGGAGCGGTGGCCAGGGCGAGAACCAGTTCGCGGCCTTCCGGATTCCGCAGGTCGATCGCGACCGAGCGCTTGCCCTTGTTCAGGGACGCCCAGTAGTAGCTCTCCCCCGTCGGCGCGACCGGCCAGCGGAGGTAATCGCTGCCGCCGCCGATCGGGTCGATGCGGACGACGTCGGCACCCAGTTGCGCGAGAGTCAGGCCACCGGTCGGTCCGGCGACGAAACTCGCGCACTCCACGACATGGACACCGGCCAGCGGTCTAGTCACGACTCTCCTCCAGAAGGAACCACCACAGCCCGCCCGGTCACCCGGTCAGCGAAAGCACGCGCTGCGGCTTCGAGCGGGTAAGGAGTCACCACGGGCCGCACCCGGCGCTCGGCGACCAAGGCCATCGCGTCGGCGAAGGTGCGCATCAGCGTGGACCCCGAGCCGGTGATGACGGCTTCCTTCTCGAACACAAAAGCCGGGTGGACCCGGATCGGCTCCCCGCTGACCTGCCCGGTCAGCACGTACCGGCCCGCATGGGCGAGGGCGCGGAAAGCTTGGCGGAACACGGATTGGTGCCCCGTGTTGTCGAGCACGACGTCGACGCCCCGACCGTCGGTCGCGTCGAGGATGTCCTGCCCGGCGGTGTCTCCGGCGAGCACCACCTGAGCGGCATTCCCCAGTTGCGCGGCCTTGTCCGGGCTCCCGGTGAGTGCGAGCACGCGCGCCCCGAGCGCGGCGGCAACCTGAACTGCGTGCAACCCCAATCCCCCACTGGCTCCGGTGACCAGGACCGTCTCGCCGGGCTCGACGCGCGCCACCCGGCGGAGAGCTTGCAGTCCGGTGCCGACTGCGCAGGCGACCACCGCGGCCTCGGCCAGCGACACCCCGGGCGGCACCGGGAGCAGGGCGGATTCCGGCAGCACGGCGTATTCGGCGAACCCGCCGTAGAGGAACGCACGCTGCGGACAGCGCAGTTCATCGCCGGTCACGCACGGTTCGCAGCAGCCGCAGGTGCCGAACTGCTTCGCCGCGACCCGAGCACCGGCCGCGAACCGGGTTCCACCGGCGACGACGGTTCCGGCGATCTCGTGACCAAGCACCGCGGGCAGCGGAAGGGTCAGCAAACCGGCCCGGTCGGCCTGGTCGTGCCCGCACACCCCGCAGGCGGCGACCTTCACCAGGACCTCGCCGCTGCCGGGTTCCGGACAGTCCACCTCAGCGACCGTCAGCTCTCCCGGAGCAGTCAGGACGACGGCGCGCACGACGCGATCACCTTGCCCGGGTTGAGGATTCCGTGCGGATCGAGCGCGTTCTTGACCGCCGCGTGCATCGCCAGCACCGCCGGGCTGAGTTCCCGGGCGAGCCCGCCGCGTTTGAGCAGGCCGACGCCGTGTTCCCCGGTGACCGTGCCGCCCAGCGCGATCGCCTCGTCGAGGATCTCCTCGAACGCCGCCTCCGCCCGTGCCCTTTCCTCGGCCGGGACGACGAGCACCGGATGCAGGTTGCCGTCCCCGGCGTGCGCGACATTCGCGATCCGCACGGCATGCCGGGTGCCGATGGCTTCGATCCGCCGGAGCATTTCCGGCACCGCGCCGCGGGGTACGCAGACGTCCTCGGTGAGCACCGGACCCAGCCGTTCGAGCGCCGGATACGCCAGCCGCCGCGCAGCGAACAGTGCCTCGGCTTCGTCCACGTCGGACGATGCGGCCGCCCAGGTGGCTCCGGCCGCGGTGAAGCAGTCGGTCAGCACCTTTGCCTCGTCCTCGCCGGGTGCGTCGGTGCGGCCGAGCAGCACCGCTTCGGCTTCGGCGGACAGGCCCATGTTCTTCCAGGCGTCCACCGCGGCGAGGGTGTGCCGGTCGATCAGCTCCAGCGCCGACGGCACCACACCCGACTCGCTGACGGCCGCGACCGCGTCTCCCGCCGCCGACAGGCTGGGGAAATACCCGGCGACTGTGCGTTCGCTGGCCCGCGCGCCGCGCAGCCGAACGGTGACCTCGGTGACGATGCCGAGCGTGCCTTCCGAGCCGACCATCAGCCCGGTGAGGTCGTATCCGGCCACGCCTTTCGCGGTCCGGCGGCCGAGCCGGACCAGTTCCCCGGTCCCGGTGACGACTTCCATCCCGAGCACGTAATCGCGGGTGACGCCGTATTTGACGCAGCACAGCCCGCCGGCGTTGGTCGCGACGTTGCCGCCGATGGTCGACCACGGCGCACTCGCCGGGTCCGGCGGGTACCAGAGGCCGTGTTCCGCGCACGCCGACCGCAGGGTTTCGTTCACGACGCCGGGTTCGACCACCGCGAGCCGCTCGGCGGCGTTGATCTCGCGGATGGCGGTCATCCGCTCGGTGGACAACACGATCCCGCCGCCGACCGCGTTCGCGCCGCCGGACAGACCCGTGCCAGCCCCGCGCGGCACGATCGGCACGCGGTGGCGCAGGCACACCTGCACGGTCTGCTGAATCTCCTCGGCGGTGTGCGCCCGCACGACAGCCAACGGCAGCTCGTGCGGAGCCCAGACCGCCTCGTCGTGGGCGTAGGCAGCGAGGACATCCGGATCAGTGAGGACCCGGCCAGCAGGCAAGGCCCGGCGGAGTTCGTTCAGCACGGCGCACCAGCTTTCGCCGCACGGAACTCGTCCATCCGCTGCGCGAGCGTGCTCCGGTATGTCGCGACCGTGCCGAGCTTGACGTCCTCGTACCCGCGCACCAGATCGGGCAAGAGAGCCGTTTCCACTGCCAGGGCATGGTTTTCCGGGTCCAGCCGCTCGGCCAGCTCGCCGACGACCCGTTCGTATTCGGCGATCAAATCCCGTTCCAGCCGCCGGACCGCGGCACGGCCGAACGGGTCCAGCGGGGTGCCCCGCAACCGCCGTCCCGCCACCAGCACCCGGAAAACCGGCTTGAACCACGGTCCCAGTTCGATCTTGCGGCGCATGCCGAGCGCCTTCAGCACCGGCGGATGCAACCGGTACGCGATGCGGGCGTCGGCCCCGAATCGCGCGCGGACCTGGCGTTCCTGCGCCGGATCCAGCGAAAGCCGCGCGACCTCGTACTCGTCCTTGTAGGCCATGAGTTTGTACAGATTCCGCGCTACCGCCTCGGTCAGCGCCGTCGAACCCGGGACCGCGCTGGACTCGGCACGGCGCACCCGTTCGACCTGCTCCACGTAACGCCGTGCGTAGGCGACGTTCTGGTACGCGATCAGATCCGGCACCCGGACCCGCAGCAGCCGCGCCAGTTCAGCACTCTCGCCGACAGTGGACAGAAGTTCGCGGGCTACCGGAGTCAGCGCGGGCTCCGCTTCGGGTTCTCCGCGCAAGCTCGCGAGCACAGCCGCCAGCGCCCCCTGGTCCGCGACCCACTGCCGACCGCGGCGGAACGCCTGCACGTTGGTCTCGACCCGAACCCCGTTGCGGGAGATGGCTTCTTCGATCGCCTCGGCCGGGATCGGCAGCGCGCCGCGCTGGTACGCCACCCCGGTCAGCAGGAGGTTGGCGTACTGGTCCTGGCCGAACAACACCTCGGCCATTTCCCGGGCGTCCAGCGCGGTCACGGTTCCGGTCGCTTCGCGGAGCCGGTCGAGCAACGCCGTTTCCTCCGGGAACGTGACGCTGGTGTCGGCAACCATCGCCCCGGTCGGGACCTTCGAGGTCGAAACCACCGCAGTGGTCCGGCGTGAATCGGCGACGGCGAGGTAGCGCGGGTCCGCGGCGACGAGCACGTCGGCGCCGAGGTAGAGGTCGCACTCGCCGTCGCTCGCCTTGTTCGCGTGCGCCGCGCCGATCTTGACGTCGGAGACGACCGCACCGCCCTTCTGTGCGAGCCCGGTCTGGTCCAGCGACCGCACCGGCAGCCCGGCGATGCTCGCCGCGGTCGCGAGGATCTGCGACAGCGTGACCACGCCCGAGCCGCCGACCCCGGTCACCCGCACCGTGAAGCGCTCAGCCGAGACCGTCCGCTTCGGCTCCGGAAGCGGTGCCGCCAACGGTTCGGCAAGCGGCCGTTTCCCCGCGCTCTTGCCGGGAAGCACGGTGAGGAACGACGGGCAATCCCCGTCCAGGCACGAGAAATCCTTGTTGCAGGACGACTGGTCGATCCGGGTCTTGCGGCCGAACTCGGTGTCGACCGGCTGCACCGAAAGGCAGTTCGACTTCTCCCCGCAGTCGCCGCAACCCTCGCAGACGCGTTCGTTGATCACCGCGTGCTGCGGCGGTTCCGGGGCGAGCCCGCGCTTGCGTTTGCGGCGCAGTTCGGTCGCGCACTCCTGGTCGTGGATCAGCATCGTCACGCCCGGGACGCGGGCGAGCGTCTCCTGCGCTTCGGCCAGCCGGTCCCGGTGCCAGACCCGCACGCCGCGGCCCAGCCGCACCCGCCGGTACCGCGCCGGTTCCTCGGTGGTGACGATGATCCGGCGCACGCCCTCGGCCCGCATCGCCGCGATCACTTGGGGAACGGTCATGCCCCCGGTCGGCTGCTGCCCGCCGGTCATCGCGACGGCCGAGTTGTACAGCAGTTTGTAGGTGATGTTGACCCCGGACGCGACGGCCGCGCGCACCGCCAGGCTGCCGGAGTGGTGGAAGGTGCCGTCGCCGAGGTTCTGCACCAGGTGGTCGTCGCGCACGAATGGCGACATGCCGACCCATTGCGTGCCCTCGCCGCCCATCTGGGTCAGTCCGGTGATGTCGCCGTAGTCCTCGCGCCCGGTCATCAGGACCAGGCTGTGACATCCGATCCCGGCGCCGACCAGCGAACCCTCCGGCGTCTTCGTGGACGAGTTGTGCGGGCAGCCCGAGCAGAAGTACGGCGTGCGCGCGGCGAGCGGAAGCGCGATCGTGCGTCGCGGGGCCCGCCAGGATTCCACGGACGGGAAGCCGCCATGCGCACGCAACCGGAGCGCGAGCGCCGCGGCAATGCGGTCCGGATCCAGTTCCCCGTCGGCCGGGACCAGCGCCGTGCCGTCGGGTCCGCGTTTGCCGGTGACCGCCGGAGCGTCGGCGCGGCCGTAGAGCAGGTCTTTGACCGCGGTCTCGATGAAGGAGCGTTTCTCTTCCACGACCACGATTTCGCGCAGTCCCGCCGCGAACCGGGCGACGATTTCGGGGTCGAGCGGGTGCACCATCGCGAGCCGCAGCAGCCGGACACCGCGCCGCTCCAATTCGGACTCGTCCAGGCCCAGGATCTCCAGCGCCTGGCGGAGATCGTGATAGGTCTTGCCCGCGGCGACGATCCCGATCCGGGCATCGCGACCGCCGACGATCGTGTTCAGCCTGTTGGCCGCGGCGTAACGACGGGCGAGTTCGAGCCGCGCGCCGTCCCGGCTGCGCTCCAGCCTGCCGAGGTCCGGCTGCAGCATCCGGGCGGTCATCTCGTGGACGAACGGCCGCCCGTCGACCACCGGATCCGGTGCCACGGAACGGAACCGGCCGGGATCGACGCGCACGGCGCCGGTCCCGTCGGCGACGTTGGTGGCGATCTTGAACCCGACCCAGAGCCCGCAGGCCCGCGACAGCGCGACCGCGTGCTGCCCGAGGTCGAGCACCTCCTGCGGATCCGCCGGGTACAGCGTCGGCAGGCCCAGGTCGGCCAGCAGCAGTTCGGAGCTGCCGGGCACCGTCGAGGACTTCGCGCCCGGGTCGTCGCCGACCAGCGCCAGCGCGCCGCCGAGGCGGTGGGTGCCCATGAGATTGTTGTGCCGCAAGGCATCCGAGGCGCGGTCCAGGCCAGGAGACTTGCCGTACCAGTAGCCGGTGACGCCGTCGACCCGCCGGTTCTCCGACTGGGCCGCCAGCTGCGCGCCCTGCACCGCGGTGGCCGCCAGTTCCTCGTTGACGCCCGGTTTGAACACGACGTCGTGCTCGGCCAGCAGTTCGGCCTGTTTGCCGAGTTCGAGGTCGTATCCGCCGAGCGGCGAGCCCTCGTAGCCGGAGACGAACGCCGCTGTGCGCAGCCCCGCCCGCTGGTCGGCGCGGCGGACGTCGAAGGGCAGCCGGGCCAGCGCCTGGACGCCGGTCAGCTGGAACTGCCCTTCGACCGCGCGATAACGATCAGTCACGACGGAATTCCTCCCTCGGAAACCAGCGCCCGAAGCTGGTCCAGCACCGGCTCGACACCCGGCGTACCGGTCAACGGATGGATCGCCACGTGGTCGGCCCCCGCGGCGAGATGCTCGCGAACCCGCGCCGCCACCAGTTGCGGATCACCGCAGACGACCAGCTCGTCCACCAGCCGGTCGCTCCCGCCGTCGGCGAAGTCGGCGTCCCCGAAACCCAAGGCGCGCAAGTGATTCACGTAATTCCGCAGTGCCAGCCGGGTCGCGATGTGCTTCCGCGCCACCTCGCGCGCCCGCACAGCGTCTGGGTCGACAACCACCGCCTGTTCCGGAACGAGCAACGGTTCCGGACCGAGCCGTTCCCGGGCGGCGGCGGTATGCGCGGGCGGCACGAAGAACGAGTGCATTCCGGCGGCCCGGTCGCGGGCGAGTTCCTGCATCCGGGGCCGCAACGCCGCCAGCACCCGCGGCACTGCGCGTTCCGGGCGCGGCCCCTGGTAACGGTCGCTGTCCAGCACATCGAGGTACTCGCGCAACGCCGTCAGCGGCCGGTCATGGCCGCTCCCGCGTCCGGCCTCCGCGTGGCTGGCGCCGAGACCGAGCACGAACCGTCCGGGGAAAGCCTCGCCGAGAGTCTGGGCCGCGCCTTCAGTGGCGACCGCGTCCCGGGCCCAGATGGTGGCTACCCCGGTGGCCACGGTCAGCCGTGTGGTCGCCGACAGCAGCAACGCGGCGTTGGTGAAGATTTCCTTGTGCGCCGGGGATTCCCCGATCCACAGAGCACCGTACCCGAGGTCCTCGACCACCCGCGCCGCCTTCGCGGCCTCGGCAGCGGGGACCTCCGCCAGGACGGACAGCCACACGCCGACCGGTCCGATCCGGGCCGCCAGTTCACGAGACAGGTTCACGCCCGCTCCCCCGGCCCGAATTCCGGCAGCCACACCCCGTCGCCGACCTCGCGGAACGACACGACGACCGGTTCGCCGAGCACGGGATCGCCGGAGCCGGTCCACGTCGTCGTCAGGTTCGGGCCGCTGTCGAGCCGGACCTGCACCACGACGTACGGCACGTCGTCGCCCTCGAAGTACCGCTTGTGGAACCGGACCCAGCTGTGCACCCGGCCGGTCCCGGCGTCGATCGTCCACTCGACGTCGCGGCGGAAATCGCGCGGACACACCGGCGACGGCGGCCAGAACGCCACGCCGCACGAGCCGCACACCGGCACGCGCAGTTCGCCGCGAGCCGCGCCGTCGAGGTGTTCGACGTCCTCGGGGTAGCGAAGCGGAAGAGGTCGCGCAGTGGTCATCGTGGTCACCGGTCCTTCGTGAAGACAGTCGAATCGCCGAACGGCGTCGCCCACTGGACGACCTCGCATCCGGTCACCTGGCGGTCTCCGGCCTGGCCGCGGATCTGGCGGACCGCCTCGGCCATGTGCCCCCAGCCGCAGAGGTGTGCCTCGGACAGCAGCCCGCCCGCGGTGTTGACCGGCAGTTCCCCGCCGAGCTCGATCCGGCCGTCCTGCAGCCATTCGAGAGCTTGGCCTTCGCCGGTGAAGCCGAACCGCTCCAGCACGAACACCACATTGGGCGAGAAAGCGTCGTAGAGCTGCAGCGAATCCACGTCACCCGGCCCGGACAGCCCCGCCATCGCGTACACCGGATGGTCCTCGACCCGGCGCTCGTCGCCTTGGGTGAACACGCCCAGCCCGGGCGGTGCGAAGATGAACTCGTCCCGGCCGGCGCGCAGGCCCTGCATTCCGGAGACGATCACCGCGGGCTGCCGCAGATCGCGCGCTCGCTCCACAGTGGTCACCAGCAGGCAGGCACCGCCGTCGCTGAGCAGCGCGAAGTCCGGACGGCGCAACGGTTCCACGATGTACGGCTGCGCGTCGTAGTCCGCTTGTTCCAGCGGTTTGGTCATCTGCGCGTTCGGGTTGAGCCGGGCGTGGCGGCGCATGGCCATCGGCACCGCGGAGATCAGCGCGGGGTCGACGCCGTACCGCTCGCAGTACCGGCGGAACGCCATCGCCGCGCCCGCACCGGGAGCGGTCATGCCGTACTGCGGCAGTTCCCCGTGCGAGCCGCCGCCTTGCCGCAGCCCTTCCGCGTCGCCCGCGCCGCCGACCATGCCCAGTCCGGAGAATGACACCCCGGCCAGGCAGGCGGCGACCTCGGTGGTGCCGAGCGCCACGGCCTGGGCGGCCGCTTGCAGCGCGGGACCGACGAAGCGGCCGTGGCTCCAGGTCTGCACGGCGGCGCGGATCCGCAGTCCGAACGCCTCCGCCATCCGGTCGTAATCGATCGACAGCGGATAGCCGACGTTCGTGAACAGCCCGTCCACGTCCCCGGCGCTCAGCCCGGCGTCGTCCAGCCCGGACTGGAGCGCCTCGGCGGCCAGGTCGAGACCGCTGCGCGCGGATTTCCGGGACAGCTCGGTGATGCCGATCCCGACTATCGCCACCTGGCGTACCGGTCCTAGCGGCATGTTCGTTCCTTTCTCGAAGCGTCAGAGAATCGCGTGCGCGTTCGCGGGGCTGCCGACCCCGCGCGGCAGCGGCAGCACCCCGGAGACGAGGAGGAACTCGTAGCTCCCCCGTTCCGCACACGCCCGCGCGAGCCGGTCCAGCAGCCACAGCTCGCCCAGCGGCATGCCCTGCAACGCGATCAGCCGGCGGTGCAGGAAGCCCTTGGCGCGGTTCACCGGGAAGACCTCGACGCCGACGTTGTCCATCGCGACCGCGGCGAACTCCCGGTCCCAGAGGTACCCGGCCATGTCCTTCGCCGACTCCAGTCCGGGGCAAGCGAAACCGGTGCCGATCGTCCCGCGCAGCGCGGCCCGCTCCCGCTCTGGCAGCTCCCGGTACCACTCCGTCCATCCGGTGCGGACCACGAGGATGTCCCCGGATTCGAAGACGGTTCCCTGCGCGGCGGCGACCTCGTCGAGCAGCGCGGCGGTGATCTCCACCGGCTCGTCCGGAGCGAGCGGCGTGCCTTGCGCCGCGAGGTGCCCGGCGACGTCGACCAGCACCCCGCGCCCGCCGAAGCCGTGCTCGGCCCACCGGTCGACGCCCAGCACCTCGCTGCTCGCCAGGTCGGCTTC
The DNA here is from genome assembly GCF_004522235.1 of Amycolatopsis nivea. Lineage (GTDB taxonomy): Bacteria > Actinomycetota > Actinomycetes > Mycobacteriales > Pseudonocardiaceae > Amycolatopsis > Amycolatopsis nivea. Next base: position 95,524 of record NZ_SDLT01000014.1, read on the forward strand.
GCTGCGGCCGCCCCAGTACCCGTGCCGTCCGGCGTTGATGTGTCGCAGCCCGTCCCACTGCGAGGAACCCTGCAGGTAGAACCCGTCCAGCCGGTCGTCGTGCCCGGCCGCGGTGTCCTCCACGACGTGCCGGAACAGCTCGCGTTCCTCGAACAGCCCGGGAGCGGGTTCGTTCAGCGGCAGAGTCAGCGAGATCATCTGCCCGCTGCGCACCGTCTTCGCCGCGGCGAGCCGCTGCTGCGGGCCGATCAGGTTGAGCGTGCCGATTTCGTCCGCGCGCCCCCACACGTCCCACGCGTGGTGCTCGTCCCGGTCCGGCAGCGTCGGCAGGTCCGCGAACGCCGGGGTGCGCCGCCCGGTCATCCCGCCGCCTCCAGCATCTCGCGCAGCTTGAGCTTGCTGACCTTGCCGGTGTGCGTCTGCGGCACCGCGGCCGAATCCAGCACCACGACCCGGGCGGGCACCTTGTAGCTCGCGGCCCGCGACCGGACGTACTCCCGCAGCCGGTCCGCCAGTTCGGTCCCGTCGGCGCCGCTGCGCTCGTCCGCGACGATGACGCAGGCCATCTCCTGGTCGCCGTCCGGAGTGGACAGTCCGAAGACGTACGCCTGGTCGACCTCGGCGTGCTCGCCGAGGATGCCCTCGATCTCCACCGGCGCGACGTTGATGCCCTTGATCTTGAGCATTTCCTTCCACCGGCCGCCGAACGACAGCCGCCCGTCCGCGTCGACCGACCCGAGGTCGCCGGTGCGGAACCAGCCGTCCGGGGAATGCGTGCCGCCGCTGACGTCCGACCCGCTGAGGTAGCCGTCGATCACGCAGCCCCGGATCTCGATCTCGCCGGTGGCGCCGGGCGGGCACACCGCCCCGGACTTGTCCACGATGCGGATCTCCTGGGTCGGCAGCCGCCTGCCCTGGGTGTGCAGCTTGACTTCCGGCAGGTCGCTCGCGTCGGTCATGGTCACGAAGCCGTAGGACTCGGTCAGCCCGTAGGCGCTGCACGCCTCGGTGATGCCGAGTCCTTCGATGGCCAGCCGCTTGTCCTCGGCGTTGAACCCGACCGGGCCGGTCCGCAGCGAGGAAATGTCCCGGCTGCCGAAACTCGGCGCGGCCAGCAGCGCCCGGACCGCCGTCGCGAGCCCATAGGAGACAGTGCACCGTTCGCGCTCGATGAAGGCCAGCGACGCGTCGCCGTCGACCTTTTCCTCGACGCACAAGGTCAGGCCGTGGCTCAGCGCGACCGGCAGCGCGTTGCAGGCCCCGTAGCCGAAGAACAACGGCATCGCGAACCACAGCCGGTCGCCCGGACCGACGTGCATCCGCTCGCCCATCTCGTACCCGTTGCGCAGCAGCTTGCCGTGTTCCAGCGGCACCGCCTTCGGGAGCGCCGTGCTGCCGCTGGTGTAGAGGATCATCGCGAGGTCGTCGGGTCCCGCGCTGCGTTCCGGAGCCGGGGCGGGCTCGAGCCCGGACGGGAACGGCTCGGCGGACGGCCAGAAGAGCGCGCCCAGATACCCGTCGGCGCGGGCTCTGGGCTCGAAGACCTCGCCGTGCCCGGCCGCGGTGAGCTCGGCGAGCATGTCCTTGCCGAACACCCGCTGTTCGGTGACCACCAGCCGCAGGTCTGCGGTGCCCACCAGGTGCGCCAGCTCCGCCGACCGGTACCAGGTGTTGACCGGCACCGCGACCAGCCCGGCCCGCTGCGCGCCGAGCATCGTGACCAGCCAGCGCAGCCCGTTCGGCAGCAGGATCCCCACTCGCTCGCCCGGCCGCAGCCCCGCCGCGCGGAACGCGCCGGCCAGCTCGTCGCACCGCCGCGCGAATTCGGCGAAGGTCAGCCGCCCCTCGGGCGCGACCACCGCCTCCTCGCCGGGAAACAGCTTCGCCAGCGCCGCCAGCGCGTCCGGGAAAGTATCCGGGGCAACCACGTCGTTCCGCCTTTCGTTGTGGCCCGTCATCGGGCGTCCGGGTGCACGACCACGTCCGCGCGCAGCAGGGTTCCGGTGTCCGGGTCGGCGTACTCCGCGAGTTCGACCCCCGGCCTCGGCTGGCACCACTGGCCGCGTTCGGCCAGCCGTTCGTGCGCCGGGCTCCGGCGCACCGCCAAGCCGTCTTCCCGGGGCCATTCCCGCCTGCTGGCACGGATTCGGTCCCGCTCCCGACTGGTCTCGGCGAGGTCCGGGCCGCCCGCGGCATCGAGCACGACGCCGTAGGAAACCCGCGCCGCGTCGGCCGTCACCACGCCCGAACGCACATCCGCCGCGACCAGGTCCGGGTCGCGTTCCAGCGGGTCGCCGTAGCCGCCACCGCCGCCGACCCGCAGCACCACCACGTCGCCGGCACCGACCGAAAGCCCGAACTGCTTTCCCTGCAACGGTTTCGGCGCGGCGGCGAGATCCTCGACGGCGCGCGGGACCTCGCCTCGGGCGAACGCCTCGTCTGCCTGGGCACCGGTGACCAGCGCCGAACCGCTCGTGGATCCGGGATAGCCGCCGAAGACCCCGCACGGCGGAACCTGCCAGCAGGCCGCCATGACGTGCTCCTGGCCGCCCGGCGTGTACCACGGCGTGAACGCGAGGTCGATGCCCGCGCCGCCCCGGGTCCGGCCCGGTCCGCCGGAGTTCGGGTTCAGCTTGCGCCACAGGTACAGCACCGGATAGGCGAGCTCGTTGATCTCGATGTCCGGAATGCTGTTCTGCGGCTGGGCGAGCACGCCGCTGACGTCCATGCCGTCCGCGATCGCCTGCGCGCCCGCTCCGCTGCCGCCGCCGTTCATGTCCGGGAACGGCACGAGCCGGCCGGATTCGTCGGGAGCGTAGAAGAAACTGGCGCTCCACGAGTCCTGCCACGGCGCCGTCACGTGCTCGCGGACGAAAGCGTTTTCGCTGCCTGCCTGCAAATCGGCGAGCAGCCTGGTGACCACCTTCCCGATCCGGAACCCGGTCTCGATGTGCCCGGCCCCCATCGGCGCGGGCTGGCGCGCGTCGCAGATCGTGCCCGGCCGGGTCACCACCTCGATCGGGCGCAGCGTGCCCTGGTTGATCGGCAGGTCCGGCAGCAGGGTGATCAGCAGCGGGGAGACGACCGCGCCCAGCGTGGTCGCCGCGCTGACGTTGATGAACCCGTCGGTCTGCGGCGCGGACTCGATCAGGTCGAACCGCAGCGCGTCCTCGCTGACGGTGAGCGTGCAGCGGATCGGATACAGCTCGTCGGCGTGCCCATTGTGCTCGGCGAATTCCTCGGCGGTGAACGTGCCCTTCGGCAAATCCGCGATCCTGCGCCGGACGGCCTGCTCGGCCAGGTCCTTGGCGGCCTCGACATACCGGCGGAAAGTGTCCGCCCCGTACTGCTCGACGAGCGCCTGCAGCCGTTCGTCGCAGCGGTGACAGGCGGCGATGAAACACCGGATGTCGTTGAGCACCAGCTCCGGCACCCGGATGTTCGTCTCGATGATCCGCCACACGTCCTCGACCGGACGCCCCTGGTCGACGATCTTCACCCCGGGCAGCCGCAGCGCTTCGCCGTAGACCTCGGTGGCCGTCGGGTCCATCCCGCCGGGCGCGGCGCCGCCGAAGTCGTTGACGTGCGCCTCGGCCCAGCACCACGCCACCAGCTGCTCGCCGAAGAAGATCGGCCGCACCACGCCGACGTCGACGGCGTGCGCGTTGCCGGTGGTGAACGGGTCGTTGCAGAGGAACATGTCCCCCGGCCGGATCTGCTCGCGGGGATACGTCGCGAGCAGGTGCCGGACCGCCTGGCGGGCCGCGCCCAGGTACATCGTGATGTAGCCGGCGTAGCTGATGATGTCGCCCTCGGCGTCGGCGATGAAGGTGGAGAAGTCCACCGCCTCGGCGATCGCGGGGCTGCCGGAGGCGCGCATCATCACCACGCCCATTTCCGCGGCGACGTTGTCCAGTGCCTTGGCGAGAATTTCGACGTCCACCGGGTCGAGCCCGGTCGCGGCGGCGGTCATGCGGTTTCCTCCCCGGTGCACCCGGTCGTCCGGGCGGTGTCGGTCAGCAGGTAGTTGCCCCAGCCGTCCACGTTCAGTTCCCAGCCCTCGGGCAGCGAGACGGTGGTCAGCGAGTGTTCGATCAGCGCCGGGCCGGATATCCTGGCCCCGGCGGTGATCCGCCGCGCGTCGTAGACGTCCACTTCGGACTCTCCGGCCCGCCGGATCCGCCTGCGTCCGACCGGTTCGGCCGCGTCGCCGGTCGGCGCCTGCTTGGCCGGTTCGAAGAAGTCGACCCGGCCGGTCGCGGTGACCCGCACCGACATCAGTACCACCGGGCTGCCCACCCAAGCCGTGCCCTCGCCGTACTCCTGCTCGTAGCGCGCGGCGAACCCGTCCTGGATCGCGACCAGGTCCGCTTCGCCGAACTCGTCCCGGCGCGGGATCGGCACCCGCAGTTCCCATTGCTGGCCAAGGAACTTGAAGTCGCCTTCCCAGCGGACGTCGATCCGGTCGTCCGGATAGCCCGCGGTGTGCAACGCCTCGACGAGTTCCGCGTCGAGTTCCTTAAGCGCGGCGTGCACCGCCTCGGCCCCGCCGCCCTGCCACATCACCGAGCGCGCGCGGGTGCGCACGTCGTCGCTGGAAAGCAGCCCGCGCGCGGAGAACACCGCGGCTTCGGCCGGGATCACGATCTGCCGGATGCCGACCGAACGGGCGATGTCCGCGGCGAACAGGCCGAGCGCGCCGCCGAAAGCCACCATCGCGAACCGGCGCGGATCGTGCCCGCGCTCCACCGTCACGGCGCGGACCGCGTTGCCCATGTCCGCGACCACCATCCGGTGCACCGCCGCCGCGGCCTGAACCGCGTCCACGCCCAGCGGTTTCCCGATCTCGCGGGCGAGGGCTTCGCTGGCACTGTCGGTGTCGAGCGCCCGGCGACCGTCCAGAAAGGACCCGGAATCCAGCAGCCCGAGCACCGCGGACGCGTCGGTCACCGTCGGACGGGCGCCGCCCTTGCCGTAGCAGATCGGCCCCGGCTCGGCTCCCGCGCTGTGCGGCCCGACCTGCGGAACTCCACGCGAATCCAGCCACGCGATGCTGCCGCCGCCGGTGCCGATGGGCAGCACGTCGATCTTGGACAGCGCGGTCAGGAACCGCTCCCCCAGCATCACTCGCCGGGTGACGTTCGGAGTCGCGTCGCGCAGCACCGAGACGTCGAACGACGTGCCGCCCATGTCCGCGGTGACGATGTCCTTGAGGCCGAGCCGGTCAGCCAGCGCCCGCGCCCCGATCACGCCGCCGGCCGGTCCGGAGTCGATGAGCGTGATGGGTCGCTGCCGGGCTTCCGCCGCGCTCGACGTGCCGCCGAAGCCCTGCATGAACGCGACCGGTTCGCGCAGCCCGCGCGCCGCCAGCTCGCGCTCGATCCGCTCGGTGTACTCGGCGACCCGGATCCCGGTGAACGCGTTGAGCACCGTGGTCATCGTCCGCTCGTACTCCCGGATGACCGGGTGCAGCCGCGACGCGACGCTCAAGAACAGCTCCGGATGCTCGGCCTCGACGATCGAGGCGAGCAGTTCCTCGTGCTCCGGGTTCGCGAAGCCCCACAACAGGGACACGGCGATCGACTCGACTCCCTTGGCCGCCAGTGCATCCACGGCCTCGCGCGCCCGCCGCTCGGTGAGCGGAACGACGACCCGGCCCTTGCGGTCGATCCGCTCGGGCACCTCGAGCACGTTCTCGCGAGCGACGATCTGCGGAAGGCTGAGCTGCTTGTGGTGGTCGCGGTGCGCGTTGCGGGCCGACCGCGCGATCAGCAGGTTGTCGCCGAAGCCCTGCGTGGTGATCAGCCCGACCTTCGCGCCGCGCAATTCGGCGACCGCGTTCGTCACCACGGTCGTGCCGTTCACGAACCGCGTCGTCGCGGCGAGCAGCCCGGTCAGGGGCAACCCGACACGGGCGGCGAGATTTTCCAGCGCGGCAAGCAATCCCGCGGCGAGGTCGTCCGGAACGGTGTCGGACTTGTCCGCATAGGACTGTCCGTCCGAGGCGAGCGCGACGACGTCGGTGAACGTACCGCCGATGTCGCACCCGATCTGAAACGTGACTTCGGAACGCAACGTCATTGTCCTTCCGTGGAACGGCTCCCGGCCTGCGAGCCAGATTAGACACGACACAGTGTCGAGTCAAGCGACAACTTGTCGATTCAGCGCAGATGCGCGGCGAACTCCGCGGAATCGGCGCCGGAGAAGGGTTCCCGGACGGCCCGCAGTACCGGGTCGATTCCCGCGCCCAGCACCGGTTCCGCATAGGAACGGAACTTCTCGGGCACGGATACCGGTGCCTGCTCCCGGCTTTCCGCGGACACGACGCGTCCGTCGGCGAGCCGGACTGCCACTCGCGCGTCCCGGCGCGCCGGAAAAGCCGCGTCCGCAACGGGATCCACTGCTACCGAGATCCGCGCCGCCAGCTTCGCCAGCCCCGGATCGAGCGCTCCGGCATAGCGGTCCGGACGGATCGCGCCGTCGGTCAACGCGGCCGCCACCGCGAACTGCAGGCTCATCTGCCGGGAAATCGGTGCTGCCAAGGCAGTCGCGTTGTCACAGCCCGGATAGCGCGCCGCCACGCTGGACGTGTACACCGTGGCTTCGACGACCTGCTCGGGGTGGATTCCTTGTCCGGCAAGGACGATGGCCGCGTCGATCGGTTCCTGAGTCAACGCACACGACGGGTACGCCTTGAAAAACGTCTGCGAGATCGCCATCCGGTCCAGCCGGACGTCCGGTGGCCGGGCTTCGTCCTGTGCGCCGCCGAATGCCTGGCGCAGGCCGAAAATCCCGTCCACCGCCGACGCCGCACCGGTCGCGCCTTCCTGGGCGAGCAGCGCCGCGACGACGCCTGCCCGCGACGCACCGGCGTTCTGGAAGAACACCTCGGTGGTCCCGTCGTGCGCCCACTGGCACAGCCCCGCAGCGGAGCTGGCAGCAATCCCGAACGCGTGCGCGGTGGCCACTGGACTGAGCCCCAGCAAATGCGCCGCCGCAGCCGCGGCGCCAAAGGGACCGAAGACACTGCTGGCCCGCCATCCGCGTACGCCGAACTCCTCGGTCAGCACTGCGGCCGAAACCTGCGCGATGGCCTCGTAGCCGAGGACGATCGCCCGCAGCAGCGCGGGCAACGGCGAGCGCAGGCGTTCCCCGATCGCCAGCGCCGCCGGAATCACCACCGTCCCGGGATGCACCCGGCTTTCGGCATGCGTGTCCTCGTGCAGCAACGCATGACAGGCAACGGAATTCGCGAACACCGCGTCCGCGAGCCCTGCCCTTCGGCCGCCGGTCGCCCAGATCGTGGCGTCGTCACCGCTGCCCGCGATCGCCCTGGCCTGCCTGGCCCACGGCAGGTCGCGTCCGCCGTAGGCACAGGCCAGTGCGTCGAGAAGACAAGTACCGGCTTGGTCGATCAGCTCGCCGGTAATCCTCGGGGCCGCGGTGTCGAGTTGCTCAGCGAGATCGGTGAGCAACACGGGTCACACCCCTTCGGGAGACCGCTCGCTGACCGCCGGAGCCAGCTCCGCGTCCTCCACCCGCTTGGTCGCGCGCCGCACGAACAATGCCGCGATCAAGCTCAACAGCGCACCGAACATCAGGAACAGCGCGGGCGCACGGTTGTCCCCGGTGGCTTGCACGAGCGTCTGGCTGACATAGAGCGCCGGACCGCCCAGCAACGTCGCCGCCAACGCGAACCCGACCGCGAACACGGTGGCGCGCACCCGGGCGGGAAGAACCTCCACATAGGACGCCGGAGCCACCGCCGTGTACAACGCGGGCAGGACGCCGAGCAGCACCGTCATCCCGATGGCCGCGCCCAGACTTTTCGCCGAGGAGAGCCCGATGAACAGCGGGTAGGCCAGCACGAAGGTGCCCGCGGACAGCCCGAGCAGCATCGGCCACCGACCCCAGCGATCCGACAGCGGTCCGCCCAGCGCGACCAGCACGACCGCCACCGCGATGCTGATCACCGTCGCCAATGTGGCTTGCGACTGCGAAAACCCGAGCCGGATCAGGTAGGTCTGCGCGTAGGTGAAGGCGACGTAGTAGCCGACCTGCTGGAACGCGGCGATGCCGAAGATCAGCACGATCAGCCGCCAGTGCGCGGTGAACGACTCCTTGACCGGCGAGGCGGGCACCTGCGTGCGGTGCTCGAGCGCCCGGAACTCGGGCGATTCGTCGAGCTGGGAACGGATGTAGAGCCCGACCAGGCCGAGCGGCAGGGCGAGCAGGAACGGGATCCGCCAGCCCCAGCTCGCCATCGCGGCGGGCGTCAGCAGGGTGCTCAGCAACAGCACCGCGCCCGCGGCCAGCAGCAGGCTCGCCACGCTCCCGATCTGCACGCGGCTGGTCATCGCGCCGCGCTTGCCGCGCGGGGTGAACTCGGCCGCGTAAGTCATCGCCGTGCCGTACTCGCCGCCCGCCGCGAGGCCCTGCAGCAAGCGGAACAGCACCAGCAGGATCGGCGCCCAGACACCGATCGACGCCACCGGCGGCAGCACGCCGATCGCCGCCGTGCTGCCCGCCATCAGCGCGACCGTGGCGACCAGCGCGGGTTTGCGCCCGATCCGGTCCGCGATCGAGCCGAACAGCAGCGAACCCAGCGGCCGCACCACGAAGGCGACGCCGAACACCGCGAAGGCCGACAGCAACGCGACGCCCGGCTGTTGCGCGGGGAAGAACAGTTTCGAAAGCACGACCGTCAGAAAGCCGTAGACCGCGTAATCGTAGGTCTCGACGGTGTTGCCGATGGCGGACGCGAAAACCACGCGCCGCATCAGCGCCGGAGACGGAGCGGCGACGCCAGGACTGGAGGACATAGGGGACGCTCCCGAGTCGTCGTTGACAGGTGGGCGAAGACCGGCGTCTTCCCTGTCGACGCCTCGACACCAGGCGGGCAGGCCGCACAGGGCTGCGGCCGTCCTCGCCTGACCTGCGCGTTCACTGGCGGCGCAGGTGTCCCCGGAAGAATAAGGACGACACCGTGTCGAGTCAAGCGTCAAGCTGTTGATCTAGTCGCGCTCCAGCCCCAGCGCGTCGACCCACAGCCCGGTCACCACGTCGAGCAGCTGCGCCCGCTCGATGACGAACACCTTCTGCACGATCGCGCGGAAACACACCTGGTCGAGCTGCACCATCAGGAGTTCGACCCGCAGCCGCCGCTCCTCGCGCCGCGCCTGCGGGAACTGGACGAGGTACTCCTCGAGCCCGCCGGCCAGCTGGTCGATCTGGTCCTTCCACCGGGCCGCGACCTCGAGGTCGCTGGCCATCGCCTCGTGGATCGCGGGCAGCAGCGCCGCCTGGCTCTCCCACCAGGACAGCGCCCCGTCGAGCCAGGCGCGCACGCTCGCCGCCCTGCCCTCGGCGAGCGCCCGCCCGAGCAGCGACCAGTACTGCGCGCTCTGGTCCTCGCGGACCGCGCGGTAGACCTCGGTGAACACCTCGGCCTTGTTGGTGAAGTGCAGGTAGAACGTCGCCCGGTTGACCTTCGCCGCCTTCGCGATGTCGCCGATCGAGGCCTGTCCGTAGCCCCGTTCCTCGAACACCTGCCGCGCCGCGGTGATGATCCGCTGCCGCGTCATCCTCCGCTGCTCCTCGCGCACCGAAAGCAGCTCCGTCGATTCATTCGACACGTTGTCGCCCACGCGCAGATGGTAACGCCGGGGTCTCCCCTACCCCTCACCCGACACGGGACGCCGCCTTGCCGGTGAACCGGAACTCGATCGTGACCGGAATGTCCTTCAGCTCCAACGCTTCCTCGAGCCGCGGCAGGCTTTCTCCGGTGATGCGGCCGCGGATCTCGCCCAGATCCGCGTCCCGCTCGCAGGTGAGGATCAGCGCCAGCGACGGCGTCTCCCGGGTTCCGGCGAGCGACGCGCTCGCCTTGTGCACTCCGGGATGCCCGCGCAGTTCCTCGACGAACGGGGCCACCGCGTCGTCCGCGCGCAGCTCGGTGCGCCCGTAGGCGGGATCGGTTTCGAACCGCCACACTCCCGTGCGCGGCCGGTGCGCGAGCTGGGCCAGCAGCCAGCGCAGCGCGAGCAGCCCCGCCACGACGGCCGCCGCGGCGATCGCGTAGAACACCCAGGTGGGCGGCTCCGCGGTGCCCGGCACGAGCGGCGCCTCGGGATCGATGAGCCTGAGCACGCGGAAGTGCGTAGCCAGACCGAATCCGCCCGCGGCGAGCAGCACCAGGCCGATCACCGCGAGCAGGACGCGGTTGAGCGTGGCCGGACGGTTCATGAGGCCTCCCTCGTCGCACGGACTCGCACCGACACGGCGGGCCGCCGGGCCGGCGAGATGTGGTCGAGCCGGGATTCGACGGCCGCGCGGACTGCGTCGGACAGTCCGTCCGTCCGGGTGCGGGCGGTCTTCACCCGCACTTTGACCTTGCGCGAACCGGTCGAGAGCCGGGCTTGCTCGACGCCGTCCACGTCCGTCGCGGCCGCGCGCAACGCGGATCGGTAGCCCGTGGTGTCGGCCCCGGAATCCGGGTCTCCCGTCAGCGGGAGGATCCGGCGTTTGCCCGGCAGGAGCGCCGCCCACAGCAGCACCAGCCCGACCAGGGCGACCGCGGCTGAGATCAGCGCCGGGACGAGGTCGGTCCAGCGCGCGTTGTGGACCGCGGTCGCGACCGCGCGATAGTCCAGCCACGGCTGATTCCCGGTCAGCCGCTGGATCGCCGCGACAGCGACCAGGACGCACACCGCCAGCAGCACCGCGGCGGTCAGGCTCGCCGGAAGAGACCGGCGGGTTCGGCGTTTCACTCCACCCTCCTCTGTCCCGCGGCCTCGGCGTGCAAGGCCGTCACCGTGATGCCGACGCGGCGGACCGGCATCCCGGTCAGTTCCTCGACCCGCCCGCGCAGATGACCGCGCACCCGTTCGGTGGTCGCGCCGACCGGGGCCGGGTACTCGAGCGAGATCCGCACGTCCAGCTCCACCTCGCCGCCCGCGATCCGCGCGGACGTCTTCGCCGACCGGTCCAGCGCCTCACCGCCGAGGCTGATCCCGAGCGTCCGCCCGGCGGCCCCGCCCACCCGGTCGATCTCGCCCGCCGCGTGGGCGGCCAGCCGCTCGACGGTGTGCTCGCTGATCGTGAGGGTCCCCCGCTCCTCCGCTGCGACAGCCACGGCTCACCCCCGGTCGCGGCCGGTGAGCTGCGAGAGGTCGAGCTTGCCGTCGAGCAGGCGGCCGACGAGCAGTCCCGCCGCGCCCAGCACGAGGACCAGCAGGAACGCCCCGAACCCGCCGATCGCGGCGGCGAGGCCCAGCGCGAGGCCGGTGACCAGCCCCAATCCCGTTGCGTTCACGACACCGTCTCCTTCCGGTTTTCCGGCCCGGGTTCCCCCGCGGCCGGCACTTCGACGTCGGCGATCAGCACGTGCACCGGACGGCCGGGGGACGCGGCGGCCGCGCGCACCGCGGCCGCCACGTCGCCCGCCGAGAACGGGGCCCGGACCGTCACGCCGACGGTGACGTCCTCGTCGGTCACCCGGACTCCGCCCACCCGGCCGCCCGCCCCGAGCGTCGCGACCCGGCCGAACTCGCCGCCGTGCACGTCCGCCACCTCGGGCAGTTCGCGCACCGCGGCGGCGATCCGGCGGGCCTCCTCAAGCGGGTTCATCGGTCCGTCCGCTCACTGCACCCGGCCGCTGTCGCCGGACGCGTCCTCCTCGTCGTCCGACGGCAGGTGCAGGTCGCCGACGTTGATGTTGACCTCGACCACCTCCAGCCCGGTCATCCCCTCCACCGCGCTGATCACGTTCCGCCGGATCGAGCGCGCGACCTCCGCGATCGAGACGCCGTACTCGACCACGATCTGCAGGTCCACCGCGGCCTGCTTCTCCCCCACCTCGACCGAAACGCCCTGTCCGGCCGACGCCGTCGCGCCCGGGATCCGCTCGCGCAGCGCCGAAAACGCCCGCGCCGCGCCGCCGCCGAGGTCGTACACACCGGGGATCTCCCGCGTCGCCAGCCCGGCGATCTTCTGCACCACCACGTCCGCGACGGTGGTCGTCCCCTGCGAACTGGTCAGCGGACCGGCGTTGACCTTCTCCACGTCCTGGGTCTTGGCCGCCGTGTCAGTCGTCGAAGCCATCGATTCTCCTCCAGTCGGTTCCCGTTGTTCAGTTCATCGGATCGACCCGGCCGCCGCGCAAAACTCACTCCCCGAACGAGTGGCGACGATCACATCATCGGGTGAGTGACGATTCGGGATCCGCGTTGTCGTTCACTCTGACGCATTCCCGCGTTCGTTGTTCGGCGATGAAGGAGGGCACTCATGTCGATGGGCGACAAGATCGGCGCCAAGGCAGACGACTTCGGCGGCAAGGCCAAGGAGGCCGCCGGTTCGCTGACCGGTGACGAGAAGCTGGAGAACGAAGGCAAAGCCGACCAGGCGAAGGCCGGGATCAAGGAAGCCGCCGAAAACGTGAAGGACGCTCTCGGCGACGCGGCGGGCAAAGTCAAGAACGCGCTGAAGAAAGACTGACTTTCTCCTCGAGAACGCGGGATTCCGGCACAAAGCCGGGGTCCCGCGTTCGCTTTTCGGCGGTCAGTGAGATTTTCTCGGCAGCGGCGGCGGGCGGCCCCGTTGCGGCGATGCACTGCCGCCGGGCTACGTGGCGTTCTCCGTGAAGGGCTCCTTGAAGGAATCTGATTCCCTCAAGGAGCCCTTCACGGACCTCAACGCTGCAGCAGATTCGCCACGGCCGCGACGACCACGTCCGGCCGGTCGAGCGGGACGTCATGAGAACTGTGCTCAGCAGTGACCAGCGTCCGGTTCGGCGCGGCGTGCGCGAAGTCCTGCTGCGCCCGCCGCCACAACTGCGCGTCCTCGGGAGTCGGAAACGGCGTCTCGGCGGACACGATCACGGCCGCCGGTATGCCGGACGGCCAGGTCAGCTTGTGGTACGCCGCGTGCACCGGCCCGTAGCCGTCGGCTTGGGCGAGCAACTGGCGCGTCTGCCGGGTGGACGGCGCCTTCTTGAGCTCTTCCACTTGTCGCTCGTTCAACGCCACTAATTTGGCGGTCTCAGCCGGGGTGAAGAACTGCGGCAGATTAGCGTCCACGAACACCGCGCCGACAACCCAGTGCGGATGGCTCCGGGCGAAGGAAAAGGCGACTTCGCCCGCCAGCGAATGCGACACGAGAACGACGTTTCCCGTTACTCCCAGCTGCGTCAGCCCCGCGGCGAGATCGGCGGCGGCATTGTCCGCTCGCCACGGGCCGGGTGCCTCGTCGCTTTTGCCTTCCCCGGCCCGGTCGTAGGCGATCACCTCGGATCCGGTCTTCGCCGCGAGTTCCGGGACGACCTTGCGCCATTCCGAGGAATCCATCCCGCCGCCCGCGTCGAGCACAATCGCGGGCAACCGGCCCGGAGTCACGGAAAACGCCATCGTGCGGCCATTCACCGGGACCAAGTGCGGTCCGGCGGCCGGAGGATCAGCCGCATCAGCGCACGCAGCCGCGCCGCCGATCGCGACAACCGCCACCAGGGCAACGAGCCGCGATTTTCCCTGTCGTCCAACAGAATTCGTCACTGGATCCCCCTCCACGCGCCAAGAAGCAACCCCAGCGTCGCGAAGAATCCAGTCGAACGCGATACCGCTGGCTGCCCGAGCGCAGTAGGGGCAACCCCACCTCAGTCGCTGAGCGGAAGCGAGCGTTCTCCAGCCGCCGCGCGCCGTTCGGCCAGGTCTTTCTCCACTGTCGGGTAGATCCGCTCCAGCCGGTAAGCCCAGAACAGAATGATCAACAGCACGAACAGCGCCATCGGCACATAGACGAACAACGCGTTGATCGCGGACAGCGCCGAATCCGGCTGCGTATGGTTCAAGCCGTTGTAGCCCGCCGCGCCCATGACCCAGCCGAGCACCGCCGCGCCCAGCCCGTACCCGAGCTTCTGCCCCATGCTGCCCGCGCTGTAGAGCACGCCCTCCAGCCGGCGGCCGTTCTTCCACTCGCCGTACTCGATGGTGTCGGGCAGCATGCCCCAGATCGCGCCGAAGATCGGGATCCGCCCGATGCCGCGGAGAACCGAACCGGCGACCGCCAGGGTCATGTCCGTCGGGTCGATCGCGATGACCAGGGAACCCGCCACGAAGATCGCGGCGCCGACGATCATCGGCGCGACCTTGCCGAACCGCTGGTAGACCGGCTGCATGAACAGCATCCCGAGCAGCGCCGGGATGTAGAGCAGGAACGACATCAGCGCGGCGAACCCGGCGTTGCCCAGGAAGTACTGGGCGAAATAGGCCGTCGCCCCGGTGTAGAGCGATTCCGCGACGCTGAACACGATGAAGATCGCGAACAGCAGCAGCCAGTAACGGTTCCGGCCCGCGAGCTTCAGCGATTCGGCGATCCCCGGCTGGTCCTTCGGCGGCGCGGTGTCGACGAGACGTTCCCGCGTGTTGCGGAAGGTGATGAAGAACAGCACCGCCGCGACCGCGCCGAACAGGCAGAACGTGATGATCCACGCGCGCTGGTCGTCGCCGAGCGCGCTCACCAGCGGCAGGGTGAGGACGGTGACGACCAGCGAGCCGAGGGTGGCGCCGAACATCCGGGTGACGTTGAGCCGGGACCGTTCGGTGAAGTCCCGCGTCATCCGGGTGTTCAGCGTTCCGTACGGGATCACCGCCGCGCTGAGGGCGATGTTCATCAGCGCGTAGGTGATCGCGATGTACACCAGCGTCGGCGCCGGGTCCATGCCCGGCACGGTGAACACCAGGATCAGCGCGACGGCGAACGGCCCGGCGGCCCACAGCACCCAGGGACGCGCCTTGCCCCAGCGGGTCGAGGTCCGGTCGACGATCGCGCCCATCCCGACGTCGACCACGCCGTCGAACAGCCGCGCGACGAGCACGATCGTGCCGACCGCCGACGCCGCGGCCCCGATCACGTTGGTGTAGAAGAAAACCACGTAGGTGGCCAGCGCGCCCCAGGCGATGTTCGTGGCCAGGTCACCGCCTCCGAAGGCGAGGCGTTCCTTCCGGCTCACCGTGGCGAATTCTTCGCTTCGTGCGCTCATCGTCGAGCGTCCCTTCGGATCGGGGTGGGGAGATCAGTGCTGGGTCGCGGCCAGCAGTTCGTCGGCGAGCGCGGCCAGGTCGAGGTCGTTCGCGCGCTCCACCTCGGCGACGGCGGCCGGGTCGATCGCTTCGATCCCCCGGTACGCGCCGGCGATCGCGGCCGCCATGCAGCCGATGGTGTCGCCGTCCCCGCCAGCATTGGCCGCGAGCCGCGCGACGCGCACCGGATCTCCGCCCGCGGCAACGAAGAACCCGAGCGCCGCCGGCACCGCTTCCGCGGCGGGCAGGCCGACGCCGATTTCTCCGGCGATCAGGTCGATGGCGTGCTCGTCGTCGCGAGCCGTGATGGCCAGCGCGACCGCCCGCTCGATCCGCCGCTCGACCGACGCGCCCGGCACGTCCCGGCCCTCGGTCCGGCCGAGTTCGGCGCCCGCTCGCGCGCCGTCGACGGCCGCGCGGACGATGTCGACGATCTCCGCGCCGGGAGTGCAAGCCCGCGCGACGGCGGCGGCGATGGCCGCGGCGCCCGCGACGCCGGGCGGCGTGTTGTGGCTGGGCACGCAGGTGGTGAACGCGGTGCGGACGGCCGCTTCCGGGTCGCCGTGGTGGAACAGCCCGACCGGCCCGACCCGCATCGCGGCCCCGTTGCTGGCGCCCTGGGTCATGATCGTCCCGGTCCGGCCGACCTCGCGCGGGTCCTCGCCGCGTTCCAGCCGGGCGATCGCCTCGCGGGTGGTCGGCCCGGCGAAGTGCGGGAAGTAGTTCTCGTTCTTCGACCACTCGATCAGCAGCCGCGCCATGTCGTCGGGACTCAGCGCGGCTCCGGTCCGGGCGAGCAGCCGGGTCAGCAGGATCATCTGGCTGGAGTCGTCGGTGATCTGCGCGGCGGCGCGCCCCTTGGCGTAGGGCGCACCCGGGAGCGGGGCGTGGAATTCGGTGACGTAGCCGCCGAACGCGGCGCGGATCTGGTCCCGGCTCAGTTCCTCGGTCGGCGCGCCGAGCGCGTCGGCCAGGCAGGCCGCGGCGAGACTGCCGTGGATCTGGGAACGCAGCACAGAATTCAACTCGGTTACCTCTCAGTCGTGATCGTGATCAAGTCGTCTGGCCACCCGCCGCGCTGCGAGCCGGACAGATAGGTGCGGCCGCCGACAGCGGTCACGCACCGGGTCGCCTGGGCCACCGCCCGGCGAAGGCTTTCGGACACTCCGGCCCCGGCCAGCAACGCGCCCAGGAACGCCCCGGCCAGCGCGTCACCGGCCCCGGTCGTGTCGACGGCGGTCACCTCGCCGGTCAACCGCGCGCGATGCACGACCCCGTCGCGGTCCACAGTGGACGCTCCGTGCGCGCCTTCGCTGAGGACAACGAGTTCCGCACCGAACCGGATCACCCGCTGGGCCGCTTCCCGCGGAGTGGCAGCGAGTTTGGCCGCCGAAGCGGCGTTGAGGAAGACGATGTCGCTGAGCCCGAGCAGCCGTGCGAACTCCGGCTGGCCGGGTTCGAACGCGTCCGGTTCGAGATCGACGGCGACCCGCGCCCCGCGCTCCCGGCCGAGTTCGGCGACGGCGGCCGCCCACTCGAGATCGTCGGCCAGCGGAGCCACGAGGTCCGCCCCTGCCAGGACCGACGCGTCGATCTCCTCGATCGCCGGAATCTTGATCCCGGTGTCCGCGCCGGTCAGCGCCTTCTCGCCGCTCGCGTCGAGCTGGACGAAACACATCCAGGTCGGATGCTCGAGGTCGCGCAGCGAATGCTCGAGCGAGACGCCGAGCCCGCGGAGTTCGGCCAGCGCAGCGTCGGTGTCGGGCCCCGCCCCGGTCTTGGTGATCAGGTCGACCGCGATGCCGTGCCGCGCGGCCGCGGCGGCGAGGTTGGCGCTCATCCCGCCGCCGTACACGCCGGACAGGGAGCCGATGGCCTTGTTGTCGTTGCCCGCGATGTGCGGGACCTGGACGAAGTAGTCGATGCTCGCGTCCCCCACGACGACGAGCCGCGGCCCGGCGCTCATCGCTCGCTTCTGAGGTCGATGTCGAGGTGGTAGCGATCGCCACGCAGGATGTAGCGGGTGAACTCCACCGGCCGCTGATCAGCGCCGAACGACGTGCGCTCGCGCAGCATCGCCGCGACCCCGGGCTCGACCTGGAGCCGTTCGGCCTCCGCTGCGGAGAGATTGACGGCGCTGACCCGCTCCCGCGCATGCGTGGGCTGCGCGTCGCGGCCGGAGAGGAACGCGTACAGCGAGTCCCCGGTGAACTCGGCGAAGTCGATCCCGGGCTGGGGCGCCAGATAATGGTCGAGGAAGACGAACGGATCGTCGCCGATCCAGTACCGCCGCTCGATGTGGCTCACCGTGTCGCCGGTTTCGAGGTCGAGCGCCTTGGCAACCGCTTCGGCGGCGGGTTTCTCGGCATTGCTGAGCAACTCGGGCCGGATCGCGAAACCGCGCTGCCGCAGCTCGCGCCCCAGACCGAGCATCGGGCTCATCGCCCGAATCTCGTTCGACGCGACGATGCTGCCGCGACCATGGAACCGCTCCACGAGCCCGAGCCGCTGCAACTCCTGAAAGGCGCGCCGGACGGACGTCTGGGACACCCCGTACTGCGCCCGCAACTGACTCTCCGACGGCAGCCAGTCCCCCGGCTTCAGCCTGCCGCTGAGGATGTCGCGCTGGATCTCGCTCTGAATCGTGCGATAAAGCGGCGCACGGCTGGGTCGACCGGTCATGCAACTTAGTGTACTAAGTGTGTCAACTAGGCTCCCGCTTCACCCGAGGCACCCAGGCCCCGACGTCCGTGAAGGGCTCCTTGAGGGAATCTGATTCCCTCAAGGAGCCCTTCACGGATCTCTGCCCCAGCCGCGGGCGCTACCCGCGATTCCCGCGCGCTTTCCCTTGCACATCGCCCCGTTCCCCTCCAGCGTCCACTTCGGAACACCCCCGCTCCGGTATAGTCGGGCCAATGCGAACCCCTCCCTCCCCCGATTCCGGCGCTGCGCCCGATCCCGCGCAGCTGCTCGGGGCAAGGGTGCGCGAGCTGCGGCGCGGCCGAGGGCTCACCCTGAAGCAGGTCGGCGAGGTTTCCCGTCTCTCGCACGCTTTTCTCAGCCAGTTCGAGCGCGGGCTGGCCGCCGCGAGCGTCAGCACCTTGCAGCGGATCGCGGTCGCGCTGGACACCACGGTGTCGGCACTCCTCGCGGGTCCCGCCGAGCAGGGCGTGGGATTGCTGCGCGCCGACGAGGGAATGGTGATGCCGGGGGCCGAAATCCCGACCGGGTCCACGGCGCGGGCGTTGTCCAGGGCGGGGTTTCCGGTGCAGCCCATCGAATACACCGGCGGGCCGGCGGAGTTCGGCGAGTATTTCGAGCACGTCGGGCAGGAGATGCTCTACGTCGTCACCGGGCGGATCGAGCTGGATTTCGCCGACGGGCGACGCGAGCAGCTGGGCGAGGCGGACGTGGCCACCTATCCCGGGTCGCGGCCGCATCGCTGGCGCAGGCTGGGCGACGAACCGGTCCGGGTCCTGCTGATCAACGCCGGGGAATGACCGCGCGGCCGGGAGAAGCCGCGCGGTCCGGAAAAGCCAGGCTCAGCGCAGCAGCGGCACGACCTGCTCGCTGAAGCGCCGCATCTGCTCGGCGGCCATGTCGTAGGTGTGCCCGGGGAAATGCGGGAACACCACGAGCTGTTCGAGGCCGAGCGTGTCTTTGTGGTGCTGCACGATCTCCGCGACCTCTTCCGGCGTGCCGACCGCCCAGCACTTCTGCCGCGTGGACTGCTCCAGCGTCGGCACCAGCCCGGCCGGGGCCCGGTTGCCGTCGTCGCCGCGGTAGCCGCTGCTCCAGCCGAACGGGGCGAGCAGGTTCCAGAACTCGTCGTGCCCGATCCGCCCGGTGCGCCAGGCCTCCTCGTGGGTGTCGGCGATGTGCACCGGCAGCACCAGAATGCGGTTCTGCCCCGGGGCCAGCCGGGTGCCGTGGCGCTGTTCGTACAGCTCGGCGTAGCGCTCCCACTGCTCGCGGATGTATCCGTGGTACTGGTTCCACCAGACACAGCCGTGGCCCACCTCGGCCGCGTAGTCCAAAGTGGGCGGACTGGTGACCGCCTGCCAGATCTCGACGGGATGCAGCGGACCCGGCACCAGCGTCAGGGTGTCCGCGTCGTGGTCGGGGTCGCGGTTGTCCGGCGGCGGCAGTTCGAAGAACTTCCCGTTGTACGAGAAGGTTTCCTGGCTCAACGCGGTGCGCACGATGTCCATGTACTCGGCGAACACCTCGCGGTTGTGCGCGTCGATGACCTTGCGTTCCTCGCTGGACGTCATCACGCCGATGTCCGCCTGATGCGCGGTGAGGCTGCGCAATTCGCGCGACACCGTGCCCCGCCCGACGCCGAGCACCGCCCGTCCGCCGGAGAGGTTGAGCAGGCTGCTGAAATCCTCGGCCAGCCGCAGCGGATTCCACTGCGGAACGATGCTGAACATCGACCCCAGCCGGATCCGCGACGTCCGCGCGGCCAGATGCGCTTCGAGCAGCATCGCGTTGGGCACGACCTCGTAGCCCTCGTGCTGGAAATGGTGCTCGGCCAGCCAATAGCTGTCGTATCCCAGCTCCTCGGCCAGCTCGCCCATCCCGACCAGCCGCTCGTGCGCGTGCCACACCTGCTCGCGGGTGGCGCGGCGGCGCGCGGCGGGCACCGGGTTCCCGGCCAGCACGTCCGGCATCTCGACCGAGCCGAAGAAAAACACTCCGTGCCGCACAGCGCCTCCATCCCGCCCCGGCTCGGCCGGGTCGTCCGCAAAAATGTAAGTAATATCAACACTGTGCGGCGCGACCTGCGGAGTGTCAAGCCCCAAGCAGCCTCTTGACATCTCGGGAAGCCGCAGCGCAGGCTGTGGCATCCGTGTTACCTATATCAACACTTCCGCCGCAGGGGGCTCTTCCGCTGGAGGACAGATGGTCAAAGACGCCCAGGCAGTCCGCCCACCCGCCGTGTCCGTCGAGCACCACGGCATCGAAAGGATTCCCGACGACCAGCGCCACGGTTCGCCGCGCTCCGCCTTTTCCCTGTGGTTCGCGGGGAATCTGCAGTACTCGGCGCTCGCGGTCGGCGCCATTCCCACCGCGTTCCTCGGCCTCGAGTTCGGCGAAGCCGTCCTCTCGCTGGCCATCGGCATCCTGATCGGCAGCGTGCTGCTGGGCTTCGCCGCGTCGATGGGACCGCGCGCCGGCGTGCCGCAGATGATCCAGTCGCGGATTCCGTTCGGCTACTACGGCAATTTCCTGCCGGTACTGCTCCTGTGCCTGACCGGCCTCGGCTACTTCGCGGTCAACACCGTGCTCGGCGCCTACATCGTCCGCGAGCTGTTCGGGCTGCCGTTCCTGGTTTCGCTCGTCGCGGTGGCGGCGGTGCAGATCGTCATCGCGATCGTCGGGCACGATCTGGTGCACCAGGCCGAACGCTTCCTCGCGATCGTCGCGTCCGTGCTCTTCGTGATCCTCACCTGGTACGGCCTGGCGAAAGGCGATCTCGCCGCGTCCGGCGACGTCCTGCACCGCGGCGCGGGCGGGGTCGCCGGAGGCATGCTGACCACCGTCGCGCTCGCTTCGACCCGGACGTTCGGCTGGTCGATCGGCGGCTCGGACTACACGCGTTACCTGCCGCGCGACACGTCCCGGCGGCGCGTGCTGCTCGCGGCGTTCTCCGGCGCGTCGCTGGCCGGGCTGTGGATGGCGGTCGTCGGAGCGGCAATCGGCACCGTGATCACTGTGGACAGTCCGACCGACCTGGTGGCGAAGCTGATCCCGGCCGGCCTCGCCGCCGTGATCCTGGTGGCGCTGCTCGCGGCTTCGATCTCCGGCAGCGTCCTGGACATCTACACCGCTTCGCTCGGCCTGCTGATGGTCGGCGCGAAGGTGCGCCGCTGGGTCTCCGCGATCATCATCGGCGTGCTGGGCACCGCGGTCGGTTTCATCGCCGGGCACAACGCCGGATCCGTCTTCGGCACCTTCCAGAATTTCCTGTTCCTGATGGGTTACTGGATCGGCCCCTGGCTCGGGATCGTCGTCGTGGACGCAGTGGTCTTCGGCCGCCAGGAGATCGATCCGCAACGGTATTTCGACCGCACCCGGCGGTTCCGCCCCGGCCTGGCGGCGTTCGTGATCGCCATCGCGGTCTCCGTGCCGTTCATGGACCAAAGCCTTTACACCGGCGTTTTCGCGGCCCGCTTCCCGCAGTTCGGCGACCTCACCCCGTGGGTCGCGGGCGCGGTCGCCGCCGTGGCCTACTACCTCATCCGACGCTACCGGAAGGCCGACGAGTGACGAAACAAGCGCTTGGCCCCTTGAAATACGGCACCACGGTCATGCCCTGGGGCAGAGGAGCCGCGGCGGGCGGCTTCGTCTTCCTCAGCGGAATCGACGGCGTCACCGACGAGCACGGCCGGCCCGCCCACGGCGTCGCCGCGCAGACCCTGGTCACGCTCAACCGGGTGCACCGGCTGCTCGCCGACGCGGGCGCGGAGTTCGAGGACATCGTGCAATTCGACCAGTTCCTCGCCGATCCCGCCGACCGAACGGAGTACATGCGGGTGCGCGACGAATGGCTGGCCGAGCACGCGCCGAAGCTACTGTCCGAGCGTTCGTACGCGTCGCTGCTGATCTATCCCCCGCTGGCCACCCCCGAGATGCGGGTGGAAATCCGGGTCGTCGCCTATCTGGGCGCTTGAAGGAGATTCCCTATGGCTTCACGGTTTTTCGCCGAGCTTCGCGCGTCGCAGGTCAAGGCTGCCTGCGGCCCGTCCTCGGTCGCGGTGCTGCCCGTCGGCGCCATCGAACAGCACGGCCCGCACCTCCCGCTGGCCACCGACGCGCTCGTCGCCGAAGCTGTGTCGAAGGAAGTCGTTGCCACGCACGACGAAGACCTCTGGTTGCTGCCGACGCTCAGCTACGGCCGCTCCGTCGAACACACCTGGGCGGCGGGTACCCTGTCTCTGTCCACGGCGACCTTCGCCGCGGTACTCGACGACATCGGACGTTCGGTCGCCGCCGCGGGCATCCGCCGGATCGTCCTGGTGAACGGCCACGGCGGGAACGTGTCCGAAATCCAAACCGCGCTGCGCGATCTGCGCTTGGCCTACGACCTGCTGACTTTCAGTATCAACGTCTTCCTCCCCGAGGAGCACGACCCGGCTTGGGCCGCGAGCGAAACCGGTCTCGGAATCCACGGCGGGGCCGCGGAAACGTCCCTGATGCTGCACCTGCGCCCCGACCTGGTCGACCTGTCCGCGGCGGAACGGCGGATCCCCGCGCAGATGGCCGACAACGTCCACACCCGCTTCGGCGGCAGTGTCGCTTTCGGCTGGCTGGCCAACGATTTCGGCCCCGAGGGCTACCTCGGCGACCCGACCCTGGCCAGCGCCGAAGCGGGCGCGAGCGGGTTCAAGTCGATGGTCGCCACCTTGGGCGACCAGCTCGCGGAAGTCGCCCGCTTCGATTTCCCCGACTCCGCCCGATGACTCAGCCCCTCTCGCCGCAGGAAGCCGGTTCGCCATGCATACACCCCTGATCGTCGGCATCGGCGGCACTGTCCGCCCCGATTCCTCCTCCGAACGAGCCCTCCGCACAGTGCTCGACCACGTGCGGGCACACGGGGCCCGCACCGAACTGTTCACCGCGCGCGATCTCGATTTCGCCATGTACGAACCGGATCTCGCGCACCGCTCTCCGTCGGCGACCGCGTTCCTGGACGCCGTCCGCCGCGCCGACGGCGTGCTGATTTCGACGCCCGGATACCACGGCGGACTGTCCGGCCTGCTCAAGAACGCGCTGGACTACCTCCAGGACCTCGCCGACGACGAGCGCCCCTACCTGCATGGACGCGCCGTCGGCTGCATCGTCAGCGCGTACGGGCCGCAAGCCGGGGTCACGACGTTGACGTCGCTGCGCTCGACCGTGCACGCCCTGCGCGGCTGGCCGACCCCGCTCGGTGTCGTGGTCGACTCGACCGCCCAGCCGTTCGCCGCCGACGGCCGCGTCGCCGACCGGAAACTCGCCGCCCAGCTCGCGACCGTCGCCGAGCAGGTGGCCCGGTTCGCGACCGCAGAGATCCGGACGGTCGCATGACGCTCTCGCTCGACGCACGCCCCGTCGACGCCGCCCTCGACGCTCTCTCGGCCGGACAGCCGATCGTGCTCACCACCCCCGGCGACGCGGCCCTCGTCCTGCCCGCGGCGGAGGCCTCCACGAGGATGCTGGCGTTCGTCATCCGGCACTCGTCCGGACTGGTCGGCGTCGCCCTGCCCGGCGACCGGTGCGACGCACTCGAACTGCCGCCGATGCGACCGACCTTCCGCCACGACGGCGGCCCTGGCTGGTGCGTCGCGGTCGACGCCGCGACGGGCGTCACCACGGGGATTTCCGCGGCCGATCGGGCCGAGACGATCCGCCGCCTCGCCGACCGCACCACCCGGCCGGACGACCTCAACCGACCCGGGCACGTGCTGCCGTACGCCACCCGTCCGCACGGGGTTTTCGGCATCCCCGAAGCGGGGGTCGACCTGTGCCAGCGAGCCGGACTGCCCGCTGCGGCCGCTTTTGCCGCGCTGGTCAGCCCGGAAGATCCGACGCGGATGGCTGGGGCGGAGGAGGCAGTTGTCTTCGCCGCGGCGCACGGGTTGGCGGTGCTTGGTTCGGCCGATGTTCTCGGGAATGGCTCGGGCGATCTCCGATACGGATGAAGGCCCTTGAGCGAGTTCGGCACCGCGCTGCTAGGGCCGCGGTGCAGCCACTCCGAGGCTTGACTGCGCTCCCGTCGGTATTGCCGACGCCACGAATCCCGGCGCAGGTACCGGCCCGGGCCACCGTGCGTCCTTTGTGGACGGGATCTGAACCGGATTCGCCTTGACAGAAGCGTTCTCGTCAGCATTCCGCGGTGATCGTCGCGGAGGTCCGGCGAGCGACACCCGACCTGATGACCGGGGTCGCCTGTCCGGCTGGCGGGGTCCCCCGGGTCCGGTCGCCGTGGGTCATCGGCGGCGGACACGACCGGGTCGATCTTGCTCCGGACCCTGGTCGCGCGAGCGGGCACTACCTTAAATTCAAGCGAGCCAGAGTCTTCGAAACGCACTCGCGGAGGTAGAGGATGCCTGCTCCGAACGACGAGAAACCCGACCGGCAAGGTTCCGGCAAGGACCGGCGGGACTTCCTGAAGGGGGCCGCCGCCGCGGCCGCGCTGGGGGTGGGCGGGGTCGCGGCCGGCGGCTTGCTGGGCGGGCAGCAGGCCCAGGCCTTCCCGCAGCAGACCGGCCTGCCGCCGATCGGGGCGGAGATCCCGTGCAGCTGCCTGGCGATCAACACGCCGCTGCAGATCCGCACAGCCCTGGTCAGCGTGGATTTCCGCGGCGGGATCAAGGTGCGGGTCGACGTGAACCCGGACGACCCGGTCAACTCGGTGCGGCTGCGGGTCGTCGGCCACCGCGTGACGGCCGAACTCCCCGGAGGCGACAGCGCGGAGCAGGGCGGCGGCACGATCACGATCGAGCAGAACGACGTCGACGTGGACGCCAAGAGCCTGCTCAAGCTCACGCAGAAGTTCCCGCCGCGCTACGAGCAGGTCATGGTGCTGAGCTTCACCATGACGATCGACCAGCCAGACGGCCTCCTGCGCCGGGCAGGCATCCGGTCCCGGAAGGCGTACGAGCCGCTGGTGCTGACCACGAAGGAACCGGGGATGCTCGTCGGACAGCTGACCCAGTTCCCGCCGCGCGGGGACCTGTACCAGCTGCAGAACCCGATCGACCTGGTGCTCCCGGACGACCCGGACACGACGATCGCGTCGATCCAGAAATTCCCGGTGAAGGTGGGTGGCCTCTGACGTCGCCGGAGACATCCGGCTCGCGGCCCGGTCCGCCCTTGCGAGGGCGGGCCGGGCCGCTTCGCGAGTTCTGGGACGACGGGGCGACGGCAGCGCGCTGGCCCTGCAAGGCAGGCCGGGCCGCCTCACAAGTTCCGGGGCGACGGCAGCACCGTTGCCCTGCAAAGCGGGCCGGGCAGCCTCGCAGGGACAGCGGCAACGGCGGCGCGCTTGCCTACAGAACGCGCCAGGCCACCCAGCAAGTACTGGGGCGGCGCGCTAGCCCTGCACGGCAGGCCGGGCCACCTCGCGAACTCTGCAGCGACCGGGCGACGACAGCGCCCTTGCCCCGCACAGCGGGCCGGGCCGCCAGTCCTGGGACAGCGGGCAACGGCGGCGCGCTTTCCCTGCAGCGGCCGGGCCGCTTGGCGAGTTCGGGGCGGCGGCGGCACGCTTGCCGTGCGGGGCGGTTCTCGTGGGCGGCGATTCCGGCGAGAACCGGCATTGCCGCTCACCAGCCACCTGCTCGCCGGTCAGCCCGTCGGCGAGTTCGCTGCCCAGCTCACCCGTCCGCGCGCGCAGCGGGTTGCGCCATCAGCCCCAGCACCGTTGAGCAGCGGACTACCGCGCCGGGGTCGCCGGAGAACGTCAGTTTTCCCGTCGCCAGCGCCTCGAACGGGCCGAGTGCTCCGGCGCCGATGCGGACGAATGTTGTCGCGTCGGTACGGATGCTCAGTACCGGGGCTTCGGCGGGTCCGCGTGCCGTGGTGAGTGCGCCGCGGTCGACGGTCAGGTGGAAGGTTTCGTCGTCCACCTGGAATTCGTACGTTTCCGAGACCTCCGGCAGCCGGCTGGCGTCCGCCATCGACTGGACGGCCAGCAGTGCCCAGTGCGGGCGGGTGACCATGTCCGCGCTCGGTTCGCCCAGCAGGCCGATGCCCCATTTCGACAGCGCCAGCACCGGTTCCCGCAGTTGTTCGCCCAGTGGGCCGAGCCGGTAGGCGTGTCCGGCGCCGGTTTCGGAGCGTTCGACGATTCCGGCGCCGCTCAGCTTCTTCAGCCGGTCCGCGAGGAGGTTGGTGCCGATGCCGGGCAGGTCCGCGAGCAGTTCGGTGTAGCGGCGCGGGCCGAGCAGCAGTTCGCGCACGATGAGCAGCGTCCAGCGTTCGCCGACGGTGTCGAGGGCGGCGGCGAGCCCGCAGTACTGGCGGTACTGGCGTTCTCCTCGGGCGGTGGTCGTCACCAGCCCAGCTTACTACGCGATTTTCAAGTACGGCGTCAGGGCCGTCCGGAGCTGCTCGGGGACCGGGACCGGTTCGAGTCCGGCGGGGCCGCGGGTCATGCAGGCGACCGACTGGTGCCCGCGCGCCACCAGCTGCGGCACCGCGACCTCGGTCCGGTAGTAGTCGAACGCCATCGCCACCCGGTGGCCCTCGAGTTCGGTCAGGGTCATGCGCAGTTCGACGACGTCCCCGGCGGTCAGTTCGCCGAAGTACTCGCAGCCGCAGCCGGTGGTGACCACGGCGAAGCCGTCGGTGAGCGAGGCGAGGACGTCCGGGGCGTGCTCGGCGAGGAACCGTTCCCGGCAATGTCCTTGCCAGCGAACGTAATGCGCGAAGTAGACGTTGCCGACGAGGTTGGTCTCCTCCAGGGTGACGGGATGGCGGTACCGGTAGGCGGGGGTCATGCGATGCCGACCGTGAGCAGAGCGATCGCGACTGGCAGCGGGTAACCGTCCACAGTGAACACTGCGGAGGCGATCCGCGCGCGGCCCGCGGCGAGGACGAGCCAGCCTCCGTCATACGCTCCGGAAAACCTTGCCTCCGAAGGATTCGCGCTCACCTGGGTCAGGCACCGCGTCACTGTCGAGACCCGCGCGGCCAGGCGTTCGGGCGACTCGTCGCACGGGCCTGAGAGCACGCGGAGCAGCCTGGGGTCTGGTGGTTCGTGTGGTTCCACGAATTCCCAGGCACAGGCGGCCGGGCAGGAGCTGTCGGCAGCCACGCTGAACGGTTCGCCGATCGATATGCGCAGCGACGGATCGAGTCCGAGCGCCACCGCTGTCCGCGTGATCGCCACGGACAACAAGGACGCGGGCCACGGCCGGTCGTCGGGCAGTGAGCCGGTGTCGGCCAGGCGTAAGCCGGTCCAGCGGACGGCGGTGCGGCCGTCCGCGTCAGTCGCCGCGACGTTCCAGGTGTAGCGGCCGTCTGCGGCGTCTTGTTCGGTGCCGCGGAGTTGCCACGGGCCTGCCGCGCGCGGGTCGAAGTCGACGCGGTCGCAGGCGACGGGCAACAGCCGACGCGTCGGGACGCAGGCTTGGAGGACGTGCACGGTGGCGTCGTGGGCGGCCGGGTCGCCGAGTACCGAGGCGAACCAGGGCTCGTCGTTCGGGGTGATCGTGGCCAGGCAGGACCACGGGTCCGGGACGGCTGCCGAGGTGACCCGGCGGAACTGTCCTTTGTGGAACAGAAGCCGGTCGTACAGTTCGGTCGGCTCGATGCGGCCGTGGTCGGGGACGACCGGCGGCGCAGTGTTTTCGCTGGTAGACAAGGGGAAAGTGGCAGTGAAGTGGTCTGCCTGGAAGGCGGATTCGGCACAGCGCAACACGGTGGTGATCACGTCGCCGTCCCGCAGCGCGCAAACTCGGACAACGTGCTCGCCGGTGTCGGGAATGATGATTGGCCGGTCGAACTTGACGTCGCACGCGGTCGTCAGGGCCCGGTCAGCGACCGCAGAAGCGGCCTGTGCCATGGCTTCCAGCCCGACGACGGCGGGCAGCAGGATTGCTCCGTCGACCCGGTGACCGTCCAGCCACGGGTCGGCGCGGAGGGAAAGGGTGGCGTCGGCGACGAGTTCGACGCCGGGGTGGCCCGCTCGGATCCGCTCCAGGAAGCGGCCGGTTCCGGCCGGGAATTCAGCGCCGAGCCGTCCGTGCACGGACACGTCGGCGGGGGTCGACGGCACGCGCAGCAGCCGCAGGAACAGTTCGGTTCCGTCCTCGACCGGGATCGGCGTGGCACCGGAGCGGGCGAGGGCTTGCGCCGCGCCCATGCGTTCGGCCATGCCAGCACCCGACCACGCGGACCAGGCGATGTCGAGCACTCGGCAGGACGGCACCTCCCGGGCGAGCCGTCGAGCCTCGGCGCGCAGGAGGCCGTTGGCCAGCGCGTAGTGGCACTCCCCCGCCATCCCGGCCGACCCGATGACTGAGCCGAACGTGACCAGCAGCCGCAGCGATTCGGGCGGGACGGCGGCGAGCAACGCGCGCAGACCGGTGACCTTCGGACGCAGGTGAGCGCGGATCCGGTCGGGCGTCAGGTCGGCGAATCGGGCGGGTTCGTTGATGCCGCTCGCGTGCAGCAGGGCGGTCACCGGGCCGGTTTCGGCGGTGAGTTTTTCCACGGCGAGCGCGACGGCATCCGGGTCGCCGACGTCGGCGGCCTCGTAGGCGACGCGGATCCCGTCCGCCCTCAGCCGGTCCAAGTTGGACTGGAGGAGTTCGTCGGTCTCCGGATGAGAGCGGCCGAGAAGGGCGAGCGCGAGCCCCGTTTTGCGGGCCAGGGCGTGCGCACACTCGTAGCCGATGCCTTTGCCGCCACCGCTGACCAGGAGCACGTCTTGCTCGTCGAGGAGGGTTTCGTCCGGCTCCGCGGCGACGAGTTGCTCGCGCGGTTCATACCAGGAGCCGTCCTCACCGAGGACTAGTTCGCGGAATCGGCCGGGCTCGGCGTGGAGTGCTGAGAAATCCGCGGTGCCGGCCGGGACCTGAGCGAGGGTGATGCCGATCCCGGGGTGTTCCTGGTGCAGCGAACGGAAGAAGCCGCTGAGCGCGCAGTCGTGCGTCACGACCACGAGCGCCTGATGGCGCAGGGCTTTCCGCCCGGCGTCGAGCAGCGCCTCGACGTCTTCCGGGTCGGCGAGGCACACGGTTTTCGTCGGACGCCACGGTTCCGGCCGGGCTGGGGCCAGGACCTCGGTAAAGCAGCCGGTCCAGGGCCGCACTCCCGGGGTCTCCACGTCGGGTTCCGCGGTCTCCGGGAGCCGTTCGATCTCCGCGATCACCTCGCCGACCGAGCTGTCGGCGAACGCCATCGACACCGACGGGAGCTTCCGGCCGAGCGCCGACGCCGCCTCCACGACGAGCTGGGTCGCCCGGAGCGAGCTCAGGTTGAGGTCGGCGAGGAGGCGCGCGTCGGAGCCGATGAGCGCTGCGTCGAGTTCGGTGGCCTCGGCGAGCAAGCCGGTGACGGTCGCGGCGGCGTCGCGAGCCGGAGCAGCGTCGAGCGCTTCCCGCGGCTCAGGGATCGCCGAGGGTGCTGCCGAACACGGGTTCGTAAGGAACTCCGGTTCGTGGTCGAGGTCCAAGGGACGCGCGGCGCGTCCGGCGAACCAGCGGGCGAGGTTCGCGACGGATCCGGCGGCGAACAGTGCGGCAACGGAATCGGCGGCTGCCCGGTCGCCGGATGAGCCGATGTCCAGGCTGACTGCCTCCCGACCAGCCAAGGTGCTCAGAGCCCGGCCGGGGCCCGCCTCGACAAACAGGTCCGCGTCGACGGCCTGTACGGCGGTCCGGAACTGCACCGGCGCGCACAACTGCCGGACGAGCAGTTCGCCGAGATCATCCTCGTCGGTGAGCGGGCGGCCGTACACAGTGGACACCACCGTGCGCCGCACCGGAGCGAGCCCAATGCCCTTGAGGAACGCACGCCACGGCTTGGTGCAGGCAGCCATGGCGGGGCTGTGGAAGCCGTGCGACACCGGAAGCCAGGTGACGCGGAACCCGCGCCGCTCGGCTGTTTCCGCCACCGTCTGGAGTTCGGCCACCGAACCGGAAAGCACCTGCGACAGAGCGGAGTTGTCGGCGGCCAGCACGACGTCCGTGCCGGTACAGAGCGCCTGCGCCTCGTCCGCGCTCGCCGCGACAGCGAGCATTCCGGTGCCTGACGTGCCGTATTTGCCCATGATCCGGCCGCGTTCGACGGCCAGCCGTCCACCGTCCTCGGCAGACAGACAGCCCGCCCACGTGAGCGCGGCCAGTTCGCCGAGACTGTGTCCAATCGCCGCGCTCGCGGTGACGCCAAGCTCGTCGAGCCGCGCGAGCGCCGTGCGGCAGGCACGGTAGATCGCGGGCTGGGCCAGCGTGGTGTCGGCTGGTTCCGCGCCGCTCGCGCCTTGTCCGGGGAACAGCAGCGCGACCCGGCCTGGTACGGCGTTGCCCAGCCAGCAGCCCGGGGATGCCGCGAGCTGACCGTGGGGCAACGACGGCACCTCGGCTGCTGCACGGGCAGCGAGAGAACCCAGCTCGGCCGGGGTGTGGGCGACCAGCGCGGCGCGGACGGGCCCGGCGGTGCCCAGGCGTCCGTACTGGCAGGCGAGGTCGTGCAGTTCGGCTCGTGACAATCGCGGCGCTGCTTCGGCGATCCGGGTTAGTTCGGCGGCGACGAGAGCGGGGTCCGGTCCGCTGACCGCGATGACGTCGAATTCCGGAGTCGGCCGATCCGCCACCGACGACCGCACTGGCCGGGTCCGCGCCGGAGAGCCCAGCACGACGTGGGTGTTGATGCCGCCGAACCCCATGGCGCTCACCCCGGCGAGGCGGCGGCCCTCCGGCCAGGGCTCTGCCTCCAAGAGCACCCGCAGGGTCTCCCCCAGCGCCGGATGCGGCGTCGCGCAGCCGGTGGTCGGCGGCAGCAGCCCGGAGGACACGCTCAGCGCGGCTTTCACCACCCCAGCGGCTCCGGCAGCTGCTTTGGTGTGCCCGATGTTCGCTTTTACCGAGCCGAGCGCGGCGGCCGACGAGGCACCCGACCGGGCCCGGTTCAGCGCTGTCAGCTCGACCAGATCCCCGACCGCCGTTCCGGTGCCGTGTCCCTCGTACAGTCCGATCTCGGCGTGCTCGATCCCGGCCATCTCGCCCGCGCGGCGCAGCGCGAGCAGCTGCCCGTCCGGCTCGGGCCGGGTGATGCCGCCGCGGCCGTCCGAGGAAACGCCCCAGCCGAGGATTTCCGCGTACACCGGCAGTCCCGCCGCGCGGGCGTGCTCGGCGCGGGCGAGCGCGAGCATTCCGCAGCCCTCGCCGGGCCAGAAGCCCGCCGAACGCTCGTCGTAGATCCGCATCTCCTCGGCGGCCAGCGCACCGGTCTTCGCGAAGCCGACCAGCTCGAACGGGTCGAGCGACAGGTCCACTCCCCCGGCCAGCGCGAAATCGGCACTACCGTCTCGCAGCGCGCGGCAGGCGGTGATCACGGCGAGCATGGACGAGGCGCACGCACCGTCCACTGTGTACCCGCCGCCGTGGAAGCCGAAGTGGTTGCAGATCCGGCCCGCGATGGTGTTGGCGAGGCTTCCGGCCAGCGTCTCGTCCCCGACCTCGGGAAACGCTGCCAGGTACCGCTTTTCCACTTCCGCGAGGTCGACCTCGGACAACGTGACGCGCAGGACGTCGCGGACGTACGGCCAGCGCAGCCGCAGGGTCCGGGCGCGGGTCACTTCGCCGGTGAGGCTGTTGCCGACCACGACGGCCACCCGGTCCGCGTCCAGGCCGGCACCTCCCGGATGACCCGCGTCCGCCAGCGCCCGGTCCGCGGTTTCCAAGGCCAGCCAGTGCGCGGGATCGGCGGCGCGGAACGTCGAGCCGGGGATCCGGAACGCCTCCCGATCGAAATCCCAGTCCGCCAGCACCGCGGCCTGGGTGCTGTAGGTCCGGTCGGGGACGCTGGCGTCGGCGCTCCAGTAGTCGGCGAGGTCGAGGCGTCCCGGCGGCAACTGCCGGAACGCGCGGCGCTGGTGGAGCACGGTTTCCCACAGCTGCGCCGGATCGGCCGCGTCCGGGTAGCGGCAGGCCATCCCGACGATTGCGATCGGCTCGCCGGGTTCGCGGCGGGTCATGCGGGCTCCCGGGCCGGGACGGGCTCGGCAGCGGTGCGCGGCGCCGGGACCAGGACCGTCCATTGCGGACTCTTCCGGGCGGCGATCGCGAGCGCCGCGGCCCGCAGCGCGCAGGTGATCGTCAACGCGAAGAACAGGCCGAACACGACGTGGAACTGCACGAGCACGCCGTACACCGCGGCGGTGGCGAGCCCGAAGTACACCTGGTTCCGTCGCGAGGACGGCGTGGTGCCCGGGTCGGTGATCATGTAGTTGGTGAACAGGACGAACGCCGTGCCGGTGATCGGCAGCACCGCGCTGACCAGCGAGATATCGGTGAACAGCGCGCGCAGCAACGCTTGGCCGAGGAAGCCGCCGACCCAGCCGAGGATCAGCGGGACCTTGCCGGTGAGCTTGGCGTTCAGCATGGTCCCGGCGACCAGCAGCAGGGCGGGCACGAGCGCGCCCCACCAGCCGGTGACCCATTCGGTGAACTCGTACGGCGGCGCGATGCCGACCCAGCCGAACAGCAGCAGGACCACCACGATCCCGACGTTGCTCGGGTTCAGCACGTGCCTGCTCTTGCCGCCGATCCGCACCCGCACGAGGTACTTGGAAGCGACCCCGACCACCGCGGCGAGCACCGTCGGCATGAACCGGTCGTTGGCGTACAGGAGCATCGCGCACGCCATGCCGGTGATGTAGGCGGGGAGCAGGAAATCGACCACCGCACCGGGTTTGCCGAGGTAGCGTGGGCGACGTTCGGCGGCCGTCGCCTCCACGGACTCCAGCACGATCTCCGCGGCCAGCGCGGCGAACACGGCGACCACCGGGGTCAGATACGCCTGTTCGAAGCCGAGCACGGTGTGCCCGAGCACGGTCAGCACGGTGATCGACGCGCCGAACCGGCGCAGGGCAGCGGAACGGCGTTCGCTCGGCGACTTGGTCACCGGTCCTCCTCGATGGTGCCGTCGGGGTTGAGCCGCAGCTGGTGCCAGCCGGGCGGAAGCGTCACCGAACCCTCGTGGCGGTGTCCGCAGCCGTCTCGCCACGCCAGGCGGACCGGCAGTGTGGACGGTGGCTCGCTGCCCAGGCCGAAGTGCAGGTCAGGGGCGTTGACGCCGTTGTGCCCGTTCGCCGGGTACACCTGTTCCAGCCGCTTCCCGCCACCGGGTGCGGCGACCTCGGCCTCGGCTCCGATGGCAGGCGAAACCGGCCCGCCTGTCCCGCACGCGGTGCCGCCGACGGGTTTTCGCAAGCGCAGTCCGAGGAAGGCACCGGCCGGCGAGGTGTTGCGGTACAAAGTGGACGGTGCCCACTGATTGGCGACGACGAAGTCGAGCCGCCCGTCGCCGTCCACGTCGCCGACCGCGAACGCGCGGCTCACCGCGTCGGTCCCGACCCCGACCCGGTCCGCGACGTCCACGTAGCGGCCGTCCGCGCCGCGGGCGAAGAACGAGTTGTGATCATGCCCCGACAGATCGGTCCCCTCGGTGAATCGCGGCCATAACGCGGGGTGGCTCAGCACGAGGTCGTTCGACATCGCGGTCTCCTGCAGTTGCGCCCACCGGTTCACCTCGCCCGCGACGAACCCGGTCGCGTGCATGACCTCGTCGGAACCGGAGTTGGCGAAGTCAGCCGCCTTGACATCCCACGACCATCCGGTGCGGGACAGGCCGAGATCCTCGCTGCGGTCGTCGTAGGGTGCTACGCCATCGCGCAATCTGGCGGCTGTCTGTGCGCGGTCCATACTGGACTGATAGGCGAAGTTGCTTTCCTGCAGCGCGTACGGCTCGGTGATGTTGCTGACCAGGATGTCCGGGACGCCCTTCGCGTCGAGGTCGGCGAAGGCCACGCCCATGCCCTTGAACGAATCGTTGCCCAGCACCTTCGATTTCGGTGTCGTCGCGTGCCTGGTCCCGGTCGCCGTGCGGAACGCGACGCGGCCCGGAGCGGACTCGTTGACCAGCAGGTGATCGGGGCCGAAGTCGTTCGCCACGTAGAGATCCGGCAGCCCTCGGCCGCCGATGTCCTGGGCGCCGAGCGCGAGCGCCCACCCGGTTCGCGTCTCCGGCGGGAAAGCGTCGGGCACCTCGGCGAACCGCCCGGGTCCGCTGGAGCGGAACAACCGGAGCGTGCCCCCGTTCGCGGCGTGCGACAGCGAATCGTTCATCGTCAGTTCCGGCTGGTGCGCGGTCGGATCGAGCACGCGTGCGCCGTCCGGGAAATAGTTGCCGAAGACGAGATCGGTGTGCCCGTCGCCGTCGAAATCGCCGATGGTGGCGGCGTTGGTGTTCCAGACCTGCCACGGGCTGACCAGTTCGCGCGCGCGGAACGCGGCCGCGGACGGCGCGGCCCCCGGCAGGCGCTCGAAGACGACCGGGGACCGGCCCCAGTAGTAGACGACGACGTCCTGGCGGCCGTTCTCGTCGACGTCCGCGGGCAGGCAGCCCATGGGTGCCGCGAAGGACGGCATCTCCAGCCCTGACGGCGTCAGCGCGAACGGCTGGTATCGCGCACCGGTGCCGGGGGCAGGCTCGACGGTGACCGTGTCCGTGCGTGGGTCTACCAGGCAGATGTCGTGCGCGACCGGGCCGCCGTCCGCGGCGAACAGGGCGGTCGCCGCGCCCACGGAAGAGATCCACGACCGGATTTGTTCGTAGGCCGGGGCGACGGTCCGCACGTGCCGTCCGCCGGGCGCGTTGTCCGGGCTGACCGGCGCGGCGGCGAACGAGAACTGGTGCGCCAGCTCGGCTTCCTCGGCTGAGGACGACTGCGGAACGACCGTGAACGCGAACACCGCCGCGCAGCCGAACAACGCGACCACGCGAGCGAGGTGCCGGCGCAGAAAAGGCCTCATCGGCTCTTCCTCTCCCAGAGATACCGGATTTCCGCGCGCCAGCGCTGGTAGTGCGCGAGCGTCGACGGAGCGGGCAGCCGGCCGAGCGCCTGGTCGGTCCAGTCCGCGGCGGCGCCGGTGCTGGTCCCGGCCAGCACCTCGGCCGCTTTGTCGGTGTGCGCGGGCACGATTCCGCTGACCCGCCGCGCGGCGCAGGCGAACGCGCAGCCCTGCGCCAGATGCGCGCGCAGCGGCCCGGACAGGTCGGCGAGCCGGGCGAGTTCCCCGGCGTCGGCACCGCCTGCGTACGTCGCGGCGAGGCCGACTCCACTCCACAGGTCAGCCTGCCGTTCGACGGGGAATTCCGCGATCCGCAGCGCGACGCCGTCCGGGTCGGCGCATTCGCAGAACCACAGCGCCCGGCCGAGCCCCTGGTCGCGGATATGCCGCGGTCCGGGGCCGATCCCGGGTTCGACGCGATGGCGGCCGACGGTCCGATCGGTGTGGAAAAAGCCCTGGTGGAAGCCGAATCCGTCCCAGGCCAGCCACCGCAGCAACGGATCCGTTCCCGCGTTCCGCGACGGGCGCAGCCGCAGCCGTGCATAGGCCCAGCCGATGCCGACGTGCACGAGGTGCGGATAGTCCGCGGCCGGTCCGTTCAGCAGGGCCGCGACCCGCCCGCGCCGGGCCGGGAGGAGCAGGTCCAGCAGGGCGCAGCCCATTCCCGCACCCTCGAGCGCGAACCCGCGCAGCTCCGGTTCGAGCGCGGACACCCGCTGCCCGAGCGCGTCCCGGTCCGGCTCGACCGAGGCGTTCAGTCCGGTCAGGAACGCTCGCCCGGACGCTTCCAGGACACCGCGGGCGGGGCCGGGACGAAGCCGGAACCGGCGCAGCCCGAAGTCGACCTGCCTCATGTCCTGGCGCAGCGCCCTGGCCACGACGCCGGGCATCACCGCGTTTCCTGAGGCATGGCGACGACGCGTTCCATCAGGGCGGTGACCAGCATGGGCCGGGCTTCGCGCTGGAAATCGACGTCGGGATGGAACTCGCGCACTGTGCCCTCCAGGACCAGCAGGGACAGAATCGGGAACACGAACTGCGGATCGGCGTGGAGACCGTGGCGGCGCTGGAGGTCGAACAGCTTGGCGGCGAACGAAACCAGGTCGAAGTCGGCCGCGCTGCGCCCGGTGTGCTCCTCCACCAGTGCGGACAGTTCGGCGCGGAATCCCGCGGGGTCGGACCCGGGCGGTGCCGTCGCGGTCGACAGCACGATGTCCGCGCAAGCCTCACCGTCGCCCTGGCTCATGCAGTAGAAGAACGCCGCGAACTTCTCCCGTGCGGACTCGGACAGCTGGACGGTGAAACCCGCGTCCAGCACGACGATCGAACCGTCTTCCCGGAAGTAGAGGTTGCCGGGATGCAGGTCGCAGTGGACCACGCCGTCCAGGAACAGCATCCGGTACACCGCGCGCAACGCCGTGACCACCGCGTTCCGGCGCTCCTCCTCGCCGAGCTCTTCCGGACGGCGACGCGCCAGGCCGTCCAGGAAGTCCATCACCAGAATGTCCTCAGTGGACAGTCCGCGATGAACTCCGGGCACCGTCACTCCGTCGGCGGTGCTGAGCGCTTCGCGGAAGCCTTCCAGCCGCTCCGCTTCCCGCGTGAAATCCAGTTGCGCACGAATGCTTTCGGCGAGTTGCGCGGTCACCGCGTTGACCGGCGCCCCGCGCAGTATCGGCAGTCGGGCCGCCAAGCGTGCGCCGCATTCCAGCATCGCGAGATCGGCCGAGAGGGACCGGACGATCCCCGGCCTGCGCACCTTGGCCGCCACCGTCCGGCCGTCCGGGAGGTCCACCCGGTACACGCAGGCGATGCTGCCCGCACCGACCAGCCGCGGTTCGGCCGCGCCGAACCGCAGCGCGGGCGGCATCGTGCGCAGCGGGGCCGGACGAACCTGGTCGTGCAACCGGGAAAGCGCGCGGCATCCGCTCGGCGGCAGGAGGTCCGCCCGGGTGCTCAGAAGCTGGGCAGCCTTCACGAACGCCGGTCCCAGCGCCACCACGGTGTCCGCCAGCCAGACGTCCCGGTCGAACCGTTCGCCGCGCAGCCACGCCGCTGCCCTCGCCGGTCCCAGCAGCAGCGATCGTCCGGCGAGGACCGCCAAAGCCCGCGCCGCCCGCAGCGCCACCGCGCCGCCGCTGATTCTCGAAAACGTCATCTCTCCCCTTCGCCGTCCGGCCGCACTGCCGACGACCGACGTTACAACCAGTAGCGCAGCGAATGCACGCTGTTACTGCAAGACCATCCGTTCCAGCGAAACCGGGCCAGAAACACCCGGCCGGGCAAGCCGTTTCCCTTTCGTGGCCGGGAATCCGGTCCGGTTTGCTGCGCATGGTCGGCCGCGGGTCACCGCCACCGCCTCGTCCGCACCCTCGCCTGCCCCGATCCAGGCACGGAAAGGCACGGTGCGTAGCGACCGCCGGGCGATTTCCCTTACCGCGCGCGATAATCAGTCGACAGCGGCGGCATGGTGCGCATCCTGGCCAGTGCGGGCAGCGGGAAAACCGACGCCGAGCTGTTCCGCCGCGAGCGCGGTGCCTTCCAGCCGCGCGCGGATCTTGGCGAACGCGGTCTGCCGCGAGGTCGACTGGTCGTCCGCGAACGGGGAAAAGCCGCAGTCGTCACAGGTTCCGAGCTGCTCCACCGGGATATGACGAGCAGCACGCAGAACCCGATCGCGCACCTCTTCGGCCGTCTCCACGCGCGGGTCGATCGGGTCGATCACCCCGACGAACACGCGAACGCCCGGCCTGAGCTGATCCGCGATGACGCGCAGGACCCGGTCCGGATCGGGCTCGCTGGCCAGTTGGACGTAGAAATTGCCGACAGTGTGCCGGAACAGCGTCGGGAGCAGGTCGGCGTAATCGACGTCGAGGCTGTGCGTCGAGTCCAGGTCGCCGCCGGGGCAGGTGTGGACGCCGATGCGCGCCCGCTCGGATTCGCTGAACCTCGCCAGGACCCGGTTGTTCAGCTCGACGAAATCGCGCAGCACCTGACCGCTGGGATCGAGTTTGAGCGACAGGCGTCCCTCGGTGAAATCCAGCTGGACGACGTGCGCGCCCGCGTCGAGGCACCCGCGGATATCGGCCTCGGCCCCGTCGACCAGGTCCTCGAGGAATTTCTCGCGCGAATAGCCGTCGATGCCCGAGACCGGGTAAAGCAGCGACAGCGCGGAAGGCGCGATAACCGCTTGTTTCACTGGAATATTCGTGCACTGCCGCGCGGCCCGCACATACTGCTCGGCGTGCTCCTGGTAACGGAACGGCCCGGACGTCAAACAGGGCAGCTGCCGCTGGTGGCCGTCGGCGAACGGGATGACGACGCCGTCCGCGGAAAGGTTGCCCGAGCCCGCGATCGGGTAGGTGACGAAGCTGGGTTTGCGCTGCTCGCCGTCGGTGACCACGGTCGCGCCCAGCTCCGCTTGCGTTTCGATGGTCTCGCGAACGGCCCGGTCGAGAACGGAGGCGAAGGCCGCGTCGCCGAGCTGCCCGCTTTGGCGCGCGGCGAGAGCGCCGAGCAATTCGGGCGAACGCGGGATGCTGCCGATGGGTTCGGAAGGAATGGTCATGCGGCGAGCCTAGGAGCGGCGACACGGAGCGGAACAGGAAAGAAACACCGGAGAACGCCGTTCTCCTTCTTTCGAGCCATTACCGGTTCGAAAGTGTTGACACGGCAGTCCGGCAAGAAAAGCGCTTTATTGGCGCAGTGCAAAAAGCATTTTCACCAGCAACACAAAACCGAGGGGGCGGCGGCCTGTTCCAGCCGCCGCCCCCTCGGTCAGCGTGCGCTCAACGCCAGCCCAGCTCCGGAGCGACGTGCGTCAGAATGCTCTCCAGCACATGGGCGTTGTAGTCGACACCCAGCTGGTTCGGCACGGTCAGCAGCAAGGTGTCCGCGGCCTGCACGGCCTCGTCCTCCTTCAGTTCCCGCACCAGTTCGTCCGGTTCGGCGGCGTACGAGCGGCCGAAGATCGCCCGGGTGTTCTCGTCGATCATGCCGATCTGGTCGCGCGAGTTGCGGTCGCTGCCGAAGTACGCGCGGTCCAGGTCGTTGGTCAGCGCGAAGATGCTGCGGCTGACCGAAACGCGCGGCTCGCGTTCGTGGCCCGCCTCCTTCCACGCCTCGCGGTAGGCCTCGATCTGCTTGCGCTGCTGGACGTGCAGCGGTTCGCCCGTCTCGTCGTCCTTGAGCGTGGAACTCTGCAGGTTCATGCCGAGTTTCGCCGCCCAGACGGCCGTCGCGTTCGAGCCCGAGCCCCACCAGATGCGGTCGCGCAGCCCCTCGGAGTGCGGTTCGAGGCGGAGCAGGCCCGGCGGGTTGGCGAACATCGGCCGCGGATTCGGCTTCGCGAAGCCCTCGCCTTCGAGGAGCTTCAGGAAGACCTCGACGCGGTCGCGGGCCATGTCCGCGTCGGTCTCGCCCTCCGCGGGGGCGTAGCCGAAGTACCGCCAGCCGTCGATCACCTGCTCGGGGGATCCCCGGCTCACGCCGAGCTGGAGCCTGCCCCGCGAGATGAGGTCGGCGGCACCGGCGTCCTCGACCATGTACAGCGGGTTCTCGTACCGCATGTCGATCACGCCGGTGCCGATCTCGATCTTCGACGTCCGCGCGCCGATGGCCGCGAGCAGCGGGAACGGGCTGCCCGCCTGCCGCGCGAAGTGGTGCACGCGGAAGTACGCGCCGTCGACGCCCAGCTCCTCGGCCGCGACCGCGAGGTCGATCGACTGGTGCAGGAAGTCGGCGGCCGACCGGGTCTCGGAGTGCGGGCTCGGCGACCAGTGGCCGAACGACAGGAAGCCAATGTTCTTCACGCATCGTCAAACGTTCAACTACCCCGTCTCATTCCCTGGCCGCCGCCGCGGCGGCGGAATGTGCCGGTGCGGGACGGCTGAGTGCCCGGTCGACCACGTTCCGCAACACCTGCGCCACCACCGGGTCCACCCGGACGGCGCCGTTGAACGTCAGCGACGACGCGCTGAACACGAAACCGCCGCCGGGCAGTTCCTTGCACGCCATCGCGGCGCCCGCGCGGTCGGTCGGGTTCGTGCCCTGCGCGATGACCCCGCTCGGCGGCACCTCGCCGTCGAGGCCTTGGAGCGTGTCGAACTCCCAGGCGCTCGCCGCGCCGTTGCGGCCGTGCGCGCCGAACTCGCTGCCGACCGTCAGGCCGGTCCCGGCCAGGAACGGGTGGTCGCGCAGGACGCGGTACGGCGCGAAGGTCATCCAGCCGTCGTACTCGAAATTCACCCCGAGCAGCTGCGACTCCGGCAGGTCGTAGTGGTCGAGGAACAGGTCGCGGCTGCCGTCGGCGGCACGGAACGTCAGCGTGGTGCCCGCGGCGTCGAACTCCGCGCGTTCGTAGATCTGGTTGCCGCCGGTGGCGATCACGCTGCCGCCGGCCGCGAGGTAGCCGGCCAGGTTGGTGCGCATGGCCATCGAGAAGTACTCCGGGTGCGAGCCGAGCACGACGGCGCTGTAGTCCTCGAGCCAGCCGCCGGTGTGCAGGTCGTGGTCGGTGTAGCAGTCGAACCCGACCTGCTCGGCACTCAGCCAGCGCAGCAGCTCCAGATCGCTGTAGAGCTCCAGGTCGTACTGGCCTTTCGGCGCGATCAGCCAGGTGTAGCTGGGCCGCAGGAACGAGATCACCCGCCGGACGCCGGCCTGGCCCTCGGAGTACTGGTCGTGCCCGCTCCAGCCGTTGTACGCGTGGTAGGTGTTGGTCGGCAGGACCACGGCGATCTTCTGCGCGGGCGCCGCGGGCCGCACCACGAACGGGATGTGCTGCACCCGGCCGTACCGGCCGGTCAACCGCGCGGCGTACACCCCGGACGGCCAGGTCGCGGGGATGTCCGCGGCGTAGCGCTCGGTCCAGCCGCATCCGGCGGACCGGTAGTTCGCGCCCACCATCTGCAGGCCGCCGGTGACAGTGGTCGTGCCGGTGACCGCTTCCGGGGTGTCCCCGCCAGGCGCGACGCGCACGAGCTGCGCGGTGACCGTGCTGAACGCCGTCGACACCGCGATGGACACCCGCCCGCCGGCGGGCACGCTCTGCTGCTGTGGATACCCCTGCAACCCGGCACTGCGTTCGACGGTGAACCCGTGCCCGACGACGATCCCGGTGCCGTTGTTGATCCAGCGCGGCCCGCCGTCGGTGTCGACCGTCTCGTGGTTGGTGAGGCGCAGTTCGACGAGGTCGCCGTCGTCGCCCGGCACCGTCGAGTGGTCGATCCGGATGAGGTAGACCGCACCGTTGCCGCCGCCGGCGAACAGGTCCCGGCGGAACAGCTCGAACCAGTCGTTGTCGCCGATCGCGATGGGCTGCCCGTTGTTCGCCCATCCGCTGCCGTCGCGGTAGCGGAACCAGGTGAGCGCGCCGGTGCCGCTGACCGCGTAGATGACGTTCGCGGTGTCGGAGAACAGATAGCGCGCGACGTTGAACCCGTCGCCGAGCGCCTGCGGCGTTTCGAAGGTGCCGTTGATCCGCCGCGACCGGTACAGGATCCCGTTGGCGTCCACGCACCAGATGACGCCGCCCGGGCCGCCGAAAATGCGCGGGAAGGCGTTGAATCCGGTCCCGACGACGACCCCGGTGCCGTTGTTGGCCCAACTGCCCGCGCCGGTGTCCAGGTTGGTGACGAGCCGCTGGTAGTACAGCACCGTCCCGTCCGCGCGCACGCCGTAGAGGACGCCGTTCAGATCGCCGAGCACCGTGACGAAGTCCTGCCAGCCGGACCCGATCAGCAGCCCGCTGCCCTGGTTGGCCCAGTCGAACGCGCCGGTGGCCCAGCCCCGGTGCCGGTACCAGTAAAGGGCGCCGTCCGCCTGCACGGCGTAGACGATCCCGTCGCCTCCGCCGACGAGCCTGCTCCAGCGCTGGTGCGGATCGAACGCTCCGGTTTCCAGCGCTGCTTCCGGACGTGCTTCTGTCGCTTCGGCGATCGGCAATGCCGGACGGCCGCTGAGAATCCCCATGTCTCCCCCAGGAGTTCGGTGTGCGTCCCCTCGCACACGTCTGATGGGGTAAACGCTCGTCCGGCCGCCGGGCGTTTACCCGGCGGCCGGACTACCACCCGATCAGCCCAACGGCTCAGCGGGCGAGGCGTTCGAGCAGAACGACGGTCACCGTGTCCCCGGCCTCCTTGCCGATCGCTTTCCGCAGCGAGGCGTTGACCGGGAGTTTGTGGGTGCCGTCGCCGAGCGCCATGAAGGAACTGCGGAACGGTTCGCCGTCGACGGTGCCGCGGACCTTCACCAGGCCGCGGGTGCCGAAGAACTCCGCGGACCCGGGCCAGATCAGGTACGTGTGGCCGCCCTTGGCCGGGCTCTTGCGCAGGGTCGCGGTGAATTTCTCGTCGAGTTCGCCGGTCTTCATCGGGTTCTCCTTCGGATCGGGCGGGACGTTCACCTCGAGGTACGAACCTGGCCGCGGGATTTCGACACGGTACCGGCAGATCCGCGGAAATACCCTGGATCGCGCACGCCCGGCGCCGGAACGGTCACCCGTCCCGGCGCCGGACCGCTCCCCCTTTACCGCGTCCCGCGCCGGCCCCGCGCCGCCGCCGGGACTGGGCCTCCGGTGATCGTGAACTGCGAGCCCGGTTCGCGGACCACGTCGCCGGCCGACGAGTTCGTGATCGTCACGTTCGACAGCGTCGCGCTGCCCCGGGCGCCGCTCATCGCGAGGATGCCCGCGCCGTTGTTCGACTTGTCGATCTTGACGTTGCTGATCGTCACATTCGGCATCGAACCGCCGCCCGTTTTGAATTGGATTCCGTCGTAGGTCGAATCGTGGATTTCCGTGTCCCGCAGCACGATGCCGGGGATGTCCTTGCCCTGGGCGAAGAACGTGATCGCGCCGAATTTCTGCTGTTCGCCCCAGAACACTCCGCCGCAGCGGTACAGGGCGTTGTTCGCGATCAGGGTCTGCCCGGAGAACGGCAGCGGGTCGTGGTCGGTCGCCAGCATGATGCCCGGGTAGTTCATCGTGTCGGAGACCAGGTTGTTCTCGATCTTGTTCCCGTACCCGCCGTAGACCGCGATTCCGTTGGCCCGCCACGGAAGCTGGACGGTGTTGTTGCGGAACACGTTGTCGTGCGCGATGTCGACGGCCGGGTCCTTCACGTACTGGTTCGCCCAGACCGCGAGCGAATCGTCGCCGGTGGTGCGGAACGACGAGTTCACCACCCGCGAGTTCCGGGTGCCGTTGGTGAAGTTGATGCCGTCGGCGTAGGTGTCGCGGATCCGCATGCCGCTGAACTCCAGTCCGTCGGCCGGGCCCCACAGCGCCGGGATGTTGCTGTAGTCCCGGCCGACCCACACGCCCACGTTCGCGTGCTCGATCCACACGTTCGAGATCTTCGTGCCGGTGCCGAACCGGCCGTTC
Source organism: Amycolatopsis nivea (assembly GCF_004522235.1). GTDB lineage: Bacteria > Actinomycetota > Actinomycetes > Mycobacteriales > Pseudonocardiaceae > Amycolatopsis > Amycolatopsis nivea. Next base: position 138,552 of record NZ_SDLT01000014.1, read on the forward strand.
AGCCCGACGCCGCCTTCCGCCCCGCCGTCACCGCCGCGGATCCGGCCGGAGCCGAAGATCGCCAGGTCGGAGATCTGGACGTTCTTGTCGATGTCGAACCCGAAATTGCCCTCGTGCGGATGGTTGATGCCGCCCGCGTCCTGCGGCTGGATCAGCGAGTACAGCTGCGAATACCACATCCCGGCGCCGCGGATGGTGGCGTTCGAGATGCCGATCTGGTTGTACTGCCCGCCGCCGTTGGGCACGTTCGGGTCGTCGGTCAGGATCTTGCGTTCCTGCCGCCACTGGCCCGGCGGGATCCAGACACAGCTGATCACGCCGTTCTGGTCGTCGGTGACCGCGCGCTGGATCGCCGCCGAGTCGTCGATCCCGTCGCCGGGCACGGCGCCGTAGTCGGTGATCGACGTGCATCCGGCCGGTTTCGGCAGAGCCGGTGCGACCTGTTCGAGGTCGATCAGGTCGATGACGTAGTACGCCGCGGTGTCGCCGTTGTCGCGTTGCAGCTTGAACTTCGTGCCCGGCGGGTACGACTGCGTCAGCAACGCGTGCGATTCGTCGAACAGCCGCCGCGCGTCGCCGCCGGGAGTGTTCGTCAGGCCTTCGGGATCGTCGGTGGTGCCGTAGAGCCAGCTGTGCGTGGACGACAGGTTCAGCTTCTGCGCGAAGGCGCCGTTGACGTACAGGCTGATCGTCGCGTCCTGTCCCCCGCCGCCGGGCGCGTCCGGGATCGAGTTGCGGACCACGATCGAGTTCGCCTGGTTCGTCGAGGTGAATTCCACGTACTGGCCCTGGTTCGCCAGGCGCACGGACTTCCGGCCGGACGATTCGGTCGCGAAGTTCGTGTGCCCGAACGTCCGCAGCGGATCGGTCTCCAGCAGCTGGCCTTGGTACTGCGCGGCTTCCGCTTCGTACTCCACGTACGGCAGCGCTGCGCCTCGGCCGACCACCATCGCCTGCGAAAGCGTGTTGTTGGCTTCGTTGGTTTCCTCGACCGTGTCCGTCGCGTCGGCCGTCGCGGTGAGGGTCGCGTTCGCGGCGGTCCAGGTGCCGGCCAGTGCGACGTTCGCCGTGGCCCCGGCTGCGATCGCGGGGGTGTCGCCGTTCAGAGTGGTCTCGCCGGCGGTCAGCCGGGTCACCGAGGCTCCCGCGCCGCTCGTGCCGCGGTTGTGCACGGCGACGGTGAACGACACCGGCGCGCCGACGGCCGGGTTCGGCGGGTTCGACGTGATGCCGGTGACCTCGAGATCCGGTCCCGGGGCCTGCGCGATCACCAGCTGCGTCGACGCGGTGAACGTGTTGTTGGTTTCGTCCTGCTCGATCACCGAGTTGGCCGGATCGACGGTGGCGGCCACGCGGTAGGTGCCCTGCGGTCGCTTGCCCGCCTGCACGGTCACCGTGGTGGACGCTCCGGCGGCGAGTGCGCCGACCGGCGCGGACCCGAGGACGGTGCCGCCCAGGCTGACGTTGACCGTCGTCGCGGCGGCAGCGGCCGAGCCCGCGTTTCGCACGGTCGCCGACACGGCGAGGTCGCTGCTTTCCGTCGGGTTCGACGGGGTCCAGGCCGTGTCGGTGACGACCAGGTCCGGGTTGGGCGCGGGCGTGCCGAGTACCTGGAATTCGGCGGCCTGTCCGCCGGGTGCGCCGGAGTTGGCGAAGAACCGCAGCTGCACGTCCGAGGCGCGGCCGGTGACCGGGATCGTCACGATGTTCTGGTTGGCGGCCGGGTCGAAGCGGTAGTCGGCTCGTGCGGACAGCGTGGTGAATTCCCCTGCGCCCTGGGCGCGGCCGAGGATCTCGAAGTTCTGCGTCCGCGCGCCCCAGATCGGGTCCGGGTTGAGCTTCACGACGACGGAAGACAGGTCGGCGTCGGCGCCGAGCTTTACTGTCAGGGTGTTCGGGTAGCCTGCGGAAGACTCCCAGTAAGTACCCGTGTTGTTGTCATTCGCGTTGGCGGCCGCGAACGCGCCGACCGTCGAGGACGCTTCGATCGGCTTGCCCGCGGCGAGGTTCTGGCCGGTCTGCGTCCCGGCCCGGACGACGTGGTTGCTGTCCGCGGACTCGTTCCCGGCCGCGTCCTTGGCGCGGACGAAGTACTCGATCCGCGTGCCCGCGGGCCGGTTCTCGGTGAACGCGGTGCCGGTGACCGTGGTGACGGGCGTGCCGTCGCGGTAGACGGTGTAGCCGGTGACACCGACGTCATCGGCCGACGGCGACCAGGTCAGCTTGACCTGCCCGGAGGCGGGTTCGGTCAGCGTGACGTTCGCGGGTGCGGTCGGTGCCTGCGTGTCGCCGGTGTCCGGGCCGTACAGCTCGAACTCCGAGAGCTGCGCGGCGGACCACTGCGTGTTCGCGGTGACGTCCAGCCGTACGTAACGGGCGGACGCGGTCACCGGGATGGTCACCGTGCCGGAGGCGAACGTGTAGCCGGTCGAGCGGACCAGGTCGGTGAAAGACGTGCCGTCGGCGCTGCCGCGCACGGTGAGCGTCTGGGTGCGGGATTCCCAGGTGGCAGGCAGTTTCAGCACGATCCGCGAGAGTGCCTTGACGGAGCCGAGGTCGGCTTGGATCCATTGCGGGAAGGCGTTGTTGGCCGATTCCCAGTAGGTGGCTTGGTTGCCGTCGAAGGCGTTGGCGACCGGGTAGCCGGGCTGCACGCTGCTCGCCGAGACCGTGCGCGTCAACTGCACGTCGGCGGCGTTCGGAGCCGGACCCGGCGAGGGGCCGCCGGCCGCGGCGGCTGGGGTGAGGCCTGCCGCGAGCAGCCCTGCGGCGAGGAATCCGGTGACGAGCCGGGACAAACGCATGCGTGTCATGGCATCTCTTCTTTCGCGGGGACGGGGAGAAGGGACGGGTGCCCGCCGGGACGACCGGGCGGGCACCCGCGCGCTCAGCTGCGGTTGATCGTGAACGTGGTCGTCGTGTTCCGGATGTCCTGGTCGTTGTCGCTCAACGCGAGCCCGGTGAACGTCGCCGACCCGACCGCCGGGCCCTGGCCGGGTTCGGGCAGTTCGTTGGCCCAGATCCCGATGCCGGACTTGGCGTCGAACTCGTCGCCGCTGCGGTGCGCCCCGCTGATCGACACGTTCGTCAGCACCGTGTCCTGGACCGGGTTCTCCGGCTGGCTGCCGTCGTATTTGGTCTGGAACATGATGCCGCTGTAGGTCGGGCTCTGGATGTCCACATCGGACACCCGGATGCCGCGGAACTCCTTGGACGCGGAGAACATCCAGATCGCCGGGAACGTCTGCTTGCCCCAGAAATGGCCGCCGGTGCGGACGAGCGAGGCGTTCTGGACAGTCGTCGGCTGCGGGCCGAACCCGAGGAACGGGTAGCCGAAGTCGAGCGAGCTGAGCGTGATCCCGGAGTACGTCAGCGTGTCCGCGATGTAGAGGTTCCGGAAGGTGTTGTTGTACCCGCCGTACACCGCGATGCCCGCCGCGCGCCACGGGAGCAGCACGGTCAGGTTCTCGAACACGTTGTCGTATTGGTTGCCCTGGTTGAGGTCCGTGGCGGCGAACAACGCGAAGCTGTCGTCGCCGGTGGACCGGGCCTCGTTGTTGGTGACGTGGTTTCCGGTGCTGCCGTTGGTGAAGTTGACGCCATCGGCGAACGTGTCGCGGATGCGGGAGTTCTTCACCGTGGAGTTGTCCACATTGGTCGCCCAGAGCAGGCACATCTGGTGCTCCACCCAGATGTTGTCGATGGTCATGTTCGTGACGCCGGTGAAGTTGAAGACCTTGCCCGGGCCGTCGATGCGGGACGTGTAGTTCCCGAACACGGCGAACCCGCTGAAGGTCGACCCGCTCGCGCTGGCCTGTGCGTCGAATCCGATGTCGGTGTTCTCCTGCCCGGCCGGCGCGGTGAACCTGGTGAACCACGGCCCGGCGCCGAGCACCGTGACCGGCTTGCCGTACACGGTGACCTTGCTCGTCATCGGGTACTGCCCGGCCGGAAGGTAGACGCCGGTGAGGTTCGGGTCCTGGCGGACTTTGTCCAGCGCGGCCTGCACGTCCTGCTGGCTGAACCCGGCCGGGACCGCGTAGTGCGCCGGATCCGGGTTCGCGGTCGCGGCGGCGAGCTCGAAGTTCACGAAGTCGATCGCGTAGTTCGAGCTGTTCGCGGCGTCCTTCTGCAGTTTGATCTTGTGCCCGGCGGGGACTGTCGTGCCGAGCAGCATGCTGGCCTCGTCGTAAATGTGGCGGGCCGGCCCGGCGCCCGGCGAGTTGCCCGGCGAGGCTTCGGCGCCGTAGAGCCACGCGTAGTGCGAGGTCAGGTCGATGGCCTTGAGGAACGTGCCGTCGACGTAGACGTTCAGCGTCGAGTTCTGCCCGCCGCCGCCCGCGGCGTCCGGCATCGAGAACCGGGTGACGAGCGTGTTGGTCGCCGCGCGCGTAGTGAACTCGACCGAGGAGCCGGTCGCGTTCAGCGTCACGGCTTTGCGGCCCGACGCCTCGCCCGCGAGATCGCCGATCGTCCGATTCGGACCGATCACCGCCGCACCGCCCGCGACGACGCCGTCTTCGGCTTCGTACATGTCGTACGGCATGTTGGCGCCGCGGCCGACGAACAGCGATTGCGTACTGGTGTTGTTGCCCTGCTTAGCCGGAAGCTCGTTGGCATCGTTCGCGACGACGGTCTTCACCGTGTACCGGCCGTTCGCGGCGGTCCAGTTCCCGAGGTTGACCGACGCGGTATCTCCGGGCGCGAGAACACCGGCGGAGGTACCGCTCAACGTCTTGACGACCGTGCCGTTCTGGTCGGCGACCGTGACCGTGACGCCGTGGCCACCGTCCGCCGAGGCGACTGTGCCTTGGTTGCGCAGGGTCGCGGTGAAGGTCACGGTGTTGCCCGCCGCCGGATTGTTCGGCGACCACGCGGTGGCCGCGACGAGGTCGGAACTCTGCACCGGGCTGACGACCAGCGGCGCCGAACTGGTGTAGGAGTTGTTGTCCTCGTTCTGCTCGACGACGGTGTTGGCCTCGTCGACCTTCGCGGTCACGTCGTAACTGCCCGCGTCCCGGGCGCCGATGTTCGCCGACACCGTCGCGGACGCTCCGGCCGCGAGCGCGCCGACCGCCGCCGTGCCGACCTTCGTCTTGCCCAGGTACAGGTTGACGTCGGTCGCGCCCGAGGCGGCCGTCCCGGCGTTGCGGACGGTCGCCGACGCCGTGATCGCGTCGGTCTCCACCGGTTTCTGCGGCGTCCAGGACACGGCCGAGACCGTCAGATCCGGGTTCGGCGCGGGCACGCCGAAGACCTGGAATTCCGCCGCCTGACCGCCGCCCGCGCCGGAGTTGGCGGTGAAGCGCAGGCGGACGTCGCTGGCCCGGCCGCTGACCGGGATAGTCACGAGGTTGCCGCTCGCCGGGTCGAACGTATACGGCTGCGCGGGCACCAGCGTGGTGAAGTCCGTCGCGCCTTGGTCGCGGCCCTCGACGGCGATCGTCTGCGTCCGCGTGCTCCACGCCGGGTCCGGGTTGAGCTTCACGACGACCCGGTCGAGGTCGGCGTGCGCGCCGAGCGCGACGGTCAGCAGGTTCGGGTACGCCCCGCTGCCCTCCCAGTACGTGGTCACCGAGTCGTCGTTGGCATTGGCCGCGACGTAGGTCTGCTGGGTCGACGAGGCCGTGATCGGCTTGTGCAGCGCGAGATTCGTGCCGCTCTGGGTGCCGTTGCGGGTCACCGTGGCGCTGTTCGCCGACTGGTTGCCCGCCGCGTCGCGAGCGCGCACGTAATACGCGACGCTCGCGCTGGCGGGCTGATTGTCGGTGTACGTCAGCACATCCCCCGCGACGCTGCCGCGGAGCTGGCCGTTGGCGTACACGTCATAACCGGTGACGCCGGTGTTGTCCGTGGACGCCGACCAGGTCAGCCGGATCTGGCCGCTCGCCGGTTCGGTGTAGGCGAGGTTGCCGGGCGCGGACGGCGGCTGTGTGTCGCCGCCCGCCGGGCCGTGCACCTCGAATTCCGACAATTGCGCGGCGGGCCAGCCGGTGTTGGCGGTGATGTTCAGCCGGACGTAGCGCGTGTTGCCGGTGACGTTCACCGTGACCGTGTTGCCGGTCGCCGGGTCGAACCGGTAACCGGCCGACGGCACGAGGTCGCTGAAGCTCGCTCCGTTCGCGCTGCCCTGCACCGCGAAGGTTTCGGTGCGGGCTTCCCAGTTCGCGGGGAGTTTGAGCACGAGCTGGGCGACGTTCGTCGCGGCGCCGAGATCGGCCTGAATCCATTGGGGGAACTGATTGTTCGCGCTTTCCCAGTAGGTGGCCTGGTTGCCGTCGCCCACGTTGGCGACGGGATAGCCGGGGAGCTGGCTGCTCGCGGTGTACGTCGCGGTGGCGGCTTGGGCGGCGGGCTGGACAGCTGGCTTGGCGGCGAGGGTCGGCGCGGCGCTCGCCGGCCAGGCGGGCGCGGTCAGGAGCAGGGACAGGGCGGCGATCGCGGCGCGCGCGAGCAGTCGCTTCGTTCTCATGGGGTTCCTCTGATCCAAGGAGGAGGGAGACGACTCGGGCAGAAGCGCCCCGCGTGGCGCGGGACGGCGGGGACCAGGAGCGGACCGGCGGGGCGCCGGGTCCGGGGGCGCACGAGAACAGCGCGGAGCAGTCGGCATGGCACCTCTTCGTTGAGGCTGGGCAGGACGCTGGCGCGATTGCCCGGGATCTCGTCAGGTATTTTCACTGATTCGTTCAAGAATTACAGCCGACCGCCGCCGGTAAGTCAACGCCGTTCGTCGATCTGCGGCGTGCGCGACCAGCGGTTTCACCGGGAGAGCAAGCAAACCGCCCGCTTCGTCGGAAACTTGCGCTGGTTTGCGGTAACTTTCACTCATGACACGTCGTCTTGCCGAAGTCGCCCGCCAGGTCGGGGTCAGCGAAGCCACGGTCAGCCGGGTGCTCAACGGCAAGGCCGGGGTGTCCGCGAGCACCCGGGCCGCCGTGCTCACCGCGCTGGACGTGCTGGGCTACGAGCGGCCGACGCAGCTGCGCGGCGAGCGGGCCCGGCTCGTCGGGCTGGTGCTGCCCGAGCTGCAGAACCCGATTTTCCCGGCATTGGCCGAGGTCATGGGCAATGCGCTGGCGCAGCAGGGCTTCACGCCGGTGCTGTGCACGCGGACCGCGGGCGGGGTGTCGGAGGCGGAGTACGTCGAGATGCTGCTGCAGCAGCAGGTGTCCGGCGTGGTGTTCGCCGGCGGGATGTACGCGCAGGCCGACGCCGCGCACACGCACTACCACCACCTCGTGGAACGCCGGCTGCCGACGGTGCTGATCAACGCGGCGGTCGACCACCTCGGGCTGCCGCAGGTGTCGTGCGACGACGCGGTGGCCGTCGAGCAGGCGGTCGGGCACTTGAGCTCGCTCGGCCACGAAAAGATCGGCCTGGTGCTGGGGCCGAGCGATCACGTGCCGTCGCGGCGCAAGCTCGAGGCGTTCCGGGTGCACGCCGCGAAACTCGGGCTCCCGGTGCTCGACGAGCTGGTGGAGCACGGGATGTTCTCCATCGAAGGCGGGCACGCCGCCGCGGCCCGGCTGTACCCCCGCGGCGCCACGGCGGTGCTGTGCGCGAGCGATCCGCTGGCGCTGGGCGCGATCCGCGCGGCCCGGCGGCAGGGGCTGTCCGTGCCGGGCGACATTTCGGTGGTCGGCTACGACGACTCGGCGCTCATGAACTGCACCGACCCGCCGCTGACCACGACCCGCCAGCCGATCGAGGCGATGGGCCGGGCGGTGGTCGAACTGCTGGTGAAACGCATCAACGGCGGGGAGGTCGCGGTGGAGGAGCTGCTGTTCGCGCCGGAACTGGTGGTGCGCGGGTCCACCGCTCGCCGGACAGCGTGAGCGGCTGTTCATAAATTGCAGATTCTCATCTGATTCTTGCGGAGACGCCGTCTGCGGCTCTAGGGTGACCGCCATCACCTGCTGTGCTCCCCCGCGAGATGAGGCTTGAGATGAGCAGACCCTGGTCCCCCGCCGTTCCCCGCCGGACGTTCGCCCTGCTCGCCGCGGCGGGCCTGCTCCTGGGCGCCAGCGCGTGCGGGGGCGGCGGCGATCCGGGAAGCTCCGCCGGGGGCAAGGTCACCATCACCGTCACCGGCCAGCCGCCGACAAGCCAGCCGTTCGAACGCGGCGTTTTCGACGCCGACGTCAAGGAATTCGAAGCGACGCACCCGAATATCCGCATCGAACCGCACGAAGGGTTCATGGACCCGAAGACGTTCGGCGCGAAACTGGCGGGCGGGCAGCTCGAAGACGTCTACTACGTCTACTTCACCGATCCCGCGCAGATCATCGCCCGGCACCAGGCCGCGGACATCACCGAAGCGGTCAAGAAAGTCCCGCACATCAACGACCTCAAACCCGAACTGCTCGACAATTTCCGCGGCCCGAACGGCAAGCTCTACGGCCTGCCCACGATGAATTACACGATGGGCCTGCTCTACAGCCGCCCGCTGTTCCAGAAGGCCGGGCTCGACCCGGACAAGCCGCCGCGGACCTGGGACGAGGTGCGCGCGGCGGCCAAGAAGATTTCCGCGCTGGGCAACGGAATCGTCGGATACGCCGACTACAGCAAGAACAACCAGGGCGGCTGGCACCTCACCGGCTGGCTCGCGTCGATGGGCGGCTCCGTCGCGCGCAAGGACGGCAGCAAATGGGTCGCCGATTTCGACAACGAAAAAGGCAAAGCCGCCCTCACCATGCTCCACGACCTGCGCTGGACCGACGATTCCATGGGCAGCAAACAATTGCTGGAAGCCCAGGACGTGCAGCGGATGATGGGCGCGGGCCAGCTCGGCATGTACATGGCCGCCCCCGACAACGTTCCGGTGCTCGTCAAGCAGTTCAACGGCAAGTACGCGGACTACGGCATCGCCGGGATGCCGGACGGCAAGGGCACGCTGCTCGGCGGCGAGGGCTACATGATCAACCCGAAGGCGTCGCCGGAGAAGATCAAGGCCGGTCTCGAGTGGATCCAGTGGAAGTACCTCAACCCGGACCGGTTCGAGAAGCACATCAAGCAGTACGTCGACGGCAAGCAGCCGGTCGGGCTCCCGGCCGAGCCGACTCCGGACGTCTGGCAGGGTGCGGTGCGCGACCAGCAGCTGGCGCTGAAGGCCAAGTACGCCAACGTCCCCGCGCGGAACTACCAGTCCTATGTGGACTCCACAGGCACGATCAAGGGCAGCGTCGAACCGCCGAACGCACAGCAGGTCTACGCGATCCTGGACAGCGTGATGCAGGCGGTGCTCACCGATCGGAACGCGAATATCGACCAGCAGCTCTCGTCCGCCGCGGCGAAGGTCACCAGTGTCCTCGCCCAGGTCAAGTAGCCTCCTCGCCTGGCCCGCGACGTCCTCGTCGCCGGCCAGGCGACCGGCCGCCTCCCCCGCCGCGCGGCGCCGGGCCCGGCTGCGCCGCAAGCTCAAGGAGAACCTCACCGCCTACGGGCTGCTCTGCGCCGCGCTGGTCGTGTTCGCGATGTTCTCCTGGTACCCGATCGTGCGCGGGGTGCTGCTGAGCTTCCAGCAGGTCGACTTCGTCAATCCGCCCACCTGGGTCGGGCTCGACAACTTCGCCCGGCTGTTCGCGGACCCGCTCTTCGGCGTCGCCTGGCGGAACACGCTGCTGTTCACCGGTCTCGCGCTGGTTTTCGGGTTCGCGGTCCCGTTCCTGACCGCGGTGCTGCTCAACGAGATGCGGCACGCCCGCGCGTTCTTCCGGCTCGCGGTGTACCTGCCGGTGATGCTGCCGCCGGTGGTGACCGCGCTGATGTGGAAGTGGTTCTACGACCCGGGTTCCGGCCTGTTCAACTCCGCGCTCGGCGCGTTGGGCCTGTCCGGGCCGCAGTGGCTCGATTCGAGCGGCACCGCGATGCTGTCGCTGGTGTTCGTCTCGACCTGGGCGAACATGGGCAGCACCACGCTGATCTACCTGGCCGCGCTCGGCACGATCCCCGGCGAGCTGTACGAGGCCGCGGAACTCGACGGGGCCGGGATGTGGAAGCGGCTGCGGCACGTGACGTTCCCGCAGACCCGGTTCGTCCTGCTGATGCTCCTGCTGCTGCAGATCGTCGCGACCATGCAGGTGTTCACCGAACCGTACGTGATGACCGGCGGCGGCCCGGACGATTCGACGGTGACCGTGCTCCTGCTGCTCTACCGCTATGCCTTCGTCTACAACGACTTCGGCTCGGCGAGCGCGATGAGCCTGCTGCTGTTCCTGGCGCTCGGCGTGTTCTCCGCGCTGTACGTCCGGCTGACCAGGAAGGCGGACCAGGCATGAGGACGCTCGTCTCGCCCGGCGCGCTGCGCAGCCGCCGCGGCAAGGTGGTCTACGGCGTCGTTTTCGCCTGCACGCTCCTGGTCTTCGTGCTCGCCTTCCTGTTCCCGCTGTACTGGGCGGTGACCGGGGCGATGAAGACGCCGCAGGAACTGGCGCAGACCCCGGCGACGCTCGTCCCGCACGAGTGGCATCCGGAGACCTTCGGCGAGGCCTGGGACCAGCTGAACCTCGGCAAGTACTTCCTCAACACCCTGGTCGTCGCGGGCGGCGCGTGGCTGGCGCAGATGGCCATCGACGTGCCCGCCGCCTTCGCGCTGTCGAAACTGCGGCCGAAGTTCGGCAACGCCGTCCTCGGGATCATGCTCGCCACCCTGATGCTGCCCGCGGCTGCGTTGCTGGTGCCGACCTACGTCACCATCACCGATCTGCCGCTGCTGCACCTGAACCTGATCGACTCCCCCGCCGCGGTCTGGCTGCCCGCCGCCGCGAACGCGTTCAACGTGTATGTGCTGAAACGGTTCTTCGACCGGATCCCGGACGAGCTGATCGAGGCCGCACGGCTCGACGGCGCGGGACCGGTGCGCACGCTGTGGCGGATCGTGCTGCCGATCTCGCGGCCGATCCTGGCCGTGGTGTCGATCCTCGCGGTGGTCACCGCGTGGAAGGACTTCATCTGGCCGCTGCTGGTGTTCCCGGACAGCGGCAAGCAGACGCTTTCGGTGATGCTGCAACGAGTCGCGATCGACATGCCGCTCAACGTGCTGACCGCCGGGATGGTGCTCGCCAGCCTGCCGATGGTGGCGCTGTTCCTGGTGTTCCAGCGGCAGATCCTGTCCGGGCTCACCGCGGGCGGGCTCAAGGGCTGAGCCCGTCCCGCACCTCTCGCTTTCCCCCACCACGAGGAGGGTTTTTTCCGTGACCGCATCGCGAAGACAAGACAGCTGGTGGCGCACCGCGGCGATCTACCAGATCTACGTCCGCAGTTTCGCCGACGGCAACGGCGACGGCATCGGCGATCTCGCCGGCGTCCGCGCCCGGCTCGACCACCTGGCCGCGCTCGGCGTCGACACGCTGTGGTTCACTCCGTGGTATCCGTCGCCGATGGACGACGGCGGCTACGACGTCGCCGATTTCCGCGACATCGACCCGCTGTTCGGCTCGCTCGCCGAGGCCGAGGCATTGATCGCCGAGGCGCACGGACGCGGCCTGCGGGTGATCATCGACATCGTCCCGAACCACTGTTCCGACGAGCACCGCTGGTTTCGCGAGGCACTCGCCGCCGGGCCGGGTTCGCTTGAGCGGCAACGGTTCTGGTTCCGTCCGGGCCGCGGTCCGGACGGCGCCGAGCCGCCGAACAACTGGAAGTCGCGCTTCGGCGGATCCGCCTGGACGCGGGTGCCGGACGGCGAGTGGTACCTGCACCTCTACAGCTCGCGGCAGCCGGATTTCAACTGGGACAACCAGGACGTGCGCGCGGAGTTCGAGGACGTCCTGCGGTTCTGGTTCGACCGCGGCGCGGACGGCTTCCGCATCGACGTCGCCGACGGGCTGGTGAAGGACGCGCGGCTGCCGGACGTCGAGGCGGGCGACGAGACGCCGTTCTCCGATCAGGAGGGGCTGCACGAGATCTACCGGGCGTGGCGCAAGATCGCCGACAGCTATCCGGGCGAACGCGTGCTGGTCGGCGAGATGTGGCTGCCGGACATGTCCCGCACCGCGCGGTACCTGCGCCGCGACGAACTGCATTCGGCGTTCAACTTCGATTTCCTGGTCTGCCCGTGGGACTCCGCGCGCTTCCGGGAGGTCATCGAGCGGACGCTGGAAGCGCACGACGCCGTCGGCGCGCCGCCCGCCTGGGTGCTGTCGAACCACGACGTCACCCGGCACGTCACGCGGTATGGGCGCGCGGGCGACACCGGGTTCTCGTTCGCGGACCGGCTGCACGGCAGTTCGGTGGACCTGGTGCTGGGCACCCGGCGCGCCCGCGCGGCGGCGTTGCTGACCATGGCGCTGCCCGGCGGGATGTACGTCTACCAGGGCGAAGAGCTGGGGCTGTGGGAGGTCGAGGACATTCCCGCGCACCTGCGGCAGGACCCGGTGTGGACGCGCACGAACGGCGCCGACCCCGGCCGGGACGGCTGCCGGGTGCCGCTGCCGTGGTCCGGCGACGCGCCGCCGTTCGGCTTCGGCCCCGGCGGCGCGTGGCTGCCGCAGCCCGCGGAATGGCAGGCGTACACGGCGGAAGCGCAAGCGGGCGACCCGGCGTCGATGCTCAGCCTGTACCGCGCCGGACTGCGGCTGCGCGCGGAACTCAGCGGAGAGCTCGAGTGGCTTTCGCTGGGTGACGGCGTGCTGGCTTTCCGCCGGGGGCCGGGATTCACGTTCGTCCTCAACTTCTCCGGTGCCCCGGTCCCGCTGCCGCCGCACGCGGAAATCCTGCTGGCCAGCGACCCGGTGACCGCCGAACTGCCGACGGACACGGCGGTCTGGCTGCGCTCCTGACCCTCGTTCGCGAAAAGCCGATCACCGCTGCGGTGGTCGGCTTTTTCGCGGTGCTCCGCTGAGCGGGATCTCCTTGACAGCATCCCAGTGCGCGCCGACGATGATTCATCAGATGTATCGGCCACTCGCTTGCCCTGATTCCTCGGATGATCGAGAAATTCCGCGCTAGGCATCGGACCACTGGACTTCACTGTGGAGGTTCCATGACGACCTATCCTCGTCGGCACGCACTCGGCATGGCACTCGGCGGCGCGGTGCTGCTCGGACTGCCGAGCACCGCGGCAGCGGCGGGCGGGCCGGCGCAGCCGGTGGTGACGGACGGGGCGGGCGCGCCGGTCGTGCCGCCGCCCCCGCCGGTGCCGGTCCCGCTCGACGCGTGGTTCGACAACGACGGCGTCGACTCCGCGAGCGCGCACGACGGGAACTTCGACGGCTCCGGCTACACCTTTCCGGCGGAGCAGATCCCGGCGGGCAGCACGGTCACCGCGGGCGGCGTGCCGTATCTGCTCGGCTCGGCGGCGGCCGGGGCGAAGAACAACGTCATCGCGCTCGGCCAGCGCATCGACCTGCCGAAGGGCCGGTACTACGGCGCCGCGTTCCTCGTCGCGTGCAGTTACGGCAGCACCGGAGGCGACGCGACCGTCCACTACGCCGACGGCAGCACCAGCACCGCCACCCTGTCCGGCTCCGACTGGTGGGGCTCCGGCGGCGCTGTCGTCTCGACCTTCCGCTACGGCCCGGGCGGCGTCACCGACCAGAACCCGGTGTCGATCAGCACCGCGCAGGTGTGGATGGACCCGGCGCGCGAGGCGGTCGCGCTGACTCTGCCCAAGACCGCCGCACCGGCGGTGAACGTGGCGAGCCTGCACGTGTTCGCCTTGACGCTGCAGCCGATCGCGCAAGGCCGTTCGGCGACGGTCCTCGACGCCCGGGCGACCGCGAACCTGCTGCAGGACGGCGGTCCGCAGGCGGTCGAGGCGACGATCGTCAACACCGGCACCGTCTGGCTCGAAACCCGCGACCGGATCACCGTCACGCTCGACGTCCCGGGCGGCCGGGTGCGCACGCCCGCGCCGATCCCCCGCCTCGCGCCCGGCGAACAGACCACGGTGCGGCTCGGTCTCACCGCCGACCGCGGCCTGCCCGCGGGGACTCCGGCGACCGGCCGGATCCGCGTGCTCGCCGACCGGTCGACGATCGCCACCCGGACCCTGCCGGTGCCGCTCGGCATCCCGGATTTCCGGCCGACCGACGCGTCGCTGTCCACGCACCGCGCGCCGTATTGGTTCTGCGACGCCAAATTCGGCATCTTCATCCACTGGGGCGTGTACTCGGTGCCCGCGTGGGCTCCGGTCGGGCAGCAGTACGCCGAGTGGTACTGGAACAACCAGCAAGATCCCCACGGAGCGACCTACGCCTATCACGCGAAGACTTACGGCGAATCGTTCGTCTACGACGACTTCATCCCGAAGTTCACCGCCGCCCGGTTCGATCCGCGTTCGTGGGTGCGCCTGATCGAGGACGCGGGCGCGCAGTACTACGTGCTCACGTCCAAGCATCACGACGGTTTTGCCTTGTGGGACACCAAAGTCAGCGGCCGCAACGCCAAGAAGCTAGGCCCGCGCCGCGACCTCGTCGCCGACCTGTTCGCCGCCTCGCGCAAATACACGCCGGGCCTGCGCAACGGCCTGTATTTCTCGCTGCCGGAATGGTTCAACCCGGACAACCCGTGGATGGGCCACGCGCCGCGCAATCCGTACACCGGCGCGCCGCTGCCCTACACCGGGTACACCGCCGGACGCGATTTCGTGAAGGACCTCCAGGCGCCGCAGGTGCTGGAGCTGATCTCCGGCTTCGACCCGGACGTGCTGTGGTTCGACATCGGCGGCGTGAACGACAGCCGCGAAGTGCTCACTGAATACTTCAACCGGGCCAAGAACCGGCGTCGCCCCAAGGACGTCACGTACAACGACCGCGGCGGCATCCCGGACCACGACTTCACCACGCCGGAGTACACGACGTACCCGAACACCGTCGTCGCCAAGTGGGAGTCGAGCCGGGGCCTGGACCCGTTCTCCTACGGCTACAACCGCGCGACGCCGGACGACAAGTACATGACCACCGACGACGTGGTGCACACGCTGGTCGACGTGGTGTCGAAGAACGGCAACTTCCTGCTGGACATCGGCCCCGATTTCGACGGCACCATCCCGGCGGTGATGCAGCAGCGGCTGCGCGAGACCGGAGCCTGGCTGCGCACCAACGGGGAAGCGATCTACGGCACCACGTACTGGTCACGCATGGCCCAGCTCGGCGACCTGCGGTTCACCGTGCGGCCCGGTTCGGCGTTTTACGTCATGTCGCTCGTCGCGCCCGGCTCGCAGCTCGTGGTCGACGCCCCGGTCCCGATCCGCCGCCGCGACCGCGTGAGCATGCTCGGTTACGGCGGTCCGCTGCACTGGAGCCAGAGCGACGGACGGCTGGTCATCGACGTTCCGGCGGCGGCGCGTGCGGCCGGGAAGCACGCGTGGGTGTTCAAAGTGGACTGGCGCTGAAACTGACCGGGGCGGTCCGCGACGGGCCGCCCCGGCAGCCGCTCTCCCGGTCTTGCGCGCGGGCCGCCACGTCGGCGTCCGAGCAGAAGCCGCGGCCGCTGCGCTTCAAACACAGCAGCCCCAGCAACCGGCCGCTCGCGTCCACCACCGCCAGCCTGCGCCGCGACATTCCCAGCCACGTCGCGTACAGGTCGGCCTCCGGGGCCACGACCCGGCCGGTCAACTGGCCCGCCCGGTACGCCGGTAGCGCGTCCGGCTGCCCGTCCAGATCCGGCCGTTCCACGACGCTCAGCAGCGTTCCCCCGGAAACGACCAGCGCGGCGTGCACGTGATCGTCCTCGAAGAGCGCGCGCACCTCGTCGACCGTCGCCGACGCGTCGAGCACCTTCGGCGCCCGGAGCATCGCCTCGCCGACGGTCGACGCGCCGCGGAAATCCGGTTCCGTCACTGCGGGTTGTTCCACTCCGCGTCAGCCTGGTCCTCCGCCTTCGTGCGTTCGCGCGCCAGCTCCAGCGCCCGCCGCGCGGTGGCCTCGTCCGGGTACGGGCCGAGCCGGTCGACGCCGCGCGCTTGGCGGCCGCGCTCGACCTCGTTCGTGCGGGTGTTGTAGTACCACTCTTCAGACATCGTCAGCTCCCAAGAGAATCGATCGAGCGCACCGAATCGACCCGCAGCGCCTGCATCGCCGTGACCAGCTCGGCCAGGTCCCGCGGATCGGTCAGCGTCCGGTCGGTCAGTTCCCGGATCCGGCGCAACCGGTACCGGACGGTGTTGGCGTGGCAGTGCAGCACCTGCCCCGCGCGTTCGGAGGAGCCGCCGTGCGCGAAGTACGCGTCCAGCGTCTCCAGCAGCACGTCGCGTTCCTCGGCGGGCAGTTCCAGCACCGCCCCGAAGACCTGCTCCCCCAGCCGGCGGCCCTCGTCCGGGTCGTAGGCGACGAACGCGGCCAGCGGGCTCGGGTCGAACGCGCGGACCTCGCCCCGTTCGGGCGGGATGCCGGACAGCGCCGTGCGCGCCAGGTGGACCGCGCGCGGGGTTTCGGTCAGCGAGCGGAACAGCGGGCTGACGCCGGTGCGGGCCAGCGCCAGTTCGCGAAGCAGGCCGAGCATCGTGTCGTACTGCTCCTCGCGCAGCGACACCACGCCGGCCTGCAGCGTCGGCGACAGATGCCACGCCGACACGATGCCGAGCTGGCCGAGCCGTCGCTCGACGCCGACCAGGCTTTCTTCGGCCAGCCCGCGCGTCTCGGCGGCGACCACGGTCAGCTTGCCGTCCAGCGACAGGCCGAGCAGCCGTCCCGCCTCCCACGGCCCGGAATCGGAGCCGCGCGCGCCGGTCAGCAGCGCCTCGGCCAGCGCGGACCGCCGCCGCTGCTGCGCGACCAGCAGTTCCGCGCTCGCCGCCCGGTACGCCTCGGTGACGCGGACCGCGTGCTCGTCGGTGACCTGCCACAACAGGCTCGCGACGTCGATCAGCACGTCGGTGCTCCCGGTTTCGCGGGCGCGGCCCACGAGCAGGTCCCACAGCATCGCGCAGGCGATCCGGTACACCTGCAGCACCTCGGGCAGCGGCGCGCCCTGGTGCGCCCGGCGGCGGCCGGTCTCCTTCGGCGCGCGCTGGTCCGGGGCCTCGCCGCCGCCGAGCGCGTCGACCATGAACCGGAGGTTCACCGCGATCGAGCGGTGCAGGTCGGCGCGCGGGACGATCTTCTCGTCCCGGTACATCCCGATCCGCTCGCAGCTCGCCGCGCAGACGTCGTCGATCAGCCGGGGCAGCCGTTCGTCGGCCCAGGCGACGAGTTCGGTCAGGGCGGCGGTCCGCACAGCGTTTTCCTCCCGGTCGGCCACGTCCGGGATCGTACCCGCGTCCCGGAGCGGCCGCCCACGCGGATTTCCCTCCCGGGGAAACGTTCTCCGTTTTCCCGCGCATTTTGTGGACCGGCACAGAAATGTTTGTCGCGCTCCACAATAAGCCTGTTCGCATTCCCCGCCCGGATGCCCGGAGCGGGCCGTCGTGCTTGAATCGACAGGGAAGCACAGACGCGGTCGAGAGGGTTACGGTGGACGAGCAGCGCGAGGGTCAGCCGGAGTTCAAGCCATACCACCACCCGGCCGCGGGCTGGGGCGCGGCGAAAAGCGTGACGCAGTTCCTCGTCCGGGAACGGGAACTCGTCGCCGGACCGCGCGCGATCGTGAAGATGAACCACGAGAACGGCGGCTTCGACTGCCCGGGCTGCGCGTGGCCGGACGACACCAAGGGCCTGCATCTCGACATTTGCGAAAACGGGATCAAGCACGTCACCTGGGAGATGACGCGGAAACGCGTCGGCGCGGAATTCTTCGCCGCGCACACCGTGTCCGAACTGGACGGCTGGAGCGACACCGCGCTCGAGGCGCAGGGCAGGCTCACCGAGCCGCTGCGCTACGACGAGAAGACCGACCGGTACGTGCCGATCTCGTGGGCCAAGGCGTTCGAGCTGGTCGGCGCGACGCTGCGCGGTCTCGACTCCCCGGACCAGGCGGCGTTCTACACCTCCGGACGGCTCGGCAACGAGGCGACTTTCCTGTACCAGCTGTGGGCGCGGGAGTTCGGCACGAACAACCTGCCGGACTGCTCGAACATGTGCCACGAGGCGAGCGGCCGCGCGCTGCAGGCCGCCCTCGGCACCGGCAAGGGCACCGCGGACATCCACGACTGGGAGGCCGCCGACGCGCTGTTCATCATGGGCGTGAACGCGGCGTCGAACGCGCCCCGGATGCTCACCGCGCTCGCCGAAGCGCACCGGCGCGGCGCGCAGATCGTGCACGTCAACCCGCTGGTCGAGGCCGGGGCCACGCGCACGATCATCCCGCACGACTTCGTCCGGATGGCGACCTTCCAGGCGACCCCGACGTCCACGCTCAACCTCCAGCCGCGCATCGGCGGCGACCTGGCGTTCATCCGCGGCATGGCGAAAGCCCTGCTCGAGATGGCCGAGACCGATCCCGGGGCAATCGACTCGGAGTTCCTGGAGACCTACACCAGCGGCGTCGAGAAGTACCGGGTCGTCTGCGAAACCACGTCCTGGGCCGAACTGGAGCGGCAGTCCGGGCTGACCGAGTCCGAAATCCGCGCGGCGGCGAAGATCTACCGCGACGCCGACCGGTCGGTCATCAGCTGGTGCCTCGGCGTGACCCAGCACGAACACGGCGTCGACACCGTCCGCGAGATCGTGAACCTGTTGCTGCTGCGCGGAAACATCGGCCGCCCCGGGACCGGCCCGTCGCCGGTGCGCGGGCACAGCAACGTGCAGGGCAACCGCACCTGCGGCATCGACCACCGCCCGGCGCCGGAGTTCCTCGACAAGCTCGCCGAGGTCTGCGGCATCGACCCGCCGCGCCACCACGGACTCGACACGGTCGGCACGATCGAAGCGATGCACCGCGGCGACGTGCGCGTATTCGTCGGCATGGGCGGCAACTTCGCCCTCGCCGCGCCCGACACGCCCTACACCGCGGCCGGGCTGCGCAAGTGCGAACTGACCGTGCAGGTCAGCACCAAACTCAACCGCAGCCACCTCGAACACGGCAAGCAGGCGCTGATCCTGCCCTGCCTGGGCCGGACCGAAAAGGACTTCCAGACGGCCGGGCTGCAGTCGACGTCCGTCGAGGACGCGATGAGCATGGTCCACCTGTCCACCGGCATGAAGAAGCCCGCCTCGCCGCACCTGCTGTCCGAGCCCGCGATCATCGCCGGGATGGCGAGCGCGACGCTGCCGGAAAGCCCGACGCCGTGGGATGATTACGTCGGCGACTACGACCGGATCCGCGACACGATGGCGCGGGTGCTGGACGGTTTCGAGGACTTCAACACGCGGGTCCGGCAGCCTCTGGGCTTCCGCATCCACCAGGCCGCGCGCGAACGGGTCTTCCACACGCCGTCCGAACGCGCCGAGTTCTCCACCGCGGAGTTGCCGGACGTGGTCCCCGCCGCCGGGACGCTGGCGCTGGGCACGATGCGCTCGCACGACCAGTGGAACACGACGATCTATTCGGACGACGATCGGTATCGCGGCATCAAGAACCTCCGCACGCTGGTGTTTTTGAACGCCGAGGACATGCGGGACCGGGGGCTGAGCGAGTTCGACGAGGTGGACATCACGGCCACGGCGAAGGACGGGACGACACGTTCGGTGCAGCGGTACCGGGCGATCCCGTACGACATCCCGCGCGGGTGCGCGGCGGGGTATATGCCGGAGATGAACGTGTTGTGCGCCATTGGTGATTACAGCACGCAGAGCGATCAGCCGTTGATGAAACATCTGAAGGTCACGGTCGAACGCTCCGCCTGAGCGCCGTGGTCCGGCACGGGGCGCGGACCAGCACCGCGCCCGAGTGGCGGGCAGCTGCGCGGCCGGAGATGAACGTGTTGTGCGCCACCGGCGAACACAGCAACGTCACGGTCGAACGCTCCGCCTGAGCACCGCGGTCCGGCACGGGGCGCGGACCAGCACCGCCGCCCCGATGCCCGCCGCCACGCCTACCAGGGTGTCCGCCACCCGCGCCGTCAGCAGCGTCGCGGGGGCGGCGGGGGCGGCCAGTTCCGTCATCACCAGGATCAGCGGCGTGAAGAACCCCAGCGCGATCCCGTAATGCCGGGACATGAACAGCTCCGTCGGGAACAGCAGCACGACCACCGCCAACGCCAGCGGCGCGGCCGCGAATCCCGGCAAGAGCAGCAAGGCCGTGACGACCAGTCCGGCGAGCGTCCCGACGACCCGGTGCGCGCTGCGGTCCAGCACGCTGCGCAGGCCGGGATGCAACCGGCTGCGCGGGTCCGCCGCTGCCAGCGGGACCGCCGCCGAGGCCATCGCCCAGTTCGCGTGATCCACACCGAGCAGCAGACCGACCGCGCCCGCGGCGGCGATCGCCAGCGCGTACCGGGCGGCGTGCACGACCGCGCAGGCGGCACCGCATTCCGGGGCGCACGTGGGCGTCCCCGGCGTGGGCGGGCGTTCCGGACCGGTCAGTCCAATGAGGACACAACCGGCGATTGTGCCCGCGCACAAGGCGATTCCGACCCACGGTTCGACCCGCCCGGCGGGCACCAACGCGATCGCGCCCAGCGCGAAGATGCCGAAGAACGGTCCGCGCGGGCTCAAGTCGAGGCGATTCGTCACCAGGGCGCAGCCGAACGAGAACGTGGCCTCGGTGACGACCAGCAGCCAAGGCGGCGCGTGACAGGCGGACAGCAGCACACCCAGTGAGACGCCGCTCAGGAGCACCGCACCCGCCTGGAGCTGGTGCCGGAAGCGGAGTGCGCGCGACTCGGCCCGGCCGTACATCCCGGCGAACGAACCGAACGCGGCGAAAATGATCAAGTCCGGACGGCCCGCCGCGAGCAGCGCCAGCCCGGGAATCAGCAGCCCGGCCGCGACCCGGCCGGCATGCCACCATTCGCCGCCGTCGAACGAGCGCGCGGCTGCGGCCGAGGTCGCCACCGGCACCTGTCCTCCGCTTGATCGTCTGACGGGAAGTCACCGGGATCGGCCGGTCGTCTTACGATACCTGCGCGAAGGGCGGGAGAAGGCCGGATTGTGGGGCACCACAATAATGTCTGCGCCGTCAGCCAAGCTGGCCGAGAGTGCGGACGACGTTCTGGTCCACGATGTCCAGCATCGCTTCCCGGTGCGGGAAGTCGCCGTCGAGCAACTGCAATGGGCCTGCGACGAGGGACAAATACATCGCGAGGCGATAGAACCGCATTCGGCGGTCGTCCAGGCTCGCAACATGGAAATAGCGATAGTTTTCGCCGAAGCGCAATTCCAGGAAAACGTGTTCCCATTCGACGTCGAAGAACATCGCGCCCTCGATGTCGATGAGCACCGGCTGGTCGTGCTCGTCGACGAGGACATGGTCAGGGCCTAGTTCGCCGTGGATCAACCCGTACTCGGTGCGTGGCTCCACTGCTGCGTGCCGTTCCCCGAGCAGCGAGGCGAGGAGGTGTTCGACGGCCGCGATCTCCGGCACCCGGGCGGCGGCCTGGGCGAGGTGATCCAATGCGCGGCGCAGCACAACGTCTTGCACCGGCAAGACAGGCTTATCGGCGCCCGGACGGCCGTAGTGAGCACGCCGGGTGCGGTGCAGGGACCGGACCGCGTCGCCGAGGCGGGCCAGCACGCGCGGGCGGTCCCCGAGGGTTTCCAGCGTGCCGCCGCGCACGTCCTCGACCACCGCGACGTCACCGGCGAGGAGGGTTTTGCTGCGGTCGAGCAGGAAGATCCGCGGCACCCGGACGCCAGCCCCGGACAGCGCGGCGTGCGCGGCCTCGAACAACCCGATGCCGGTGCTGTGCCCGAAGGGATCGCTGTGGTCGGGCGATGCCGCGTCCGGCCAGTAGTCCTCGTCAGCGTTCCAGACGTAGGCGACGCTGGTCGTGCGGTCGTCGAGCGTCAGCCGGTAGACGCCCTTCTTCGAACCGCCGCGCAATCGTTCCGCCGACACCAATTCGCGGGCGCCGAACGCCGCGCGCGCCACCTCGGCCAGGTCGTGACGGCCGAGCCTCCCCCGGGGTTCGCTCACTTTCGCACCCTACCGCCGCGCCGCATGTCACTCTTGGCGGGAAACGTGGTACTCCCTGCCGCTGGCGTGCCGGTCCTCGCCGATTGCGGCGCACACTCTTCCCACGAAAGGACAAGAGACCACCAGCCGCCTCGGGAGCTTCCAGTGAGACGCACCAGAATCGTTCTCTTCGCCCTGCTCGTCCTCTGCGCCGCGAGCCCCGCCGCCGCGTCGGCGAGTCCGGGGCGCGCCGCTTTCGCGCTCTCCAGCACCGCCTTCGCCGACGGCGGGATGATCCCCAAGGTCCACGACTGCGCCAGCAGCGGCGACGGCGACCCCGAGAAGAAGGACGAGTCGCCGCCGCTGGCCTGGTCCGGAGCGCCGGAGCAGGCGAAGAGCTACGCGATCGTCATGCACGACCTCGACAACGGCATCATCCACTGGGTCATCTACGACATCCCGGCGACCGCCGCCGAGCTGCCGCAGAACGTCGACCACGCGTACCAGCCCTCGGTTCCTGCCGGGTCACGGCAGGCCTACTACCGCGGCAGCGCGAACTTCTTCGGATACCAGGGGCCGTGCACGACGAACCACACCTACGAGTGGGCCGTGCACGCGCTCAACAAGGAATCGCTCACCGAGCTCGACGCCAACTCGTCCACCCAGGCCGCCGAGACCGCCATCGAGGCGGCGACCAGCGCGACCGCTTCGCTGCGCGGCAACTCGTAGCGGAGCAGGGGGCGCGGTTCAGAAAGTGATCACCTGACGGACCGCGCCCCCGTCCCGCAGCCGGGCGAAACCGGCGTTGATCTCGTCCAGCGCGATCGAATGCGTCAGCAACGCCTCCACCGGCAGCAACCCCGCCTGGTACAGCGCGATGAACCGGGGCACATCCCGCCGCGGCACGCACGAACCCAGGTAACTCCCCCGCAGGGTTTTCTCCTCGGCTACCAGGCTTTGCGCGGGCAGGGTCAGTCCGGCGGACGGGTCCGGCAGGCCCACGGTGACGGTGGTCCCGCCGGGCCGGGTCGCGTCGTAAGCCTGGCTCAGCGCGGCGACCACGCCGGTGGTGTCGACGGCGTGATCCACCCCGCCACCGGTCCGCTCGCGGATCTCCGCGACGTCACTCACCACCGTGGCGCCCAGCGAACGCGCCAGTTCCCGCTTGCTCGCGACCGGATCGATCGCGAGCAGCGTACTGGCACCCGCGGCCTTCGCGGCTAGCAGCGCGGAGAGGCCGACTCCGCCGAGGCCGAACACGGCCACACTGTCGCCGGGACGCACGTCCGCCGCGTTGAACACCGCTCCGGCGCCGGTCAGAACCGCGCACCCGAACAATGCCGCGATGTCGAACGGCAGGGCTTCGTCGATCCGCACCGCCGACCGGTCGGACACCACCACGTGCGAGGCGAACGCCGAAACCCCGAGGTGGTGCAACGGTTTCCCGGCCGGCGACGACCACCGGACGTCGCCGCCCAGCAGCGTGCCCTCGCGGTTGGCCACCGCGGCGGGACCGCACAGCGCGGGGCGGCCGGCCGTGCACGGAGCGCAATCGCCGCAGGAGGGCACGAACGTCAGGACTACGTGTTCGCCGGGCCGGAAGTCGCTGCCCGGCCCCGCTTCGACGACCTCGCCGGCGGCCTCGTGGCCGAGCACCATCGGCACCGGACGCGGCCTCGACCCGTCGATGACCGACAGGTCCGAATGGCACAGCCCGGCCGCGCGCACCCGCACCAGCAGTTCGCCGGGACCGGGCGGGGCCAGCGTCAGCGTCTCGATCTCCAGCGGTTTCCCGACCTCGCGCAGGACCGCGCCGCGGACCTCCATCACGCGCCGACCGGGACGCAGCGGGTGACTTGCCGGTCGGACAACAGCGGCACGACCTCGCCGAGCACGATCCGGGCGAAGTGCTCCGACGCGCAGTGCGCGGTGAAGTCCGCCTCGCTGTCGTACTCCTCGACGATCACCACGACGCCGTCCTCGATTCCCGTGTGGACGGTGTACCGCAGGCATCCAGGCTCGCGCCGCGACGCCTCCGCCATCGGGCCGAGCAGTTCGACGACCCGGTCCCGTTCCGCGGTTGCATACCGGGCCACCACTACGAAACTCATTCTTCTCCTGTACGCAGCCGGGACCGGGTCAGCGACCACAGCCCCGGATCGGAGGACGCGGCAGCCGCCGCGCCCATCGCCAACGAATGCGCCACCCCGTCGCGGTCAGTGACGAAACCGGCCGCGACGAACGGCGACATGACTTCCCTCGCGGACTCGGACATCCACGGGATGATCGGGGCGGGCATCAGCTCCACCAGGTCCGGCCCGCTGCGCTTGACCGCCTCCAGGCTCCGGTTGAGGTTCGAGCGGTCGGTGACGAACACCTTGTGCATGGTCAGCATCGACAGCGCCCGCGCCCGTTCGATCGGCGCGACCCGGGTGCTGACCACCCCGGCCGCCCCGATCTCCTGGAGGAAGTCCACGCCCGCGCGGTCGGTGGCGAGCCCGGGGCACGAATCGATGTTGACGAACACGAGCTTGTCCCGCCCGGCGAGCGCCGCCACGATCTTCGGCAGCTGCCCGACCGGAACCGACGCCAGGATCCCGACCCGGGACGCCGCGGCCACGAAATCCGGCACCTTCGCGACGCCGACGACCGACGCGCACACCGGGACGTCCTCGAACGCCGCCGTGATCTTCTCGTTCATGGCCTCCACCGTTTCATGCCCGCTGCCGCTCCCCCGTCCCCGCCGCCTCGAAGGTCCGTGAGGGGAACCCTGAAGGAATCTGGTTCCGTGCGGGTAGCCCCCACGGACCGGCACAGCCCCGCCGGCCGCGGCCGGTCAGCTCGCGAACCCACTGGACTCCCGCCGCTGTCCGTGAAGGGCTCCTTGAGGGAATCAGATTCCCTCAAGGAGTCCTTCACGGACCTCAAGCCCGGCTCAGCCGGCCGAGTCCAGCGGGTTCGGGCCCAGGTCGGTGGGCAAGCCGAGCTTCCCCGGGTTCAGCAGCCCGGCCGGGTCCAGCGCCCGCTTCACCTCGACGAACGTCCCGAACCCGCTGCCGAGCGCATCCTCCAGGTACGGCCCGCGCAGCAGCCCCGACCCGTGGTGGTGGCTCAGCGCCGCCCCGTGCCGTACCAGCACCGCGTTCGCGGCATCCCACGCCGACCGGTACCAGTGCCGCCGCTTCTCCGGCTCCACGTCGCCGCGCAGCGAGAAGTACAGGCAGGCCCCGTCGGTGTAAGCGTGCGACTGGTGCGCCGACGCCGCCAAAGTCCCCGGCACGGCCTGGATCGCGGCCACCACCTCGTCGTAGATCGCCGGAAGCGCGGACCACGCACCGGCCATCTCGAGGGTGTCGGCGACGAAGCCCGGACCCGGCGTGAACCCGTCGGCGGACTTGCCGACCAGCATCCGCTCGTCCAGCCAGCGGTCGAACACCGGCTGACCGTCCAATTCGGACCCGGTCGCGGCACATTCCTCGGCGCTCACCTGGATCATCGCGTCGACCAGCACCGGGTCGCCTTCGTCGGCGATCAGCAGCAGGTTGGTGTCCGGCTGCCCGAAGTGCGTGCCGCTCTCGTGCTTGTCGTACAGCCGCATCGCGGCCGGGGTGGCGCCGCGCTGCATGATCCGGCGGCAGGCGTCGAGCCCGGCGGCGAAGGTCTCGAAGCCGTACGCGATGGCCTTCGAGTACGTCGGCAGCGGGTGCGTGCGCAGCCGCACCGCGGTGATCACGCCGAGCGTGCCTTCCGAGCCGACGAACAGCTGCCGCAGGTCGGGGCCGGTCGCGGCGCGCGGGTAGTCGCCGAAGCGGGCCAGGGTGCCGTCGGCGAGGACGACGTCGAGGCCGACGACCATGTCCTCGATTTTCCCGTACCGGGTGGACAGCTGGCCCGCGCCGCGGCAGGCCACCCAGCCGCCGACGGTGGAGATCGCGAACGCGGACGGCCAGTGCCCGGTGGTCGCGCCGTGCGTCTCCTGCAGTTCCTTCTCGAACAGGTCGCCGAACATGCCCGCCTGCACTTCGACGATCTGCGATTCGGCGTCGAACGACACGATCTTGTCGAGACCGCACACATCCAGCACGACCCCGCCGTACACCGGCAGCGCGGCCCCGGTGACGTTGCTGCGGCCCGCCGACACAGTCAGCGGCACCCGGTGCTCGGCGCACAGCCGCACCGCGGCCTGGATCTGCTCCACGGTGCTCACCTCGGCGATCACCGCGTCCGGGGTCGCCGGGGCGCCCGTGGTCTCGCCGATCATCGAGCCCGCCCACCAGTCGCGGGTGCGCAGCACGACCTCGTCGCGTTCGGTGTGCACCGCGTCCGCCAGCTCGCGCAGCGCCTCGGTCAGCGCGGCGGGCACGGCGACCGCGGCGGTCTGCAGCGACGCGTCGCCCTTGCCCGGTTCGGTGCGTCCGCCCCAGCGCGGCGGCGTCGGCGCGCCGACCACGTAATTGCCCCGGTTGAACGGGTGCGTGACGGTCTGACGGCTGATCATGCGTTGGCTCCCAACAGGTTGTCTCCGAACAGGATCGACTTCTCCCGGGCGACGTCCGCCCGGTACTGCTCCACTTGCGCCGCAACGGTTTCCGGACTGAGGCCGAGTTCCGCGCCGAGCAGATCGCCCACGAGCGGAGCGGCCTCGACCGACGCGTCCCGCGCGAACAGCCGCAGCCGGGTCCGCCGCGACAGCACGTCGTCCACCGAACGCGCCATCTCCGAGCGCGCCGCGAACACGACCTCCGCCTTGAGGAACGGCTGCCCCTCGATGAGCGGCTCCCCCAGCGCCGGGTTCTCGTCGACCAGCGCGCTCACGAACCGCGCCTCGGTGCCGTACCGGCCGCCGAGGTGCGCGGCGACGCCACCGGTCGCGGCCGTCGCCTCCGCGTCGTATCCGGCGCCGCCGATCAGCGGCAGATTCTTGGTGCGGCACTTGGCTTTCCGGCCCAGCAGCCCGAGCGCCTTGTCCACGACCAGCTCGCCCATGTGCCTGCTCGTGGTGAGCTTGCCGCCGGTCACCGTGACCATGCCCGCGGACACGGTGATGTGGTGGTCGCGGCGCATGTCCAGCGTCGCGCCCTCCTTGCCGCCGACGAGCGGACGCAGGCCCGCGTAGCTGCCCAGCACGTCGCTGGCGTCGAGCTTGGTGTCGAAGGCGATCTGGGCGCCTTCGAGGAGGAAGTCCATTTCCTCGCGGGTGCAGTGCACGTCGTCGGTCGAGCCGGTGTAGTCGGTGTCGGTGGTGCCGACCACGACGACGTCGCCCCAGCGCGTGCAGGTGGCCCGCCGCGCGCGGCCCGGGATCGGCACGGTGACCGTGCAGTCGTTGCGGATCTTCGACCACGGCAGCACGATGTGCACGCCCTTGGCCGGACGGACCTGCGGCTGGTGCCCGCTGTCGGCCATGCCCTCGACCCGGTCCGCCCACACGCCGGTCGCGTTGACCACGACGCGCGCCCGGATGTCGATCTGCTCGCCGTCAGCCTGCACGGTC
Source organism: Amycolatopsis nivea (assembly GCF_004522235.1). Taxonomy (GTDB): domain Bacteria; phylum Actinomycetota; class Actinomycetes; order Mycobacteriales; family Pseudonocardiaceae; genus Amycolatopsis; species Amycolatopsis nivea. Next base: position 165,919 of record NZ_SDLT01000014.1, read on the forward strand.
GCGCCGGTGACCCGCCCGCCCGCGGTGCGCAATCCGGTCACCTCGGCGCCGTTGACCACCACCGCGCCGAGCCGGGCGGCACTGCGGACGATCGCCAGCGTCAGCCGTGCGTCGTCAGCGCGGCTGTCGTAATACATCAGCCCGCCCTTGAGGTTTTCCGCGCGCAACGTCGGCGCGTGCGCGAGCACCTCGTCCACGGTCAACCGCTGGTGCAGCTTGCCGATCCGCCAGCCGCCCGCGAGGTCGTAGGTCCACAAGAGACTCTCGAACGCCTTGGCGATGCGCGCGTCGAAAACACCGTCCTTGGCCAGGATCGGGAACAGGAAAGGCAGCCGCTGCACCAGATGCGGGGCGTTGCGGCGGAACCGCTGCCGTTCCAGCAGCGAATGCCGGACCAGGTCGAGGTTGCCCTGCTCGATGTAGCGCAGCCCGCCGTGCACCATTTTGGACGACTTCGACGAGGTTCCGGACGCGAAGTCGTCGCGCTCCACCAGCGCCACTTTGAGGCCGCGGGAGGCGGCGTCGAGCGCGGTGTAGGCGCCGGTGACGCCGCCGCCGATCACCAGCACGTCGAACGTGCCGGTTTCGAGGTCGGTCAGCGCGGTGCGGCGGTCCAGCCGCAACGGCGCGGACAGGGTCGCCCTCGCGGCGACGGCGTTCGGCCGTCGGGACGGCAGTGTGAACATGAGCTTGTCTCTCCACTCAACAGTTGAAAGCGTCCACAGAGGACGGTCAGGACAGCGAAGCCGCGAGCACGCTCTGCCAGCGGGCACGCAGTTCGCGCCGTTCGTCCTCGGGCAGCCGAGGCTCGAAGACCTCGCCGTTCCCCAGGTTCGCAACGGCTTCGGCCAACGACGGCCACACGCCGAGCCGGACGCCCGCGAGATACGCGGCGCCCCGCAGGCTGGCGGTCGCCGAATCGGCCACTCGCTCGATCTCGACTCCGGCGAAATCGGCTTGGCTTTGCAGCAGGACGTCGCTGGCGGCCAATCCGCCGCCGGCACGCAGGCGGGTCACCGGCCGGTTCATCGTCGTCCGCAGCGCGTCGACGGTGTCGCTCACCGCGTGCGCGATCCCGTCGAGCACCGCCCGCGCCACCACGTCGCGGGTGGTGGCCAGGCTCAGCCCGGTCAGCAATCCGCGCGCACCGGGTCGCTGCACCGGAGTGCGCAGCCCGGCCAGCGTCGGCACGAACCAGGTCGACGTGCTGCCCGGCTGGGTCGCCGCGAGTTCGCTGATCTCGGCGGCGGACCGGAAAAGCCCGAGATCCTCGGTGAGCCACCGCAAGGCGGAACCGGTGGTGGAGGTGTAGGCCTCCAGGCTGAACCGGCTGTGTCCCGCGCTGCGCCAGCCGACGAGGCACAGCACGCCGTCGACCTCGCCGAGCCCGTCCGGCGGTTCGTCCCCGGCCAGCGCGCCGACGAACGTGCCGGTGCCGTGCACGCAGGTGCCCTGGCCCGGGGTCAGCGCGCCGAGCGCGATCAGCGAGGCGTGCTGGTCGCCCATCACCGCGGCGATCGGCACCTCGATGCCGAGCAGAGCCGGGTCGGTGTGCCCGAAATCGCCGTCGTCGTCGACCGGCGGCGGGGCCAGCTCGGCCGGGAAACCCAGTGCGGCCAGCCATTCCCGGTCCCACGCGTGCTCGCGCAGCCGGTACCCGCCGAACGCGACGGCGTTGGTCGCCGACATGACATACCTGGTGCGTCCGCTGAGATGCCACACGAGCCAGGTGTCGACCGAACCGAACAGCACGCGGTCGGCGGGCACGTCGAGCTGGTCGAGCTGCCGCGCCGCCCAGAGGAACGGCGCGCGGGTGCCGACCGGGCGGCCGGTCCGCTCCCACAGCACCGGATCCCACTCCGGAGCGAGCTTCGCCAGCTCGTCCGCGTACCGGGTGTCCTGCCATACCACGGCCGGAGCCAGCGGCCGCCCGGTCACGCGGTCCCACAGGATCGCGGTCGCGCGCTGCGTGCACACCGACATCCCGACGATCTCGACGCCGTTCTCCCCCGCCCACGCGATCGCCTGACGGGCGACGTCGACGGTGCGCTCCAGCAGTTGCGCCGCGTCCTGCTCCACCCGCGACGGTTCCGGATGGACGACGTCGACGGCGGTGTAGAACGACGGGCCGGACATCCCGTCCTCGCCGACCACCGCTGCCCGCGTGCCGGTCGAACCCTCGTCGACCGCCAGGATTCCGCGCCGCGTCACGCCGTCCTCCCCGGCAGCGAGATCTCCTCGTCGTCCGGGTCGACGCCGCTGCGGGTCGGGTCCCAGCGCACGACCAGGCAGGACACCAGGCCGAGCGCGGGCACCGCGGCGAGCAGCGCGATCGTCGGGCCGAGGCCGATCGCCTCCTTGATCTGCGGGAACACGTACAGCCCGATGACGCTGCCGAAGCTGCCGAGCATGCCGGTCACGCCGGTGCCGAGGGTGCGCACGTCGCTGCGGTAGGACAGCGCCGCGATCGACTTGCCGTTCGCGCCGGGGCCGGCGGAATGGAAGAAGATGAACAGGAACGGCAGCAGGAACCCGATCGCGATCGGCAGCTTCCCGAAGCCCAGCCCCATCACCAGCAGGATGGCGAACGCGAAGGCGTAGCCGACCGCCGAGCTGACCCGCAGCCCGATCTTCCGGCCGAACCACGCCGACAGCGCGCCGCCGACGATCCCGGCGACGTTGAACACCATCGACCCGAGCGTGGCCGTCTCGAATTCGTTGCCGAAGATCGCGAGGCTGATCACCGGCAGGTACCAGCCGATCGCGAAGTACTGCATCGCCTGGGTCAGCGAGATCGCCGTGGACAGGAAGGTGCGCTGCAGGTACGGCTTCCGGAACAGCACGCCCGCGTGCCGGAACCCGATCTTGCGCTCCTCGGCCGCGGCGTCGGCGCCGCTGGCCGTTCCCGGCTCCACGTCGAAACCGTAGATCCGGCGCAGGCTGCGCGCCGCTTCGGCCAGGCGGCCCTTGGACGCGAGCCAGGACGGGCTTTCGGCGAGGAACGCGATCTGCAGCACCAGCAGCGCGAGCGCGAAGACCCCGGCCGAACCCACCGACCAGCGCCAGATCTCCACCGAAACGCCGGCTTGGTAGAAAAGCAGCGTCAGCGCGAGGTTCACCGTGGTGGCGACGTACCAGACGGACTGCCACAGGTTCAGCCGTCCGCGCAGCTTCGCGGGGGTGTACTCGGCGAGCAGCGCCATCGCGACCGCGAAGTCGATGCCGTAGGCGACGCCGACCAGCGCGCGACCGGCCCAGACCGCCTCGAAACTGCCGCCGGTCGCGGTGAGCACCGCGCCGAGCCCGGCGATCGCTTTCGCCGCGATCAGCGGTTTGACCCGGCCGATCCGCGCGGCCAGCCAGCCGCCCGCCGGGTTGAACAGGATGGCGACCGCGGGCGCGGTCGCGGTGAGCAGGCCGACCTGGCCCGCGCTGAGCCCCAGTTCCTTGGTCATCGGCGCGAGACCGGCGCCGAGCGCGGCGTTCGAGTAGGCGTCGAGGAACAGCCCGCCCAGGACCAGGTACCACAGCAGGTTCGCCTTGCGCGGCAACTTCGACAACGTGTTGATCAGCGCGGTGACCTGCGAAACATTCGCGATCGATCGCGGCGTTGCGACCGTGGGTGAACTCATGGACCGCCAACTTTCTGCGCTGGCTGTCAGCGATCCCGGCATACAAAAAACAGACACGACGAAGACCGCTGACAGTGGCTCTTCGTCTGTGCCTGTCTGAGGAAGCAAGATTAAGCGGCGTGCTCGCGGGCGTCAAGCGGCCCGCGAGCACGCGTCGGTCAGAGCACCTTTTCCAGGAAGGCCTGGGCGCGCGGATTCGCGTTGCCCGCGGAGAAGAACTCGGCAGGCGGCAGGTCGGCGGCGATCTTCCCGCCGTCGACGAAGACCACGCGGTCGGCGACCTTGCGGGCGAACCCCATCTCGTGGGTGACCACGAGCATCGTCATGCCGTCCTTGGCGAGCTCGGACATGATGTCGAGGACGTCCTGCACCACCTCGGGATCCAGCGCCGAGGTCGGTTCGTCGAAGAGCATCAGCTTCGGGTCCATCGCGGCCGCGCGGACGATCGCGACGCGCTGTTTCTGCCCGCCGGACAACCGGTTCGGGTACGCGCCGGCGCGGTCGAGCATGCCGACGCGTTCCAGCAAGGCGCGCGCCTTCGCCTCGGCCTCCTCTTTGGACCGTTTGAGCACGTTCATCTGTGGCAGCACGACATTGCGCAGCACTGTCATGTTCGGGAACAGGTTGAAGTGCTGGAACACCATGCCCATCCGGGACCGCAGCCGGTCAAGATCGACGCCGCGCCCGGTCAGTTCCTCGCCGTCGAACGAGACGCGGCCCGACGTCGGGGTCTCCAGGAGGTTGAGGCAGCGCAGGAAGGTGGACTTCCCGCCGCCGCTGGGCCCGATCACCGCGACGACCTGACCGGGTTCGATCGCGAAGTCGATCCCGTCGAGTACCTGGACGTCCCCGTAGGACTTGGCGAGGCCGTGAACTTCCAACAGTGCCATCAGATGTACACCGCCATCTTCTTCTCGAGGGTGCGCGTGGTGCCGCTGATCAGGTTGGTGAGCAGGTAATACAGCAGGCCGATGAACAGGTACACGGTCAGCGCGTCGAAGGTGCGGGAGATGATGGTCTGCCCGACCAGGAACAGCTCGTGGATGGTCACGAAGGAGACCAGCGCCGAGTTCTTCGTCAGCGACACGAATTCGTTGCCCAGCGGCGGAAGCATCCGCAGGAACGCCTGCGGGATGATCACGTGCCGCATCGCCGACACCTGCGACATGCCGCACGACCGCGCCGCTTCCAGCTGTCCGCGGTCGATCGACTGCACGGCCCCGCGGAAGATCTCGGTCACGTACGAACCGCTGTAGAGCCCGAGCGAGATGATGCCCGCGGTCATCGGCGGGAGTTGCAGGCCGAGCTGCGGCAGTCCGAAGTAGATGAAGAACAGCTGCACCACGAACGGCGTCCCGCGGATCACCGACACGTAGACGTTGCCGATCCACCGGACCGGCGCGATCTTGCTGAGCTTGGCGAATCCGCCGAGCGCGCCGAGCAGCAGGCTCAGCGCCAGCGCGAGCAGGATGACCTGGAGGCTGACCAGCAGGCCCTGCCAGAGCTGTCCCGAGGAGTCGACGATGGTGGAGAAGTTGAACAGCGAGTGCCCGCCCGACTTCGCAGCGGTGCTCTCCGCGCCGAACCACTTTTCGGTGGACTGCTTGTAAGTGCCGTCGTCGCGCATCTGCTTGAGCGCGGTGTTGAACGCGGTCCGCAGTTCGGTGTCGGCCTTCTGGAAGGCGTAGCCGTAGTTCTCCTCGGTCAGCCGGTCGCCGACCTGCTTGAGGCCGCCCTGCTGCGCGATGAAGTACTTCCCGGCGGGAGCCCCGGTGACGACCGCGTCCGCCTGGCCCAGCTTCACCGACGAGAACATCTGCTCATTGGTCTGCGCCGTGATCAGCTGCGCGGCGGGCTGGTGCTGGGTGAGCCAGTCGACCGACTTCGTGCCCACCTGGACCGCGACCCGCTTGCCGGCGAGATCCTTGAGCGAGGTGACCGAGTTGTCCTTGTCGGACACGAAAACCGCGAGCCCGCCCGGATAATAGATGTCCGAGAAGTCGACGGCCTTCTCCCGCGCGGGGCTGATGTAGATCGCCGACGCGCCGACGTCGATCTGGTTCGCCTGCAGCGCCGGGACGATGTTCCCGAACGGCATCTGGACGAAGTCGACCTTCTTGATGCCCGCGCGCTGCGCGAGCGCCCGGACGAGGTCGATGTCGAAGCCGAGCTGGCCGCCCTTGGCGTCGGTGAACTCGAACGGCGGGAACGTGGCGTCGGTGCCGACCCGGAGCGCGGTCTGCCCGGACCGCAGCGCGGCGAGCTTCCCGCCCTGCGGCTCGGCCGCGCTCGCCGCGCTCACGGGCAGGAACGCGAGCAGGCAGGCCAGCAGCACGGCGCCGAGCCGCGGCCAGATTCGCTGAGGGGGCATGGTCAGTGTCCTTCCGGGACCGGACGGCTCGTCACGAGCGTGTGCGCGAGGCGGGCCGCGATCCGGGCTGTGCGGTGGTCGACGTCGTAGACGGGGTTCAGTTCGGTGAGGTCGGCGAGGGCGAGCTTCGGGTCGCTCGCGACCAGCCGGCACACCTCGAGGACGACCGCGGCGGGTACGCCGAGGGTCGCGGGAGCGCTGACGCCCGGCGCCTGCGCGGCGGGGAGCACGTCGAGGTCGATCGACAGGTACAGCGCGTCGACGTCCGCGACGAAGGCCCGGACGAAGGCGAGAACTCTTTCCAGACGGCGTTCCTGGCAGTCGACGTCCAGGAGGTGGCGGACGTTCAGCCCGGCGGCCGTCTCGAACAACGCGGCGGTGTTGCCGGGTTCGCTGATTCCGACCACGGCGTAGGCGAATTCCGCGCCGCGTTCGGCTTCCGCGGCGGCGATCTGCCGGAACGGGGTGCCCGAGGACGCCCGGTCGGCTGTCCGCAGGTCGAAATGCGCGTCGAGGTTGAGGATGCCGAGGCGGCGGCCGTCCAGCAGGCCGCTGCGGGCGAGGCCCAGGTAGGAGCCGTACGCCGTTTCGTGGCCGCCGCCGAGCACCAGCGGGAGATTTCCGTCGCTGAGCTGCTTCGCGACCAGCTCGCCGAGGTTTTCCTGCCCCGCTTCCAGCTCGTCGGCTTCGACGACGACGTCGCCCGCGTCGCTGAGCACGAACTCCGGCCGGATCGCGAACGACGCCAGCGCCTGCCGGATCGCTTCCGGTCCGCCTCGCGCTCCCGGCCGTCCGCCGTTGCGCCGGACCCCGGCGTCGCTGGCGAACCCGATCAGCGAAACCCCGGGGCCGCTGGAGAATTCGTTGACGGCGTGGTGCCATCGGCGGTGTTCCGGACCGCTGCCGTCCTCGCGTCCGGTCCACTTCCTGGTGCTCACACGTGCTCCTGCAATCGGCTGATGTCCTGCGCGGCGGCGTGGGTGAGCGTGACGAGGGAATCGCGGCGCGGGCGCACGCGGAAATCCGGGGCCATCGTGCTCACCGCGCCGACGAGCTTGCGGTGCCGGTCCAGCACCGGCACGCTCACGCCCCACACCCCCGGGTCGACCTGGCCGACGCTCTCCGCGAAGCCCTGGTCCCGGACCCGGCGCAGCTCGGTTTCGAGCTTCGCGACCTGCTCCCCGCTCAGCCCGTGCGCCTTCGCCGAATCCGCGACCCGGTCCTCCGGCAGGTGCGCCAGCAACGCCTGCGCGCTCGCCCCGAAGACGAGCGGCTTGCTCAGCCCCGGCGAGAAACTGCACCGGATGACGCGGGTCCCCTCGGCCGCTTCGACGCAGAGCACGTCGTTGTCGCGCGCGATGAGGAACGCGGCGAGCTCGTCGGTGTCCGCGGCGAGCTGCCGGAGCCGCCGCTTGACGCCGCCCTGGCCGAGCGCCTCGCGGCGGTAGTTCTCGGCCATCTGGACGGTGAGCGAGCCCGCGCAGTACCGGCCGCGGGTGCGCGACTGGTGCACGAGGCCCGTCTCGACGAACGTCGTCAGGTAGCGGTACACGGCACTGGACGGGATCCCGGTGCCGACGGAGATCTCGTCCGCCGTGGCGCTCTCCCGCTCGGCGAACACCGCCAGGATCCGCGCCGCCCTGGTCCCGGCTCTCCGGTTGGCATCCGCGCTTGTCATGGCGGGCACGCTACGTCGCGGACGGGCGGGTTCCTAGCCGCTTTTCCCAGTTAATGGGAAGTTTATTCCCGGTGATTGGCTGTGTGCGGAGCGTCCGGAGCCCGCGGCTGCTCAGGGGGAGCGTTCTCCGCTGGGCGGGCACGTCGGATCCCGATAGCCCGGGCCGGTGATCCTGCTGCGGAGCTCCGTGTTGTCGCTGACTTTCCGGGCCTCGGGGAACTGGACGCGGAGCTGCTCGGCGATGCCCTCGGTGTCGGTCTGGTCCTTCGGCACCACGGTCACCGAACCGGGCAGGGCATCGGCTGACGTCAACTCGAGCAGCTCCGGCTCGTTCGCGAACATCTTCCGGAACCTCACGTAGCCGTCCTGCTTGGTCTCGGTGTAGGACCGCAGGACCCGGGGATCGCCGCGCAGCGCCCGGGCGACCGCCGTCATCTCGGCATCGGTGCGGAGCATGACCGTCACGGTGTTGGCGCAGACGTCACGGTCGCCGATCGGGATCGCGCCGTCCGGCAGCGCGTACCCGGCCACAGTGCGTCCGCTGAACAGCCACCAGCCCGAACCGCCCAGCATGGCTGTGACGGCCAGCACGACCGCCGCGGTCGCCAGCCGGTATCGGCGATCCGTGCGCGGTGCGGCGGAGTCCTGGTCGCTCATCGTGTTTCCTTGTTCTGGACCAGCCGTGGTCGTCGAAGAAATCGACAGTGCTCGGGTAAGCCGCACAAGCAGTGCACCGTTGCCGCCTGAAAGAACTCCCCGTCTCGTGCTCGGTGGTAGATCTTTCCGGTTTCGAGAATCGTTACCGGCGCTGGACGTCATCAAAGACACATCACGGAAACTCCCGCGACACGGACGAATTGCATCCGGAATACTCCCCTGGTGTTCCTGACAGTCACCACCACCCACCAGCCCGCGTCCGACCTGGGGTACCTGCTGCACAAGCACCCAGGCCGGGTGCAGTCGTTCGAGCTTTCCGCCGGGCAAGCGCACGTCTTCTACCCCGAGACGTCCGACGAGCGGTGCACCGCCGCGCTCATGCTCGAGGTCGACCCAGTGGCGCTGGTGCGCGGCAAGACCGGTGCCGGCGACGGGTTCACGCTCGGCCAGTACGTCAACGACCGTCCCTACGCGGCGTCGAGCCTGCTTTCCGTGGCGCTCAAGGAAGTTTTCCGCACCGCGCTCGCCGGGCGGTGCAAGTCGCATCCGGAGCTGGCGGCCGCTGCGATCCCGCTCGACATCCGGGTGCCCGCCTGTCCGGGCGGCGCCGACCTGGTGCGGCGGATGTTCGAACCCCTCGGCTGGACGGTCGAGGCCGCCGTGCTTCCGCTGGATCCGCAGTTCCCGCAGTGGGGCGATTCACGCTATGTCGACCTGCGGCTCACCGGCGAGTTCCGGCTGTCCGACGCGCTCAACCACGTCTACGTGCTGCTTCCGGTCCTCGACAACGCGAAGCATTACTGGGTCAGCGAAGAGGAGATCGACAAGCTGCTGCGCGCCGGCGGCGACTGGCTCGCCGGGCATCCCGAGAAGGAGCTGATCACCCGCCGCTACCTCGCGCATCGCCGGGCATTGACGACCGCTGCGTTGACGCGACTGGCCGAAGTGGACGATTCCGAGCCCGAGGAAATCGACAACGCGCTCGCTGCGCCCGCGGTCCTCGAAGCGCCGGATCGTCCGGTGCCGTTGGCCGAGCAGCGGCGCGGCACGATCATGGCCGTCCTCCGGTCGCTGCAAGCGCGTTCGGTCGGCGACTTCGGCTGCGGCGAGGGCGCGCTGGTGCGCGACCTGCTGGCCGAGAAGTCGGTGGAGCGGATCGTGGCCACGGACGTCTCGGCTCGCGCGCTGCAGGTCGCGGCGCGGAAGCTGCGGCTGGAGCGCAGGTCCGAAATGGAGCGTTCGAGGCTGGAAATGCTGCAGTCCTCGCTCACCTACCGCGACGACCGGCTCGCCGGGCTCGACGCGGCGGTGCTGATGGAGGTCGTCGAGCACGTCGACCCGCCGCGGCTCGAAGCGCTGGAGCGCACGGTGTTCGAGTTCGCCGCGCCGCGTGCGGTCACCGTGACCACGCCCAACCGCGAGTACAACGTGCGTTTCGAGTCGCTGCCCGCGGGCAAGCTGCGTCACCGCGACCACCGTTTCGAGTGGACGCGCGCCGAGTTCCGCGCGTGGGCGGAGCGGGTCGCGAGCAGTCACGGCTACGGCGTGCGGATGCTGCCGGTCGGTTCCGACGACCCCGAGGTCGGTCCGGCGACGCAGCTGGCCCTGTTCACGAAAGGAGACGCGGCATGAGCACCCTTGAGATCCCCGATCTGTGCCTCGTCGTGCTCGTCGGCGCGAGCGGGTCCGGCAAATCGACGTTCGGCCGCGCGCATTTCAAGCCGACCGAGGTGATCTCGTCGGACTTCTGCCGCGGGCTGGTGTCCGACGACGAGAACGACCAGTCGGCGACCAACGACGCGTTCGACGTCCTGCACTACATCGTCGGCAAGCGGCTCGCCGCCGGACGGCTGACCGTGATCGACGCCACCAACGTGCAGCCCGAGTCTCGCAAATCGCTGGTCGCGCTGGCGAAGGAACACGACGTCCTGCCGGTGGCGATCGTTTTGGACCCGCCGGAATCACTGTGCGTCGCGCGCAACGCCGAGCGCCCGGACCGGACCTTCGGCGCGCACGTGGTCCGGCGGCAGCGAGATCAGCTGCGCCGCGGGTTGCGGAGTCTGCAGAAGGAAGGCTTCCGGACAGTGCACGTCTTGCGTACGCCGGAGGAGACCGCAGAGGCGACGATCACGCGCGTCCCGCTGTACAACGACTTGCGGCACGAGACCGGACCGTTCGACATCGTCGGCGACATCCACGGCTGCCGCGTAGAGCTTGAAGCGCTGCTCGGCGAACTCGGCTATGCCGTCGAGCGCGACGACGAGGGCCGTGCGATCGGGGCGCGGCATCCGGAGCGACGGGCGGTGTTCGTCGGCGATCTCGTCGACCGCGGCCCGGACACACCGGGCGTGCTGCGGCTCGTCATGGGCATGGTCCGCGCGGGAAATGCCTTCTGTGTCACCGGAAACCACGAGCACAAGCTGCTGCGTGCGCTGCGCGGCCGGAACGTGCAGGTCACCCACGGGCTCGCGGAGTCGATCGAGCAGCTCGCGGCGGAGACGGCCGAATTCCGGGCCGAAGCACAGGAATTCATGGACGGCCTGATCAGCCACTACGTCCTGGACGACGGCAAGCTGGTCGTCGCGCACGCGGGGATCACCGAACGCTTCCAGGGCCGCGCGTCCGGGCGGGTGCGGAGCTTCTGCATGTACGGGCAGAGCACCGGCGAGACCGACGAATTCGGCCTGCCCGTGCGTTATCCGTGGGCGAACGAGTACCGCGGCCGCGCGATGGTCGTCTACGGCCACACCCCGGTGCCCTCCGCGGAATGGGTGAACAACACCCTGTGCCTGGACACCGGTTGCGTGTTCGGCGGGACGCTCACGGCCTTGCGGTACCCGGAAAAGGAGATCGTCTCCGTCCCGGCGGCCGAGGTCTATTACGAGCCCGCCAAGCCGTTCCCCGCCAACCCGGCCGCCGCGGAGCCGGTCGCACGGCGCGACCCGGGCGTTCTCGACGTCACCGACGTCCTGGGCCGCCGCGTGATCGAGACTGCCTACCAGAAGCGGATCGGCGTCCGCGAGGAGAACGCCGCGGCGGCTTTGGAGGTGATGTCGCGGTTCGCGATCGACCCGCGCTGGCTGGTCTACCTGCCGCCGACGATGTCGCCGGTCGCCACCGCGACGGCCGACGGGCTGCTGGAACACCCTTCGCAGGCGTTCGACTATTTCCGCGCGGAGGGCGTGGATTCGGTGGTGTGCGAGGAAAAGCACATGGGTTCGCGCGCCGTCGCCCTCGTGTGCCGCTCGCTCGACGCGGCCCGGGCCCGCTTCGGCGCACCCGGCGACGCCCTCGGCGCGGTGTGGACGCGGACCGGACGGCATTTCTTCCCCGAAACGCTGACGGCCCAAGCGGTCGACCGCATCCGCGCGGCTGCGGACAAGGCCGGTCTGTTCGACGAACTCGGCTCGGACTGGCTGCTGCTCGACGGCGAACTGCTGCCGTGGAGCGTGAAGGCCGAGCAATTGCTGCGCGACCAGTACGCGGCGGTCGGCGCTGCTGCCCGCTCGGCGCTCCCGGCTGCCGTGAGTGCACTGGCCGCCGCCGACGCGTCCGGCCTCGACGTGTCCGGGTTGCTGGAGCGCACGCGTTCCCGCGCCACCAACGCGGACGCGTTCGCCGAGTCGTACCGACGCTATTGCTGGCCGACCGACGGCCTCGACGGCGTGCGTTTCGCGCCCTTCCAGGTGCTGGCGTCGGCGGGCCAGGCCCACCACAAGCGGCCGCACGATTGGCACCTCGCACTGGCCGACCGGCTCGTCGAGAGCAGCGGCGGTTTCCTGGCTCCGACGGGACGTTTGCCGGTGAACACCACCGACCCCGCCTCAGTCGCGGCGGCCGTCGACTGGTGGACCGAACTCACCGCGAACGGCGGCGAGGGCATGGTGGTCAAACCGGCCGCCAACCTGGTCCGCGGCTCGCGCGGGCTGGTGCAGCCGGGGCTGAAGGTCCGTGGACGGGAGTACCTGCGGATCATCTACGGCCCCGACTACACCGAGGAACGGCACCTGACCCGGCTGCGGCAACGAGGCCTCGGCCACAAGCGATCGCTGGCGCTGCGGGAGTACGGGCTCGGCCTCGAAGCCTTGGACCGCCTCGCCCGCGACGAGCCGATGTGGCGCGTGCACGAATGCGTTTTCGCCGTGCTGGCCTTGGAATCGGAGCCGGTCGACCCTCGCTTGTAGACAGTCAAGCCGCACGCAGAGAACGGTGCGCTTCCGCAGTACTCGCGGAAGCGCACCGTTCAAACCCTTAGGCCGTATACGGCGACCGCTGCTCCAGCGACGGGCTCACGTCCGGATGCCGGCCCTCCTGACCCGGCACCGGCGTCACCGTCGGAGCCTGCAGATCCGTCTCCGACCGCCGCGCGATCCGCTCGTCGCGATGGGCGATCGCGTCCGCCACGTCCTGCTCCCCGCGAATCCGCGCCAGCGCACCCAGCGTCGCCGCGTGCGCCAACGCCAGGATCAGCAGCAGCACGCCCACCCGGCCGACCACGCCCGGCAAGTCGCTGCCGCCGAGGTCGACGAGCGACACCAGGGCCAGGACGCCCAAGGTCACGAGGTGGAACAACACGGTCACCAGCCGGGTCATCGACGCGCCGGCTCCGGGGTCCCCGTAGGCGTTCGCGAGGTAACGGCGGCCGCTGCGGTAGATGATCTGGCCGTCCACCAGGACCAGCGCGATCCCGATCGCGAGGAACGAGAGGTATGCGTTGGTGCTCATGCCGGGTACTCCTTTCCCTGCGTGCTCCGATCCCCCGGTTACCCGCCGTGCCGCGCCGGAAACGGGCCGTTCGGGTGCCGTCGGACGGGGATGATTGGCGCGGCGGCGGACGGGGTAGCCCCCAACGCATGGTTCAACGCGACCCGGACGGACGGGCGTGCTGACCGCGGCTTCTCCCGTGGTCGAGCTGCGTCTGCCGGCACACGGGGAACTGCTCTTCCTGGCCCGGCTGGTGGCCGAGGACGTCGCCGCCTCGGCGGAGTTCACCGTCGACGAGGTCGCCGATCTCCGGCTGGCCGTGGACGAGGCGGTCGCGGCGCAGTCGCGCCGGGCGGACGACGGCGCGGTTCTCGAATGCGCGTTCCGCTGCGCCGGCCGGATGACGGTCACCGTCGCCACCACGTCGTCGTGGGCGTTCCCGCCCGGACCGGACGAGGTCGGCTGGCACATCCTGCGCGCGCTGACCGACACGCTCGACGCCTGGACCGAACCCGCTCCCGGCACGGACGGCTGGCGGCTCTGCGTCGAGTTCGCCAAGGAACCTTTCCCTGACCAGCGCTGAGTTTTGCTTCCGCCCGAACGGGAAACCGGCCCGCATGCGCCGAGTGGACGAACTCCTCGCCGAACACGGCACGACGTTCGCCGAGGAAGCCGGGATCAAGCTGGCCGACAAACCGCAACCGCTGTACCGGCTGCTGGTTCTCGCCACCCTGCTGTCGACGCGGATCAGCTCCGGCATCGCGGTCGCCGCCGCGCGCGAACTCTCCCGTTCGGGCTGGCGGTCCCCGGCCGCGATGCGCGATTCCACGTGGCAGCAACGCGTCGACGCGCTCGGCCGCGCCCACTACGTCCGGTACGACGAAAGCACTTCGCACCACCTCGGCGAAGGCGCCGAGTTCATCCGCGACCAGTATCGCGACGACCTGCGCCGCATGGCCGACGCCGCCGACGGCGACCCGCGACGGCTGGAAAAGCTCGTCGCCGAGTTCCCCCGGATCGGCCCGACCGGCGCGCAAATCTTTTGCCGCGAGGCACAGGCGGTGTGGCCGTGGCTGCGTCCGTACTTCGACCGAAAAGCCTTGGCCGGCGCGAAGAAAGCCGGTCTGCCCACCGATCCGGAACGTCTGGCGAAACTGGTGCCTGGCGAAGATTCGGCCCGGCTGGCGGCAGCGCTGGTGCGGCGGAGCTTGCAGCGCTAGCCCGGGTGTTCCTCGACGCCCTCCCGGACAATCGCGACCGGACACGGTGCGTGATAGGCCATCGCGTGGCTCACCGAACCGAGGAACGCACCCCGCAACGCACCGCGACCGTGCCCGCCGACCACCAGCAGCGTCGCCGATTCCGCGTGGTCCAGCAGCACCTCGGCCACGCTGCCGAGCGCGACCTCCCGCCGCACCACGACGTCCGGATGCCGCTCGCCGAGACCGGTGAGCGATTCCGCGAGCAGCCGTTCGCCCTCGTCCTCCGGGGTCTGCTGCCCCTCGCCGCCGGAGCGGGCCGGGCCGAAGACGTCCTCCGGCGGTTCCGACCACACGTGCACCGCGTGCAAGGCGCATCCGTGCCGGTCGGCGAAGTCGTACGCGTACCGCACCGCCGCGACGCTCGCCGGCGATCCGTCCACGCCGACCACCACGCGCCCGGTCTTCTTCCCCGACGGACGGACCACGACGACCGGACGCGCGCCCGTGTGCACCACCTGCGAGGCGGTCGACCCGAGCAGCAGCCGGGGCAGCCCGCCGCGGCCGGACGCGCCGACCACGATCAGCTCCGCCTGCCGTCCGATGTCCGCCAGTTCCCAGCTCGCCCGGCCGAACCGCACCCGGGTGCGCACCGGCAGCCCCGGCCGTTTCCGGCCGATCTCGGCGGCGAGAGCGGCCAGTTCCTTCTCCGCGTAGTCCACCACGGACTGATCGGCCACGATCTCGCCCGCGACCGGGGTGATCACGCCGGGCACGAAGTCCACGTTCGGCATCGGCAGCGTCATCGTCCGGACGAGCACGAGACAGGTCCCGAGCGCCTCCGCCTCGGCGGCCGCCCAGTCGACGGCCAGGCGGGCGCCGTCGGATCCGTCGTCCCCGACCACGACTCCCGGTTCGGCCCGGTCCGCTTCGTCCATCACCGGCCTCCGTTCCCGTGCGGCGCTTTCCCGGGAGGTACCCGGTCGCCTCGCCCGGCAATCGGGCCCCGCGCCCGAGCTGGCTGCACCGTCACCGCGGCTCAGGCGGGACGGGCGGCTCCGGCGGCGGCAACGGCCCCGGCCCGGGACGAGGCGGCGGGGCGGGCTCCGGCGGAAACGGCGGCACCGGCTCCGGCGGCGACGGGACGGGCTCCGGTCCAGGCGGCACGGGGTGCACCATGACGGGCTCCTTCCTCAGTCGAGTCCTCCGTCCCCGGCTACCCGGCGGAGCGGCTCCGGACACCTCGTATTCGGCGGTCGGTCGTGCTGCCCGAGTGGGGAAACCGAGTCCGTGCTCCGCATGCTGCGTCTGCTGCTGAGGAAGCGAAACCCGTATCGGACGCCCCCGACCGCGACGAGAGCCGGAAGCCCGCGCCCGGAGCTCAGCAGGCAGGAAGCCGTGCCTGACTCGCGATCACCCGAGCCCGCGGCCTAGGCCGTTGCCCGCGCAGAGAGCCGGAAGCCAGCCGCTGCTCAACGGGCAAAAAACCCATCCCCTCCACGCGATCGACCGGCCAGTTCCCGCGACGCTCCAGCCGTCACACCCAATGCCAGGAACTTAAGGCGGCGCTGCGGGTGCGTTCGAGCCGCGTCCGCCCAGGTCGAAGGTGCCGCTGGCCTGGGACGCGGGGTGTGCGGTCCGTGAGGGGAACCCTGAGGGAATCTGATTCCCTCAGGGTGGCCCTCACGGACCTCAAGACACAGCCAGACGGGGACGAATCGGGCATTTCGCTGGCGGTGGCGTCTCTTGTGGACGGTCCGCGAGACTGAGGCCACGCGGCTTAAGTTCCTGGCACCCGGCCGTCACACCGGGTCGGGCTCCCCCAGCTCCGCGACCGGCCCGTCCAGTTCCTCGTGCCGGGCGGCGAGCGTGCCCGCCAAGTGGACCAGCTTCACGTTCAGCTGCTGCGAGGTCCGGCGCAGGAGGTCGAACGCCTGCTGCGCGTCGAGCCCCCGGCGGGCCATGATGATGCCTTTCGCCTGGCCGATGACGTCGCGGCTGTCCAGCGCGCGCCGCAACTGGGCCTGGTTCAGCTCGTTGCGGGTCACCGCGTCCGTTTCGGCCACCGCGAGGGTCGCGTGGCTGGCCAGGAGCAGCACGACGTCGCGGTCCACATCGGTGAGGCCGCCGGGAATGCGCGAGTAGAGGTTGAGCGCACCGGAGAACCGCGACACGGCGTCGTCGACCAGTGCGGTGGCCAGCACCGCGCGCCAGCCCAGCTCGGCTGCCGCCGGGGACCACCGCGGCCACTGCGCGTCCCGGCGCAGGTCAGCGGCTTCCAGGAACTCGGGGCGGTCCGGCACCGCCGCGTCGTGGCACGGGCCTTCCTCGAGCTTGTACTGCAGCAGGTCCAGGTCGGCGGCCGCCGGATCGGTGTAGGCCGCGGTGTGGAAGTTGCCGTCCGGCGCGCGCAGCGTGATCGACACCAGATCGGCGGCGGGCACCAGCGAAGCCGTCGCGTCCACGATCAGCTGCAGGACATCGCCGACGCTCCGCGCCGCCAGAAGCATCTCCGTGAGAGTCCGGAACCGCTCGCCGGACGGCCGCAGCGATTTGTCGTCGTACGCCAGCGCCTCGGACGCCGAATCGGAGAACAGGACGCCCTCCTCCTCGAGCACCTGGCGGGCCACCCCGCCCTCCTGGCAGGCGAAGACCGCTTCGCTCGGCTGGGCGGTCTCGCGCAGCGCTGCGAGGTCTTCGCGGGAGAACGAGGTCAGCTCGCTCAGCTCGAAAACCACCGTCCGCGGCTCCGCGGCCAGCGCCTTGCCCACCTCTCCGCGCAACCCCGCGGGGTCGCCGCTCAGCCGCACCACGGCCGAGCAATCGACCGTTCCGCCCTCCACGGTTACCTCCCTTCGGCCCGGACGTTCTCCAGCGCTTGCCACGGTACTCGGATCTCGGGCGCGCGGCAGGGTCCTCGCTCGGCTCCGCCCAGCTCACGGGCACAGTTCGAGCCCGGCCCGCTGAGCGGGCCGGGCCGGGCGAACAGGGTTAACGGACGTCAGCCGCCAGCGTGCCCGGGGCAGCGCTCGGCGCGAGGGCGTCGGAGAGGTGTTCGACCACCCGCAGCTCCCGGTCGAGCCCGAGAACGCGCAGCGGTCGCAGGACGGCGTGCTGTGCGGCGACCACGACGAACGCGACGCCCGCCAGGGACGCCTCTCGCGCGGCTTCGACCAGCACTTCGAGTCCGCTGACGGAACAGAACGTGAGACCGGAGACGTCGAGGACCACCTTCGGCGGGCCCAACCCGGTCTCCTCGGCCAGCACGTCGCGGAGCCGCTCGGTGGAGCGCCGGTCCAGTTCGTCGGACACCGCGACGACGGTTTCGTCCGCGGTGGCGGTGACCGCGATTCTCGCCGGTGCGCCCGGCAGGTAAGCAAACGTTTCGTGCATCGAGCCCTCCTCGCGGATGCGAGACCGGGCCGAATCAGTGCGGCCCGGCCCCTGGCCCGAATCGAACGGGCCGCTTGGGGTCAGGCGACGGCACGTGGGCTGAACCGCTCCTGCCCCGACCGTACCGCAGCGCAGTGCCCGCGACCAGCCCGAACCCGGCCCCGCCGGCGGCACTGTGGACTCTCCGGGCCTCGCTCTCGCCCCGGAACCGTTCCGTGTCCGGCGGTTCCGATCATCCACAATGGACTTCCCTGCCGCCGCACGCCCCGCGAAGTTTCGCCCGGACCGGCCCGGGTACCCGAACAACATGGCGACCATCCACGCGACCGCGAGCCCGGACTTGTCCGCACTGCCCCCGGCCGACATCCGCCCGCAGCGGGCGTCGGCCCGCGACACCGGACGCATCCTCGCGCGGGTGGTCGCCCCCACCGTCGGCATCGGACTGGTCAAACGCCGTCCCCGCGCGATGGCCGCGGCGCAGAAACTGCACGTCGACCGCTCGGGCATCCGCCTGCTGCACGACCTGCGCGCCCGCTACGGGCCCGGCCCGCTCGACCTGCCGGTCCCGGGCCGCTCGTTCCGCCTGGTGCTCGAGGCGAACCACGTCGGCTCGCTGCTGGCCGGCACGCCGAGCCCGTTCAGCCCGGACACCACCGAAAAAGACGCGGCCCTGCGCCATTTCCAGCCGCACGGCGTCCTGATCTCCGGCGGCGCCAACCGCGCGCGGCGGCGGAAGCTCAACGAAACCGTCCTCGAACCGGGCCGGGCCGCACACGAACTCGCGGGCACCTGGGCGGACACCATCCGCACCGAAGCGCACGAAATGCTTTCCGGCTTCCCGGACCTCGACGCGACCCAGTTCACCGAGCACTTCTGGACGATCATCCGCAAGATCGTCCTCGGCGGCGACACCACGGCCGACCGGCGCGTCACCGATCTGCTGGACCAGCTGCGGCTCAACGCCAACTGGGCGTTCGCGCACCCGCGCCGCGAGGACCAGCGCCGCCAGTTCCAGTCTTTGCTCGACCGTCAGCTCGGCCTGGACCGCCCGGGCAGCCTCGGCGCGGCGATGGCGAACCAGCCGGCCGCTGCGGAGGACGATCCGACCGGGCAGGTGCCGCACTGGCTGTTCGCCTTCGACGCCGCCGCGATCGCCACCCTGCGCGCACTTGCCTTGCTCGCAACGCATCCCGACGAGCTCGCCGAGGCCCGCCGGGAAGTCGCCGAAGCGGATCTCTCGAAGCCGCAACAGCTTCCGTACTTGCGCGCCTGTGTCCTGGAGTCCATCCGGCTCTGGCCGACGACACCCGCCCTGCTGCGCGAAAGCACCGAGGACACCGCGTGGGGCCCCGAGGGAACGTCGTTCCTGATCTACACGCCGTTCTTCCATCGCGACCCGGAAACGTTGCCGTACGCGGATTCCTTCGTCCCGGACATCTGGCTGGACGGCCGCGCCAAAGCCAATCCCGCGCTCGTGCCGTTCAGCGCCGGACCTGGCGTGTGCCCGGGCCGCGACGTCGTGCTCTTCACCGCCTCAACGCTGCTCGCCGCGCTGGTGCAGCAAGCGGGTTTCGCGCCGCGAGGCACCGCCGCCGACCTCCAGCCGGGACGGCTCCCCGCGACGCTCAACCACTTCGGCATCCGGTTCGCGCTGTCCTGAGCCTTCAGGTCCGTGAAGGGCTCCTCGAGGGAATCTGATTCCCTCGAGGAGCCGTTCACGGACCGCTGCTGAGTTCGCCTTACTTCAGCCGTTCCAGCAGCGCGTCGCAGAACGCGGGCAGGTCGTCCGGATTCCGCGACGTGATCACGCCGTCGTCCGTCACGACTTCGCGGTCAACCCACTCCGCACCAGCGTTGCGCAGGTCCGTCTGCAGCGACGGCCACGACGTCACCGTCCGGCCGCGCGCCAATCCGGACTCGGCGAGCAGCCAGGGACCGTGGCACACGGCCGCGACCGGCTTGCCCGCGGCGGCCGTTTCCCGGACCAGCGCGACCATCGGCTCGCTGGTGCGGATCTTGTCCGGCGAGTACCCGCCGGGCACCACGACCGCGTCGAAGTCCGCCGCGGCCACGTCGTCCACGGCCTGGTCGGTCGTGATTTCGGTGCCGTGCAACGCGGTCAGCTTCTTGCCCTTCGCCAGGCCGACCACCACCGGCTCGTGCCCGGCGGAGCGCAACCGCTCGCACGGCACCCGGAATTCGTCGTCCTCGGTCATTTCGTCCACGAGCACTGCCACGCGGGCCATGCTGTTCTCCTTTCGCTACGGATCTTGTGCGGGGTTCGCTACCCCGCGGTCAGCTCGGACGTTCCACGTCGCCGCGCCACGCACCCGTTTCGCGTCCGCGCTGTTCGATGAACTGCTTGAACCGCAGCATGTCGCCCTTCACGCGCCGGTCGAGGATGCCGAGCTTGTCGGCGGCGTTCTCGGCGAGGCCCTCGGGGTCGAGCTCCATCTGCGCGGTGACGCGCGTCTTGGTGTCCCCCAGCCGGTGGAAGGTGATCACCCCGGCGTGGTCCGGCCCGGAGTCCGAGCGCCACGCGACCCGCTCGTCCGGGTGCTGCTCGGTGATCGTCGCGTCGAACTCCCTGCCGACGCCGCCGAAGCGGGTCACCCAGTGCGTGTGCGTGGCGTCGAGCTGGCGGATCTCCTCCACGCCCTCCATGAACTCGGGGAACGATTCGAACTGCGTCCACTGGTTGTACGCGGTCGACACCGGGACGTCCACGTCCACGATTTCGGTGATCGTGCTGCTCATGCGCTCCTCCTGGCCAACGGGTACCGGACCCGGGTGCCCGGGACGCGGCGGGGCGAAACCGGCGCGATTGCGCGGCCGCGCTCCGGGTACCCGTCGAGCGAAAGGAGGCCGCCCATGCGAGTCGTGATCGTCGGCGGCGGGTTCGCCGGGTACCACGCGGCGCACAAACTGCTGCGCACCCTCGGGGACCGCGCCGAGATCGTCGTGCTGAACCCCACCGACTATTTCCTGTACCTGCCGTTGCTGCCGGAGGTGGCCAGCGGGATCGTCGACCCCCGGCACGTCGCGGTGTCCATTCCGGACACTCTGCGCGGCGTGCGGCTGGCGCTGGGCACCGCCGAATCGGTCGACCTCGACGCCCGCACCGTGACCTACACCGACCCCGAGGACCGCGAGCGGAAGCTGGACTACGACCGGCTGATCCTCGCCGCGGGCAGCGTCAACAAGCTGCTGCCGATCCCCGGCGTCGCCGAGTGCGCGCACGGTTTCCGGGGCCTGCCCGAAGCGCTGTACCTGCGCGACCACGTCACCCGGCAGATCGAACTGGCCGCCGCGACCGACGACCAGGCCGAGCGCGACGCCCGGTGCACGTTCGTCGTCGTCGGCGCGGGGTACACCGGCACGGAGGTCGCCGCGCAGGGCCCGGAGTTCACCGCCGCCCTCGCGCGCCGCCACCCCGAACTCGAGGGGCAGCAGATTCGCTGGCTGCTGCTGGACATCGCCGAACGCGTGCTGCCCGAACTGGACCCCCGGCTCGGCGCCACCGCCGACCGGGTGCTGCGCGAGCGCGGCGTCGAGGTCCGGATGAAGACCTCGGTCGACCAGGCGGACGTCGAAGGCGTCACGCTGACCACGGGCGACGCCGTCCCGACGCACACGCTCGTGTGGTGCGTGGGCGTCCGCCCCGATCCGCTGGTCTCCGACCTCGGCCTGGAAACCGTGAAGGGCCGGCTGGTCGTCACCCCGGAGCTGAACGTGCCGGGCCGCGACGACGTGTTCGCCTGCGGCGACGCGGCAGCGGTGCCGGACCTGACCCGCCCCGGCGAAACCACCCCGATGACCGCGCAACACGCGCAGCGGCAAGGAAAACTGGCCGGGAACAACGTCGCCGCGTCGCTCGGCGTCGGCCGCGCGCGCAAATACCGGCACCACGACCTCGGCTTCGCGGTCGACCTCGGGTCCGGCCAGGGCGCGGCCAATCCGCTGCACATCCCGCTGGCGGGCCTTCCCGCCCGGCTGGTGACCCGCGGCTACCACCTGCTGTCGCTGCCGGGAAACCGCCTGCGCACCGCGACCGACTGGGCGCTGGAGAAGGCGGGCCGGCGACAGACTGTCCAGCTGGGACTCGTCCGTTCCGGCGCGGTCCCGCTGGACACCGCCTCGCCCGAGCTGCCGCGGACCCGGTGAGGCTGTCCCGAACCTTGGGAGGAAGAATCCGAAATGGACACACACGAACTGCACGCGCTGCTGACCGACGGACCGTTCGTCTCGGTGCACTTCGACGAATCGCACGACACCGAGGACGCGGCCAAGCAATTGCGGCTGCGGCTCAAGGAGATCGAGGCCGCGCTCGAGGACCAGGGCGCCGACCGGCCGAGCGTCGATGCCGTCCTGCGCGCCGTTGAAGAAAGCTCGCCGCCGGTCGGCCGGGCCGGGCGCACCCTCGTCGCCGCGCACGGCAACGTCCTGCTCGACCGGCGGCTCGCGGCTCCGCCGCCGACGCAGGTGGCGCGTTTCTCCGCGCTGCCGTACTTCCTGCCGACCGTGAGCCATCTGGAAGAAGCGCCCGCGCATCTGGTGGTGCTCGTCGACCGGACCGGCGCGGACATCGAGGTGCACCGGCCGGACGGCAGTGTCGAAACCGAGACCGTGCACGGGCAGGAGCACCCGGTGCACAAGGTTCGCGGCGGCGGTCCGGCGCACCGCGACATCCAGTCGCACGCCGAGCAGACCGCGCACAACAACCTTTCGGAGGTCGCCGATCACCTCGCGAAGACCGCCGAACGCGTGCGGCCGCGAGCGATCGTGCTGGCCGGGGAGGTCCAGGCCCGCACCGAACTCCACGAGCGCCTGCCCGAACCGGCCCGTTCGCTCGCCGCGGAGGTCGACGCGGGCAGCCGAGCCTCTGGTGCCGGGCGGGCCGAACTGGACCGGGCCGTGCACGAAGTGCTTACCGGGCAACGGCTGCGCGAGCTGGACGATCTTGCCGAACGCTTCCGTGCCGACGCCGCTCGCGAATCGGCGCTCGCGGTCACCGGATTGTCCGCCGTCACCGCGGCGCTGGCGGAGGCGAATGTCGAGACGCTGCTGGTCGGCGACTCCGGCGAGACCAGTGTGTACACCGGTTCGGAGCCGACGCAGGTCGGCGTCGCCCCATCCCGTTTGGACGCACTCGGCGTGGCCGACCCAGCCCGTCGACGCGCGGACGAAGCCCTGCCGTACGCAGCGGTGGCCGTCGGCGCGGAGGTCGTGGTGATCGACGAACGGCTCGACCTGACCGACGGATTCGGCGCGCTCCTGCGCCACCCGTGACACGCGGCTGGGCCCGGGCGCCTCGACACCCGGGCCCAGCTTCCTCGATCCGCTACCGCAACGCAGGCAACAACTCCCGCTCAGCGAACTTCATGAACTCCGGCTGATGCTCCGGCCCGCCGATCTGCACCAAAGCCAGATCCGTGAACCCCGCCTGCGCGAACTGCTTCGCCGCGTCCACAATGGGCCCGGCATCCGGGCCGCACGGAATCCCCGCCGCCACGTCGTCCTCACGCACGTACTGGGTCGCCGCGTCGAACGCCTGCGTTCCCGGCAGTTCCGCGTTCACCGGCCAGCCCGAGCCGAACCACCGGAACTGCTCGTGCGCCCGCCGGATCGCCGCCCCGCGGTCGGTGTCCCAGCAGACCGGCAGCTGCCCGATCTTGCGCGTCGGCGGTCCGAGCCGCTCGTGGTCCCATTCCGTGCACAGCTCGGCTTTCGGCTCGACCGCGACCATCGCGTCGGCCACCGGCGCGAACCGCTTCACCGACTTCGGGCCGGAGACCGCGATCGCGATCGGCACCCGTGTCGGCGACAGATCCCACAGCTTCGCCCCGTCGGCCCGGTAATGCTTGCCGGTGTAGGTGAACGTGCCGCCGTCGAACAGGCCGCCGATGATCTGGACGGCCTCAGCGAGCCGGTCGTGCCGGACCGACACCGACGGCCAGCCCCTGCCGACGACGTGCTCGTTCAGGTTCTCCCCCGAGCCGAGCCCGAGGGTGAACCGGCCGTCGGACAGCAGTTGCACCGTCGCGGCTTTCTGCGCGACCACCACCGGGTGGTACCGCATGGTCGGGCAGGTCACGAGCGTCATGAGTTCGAGCTGTTCGGTCGCTTGGGCCACCGCGCCGAGCACGCTCCACGCGTACGGTGCGTGCCCCTGTTCGGCCAGCCACGGCGAATAGTGGTCGCTGCAGGCCGCGAAGTCGAATCCGGCCTGCTCAGCGGCGGTCGCGCAGCCGACCAGCTCGCGCGGCCCGGTCTGTTCAGTCATCAAGGTGTAGCCGATGCGCATGTTCTCCCCCGTTCGACGGGCTTTCTGCTCGCGGCGCCAGCGCTTGCGGCTGCCCCGGAACCTCTCCGCCGCCCGGTTACCCGGTGCGGGGCGAGTTCACCCGTGCTGTCTGTCCGAAGGAGACTTCCCAGGTCAGGACCCGGCCAGCGCCGCGTCGACGGTCGGGTACAGCGGCAGGGTCTGCTCCAGCCCGGTGAGCTGGATGGGCCGCATCGTCGCCCGGCCGGACGCGACGATCCGCAGGCTGGCTCCGGACGCCCGGTGCTGGGTGATGGTCACCAGCGCGGTCAGCCCGGCGGAGGCCAGGAATTCCACCGCGGCGAGGTCCAGCACCAGCACCGGCGGAGCCCCGGCGAGCGCCTCGTCGACCGCGGCGGTCAGCAGCGGCGCGGTGACCATGTCGACCTCGCCGTACACCGCCAGCACCGCGACCGGGGGCCGGTCCTCCCGCTCGACGCGGAATTCGGGCACCGGGTCGGCACTGGGGTCGGTCGGCTCGTCCATCGTCACGGTCCCGTCCTCGGTAGTTCCTGCCGGGCAGGCGGCCCGGCCACCACCCCATGATGCCCGTCCGGGCCCGCCGACGCAGGCGAGCGGGGAATCAGCCGCTTCGTCCGGTTTCCCGGCGGCCCCGGAGCCGGCGCGCTCCCTTACGCCATTTGCCTGAATTCCTGCCGTCGAACCGATCAACGCGGTGACAAATTCACGGTGCGTGTCCGGGAATGCCCGCGGACCGCATTCTCCGCCGAAGTCATGTTTCACTCGAGCGAGTGAGGGTATCCGGGAGTAAGCACGCGACATTCCCCACCGAGAGAAGAAAGACGAGGTTCTCCCCGTGATTGTTCTCGGCGTCATTCTGCTCGTGATCGGGTTCATCACCTCGATCCAGATTTTGTGGAGCATCGGGATCGCCCTCGTAGTGATCGGCGCGATCCTGGCGGTGCTCGGCGGGACCGGACGCCGTATCGGCGGCCGCGCGCATTGGTACTGACCGCACGGAAAAGGAAATGCACGCCAAGGCTCACAGAGCCTTGGCGTGCTCTTCGTTCAGGCGAGCGCCGCCAGTTCCCGGGCAGCCCGCACTGTCGTCCACTCCCGTTCCCGGGCAAGCGCCAGTACTGAATTCGTCGTGTCACCGATAGCGTCGATCTTCGCGTTCACCGCCGCCTCGTCCATTCCGAGTTCTTCGCGGCCGACCGCGTGAATGATCCCGCCCGCACTCGCCACGACATCCGGAATCCACGTGACTCCCCGGTCGCGCAACACCGTCGCTACCTCCTCGGCGGCGATCTGGTTGTTCGCCGGTCCCACGATCAGCGACGCACCGCAAGCGGCGGCCGACTCGACCGTCAGCAAGCCGCCCGTCGCCGCAGGCACGAGCACGTCCAGTGGCTCCCGCACCAGGTCGGCCGTGGTCCAAGCGGCACCGAGCCGCTCCGCGACCGGCCGCAGCCCGTTGTCGACGTCGGTGACCACCACCTTCGCGCCGCGCTCGATCAGCGCTTCGCAGATCAGCCGCCCGACGCTGCCGAACCCGAGCACGCCGATCCGCGACCCGTCGACCGAGCCTGGCGCGACCCCGGCCTCAAGCGCCGCCAGGACTCCCCTCGCCGTCGCCACGCTCGACGTCCCGCTGCCGCCCTGGCTCTCCGGACGGCAGAACGCCCAGCCGTGCGCGAGCCGGTGGATCTCCGCCATGTCCTCGGACGTCGACCCGATGTCCGGCCCGGTGCGGTACCGCCCGCCCAGCGCGGCGATCGCCTCGGTGATGTCGGCGATCAGGTCCGGCCGCCGCGCCGGGTCGATCCCATCCGCGGGCAGCGCCGCCACGGTTTTGCCACCCCCGTAGGGAAGACCGGCCAGTGCGCACTTCGTGGTCATCGCCGCCGAAAGCCGCAGCGCGTCGTCCGCCCCGTCCCGCCACGACGGGTACGCCTTGATCCGGCACCCGCCGATCGCCGGACCGCGCGCCGTCGAATGGATCGCGACGGCGATCGCGACCCCCGACCTAGCCCCGCGGACGACCTGCAGTGCTTCCCCGGCAAAACTCTCTGTTCGGTTCACGGACGCAACACTGCCCCTTCCACCGCCTGGTCGGAGCACCGACGGTGATATGTTCGGCAAATGAGCGAATCTCCGAACCTCGATCGGATCGACAGCCTCATCGTCCGCGAACTCCAGCAGGACGCCCGGATCCCGATGCGCGACCTGGCCGAGCGCGTCGGCGTCGCGGCGTCGACCTGTTCCGACCGGATCGGCAGGCTGCAGGCGCGCCAGGTGCTGACCGGATTCCACGCCGAGGTCGACCTGCCCGCGCTGGGCCGGTCGGTGCAGGCCATGGTGTTCGCCCAGATCCGCCCGCTCAGCCAGCCGATCATCGACCGCTTCCGTCGCGACGCGCTCGCCATGCCCGAGGTGATGGCCGTCTTCGTGCTCGCCGGCGGCGACGATTTCCTGCTGCACGTCGCGGTCCCGGACGTCTCCCGGCTGCACACGTTCCTCGTCGAGGATCTCAGCAGCCGCAAGGAGGTCGTGCAGTTCCGCAGTTCGATCGTGTTCGACCACAGCCGGAAGCGGGCGATCGAGAACCTCGCCGGGGAGCAGTGACCCCTCGGCCATCGGCCGGGACGGCTCGCCCTCAGCCCAGGTCGGCCTCCGGACGGATCTCGATCGCCGTCCCCGCATGATGCATTTCCAGCACCACCAGTTCGTTCTTCCCCTTCCGCCACAACGACTTCGGCGCGTACAGCGTCTTCTGCGGCCCGATCTTCCAGTACCGGCCGAGGTTGAACCCGTTCAGCCACACCACGCCCTTCTCCCAGCCGGGCAGGGCGACGAACCCGTCCGCGGGCTCGGCGACCTCGACGGTCGCGCGGTGGAAGGCCGGGCCGGCGCCCGGCGGAGCGGACGAGAACCGCAGCCGGGACAGGTCGTCCAGGGGCAGCGGACGGATCTCCCAGCCGAACAGCTTCTGCTGGGTGTTCATCGCGACCCAGCCGTCGATGCCCTTCCGATCGGCCAGGTACGGGCCGTAGTTCACCCGGCCCATCGGGTCGACCAGGATGTCCAGGCGCGTCCGCGGTCTCTCCAGCTTCAGCTCCAGCGTCCCGTCCGGATGGTTGCGGTCCAGGATCCCCAGCTGCACCCCGTCGGCGAACACCAGTGCCCGGTCCGCCAGGCCGTGGATGCTCAGCGGGCCGGAATGCGGGCCTTGCACAGTCGTGCGGTAGTGGATCAGGCCGGTCGACTGTCCCAGTCGTTCTATGGAGACCGGCTGGGCCGAGCGGACCACTGTGGACAGTGCGGGCAGCGAGTCCAGAAGGGACACTGAGCCGGACGGAGTGACCGACTGCGCGGGCTGGCGCGGCGAGCGAGCGGGCGGCGGGACCACTGGTTGCTTGGTGTACTTGGTGATCACCGACTGCAACGCGGTGAACTTCGCGCCGACGTCGCCTGCCTCGCCGACCGGGGAATCGTAGTCGTAGCTGGTCACGGTGGGCTGATATTGCAGTCCGGAGGTGTTGGCGCCAGCAGTGAAGCCGTAGTTGGTGCCGCCGCAGGCCATGTACAGGTTTACCGACGCGCCCGTCGCCAGCAGCTGATCGATGTGGGCGGCGGTTTGCTGCGCATCGGTGGTGTGGTGCGCCTCGCCCCAGTGGTCGAACCAGCCGTCCCAGTACTCGGCCATCATGACCGGCGCTCCGGGACGGAAGGCTTTCAGCGCGGCGATGCTCGGCGCTGGGTCGCCGTCGCCGGTGCCGACCTCCAGCGTTCCCGGCAGCTCGCCGAAGCGCATGAAGAATTCGGAAGCACCGTCGGCGACGAACAGGAGACTCGTCATTCCGCGTGCGCGCAGGCTGTCCCGCAGGTGTGCGAGATAGCTCGTGTCGTTGCCGTAGCTGCCGTATTCGTTCTCGATCTGCACGGCCACGACCGGGCCGCCGTGTTGCGCTTCCAGCGGGGCCAGCTGCGGGATCAGCTGGTCGTACCACGCGTCGACGGCCTTGAGGTAAGCCGGATCGGCGCAGCGCAGCTCCATGTCCCGGTCGGCGAGCAGCCAGGCGGGCAGGCCGCCGAATTCCCATTCCGCGCAGATGTACGGGCTCGGGCGGACGATGACTTGGAATCCGAGGTCGCCCGCCAGCCGGATGAATCCCGCGAGATCGCGGTCGCCGCGGAAATTCGCTCGGCCGGGCGCCGGCTGGTGGAAATTCCACGCCACATAGGTTTCGACCGTGTTGAGGCCCAGCGCTTTGAGCCGCGACAACCGGTCGTGCCACTGGTCCGGGCGCAGCCGGAAGTAGTGGATCGCGCCGGAAACGATCTGGAACGGCTTGCCGTCCAGCAAGAACCGGTCGCCGGACACGCTCAGCCCGCGCCGGCCGGCCGCACCCGCCGGTCCGGCGAACACCGTGCTCGCGGCGACCGCGGCCGCGCCGCCGAGGAAGCTCCTCCTGCTCACGTCCATCCCTCCCCCGCTCATCCGGCGGTCACCGCGCGGACCTGGACGAGGAATGCGTCGAGCACGCCGTCGCCCACGAGGGCCTGCCGCACGCCCCACCGGTTGCTCTTGCCGGTCTTCACCGCTTCCGCCCGCTTGACCAGCGCGTCCGCGGCCGCGGTCAGACGCTGGGCCGTGGCGTCGTCACCGCGGGTCGTTGCGGCGAGGGCGTCGAGCCGGGTCACCATCGCGTCGCCCCAGAGCGCGGTCGCGTCCAGCCACGGGCCCGCCTCGCTGACGAACGCGCTCTGCACCTGCCCGCCCCGGATCACGGCGGGAGCGTTGCGGATCTGTTCGGCGTAGGAGCGCAGTTTGCCGAGCGCACGGTGGTCGCCGGCATTCCAGTGCTGCCAGAACTCGGCGACCCGGGCCGCGAGAACCGGCGCTTGCGGCTGCCACGGCGTCGGCCCGAAGACGGGTGCCAGGTGTTCGAGGTCCGCGAACACTTTCAGCGCGGCGGTCGCGCGCTGGTCGCCGCCCGCGAGCCGGGCCAGCGCCTGCGGCCACGAGCGCTCCGGCGAGTAGCCCGCGTCGTTCCAGGAGAAGTCGGCGACCCCGAACTCGGCGACCTCGCTGGCCGCCTCCTGGTTCATCGGATTCGAGACGATCCCGTTGAGATATTTCGACAGCCCCGCTTCGCGATGCGCGTACGGCGCGAGCAGCAACCGTCCGGCGGACTGCTCGTAATCGTTGACCGGGTAGTTATCCCAGAGGAACACCTTTCGACCGTACACAGTGGACACCTGCTGTGCTTCGTCGTTCGTGACGCTCGGCGGCACCACCGCGGTACCGGTCCACTGCACGACTACGGACGGGTCGAGGTTCTCCCGTAGTTGCGTCTTGTACGGCGAGTCCTTGAGGTCGCTGTACTCCGTCGGCACCGTCTGCAATGGACGGACGCCGTCGTGCGTCTTCACGAAGTTCTTGGTGATCTCGTTGAGCAACGAAACCTGCGCCTTGCCCGCGGCGGCCTGACCGGGCGCGCCGAACGCCGCCTGGTCGCCGGCGCAATTCCACTTGGTGTACGAGATGTCGTCGAACGGCAGGGAGAACGAGCGCACGCCGAGGTCGTACACCGCCTGGAATTTCGCTTTCACCGCGGCGACGTCCTGCGGCGACGAGAAGCAGATCGAGACCCCGGGCGACAACGCGTAGGTGAAGTCGACGTGGTTCGCGTTCGCCGTGCGGACAAGCTGACCGAGCGCGGCCAGCTCCTGCTGCGGATACGGATCCCGCCACTGTGCCCGCAGATACGCGTCGTCCTTTGCACTGTAGATGTAGGTATTCGCCTTGGTTTCGCCGAGGAACTTGATCTGCCGCACCCGGTCGTCGTTCGTCCACGGCGGACCGTAGAAGCCTTCGATCGACCCGCGCAGCGCCATGTTCGGCCAGTCTCGTACCGCGACACCGCTCAATGCCCAGCTGTGTCCACTTCGGACGAACAGCTGCCGCAACGTCTGCACGCCGTAGTATTGCCCGGCAGCATCCCTGCCCTTGATCGTCACGCCGTCGCGGCGCACAGCAAGCGAATAGCCCTCCGCCTGCGTTGGCGCGTCTCCGCTATTGCTGAGCCGGATGACGAACCCGCGCTGCGATCCCGTGTTGAACTTCTTGACTCCGTGCTGTTTCAACAGGTCGAGCAAGAGATCTTTGGCCGGGCCGTCAGTCGTGCTGTCGGTGACCAGTCCCACCGAGGACGGCAGCGATACGTCGCCAGCATCGCGGTCGATCTGTTGCGGCGTCGGGGAAACCACTGGTATCTGACCTGGCTTGGCCGAGGCCGGTTGGACGATGGTCAGGGCACTCGTCGCGACAGCAGCGGCGAGCCAAACTCTGCGGCGTAGAGTCATGACTTCCTCTCAGGCGGCGGGGACAGTGCGGTACAACGCGAAGGTAGCCAGGTAAGGCGTCGCCCGCGACTGCGTGACGACCACGCGCAGGTGACGGGCGGTGACCGGCGACGAGAGGGTGACGAGACGGTTGGCGCCGATCGTGGTGACAGTCGCGACCGTGCGCCAGGAACCGTCCACTTCGGCCTGTACGGTCGCGCCCTCGACGTGCTGACCGTGGGTGATGTCCTCCCCCAGCCGGATCTGGTCGAAGGTGGCCGCCTTCGGCAACACCACGTCCATCGTCCCGGCGAGCGCACCGCGCGGCGGCGACCACGACGTGGTCAGCGAGGAATCCGTGACCGCGTCCAGCCCTCGCGCGCCGGCGGCGAGGTTCACCGACTGTGTCCTGGCGATGGCCTGCCCGAAGGACGCCAACGCGGCGGCATCGGCCGGAGCAACGCGACCGTCCGGGCCAGGCGGAACGTTCAGCAGCAACGAGGCATTGCGTCCCACCGAGGCGCGATAAAGATCGACGAGTTGCGCGGGCGTTTTCGGTTGTTCGTCCGGGTGGTAGAACCAGCCCGGCCGGATTGATACGTCAGCTTCGGCCGGTGCCCATTCCAGGTACCGCACGGACGGGTCGGCGAGCACCTGCCGCGACCCGAGATCGGCGCCCTCCGCGCCGCCGACAAACAACTCCTCGTTGTGCGCGGTGTTCGGATCGCCCGTGGTCGGCAACGCGCTCCACTCGGTCTCCCGAGCTTGGCCCCGCTCGTTGCCGACCCAGCGCACGCCCGCCGGTCCGGCGAACGTGACGGTGTCCGGCGACAGCGCGTGAATCATCCGGAACCAGGCCGTGAAGTCGTAGGTTTCGCTGATTCCGTTGCCGCGCCAGGGATTCGCCCCGTCCAGCCACAGCTCGTCAATGGGCCCGTACTGCGTGAACAGTTCGTAGATCTGGTTCAGGTAATAGGTGTTGTAATCGTCCTCGGTCACGGTGAATTTCGGCAGTTTCCCGGCGGCGAGGGCCGCGGCGCGGTCGTCGTTCGGGACCAGCGACGGAATGGTGCGGACCTTCGCCGCGCTGCCCGTGCCGTACCGCCCTTGACCAGCAGGCGTGTTCGCGCGGTCGTCGTAAGTCGCCTGCTCCTCGATGCTCAACGGCTGCCCCGCGGCGACCTTCGCCTCGACCCGTTTCACCTGGTCCGCGAAGAACTCCTTGGGCAACTCGGCGCCGTCCGCCGGCGACAGGTAAACGCCGACCTTCAGCCCGGCTTTCCGCGCGGAATCGACGTAGTCGCGCAGAATGTCCCCCCGCGGATTGGCGCACCCGGCGGCGCGGACCTGCCAGTACGCGGACGGATCCTGCGCCCGCCCGTTCTGCGCCGCTGCACGGGCCTTCGTCACCGCGTCGTCGGCACATCCGGGCGTGACCCACCACGGACTCGCGACGACGGAGTGATTCGTGTAGCGCGTCGGATAGAGGACGAACCCGTCGTGGTGCTTCGCGGTCAGCATCACCTGCGTCACGCCGGCCGCCTTCATCGACCGCATCCACTGGTCGGTGTCGACCGCGGTAGGCGCGAACGTCGACTCCTTTTCCGCGCCGGAACCCCATTCCCGGTCGGTGAAGGTGTTCATGCCGAAGTGCGTGAACGCGGTGACCGGCCGCTGCTGCCAGGCAATCTGCCCGGAGCGCGGCACGGTCGCGGCGGCCTTGGCGAGAATCCGGTCCATGCCGTCGCACGACTGCACTGCCTGAATCGCGGCCGGCCGGATCGGCCCATGGCAGGCGGCGGTTTCCGCGGCGGCGGGAACGGCGGTGCCCCCAGCCGCCAGTACCGCGGCAAGCGCCAGGCTCGCGGGAATCGACACGGCGGTCCTCCTGTCGGATCCGTGACCGAACGGTGACGGCGGGGAGCGTAAGTCGGGTATCCATCGGATGTCTAGACCTAATCGGCGGAGGAGGTCCCGCTTTCACCCAGCCGCCGAGGCTTGGATCAGCGCTGTTCCAAGCCTTCTGCTCGCGGCTCCTCGGCGGACGTGGCGGAGGCCCAGTGATCTGATGGATCGTGCCGATCGCGCGCACACCGTCGAGATCGCCCGGTGACCGCGTGTTCTGCCGTTCGGAGGTATCGCGACCGGAAGCCCCGCTGGATACTGCGATACGGGGAGTCGCTAGTCAGCGACCAGGAGTGATACCTCATGAACAGGAATTGTCTCCGCACGGTTCTCGCGATCGCAGTCGTCACCCTCGGCGCCGGTCCGCCGGCGCCAGCATCGGCGACCGCAGGCCATGCCCGGCAGCAGCTCGCCGCGGGCGATTGGCCGACCTATCACCACGACAACGCCCGCACCGGCGAAGCCGTGGATCTCGCTCCGTTGGGCACTCTCGGCACGGCCTGGCAGGCCACTTTGGACGGTGCGGTGTACGGACAGCCGCTGGTGGTCGGCGGTCAGATCCTTGCTGCCACGGAGAATGACACCGTTTACGCGCTCGACCCGGCCACCGGCGCGGTCCGCTGGTCGGCGCACATCGGCGAACCGGCGAGAAGAGCCGAGCTGCCGTGCGGGAACATCGACCCGCTCGGCATCACCGGCACCATGGCCTACGACCAGGCCACGTCCCGGGTTTTCGCGCTGGCCGAGCTCACCGGCGGGCAGCACGTGCTGGTCGGGGTGAACGTCACCACCGGCGCGGTGGAGGTGCGCACCGAACTGGAACCGCCTAAGGGCGACCGGCTGGCGCACCAGCAGCGAGCGGCGCTGACCGTGCTCGGCGACCGCGTGTACGTGGCGTACGGCGGGCTGGCCGGCGACTGCGCGAACTACATCGGTTCCGTAGTGTCGGCGACCACCAGCGGGGCTAACCCGATCGGTTACAGCGTGCCGACCACCAGGGAAGCCGGGATCTGGGCGCCAGGCGGCGGCGTGGTCGACGGGCAGCGGCTGCTCTACGCGGTCGGCAACGGCGAATCCACCACGGGCTACGACGACAGCGATTCCGTGCTGGCCTTGTCGCCGACGCTGCAGCGGGTGGACCTGTTCGCCCCGGACACCTGGGCCGACGACAACGCGCAGGACCTCGATCTCGGTTCGTCCAGCCCGACCCTGCTCGGCGATCACGTCATCGCGGTCGGCAAACGCGGCACCGGATACGTGCTGCACCACGACAATCTCGGCGGAATCGGCGGGCAGCAGGCCAAGGCGGAGATCTGCCAGTCCTTCGGCGGCAGCTCGACCAAGGGCGACACCGCGTACCTGCCGTGCAACGACGGCCCCCGCGCGGTCCGCATCGCAGCGGACGGCACCCCCACCGTGGCGTGGCACGCCGAGGGGACCGCGAACGGCTCGCCGACCGTGGGCGGCGGCGCGGTATGGGTGACGGACTGGAACGACGGTGTGCTGTACGCGCTGTCACCGGCTGACGGAACCGTACTGGCTCAGCTGGACGTCGGCGCTCTTCCGCATTTCGCCTCGCCCACTTTGTCCGGCGATCACGCCTACGTGGGCACGATGACCGGTGTGGTGGCGGTGTCCGGTGCCTGACTGAACCGCTCCGGACGAGTTCGCCCCGATCCCCGGACGGCCGTGTCCGGGGATCGGGGCTGGTTCCGCGAGCGTCAGCCGTTCAGGAAGCGCTCCAACTGCCCCGCGACGAACTGCGGATTCTCTTCGACCAGCCAATGCCCGGCATGCGGCACGTCCGCCGCCTGGACGATGTCAGTCAGCCGCGGAGCCACCGTGGCCCGGATCGCGTCGAGCTGGCCCTGAGCCGTCAGCAGCAACGTCGGCACCTTCACCGGCGCTGCCGCCACGGTGTCGCGGACATCCTTGTCCAGCGCCCGATAAAGCTCAAACCCGCCGGACAAAACCGTGGGACGACTGTAGGTCCGGGCATACTCGTTGACCTCCGCCTCACTGAACGGCGACCGCTCCGAATTCCCGCCGAAAGCCGTCCCGCCAAAGGAAACCTGCGGATAGAACAGCGCGAGGTATTCCCGCACATCGTCGCCGACCACCGCTTCGGGAACGCGACGTTGGGAGTGGAAAGCGATGTGCCAGCTCAACGTCCGGTATACGGTGGCATTGATCGCGGGCCCGGGAAGCGGCAAATCGAAATAGCCGAGACGCGCGGTGTCGCCGGGGAATTGGCTCGCGTACTGGAATGCCACCGCAGCGCCGAAATCATGTCCGATGACCGCGGCGTTCCGGATCTTGAGCCGCGAAGCCACCAGGGTATGCACGTAACGCGCCAGTGTGGCTTTGTCGTATCCGCTCGGCGAACCGGTGCTGTCGCCCAAACCGGGAAGGTCGATCGCGTAGACGGTGTGGTGTTTCGCCAACTCGGGCATCACCGGCCACCAGCCGTACCAGGTTTGCGGCCACCCGTGAATCAAGACAACCGGGCTGCCGCTGCCGCCGGTGACGTAGTGCATGCGGACACCGTCGACATCGGCGAATTCGTGCCGGAAGGTGCTTTGAAACGCGGGATCGTTCTGGGTGGCGGCGGCGTAAGGCTCGGCAGGCGGCGCGGAACAGGCCACGCCGCCGGCCGTGAGCAGGAGGGACAGCGCCAGCGCCGCGACGGAGCGGGGCACCAGCCGGGATGCGGTGATCATGCGGTCAGTTTCGCCAGCCCGGACCGGCAATGGCACGGAAACTTGCCGTTCCGGCAAGGGGTTGCGTCCGGTGCCCGTTCGATCAATTCCGTTGTGCCGAACAGGCAAGGACTGCTTCGCCGCGCGCAGCCGAGGGTAGCGATGGTGAAGAGGCGGTCGGCGCGACCGCCGGAACGGGAGGGATTCGCCTATGCGGAAATTCGTGGTCACAGCTGCCGTTTGCCTCGCTACGACCGGCGGTGCGCTGGTGCTGAGCGGCACCGCGTTCGCCAGCCATCTCGAGTACAAAGGGCCGTACGAAACCCCGGACGACTGTGTCCGTGCACTGCGCGCCCTGCCGCCGGACCCCACGGCCGACGGTGCCGTGTGCATTCCCATGAACGGCAAGCATTACGTCGAAATCTCGCATCCGAACTGAGGGGCCGCCGCGCCGATGCCGCGCATCGCCGCACCCGCGCCACTGAGAAACCCCCATCACACCCGGAGGGTTTCCCTTTGCCTGTCAGCCGCGCTCGCGCCCCAGCCCGCGCAAATGCCGTCCGCTCTCCATGTGCTCCATCAGCAACGCTTCCACGGCATCCACGTCCCGCCGCGCGATCGCGTCGTACAGCTCCCGGTGCTCCCCCGCCACCCGCTCCAGATCCTCGTGCTGGCCGAGCAGCCACCGCATGCGGCTGCGCAGCGTCAGTTCCAGCTCGTTGAGCAGCTCGTTCCCCGCCATCGCCGTCACGGCCTCGTGGAAATCCGCCGCCGCGCGGTGAGCGGTTACCGCGTCACCGGCAGCGGCGGCGGCCGTTTCCTCGTCCAACGCAGCCCGCAGCTGGTCCAGCCCGGCGCGGGAATGGCGGGTCGCCGCGAGCTTGAACGTCAGGACTTCCAGCGCCGCGCGCACTTCCTGCAGGTCGGCGATGTCGCTCGCGGTGAACTCGCGCACGACCGCCCACGTCCGGGGACGCGGCGTGACCAGGCCTTCGGCGACCAGCGCCTTCAGCGCGTCCCGCACCGGGACCCGGCTCAC
Organism: Amycolatopsis nivea; assembly: GCF_004522235.1. Taxonomy (GTDB): domain Bacteria; phylum Actinomycetota; class Actinomycetes; order Mycobacteriales; family Pseudonocardiaceae; genus Amycolatopsis; species Amycolatopsis nivea. The sequence goes on from NZ_SDLT01000014.1 coordinate 201,830, forward strand.
CCCGAGATCCGCGGCGAGATCCCGTTCGACGAGCTTGCTGCCCGGTGTGCGCACCCCGTCCAGGATCTCGTCCCGGAGCTGCCGGACGACCCGTTCGGTCTCGGATTCGCCGCCCTGTTCCGCTGCCATCGGGCCATTCTCGCACCACCGCCCGGACCGTCCACTGTGGCCGATGTCAGCGCGGGTTCACCTTCCGCCACGCCGCGTAATCCGCCACCGCCGCCCGCACGTCGAACTCCGGTGCGAAGCCCGTTTCCTCCTTGAGCCGCGAAATATCCAGATACGGTCCGGTCGCCCCGCCAGGCTGCAGCTGATCCGGCACACCCGGCGCGATCTGCGCGAGCGCCTCGGCGAACTCCCGGTTCGTGACTGGCTGCCCGCTCGAAACGTTGTACGTGTCGTGCTTCAACGACGGTGCCGTGGTCAGCAACGCGATCGCGCGTCCGGCGTCCGGTGCGTAGCAGCAGTCGAACCCCTCGTCGGCGACCAGCGGAGGCGGCGTGTCACCGCGGAGCCCGGCATTGAGGTAGGACGGGATCGGGAAGAACGGCGATTCCGGGTCGACCAGCGGACCCCACACCGTTCCGATCCGCAGCACCACCGGTTCGACACCGCTCCCCCGCAGGCTGTGCGTCGTCAGCGGTTCGACGGCTTTCTTGAACGCCACGATCAGATGCGGCAGATCCGCGGTCGGCAGCGGCAGCTCCTCGCGCCAGCTCGGCTCGTCGCGGCCGACGTACACGCCGAGGCTGCTCGCGACCGCGAACCGCCGCACCCGCCACGTCCGGGCCGCGTCGAGGGCGTTGGCCAGGCCGGTCAGGTCCGTCCGGAAGAACGCGACCGGGTCGTCGCCGGGGATGCTGCCCGCCAGGTGGACGATCGCGGTGATGTCGTACCGGTCGCCGAGCGCGAGGAACGCGTCCCGGTCGGTGACGTCGAGCGTTTCCACGGCGACCCGGCCCGCCAGGAACGACGGAACGTCCGTCCGCCGGTGCCCGGTGACCAGGACGTCCTGCCCCAGATCCGCCAGCGCCCGGGCCGTGTGCGCGCCGATCATGCCGAGGCCGCCGGTCACGAGGATCATCGCCGCACCCCGCATCGGGTGGTCGAAAACTTTGTCATGCGGCGACGCTACGACCTGACCCGCGGCTGGTTCTTGAACAAATCGCGCATCAGAAGTGCGTGCCGCCGTCGATGCGGACCTCGGTGCCGGTGACGAACGCGGCGTCCTCGCTGGCGAGCATCGCGACGACCGACGCGACCGTCTCCGGACCGGCGAAGCCCTGGCCCAGCGCGGGAAGCAGCTTGCCGAGCAGGGTGAAGTCGGCGTCCTCGGGGAAGCCGGGGCCGACGCTCTGCTTGCTCTTGCCGCTGCCGTCGGTCATGCCCGAGGAGATCGAACCGGGCTGCACGGCGGTGAACCGGATGCCGTCCTTCGCGTATTCGGACGCCAGCGCGTGCGTCATCGACTGGATGCCGCCCTTGCTCGCCGCGTACGCCGCCATGTACGGGTGCGCGAACATCGCCGACGTCGAGCTGAAGTTCACCACCGCCGGGCCGCTGCCCTCGCGCAGCGCCGGGATCGACTCGCGGATCACCAGGAACGTGCCGACCAGGTTGACGCGCAGCACCTGCTCGAACGCCTCGAGCGGCATCTCGTGGGTGTGCGCCGACCGCAGGATGCCCGCGGCGTTGACGAGCGCGTCCAGCCCGCCGAGCTGCTCGACCGCCTCCGCGACCCCAGCCTTCACCGACGCCTCGTCGGCGACATTCACGACCACGATGCTCAGCCGGTCCGCCGCGTCGCCCGCCTTCTCGACGGTGTCCGCCAGGCCCGCTTCGCTCACGTCCGCGGCGACGACGCGCCCGCCCTCGGCCAGCATCCGCAGCACCGTCGCCTGCCCGATGCCCGAGCCCGCTCCGGTGACCAGCACCCGGCGTCCTTCGTAACGGTTCATGGTCCGCCCTACCTTTCTGTTTGGGTCTGAATCGGCGTTCGTAGG
>NZ_SDLT01000015.1 GCF_004522235.1 Amycolatopsis nivea
CGCTTGACAAACAAAACCCAGGGATGTCTTCACGGACCTCAACGCACCCAATGTGGCATTCGGTGCATCTAACGCACCCAATGCCACATTGGGGCGCTAGCCCCAACCCACGAGACCGCAGCCGATACACCCAACGATCGAGCCACCAAGCCGCTCGCCGCAGCCGATGCGCCCGACGATCAGCGCACTCAGCCCTTGACCGCAGCCGATGCACCCAACCATCGAGGCACCCAGCCCCTCCCCCGCACCCCGATACGAAGCTCCCCTGCGGTTCGGGGGTGCTTGTCAAGGCATCTTTCCCGCCTTGACAAGCACCCCCGAACCGTCAGCACAATCAAGCTTCGGGGTGCCCCACGCAACCACTCCCGGCGCAATGTCGCCGCCAGGCGACGAGCCGAGACACGACCTTCACCGCCGCCGAAACGCCTCCTCAATAACCCCCCACCGCTGCAAATTATGCCGAGCATCAGCCAACGCATCGTGCTGATCCCCAGGCGCAGCAGGCAACTTAGGCTTCCCCGCATCCTCCCACCGCTGCCTCAAATCCCGGGTGAACCGTGGCAACTGCCGAGGCAACGCAGGCATCGGCCCCCACAACTGCGCCAACGCCACATGGTCATACGCCGCGAACCAGGCCCACAGCTCGATCCCCCCAGGCGGCTTCCCGAAGAACTCCAGCAGATCCGCCCGGATCCGCTCCCGGCTCCGCCAAGCCGGATCCGCCGGCGAGGGCAGCTTGGGCAGCACATTCTCCCGCACCCAAGCCCCGGCCCGCCCGGGGTCGAAATCAGTGGACACGGCATAGAACTCGCGTCCGCGCTCGTCAACGACACCGATCGACACCAGGTCAATCGTCACGCCGTCCTCAATAAACTCGGTGTCGTAGAAAAAACGCACCGGGGAACTCTAGTGGGGCCCTACCCGGCCTTCGTCTCCGGCACCCGATCGGCGTCCAGAGCCCTCGGCTGGGCCGGCACCGCGGGCTTCACCCCGGCCGCCTCGGCGGCGAGCAGTTCCTTGGCCTTGGCCGCGTAAATGTCCACGTACTCCTGGCCGGACAGCTCCATCAGCGCGTACATGATCTCGTCGGTGATGGACCGTTCGATGAACCGGTCGCCGGCCAAGCCCTCGTAGCGGGAGAAGTCGAGCGGCTTGCCGAAGCGCACCTCGAGCCGCCGCGGCCACCACATCTTGGAACCGATCGGGTTGACCTTGTCCGTGCCGACCATCGCCACCGGGACCACGACGCCGCGCGATTCGAGCGCGATCCGGGCGACGCCGGTCTTGCCCTTGTACAGCCGTCCGTCCGGGGAGCGGGTGCCCTCGGGGTAGATGCCGAGCAGGTGCCCGTCCTTGACCAGCCGGATCGCGGTGTCGAGCGCGGCCTGCGCGGCGTTGCCGCCGGAGCGGTCGATGGGGAACTGGCCGACGCCGGTGAAGAACCACTTCTTGAGCAGGCCCTTGAACCCGGGCTCGGTGAAGTACTCCGACTTCGCCGGGAAGGTGACCTTGCGCTTGACCCGCAGCGGCATGAAGAACGAATCCGCGACCGCGAGGTGGTTGCCGGCGAGGATGGCGCCACCCGTCTCGGGGATGTTTTCGGCGCCGACGACTTTCGTGGGCCACAGCGTCTTCAGCAGCGGCCCGATGAACACCCACTTCATCAGCCAGTACAGCACCGGGTTCCAGTCCTTTCCTGCCCGCGCGGGCCCCGGCAGGTCAGCGTACGGAACAAGCACCGGCCCGCACAACGCGAGAGCGGGCGGTCACCCGGGGGCAGCGACCGATCTCACAGCGGAACCGGACGGATCCTCGCTTCCGCGACTAGGCCACACAACCCGGCTTCGGCGTGAGAGCATGGAGAGACTCCACCGCTTCGATTCGGAAGGGCGTTCGTGATGGGCGTGCTCGTCGGCGCGGAACCGTTCTCCCACCCGGGTTCCTCCGGGGCCGGCTTCCTGCTCTGCCACGGATTCACCGCGACGCCCGACGGCATGCGCGCCTGGGGCGGGCACCTGGCCGGCGAAGGCTTCGCGGTGCGCTGCCCGCTGCTGCCCGGCCACGGCACGCACTGGCGCGACCTCAACCGCACGACCTGGCAGGACTGGTACGCCACCGTCCGCGAGGCGCTGCTGGCCCTGCGCGCGGAATGCGACCAGGTGTTCGTCGGCGGGATGTCGATGGGCGGGACGCTCAGTCTTCGCCTCGCCGAGGAGTTCGGCGCGGACATCTCCGGCCTCGTGCTGGTCAACCCGTCGGTCACCCGGCTGAGCCTGGACGCCAAGGTGCTGCCGCTGCTGTCGCGGGTGGTCCCGTCGATCCGCGCGATCGGCAACGACATCGCGAAGCCCGGCGAGGTCGAACTGGCCTATCCGCGCACCCCGGTGCGGGCCGCGGCGAGCCTCGCCCGGCTGTGGAAGATCGTGCGCGCCGACCTGCCGAAGGTGACGCAGCCGGTGCTGCTGCTGCACTCGCGGGTCGACCACGTCGTCGAACCCGAGAACTCGCAGATCGTTCTGGACGGCATCTCGAGCACGGACGTGACCGAGGTGGTGCTGGAGAACAGCTTCCACGTCGCGACGCAGGACCACGACGCGGAACTGATCTTCAGCCGCAGTGTCGACTTCGCCCGGCAGCTGCGGGCGGGACAGGTGGGTGCCGGATGAACCGGGGGAAAGGCGCGGACGGGCCCGAGGACGTCGACGCCACGTTCGCCGAGATCGTGGCCGACCTCCGGGCCGAGGGCGTGGGCGTGTTCCTGGACGAGGACCCGTTCTCCGGCGCCGGCCCCAAGACCGCCGAGCCCGAGGCGTCCTCCGGAGCCGAACCCGAAGCGGGCAAGACCAAGCCGAAGCCCGCCGCGGACCCGCCCGCCGCTCCCCCCGTGTCGTCCTCGGAGGGCTGGCGCACCGGCGGCACCGACTGGGACACCACGATGTTCTCCGGCGACCCGGCCGAGGACGACGAGCACTACGTGCCCCCGGAGCCGCCGCCGCTGCCGCGCTGGCGCAAGGGCGCGTTCATCGTGCTGCTGTTCTTCGTCGTCGGGCTCCTGCTGCTGATCGTGCCGAGCCTGATCGGGGTCGGCCCGGCGCTCGCCACCCCGCTCGGCATCCTCTCGCTCGCCACCGGCATCGCGCTGCTCCTGCTGCGCGTGCGCCAGGGCCCGCCGCCCGGCGCGGACCCCAGCAACGGCGCCCAGGTCTGACCGGACGGGCATGCGGATCGACTTCCGGGCGTCCCGGCGTTCCACCGTCGGCGCGGAATGGGAACTCGCGCTGGTGGACCGGCGCAGCGGCGAACTGCGGTCGGTCGCGGAGGAACTGCTCGCCGCGGTCCGCCCGGACGGCGCGCCCGAGCATCCCCGGATCAAACAGGAACTGCTGCTCAACACCATCGAGGTGGTCAGCGGCGTCTGCCGCACGGTCGGCGAGGTGAAGCACGACCTCGCCGAGGCGCTCGACGAGGTGCACCGCGTCGCCGACCCGCTGGGCGTCGAGCTGTTCTCCGCGGGCTCGCACCCGTTTTCCTCGTGGTACCGCCAGAAGGTGACCGACAAGGAGCGCTACGCCAAGCTGATCGACCGCACCCAGTGGTGGGGCAGGCAGATGCTGATCTACGGCGTGCACGTCCACGTCGGGCTCGACCACCGGGACAAGGTGCTGCCGGTGCTCGACGGGCTGCTGCGCTATGCGCCCCATCTGCAGGCGCTGTCCGCGTCGTCGCCGTACTGGTCCGGCGAGGACACCGGGTACGCCTCGAACCGGGCGCTGATGTTCCAGCAGCTGCCGACCGCCGGGCTGCCGTTCCAGTTCCGCGAATGGGCGGAGCTGGAAGGCTACGTCGAGGACATGTTCACCACCGGCGTGATCGACCATTTTTCCGAGATCCGCTGGGACATCCGCCCGGCCCCGCATTTCGGCACCATCGAGATGCGCGTGTGCGACGGCCTGCCGACGCTGCAGGAGGTCGGCGCGATCTCGGCGCTCACCCAGTGCTTGGTGGACGATTTCAGCGACCGGCTCGACAAGGGCGAGACGCTGCCGGTGCTGCCGCCGTGGCACGTGCAGGAGAACAAGTGGCGCGCCGCCCGCTACGGCCTCGACGCGATCGTCATCCTCGACGCCGCCGGCCGCGAACGGCTCGTCACCGAAGACCTCGCCGAACTGCTGGACCGGCTGGAACCGGTCGCCAAGCGGCTGGACTGCGTCCGCGAGCTGCGCGATGTCGAGAACATTCTCCGGGTCGGCGCGAGTTATCAGCGGCAGCGGGCGGTCGCCAAGCAGTACAACGGATCCTTGAAGGCCGTGGTCGCCGCGCTGGTCACCGAGATGCGCGAGGGCGTCCCGCACGTTTAGCTGTGGCCCGGGAGGCAGCGATGTCGCATACGTTCAGCACGCTTGTCGAGCTCAACGGCAAGACCGCCACCGGATTCCGGGTCCCGGCCGACGTTGTCGAGGCGCTCGGCCAGGGACGGCGGCCGAAAGTGCGGGTGACGATCGGCCCGCACACCTACCGCAGCACGGTCGCGGTCTATTCCGGCGACTTCATGCTGCCGCTCAGCGCGGCGAACCGGGAGGCGGCCGGGGTCGCCGCCGGGGAGACGGTCGAGGTCACGCTCGAAGCCGACCTCGCCGAGCGGACCGTCGAACTGCCGGATGAGCTGGCTTCGGCGCTGGCGGCAAGGCCCGGTGCGCGGGCCGCATTCGACAAGCTTTCCTTTACTGCCCAACGGGAACGGACTGAAGCGGTCACCTCGGCCAAGCGCGCCGAGACCCGGGAGCGGCGGATCGCGAAGATCGTCGCCGAGCTCGCCGGGGACGGGCTCCCCTAGCTGATCGTGACGCCGGGTTTGCCGAACCCGCCGAGCACGGTGTCGACGACGCGGGTGGCCAGCGCGTCCGGGTCGGCGGAGTCCTGGTCCTGCGCTGCTTCGTGGATGAGCGCGCAGTAGACGCGGCGCGCCCAGACCAGGTCGACGCCGGGCCGCAGCGCGCCGCTTTCCTCCAGCCGGCGGAAGAAAACGTCGCATTGGGCGAGCACGTCCGGGGTCAGGACGCCCTCTTCGGCCGGGTGCGCGTTCATCGCGAAGCCCCACCGGAGCTTGACGCTCAGCACCTTCGCGGTGACCTGGTAGAGCGCGACCAGCGGCGGCGTGACGTCGGGCCGGACGCTGGCGAGCGCGTTGTGGAACTGCTGCGTCGCCCACAGGGTCATCGCGTCGACCAGCGCCTCCCGGCTGGCGAACCGGCGGTGCACCGTGGTCCGCGAGACGCCAGCGGCCTCGGCGATCTGCTCCATGGTCGCCGCCGGGTTGTCGCTGAGCACCCGTTCGGCCGCCTCGAGGATCGCCTGGGCCGTCCGTTCCGAGTCCGCGCGCAGGGCCCGTTTCTCCATGCTGCCCAGTTTACGCCATGGTTGCCACTCGGTTCATAGTTGCGACACTGATGTTGCAACTGCTAGCTTAGCTGCATCGCCTTTGACACGACTTTTTGGGGGTTTCGCGATGGACCTGCAGCTGACCGGCAAGACCGCGGTAGTCACCGGAGCGAGCCGGGGAATCGGCCTGGCCACGGTTTCCGCGCTGCTCGGCGAAGGAATGCGCGTGGTGGCCGCGGCCCGGACGATCACGCCGGAACTCAAGGAAACCGGCGCGGTGCCGATCTCGGTGGACCTCTCCACACCCGACGGTCCCGGACGGTTGATCGACCAAGCCGTCGCGGAACTCGGCGGATTGGACGTCCTGGTGAACAACGTCGGCGGCGGCGACAGCGCCAGCGGACAGGCCGGTGGTTTCCTGTCGATCGGGGACCAGCAGTGGACGGACCTGCTGGAACTGAATTTCCTCGCCGCTGTCCGGGCTTCCCGAGCCGCATTGCCCCACCTGATCGAACGCCGGGGCGCGATCGTCACGGTGTCCTCGAACGGCGCGCGGATTCCGCATTCGGGCCCGATCGCTTACACCACCGCGAAAGCCGCGCTGACCGCTTTCGGGAAGGCACTGGCGGAGGAGTTCGGCCCCCACGGCGTGCGAGTCAACACGGTCTCGCCCGGACCGGTGCGCACCGCGCTGTGGGAAGGCCCGGACAGTTACGGTGCCGAACTGGCTTCGTCGATGGGGTTGGCGCACGAGGATCTGCTGGCCGCACTGCCCGCCGGTGCCGGGATGCTGACCGGACGGCTGATCGAACCGGATGAGGTGGCTACGTTGATCGCGTACCTGGCGTCGCCGCTGGCGGCGAGCATCACCGGAACGGACCACCTGGTGGACGCGGGCTCGGTGAAGACCGTGTGACGGCTAGCTCTGGCGGGGCGGATGAGTGGCTTGCCTGCTCGCGATTTGTCGCCGCCACCACGACACGAGCCGGAAGGTAGCCGCTCTCGGCTAGCTGCTCGATGCCTCGCGAGGGCGCGTTGCCGAGCGATTCACGATCGGCTGCCACGGGCGTGATCATGCGGAGCGCTGCCGGGCTATGGCCGGGGCCGGGCGGCGTTCGCTCGATCATGCCGCTCCCGCACCAGGATTCCCGACCCGGCCACGCGACTCGCGACCAACCACCACCACGGAGGTGATCCGCCGAAGCCCCATCGGACAGCAGTCGCATCCGCCCGACGTCCGCTCAGCTCGCGCGGCAAGATCGCCGACTCCGGCGCGCAGCTCGCGAGCAGCCGCCACCACAGGCGTGATCCCCCGCAGCGCTGCTGGGCAGCGGCCGAGACCCCGCGACGTTCGCTCACAGCGCCGCTCCCGCAGCAGGATTTCCCGACCCAGCCACGCGACTCGCGCCTAACCACCACCACGGAGGTGATCCCCGAAGCCACACCGAACAACAGCCGCGACCAAGCGAGCCCCGCTCAGCCGCCCAGTTCCCGCAGCAGCGTCCCCGGTCCGAGCACCAACGCGCCAAGAGCACCAACCCGGCCGCGCAGTTCTCGGTCGGCCGTCACCACCACGACGTGGTCGTCCGGGCGTTGGCGGGCGGCGGCGGTCACCTCGACGATCTTCGAATCGCCGTCCGTCTCCGCCGCGACGACCTCGACTCCGGGGATCGGCTCGACTCCCCTGGCCTTGCCCTCCACCACCAGCACCACCCGGGGCCACCAGGACCACGCCGGGCCCGCGCCGATTCCGGTTACGGCGTCGCGCAGACCTTGTTCGGCCGGACCGGTCAGCTGGTCGCGCAGTCGTTCCGCGGCGGCGTGGCGGTCGCGCCACCAGCCGTCGGGGCGGGAGCCCATCACGTTCGCCGCGTCGACGACCAGGACCAGTTCGCGGCCTAACTGCTCGCGCAGCACGGGCCAGGCGGCGGCGAAATCTCGGTGGAGGTCCAGGGCGGCCACCTCGTCCGGCGGGACCCAGCGCATCTCGGCGCTTTCCTCGTTCGCGACCTGGGCTTGCAGCGCGCTGTCGGCCAGGCCGAGGACCGTCGTGTACTGCCATTCGCCGTGGTCCAGCACCGAGGCAGACATCGCGCGGAACGCGGAGGCGGGGATGGCGGCCTCTTCCCACGCTTCCCGGGCAGCGGCTTCGTGCACGGTCTCGCCGACTTCGAGCGCGCCGCCGGGCAGGGCCCACGTGCCGCCGTTGTGCACCCACGACGCGCGCTGCTGCAACAGCACCCCGCGGCTGGGATCGCACAACAACAAGCCGGCCGCGCCGAACGCGCCCCAGTGCTGCCTGCCGCAGGAACACCGCACGAAGCGGTTGGCGGTCATCGGCGTCACCCGGCCCAGCCTTCCACAGAACGTCGTGCGTGTTAATCCCGGTGAGAACCGCACGAGACCCCTCGCCCTGCGGAACCTCGTGCGCGCCTAGGCCGGTTCTAACCGGCGTACGCACTCACAACGTGTCCATCGCCAACGCCGCCGCCCCGACGATCGCCGTGTCGTCGCCCAGGTGCGCGGTCCGGATCCGCGCCAGCGGACGGTGCCGCGCACCCGTGATCGCTCCGGAGTAGTGCTCCCGGGCCTCGTCCAGGAACAGCGGCGCGGACTCCGACACTCCGCCGCCGATCACGATGATCTCCGGGTCGAAGACGTCCGCCACCAGGGCCAGTCCTTCGCCCAGCCATTTCGCGAGTTCCGCCATGGCGCGCAAGGCGATCGGGTCGCCGTCGCGGGCCGCGCGGGCTACTCGGCGGCCGGTGACCGAACCGGGGTCGCCGGCGATTTCCCGGGACAGCACAGTGGACCGGCCGGGGTACCGGGCGAGCAGCTCGACGGCGGTCGCGGCCAGCGCGGTGCCGCTGCAATAGCGCTCCCAGCAGCCGTACTTGCCGCACGGGCACGCGCGACCGTTGCGCACCACCGTGAGGTGGCCGAGTTCCGGCGCGACCCCGTGGGCGCCCCGGTAGATCTCGCCGTCCAGCAGCAAACCCGCGCCGATTCCGGTGCCCAGCGCGACCAGGGCCGCGACACCCGCACCGCGGGCGGCGCCGAAGCGGTGTTCGGCGACGACCGCCGAATTGACGTCGTGCTCCAGCGTCACCGAGAGTCCGACGCGCTTCGCGATCCGGTCCGCCACCGGGGCATTGCGCCAGGCGAGATGCGGCGCGAACATCACCGAGCGCCGGTCGCGGGTCACGAAACCGGCCACGGCCAGGCCGACCGCGGCGACGTCGTGCCGGTTGCGCAGGTCTTCGACGACCCCGGCGATGGCGTCTTCGAGCGCGTTCTCCTCGCTCGGCGTCCCGACGCGCGCCGTGTCGAGCAGCGAGCCGCGCTCGTCCACGACGCCGGCACGCACGCTGGTGCCGCCGACGTCCACCCCTACGGTCAGCAATCAGTTCTCCCGCTCCGGCTGCCAGTCCGCGCGCTTGCGGACGGCGATGTGCTGGACCCGCGACGCCGACTCCGAAGAGGACGCCGCGGTCGCGGGCGGATGCGCGACAGGCCGGAACCCGGGCATGTGCACGCCCTCCTCCGGCTCCCACCGGTCCGCGAGCACCGCCCGCAGCAGCGCGACGAGCTGGGCGGCCTGTTCGAGGACCCTCGCCACGAACTCCGGCCGCTCGCCGCGCACGACGGCGACGATCGCACACAGCGGGCACCACCCGCATCCCGAAGTGCTGTCCTCCACACCGGACCCGCCCGGCGCGCCCGGTTCCTCCGGCGAACCGTGCCCGGCGGCCATGACGCCTTCCAGCCACGGTGCGGCCCGTTCGATCACCATCTCGACCAGCAGCCGGATCTCCTCGGCCAGCTTCAGGCCGTCCGAAAAAGACCCCGCCGCCTGGTCGTCGCCGTGTTCTTCGCTCATCCGGCCCCCCGGTTCCCGGCCAGGCTGACCACCAGGCCGTCGGCGTCGGATTCCGCGCCGGTGATCCGGCACGGGCGCAGCGTCTCGGGCAGGGCGACCAGGCGGCGGAACCCGTCCACGGTGATCGCCAGGTCGTCGTCGACGCGCGCGAGGTCGACCGCCGAATCCCGGTCCAGCGGGAGCGCGACCCGCAGCCGGAAACCGTCCCCGTCGGCGGCCACCGACAACAGCGGCGTGACCGGTTTCCCGTTGCCGGACAACGGATCCCGGGTGCCGTACAGTTCGCGGGCCAGTTCGGCGAGCGCCTCGGCGCCCACCGGTTCGCTCGCCCGGTGCTCGACGCGGGCCAGTTCGCCGGGGCCGAATCCGGCCTCGGCCAGTTCCGCCAGCACCGCGTCCTGCTGGTCCCGCCGGGTGCGCAGCCATTTCGCCGCCGATCCGCGCCAGAATCCGGGCGCGGGCATGAGCCGGTTGGCGATCAGGCCGTCGACCGCGATGCCGCGCAGCGCCAGCGACGTCAGCGTGCGCCGCGCCTCGGCGACCACCACTCGTTCCGGCGTCAGCACCAGCCGCACGGTCGTCACGCGCGGGTCGGTGAGCAGTTCGCGCAGCGCGTCGAGATGCGCGCCGAGCCGACGCACCGAAGCCGCGACGCGCCGGTTGCCGAACACCCGGCCCAAGTAGCCCGACACGGCTTCCGGCAGCGAAAGCAAGCGCAGCGTCTCAGCGGTCGGACCGCAGTCGACCACCACGGTGTCCCACGGACCCTGCGAAGCCAGCCGCCGCACCTCGCTCAGCGCGAGCAGTTCGTCGACGCCGGGCAGCACGGTCAGCTCTTCCGCGTCCAGCACGTCCAGACCGGCTCCGGCCAGCACTTTCCGCAGTTCGCCGCGCAGCTCGTGCCAGGTGCGGTCGGCCAACGCGCGCGAATCGACCTGCGCCGCCCAGAGACCGGCCGGCGTGCCGTCGCGGCGGAGGTCCACTTCGGAGGGTTCGGCGCCGAGCGGCGTGCCGAACGCGTCGCCGAGCGAATGCGCCGGGTCGGTGGACACGACCAGCGTCTTCCTGCCGCGGCCGGCGAGCGCGGCAGCGGTAGCCGCGGCGAGCGTCGTCTTCCCGACACCCCCCTTGCCGGTGAACAGCAGGATGCGCATCTAGCCCTCAGCCCTGCGCTTGAGCTCCTTGAGCGCGGTGTCCATGACCATCTTCTCCGCCTTGCGCCGCAGCAGCCCGATCATCGGCAGCGCCAGCTCGACCGACAGCGTGTAGGTGACGCGGGTGCGCCCGCCGCCGAGCGGCTCGAGCGCGTACCGGCCGTTCTGCGCCTTCTGCATCTGGCCCTTGACCAGGTGCCAGCTGACGCCGAGACCGGAATCGTCCCAGTCGTATTCGAGCGTGTACACGTCCTTGATCGGCCCGGCGTCGAGGGTGAGCTTCACCTGTTTCGCCCGGCCCGCGTCGTCGGTCGCGAGCACCTCGGTCTCGCGGACCGCCTTGGCCCACTCCGGGTACGCGGGGAAATCGGAGATCACCGACATGACCCGCGCGGGCTCGGCGTCGACCTCGATGGACTGCGTGGACTGCTCGGCCATGGGACGAAGCGTAGCCGGACCGCACCGTCACCAGCGCAGCACGTAGGGCTGCCCGGTCTCCTTGAAGTGACCCACGTTACGGCACTCGGTGTGCCCGACCCGGCGCCGCACGGCCAGCGGCTGGTGCACGTGCCCGAACACCGACCAGCGCGGACGCTGCCGCCGGATCAGGTCCAGCAGCGCCTTCGAACCGAGTTCGGCGCGGCGCGCGACCACGTCGTAGGTCAGTTCGGGCACCGCGGGAGGGATGTGCGTGCACAGCACGTCGACCTCGTCCAGCAGCGAAACCGCCGCGTCGAACTCCTCGCGCGCCCGCAGGTACGGCCGCCACGCCGCGCCCTTGCGCGGACGCGGGAGCACGCCGTCGGGCAGCACCGCGCCGCCCGCGAAGCCGAACCGCAGCCCGCCGATGGTGACGACCTCGCCGTCGACCAGGTGGACGCCCTCGCCGGCGAACTCCGGCCACGCCGAAGGCGCGTCGACATTGCCGGGGATCGCGTACGTCGGCGCCGTCATCGACGCGAACAACGTGGAGTACTGCTCGCGGACCGCTTCGTCGACCGCGGCGGCCGGGTCGTCCAGGGTGGCCCACAGCGTGCGCGAATAGGCGACCGTCTCGTCCCGGGTGCCTTCGCGGCGCAGGCGGGCGAACTCGCCGACCTTCTCCGCGCCGAACAGCACGCCCATGATGCCTTTGTCGTGGTCGTGGTAGTCGACGAAGTCGAGCAGGTCGCCCAGCACGACCAGCGCGTCCGCCCCGTCCCCCGCCCGCTTCAGCGCGTCGGCGTTGCCGTGCACGTCCGAAACGACGTGAACCCGCACAAGAGCCTCCTACTCGACGGGCCGGGGCGGGATCCCCGGCTCGCGCCCGTCCTCGAGGATCTCCTTCAACCCCAGCGCCACGTCCTTCGCCGCGCGCGCCCGCCGGTCGAATTCGCGGCGCAGTTCGCGCGGGCTCAGCTCGCGCGGGACGCCGCCGGGACCGGCAGGCGTGGCCCGCAGGAAGTAGTGCAGCACCGTGCCGTCGAGAACAGGTTCCAGCCAGACCTCCATGGTACCGATCAAGGCGCCCGTGACGGTCCAGCGCAGGCCCTTGTCCCCCCGGTCGGTGTAGACCTGCAACTCCAGGTCGGGCCAGTAGCGCCGCCACGAACGGGGCTCGGCGAAGGCGGCCGCGACGGTCGACGGGGGCACGACGAGGAAGGTCTCGTCGACAAGATCGAGAGCTGGCGGTTCGTGCACCCGGACACGATGTCACGACCTCGCCGCGCGCCCCGTGCCAGCATGGTCTTAAGGTCTACGGCACGCTAAGTTGACTGGCGGGTAACCGCACGCGTCGAACACGGAGGTCCACGTGCGCGAATACAGCGCCCCCGCCGGGAAACCGGTGACCGACGACGAGAACCTGGCCGATGTCGTCTGGGCGAACGCGGAGCGGTTCTCCGACGTGGTCAGCTTCCGGAGGCAGGTCGAGGGCACCTGGCTGGACGTCACCGCGAAGGACTTCGCAGACCAGGTCGCGGCCGTGGCCAAGGGCCTGATCGCGGCGGGCGTCGGGCACGGCGACCGCGTCGCGCTGATGTCCAAGACCCGCTACGAGTGGACTCTGGTCGACTTCGCGATCTGGGCCGCGGGCGCGGTCACGGTGCCGATCTACGAGACCTCGTCGCCCGAACAGGTGCACTGGATCCTTTCCGACTCGGCGGCCAAGGCCGTCGTCGTGGAGACCGGCGCGCACCGCAAGGCGGTCGACGAGATCAGCGGGCGGCTCAGCACGCTCGAGAACATCTGGCAGATCGAGGGCGGCTCCCCCGCGGTCGACGAGCTGACCGCGCTGGGCGCCGAGGTCTCCGACGAGGATCTGCACACCCGCCGCCGCGGCGTGACCGCGAACGAGACGGCCACCATCGTCTACACCTCGGGCACCACCGGGCGGCCCAAGGGCGTCGAGCTGACCCACCGGAACCTGCTCGCCGAGATCCGCGCGGACATCGAGGCCTTCCCGGAGCTGATGGAGCAGGGCAACTCGCTGCTGTGCTTCCTGCCGCTGGCGCACATCCTGGCCCGCGCGATCGCCATCACCGCGCTCACCGCCCGGGTCACCCTGGGCCACACGCCGGACGTGAAGAACCTGGTCCCGGACCTCGGCACGTTCCGGCCGACGTTCGTGGTCGCCGTGCCGCGCGTGTTCGAGAAGGTCTACAACACCGCCAAGCAGAAGGCGCACGCCGACGGCAAGGGCAAGATCTTCGACGCCGCCGAGGCCACCGCGGTCGCGTACAGCGAGGCGCAGGAAAAGGGCGGCGCCGGACTGAGTCTGCGCGCGAAGCACCTGGTGTTCGACAAGCTGGTGTACGGCAAGCTCCGCGCCGCGTTGGGCGGCCGCTGCATCGCCGCGGTGTCCGGCGGGGCCCCGCTGGGCGCGCGGCTGGCGCACTTCTTCCGCGGCATCGGCGTGCCGGTGTTCGAGGGCTACGGCCTCACCGAAACGTCGGCCGCGGCGAACGTGAACACCAGCGCGGCGTTCCGCGTCGGCACCGTCGGGCGTCCGGTCGCGGGCACCTCGGTGCGCATCGCGGAGGACGGCGAGGTCCTGCTCAAGGGCGACGTCGTGTTCGGCCGGTACTACAACAACCCGGAGGCGAGCGCGGAAGCCCTCACCGACGGCTGGTTCCACACCGGCGACCTCGGCGAGCTGGACGCGGAAGGCTTCCTCAAGATCACCGGCCGCAAGAAGGAGATCATCGTGACGGCGGGCGGCAAGAACGTCGCCCCGTCCGGTCTCGAGGACACCATCAAGGCCTCGCCGCTGGTGAGCCAGGTGATGGTGGTCGGCGACCAGCGGCCGTTCATCGCCGCGCTGGTGACGATCGACGAGGAGTACTTCCCGGCCTGGAAGTCCCAGCACGGCAAGCCGGAAGCGGCGACGGTGTCGGAACTGGCCGAGGACGCGGACCTGCGCGCCGAGATCCAGGCGGCGGTCGACGAGGCGAACAAGCAGGTGTCGCACGCGGAGTCGATCAAGAAGTTCACCGTGCTGGCGAACGACTTCACCGAAGCCGGCGGCGAGATCACGCCGAGCCTGAAGCTGAAGCGGAACGTGGTGAACAAGAACTACGCCTCCGACATCGAGGCGCTGTACCGGAAGTGACCCGGTCCCGCGAAAACGGGCCCGCGCCGATCGCCGGCGCGGGCCCGTTTTCCGTCTGTCGCCCAGGCTGCGGGAGTCAGGCCTGCGGCGGCTGAGCCTGGTACTGCTGCTGCGGCGCCTGCGCGTACTGCTGCTGCGGGGCGGCCTGCTGCTGTTGCTGCGGCGGCTGTTGCTGCTGAGTGCCGTCCGGGACCACGTACACCGCGGTGCCGTAGGCGGCGATCTCACTGGCCGTGCCGGCGATCTCGTTGCAGTCGAAGCGCAGCGCGAGCACGGCGTTGGCCCCGTGCTGCATGGCCTCCTGGCACAGCCGGAAAAGAGCTTCGTGGCGCGAGTCGGACAGCAGCTTGGTGAGGCCCTTGAGCTCGCCGCCTCCCATCGCCTTGAACCCGGAACCGATGTTGGAGAACATGTTGCGGCTGCGGACGGTGAGCCCGAAGACCTCGCCGAACACGCGGACGACGCGGTACCCGGGCAGATCGTTCATGGTCGACAGCAGGATCGGGAACTGCTGCGGTGGCGCGGCTTGAGTCATGCGCGGATCGTATCGTCGGCGGGCCGCTCACGCTGTGATTCGCGCGGTCCAGTCCAGATGATGCCGATATGCCCAGCCTCGTTCCTCGCCGACGTCCTGGCCCGCGCTGGCCGCCACGAGCTTCTCGACCCGGGCGCGGCGCAGCCGGTCGTAGGCCGCGAACGCCGCGGGCGCGTCCGGCAGATCGCGCAGGCACTGGCCGAGCACCACCGCGTCTTCCAGCGCCATCGACGCGCCCTGTCCCGCTGCTGGCGACGCCGCGTGTGCGGCGTCGCCGGCCAGCACCATCGACGGCGTCGACCAGATGCGGGTGGTCGGCAGGTCGTAGGAATGGCCGCCGTGCACGTCGTCGCCGGTCGCGGCCACGATCGCGGCGCACGGCAGCGGGTCGTCCGCGAACGCGGCGTGGGTGAACTCACGCCAGCCTTCCGGGGTGACGGCGGCGATCTCGGCGCGCGAGCGTTCGGAGTCGGGGACGCGGGCGAACCAGAACGTCGCGCCGTCGGGGTCGGTGGTGTAGCCGAACGCGGCGCGGCTGCCGCGGAACATCCGGTAGCTGCCCTGTGCGGCAGGAAGTCCTTCAGCGCGGGTGTAGCCGTAGACCACGGTCAGGCCGGTGAAGCGCGGCGGCTCGGCCTGCGGATCGATGAGCGTACGGACGACGGAATGCAGGCCGTCCGCGCCGACGAGCACGTCGCCGGACGCGGTGGTGCCGTCCTGAAAAGTCGCGGTGACGCCGTCGGTCGCGGAAACCAAGCGCTTGCCGTGGATGATTTCGACGCCGCGGCGTTCCGCTTCCTGTTGCAGCGCACGGTAAAGCGCGGCGCGGGTGAGGGTGCGCGGGCCGTCGAGTTCGCGGTCGAACTCGTGCGCGCCGAGCGTGGTCCCGTCCGGGCCGACGAGTTCCATGCCGGTGGAGGGGAAGGACGCCTCGATCACCGGGGTGTCGGCGTCGATCGCACGCAACGCGTTCATGCCGTTGTGCATGACGACGAGGAACGCGCCCGCGTCCGCTCCCCCGCTGGGATGCGCCTCGTACACGACCGGCTCGTGCCCGGCGCGCTGCAGCGCCATCGCCGCCACCGTGCCCGCGACTCCGCCGCCTGCGATCAAAACCCGCATCGTGCCCCCCTGGAAACGACCGTGCCGCCGCCACCGTAGCGGGTGGCGGCGGCACGGAACCAGCGAAGATCAGGCGCGCTGCGCGACCGCGAGCCGCTGGGGCGAGGTTTTGCCGTCTGTGAGGGCCTCCCTGAGGGAATCAGATTCCCTCAGGGAGGCCCTCACAGACAAGCAGAAACGGTCATTCGGGGATGAAACCGGTCATTTCGCCGCCTGATTGCGTCCTTTGTGGACGGTCAGCATGCCGGGAGCGGTCGGGCCAAGTCCCTGGCAGGGGAATCAGATCCCCCTCAGACCTGAAGACGCATTTCGCGCGCGGCACGGAACCAGCGAAGATCAGGCGCGCTGCGCGACCGCGAGCCGCACGCAGACGGCGAGGGCGCGGACGGCCTCCTCCNACGCAGACGGCGAGGGCGCGGACGGCCTCCTCCACCTCGGCCAGCTCGGGGAAGGTCGGCGCGATGCGGATGACCGCGTCGGCCGGGTCGTCGCCGTGCGGATGGGTGGCCCCGGCCGGGGTCAGCGCGACGCCCGCCTCCTTGGCCAGCCGCACGACCTCCTTCGCGGTGCCCTCGGGCACGGTCAGCGAGACGAAGTACCCGCCGGTCGGCTTGGTCCAGGTCGCCAGGTCGCTCAGCTCCTCGGTGAGGATGCGCTCCACGGCGGCGAACTTGGGCGCGATCACCTCGGCGTGCTTGCGCATCAGCGCGCGGACGCCGTCGGCGTCCTTGAGGAACAGCGCGTGGCGCAGCTGGTTGACCTTGTCCGGGCCGATGGTGCGCTTGCTCAGCACGCTCTGCCACCAGGCGAGGTTCGCCTCGGACGCGCCGAAGAAGCCGACGCCGGCCCCGGCGAAGGTGATCTTCGAGGTGGAGCCGAACACGAACGCGCGGTCCGGGTTCCCGGCCTCGGCGCAGAGCGCGAGGATGTCGGCCAGCTCCGGCTCGTCCTCGGTGAGGTGGTGCACCGCGTAAGCGTTGTCCCAGATGATCCGGAAGTCCGGCGCGGCGGTGGGCATCGCGGCGAGTCGGCCCGCGACCTCGGCGCTGAAGGTGACGCCGGTCGGGTTGGAGTACTTCGGCACGCACCAGATGCCCTTGACCGCGGCGTCCTCGGCGACCAGCCGCTCGACGACGTCCATGTCCGGGCCGGTCTCGGTCATCGGCACCGGGACCAGTTCGATGCCGAACCGCTCGGCGAGCGCGAAGTGCCGGTCGTAGCCGGGCACCGGGCACAGCATCGCGATCCGGGGCTCGTCGGCCCAGCGGCGCGGCGCGCCCGGCAGGGTGCTGAGCATCGCCTGCGCGATCGTGTCGTGCATCAGCTCCAGGCTCGAGTTGCCCGCGGCGAACAGCTGCTCGACCGGCACCTGCAGCGCGCCGGCGAAGATGCGGCGCAGCTCCGGCAGCCCCTTGAGCCCGCCGTAGTTGCGGGTGTCGGTGCCGTCCTCGGCCTTGTACTGGCCGTTCGGCAGCGTCAGGAGATCCGCGGAGAGGTCGAGCTGCCGGGGCGACGGCTTGCCGCGGGTGATGTCCAGGGACAGTCCGCGCTCGACCAGCGCGGTGTAGTCGCGACGGGCAGTGTCGACATCGACAGGAGCTGTGGTCATACCACCACGCTAAACCGCGAGCGCAAGCCAGTTCGGGTGACCCCCGGCTCTTGTGGGCTAGCGTGGGGCCCGTGCGGTACCTGGTGCATGCCGAGCAGCGGCAGTTCTCCTTGCGGGACAAGGACGCCTGGCGTCCCGGCGACGGCGGGTGGACCGACGAGGCGGTGTCGGCGCACCGCGTCGCGGTAGAGCCGTCGTCGCTCTCCGTGGCGACCGCGCGCTCCGACTGGGTCGAGGTCGATGTGTCGGTAAGCACAGCGATGCCGCCGGTGCTGCCGGACGCGTCCCACGTGGTGGAAGCCGATCTCGACGTCCCCGGCGGCGTGGCGACGCTCGCCGGACCCGCCGATTACGCCCGCCGGGAACACCGGATCGCAGTCCCGCCCGGGCGGTACCGGGTCCGAGTGTCCTATGTGGAGAGCGGCCCGCCGGACGCGGAATGGCACGACCACGAGTTCGGCGAGCATTTCCGGTACGTGCTGGACCTGTGGCCGTCCGCTGGGGCCGCCCCGGTCGCGGTGCTGCGCGCGGGCCCCGGGGTCTGGGACGGCTGATATCCCGTTGGCGGCGAGGGGCCGCGGACGGCAGACTCGGCGGCATGCAGTGGATCACCACCGAGATCGGCGAAGAGTTCGTGCGCGGTGCACTCGAGCTGGAACGCACGCCGCAGGGCTTGCTGCCGCACCGGCTGACCGCGCGGGCGCGGGCGCAGAACACCGACAGCAGGCTCGCGATGGCGGAGACCCAGCCGTCCGGCGTGCGCCTGACGTTCCGCACCGAGTCGACCGCGATCGAACTGGACACCCACCGCACGAAGGTCGGCTACGTGGGCGTGCCGCCCTTGCCGGACGGCCTCTACGACCTGGTGCTGAACGGGCGTCCGGCAGGCTCCGCGACCGTCTCCGGCGGCGACGAACTGATCCTCGACATGATGACCGGCGAGGGCGAAACCCGCCCCGGCCCGCCCGGCACGGTCCGGTTCTCCGACCTGCCTTCGGGCGTCAAAGACGTCGAGATCTGGTTGCCGCACAACGAAACCACCCGGCTGGTCGCGTTGCGCACCACCGGCCCGATCACTCCGCTGCCGCGCGATCGGCGCGTCTGGCTGCACCATGGCAGCTCGGTCAGCCACGGCACCGGCGCGGCAGGCCCGTCGCAGACATGGCCCGCGCTGGCCGCCGCTGCCGCCGGGGTCGATCTGATCAACCTGGGTTTCAGCGGGAGCGCTCTGCTGGACCCGTTCACCGCGCGGGCTCTTCGCGACACACCCGCCGATCTGATCAGCGTGAAGCTGGGAATCAACATCGTGAACGCGGACCTGATGCGGTTGCGTGCTTTCGGCCCGGCGGTGCACGGATTCCTGGACACGATCCGGGAGGGCCATCCGGACGTTCCGCTGGTGGTGGTTTCCGCATTGCTGTGCCCGATCCACGAGGACACGCCGGGTCCGGGAGCGCCGGATTTCAGCACCGGAACGCTCCGGTTCAAGGCCACCGGCGATCCCGCCGCCGTCGCGGAGGGAAAGCTGACGCTGAAGGTGATCCGGGAGGAACTGGCACGGGTCGTCCGGGACCGGGAGGATCCGGCACTGTCCTACGTGGACGGACTCTCGCTGTACGGGGAAGAGGATTTCGCCGCACACCCGCTGCCGGACGCGCTGCACCCGGACGCGGCGACGCACCGGTTCGTGGGCGAACGGTTCGCCAAGCAGGTCTTCGGACCAGGCGGTCCCTTCGCCGGTTGAGGCGCGCTGCTAGTTTTCGAACCATGGCGGACCACACTCTCCGGACACAGCTGACCCACCCCGATCGCGGCGTCCTGCTGTTCGGCATCACGCCGCCCCGCCTCAGCAACACCCCCGAGCGGATCCGGGAGATCACCGCCGCCACCCTGGCGCGGCTGAGCGACCTCGACGTCGACGGCCTCGCCCTGTACGACATCGACGACGAGAGCGACCGCAACCCCGAGGAGCGGCCGTTCCCCTACCTGCCGACCCTCGACCCGGTGCGCTACCACGCGGACTATCTCAGCGAGTGGGACCGTCCGGCGGTCATCTACCGGTGCGTCGGCAAGTACCCCGAAGGCGAGCTGCGGGACTGGCTGCGGAACGCCGACGCCGACCGCGTGCTGTCGGTCTTCGTCGGGGCTTCGTCGAAGGGCAAGGAGGTGCACACCCGGCTGTCCGAGGCACAGGCGTTGCGCCGGGAAGTGCGCCCCGACCTGCTGCTCGGCGGCGTCGCGATCACCGAACGGCCCGACGAGCACCTGCGGCTGATCGCCAAACAGCAAGCTGGCTGCGCGTACTTCATCTCGCAGGTGATCTACAGCGCCGACGCGGCGAAGAGCATGGTCTCCGACTACTTCTACGCGTGCCGTGAGCAGGGCCTCGAGCCGAAACCGGTCCTGTTCACGCTTTCGGTCTGCGGTTCGGCGAAGACGCTGGCGTTCCTCAAGTGGCTCGGCGTCCACGTCCCGCGGTGGCTGGAGAATTCCCTGCGCCACGCGGACGACACGCTGGCCGAGTCGTATGACCAATGCCTGGCGAACGCCCGGGAACTGGCTGCGTTCTGCCGCAAGCTCGGGATGCCGTTCGGGTTCCTCGTGGAGAGCGTGTCCATCCGGAAGGTCGAGATCGAGGCATCGGTGGCTCTCGCGCGCGAGGTGAGCGGGCTGCTCGGCCGGAGCACTACAGCGGATCCAGCGCAGTGATCTTCCACCGCCCGTCAGTCCGATGCGCAGTCACCGACAACTGCCCCACCGACGACTGAGGCGCACCACCACCCGGCAGAATCGTCTGCTGATCCAGGAAAAGCAGCAAACTCGCATCATCACCGTGCAACGAACGAACCCCGATCGCCCGCACCGTCGTGGTCCGGACGAGCTTCTCAGTCGCCGCACGCTGCCGAGCCGCGGTGAACTGGCTCTGGTACTGCCCCACCGCCGAACCAGTCAACACGTCAGCCGCCGCCCGAGCAGTACGGTCCAAATTCGCGTAGTCGTAGGAAAAAAGCGCCTTCACCGCAGCACTGACCTGGTCGGTGACCTGCGACGTCGCCTCCGTATCGACCATCGCCTCGTCGTCCTCAGGCTGCAGCAACGACGCCTGCACCCCGAACCACACCGCGCACGCCAGCGCGACTGCGGTCACTCCCGCTGCGATCGTCCGTCGGTTCACGAGCCCACCGCCTGGACGCCGCCGATTTTCCACGCGTCGCCGTCTCGCGCGAAGTCCACGGCCAAGCGCGCCTGCTTCGCCGAAGGTGCGCCGTCGCCGGTGCTCACGCGGACGTTCAGGACCGCGATCAGCCGGGCGGTTCCTGCCGAAGGATTCAGGTCGGTGACGGCGGCCTGCACCAGGGAAGCCGTCGACACGGTTTTGGTGCGTTTGGCGCGGTCGATCTGCAGTTGCCGGTCGCCGGAGAGGTCCTTGCCGTACTGCCCGGTCGTCGCGGAGATCCAGCGATCCACGTCGACCGCGCTCGTGCGGTAGTCGATCGTGTTGAGCGTGACCAGTTCCGTGCTCGCGGCGGCCAGCACGGCGTCGCGCGCGCGGCCGCGGGCGAGGCTGTCGTCCTGCGCCGCGCTCCACCACGACCAGCCGAACCACGCGGCGGCCAGCACCGCGACGACGGCCAGCGCGGTCAGCACCCGTCCGCTCAGGAAGGAACCCTCAGCCGAATCAGCCATCACGAACCGCCCAGCAACGCCCCGAGCCCGCCCTTCAACGGCGCGGTCAGCTGGCCCAGCAGACCCGGCAGCTGCTGCTGCGAACCCTGGTCCGAAGGCGCGGAAGCCTTGGGCGCGGCCGGAATCGCGGGCGGCTTCCCCGCGTACGGCGCGTTCTGCGCACCCCGCACCTCAGTCGGGCTGCCCGGCGGCTCCGCGCAGTAGGCGTTCATGTTGACCGGCGCTTCGCTCGTGTCGTTGGCCGGACGCTGTTTCGTGCCCTCGTACCCCTTCGT
This sequence comes from Amycolatopsis nivea, assembly GCF_004522235.1. Classification (GTDB taxonomy): domain Bacteria; phylum Actinomycetota; class Actinomycetes; order Mycobacteriales; family Pseudonocardiaceae; genus Amycolatopsis; species Amycolatopsis nivea. The sequence continues at coordinate 21,231 of NZ_SDLT01000015.1, forward strand.
GCACGAATGCGGATCGAAGAAGTTGAACACCACGCCAAGGTGCCCGGTGCCGTCCGGCGAGGTCGACGGCGAGAACGCCGAGATCACCGGGTACGCCACCAGCAGCTCCTCGATCGCGTCCTTCCGCATCGACGTGACCTGCGCGGTGGTGAGCGAGTTCGCGAACAGCACCCCGAGGTCGGTCCCGGACGTCGCGAGCACGTCGCTGATCTGCCGGCTCAGCTGCGGAGCCTCGTCGATCACCTTGCGCACCGCCGGATCCGACGACTTCAGCTGCCCGGCGATCGTCTTCAACCCGGACGCGAACGCCGTGATGTTCTGCGCCTGCCGCTCCTGCGTGGCGAAAACCGTGCGGGAATTCGCCAGCAACCCCTGCGTGTCCGGCACGTACTGGGCGGCCGTCGCGGTGAGCGAACTGGTGCTGTCCAGCAGTTTCTGCAGCTGCGGGCCGGAACCGGCGAACGCGTCGTACGTCTCGTCCACCACGGTCTTCAGCGATTCCGGATGGACGCTCGCAACCAGTCCGTCGAGATGCGTCAGCACCGAATCCGGCGTCGCGGGCAGCGACGCGCGGTCCTGCGTGATCACCGCGCCGTCCTCCAGGTACGGCCCGGATTCGCGGTCCGGCAGCAGGTCCACGAACTGCTCGCCCACCGCCGACCGGTTCGCGACCTGCGCGTGCAGCGCCGACGGGATGTCCGGGCCGCCGGAGTCGATGTCGAGCCGGACGTCGATGCCGTGCGGGGTGAGCGTCATCGCCCCGACCCGGCCGACCGTCACGCCGCGGTAGGCGACCTCGGAGTTCACGAAAACCCCGCCGGAGTCGGGAAGCTGGAGCGTCACGTGATAGCCGCGGTTGCCGAAAATCCGGTCGAGACCGGCGTAATGCCCGCCCGCGTACGCCACCGAAACGACGGCGATCGCGAAGAACACCAGCAGCTGGATCCGGACCTTGCGCGTGTTCATCAGCCGCCTCCCACCAGACCGCCGAGCAATCCGCCCAGTACCCCGCCGTAGCCGGGCTTCGCTCCGCCCGTCGCCGGGGTGTTCGGCAGCGGCAACGGCAGCTCCGGCATCCCTTGCCCGGCAACAGGCGGGGCGGCGCCGGACGTCGAGGGCGTCGGCAGCTGGAACGGCGGCTGCGACGAGTTCGTGAAGTTCTGCACGAGCTTGTCGAGATCGAGGTTGATCCGCGCGTCGACGTTCGCGTAGTCGCCCTTGATCACGTTGCCCGCGTAGTCCGGGAACGGGTAGGTCAGCAGGATCCGCAGCGCGTTCGGCAGGTCCTGGCCCGCCGCGCTGAGCTGGCGCAGCGTCGGCTCCAGCGCCTTGAGGTTCGCGACGAGCTGGTCGCGGCTGCGGTTGACCGTGTCCACCGCGACGCCGGACAGCTTGTTCAGCGCGTTCAGCATCCCCACCAGCTGGTCGCGCTGGTCGGCGACGATCTTCAGCCCGGGCGCGAGTTTGTCCAGCGCGGTGGCGAGGTTCTGCTTCTGCCCGACGAGCGTGGTGGACAGCTTGTCCAGTCCGTCGATCGCGCGCAGGATCTCGCCCTTGTGCCCGTCGAGCTGGGTGGCGAGTTCGTCCACCCGGGACAGCAGCGCGCGCATCTGCGGTTCGTTGCCCGACAGCGCGTCGTTGAGTTCGTGGCTGATGTTCTGCAGCTGGTCGACGCCGCCGCCGTTGAGCAGCAACGACAACGCGCCCAGCACCTCTTCGATCTCCGGGTTGCGGTTCGTGCGCCCGAGCGGGATCTGCGCGCCGTCGGCGAGCTTGCCCGCCGGCTTCTCCGCGGTCGGCGCGCTCAGCTGCACGAACTTCTCGCCGAGCAGACTGGACTGGCGCAGTTCGGCGTGCGCGTTGGCGGGCAATTGGACGTCGCCGTTCACCGTCATCGACACGAGCGCGGACCGGGTGTCCGGGGTGAGCGCGATCCGGTCGATCCGGCCGACCGCGACGTCGTTCACCTTCACGTTCGCCTGCGGCACCAGGTCCAGCACGTCGGTGAACAACGCGGTGACGTGGTACGGATGGTCGCCGACGTCCGGGCCGCCGGGCAACGGCGTCGAGTACAGCCCGTTGAACCCGCCGTCGCTGCACCCGGCGAGCACCAGCACCCCGGCGAGCACGCCCGCCAGTCGTTTCCGGAGGCGTTTCACTTGCCACCCCCGGGTTTCTGCGTCAGCACGTCCGACAACGGCAGCGGCAACGGCGGCAGCTGGCCGTTCTGCAGGGAGTTCAGCGCCTGCGGGATGGACGGCAGTTTGAGCGTGCCGTCGAGCACCGGCGCGAGCTTCTTGCAGATGTTGCCGAGCGTGTCCGGCAACGGCTTCGGCGTGCCCGCGCTGATCAACCGGCAGACCGTGAGGATCGGCGGGTTGGTAATCTCGTTCAGGTTGTCGCGCACCGCGATCGTGCCGGACGCCGCGTCGTAGGTGTTGATGAAGTTCGTCGCCCCGGTCGGCGCGATGTCGAGCACCTCGGCGAGCGCGGCGCGCTGGTCCACCAGCACCTTCGTCAGCGACGCCAGTTTGGCCACATTGGACGAAAGCCCGTTCTTGTTGTCCGCCACGAACTGTTTCACGTCCTGCAGCGACGTCGACAGCGATTCGAGCGCGGCCCCGACGTCGTGCGAATCGTCGGCGAGGAAGCCGCTGACGTCCGCGAGCCGCTGGTAGAACTCGTTCAGCTGACTGTCGCTTTGGGACAGTGCGGAGGTGAAGGAATTCAGGTTCTTCACCGTGGAGAACAGGTCGTCCTTCGAATCGTCGAGCGTGCCGGCCAGTTCGGCGAGCCTGCTGACGGTCGAGTTCAGGTCCTTGCCGTTGCCCTTGAGGTTGGCCGCGGCCGTGTCCAGGAGATCGGAGAACGCGCCGTTTTTGTTGGCCCCGTTGGGTCCCAGCGCGGTGGACAGCTTGTCGAGGCTCGCGTAGAGGTCGTCCAGTTCGACCGGCGTCGCGGTTTTGTCGCGCGCCAGCACGGTTCCGCTCGCGAGCGTCGGACCGCTGTCGTACGCCGGGGTCAGCTGGACGTACCGGTCGCTCACCAGGCTCGGCGACACGACGACCGCGCCGACGTCCTTCGGGATCGGGACGTCGTCGTTCACCTTCATGTCCACGCGCACCGCTTGGCCTTGCGGCGTCACCGCGGTGACCTCGCCGACCGCGACGCCCAGCACGCGCACGGACGAACCGGCGTACAGGCCGACGGTCTTCCCGAAGTACGCCGAGATTTTGGTGCCGCCAGTGTCGCGCAGCACCAGGTAGATGCCCGCGGTGAGCAAAAGCGCTGCCACACAAGCGAAGCCAAGCCAGGTGACCAGACTCCGTCCTGCGCGAGTCTCGACAGTCATCGTCCACCCACCCCCTGGTCAGGCGCGGAGATCGGCGGCGTGCAGCCCTCCGGGTTGATCGAGATCCCGCCTGCCGTGATCGTCGGCGGCAGCAGACCGCACAGGTACCCCTCGAACCAGCGCCCGTTGCCGGTCGCGTTCGCGCCGACCCGGGCGAACGGGGCCATCAGCTGCAAGCTCCGGTCGAGGTTGCCCTGGTTGCGCTGCAACACGTCGGTCACCTTCCCGAGCGCGGCGAGCGTCGGCCCGATCTGCGTGCGGTTGTCCGCGACCAGCCCGGACAGCTGCTTCGAGATTTCCTGCGTGCCCTTGAGCAGCGTGCTGATCTGCTCGCGGCGCTGCTGCAGTTCGCTGAGCAGGAGGTTGCCGTCGCTGATCACCTGCTGCAGCTGCGCGTTCCGGTCGGACAGCGTCTTCGAGATCTTGCTCGTGTTGGACAGCAGCGCGTGCAGATCCGCGTCGCGCGAGGACACCGTCTTCGACAACGCCGACAGCCCGGACAGCGTGTCCTTCAAGTACTTCGGACTGTCCTTGAGGGAATCCGACAGCGCGGTGAAGCTCTGCGCGAGCTGCTGCGTGTCGATGTCGCCGACCGTGGTGGACAGCTGGTTGAACGCGTCCTGCAACTGGAACGGCGTCCGCGTGCGCTGCACCGGGATCGTGTCGCCGGGCTTCTGCGTGCCGCCGCCCTTCGTGTCCAGCGCGAGGTACTTCTCCCCCAGCAGCGTCTTGATCTCGATCGACGCCGTGGACGCGTCGCCGACCCGCACGCCCTTCACCCGGAACTTCACGAGCACCTGCTTGTGCCCCAGCTCCACCGACGTCACCTGCCCGACCTTGACGCCGGCCACCTGCACCTCGTTGTCCGGCGCGAGCCCGGCGGACTCGGCGAACGCCGCGGTGTAGGTGGTGCCGCTGCCGAACATCGGGATGCTGTCGGAAAAGTACGTCACGGCGGTCACCAGCACGATGAGCACGAGCGTGACCGCGCCGACGCTCGCCTGGTTCCGGTCCTTCAGTCGTTTCACGGGCCACACCTCGGCGCGCGTTCGGTGCCGGGGATCGGCACGATCGGCAGCGTCACGTCCAGCGAGGAAATGCCGATGGTGCCTTCGATCCCGCACAGGTAGTAGTTGAACCAGCTGCCGTAGCTCAGGGTCCGGGTGAACTTCTCCAGGTTGCCCGGCAGCACTTGCAGCAGATGCTCGACGAGCGGCTGCGCGTCGTTGAGGTTGTTCGCCAGCTTCCCGAGCTGGGTCACGTCCTGCTGCACGGCGGGACGGGCGTCGGCGAGCAGTCCCGCGGTCGCGTTGGTGAGGTCGCCGAGCGCGCCCACCGCGTCGCCGATCGGCTTGCGCTGCTCGGCCAGGCCGCTCACCAGCCGCTGCGTCTGGTCGACGAGGTCGCCCAGCTGCGGGCCGCGCGCGTTGACCGTGCTGAGCACCTGGTTGAGGTTGTCGATGACCTGCCCGATCACCTTGTCCTTGCCCGCGATCGACGTCGTGATCGACGCGGTGTGCGACAGCAGGCTGGTGATCGTGCCGCCCTCGCCCTGGAACACCTGCACGATCTCCGCGGAAAGCTGGTTGACCTCCTTCGGGTCCAGCGCCTTGAACAGCGGCTTGAACCCGTTGAACAGCACGGTCAGGTTCAGCGCCGGCTTCGTGCGCTCCGGCGGGATGGTGTCGCCGGGAGACAGCGTGTCGCCGCCGCTGACGTCGGTGCCGAGCGAGAGATAGCGCTGGCCGACGAGGTTGCGGTACTTGATGGTCGCGGTCGCGAGCGAGGGCAGCTTGTACGCCGATTCGACGAGGAACCGCACCTCGGCGTAGTTCTGCTCGCCCTGGTCGACCCCGATCGTCTCGACCTGGCCGACCTTCACGCCGGAGATCCGCACGTCGTCGCCTGCTTGCAGGCCGGACGCGTCGGTGAACTTCGCGACGTAGGAGGCGGTGTTGCCGAAGTTCGTGTTCGCGATCGTGGTGGCCAGGACCCCGGTGAGCAGCACGGTGACCACGGCGAAAATGCCGATCTTGATCAGCGCGGGAACGAACGACCTCATTTCAGCTCCACCTCCGCCCCGCGGTACAGCGGCCCGACCAGCAACGCCGACCAGCCCGGCACGTTCTCCGGCGCGGTGTTCAGCGTCGGCGAGGCGAGCAGGTCGAGCAGCTTCTGCTCGTCGGCCGACCCGACGATGCTCGGCGCGCCTCCGGTCGACCCGGACCCGCCGGGCAGCGGGCCGTTCGTGAAGTCGCTGGGCAGCGTCCCGTCCGGATCGTGCGGCGGCGCGGGCTTGCTGGCCCCGTCCTTCACCGCGCCGTCCGGCGGATACTGCGGCCAGCGCCCGGGTTTCGGCACCTGCGGATAGCAGCGCGGCCCGCGTTTGTCGTCGTACTTCGGCTCGTCGACGCCGGGCAGGTACTTGCCGCGGCTCGCCGAGAACTCGATCGTCACGCGGCTGACCTCCGGATGCGCGGTGCCCTTGCCGAACGCCAGCTCCGCGTTCGGCACCGTCCCGGCCAGCTGCTTGAGCAGGCACGGGTATTCCGGCGCGTACTTCGCGAGCACGTCGAGCGTGGGCTGCACGGCGGTGGTGAGGCGGATGATGTTGTCCTTGTTCACTTCCAGGAAGCGCGTCAGGTCGGTGGCGGTGCCGGCGACCGAGGAGTACAAGTCGGTCAGGCCGCGCTGTTTCTCCACGATGGTCTGCGTCGTCGTGGTGAGGTCCGCCAGCGCCTGCAGCGCGTCCGGCGCGGCCTTGTCGTAGATGCCGGAAACGTTGGCCAGCCCGGTGATGTCCGCCTTGAGATCGGGCAGCGACGGGTTGAGCTTGCCGAGGTAGTCCGACAGCTGGGTCAGCGTCTCGCCGAGCTTCTTGCCGCGTCCGTCCAGCGCGGTGGACACGGCGTTGAGCGTGCTGGACAGCTTTTCCGGCTGCACCGCCTGCAACAGCGGCATGACGTGGTTGAGCACCTGCTCCAGTTCGATCGCGGTGCTGCTGCGGTCCTGCGGGATGACGTCGCCCGCCTTGATCGGCCGCTGCGGCCGCTCGGGCAGTTGCAGCGCGACGTACCGTTCGCCGAACAGGGTTTTCGGCAGCAGCCGCGCCGAAACGTTCGACGGGATCACGTCGGTCTTGTCCGGCTGCAGCGCCAGTTCCAGCTCCGCGTGGTCGCCGACCGGCCGCACGTCGCGGATCTCGCCGACGAGCATGCCGCGCACCTTCACGTCGCCGCCGACGCGCAGCTGGCTGCCGACGTGGTCGGTCTCCAGCTTCACCATCGTGACCGGCGTGAACACCTTCCGGTACGCGGCGATCGTCGTGGTGAAGAACAACGCCGCCACGACCAGGAACACCAGCCCCAGCAGCTGGTACTGGAGCCGTTTGCGCAACTCTCGACGGGTGCTCATCCGGATATCCGCACTGTCGTGTTCGCGCCCCAGATCGCGAGGCTCAGGAAGAAGTCCAGCACCGAGATCAGCACGATCGACGTCCGCACCGCGCGGCCCACCGCGATGCCCACCCCGGCCGGCCCGCCGGACGCGGTATAGCCGTAGTAGCAATGGGAAAGGATCACCAGCACGCTGAACACGATCACCTTGGCGAAGGACCACAGTACGTCCTCCGGCGGGAGGAACAGCGTGAAGTAATGGTCGTACGTGCCCGCGGACTGGCCGTAGAGCCAGATGGTGATCTGCCGCGACGCGAGATACGAGGACAGCAGGCCCACCGCGTACAGCGGGATCACCGCGGTCACGCCGGCGAGCACGCGCGTGGTGACCAGGTACGGCATGCTCGGCACGGCCATCACTTCGAGCGCGTCGATCTCCTCGGAGATCCGCATCGCGCCGAGCTGGGCGGTGAACCCGCAGCCGACGGTGGCCGACAGCGCGAGCCCGGCCGACAGCGGTGCGACCTCGCGGGTGTTGAAGTAGGCGGAAATGAACCCGGTGAGCGCGGCGGTGCCGAGCTGGTTCAGCGCCGAATACCCCTGCAGGCCCACGATGAGGCCGGTGAAGAGCGTCATGCCGATCATCACGCCGAGCGTCCCGCCGATCACCGCGAGGCCGCCGGTGCCGAAGCAGACCTCGGTGAGCAGCCGCGTGGTTTCGCGGCCGTAGCGGCGGATCGTGCGCGGCGACCAGGCGAGCGCCCGGCCGTAGAACGACAGCTGTTTCCCGAGTCCTTCGAGGCTCGCGCCGGGGCGCGCGATGATCTCCAGCGTCCGGTCGGACGCGCGCGTCTGCTCGATCGGTTCGGCCGTCATGTCACAACGCCTTCGGGGGCACGACTTTGAGGTACACGGCGGTCAGCACGACGTTGATCAGGAACAGCAGCAGGAAGGTGATCACCACCGCCTGGTTCACCGCGTCGCCGACGCCCTTCGGCCCGCCCGCCGGGTTCAGCCCGCGGAACGCGGCGACCACGCCCGCGACGAAGCCGTACAGGAACGCCTTGATCTCGCTGATCCAGAGGTCCGGCACCTGCGCGAGGGCGTTGAAGCTGGCCAGGTACGCGCCGGGCGTGCCGCCTTGCAGGACCACGTTGAAGAAGTAGCCGCCGAGCACGCCGACCACGCTGACCAGGCCGTTGAGCAGCACCGACACCACGATCGCGGCGAGCACCCTCGGCACCACGATGCGCTGCACCGGGTTGACGCCGAGCACTTCCATCGCGTCGATCTCTTCCCGGATCTTGCGCGCGCCGATGTCCGCGCAGACCGCGCTGCCGCCCGCTCCGGCCACCAGCAGCGCGGTGATCAGCGGGCTCGCCTGCTGCACGATGGCGAGCGCGCTGGCCGCGCCGGTGAAGGACTGCGCGCCGATCTGCGTGGTCAGCGATCCGAGCTGCAGCGCGATGACGGCGCCGAACGGGATCGCGACCAGGGCCGTCGGAAGAATGGTCACGCTCGCGAAGAACCAGCACTGCTGGATCCATTCGCGGAACTGGAACGGGCGCTTGAAGATTGCCCGCAGGACCTCCCAGGACAGCGTGGCGAGCCTGCCGACCTGGGTCAGCGCCGCGGTGCCCGGGAGAGTGACCGAGCCGCTTCCGCCCACCGCACCTCCCAGTAGTCACCCCCGAGTCTTGCCCATCCCCGCCCGCCGATTTCGGTTAGCGGTGTTCACTCCCGTCCCTTCAGCCCCCGGCGGTCACCCTAGGCGCACCAGCACCCGACCTGCTCACAATTTCAGCGCGTGCGTGGCGGTGGCCCCGCCGTCGGCGACGAACTCGCCGCCGGTGCAGTACGAACTCTCGTCGCTGCCGAGGAACACCAGCAGCGGCGCGATCTCGTCGGCGCGGCCCACCCGGCCGAGCGCGACCTTCTTGCCCACCCAGGACACGTCCACGTCCGCGCCCGCCGCGTCGGACACCATCTTCGTGTCGATCATGCCCGGGTGCACCGAGTTGACCCGGATCCCGCGCGCGCCCAGCTCCAGCGCGGCGACCTTGGTCATCCCGCGGATCGCGAACTTGGTCGCGGTGTAGGCGACGAGGAACGGCATCCCGGCCAGACCCTCCACAGAGGACACATTGACGACGGAGCCGCCGCCGGCCCCGGCCATGGGTTCAACGACCGAGCGCATGCCGAGAAACGCCCCGATCTGGTTGATCCGCACGACGCGTTCGTATTCGGCGAGCGGCGTCTTCGCGAGCTCCGAAAAGTACAGCACCCCGGCGTTGTTGACCAGCACCGTCGGCGGTCCGAACTCGGCCACCGTGGTCTCGACCGCGGCGGTCCAGCCGTCCTCGTCGCTCACGTCGAGATGGCAGAACACCGCCGCCTCGCCGAGTTCCGCGGCGAGCGCTTTGCCTTCGTCGTCGAGGACGTCGGCGATCACCACCTTCGCGCCCTGCGCGACGAACGCTCGCGCGGCGGCGGCGCCCTGTCCGCGGGCCGCGCCGGTGATGAGGGCGACCTTGCCGGACAGCCGGTGCTCAGTCATGCGTCCTCCGGGTTCAGGGCAGCGAAAGCAGATCGGTCGCGGCGAACATCCGCTCCGGGTCGCGGCCGGCGAAGTGCCCGCCGACCTTTTCGGCGAGTTCTGCGGTGGTCCAGGCACCGTTCGCGGTGTCGAACCGCTCCTCCACCGACGGCGGTTTCAGCAAGGCGACCATGCCGCCGTGCACGACGAAGACCTGGCCGTTGATCGCGTCCGCCTCCGGCGAGGCGAGGAATGCGACAAACGGAGCAACGTGCTCTACCGACAACGGATCGAGCCCGTCCTCGGGTGCTTCGCCGAAGACATCCGCGGTCATCGCGGTGCGGGCGCGCGGGCAGATCGTGTTGGCGCGCACGCCGTACTTCGCGAGCCCGCGCGCCGCGGACATGGTGAGCGCCGCGATCCCGGCCTTGGCCGCCGAGTAGTTGGGCTGGCCGGGCGAACCGACCAGGAACGCCTCGGACGCGGTGTTCACGAGCCTGCCGTACACCGGCTGACCCTCCATTTTGGAGCGATCGCGCCAGTACGCGGCGGCGTTGCGGGACAGCAGGAAATGCCCTCGCAGGTGCACCGCGATGACCTTGTCCCAGTCCTCGTCGGACATCGAGAACAGCATCCGGTCGCGAAGCACGCCCGCGTTGTTCACGACGATGTCGAGGCTGCCGAAGTGGTCGACCGCGGCCGACAGCAGTTCCTTCGCGGTTTCGGCCGCCGAGACGTCCCCGGCCACCGCGAGCGCCTTGCCGCCCTGCTTTTCGATCTCGGCGACGACATCTTTCGCCTCGCCGATGTCGTTGACCACGACGGACGCGCCTTCGCGGGCCAGCGCGAGCGCCTCGGCCCGGCCGAGCCCCGCTCCGGCCCCGGTGACGACAGCGACCTTGCCTTCGAGCGTCATCGAACCGCCCCAGCCCGGTCGCCGTGCGTGTTCCCTGCGGTCGGTTCCACCCGCGAGCCTCCTCGTCGAAGCCTGCCTGACGCAGCACAGACTAGAATCTGTTCTCGTATTGGGCAAGCCCTGATTAACCGGTCGTGAACAGGGCGTTCTTCGGGCAGTTCGTCACCGCTTGCGAAACACGTTCTACTTCTTCGTCCGGAACCGGTCCGATCACCAGGTTCTCGTCGTCGTCGAGATCGAACACCTCCGGCGCGAACCCGACGCAGACCGCGTTCGCCTCGCAGAGCGACCGGTCGACACTGACCTCCATGCTTCCTCCCGTCCGCCACTCCTGGTACAACTAGAACAGGTTCTAGCTTACCGCCGGGGCCCGGTACGACACCACAACGAGACCGGCGGGGTGGAGGTGACGGGTGCGGATCGACTACACGCCGCGGCAGCGGGAACTGGCCGCTGAGCTGCGGGAGTACTTCGCCGAACTGATGACCCCGGCGCGACGGGAAAGCCTCGCCGCGCCCGGCGGCGAGTACGGCGACGGCTTGGCGTACAAGGAAATCGTGCGGCAGCTCGGCAAGGACGGGTGGCTCGCGCTGGGCTGGCCGCGCGAGTACGGCGGCCAGGACCGCAGCATGCTCGACCAGCTGATCTTCACCGACGAGGCGGCCGTCGCCGGGGTGCCGGTGCCCTTCCTGACGGTGAACACGATCGGCCCCACGATCATGCGGTTCGGCACCCCGGACCAGAAGGCGTTCTACCTGCCGAAGATCGCCGCCGGCGAACTGCATTTCGCGATCGGCTACTCCGAACCGGGCGCGGGCACGGACCTCGCGTCGCTGCGCACGCGGGCGACCCGCGACGGCGACGAGTACGTGGTCAACGGGCAGAAGATGTGGACCAGCCTGATCGAGTACGCCGACTACGTGTGGCTCGCCGCGCGCACCGATCCGGAGGCGCGCAAGCACAAGGGCCTGTCGATCCTGATCGTGCCGACCTCCGCGCCGGGGTTCTCCTGGACGAAGGTGCACACCGTCGCCGGCCCGGGCACCAGCGCCACCTACTACGACGACATCCGCGTGCCGGTCACGTCGCGGGTCGCCGAGGAGAACGCGGGCTGGCCGCTGATCACCAACCAGCTCAACCACGAACGCGTCGCGCTGACCTCGGCCGCGCCGGTGCGGAAAGCGCTGGCCGACGTCGTGGAATGGGCGCGCGCGGAGTCGCTGACTGACCGCGAGTGGGTCCGGACGCATCTCGCGCGCGTGCACGCCTGCGCGGAGTATTTGAAGCTGCGGAACTGGAAAATCGCCTGGGCCGCCGCGGCCAGCGAGCTCGGCCCGGCGGAGGCGTCGGCGACCAAGGTGTACGGCACCGAGATGGCGATCGAGGCGTACCGGCTGCTGATGGAGGTGGTCGGCGCGGCCGCTGTGGTGCGCGACGGCTCCCCCGGCGCGGTGCTCGCGGGACGGCTGGAACGGCTGCACCGCTCGGCGTTGATCCTCACTTTCGGCGGCGGCACCAACGAGGTGCAGCGCGACATCGTCGCCGCCACCGCCCTCGGCCAGCCCGTGACCCGTTAATAACCCGACCAAAAGTAGGCCGACCCCCCGCACGGCACGTAACCGTTGCCACGAAAGCCATTCGGCCGTGGCTGTGGTCGGGTTATTAACAGTCTGCACAGTAAGGAGTTCTCACGGTGGACTTCTCTCTCACCGAAGCACAAACCGACCTCGCCGCACTGACCCGGCGCATTCTCGCCGACCAGGTCACCGCGGAATCGCTGGGCCCGCACGGATCCGGCGGTTTCGAGGCTCCACTGTGGACTACCCTGGCCCGCTCCGGCGTCCTCGACGCGGCCCTGCCCGCGACGGTGGGCGGCGGCGGTTTCGGCTTGCTGGAACAGTGTTCAGTCCTGATCGAGATCGGCCGCGCGGTCGCTCCGGTCCCCTATCTGTCGTCCGTCGTCCAGGCTGGCTCGGTGCTCACCGATCCATTGCTGGCTGAGCGCTGGCTGCTGCCGGTTTCGCGCGGTAAAGCCGTGCTCGCGGTCGCTTTGGGCGGTTCGTTCGTCGCTTCAGACGGACGCCTCACCGGTACGCAGACCGCGGTCCCCTTCGCAGCCTTCGCAGACGCCTTACTCGTCGAAGCCAACGACGGCGTGTACATCGTCGAGAAGGACGCTGTCGGGGTCTCGATCGAAGCGCAGTCCACCACGGACCACGCCGACGCGGCTTTGGTGACGCTGTCCGACACCCCCGGGATCGCTCTCGGTGACGTCGGCGAGCAACTGCGCCTTCGCGGCACTCTCGGCGCTTGCGCGCAGCAGTTGGGCGTCTTGGAACGCGCGCTCGAACTGACAGCTGCGTACACGCGTGAGCGCAAGCAGTTCGACAAGGTGCTGGGCAGCTTCCAAGCCGTCCGACATCGTCTCGCCGACGCGTACATCGACGTCGAAGCCGTACGGCTGACGCTGTGGCAGGCAGCCTGGAAACTCTCCGAAGGCCTCCCCGCCGCCGCTGACGTGGCCACCGCGAAGTTCTGGGCTGCCGAAGCCGGACACCGCGTCGCGCATACCGCAGTGCACCTGCACGGCGGCGTCGGCATCGACGTCGAGCACCCCGTGCATCGCTACTTCGCCGCCGCGAAGCGCCTGGAGTTCACCAGCGGCGGCGCAACAGAGCAACTGCTGGGTCTCGGCGAACTGGTGGTCAGTCCACCGGCGTGATGTGCCGCAGCCGACGCGGTCCGGTATCCGGCCGCGTCGGCGGTGCGCCCACCACCAACCGCGCGTTGGCGACAAACGCCCCGTCCGGCGACGCGAGGATCGGGTCCAACGCCAACGACCGCACCTCCGGGTTGTCCTCCGCGAGCGCCGCGACGCGCAACACCATGTCCTGCAACGCCGCGAGGTCCGCAGGCTCGTCCCCGCGATACCCGGTCAACAAGGGCGACGTACGCGGCTCGCGGATCAGCGTCGCCGCGTCAACGTCCGTCAACGGCACAGCCCGGTACGCACGGTCTCCGAGCAGCGTGCTGACCAATCCCGACAGCCCGAACGAAACCAGCGTGCCGAACGACGGGTCGTCCTGCAGCCCAATGGCGCACGACAGCCCCTTCGGTGCCATCTGTTGCACGTACACGTCTTCGTCGCCAGACACCGCACACAGGTCTCGGTACGCGACACGTACGGACTCTTCGGACATCAGGTCAAGCCGTACGCCAGCGAAGTCCGGCCGCCCGCGCAACCGCTCATCGACGGCTTTCAGCGTGACCGGATACCCCAGCTCCGCCGCCGCGGCCACTGCCTTGCTTTCGCTGGCCGCCACCCGGAACGGCACCACGTCCACGCCGTAACAGCTGAGCAGCCGCACCACATCGTCGTCGGAGAGCAGCGTCGAACTGCCGTCCTCCGGCAGCAACTCGCGCACGATCTCCTGCGCCTGCTCCACGTGCAGACCGCTAGGCCGCACCAACGTCCCCTGCGGCCGCTGCCGCCACGCGGCGTACCGCACGACGCGCGCCAACGCGTTCACCGCACGCTCCGGACTCGAGTACGACGGAATCGACCCACGCGTCGGCACCCCGTCGTCCGAAAGCACCGCCAACTCGTGCGGCACGCCTTCCGCGGCGAGGAACGTCGAGACGATCGGCTTCGACTGCTTCACCTCCGACACCGCTTCGCGCAACGCTCGCGCGTACGCGGCCCCAGGAATCGCCACCGGCGGCGCGAACACCGCGATCAACGCGTCGGTGTCCGGCGAATCCAACGCCTCCCGCACCGCCGTCGCGAACTCGTCGGGCCCAGCCTGCGGCCCGATGTCCACCGGATCGAACGCGAGCCGCAGCCCCTCCGCACGGGCGGTGTCGGCGGCCAGCAACCCGATCGCACTGGAGTTCCCGACAATCCCGATCCGCGGCCCCGCCGGCAACGGCTGATGCGCGAACACGAGCGCCGTGTCGAACAGCTGCGCCAACGACTCCACGCGCACGACGCCAGCCTGCTCGAACAACGCCTGCACACTGGCTTCGTCGACCTCCGCCGACGTCGCCGCGAGCTGCGGCCGCACCGCATGCCGCCCCGACTTCACCGCGACGATCGGCTTCGACCGCGCCAACCTGCGCGCCAGCCGCGCGAACTTGCGCGGGTTGCCGAACGATTCCAGATACAGCAACACCAAATCGGTATCCGGATCGGTTTCCCAGTACTGCAGCAAGTCGTTGCCGGACACATCCGCCCGGTTGCCCGCCGACACGAACGTCGACAACCCGAGCCCACGCGATCCCGCGTCGGCCAGAATCGCCGTCCCCAACGCCCCCGACTGGCAGAAGAACCCGGTCCGCCCCCGCTTCGGCAACCGCGGCGCAAGGGTCGCATTGAGCCGCACGTCCTTCGCGGTATTCAGCACGCCCAGCGCATTCGGCCCGACCACGCGCATCCCGTGCGCCCGAGCCTCGCCGACCAGCCGCAACTCCGCGTGCAACCCCAGCGGCCCCGACTCCGCGAACCCGCCGGACACGATCACGAGCGTCTTGACGCCCTTGGCCAAACAAGCGTCCAGCACGGACTCGACGGCCTCCGCCGGAACCGCCACCAACGCCAGATCCACCGGATCCGGAATGTCCAGCACCGACGGATACGCCCGCACCCCGCGCACCGACCGATGCTCCGGATTGACCGGATACACCGCCCCCGCGAAGTCGGCCGCGAGCATGTTCGCGAACGCGACATGCCCGACCTTGGTGGGATCGGCGGACGCCCCGATCACCGCCACCGTGTTCGGATGAAGCAGATTGTGCACACTCCGCGCCTCGGCGGCCTGCTCCCGCGACCGCGCGACCGCGAGCGACTCCTCCGTCGGATCGATGTCGAACTCGAGATGCAGCACGCCTTCCTCGATCGCACGGCTGACCTGGTAACCCGCGTCGCGGAACACGCGCACCATCGCCGCGTTCTCGCTCAACACCTCGGCGACAAACCGCCGCAACCCGCACTCCGATGCCGCGGCGGCGAGATGCTCCAGCAGAATCGACCCGAGCCCGCGCCCCTGATGCTTGTCGTCGACAACGAACGCGACCTCCGCCGAGGGCCCGTGATCGAGCCGCTCGTAACGCCCCACCGCGACCACGTCGTCCCCGAGCAAGGCCACAAACGCGACCCGATCGTGGTGGTCCACAGTGGAAAACCGCTCCAGATCCCGCGGCGGGATGCGAGGATAGGCACCGAAATACCGGAAATACCGGGTGCGGTCGGAGAGCCTGCTGTGCAGGGCCACGAGCCCGTCAGCGTCGCTCGGCACGACGGGTCGCAAGTGGACAGTGCCACCGTCGGAGAGGACTACGTCGGCTTCCCAATCGCGGGGGTAGTCGTAGGGATCACGCTTCCCATCGGGGGCGGAGCTTTGCGTCTCTCCCGACGGGCCGCCCGCCGTGTCCGGTTTCGGTGGCTCTCCCGACGCGCTGCTCGCGTCCGGCCTCGCTGCCGCAGACTCTCCAGGTGCTGCCTTGCCTTCTGCCGCAACGGAATCAGGCCGTTCCGATGCCGCGCCACCCGCAGCCGGGTCCGCGCCGGACTCGCCCCGGGCAGGTCCGCCCGGCGAACCGCTGTCTCCGTGCCCGCCCTCCGCAGCCGATGCAGCCGCTCCGGCCGGCGTCCCGGCTGCACTGGGCCCGCCCGCGGCGTAGCGGATGTCGCGTCCGGAAGTGGGCGCACCAGTTCCGCCGGGCTCCCCGGCCACGTTGGCCCCGCCAGCCGCGTGACGAGCGTCCCGTCCAGAAGAGCCCCCGGGAGTCGGAGCATCAGTTCCGCCGGACTCCGGCGTTCCGGCCGCGCCGGGCCCGCCCGCCGCGTAACGAGCGTCGCTCCCAGGGTTCGGAGCATCGGTTCCGCCGGGGCCGCTCATCGGATGAGTATCGGGAGCGGGGTCGCCCGGGCCGGGGTTGCCGGGGCCGGGGCGGCGAGGTTGGTCGGGCATGGTCAGTCCCTCGGATCGTCCGGGTCGAGGCCGTGCAGCGGGAAGATCGCGCGGCGGGTGTCGCGGATCGCGATGTCCACCGGGTCGTCCGCGTCGTCGCCCCACGGTTTGAAGGCGGTGTCCTTGCCGTCGGTCATCGCGGCGGGGAGGTCGGCGGCCGGGGCGGCGCGGCGGACCGTCGAGACCCAGCCGGGCGGCAGCGGCGTTTCCGGCGGGACGTCGCGGTCCAGCACTGTCGCCATCAGGTGCGTCCACGAGCGCGGCACGACGCGGATCAGCTGGTATCCCCCGCCGCCGACGGCGAGCCAGCGGCCGTTCGCGTAGCGTTCGGCCAGGTCGCGCAGCGTGGAGTAGATGGTGCGGTGGCCGTCGACCGACAGGGACATGTCGGCCATGGGGTCTTCCTCGTGCGAGTCCACCCCGCACTGGGTGACGAGCAGCTGCGGCTGGAACTCCTGCAGCACAGCCGGAACCACCGCGTCGAACGCCCGCAGCCACCCGGGGTCCTGCGTGTGCGGCGGCAGCGGGACATTCACCGCGGTCCCCGCTGCCTTGCCCTTGCCGACCTCGGCGGAGTAGCCGGTGCCGGGCCAGAGCGTGAACGGGTGCTGGTGCATCGAAACGGTGAGGACGCGCGGGTCGTCGTAGAACGCGGCCTGGACACCGTCGCCGTGGTGCACGTCGGTGTCGACGTACGCGATGCGGTCGAAGCCGTGGTCGAGCAGCCACGAGATGGCGATCGCGCAGTCGTTGTAAATGCAGAAGCCGGACGCGTGATCGCGCATCGCGTGGTGCAGCCCGCCCGCGATGTTGACCGCCCGCCGCACCTCGCCGTCGGCGATCTTGCGCGCGGCGAGCAGCGTCGAGCCGACGACCAGCGCGGTCGCGTCGTGCATCCCGGGGAACACGGGATTGTCGTCGGTGCCGAGCCCGTGCCCGACGTCCCACCCGACATCCGGCGCTTCCCGCACGGCGGCCAGGTACTCGGGTGCGTGCACGCGGAGCAGTTCCTCGTCGCCCGCGGCGGTGGGCACGAGCAGTTCGACGCCGTCGAGCACGCCCAGCTCAGTAGCGAGCCGCACGGTGAGGTCGAGCCGGACGGGGTTGAACGGATGCTGCCCGCCCAGGTCGTACTTCAGCAGCGACGGATCCCAGACAACTGCAGGCGACGACATGCTTCGCACTGTACTTCCCCGCCACGCCCCGAGCCGGGTTTCGCGGCGGGGCAGGACTCACCCGCGCGTCACTCCGCATCGCCTCCCCGAGTTACGCAGCAAGACAGCCTCGGCTGCGCGTCATGCCCTAAGCCGGATTTCGCGGCCAGGCAGGTTTCAGCCGCGCGTCCAGACGACGCCGCGTGCTTCGTATTCGAGCATCTCCTCCAGCCCGGCCGCCGCGTCGGAGCCGAGTTCTCGTTTCACCAGCCACAGGGCCAGGTCCAGCCCGCTCGTGATGCCACCCGAGGTGACCACGTCTCCGTCGTCGACCACGCGGGCTTTCTTGAGCACGCCGCCCTGCTGAACGAGCGTGTCGACCGCGCCGTGGTGTGTCGTGCACGGGCGGCCGCGCACCAGTCCGGCCGCGCCGAGCAGCAGGGTGCCAGTGCAGAGCGACGCGAGCGTCAGCCCTTTGCGCGGCGCGGCCGCGAGCGCGTCTGGCAGCACCTTGCGGTCGATCTCCGCCCAGATGCCCGGGCCTTTCCGCTTCCCGTAACCGCCGCCCGGCACGACGATGACGTCGGCGTCCTGCGGTGACCAGCCGCGCTCGACCTCGACCTTCGTCCCGTACGCCGCGCGCACGACGCCCGGCCCGTCCACGCGCACGTATGACACGTCCGTGCCGCGCTTCGCGTGCATGCCCGCTGCGGAGAACACCTCGTACGGACCGGCGAAGTCCTGCTCCTCGACGCCGTCGAACAGCACGACCTGGACCCGCAACGGTCGACGCTCGGCCGTTGCCCCGGTCGTCGCCGCAGCCTCGGCCGGCAACGCAGCCATCGCCGCTCCGGCTGCCGCCGACCCGCGCAGGAATGTTCTCCGCTCCATGAACGCCGCCTCTCGCCTGGAAAAGCCTTCCGGACGAGAAGTCGGTGCACGGCGCGGAAAGTTCCGGCGGAGTCAGCCGCGTTCTGGACCGGTGGCCGCGGGACGCTCCGGATCGCGCGACCAGTGCGACCACGACCCCGCGTACAGCGCGGCCGGCTCCGGATGCCCGGCGACCTCCAGCGCGAGCACCACCGACGACGCCGTGACGCCCGAACCGCAGTAGGCGCCGACCGGGACCCCGTCGGCCAAGCCCAGCGACGCGAACCGCTCGGCAAGCTCGGACGGCGACTTCCAACGCCCGTCCGCACCGGCGTGCTCGGACGACGGCGCGCTGACCGCACCGGGGATGTGCCCGGCACGCGGGTCGACGGGCTCGGTATCGCCGGTGTAGCGGACGTGCGCCCGCGCGTCGAACAGCACGCCTTCGCGAGCGAGCGCCGCCGCGTCGTCCGCCGACAGGACCGGCATCGCGCCCGGCCGGACCTCGATGTCGCCCGGCTCCGGCGAAGGCACTTCGGTCGTCACTTCCCGCCCCTCGGCCAGCCACGCTGCGTAACCGCCGTCGAGCACCGCGACCTCCGGATGGCCGACCCAGCGCAGCAGCCACCAGGCGCGCGCGGCGACCGAACCGTCGGCGTCGTCGTAGACGACCACCGGACGCCCGGCCCGGACCCCGGCTTTCCGCAGCTCACGCTGCAGCACCGCCGGATCGGGCAGCGGGTGGCGGCCGCCCTCGCCGGGCGGCGCGGCCAGCGCCGTGTCGAGGTCGGCGAACACCGCCCCGGGCACGTGTCCCTCCTGGTAAGACTCGGCTCCCGGCGGTCCGCCGAGCCGCCAGCGGACGTCCAGCACGACAGGACGGTCTCGGTCGGGGAACGCGGCGAGCTCAGCGGGCGAAATCAACGGTCGCATGCCCCCATCCTGCTGGTCCGGACGCGGTTCGCGCATCAGGGCAGGACTTTTCGCCGGGGCCGGGCCGTTACGCCGAGGCGGGCCGTCGCTGTCGGGGCCAACGACTACGATGAGCTACGCGGACGAAGGGGACAGCGTGAACGATCTCATCGACACCACCGAGATGTACCTGCGTACCATCTACGAGCTCGAAGAGGAAGGTGTCGTCCCGCTGCGGGCCCGGATCGCGGAGCGCCTGCAGCAGAGCGGGCCCACCGTGAGCCAGACCGTGGCCAGGATGGAGCGCGACGGGCTGGTCGTCGTCGCGGACGACCGGCACCTGCAGCTCACCGACCACGGCCACGACCTCGCCGTCGCGGTCATGCGCAAGCACCGGCTCGCCGAGCGCCTCCTCGTCGACGTCATCGGGCTCGAGTGGGAGCACGTGCACAACGAGGCGTGCCGCTGGGAGCACGTGATGAGCGAGGCCGTCGAGCGCAAGCTGGTGAAGCTGCTCGACCACCCGACCACGTCGCCGTACGGCAACCCGATCCCCGGCCTCGACAAGCTCGGCGACGGCGATCCCGCGCCGCGCGCCGAGGACGGCCTGGTGCGCCTCGACGAGTTCGCCCGCACCGGCGGCGGCGAGGTGGAGATCCGCCGCATCGCCGAGCACGTGCAGCTGGACGAGTCGCTGCTCACCGAGCTGCGGACGGTCGGGATCGTGCCCGGCGGCCTCGTCACGGTCGGCAAGGCCGTCGGCGGCAGCGTCACCGTCGAGGTCAAGGGCACCGAAACCACGGCTCAGGTGTCCACCGCGGCGCTGCACGCCGTGCTGGCGCTCGCCAAGTGACCCCGGCTGCCGACGCGGCGCGCGCGTTCCAGGAAGTCCACGGGCGGGCCCCGGCAGGCGTGTGGTCCGCGCCCGGCCGGGTGAACCTGATCGGCGAGCACACCGACTACAACGACGGTTTCGTGCTGCCCTTCGCCCTCCCGCACCGGCTGGCCGCGGCCGCGGCCCCGCGCGAGGACGGCAAGCTCCGGGTCGCCACCCTCGGCGACGACGGGCAGCTGCAGCACTCCGGGCCGCACGACATCGCCGCGCTCGAACCGGGTTCGGTCGACGGATGGGCCGCGTACCCCGCCGGGGTGGCGTGGGTGCTGCGCGACCAGGGCTACGCGGGCGGCGCCGACCTGGTCATCGCGGGCGACGTGCCGTCCGGGGCGGGGCTTTCCTCCTCTCACGCGCTGGAATGCGCGGTTTCGCTGGCCCTGCTGGGCGTGGCCGGGGTGGAACTCGAAGACGGCGGAGCGGGCACTCCCGCACGACCCGAGATCGCGCGCTGGGTGCAGCGGTCGGAAAACGACTTCGTCGGCGCGCCCACCGGGCTGCTCGACCAGACGGCGTCGCTGTGCTGCGAGGAGTCGCGGGTGCTGTTCCTCGACGTCCGCTCGGGCGAGATGGAGCAGGTGCCGTTCCCGCTCGGCGAGGCCGGGCTCCGGGTGCTGATCATGGACACCCGCACCAAGCACTCCCACACCGACGGCGGCTACGGCGCACGGCGGAGCGGAACCGAGCGCGCGGCGGAACTGCTCGGCGTGAAGGCCCTGCGCGACGTCGCGCTCGACGGGCTCGACGAGGCCCTCGCGCAGCTTCCCGAGGACCTGGTTCCGCTGGTGCGCCACGTGGTCACCGAGAATCAGCGGGTGCTCGACGTGGTCGCGTTGCTGCGCGAGAAGAAGCTCGCCGAGATCGGGCCGCACCTCGACGCCTCGCACGTGAGCATGCGCGACGACTACCGCATCTCGACGCCGGAACTGGACCTCGTGGTCGATTCGGCCCGCTCGGCCGGTGCGCTGGGCGCACGGATGACCGGGGGCGGGTTCGGCGGCTCGGCGATCGCGCTGGTCCGCGACGAGGATCTGGACGGAGTGCGCACCGCGGTCGAAACCGCCTGCGAGCAGGCCGGGTTCCGCCGCCCGCGGATGTTCACGGCGGTGCCGTCGCGCGGCGCGGGCCGCGACGAAACCTGATTTCCGGAGCAACCCCCGGAGGGTCCGTCGCGTCGCTCTGAGGGGAGACTGTGCCGCAGAGTCGCCACCCCTCAGCAGAAAGGCCTTGACGTGACGGACCAGCAAAGCCCCCTGAAGCTCATCGTGACGGGCGGCGCGGGGTACGTGGGCAGCGTGTGCGCCGCCCGCCTCATCGAAGCGGGTCACCAGGTCACCGTCGTGGACGACCTGTCGACCGGGCACGCGGACGCGGTGCACCCGCAGGCGCGCTTCGTCGAGGGCGACGCCGCCGAGGTCGCCGCGGACCTGCTCGGCGAAGGTTTCGACGGCGTGCTGCACTTCGCCGCGAAGTCGCTGGTGGGCGAGTCGATGGCCGACCCGGCGAAGTACTGGGAAGGCAACGTGGTGACGTCGCTGCGGCTGCTGGAGGCGATGAAGAAGCACGGCACGCCGCGCCTGGTGTTCTCCTCCACTGCGGCGACCTACGGCGAGCCCGACGTGTCGCCGATCCCGGAAACGGCCCCGACGCAGCCGACCAACACCTACGGCGCGTCGAAGCTCGCCATCGACCACGCGATCACCAGCTTCGCCCGCGCCCACGGCCTCGCCGCGGTCAGCCTGCGCTACTTCAACGTCGCCGGCGCGTACGGCGCGTTCGGCGAACGGCACACCACCGAAACCCATCTCATCCCTCTCGTCCTCCAGGTCGCGACCGGCGACCGCGAGCACATCTCCATCTACGGCGACGACTACCCGACGCCGGACAAAACGGCCGTCCGCGACTACATCCACGTGGTCGACCTCGCCGACGCCCACCTCCTCGCCCTGCGCCACGCCGTCGGCGGCGAGCACCGCATCTACAACCTCGGCAGCGGCACCGGGTTCTCGGTGCTGGAGGTCGTGGAAGCCTGCCGCCGGGTCACCGGGCACGCGATCCCCGCCGTGGTGGCCCCGCGCCGCGCCGGCGACCCGTCGGTGCTGGTCGCGTCGAGCGACAAGGCCAACGGCGAACTCGGGTGGACGCCCAAGCTGACGGACCTGGACGGGATCGTGTCGGACGCTTGGCAGTTCACTCAGTCGCGTCAGTCCTGACGGCGGTTTCCGGCCGCTGCGGGCCGGGTGTGCTTTTCGGTGCGGGGCGGGGATTCGGAGGGATCCCCGCCCCGGCATCGTTGCGGCGAGCATTGTTCGGGCACACCGACGCCGGACGCCGAAAGTCCACTTAGGACTCACCGGTGCCACGGCAACGGTGGGTGACGCGGACGGAATTCGGCTCGCCCGCTTCCATCACGGGCCGCAAGGTTCCGCACCGCGCGTAACGGGCCAGGCGGAATCCGCCGCGGGTGGCGGAGTTCGGATCCATGCGACCGCTGGTCCGCGCGATGGAGTGCCAAACGGAAGACGACTCAAGCGCTTTCACCGGGCATGGTGAGGTTTCGCCTGCATCCGACCGCCGCCCCGCACCGCGCGCAACGAGCACCACGCAGTCCGGCTCGACCGAAGCCATTCCGGCGCACTGCCAGGAAGCCTCATCCCGTCACCGTGGCGGTCAAACCATGGCTCACCGCGGCTGGCGAGGAAATCGGGCTCCGGCAACCGTCATCTCATCCCCCTCGGCGGCCCCGATCTTCGCCCCTGGCCAGGATCCTCGGCGCTCCCCGGCTCCGGCGGCGGGGTCAGACCGAGATCAGCCGCCGTGCTGAAGTCGGCTAGGCCGGTCAGTTTCGCTGGGTCCGTGCCGATGTTCCAGGCAGTCTGCAGCAGTTGCGCCACCAAATGCTCCGGATCGGCTTCCACGGCGTTCGCCAGTGCCATCCCGGCTAGTGCGCCTTCCCCGCACATCAAGGCGGTATAGCCGAGATGCAGTGCGGCTTCGGCTCGGTGCGGCGGGGGCAGTTCGCGGACCAGCGTCAGCCATACCTCCTCCACCTCGCGGGTCAGCGACGTGTGCGGCGGGACCGCGAGGGCCATGCAGGCGTCGCGGATCGGGGTGAGCATCAGCGCGTGGGCGAGCCGCACCGCTTGGTCGTCGTCGGGAGGGCCTTCGCCGTGGCGTTGGCGGAGGAATGCGGCGCGGAGTTCGGTTACCGCGGCGTCCAGGACGTCGCTCGCTGACATGTCCGGGCCGCACAACGGTTCTGGGGACGCCGCCAGCAAGTCGGCGCGACGGGCGATCGCTTCCGGGGAGCGGGGTTCCAGCACCGCGGCCAGTTCTTCGCGGCTGCGGAAGACGACGAAGCCAGCCTCGGTGGTCGCGGCGGCGAGGACGGTTTCCTGCGGATCTGGCAGCACACCGCCGCAGTCCGGGTCCCGGTAGCACAACCATGGCGCGCCGGGTTCGATCTCGGGGGTCCACAGTGCGTGGAACAGGCGAAGGTTGTGCCGTGCCAGGCCGCGTTCCAGTTCGGCTGCGAGTGTCTGGTGGGGTGGGCCGTTTTCGTCTGCTGAACCGCCGACGATGACGGCGGTGACACCGTTGTGCTCGGGGTCGTCGAAGCGTGGGATCAGCGCATCCGCTTGCTGTGCTTGGAGTTCTCGCGGCGGGAGGTCGGCGCGCACCATCAGACCGATCGTCGTGCCGGGGACGCGGTGGCCGAGCAGCACAAGGGAATCAGCGGGACGGAAACCGAGGAGGTACGGGAGCGAGGCGATGAGGTCGGCCGGGTTGCTGAGGGTGGCCCGGGAGAGGCCGGGCGGCGTCGAGGTGGTCACGCCTCCACTCTGCGCCGCGCACAAGCGAATCGGGGCTGGCAAAGCAAATCTGTGGACCGCAGCAGGCAGTTGTGGACAACCAGGTCCCAAGCGAGGAGGACCGAGGGAAATTGTCGGTGCCGTGTGCATCGAAGACGAGCGTCCACAATAGACAAAAATGCTGCCGGAGCCGATCGGGCTCCGGCAGCATTGTCAGAGGAAACTCAGCCGCAGTGTTCGAACGGGCTCTCGTACGCGGACGAGCCGACCGAACCGCCCCACCTGACGCACGTCGAACCGGCGCTCTTCTTCACCGGGCCGGCGTAATAGGTGAAGTTCCCGGAATCCGTCGCCCTGGTCGAGCCCTTCACCTCCAGGAACGCCGAAACCGGGCTGGCCGTCCCGAGGGAGACCGCCTTCAGGGTCGTCACGCAGTTCTCTTTGGAGGACGAGTTGTACAGCAGGTACGCGGTGCCCGCTGTCCCCAGCGCCTGCTGGTCGATCACCGAGAAGCCCGACCCGCACACCTGCGTCGCCGAGTACGGGTTGCCGCCGCAGCCGTTCTTGCTCGTGAAGTCCTTCTTGCCGTAGTATGGCACCGCGACGCCGTTCAGCACGGCCTTCTGCGTCACACCGTTCAAGTTCTCCTCGAAATGCAGATGAGGCCCAGTCACGCCGCCGGTCGCGCCCGCTTTGCCGATCTCCTTGCCCTGCCCGACGCTCTGGCCCACCGAGACTTCCTGCTCGGACAGGTGCGCGTACCGGGTCCGCCAGCCGCCGCCGTGGTCCAGTTCGATCCAGCGGCCGTAGCTGGTGCTGCCCTCGTTCGCGACGCGGGTGACCGTCCCCGGCGCGGCCGCGAGGACCGGCATGCCGGTGATGCCGGACTTCTGGAAGTCGACCGAGTTGGCCGGGTTGTGGCCGCTGAAGGTCGCCGCGGTGACCGTGACGCCGCATTTGAACGGCACCTGGAAGTTGGGGGCCGCGGACGCCGTCGACTGGGCGGCGAGCGTCAGGCCGCACGCGGGCAAGGCCACCGCGGCCGCGACCGCCGCGAACCGTCTCAATCTGGACATGGGGCGTACCTCCTGGTGGGGGAAATGTCCGAGCGCCTCCAGCCAAGCCCGAGCCAGTACATTTTCCGTACAAGACGACTCGGGAGGGCCCATGGGCACACCGGCGGCCTCGCTCGCGAAGGCGCGGCGGCGGTTCG
This sequence comes from Amycolatopsis nivea, assembly GCF_004522235.1. Classification (GTDB taxonomy): domain Bacteria; phylum Actinomycetota; class Actinomycetes; order Mycobacteriales; family Pseudonocardiaceae; genus Amycolatopsis; species Amycolatopsis nivea. The sequence goes on from NZ_SDLT01000015.1 coordinate 46,252, forward strand.
AGGGCGCCGACTGGGTGCGCTGGGGCGTGCTCGCCGTGCCGGCCCTGTTCGCGATCCCGAACGCGCGCCCCTGGTCGTGGCCGCTGATCGGGCTGGTCCTCGTCCTGTCCGTCCCGGCGCTCTGGCTCACCCGCGAGTCGCGGCCGCGCTGGCTGATGCCCGCGACCATGATCGCCGTCGTCGCGGCGGCGGGCGCGCTCTGGATCCTGCAGCCGGGCAGCTGGACCTCGACGACGATGTTCGGCGCGACCTTCTACGCCCTGCGCGTCTCCGGCCGGATCGCGGCGGCGATCTCGCTCGCCGCGGCTTCGGCGACGATCCTCACCTGGTCGATCGTCTACGACCTCGACTGGCTGAACGCTGTCGCGCTCTTCGCGATCCTCGTCGTGATGGTGCTGCTCGCCGCCAACCGCCGGAGCCGCGCGGAACGGCTGGAGCAGACCGAGCTCGCGCTCGCCAGGGCCCAGACCGCCAGCGAGGAGCACGCCCGCGCGGCCGCCCTCGCCGAACGCACGCGCATCGCTCGCGAGTTGCACGACGTCCTCGCGCACTCGCTCGCCGGTCTCGCGCTCAACCTTCAGGGCGCACGCCTGATGATGGTCCGCGACGGTGCGAGCGAAGAGTCTCTCGCGCAGATAGAACGCGCGCAGAAGCTGGCGACCGACGGTCTCGCCGAAGCACGCAAGGCTGTCGCTGCGCTGCGCGAAGACGCCGTACCCGTCGAGCGCTCGGTCTCGGACCTTGTCGCCGCGTACAGGCTCGACACCGGCTCTCGCGCCGACTTCGTGATCGAAGGCGAACCGCGCGAGCTGGACGCAGCTGTCGGCACGACGCTCGTACGCGCCGTACAAGAAGCCCTCGCCAACTCGCGCAAACACGCCGCAGGTCCCGCTGTAGACGTCACGGTGGCCTTCAAGAACGAAGAAGTCGACTTAACGATCATCGACCACCAGGGCCGCCGTCCGCCGGAGCCGCCGTCGCCGGGATACGGTTTGCGAGGCATGGGCGAACGGGTCGCGCTGTTGAACGGGAAGCTCGAATGCGGCCCTGGGGAGGACGGATGGCGGATTCACCTGACGGTGCCGGCGTGACGCTGCGCGTGGTGCTGGCCGATGATCAGGCTGTAGTGCGCGAAGGTCTCGTCACGCTCCTCGGGCTGCTGCCCGGCATCGAGGTGGTAGGCGCGGCCGTAGACGGCGTACAGGCTCTCGAGCTGGTCGCCGAGCATCAGCCGGACGTACTGCTCGTCGACCTGCGCATGCCGCACCGCGACGGCGTCGAGACGACTGAACTGGTGCGCGCGCAGCATCCGAAGACCGAAGTCGTCGTCCTCACCACCTACGCCGACGACGACTCCCTGCTCGCCGCGCTCAAAGCCGGCGCGCGCGGGTTCCTCACCAAGGACGCCGACGCCGAAGCGATCGCCCGCGCCCTCCGCTCAGCGGCCGCTGGTCAGTCCACTGTGGACGGCGCGCTCCAGCAACGGCTGGTAGCCGCCGCGACGAGCCGCGCACCGGTCCGCACGAAGGAGCTGGAAGGCCTCACCGCGCGCGAAGTCGAAGTGTTGCGGCTGATCGCGGCCGGTCTGTCGAACACGGAGATCGCGCGCACCCTCGTGGTCAGCGAGGCGACGGTGAAGACGCACGTCAACCACCTGTTCTCCAAGGCGGGCCTGCGCGACCGCGCGCAGGCCGTCGCCTTCGCCTACCGCGCCGGGATCGCCGAGTAGAACGCCTTCTTCCCGCCGACGATCGGCAACGTCACCGTCGTCCCGGTCAAGTCCAGCGACAGCCCGGCACCCGGCTGCGGCCGCAGCGTGAAGTCGTGATCGCTGGACGCCAGCACGAACTCCAGGCGATGCCCGGCGGCCACGATGTAGTCCTTCGGCATCAGCGAAACCTCGATGCGGTACCGCTGTCCGGGGGTGATCGGCGACGTGACCGACGGACTGATCCGGTTCTGCGGATCCGTCCAGCCGCGGCTGATCACGTGGGAGGTGCCGTCCGGCGCGCGGTCAAGCAGCACCGCGGTGACATTCGCGGCCGGACGGTCGAACGACAGCCGAAGCTCGGCCTTCGCGGTGCCGGACAACCGGACCGGCTCCGTGGTCGCGGAAGTGCGGTAGCGCAAGCGGTTCCCGGACGACGCCGCGTCGGCGAGCTGTTCGATCTTCTTGCTCGCGTCGTCGGCCAGCGTTTCGACGGTCGGACGGCCGGGCACGGGCTGCCGGTCGAGTGCCCCGGTCGAACGTCCGCCCGGCCACGGGTGCAGCTCGACGTCGGAAGTGCCCGGCGCGGGCCAATCGGCCTCGTCGACCCACGACTTGTCCTCGCGCTGAATGGTCGCCTTCGGCTCGCGTTCGATGCCGTTGTCGACCCCGTAGAGGTAGTGCGACATCCACTTGTTCAGCGTCGTGAGCCAGACGTCGCGGCGCAGCGAAATCGGGTCCGCGTGGCCAGATTGGTGCAGCCAGATCTTGTGCTCGACGCCGTGCTTCTTCAGCGCTTCGTACCAGGTGGCGACCTGCTCGGTCTTCACGTTCCAGTCGTTCAGCCCGTGTACTGCGAGCACCGACGCGTGCACCTTGCCGACGTCGTTGCGGTAGTTCCGGACGTCCCAGAACTTGCTGTAGTCCCCCGTCAGCCGGTCCTGCGCGGCGGTGAGGCCGTCGAGCACCGGACGGCAGATCTGCTGGTCAGCGCGCGAGTAGACGTAACCCGCGAGCACGTCCGTGTCCTCGCCCTGATAGCCGCCGGGTGCCACGACCGCGCCGGCGTTGCGGTAATAGCCGTACCAGCTCGAAATGGCGGCGATCGGCACGATCGTCTCGAGTCCTTCGACGCCGGTGCTGGCGACCGCGTTGGGCAGTGTGCCGTTGTACGACACGCCCATCATGCCGGTCTTCCCGGTGCTCCAGCTCGCCGCGACAGACGCTCCGGCCTGGTTGTGCGCGGAAGCGCGGCCGTTCAGCCAGTCGACCACCGAACGCGCGCCGATCGTCTCGTTCACGTCGCCCGTCGTCGGGCAGCCGGTGGACAACCCGGTGCCGAGGGATTCGCCGTACACGACAGCGAATCCGCGCGCGGTGAAGTAGTTCTGGTAGCTCCAACCGATCGGTGCCGCGACGTGCGGGCCCGGCACGTACAGCTCGGTGTCGACGTTGTGGTTGGGTACGTCGTTGCCGCCTGCGAAGTACGGGCTCGCTTCGTACACGACCGGCACCTTCATGCCCTGCTCCGTGGCGCGCGGACGCACCACTTGCGCGTGTACGAGGTCAGGCTTGCCGTCGTGGTCACTGTCGACGGGCGCGGTGACCCAGACGTCTTCGCGGATGACGTCAGCCGGATCGAAGACCGGCTGCGCCTGACCGTCGGTGAAAACCGGCGCTGGCGGCGAAGCAGCTTCAGCGACCGCGGGCACGGACAATGTGGCCACTGCGACGAAAACGGCAGCGACCCGAGCGGCAACTCCCACCAGAACCCCCAAGCTGGACGAAGCAGGCGAGCAAGTTGAGAGTTCCGTCAACCGCAACTCGCGTCAACCGACTAACGTCGGAGCCATGGACGCACCGATAGTCACGGTCACGGTCTATCCGCAGCACGCGCGCGTCACCCGCCGCTGTCAAGTCACTCCGGCCGACGGGTCCCGCGTAGAGATCACGGGTCTCCCCCTGTCGCTTGACGCTGCTTCAGTGCGCGTCAGCGGCGCGGGCGACGCGTTGGTCACGGGCGTCGACGTCGCGTACGCGCAACACGCTGCGCCTGCGGACCCAACGCTGCGCGCGCTCGTGGAGCAGCGTCGCGCGGACCAAGCGACTGTCGACGAGGTTGCGGACGACGAGAGCGCAGCGGCGGCGCGCGTCGACCTGTTGACGGGCGTCTCGCGACGCAGCGGAGCAAGCTTCGCGAAGGCGTTGGCTGGCGGCGACGCGGAACCGGGGCGTGTCCAGGAAGTGAGCGAAGCGCTCAGCACGCAATTAGCCGCAGCGCTCAAGCAACGTCGCGCGCTCGCCACGAGGCTGGAACGGCTGCGCGAAGACCTCGCCGCGCTAGACCGCCAGATCGAAACTCGCAGCGCACAGTCCGAACAGGACAGTTCGACCATCGTCGTGGAGCTGGAATCCCCTGCCACCGCGGAAATCGAACTGTCCTATGTGGTCCCCGGCGCGCGCTGGGAACCCGGGTACGACGTGCGGGTGCGCGGCACCGACGTCACCGTCACCTCGTACGGGCTGGTCAGCCAGCACACCGGCGAGGACTGGCCGGAGTGCGAGCTGACGCTGTCCACCGCGCGCCCGGCGAACACCGTCGTGATCCCGGAACTCCAGCCCTGGTACCTGGATCGGCAGCAGCCGGAACGGCGCTCGATGGTGCCGCCCGCACCCGCCGCGATGGCGGCCTACGGCGGTGCCGCACCCGCCGGTCGGGACGGCTTCGCCGCGCACCTCTCCGAAGTCGAGCAGGGCGCCACCGCGGTCACCTTCCGGCCCGCCCGCCCGGTCGCGATCCCGTCCGGCGCGCAAGGTCACCGGACGACGCTCGCGCAGCTGGACTTCACCGCGGAACTGGACTACGTCACCGCGCCGACGCAGGCCGAAGAGGCGTATCTGCGCGCGAAGGTGGTCAACACCGGCGAGCACACGCTCCGCGCCGGTCGCGCCGCGGTGTTCCACGAAGCCGAATTCGTCGGCAGCACGCAGCTGGAACTCTGGGCTCCCGGCGAGGAACGCGAACTCGCGCTGGGCGTCGACGACCGGATCCGCGTCGAACGCGAACTGGTGAAGCGCAGCGCCAGCAAGGCGACGTTCTCCGCGCAACGCCGCCGCGAAGCCGATTACCAGACGACGGTGACCAACCACAGCCCCCGCGAAGCCGTGGTGGCCGTGCTCGACCAGGCCCCGGTCTCGCGGGACGACGCGATCACCGTGCGGGACCTGCGGCTCAGCCCGGAGCCGGTCGAGCGCACCGAGCTGGGCCAGTTCACCTGGCGGCTCACGATCGCGCCCGGGGCGTCCGCGACGGTCTCTCTCGGCTACCGGGTGGACGTCGCGAAGGGCGTCGAACTCAGCGGCTGGCGCGAGTGAGCGCTCAGCCCTGCGAGATGTAGGCCTCCAGCTGTTCCTGGCTCTGTTCCAGCTGCTCCATCCGGATTTTCACCACGTCGCCGATGCTCACGATGCCGGCGAGGCGCCCGCCGTCGAGCACCGGCACGTGCCGGATCCGCCGTTCGGTCATCACGACGCTGAGCTGGTCCACCGGATCGTCCGGGGTGCAGCTGGCGACCATGGTGGTCATGATGTCCGCGACCGGCCCTTGCAGGACGGCGGGCCCGTGGTCGTTGAGCTTGCGCACGACGTCGCGTTCGGACACGATCCCGGCGATCCCGCCCTCGGCGTCCACGACGACCATCGCGCCGACGTTGTGCCGGGCGAGTCCCGCCAGCAGCTCGGCGACCGTCGTCCCCGGCGACACAGTGGCGACCGTCGCGCCCTTGCGCTGAAGCACATCCGCAATCCGCATGGCGATGCCCTCTCCTCGGTGAGTCGGGTCACATCAGGTTAGGGCCCCGGTGCCGACTGCGAAAGTCCAGCGGGACGCGTCCGTTCGTGGTAACGGGCTCAGCCGTCGAACACCCGGCGCAACCGGGCGAGACCGGGTCCGATCTCCTCCGCCGCGATCGCGCCGTAGCCGAACAGCAGCCCGTGCCGCCGCGACGCCACGGAGAAATCGCCGAGCGAAAACAGCCGCACGCCCGCCCCGGAGGCCTTCCGCGCGAAGCCGCGCAGATCCCGGTCCGCCGACGCGCTCAGGTGCAGACCCGCCGACGCGGGAACCGGCTCCAGCACGTCGGCGAATTCCGCCCGGAGGCGGTCGACGAGGAGGTCGTGGCGGGCGCGGTAGATGCCGCGCATCCGGCGGACGTGCCGGGCGAACCCGCCTTCCGCGATGAACGCCGCGACCACCGCTTGTTCGATGCCCGGGGAATGCCAGTCGGCGAGGTATTTCGCCTTCACGATCGCTTCCGCCAGAGCGGGCGGAGCGGCGAGAAAACCCAGTCGCAGCGCGGGAGACAGGACTTTCGAGAACGAGCCCACGTAGACCACCCGGCCGTGAGAATCCAAGCTGTGCAACGGTTCCAGCGGTCGCCCGGAGTAGCGAAACTCGGTGTCGTAGTCGTCCTCGACCACGACTGCGCTGTTGTCCTCGGCCCAATCGAGCAGCTCTCGGCGGCGAGCCGGCGACATCGCGACACCGAGCGGGTACTGGTGCGACGGCGTCACGTGCACCAGACGAGTGCCCCGCAGGATCGCGTCGACCACGAGGCCCTCGTCGTCCACCGGAACCGGCGCGACGCGCACCCCGAGCGTGCCCAGCAGCAGGCGCGGCGGCGGGTAACCGGGATCCTCGACGGCAGCCAGGTCGCCGGGTCGCAAGAGGACGCGGGCGACGAGGTCGATCGTCTGTTGCGCGCCCGAAGTGATCACGAGGTGTTCCGGGCGCACGCGAACGTTCCGGGACACCGCGAGGTGCCGCGCGAGTTCGGTGCGCAGCCGGGGATCGCCCTGGGGCTCGCCGTAAGTCATCAGTTCGGCGTGGGAGCTGCGCAACGCCTGGGTCGTCAGCCGACGCCAGGTGTCGAACGGAAACAGCCGTACATCCGGTACTCCGGCACGGAAATCGAACTCCGGCGGGTTCGTGAACGCTTTCGGCGGCGCGGGCACGTCTGTCCACTCTGGACGCGGCTGGACGCCTTCGGCGAACCTGGCCGGTTCGGCAAGCCGTGGCGCGGCGCCGGTGCGCACGTAGGTACCCGCGCCGACTCGGCCGGCGAGGAATCCTTCCGCGGTGAGGCGTTCGTACGCCGCGGTGACGGTGGTGCGCGAAACGGCCAGCTGGCGTGCCAGTTCCCGGGTCGGCGGCAGCACGTCGCCGTCGCGCAGCCGCCCGTCGAGCACCGCTTCGCGGATCTGGCGGTAGATCTCGTCGCGATGGCCGCGAGCGCCGGACAGGTCCAGGTGCAGGTCCACGCGTCCAGCCTAGATTGGTCCACCGCAGTTGGCCCGGTTTTGGCTCTCTTCCTGGACCGATCTGGCGGTTAGCGTGAGCCCATGACCACGTTCGACCTCGACCGGCAGTCCCTGCTCGTTCTCGACCCGATCGTCTCGGAGATCACCGCGGCGGACCTCGACCGGCCCACGCCGTGCGCCGGCTGGACGCTCGCCGACCTGCTCCGCCATCAAGTCAGCGAAAACCACGCCTTCGCCGAAGCAGCGCGCAACGGCTCCGCGAAGGACTGGGACAGCGGTCAGCTCGGCGAAGACCCGTACGCCGCGTACGCAGCTTCGGTGACCGACTACCTCGCTGCGTACGGAGAAGCCGACGTCGCGGAACGAGAGATTGCCATCAACACCTTCGGCACCTTCTCGGGCACAGTCGCGATGGCCATGCACCTCGTCGACACCGTGGCGCACGGCTGGGACCTCGCCAAGACTCTCGACGTCGCGTACAACCCGGTGCCAGACGCGGTGCACGCCGCCCTACAGTTCGCGCTCATGATCCCGACCGACCCGAAGGAACGCGTCGAACGCGGGACCTTCGCGCCGGTGGTGCCCGTCGACACCGGCGAAAGCGAACTGGACCAGTTCCTCGGCAGGCTGGGCCGCGACCCGCGGTGGCGCGTCAGCTGACCTTGTCCGCCGGGGCCGACCAGGTGTCGCAGGCCGCCGGACCGGCTCCGGTGTAACCGGCCTTCGCCCAGGCCAGCTGGTTCGCGCGGGTGCCGTGGTCGCCGCTGTCGTCGGCGCGGCCGTAATCGGCGACGGCGGCGTTCGCGGTGGCCCGGCTGATCGACCCGCGGTCCGCCGCGGCGTTGAGGAACAACGCGCCGAAACAGTTCGCCTGGAGCTCGATCCGGCGCACGACCGCCTTGTCCGCGTCGCTGCTCGGTTCCGGCGAACCCATCTCCGTGCTCGCCGCGTCGAGGATGCCGCTCTCGCGCTGCACGTGGTGGCCGTACTCGTGCGCGAGCGTCGCCAGATGCCGGGCTCGGCTCAGCCCGGCGTCCGACAGCATCCACTCGGTGGGCGCGTAGATCGTGGCGTCGCCGCCGCAGTAGTACGCGACCGCCTCGTTCCGGGACGGCGCGCTGCCGCACGCACTGGTCTTCGGCAGCGTGACCGACACCTTGACCGGCAGGTTCGGCTCGTCCGCTTTGTCCAGCGCGGGCTGCCACGCCTGCTTCAGGCAGCCCACGAGCGCGGTGTAGAAGGTCTTGAGCTGCTCCGGGTCCCGGCTCAGGTCCGGCAGGTCGCACGACACCGGACCGAGCGCGACGCCCTCGGCCAGCAACGGGTTGCCGCTGAGCTTGCGCACCGGTTTGGCGTCCTGGCGGTCCGGCATCGCGTCGGCGTCCGGGGCCGCGATCGCGTGCCCGGACACCTCGTGCGGCACCACGGCCATGAGCGCGAGCGTGACCGCGACGATGGCCACCGCCGCCACGGCGCCCAGCGCTTTGCCCGCCTTCCGGCGCGGCGGCGGCTGCGGTGCTGCGGGAGGCCACGGGCCCCCGGCGTAATACGTCATTCCTCCCCCTCCCGACCAGCATACGGAGACCGCGCGCGGGCCTGGATCACGAAACGGGAACGCCGGGATCCTGGCCGGATCCGCGAGCGGCAGCGAGACTGGACGCTATGACTGTCGAAGATCCGTACCTGTGGCTTGAAGACGTGACGGGCGACGAGGCGCTCGAATGGGTCCGTTCGCGCAACGCGGAGACGCTCGACGCGCTCACCGCGAGCGAGAGGTTCGGGCAGCTGCGGGACTCGATCCGCGAGGTGCTCGACGCGGGCGGGCGGATCCCGTACGTCGCGCGCCGGGGGACGCACTACTACAACTTCTGGCAGGACGCCAACCACCCGCGCGGGCTGTGGCGGCGCACCACGCTGGAGCAGTACCGCACCGCCGAACCGGACTGGGAGATCCTGCTCGACGTCGACGCGCTCGCCGCGGCCGAGGACGAGAACTGGGTCTGGAAGGGTGCCGCGGTGCTGCGTCCCGGGCACCGGCTCGGCCTGGTCCAGCTGTCGAGGGGCGGCGCGGACGCGACCGTCGTCCGCGAGTTCGACCTCGACGCGCACGAGTTCGTGGAGAACGGCTACACCCTGCCCGAGGCGAAGCACCGGATCGGGTGGATCGACGCCGACCGGGTGTACATCGGAACGGACTTCGGCCCGGGCTCGCTCACCACGTCCGGCTATCCGCGGCTGGTGAAGGAATGGCGGCGCGGCACCCCGATCGAGGACGCGGTGCTCGTCGCCGAGGGCAAGCCGGACGACGTCGCGGTGATGGCGTACCACGACCCGACCGAGGGTTTCGAACGCGATTTCGTACGCCGGGCGATCGATTTCTACCGCACCGAGTACTTCGAGCGGACCCCGTCCGGGCTGGCCAAACTGGACCTGCCCGAGGACGTCGAGGTGTCCACGCACCGCGAATGGCTCCTGGTGCACCCGCGCAGCGCGTGGACTGTCGGCGGCACCGAACACCCCGCGGGCACGCTGCTCGCGATCGGCTACGAGGCGTTCAAATCGGGCGACCGCGAGTTCACCGCGCTGTTCACCCCGGACGCGCACACGTCGCTGGACTACTACACGTGGACCCGCAACCACCTGCTGCTCGCGACGCTGCACGACGTCAAGTCGGAGCTGCGCGTGCTGACTCCCGGCCCGGACGGCTGGGCCGAAGCGGAACTGGGCGGTGCGCCGGAATTCGGCAGCGCGCAGATCGTCGACACCGAACCGGACGTCGACGACGAGTACCTGGTGGATTCCTCCAGCTACGTCCAGCCGTCCACGCTCACCCGCGGCGTCGTCGGCGGCGACGTCGAGGTGCTGAAGCAGGCGCCCGCGTTCTTCGACGCGGCCGGGATCGAGGTCAGCCAGTACTTCGCGACGTCGGACGACGGCACGAAGATCCCGTACTTCGTCGTCCGCCCGCCGGGCGCGGAAAACGGCCCGACGCTGCTGTACGGGTACGGCGGTTTCGAGGTTTCGCTGACCCCTTCGTACGGCGGGGTCGTCGGCCGGTCCTGGCTCTCGCGCGGCGGAACGTACGTGGTCGCGAACATCCGCGGCGGCGGCGAGTACGGCCCGGAATGGCACATGCAGGCGGTGAAGGAGAACCGGTACAAGGCGTTCCAGGACTTCGCCGCGGTCGCGCGCGATCTCGTCGCGCGGGGCATCACGACGAAGGAACGGCTCGGCATCCAGGGCGGCAGCAACGGCGGGCTGCTGATGGGCGTCATGCTCACCCGTTACCCGGAGCTGTTCGGCGCGATCGTGTGCCAGGTGCCGCTGCTCGACCTGAAGCGTTACCACCTGCTGCTGGCCGGTGCGTCGTGGATGGCCGAATGGGGCGACCCGGACGTCCCGGAGGAGTGGGAGTACATCTCGAAATACTCGCCGTACCAAAACGTTTCCGCGGACGGCGAGTACCCGCCGATCCTCTTCGTCACCTCCACCCGCGACGACCGCGTGCACCCGGGGCACGCGCGCAAGATGTTCGCGCGGATGCGGGAGCAGGGCCACGACGTGGAGTACTTCGAGAACATCGAAGGCGGCCACGGAGCGGCGGCGGACAACGAACAACTCGCGTTCCGTTCAGCGGTCGCGTACGAATTCCTCTGGTCGAAGCTTTCCTAGACCAGCCCCCGGGGCCGCGCCCGCACGCGCGGCCCCGGGCGGATCGACGGTCCTCTGTGGGCCTCCGCGAGCGCCCGCTCGAACCGTGCCCAGGCGTCGGTGACGAACGCCAGCCACGGCACGCCGAGCCGCCGCAACGCGCGCCCGTGGCCGACTAACACGCCGCCGGTTTCCACGATCGCTTTGGCTCGCCATCTCGCACTCGCTGAGATTCGTTGCCGCCGCAACCGATCCACGTGATAGCTGAGCTGCCGTTCCACCCCGGCGGACACCCGGGCGGCGACCTCCACGGTGACCGGGTCGCGGGTGCCGTCCCGCAACGCGCTGTAGTAGCCGAGCGCGAGCACGTCGGAGATCAGCTGGCTCATCACGTCGCTTTTCGCTGACTGGCTTGCGGTTTCGAGAAGCCTCAGCTCTTCCGGCGGGTGCCGGAACCTCCGGACGCTGCGCGCCACCACCGGATCCAGCGGAACCCCGCTCCCCCACACCGGCCGCGGCCGGACCTTCCGTCGCCGAGCCTCCGCCTCGAACACCGCACTCCAGTCCACGGCAGCCATGCTGCCGCCCGGATGTGCCGGTGCCGCGGGGAGAATGTGGAGATTCAGTGGGGGCGAGTTCGCACCCGGCCTTGTTACTGTACCTACTAGTATGTACGGTGACCTTATGTCCACGAGAGACCAGCTCATCGCGAGCACGCAGGACCTGCTGTGGGAGCGGGGGTACGTCGGCACCAGCCCGAAGGCGATCCAGCAGCGCGCCGGGGCCGGGCAGGGCAGCATGTACCACCACTTCACCGGCAAGGCCGACCTGGCGCTCGCCGCAATCCGGCAGAACGCCGACGATCTGCGCGCCTCCGCCGAGACCGCGTTCGCCCAGGGCACGACGGCGGTCGAACGCGTTTCGGCCTATCTGCTGCGCGAGCGGGACGTCCTGCGCGGCTGCCCGGTCGGACGGCTGGCGCTGGACCCCGAGATCGTCACGAACCCGGAATTGCGTGCGCCGCTGGAGGAAACGTTCGACTGGCTGCGCGGCCGTCTCGCCGAAGTGCTCGCTGAGGGCATCGCGAACGGCGAACTCCCGAGCGACCTCGACCCAGCGGCAACGGCAACCACGCTGGTCGCGGTGTTGCAAGGCGGGTACGTCCTCGCCCGATCATCCGGGACGGTCGAGCCGTTCGACCAAGCGATCCGTGGCGCGCTCGCACTCCTCGGCCAGCGGTGACGTCGATGTACGCCATGCAGTACGAGATCGATTTGCCCGCTGGATACGACATCGAGCGCCGAGTCGCGACCCGAGGCCACCGCACTGACGCGTTCCCCGGCTTGGGACTGAAGGCATATCTGGTGCGCGACAACCAGTACGCGCCGTTCTACCTGTGGGCCGACACCGCCGGCATGAGCCGATTCCTTTGGGGAGGCGGCGGATTCGACGGCATAGTCCAAGATTTCGGCCGACCGCCCGTACACCATTGGACCGGCGCGCGCTGTCTTCCCGGCCCAGCGCGCGCGGCCGCTCCGACGTTCGCGACTAAACGTGTCGGGCAGTTTTCGGAAGACATCGACCGCGAACTAGCCGAACTCGCGCAGCTGTCCCAAAACCCAGCCGTGCACACGACCGCACTGGCCATCGACCCGAAGCGCTGGGAAACCGTGCGCTTCACCCTCTGGGCCACCATCCCGGACGAGGACAGCGACGTCCAGTACCGGGTGCTTCACCTGTCCCGCCCCGAAATCGACCAGCTGAGCTGAGAGGTCCCCATGCCGCTCGTCCGCATCGACGTGCTGTCCGAACCGAACGCCGACCGTCTCCCCACCATCGGCGAAGCCGTGCACCAGGCGATGACCGAAACCATCGACGTCCCCGCCGACGACCGGTTCCAGATCCTGAACAGCCACGCCCCGGGCCGATTGCGTTACGACCCAGGCTATTTCGGCGTCCAGCGCGACGACGACATCGTGTACATCGCCATCACAATGCGCGCCGGCCGCACCAACGAACAGAAAACCGCGTTGTACCGGCGAGCGACCGAACTCATCGCCGAGGCAACGGGGATCGAACCGCGGAATGTGTTCTTCAGCCTGACGGAAAACCACGAGGTGGACTGGTCGTTCGGCGAGGGTGTCGCGCAAATGCTTTCTTGACGCTTTCTTGCGCAAGGAACTGCCGTGACTCCTCATCGCGGAAACCGCTCCCCGGCAAGGCACCGCTGTGCCAAACTGCGGTTGGTCGTTTGCCGTTGAGGGGGTCCCCGTTGACCGAGGAACGTTACCAGCCCGATAGTCGCGCTAACCACCTCGAAGCTTGGAAGCTCACTCGGTCAGGATCCGCGTGGTTCCTCCAGTATCGCGGCGTCCCGGCGGTCACTGATCACGTTCTCGGTATTCTTCCCAGGGCGAAAGCCGTCGGCACCCTCAGCCACGACCCTCAGTGGCCTTACCGGATCCGCATGGATTTCAAGCCGGACGGATCCTTGGCGGAGTTCCTGGATTTCTTGCAGGAAGTTCTCGTCATCCACATCAGGCAAAAAGGCTGTCTGGATGCCGCGATTGCACTGGACTTCTACACGCGACCAGCCAAGAACGGGTCAGGCGACCTGGTTTACACGTCGACAGCGCAGTCGATCCGGCTGATCAAGCATTACGAATCCGCCGAGCAAGCCGAAGTGGACCGGGCCGGGCAGGAGCTGTGCCGTTCGCTGAGCGACGCGATAGTTCGCCACGAGTGGTTCAACGAAGCCACTCGGATTCTCGCCGTTCCCGGACATGCCCGAGACAAGCCGTCCGTCAGCGTCCTGCTCGGCACGCTGCTGTCGCGGGAGCTCGGCATCGAACTGACCTCGGTCAGTTGCACAACCCCGCTGCGGAAACCCGCCAAACTCATGTCTCCGCGCGAGCGCGCCACCATGCTCCATGAGTTTCGAGTCGACGAAGACCTTGCCGGCGAGACAATCCTTGTCTTGGACGACGTCTACCACACCGGCTACACCATGGCGGGCGTCGCGAACGCAGCGCGAAGGGCCGGGGCCGGCACAGTGCTCGGACTCGCCGCCGCTAGGAATCTACGCCGCTAGCTCGCGTGTACGTCCGATTCCTGCCGGGACAAACGTCAGCCGGGAAGGGACAGGCACACTGCCCCTTCCCGGCTGTGTCTCGCTTAACGACCGATCAGCTGCAGCCGGACGTCGCCCCGCAGCCCTCGCAGGCGTAGCACGATCCAGCGGGCCGCATCTTCGTGCCGCAGGTCATGCAGAGCGGTGCGTCCGCGGCCTTGCCGAGGTGCAGTTCCATCAGCTCGGCGGTGCTGTGCGCGTCGCGTCCCGAAGTGTCCGTTGTGGACTCTTCGGTGCGGGCTGGCGACGCGTCGACACTGCTGCGCAACGCGTCGATGTCGAGGCTCTGGCCGCCGTAGTTCGCCTCGACCTCGGCCGAGCGCTCGTCCGCGGTGAAAATGCCCAGCTGCGCACGCTTTTCGTACGGCAGGTAGTCGAGCGCCAGGCGGCGGAACAGGTAGTCCATGACGCTCGTGGCGATCCGGATGTCCGGGTCGTCGGTCATGCCTGCCGGTTCGAAGCGCAGGTTCGAGAACTTCGAGACGTAGAACTCGAGCGGGATGCCGTGCTGCAGGCCGACCGAGATGGACATCGAGAAGGCGTCCATCACGCCGGACAGCGTGGAGCCCTGCTTGCCGAGCTTCACGAAGATCTCGCCGAGGCCGTCGTCCGGGTACGAGCCCGCGTGCAGGTAGCCCTCGGCGCCGCCGACGGTGAACGACACCGTCTGGCTCGGGCGCTTCTTCGGCAGGCGGCGGCGCACCGGGCGGTATTCGACCACCTTCTCCGGCTCTGTCTCCGCCGCGGCTTCCTTCTTCTTTCCCGTCGACAGCGGCTGGCCGACCTTGCAGTTGTCGCGGTAGATCGCGAGCGCCTTGAGGCCGAGTTTCCAGCCCTGGAAGTAAATCTCCTCGACATCCTCGACGGTCGCCGACTCCGGCATGTTGACCGTCTTCGAGATCGCGCCCGAGATGAACGGCTGCACCGCGGCCATCATCCGCACGTGGCCCATCGGCGCGATGGACCGGTCGCCGACCGCGCAGTCGAACACCTCGTAGTGCTCGGGACGCAGGCCCGGCGCGTCGACCACGTGGCCGTGCTGCGCGACGTACTCGACGATCGCCTCGACCTGCTCGGCCTGGTAGCCCAGCACCTGCAGCGCGCGCGGCACGGTCTGGTTCACGATCTGCATCGACCCGCCGCCGACGAGCTTCTTGAACTTCACCAGCGAGAAGTCCGGCTCGATGCCCGTGGTGTCGCAGTCCATCATGAAGCCGATGGTGCCGGTGGGCGCGAGCACCGAGGCCTGCGCGTTGCGCCAGCCGTTGCGGGTGCCGAGCTCGATGCCCTTCTGCCACTCCTCCGACGCGAGCGCGCGGACCGCGGCGTCGTTGCCGTGATAGGTGCGGACGAGTTCATTGGCCGCGGCGTGCTTGCGCATGACGCGCTGGTGCGCTTCGGCGTTGCGCGCGTAGCCCTCGTACGGCCCGACGACGCCGGCCAGCTCGGCCGAACGACGGTAGGACACGCCGGTCATCAGGGACGTGATCGCGGCGGCGAGCGCGCGGCCGCCCTCGGAGTCGTACGCGTGGCCCAGCGCCATCAGCAGCGCGCCGAGGTTGGCGTAGCCGATGCCGAGCTGGCGGAACTTGCGCGTGGTGTCGGCGATCGGCTCGGTCGGGAAGTCGGCGAAGCAGATCGAGATGTCCATCGCGGTGATGACGAACTCGACGGCCTTCGCGAACAGCGGCGCGTCGAACGTGCCCTCCTCGGACACGAACTTCAGCAGGTTGAGCGACGCGAGATTGCAGCTCGAGTTGTCGAGGTGCATGTACTCGCTGCACGGGTTCGACGCGGTGATCCGGCCCGATTCGGGGCAGGTGTGCCAGTCGTTGATCGTGCTGTCGTACTGGACGCCCGGGTCGGCGCATTCCCACGCCGCCTGCGCCATGCTGCGGAACAGCTTCTTCGCGTCGGTGCGGTCGATGACCTCGCCGGTGAGCCGGGCGCGCAGGCCGAAGTCCGTGCCGTTCTCGACGGCGTGCATGAACTCGTCGGACACGCGGACCGAGTTGTTCGCGTTCTGGTACTGCACCGAGGAAATGTCGGAGCCGGAGAGGTCCATGTCGAACCCGGCGTCGCGGAGGACCTTGATCTTTTCCTCTTCGCGCGCCTTGGTCTGGATGAATTCCTCGATGTCCGGGTGGTCGACGTCGAGCACGACCATCTTCGCCGCGCGCCGGGTCGCCCCGCCGGACTTGATGGTGCCCGCGGACGCGTCGGCGCCGCGCATGAACGAGACCGGACCGGACGCGGTGCCGCCGGAGGTGAGCAGTTCCTTCGAGGACCGGATGCGCGAGAGGTTGAGGCCCGCGCCGGAACCGCCCTTGAAGATCAGGCCTTCCTCGCGGTACCAGTTGAGGATCGACTCCATCGTGTCGTCGACGGCGAGGATGAAGCAGGCGGACACCTGCTGCTTCGAGGACGTGCCGACGTTGAACCACACCGGGGAGTTGAAGCTGAAGACCTGGTGCAGCAGCATCCAGGTGAGCTCGTGCTCGAAGATCTCGAGGTCGGACGGGCCGGCGAAGTAGTCGTGCTCGGCGGCGGCCTTCACGTAGGTGCGCACCACGCGGTCGATGAGCTGCTTGAGGCTGCTCTCGCGCTGCGGGCTGCCGACCGCGCCGCGGAAGTACTTGCTGGTGACGATGTTGGTCGCGTTGACCGACCAGAACTCGGGGAATTCGACCCCGCGCTGCTCGAAGTTGACGCTGCCGTCGCGCCAGTTGGTCATGACGACGTCGCGGGTCTCCCACGCGACCTCGTCGTAGGGGTGGGTCCCCTCGGTGGTGAAGACCCGCCGGACGGTGAGGCCCTTGTTCGGCTTCTTGTTCTGTCCGGCCGCGGCGCCGGTTCCCACGGTTTCGGTCATGCGGTCCTGTCCCTCGCTCCCCGCGACCCGGTGACGGCTCAGTCGTCGCCGGCGCGCTCGCCTTCCTGGTCCTCCGCAGTTCCCGCCATGGCTTTCCGCAGGTCGGAGATCTCCTTCTCGAAGTCCTCGACCGAGGAGAAGGAGCGGTAGACGCTGGCGAACCGGAGATACGCGACGCCGTCCAGTTCCCGCAGCGGGCCGAGGATGGCGAGGCCGACCTCGTGGCTGGGGATCTCGGCGAGCCCGGCGGACCGGATCGACTCCTCCACGCGCTGCGCGAGCTTCTGCAGCGCGTCGTCGTCGACCGGGCGGCCCTGGCAGGCCCGCCGCACTCCGTTGACCACCTTGTCCCGGCTGAACTGCTCGGTGGCGCCGGACCGTTTGACCACGGCCAGCACCATCGTCTCCGACGTGGTGAAACGTCGTCCGCACTCGGCGCACGAACGCCGCCGCCGGATCGCCTGTCCCTCGTCCACCTCTCGGGAGTCGACGACCCGAGAGTCCGCATGCCGGCAGAACGGGCACCTCATCCGCCGATCACCTTCCCCTCCGCGCCGGTCGATTCCTGTCCCGACCGGCCCCTGCCGCCACGCTACGGCCTGGACCGCGGTCACCGCGCGCGACCCCGCGCCTGGTGATCGACTTGTGGACATCCGGTGGGCAACTGCCGACCAGCTGTGGACAACTGCCGCCAGTCTACCCCTACCTGTGGACCAACTACAGCGGTGTAACTACTAGATATAGGGGTAGACCATAGATCGCCTCCGGGGCGGGCGCAAGAAACCCGAGAGGGTGAAAGAGCGGTTGCGCAAGATGCGACCGGGTGGTTTCCGAGAGTCATGACCCGGACGCGCCCCCTGTTTCTCCGCCCGAACCGGCCCCGGACCAGGCGACCGGCACGGTGAGCGGCATGCCGGGCAGCAGCGCGGTGTCGTCGAGGTTGTTGAGCTCCTTGATCCGTTCGACGACCGCGCTCTGGTCGGCGTTCGGCGCGAACCGGGCGGCGAGCGCCCCGAGCGAATCGCCGGGCTGCACGGAAACGGACGCGGTCCGCGACGGCACCGGGCCGCTGGACACGCCGGCGCCGAACACGCCGAGCCCGGTGACGATGAGGCAGGCCGCGAAGGCGATCGCGAACAGCCACGGCCACCGCACCGACGGCCGGGCCTCGGTACGGCAGGCCACGCCACCGCGCCGCCCGGCGACGACCCGCTCCCGAGACGGCGGCCGCAACGGCTCGCCATGCCGCTCGCGCGCGGTGCGCCCGGGGTTGGCCGGGACGGCGGCGGGGATGTGCCGGACTGTGCGACGGGCCTCGCGAGGAAGGGGCTCTTCGGTTTCGACGGCGGAGGGGGCGGAGGTCTGGAATCCGGCTCGTTCGGCGGACCGGACCGCCGCGCGGCCGCGCGCCGCACGCTCTTCAGTTTTGACGCCAGAGGGAGCCGAGGTCTGGACCCCGGCACGCTCGGCTGACCGCACCGCAGCGCGGCCGCGTGCCGCACGGGTCGGGTGTGCTTCGGTTCCGACAACAGAGGGGGTCCGGAACCCAGCTCGCTCGACAGGCCGCGCCGCACGCTCTTCAGCTTCGGCACCAAAGCGGGCGGATGCCTGGAACCCGGCCCGCTCACCAGAGCGCACCGCAGCGCGGCCGCCGACCGCACCGGTCGGGCGCTCTTCAGCTTCGACAGCAGAGCGCGCGGACGTCTGGAACCCAGCCCGTGCGACGGACCGAACGGCGGCGGCAGAGCGCAGTCCGGCATCATCGCTCGGCACCGATCGCTGGAGATCGGCTCGCTCGCCGCCTCCGAGTCCGGCTTCCTCTGCTGCCAGCCAGGCACGCCGCCGCCCGGCCGCGCCGCGTGCGCCTTCCCGGGGCTCGCGCGCACCGCGTCCGCGCCGTGCGTCAACCCGGACGGACTCGCCGCGCGCAGCCTCGCCGGACCGATCCGTGCCAGGGCCGCGCCGGGCGCCGGTCCGGTCGCGAAGGTCGACCACCTCGGCGGAACCGGCCGCGGAGCCCGGAACCTCGCCGGATTCGGCTTCGGAGCCCGAAGGAACACCATCCTTTCGGGTGGCGTCTATCCGCTCCGCGCGGCGCCGCGAACGGCGCGTCGGGCCGCCCCGCCCGGGTTCCCTCCGGGCGGGGGCCGTCCCGTCCGACGCGGCGCCGCCCTCGACAGGGCGGACGGCAGGGACGGGCCGAAGCGGGCGGACCAGCCCGCGATCTGCCAGGATCGACATTCCGGAACCTCCTCGTGACCTGCGAATCCGTCCGGTCCGGGCCGTACACCTGCGCCGCAGCGGTCCAGATCGAACAGGCGTTCTATCGAACGTCCGTGCGAAGGTCTACCACCCCGCACCGACAAAATCGAGAGGACACGGCGTGTCGATCGAACAGATGTTTGAAATCGTCGCGCGCGGTGGCTAACGTCGGTGACCAGGACATCTGCCGGACCGGCTCCGGCGGGTGCCGCCGGACGGGCGTTCGCGGAAAACGCGGATCCCGGACCGGCGCACGCGGACACGCGCGGGACGCCGACACGGCGACCGCGGGACGGCTGGAGGCGACGCAGCGTTGGAGAAGGACACGGTGAAGGGCACCGCGGCGAAGGGGGCCAAGACGGCCTCGCGAGGCAAGGCGTCCGCACAATCCGCGCGCGAGTCCGGCCACGAGAGCACGGGGAAGGTGAGCGCCATGCCGGAGGTGTACGACGTGGACGAGACGCTGACCGTCCGCCAGCAACAAGTGCTCGACGTCATCCGCACGTGGGTGAGCCGCTTCGGCTACCCGCCGAGCGTGCGCGAGATCGGCGAGGCGGTGGGACTCACGTCCACGTCGTCGGTGTCGCATCAGCTGCGGGCGCTGCAGCGCAAGGGCTACCTGCGCCGTGACGCGAACCGGCCGCGTGCGGTGGGCGTGCTCGCGTCCACCGACGACAACCCGATGGGCATCGACATCGACCAGCAGCCGTCCGTGCCGAAGGCGGCGTACGTGCCGCTGGTCGGCCGGATCGCGGCAGGCGGTCCGGTGCTCGCCGAGCAGGCCGTCGAGGACGTTTTCCCGCTGCCGCGCGAAATCGTCGGCGAGGGCGAACTGTTCCTGCTGAGCGTCACCGGCGATTCGATGGTCGACGCCGCCATCACCGACGGCGACTGGGTCGTCGTCCGGCAGCAGCCCGCCGCGGAGAACGGGGACATCGTCGCCGCGATGATCGACGGCGAGGCCACGGTGAAGACGTTCAAGCGCAAGGACGGACACGTGTGGCTGATGCCGCACAACGAGGCGTACGAGCCCATTCCCGGTGACGACGCTTCGATCCTGGGCAAGGTCGTGGCAGTACTGCGGCGACTCTGAGCCGTGGCGCGCTCCCCCTCCCCCGAGGCCGGGGTGAGGGGAGCGCGCGCTGGGGTTGGGGTTCGCCGCCGACGGTCGTGAGGCTGAGGCGAGGCCGGAAGCAGTGCTACGGCAGGAACGGCGGCAACTCTGACGCAGTTCGTGCGGAGCGGTGGCGCGGCGGGAGCGGTGGCGCAGCGACGGGCGGCACGCAGGAGCAGCGCGCCTGAGCGGTGTTCCGGTTCGGTGTTGCGGCAGGAACGGCGGCGTGCAAAAGCGGTGCGGCGAGCGTGGTGCCGCGCAAGAGCAGTGCGGCAAGAGCCTGCCGTCAAGAACGGTGCTGCGGCGGGAGTGGCGGCGCGTGAGGAACGGTGCCGCGCCCGGCGGGTAGCACCTCTGGAACGGCGGCGCGCGGAAGAGCGGCATGTCAGAAACCGCGCCACAGCAAGAACGGCGTGTCAGGAACGGGCGTCACGGCGGGAGCGGCGCGCAAGAACGAGCAGCGAGTCGTGGCGAGCACGGCGGCGAGTCAGGCGCGGCGGCGTTTCCTGGCCAGCAGGAACCAAGCACCAAGAACAACCACCGCAGCAACGGCAGCAGCGGGAATCAGCGGAAACCCGCCGGACTCCTGCTCCGCTGGCTGAGGAGTAGCAGCACCACCCGGCTTAGGCGCAGGTGCTTGCGGCGTGACCAAAGACGTCGCGTTCTTGATCGCCCGCACCGGTTCGCCGACGCCTTCGCTCGCGGACAACAACGTGCCATCCGGCTCGAAAGCAACAGCCTCGCCCTGCTTTTCATTCGGCAGCGGAATCCGGACCGGCTCTCGTTGCAGAGCAGCCGCGACGTCGCCGTCCGGAGCCGCGTACAAGTACGCGTCCGTGTAGGTCCGCAGAGCGATGACCTTCCCGTCCGCGCTCGTCGCGCCTCCGGTGATCAGCGCCGACCCGAACGAGCCCACTGGGCCGCCTGGGGTGTCGGTGCTGTGGACGCGCAGGGTGCCGACCTGCTCCAGCTTCGTCGGGCCGGGAGTCGCCAGCGGGACTGACGGCCGATAGACCTTGGAAGTGCCCAGCAGATCCTTGGTCACCAGGAACGGCGTGCCGGACTGGTCCAGAACCAGGGTCTCCGTGTCGTGCGGGCCGTCCGGGTAGGTCAGGCGATGCACGACGGCCGGGCCGCCAGTGGGTTTCAGTTCCAGCAGGGCGATCGTTTCGCGTTTGGCGCGGTTGTCGCCAGTATCCGAAAGCCACAGGGTGCCGTCTTTGCCGCGGGCCAGGTCCTCGACGTCGTACGGGTCCGTCGAGTCGGTCAGGACGTCCGTCACCTGGCATTTCCGGTCCAGGACGAAGACCTGCACCTTGGTGCCGCCGTCGTTGATCGCGTACCAATGCTCGCCGTCGGAGGTCAGGCCGGACAGCTCGTTGAGGCGCTTGTCCTTGACCTGACACAGCGTCTCCGGGGCGGGAGCAGCCGCAGCGGGGACAGCTCCCGCGAGCATCAGGACAGCCGTCAGTGCCAGGACGACCCGCACCAGTTCACCTCCGTAGTGCACGGCCCGCTCGGACCGTGCACTACGGAAGACGTTCAGAGCGCCGAGGCGTTGGTCTCGAACGCCCGCAGAGCCGCGGCGAGATCCGGCCGGACTCGCACCTTCAGGCGCGTGCCGTCGGCGACGTGCTCTTCTTCCAGCACCTCGCCTTCCGCGTGCGCCCGGGACACGAGTTCGCCACGCGCATACGGGACCAGCACGTCGATCACCGTTTCCGCGCGCGGCAGCCGTTCGGCCAGCACCTCGGCCAGGTCCGCCACGCCCGAGCCGGTGCGCGCGGAGATCTGCACCGAACCGGGCAGCGCGTGGCGCAGCCGGGCCAGGGTGACGTCGTCGGCCGCGTCGGCCTTGTTGATCACCAGCAGCTCCGGCGGGAGCGGCTCCTTGCGGCTGCGGGTGATCTCGGCGAGCACCTCGCGCACCGCGTTGACCTGGTCCTCCGGGGCCGCGTCGGAACCGTCCACGACGTGCACGAGCAGGTCGGCGTCGGCCGCCTCCTCCAGCGTCGAGCGGAACGCGTCCACCAGCTGGTGCGGCAGGTGCCGCACGAACCCGACGGTGTCGGTGAGCGTGAAGGTGCGCCCGTCGGCCGTCTGCGCCCGGCGCGTGGTCGGGTCGAGGGTGGCGAACAGCGCGTCCTCCACCAGCACCCCGGCCCCGGTCAGGGCGTTGAGCAGGCTCGACTTGCCGGCGTTGGTGTAGCCGACGATCGCCACGCTCGGCACCTCGTTGGCCACGCGCTTGCCGCGCTTGGTCTCGCGGATGGTGTCCATCGCGGCGATCTCCCGGCGCAGCTTCGCCACGCGCTTGCTGATCCGCCGCCGGTCCGTCTCCAGCTTCGTTTCACCAGGTCCGCGCAGGCCCACGCCGCCGTTCGCGCCGCCCGCGCGGCCGCCGGCCTGCCGGGACAGCGCCGAACCCCACCCGCGCAGCCGCGGGACGAGGTACTGCAGCTGGGCCAGCTCGACCTGCGCCTTGCCCTCCTTGGACCGGGCGTGCTGGGCGAAGATGTCGAGGATCAGGGCGGTCCGGTCAATAACCTTGACCTTGACCTTCTCCTCCAGCTGGCGCAGCTGGCCGGGCGAGAGCTCGCCGTCGCAGATCACCGTGTCGGCGCCGGTGGCCACGACCACGTCGCGCAGCTCGCGGACCTTGCCGGACCCGACGTACGTCGCCGGATCGGGCTTCTGCCGCCGCTGGACGAGGCCTTCGAGCACCTCCGAGCCCGCCGTCTCGGCCAGTCGCGCCAGTTCGGCCAGCGACGCCTCGGACTGCTGGGCGGTGCCTTCAGTCCACACGCCGACCAGCACAACGCGCTCCAGCCGAAGCTGCCGGTACTCGACCTCGGTGATGTCCTCGAGCTCGGTGGACAGGCCCGCGACCCGGCGCAGCGACGCGCGGTCCTCGAGCTCCATCTCCCCGACCGAGGGGTCGTAGGGGTCGTTGTCGTCGTAAAAGTCTTCGTGTGTCTGTTCTGTCATCGTGCCTCCATGGTCCCACGTTTCGGCGCGGGAACCGAACGGATTACCTGCTGGGATAAACCGAGACGTACACGGCCGTGCGTTCCGAGGCCGGATCGCGGGGCCTGGCCTTGAATTCTTCGAGCAGCCCCTCGAGCCGCCGCTTGAACTCCGCGACGTCCTCGGCGCCCACCTGGACCACGAGCCGGGTCGTCTCCGTCTCCGCCAGGTCGGCCTCCGCCATTTCGGCCAGATAGGCCTCGAGCATGGCCTGGTTGACCGCGACCGCTTCGGCTTCGGCGTTGTCCAGCTGCCACGAAAGCCCGGTGGACAGGTACGGGATCTCCTTCGCCCCGCGCGCACCGCGCCGAGGTTCCTGTGCCACGAGAAAACCGGTGTCGACCAGGCGCCGCACGTGGTGCAGCGTCGTCGCCGGGTCGCGGCCGAGCCGGGCTGCCAGCTCCTTGTTCGTCATCGCCTCGAAAGAGGTCAACCGGATGATGCGCAGCCGTATTCCGGACGCGAGCGCGGCGGCCTCGGCTTCGGTGGAGGGACGTCGGTGCAACGGCATCCCCGCAGCCTAGACAAAGTGATTGACACTTTCCAATCACTCGGCAACACTCGATCGGGTGCGTCGCGACTCACTCTTCTTCCACGCCGATTTCCGCAGGCTGTGGGCCGGGGACACGGCGAGCCAACTGGGGATGTTCGTCGGCGTCACGGCCATTCCGCTGCTCGCCGCCGTCACGCTGGCCGCCACGCCGTTCGAGATGGGCCTGCTGACCATGGCCGAGACGCTCGGCTTCCTGGTCCTCGGCCTTCCCGCGGGCGTGTGGGTGGACCGGATGCGCAAACGGCCGCTCATGCTCGCCGCCGACCTGGTCCGCGGGGTGCTGCTGCTCAGCGTCCCGTTCGCCTGGTGGGCCGGCGTGCTCACGATGGCGCAGGTCCTGGTGGTCGTGCTGTTCGTCGGGTTCGCGACGGTCTTCTTCGACGTCTCCTACCAGGCGTATCTGCCCGCGCTGGTCGGCCGCGAGAAGCTGCTGGAGGGCAACGCGAAGCTGCAGGGCGTGCAGTCGTCGGCGCAGATCGCCGGGCCGAGCCTCGCCGGCGTGCTCGTGCAGTTCATCGGCGCGGCCAGCACGGTCCTGGTCACCGGGCTCGGCTACCTCACTTCCGCGCTGTGCCTGTGGCGCATCCGCACCGTCGAAACCCTCCCGGAACGCACCGAGCAGGACCGCCTGGTGCCGCAAATGCTCGAAGGCCTGCGGTTCGTCGTCGCCGACCGGCCGCTGCGCGCGATCGTCGCCTGCACCGCCACGTCGAACTTCTTCGGCGGAGTGGTCCAGGCCGTTCAGGTGCTGTTCCTGACGCGCACGGCCGGGCTGAAACCGGCCGAGGTCGGCGGCCTGCTCGCGGTGAGCGGCATCGGCGGCATCGCGGCCGCGCTCTGCGCCGGGCCGATCATCCGCAAGATCGGGCAGGCCCGGTCGATCTGGCTGGTCCCGGTGCTGTTCTGGCCGGGCGAGATCCTGGTCCTGACGGCCGCGCCGGACTGGCGGATCGCGCTCGCCGGGCTCGGGATGGCCGCGTTCGGGTTCGGCGTGATCCTCTACAACATCGCGCAGGTGTCCTACCGCCAGGCGATCACGCCGGACCGGCTGCTGGGCCGGATGAACGCGAGCGTCCGGTTCGTCGTCTGGGGAGCGCTGCCGCTCGGCGGGCTGCTGGGCGGCGGGCTCGGCGAATGGCTCGGGCTCGCCGGCGCGCTGTGGATCGGGACCGCCGGGCCGATCGCGGGCGCGCTGTGGGTGATCTGCTCGCCGCTGCGGCGCATGCGGGACCTGCCGACGGGCGGGGAAATCGCTGTACCCGCCCCGTAAAGTGCGGGCATGGACGAGAAGATCCCGCACAAAGCCGGCGTCGACGGCCTGACCGCCAAATGGGTACCGGTGTGGGAACGCGAAGGCGTATACCGGTTCGACCGGACGCGCCCGGACGTCTACTCGATCGACACGCCGCCACTGACCGCGAGCGGTTCGCTGCACATCGGGCACGTCTTCTCCTACACGCACACCGACGTTCTCGCGCGCTACCAACGGATGCGCGGCCGTTCGGTCTTCTACCCGGTCGGCTGGGACGACAACGGCCTGCCCACCGAACGCCGCGTGCAGAACCATTTCGGCGTGCGCTGCGAGCCGTCGCTGCCCTACGACCCGGCTTTCACCCCGCCGGAGAAGCCCGGCAAGAACGCGATTCCGGTCTCCCGGCGCAATTTCGTGGAACTGTGCCGCCAGCTGACCGAAACCGACGAGAAGGTGTTCGAGGAGGTCTGGCGGAGCATCGGGCTTTCGGTGGACTGGGCGCTGGCGTACCAGACGATCGACCCGGCGACCACGGAAATCTCCCAGCGCGCGTTCCTGCGCAATCTCGCGCGAGGCGAGGCGTACCAATCCGAAGCCCCGACGCTGTGGGATGTCACCTTCCGCACCGCTGTTGCGCAGGCTGAACTGGAAGACCGCGAACGGCCCGGCGCGTATCACGACCTCGTGTTCACCGCGGAAGACGGCGCGGAAGTGCTCATCTCCACCACGCGGCCGGAATTGCTGCCCGCGTGCGTCGCGCTCGTCGCGCATCCGGATGACGAGCGCTACCAAGGCCTTTTCGGGAAGACCGTGCACACGCCGGTGTTCGGCGTCGAGGTGCCGGTGCACGCGCATCACCTCGCGGATCCGGAAAAGGGCACCGGTATCGCGATGGTCTGCACCTTCGGCGACACCACCGACGTCACCTGGTGGCGTGCGCTGCAGCTCGAAACGCGTCCGGTGCTGGGCCGCGACGGCCGGTTCCGCGCAGAACCGCCGCACGGCGTCCCGGCCGACAAATACGAACCGCTGGCGGGCAAGACTGTCCACACTGGACGCCAGATTCTGGTGGACCTCCTGCGCGAGGCGGCCGCGCTGCGCGGCGAGCCGAGGCCGATCACGCATCCGGTGAAGTTCTACGAAAAGGGCGACAAGCCACTGGAAATCGTCACGAGCCGCCAGTGGTACCTGCGCAACGGCGGCCGCGACGACGCCTTGCGCGCGAAACTGCTGGAGCGCGGCGAGGAGCTGAACTGGGTCCCGCCGCACATGCAGGTCCGCTATCGCAGCTGGGTCGAAGGCCTGACCAGCGACTGGCTGGTGAGCCGCCAGCGGTTCTTCGGAGTGCCGATCCCGGTCTGGTACCCGCTGGACGCCGACGGCGAGCCGGATCACGACGCGGTGCTGACGCCCGACGACGCCAGCCTGCCGGTGGACCCGAGCACCGACGTCCCGCCGGGCTACACCGAGGACCAGCGCGGCGTCCCGGGCGGCTTCGTCGCCGAGGCGGACGTGATGGACACCTGGGCGACGTCGTCGCTGACGCCGCAGATCGCCGGCCGCTGGAGTCTCGACGACGACCTGTTCCGCCGCGTGTTCCCGTTCTCGCTGCGGCCGCAGGCGCACGAGATCATCCGCACCTGGCTGTTCTCCACCGCGGTCCGCGCCGAACTGGAGGAAGGCGTGCTGCCGTGGCGGGACGCGGTGATCTCCGGCTGGGTGCTCGATCCGGACCGGAAGAAGATGTCGAAGTCCGTCGGCAACGTCGTCACGCCGGCGGATCTGCTGGACCGGCACGGTTCCGACGCGGTGCGCTACTGGGCGGCGAGCGCGCGGCCGGGCGTCGACACGGCGGTCGACGAAGGCCAGATGAAGGTCGGGCGACGACTGGCGACGAAGCTGTTGAACGTGAGCCGGTTCGTGCTCGGGCTCGGGATCCCCAAGCCGGAGTCAGCCGTCACGGAGCCGCTGGATCAGTCTGTGCTCGCCACGCTGGCGAAGGTGGTCGAGGAAGCGACGGCCGCGTTCGAGGCGCTCGACCAGGCGCGTGCACTGCAGGTGACCGAGACGTTCTTCTGGACGTTCTGCGACGACTACGTGGAGCTGGTGAAGGGCCGGGCGTACGGCGATCTCGGCGCCGAGGCGGCCGAATCGGCCCAGGTGGCGCTGCGGACGGTGCTGTCGGCGCTGGTGCGCATGTTCGCCCCGGTGCTGCCGTTCGCGACCGAGGAGATCTGGTCGTGGTGGCAGGAAGGTTCGGTGCACCAGGCGGCGTGGCCGTCGGTGCCGGTGGTCGACGGTGACCCGTCGCTGCTGACGCTGGCGGGCGAGGTGATCGCGGCGGTGCGTCGGGCGAAGTCGGACGCGAAGGTGTCGATGCGCTCGCCGGTCGAGACGCTGACCGTGGGCGGCCCGGCGGAGACGCTGGCCCGGTTCGCCGAGGTGGCCGCGGACGTCCGGCTCGCCGGGGCGATCGGCGAGATCACCACGCGCGACGGCGACTTTTCGCTCGATGCCAAGATCGTGACCCCGTAGGGTGGTTTCCGTGGATTCCTACGTGCTCGTCGTCGCCGATGTGTCCAGCAGCCCCGAGAACTCCGAGGAGTTCGGCCGCGCGCTGCACGAGTTCGCGGCCGCGTGCCGCGAAGAACCGGGCTGCCTGTCGTACGAAGTGTTCCGCTCCGACGAAACGCCGGGGCGGTACGTGAGCATCGAGAAGTACGCCGACGACGCGGCGTTCAAGGCGCATCGCGAGTCGGACCACTTCCGGGAGATCGGCCTGGGCCGCGTGCTGCCGCTGACCGTCGACCGCGATGTGCGGATGTACGACCGGCCACGGGAAATCCCGCCGGCGAACTGACTCCGCCGCGGCTGGCCTTGAGCGGCGAGCCGGGTTACGACCCCGGCTTGCCGCTCACAGCGGCGAACCGGCGGCAGCCCACCAAGCCTCGTCGATCTCGCCGCGGGCCACGATCTCCGCGGGGCCGGACAGCGTCGAATCCCCGCGCGAGATCGTCACCGACACGCGGCCGCCCGGGATGTCCACTGTGGACTCGCCGGTGTCCTTGCCCGCGAGGTGCAGCGAGGCGGCCACCGCGGCGACCGTGCCGGTGCCGCAGGCGCGCGTCTCCCCCACGCCGCGCTCGTGGACGCGCATCCGCAGCGCGCCCTCGCCGAGCACGTTGACGAACTCCAGGTTGACCCCGGCCGGGAAGACGTCGTGGTCGAAATCAGGCTGGTCGCGCAGGTCGAGGCCGGCGATGTCGGTGTCGGTGACCGACACGAGGTGCGGGTTGCCGACGTTCACCGCGACGCCGGAGAACGCCTGCCCGGCGACCATGGTGACCGACGTGCCGGTGATCGCCGCCGGGCCCATCTGCACGGTGACCGAACGGTCCGGGTGCACGACGACCGGCCGGTCGCCCGCCCGGGTGCCGATGACGAACTCGCCGTCCGATTCCAGACCGGCGTCCACCAGGTAGCGCGCGAAAACGCGGGTGCCGTTGCCGCACATCTCGGCGATCGAACCGTCGGCGTTGCGGTAGTCCATGAACCACTCGCCGGCCGATTCTTCGCCGATCGCCTTCGCGCGCACGACGCGCAGCACGCCGTCCGCGCCGAGGCCCCGCTGCCGGTCGCACAGCGCCGCGACGCGCTCCGCCGTGAGGTCGAGGCGGCCGGCCGCGTCAGGCAGCAGCACGAAGTCGTTCTGCGTGCCGTGGCCCTTGAGGAATTCGATGCCGCCCATGCGTCCAGGTTACTGGTCGAGCGCGGCGCGGACCCGCGCGGCCAGGTCCGCCGATCCGCCGTCGAACCACCGGATCCGCTTGTCCCGGCGGAACCAGGAACGTTGCCGTCGCACGAACCGGCGGGTGGCCTGCGCGGTCGCCGCCGCGGCTGCCGCGAAGTCGCCTTCGCCGTCCAGTTCGGCCAGCACCTGCTGGTAGCCGAGCGCCCGCGAAGCGGTTTTCCCGTCCCGCAGCCCGCGGCCGAGCAACGCGCGCACCTCGTCCACGAGACCGGCCTCGAACATCCGCTCCACCCGCAGGTCGACGCGCTCGTCCAGCTCGGCGATCTCGCGGTCGATCCCGATCAGCACGGTGTCCCAGCGCGCCGGACCCGGTTTCGGCAGGTTCGCGGAGAACGGCTCGCCGGTGATCTCGATGACCTCCAGCGCCCGCACGATGCGGCGGGTGTTCGTGGGCAGGATCGCCGCCGCCGCGACCGGGTCGCGCTCCCCCAGGCGGGTGTAGAGGGCGGCGGTGCCGAGTTCGGCGGCCTCTTCGTCGAGCCGCGCGCGCACCGCGGGGTCGGTGCCGGGGAAACGGAGGTCATCCAGCACCGCTTGCACGTACAGCCCCGAGCCGCCGGTCAGCACCGGGACCCGGCCCGCGTCGAGAATCCGCTCGATCGTGCTGCGGGCGTCACGCTGATAGGCGGCGACCGACGCGGTCTCGGTCACGTCGAGTACGTCCAGCAGGTGGTGCGGGACCCCTCGCTGTTCCTCCGCGGTCGCTTTGGCGGTGCCGATGTCCATGCCCCGGTAGAGCTGGAGCGCGTCGGCGTTCACCACCTCGCCGTCCAGCGCCAGCGCGAGTTCGACGGCCAGTGCAGTCTTCCCGGTGGCGGTGGGGCCGACGACGGCCACCGGACGGGGCCGTTGAGCTGGGCTGATCACGCCGCAGAACGGTACCCGGCCGGGGCGGGACGCGGGCACGGAGCGTCAAGGAGAAGTAGGATCAACGCTTTCAGGCGGCTCATCCAGTACCACGGCGCGCGCTGAGCTGCTTGAATGCCGCTGGGGCCCCATGCCCCCGGCAGAGCACGACAACAGCGTAACCCGGCCCCGCTCACGCGGCGGGGCGCCCGCAGCCGCGGGCGTACAGGCGATAAGGAGCCTGCGATGGCCCAGGAGAACACGTCCCCCGGCACCCCGGCACCGCACCCGGTGCCGCACGCGCAGGGCGCCGGCCATGCCGCGCCTCCGGTGCCGCCCGCCGAGCCCGCCCCCGCCACCTGGGGCCGGGTCGACGGGGAAGGCACCGTTTACGTCTTCACCGCCGACGGCGAACGCGAGGTCGGGGTCTGGCAGGCAGGCACGCCCGAGGAAGGCCTGCTGCACTACGCGCGCCGCTTCGACGACGTGCGCACCGAGGTCGAACTGCTCGAAACGCGGCTGAACTCCGGAGCGGGCGACCCGAAGCACGCCCTCTCCAGCGCCACCCAGATCCGCGACGGGCTCGGCGAGGCGGCCGTGGTCGGCGACCTGAAGGCGCTCGCCGCACGGCTCGAGTTCGTGATCGGGCTGGCGGAGAAGGCGCTGGTCAACGTCAAGCACGAGCGAGAGGAAGCGCGGGCGGCGGCCGTGGCGCGCAAGCAGGCGCTGGCCGACGAGGCGGAGAAGATCGCCGCCGAGTCCACCCAGTGGAAGGCCGCGGGCGACCGGCTGCGCGCGATCCTCGACGAGTGGAAGACGGTCAAGGGCGTCGACCGCAAGACCGACGACGAGCTGTGGAAGCGCTTCTCGAAGGCGCGCGAGGCGTTCAACCGCCGTCGCGGCTCGCACTTCGCCGAGCTGGACAAGCAGCGGGCGAGCGCGAAGCAGCGCAAGGAAGAGCTGATCGCCGAGGCCGAGGCGCTGTCCGACTCGGACGACTGGGGCGCCACCGCGGGCCGGTACAAGGACCTGATGGCCGAGTGGAAGGCCGCCGGACGCGCGCCCAAGGACAGCGACGAGGCGCTGTGGCAGCGGTTCCGCGCGGCGCAGGACGCGTTCTTCGCCCGCCGCTCGGCCGTGTTCTCCGAGCGCGACGCGGAGTTCGCCGGCAACGCTCAGCGCAAGGAAGAACTGCTGGTCGAGGCCGAGAAGATCGACGTGGCGGCCAACCTCGAGGCGGCCAAGTCGGCGCTGCGGCGGATCCAGGAGCAGTGGGACGAGATCGGCAAGGTCCCGCGCGAGCGCATCCGCGAACTGGACGGGCGGCTCAAGGCGGTGCAGGACGCGGTGAAGTCCGCTGAGGACAGCCGCTGGCGCCGCACCGACCCGGAGGCGCAGGCGCGGGCCGCGCAGTTCCGCGAGCGCGTCGAGCAGTTCGAATCGCAGGCCGCCAAGGCCAGGGCCGCCGGCGACGAACGGCGGGCGAAGAAGGCCGAGGAGCAGGCCTCCCAGTGGCGGGAATGGATGGAGGCCGCGGAAGCCGCGGTCGCCGATCGCTGATCCGCGGACGTAAAAGGGCCGGTACCCGCGGGTACCGGCCCTTTTTATGCAGTTGGGTTCAGGTGCGCGAGAACGCGGTGCGCATCCAGAGCGTCGCCAGGACGATCGTCGCGATCCAGGCCACGATCATGCCGATCCCCGGACCGTCCCCCGCCGCTCCGCTGGCGTGCGCGGACTGCTGCGACCAGATCGCCAGCAGGCCGTCGACCGAGGCGAACCAGCCGCCCGCGGCGCAGCACCACGCGACCCACCAGCGGCGCGACACGAGCGCGACCGCGCCGATGAACACGCCGACGCCGGTGGACGTCACGGCGAACAGCTGCGGAACCCCGCCCGCCTCGCCGGCCAGCGTCTCCCAGCCCGCGCGGCCCTGAGCCCACGGCAGGATCTGCGCCACGAGCAGCACGAACATCAGCACCGAGATGGTGAAGCCGCGCCTGCCCAGCTCCACCGTGCGCGCGGCGCGGCGGCCCGCGTCGTCGATCTCGTCGCTCAGCCTGCGGTCGACCTCGGCCGGCGTTCCCGGTTCGCTCATCCTGCACACCCACTCACCGGGGCCGGCTGCGCCGCCGGGGCTCCGAAGCCCGGCAGTCCCAGGGTGACCCCGCTCGTCTTGGGCCGAAGACCGGCTTCGGCGTTGTCGCCCGCTCGCGTGCGGCGATGGGTCAGGAGGTCGCCGTCCGCGACCAGGTGGTGCGGCGCGCCGTAGCTGATCACCGTCTCCACGACGTCGCCCGGCCGGACCGAACGGTCGACGGCCGCACCGGACGGCGTGAAGTGCACCAGCCGTCCGTCGCGGGCGCGTCCGCTCATCCGGTGCGTCTCCGCGTCCTTGCGCCCCTCGCCCGCGGCGACCAGCAGCTCGACCCGGCGGCCGACCAGTTTGCGGTTCTCTTCCCAGGAGATCTCGTTCTGCAGCTCGACCAGCCGGTCGTAGCGCTCCTGCACGACCTCCTTCGGCAGCTGGTCCGCCATCTCCGCGGCGGGCGTGCCGGGGCGCTTCGAGTACTGGAAGGTGAACGCGCTGGAGAACCGCGCGGCGCGGACGACGTCGAGCGTCGCCTGGAAGTCTTCCTCGGTCTCGCCGGGGAAACCGACGATGATGTCGGTGGTGATGGCGGCGTCCGGCATCTTGGCGCGCACCTCGTCGAGGATGTTCAGGAACCGCGCCGACCGGTACGACCGGCGCATCTCGCGCAGCACCCGGTCCGAACCGGACTGCAGCGGCATGTGCAGCTGGTGGCAGACGTTCGGGGTCTCGGCCATCGCGTCGATCACGTCCGAGGTGAACGCGGCCGGATGCGGCGAGGTGAACCGCACGCGCTCCAGCCCGTCGATCCCGCCGGTCGCGCGCAGCAGCTTGCCGAACGCGAGCCGGTCGCCGAACTCGACGCCGTAGGAGTTCACGTTCTGGCCCAGCAGGGTCACCTCGAGCACGCCCTCGGCGACCAGCGCCTCGACCTCGGCGAGGATCTCGCCGGGACGGCGGTCGCGCTCCTTGCCGCGCAGCGACGGCACGATGCAGAAGGTGCAGGTGTTGTTGCAGCCGACCGAAACCGACACCCAGCTCGCATAGGACGATTCGCGGCGCGCGGGCAGCGTGGACGGGAACGTCTCGAGCGATTCGAGGATCTCGACCTCGGCCTCGGCGTTGTGCCGCGCGCGCTCCAGCAGTGCCGGCAGCGAACCGATGTTGTGCGTCCCGAAGACGACGTCGACCCACGGCGCGCGTTTGACGATGTCGCCGCGGTCCTTCTGCGCGAGACACCCGCCGACGGCGATCTGCATGTCCGGATTGGCGACCTTGTCCGGGCGGAGGTGCCCGAGGGTGCCGTAGAGCTTGTTGTCCGCGTTCTCCCGCACGGCGCAGGTGTTGAACACGACCAGATCCGGCTTCGCCTGCCCGGGAGCGGGGACGTAGCCGGCTTCCTCGAGCTGCCCGGCGAGCCGTTCGGAGTCGTGCACGTTCATCTGGCAGCCGAACGTGCGGATCTGGTACGTTTTCGCGTTCATCGCGCTCCAGCCTAAACCCCGGGTCCCGCGCCGGACCCGGCACCCGGTCGGCGGACGTTATGCGACGCGGTCCGCCATGTATTCCGCTAATCGGGAAATGTGCCGTTGACCGGGAACGGAAATGCGCCGGAACGGTCGCCGGCAAACAATTTTCGCTATTGTTTTCCGCGCCCGCCCGAAGATAAGATCATCGCCATTGTTCCGAATCGGACCGCCGCCGCTCTGGAGGAAAAGTGCGCAAGGTTTTCGCCTGCTCCGCGGCCGCTGTCGCGAGCACGCTCGTCGTCGCCGCGCTGGCGGCCGCCCCGGTCTCCGCGGAACCGGTTCCGCAGTCGGTCTCCTGGTCGGCCGACCCCGCCGACGGCCCCGGCGCGTTCAACTCGGTCCAGTGCGCCGACGGCCACTTCAAGACCGCGACCGACGCCGCGAAGGGCAAGGTGTGGGTCGCCGAGCAGCTCGCCCAGGAGGAGCGCTGCGAGGCGGTCGGCCCGGATCTCGCCGCGGGCAAGACGTTCTACCTCGGCTGGTCGTCGAAGTACCGGATCACCGACTCCACCAGCCGCTACGTGTTCCAGCTGAAATGCAGCCCGAGCACCGGCACCGCGAACCATCCGATCGTCCTCAAGATCTCCGGCGGCAAACTCCAGCTGGAGGAGTGGACGACCGACCACACCAGCGTCAAGCTGTGGAACGCGCCGGTCTCGAACGACGAGTGGCACGACATCGCGTTCCGGATCTCGACCGACCGCACCCAGGGCACCATCCAGTTCTGGTTCGACGGCAAACGGCAGACGTTCGCCGACGGGTCCACCACCTACACCGGAACCACGATCGACGGAACGCGGAACTACCTGAAGTGGGGCGTCTACCACCAGGCCGACGAGACGGCGACGCAGTGGTTCAGCAAGATCCGGATGGGCGACAGCCTGGCCGACGTCACCGGCTGACCTCTGGCACCATCGCTGCATGCGATGGAGGCTGACGGCGGCGCTGGCAGTGCTCACGGTGCTGCTGAGCGCGTGCGGGCCGAGCTTCGCGAACCTGCACCTGCGCGTCGCGGCCGGGTCGGTGGGCGGCGTCTACCACGATCTGGCCGGGCCGCTGGCGTCGGCGTGGGCGGGCGAACTCGGCATCGAGACGCCCGAGGTGCTCGCCACCCAGGGGTCGCGCGACAACCTCAACCGAGTGCTTTCCGGGGGCGCGGACGTCGCGTTCGTCGCCGCGGACCTGGCCGCGGACGCGGCGGCCGCGCACCCCGGCAAGCTCGCCGCGCTGGCCCGCATCCACGACGACTACCTGCACATCGTCGTCCGCAAGGACTCGCCCTACACGTCGGTCTCCATGCTGCGCGGCCGCCACATCGCGGTCGGCTCCCCGGAGTCGGGCGTCGAGTACATCGCCGACCGGGTGCTGCAGGTAGCCGGGCTGAAAGGCGCGGTCTCGGTCAATCAGCTGAGCCTGGAGGACTCGCTCACCGCGCTGGAGAACCGCAAGGTCGACGCGATGTTCTGGTCCGGCGGGCTGCCGACGCCGCTGATCACCGAGTACAACCGCAAGGTCGGGCTGCGGCTGCTCGACATGTCCAACCTGATGCCGGGCATGCAGCGGTTCAGCCCGGTGTACGGCACCGCGACCATCCCCGGCAGCACCTACGACCAGCCCGGCCCGGTCACGACGCTCGTGGTGCCGAACTTCCTGGTCGTGCCCACCTCGATGTCCGCCGACGTCGCCGAAGCGCTCACGAAGGGCCTGTACGACGCCCGCCCGCAGCTCGCGGCGGTCAACCGGGCGGCCCTGTCGATCGACGTGCATCCGGGCATCGAGACCGGGCCGCTGCCATTGCATCCCGGCGCGCTGGCGTATTACCGCGCGGAGAAGGTCTAGCGCGCGACCGGGAAGTCCATCGCGATCCGCAACCCGCCGCCTTCCGGCAGGGACAACTGGATCTCCCCGCCGGAATGCCGGACGATCTCGGTCACGATCGCCAGCCCCAGCCCCGATCCGGGCACGTTCTGATGCGCCGTGCTCCGCCAGAACCGGTCGACCGCCCGCTCTAGCTCGTCCTCGCGCAGTCCGGGCCCGTGGTCGCGCACCGAAACCGTCACCCGGTCCTCGGCAACGCTCGCGGCCACCTCGACGGAAGTACCGGAAGGGCTGAATTTGAGCGCGTTGTCCAGCAACGCGTCGAGCACGACCTCCAGCCCCCTCGGCGGCACGAGCACGCGCGCGCCGCCGACGTCCACCGCGCTCTCCAGCGAGACCTCGCGAGCCGCCCCGACCACCGACCAGTCGGCGACGCGATCGGCGATCACCTCGGCGAGGTCTTCGGAAACCAGCTCGCCGCCGGCGGATTCCGCGCGGGCCATGGACAGCAGCTCGTCGAGGATCTGGTTCAGCCGCTTTGCGTCCACCTGCGCCGCTTCGAGATCGGCCGCCGCGGCTTCGTCGGTGACCTGGCCGTCGAGATTGCCCAGCCGGATCTTCAACGCGGTCAACGGATTGCGCAGCTGATGCGAGGCGTCGGCGACGAACGCGCGCTGCGCGGCCAGCGCTTCCGACACACTCGCCGCCATCCGGTCGAACGACCGTCCCAGCTGCCGCAGCTCCGGCGGGCCGCCGCTCTCCCCCACCGGCTCCGCTTCCCGGCCGCTGACCACGGACGCGACCAGCGCGCCGGTCGCCTCGTCCAGCCGCCGCACCGGGCGCAGCGTCCAGCGCACCACCGGCAGCGCCACGAGCAGCGCGAGCCCGAACGCGACCAGCGCGCACGCGGCCAGCAGCAGCCACTGCCACAGCAACTGGGTGCGGACGTGATCGGTCGCGGACTCCGTCACCACCGCGCCGCGCACCTCGCCGTCGATCAGGATCGGCTCGGCCAGCACCAGCGGTTTGCTCGCCCACGGCATCAGCAACGGCCCGGCCTCGGGCGGACGGGCGGCGAGCGCCTCGTTCACCGGCACCCGGATCGCGGTCCGGTCGACGGTGCCGCCCACCGAGCTCAGCACCGGCTCGCCGTCCTGGTTCACCACGACCACTTTCACGCCGTAGACCTCGGTGTACCGGCGCAGTTTGGGTTCCAGCAGCCCGAGCTCGTTGTCGAGCAGCGGACGCTGGGCGAGCGAGGCAAACCGCGAAGTGTCGGTGAGCCGGTCGAGGAAGAGCTTCTGCTGGAGGCTGCTCGCGATGCTGAGCGCGAGCGGGATGCCGAGCCCGAACACGAGCAGGGCGACGAGCGTGACGACGATGCCCTGCAGCCGGACGCGCACCGGTCAGTCCCGTCCGTTGCCCAGCCGGTAGCCGACGCCGCGCACCGTCTCGATCAGCGCCGGACGGCCGAGTTTGGTGCGCAGGGTGGCGACATGGACGTCCAGCGAACGGCTCTCGGCCGCGCCGCGGTGCCCCCACACCTCGTTCAGCACCTGTTCGCGCGAGCACACCGCACCGCCCGCCGCCGCGACCAGCGCGAGCACCTGGAACTCCTTGCGGGACAACGCGATCGGCTCGCCCGCGACCAGCACCTCGTACCGGGCGAGGTCGATCCGGACGTCGCCGACCTCCACCACCGGCACGGACGGCGCGGGCCGTTCGACCCGCCGCCGGCGCACCGCTTCGACGCGCGCGAGGAGTTCCTCCACGTCGTACGGCTTGACCAGGTAGTCGTCGGCACCGGCACGCAGGCCGTGCACCCGGTCGTTCACCTCGCCGCGCGCGGACACGACGATCACCGCGACGTCGCTGACCGCGCGGATCTGCCGGCACAGCACCACGCCGTCGACGTCGGGAAGCCCCAGGTCGAGCAGGATCACGTCGACGTCGTGGACCCGGTCGAGCACCCCGGCCCCGGACGGCAGCCGCTGCATGGTGAGCCCGCGGCGGACCAGCGCGGGCACGAGCGCCCCGGCGACCCGGTCGTCGTCTTCCACCAGCAGCACGCGCACGCTTGCTCCTCCCCGGTGATCCAGACCACGGTAGCCGGACTCTAGGGCGCCACGCCCCGCGGACACGGTGCGTGGCGGCCGCCACAGTCCGGACTAGGCTGAACGCCGCCACGACGGCCGCATCCGATACGTAGTTGAAACCCTAAGTATTGCTCAAGCCGTCTTTACAAGAGATGTCCCGGTAGTAGGTTTCCGCAAGCGTTGCGGAACCCCGGTTCCGCGGACGCCGACGACCAACGGAGCTCTGGAGGCCACGATGACCACCGAGGTGGCGACGCCGATGATCAAGGCGGCCGCCGTGAACAAGTACTTCGGCGAGCTGCACGTGCTGCGCGAGATCACGCTCGAGGTGCCGCGCGGCCAGGTCGTCGTCGTGCTCGGGCCGTCCGGGTCGGGCAAGTCGACGCTGTGCCGCGCGATCAACCGGCTCGAGCCGATCAACTCCGGCGAGATCGCCGTCGACGGCGTGCCGCTGCCCGAGGAGGGCAAGGCGCTCGCCTCGCTGCGCGCCGACGTCGGGATGGTCTTCCAGCAGTTCAACCTGTTCGCGCACAAGACGATCCTCGAGAACGTCATGCTCGCGCCGGTGAAGGTGCGCAAGACCGCGCAGGCCGAGGCCCGCAAGACCGCGATGGAACTGCTCGAGCGCGTCGGCATCGCGAACCAGGCCGACAAGTACCCCGCCCAGCTGTCCGGCGGCCAGCAGCAGCGCGTCGCGATCGCCCGCGCGCTCGCGATGAAGCCCAAGGTGATGCTGTTCGACGAGCCGACCTCGGCGCTGGACCCGGAAATGGTCCAGGAGGTGCTGGACGTGATGACCGGCCTGGCGAAGGACGGCATGACCATGCTCGTGGTCACCCACGAGATGGGCTTCGCCCGCCGCGCCGCCGACCGGGTCATCTTCATGGCCGACGGCGAGATCGTCGAGGACACGACGCCGGAGGAGTTCTTCACCAAGCCGAAGTCCGACCGCGCGAAGGACTTCCTCGGCAAGATCCTGACCCACTGACCCGTTCGGGGGAATCCCCCGGCGCCCCGCGTCCGGGATGGCTGTAATCGGCCGTACCCGGACCGGTCCCGACGTTCCCGGACAGATGTTTCCCGGACAGATATTGGAGAGACTGACATGAGGATCCGCACCCTCGCGGCCGCTCTGCTCGCCGGCGGGCTGCTGCTCACGGCCTGCGGCAAGGAAGGCACCCCGGCCGGCCCCGGCGGGGACAACAACGCGAGCGCCGCGCCGCTGCCCACCTACGAGGTGGCCAAGGACGTCAAGCTCGACGGCTCGCCGACCTTCACGAAGATCAAGAACGCGGGCACGATCACGATCGGCGTCAAGGACGACCAGCCCGAGCTGGGCCAGAAGGACCCGAAGACCGGCAAGTTCCAGGGCTTCGACATCGAGATCGCCCGGATGGTCGCGGCGGGCCTCGGCTTCAGCGAGGACAAGATCAAGTACACGACGGTCGACTCGGGCGCCCGCGAGCAGGCCATCTCCAACGGCCAGGTCGACCTCTACGTCGGCACCTACACCATCAGCGACAAGCGCAAGAAGCTCGTGTCGTTCGCCGGCCCGTACTTCCAGGCCGGGCAGGACCTGCTGGTGCGCAAGGACGACAACTCGATCACCGGCCCGGAGACGCTGAAGGGCAAGAAGGTCTGCTCGGTCACCGGGTCGACCCCGATCCAGCGCGTGCGCGAGCAGAAGCTGACCGACCAGATCGTCGAGTTCCAGAAGTACTCGCAGTGCGTCGAGAAGCTGCAGACGAAGGACGTCGACGCGGTCACCACCGACGACGCGATCCTCAAGGGCTACGCGGCACAGGACCCGGACACCTTCAAGGTCGTCGGCAAGCCGTTCTCGAAGGAGCCCTACGGCATCGGCCTGAACAAGGACGACAAGGTGCTGCGCGACAAGATCGACGACCTGCTGCAGGCCGCCGAGACCAACGGCACCTGGAAGAAGATCTACGACGCGACCCTCGGCAAGTCCGGCGCGCCCGCGACGCCGCCTGCCATCGAGCGGTACTGATCTGACCCGGCGGCCGGTGGGCGAAGCTTTCGCCCACCGGCCGCGGTACACCCACTATCGGCACACGGACGCGGGGAAGGCTCCATGGACGTCCTGCTCGACAATCTGGACCTCTTCGGTCCGTTCTTTCTCACCACGATCGAACTGTTCCTGATCGCGGGGGCGTGCAGCCTGGTGCTGGGCACGATCCTCGCGATGCTGCGGGTGAGCCCGGTCCCGGTGCTGCGCGCGATCGGCACGACCTACGTCACCGTCCTGCGCAACACGCCGCTGACGCTGGTGTTCGCGTTCCTCGTGTTCGCCTACCCGCTGCTCGACATCGTCAAGATCGACTACTTCCCGACCGCCGCGGTGGCGCTGACGATCTACACGTCGGCGTTCATCTGCGAGGTCGTGCGCTCGGGCATCAACACGGTGCCGATCGGCCAGGCCGAGGCGGGCCGGGCGCTGGGCCTGTCGTCCGGGCAGATCCTGGGCGGCATCGTCCTCCCGCAGGCGCTGCGGTCGGTCGTCCCGCCGCTCGTCAGCATGCTCATCGCGCTGCTGAAGAACACGACGATCGCCAGCGGGTTCTCGGTCGCCGAGGCCGGCGCGATCCGGCAGTACGTGTCCGAGCGCGGCGACAACCAGATGATCGCGCTGCTGTGGGTGGCACTCGGCTTCATCATCCTCGTGTCGGTGCTGTCGCTGGTGCAGCGCAGCCTGGAGAAGCGCTGGAGCGTGGCCCGATGAGCACGGTTCTTTTCGACACCCCGGGCCCGAAAGCGCGGGTGCGGCACCGGATCTACGCGGTGCTGGGCATCGTCGTGGTGGCGGCGCTGATCGCGTTCATCGTCTACCGCTTCGTCGACAGCGGCCAGTTCGCCGGACGCAAATGGGAGTGGCTGCAGTACTCCCAGGTGCAGAGCGACCTCGCGAACGCCGTGCTGGCGACCGTGAAGGCCTTCGCACTGGGCGCGGTGCTGGCCATCGTGTTCGGCGCGGTCTTCGCCGCCGGACGGCTGTCCGATCACGCGTGGGTGCGCGGGATCTGCACGTTCGTCGTGGAGTTCTTCCGCGCGATCCCGCTGCTGATCCTGATGTTCCTGTTCTACTACGGCCTCCCGACCCTCGGCGTGGACACGTCGCCGCTGTTCGCGGTGGTGCTCGGCCTGACGCTGTACAACGGCTCGGTGCTGGCGGAGGTCTTCCGCGCGGGCATCCTGTCCCTGCCGAAGGGCCAGAGCGAAGCCGCGTACGCGCTCGGCATGCGCAAGACCCAGGTGATGTTCACGGTCCTGCTGCCGCAGGCGCTGCGCGCGATGCTGCCGACGATCATCAGCCAGCTGGTCGTGCTGCTCAAGGACACCGCGCTCGGCTTCCTCGTGACGTACCCGGAGCTGCTGTACTACGCCCGCTACATCGGCAGCCAGGGCGCCTTCGGCCGCCCGATCGTCCCGTCGACCCTCGTGGCCGCCGCGATCTACATCGCGATGTGCCTGCTGCTGACCGCGCTCGCGACGTACCTGGAGCGGCGCAACCGGCGCAGCAAGAAGCACATCGACACGGACGCCGGCATCGAGCAGGCGGGGCTCACCGCTGCCGCGGGCAGCAACGTGATCGGTGGCGCTGGACCTGGCTGACGGTTCGTTCCGTCTCTCTTGAAACCCCTGGCGCTGCTTTCCCCGCGGCGCCGGGGGTTTCTTGTTTCAGCCGTGCGCTGTCGGGTGCCGCGGCTGATACAGGGGCAGCACGCTGCCGCTGGGGAGGCGGATCGATGCTCGCGTGCCCCAGGATGCTGTGGTCGCCTCGCTCTCCACTTCGGCTCCCTTCGCGGTTAGCTGCCGGACTGTTTCGGCTAGGTCGTCGCACATCAGGTAGAACTCTTGCTGCGGCGTTCCTTCGGTTGGGTGCACGGCTAGTTCTGTTGGGGGCAAACGGAAGATGAGCCAGCCGTCGCCTGCGTCTACGTTTCCTAGGTCCAGTACGTTCCTGAGGAACTCTCGGTCTGCTGCTGCGTCTTTGCTGTAGAGGATGACGTGGGCACCGGTGATCATGGTTCTTGTCCTTCCGGGAAGTCCTTTGACCGCAACGGAAATCGGCCCCGCCGCGGTCGAGCCGATCGAGTGATGCCGTCCGGTCGCGGGTGGTGCTAACGTTGATTTTGTTGAAGTAAGTACATCGCATGTGATGTGAGCCCGCGAGCGTTCTCGTGGCGGCCGTCGCGATTCCCTTTCTCTCCCAATGCGTTGGCCAGCGCATTGGTCGGTGCGATCTTGCCTGCGCGCGGTGAGTTCACGCTGTCTGGGGATCGCGACGTTCCGCTCGGGAGCCAGCCGCCGGGGACAGGCCGTTGGGACCGTCCCGGTGATCCGCCATCACGACCAGACTCATCAACCGCCAGGAGGACTGCCTATTGCCCACCCACAACTGAATACGCCTGAATACGCCCGCAGCGCATGCGCGTAGTGGACTGCGTCTGCGAGAGCCCCGGCCCGCGGTCTCCGAACGGGCAAGGCCACTGTCGGCACTGTGCATGCCTGTCGTTCGCGGGAGGGCAAGGCTGCTGTCGGCAAACGTTGCAGGCCCACCGCTCGCGAGAGAGCATGCTCGCTGTCGCCAACAGCGCCCGCTCGCCGCTGCGAGAAGCACGCCCACTGTCGGCAACGTTGCAAGCCCGCCGCCCGCGAGAGAGCACGCCGCTGTCGCCAACAGCGCCCGCTCACCACCCGCGAGAACGCAAGCCCGCTGGCACCGCGTGTGCCCGCTCGCCGCCCGCGCCCGCTCGACGACTGCGAACGAGCAAGCCTGCCGTCGGCAACTGCAGACGCCCGCGGTCGACGAGGGCACGGAACCGCCGTCCGCAAAAGGGCAAGGCCGCTGCCGTGGTCAAGCAAGCCCGCCGCCCGCGAAAGCAGCCCTGCCTCCCGCGAACGGGGCAAGCCCGCAGCCGTCACGCCGCCAGGCCCGCACCCGCGAACCCGGCCACCGTGGCAGCGGACATCACCGATTGCGGCGGAACAGCTTGTCCCCCAGCCAGACAATCGGGTCGTACTTGCGGTCGGCGACGCGTTCCTTCATCGGGATCAGCGCGTTGTCGGTGATGTGGATGCCTTCCGGGCACACCTCAGTGCAGCATTTGGTGATGTTGCAGAACCCGAGCCCGTGCTCGTCCTGGGCGGCGTCGCGGCGGTCGGCGACGTCCAGCGGATGCATCTCCAGTTCGGCGATCCGCATGAGGTAGCGCGGCCCGGCGAAGCTCTCCTTGTTCTCCTCGTGGTCGCGCACGACGTGGCAGGTGTTCTGGCACAGGTAACACTCGATGCACTTGCGGAATTCCTGCGAGCGCTCGACGTCCACCTGCTGCATCCGGTACTCGCCGGGCTTGAGCCCCTCCGGCGGGGTGAAGGACGGGATCTCGCGCGCCTTCGTGTA
The DNA here is from genome assembly GCF_004522235.1 of Amycolatopsis nivea. GTDB lineage: Bacteria > Actinomycetota > Actinomycetes > Mycobacteriales > Pseudonocardiaceae > Amycolatopsis > Amycolatopsis nivea. The sequence goes on from NZ_SDLT01000015.1 coordinate 88,754, forward strand.
GTTGAACGACACGTCGGTCACGAGGTCGCGGATCACCGGGAAGGTGCGCATCGGCGTGACCGTCACGATCTCGGCCTCGGTGAACGTCGACATGCGCGTCATGCACATCAGCCGCGGCCTGCCGTTGATCTCCGCCGAGCAGGAGCCGCATTTGCCTGCCTTGCAGTTCCAGCGCACCGCGAGGTCGGCGGCCTGGGTGGCCTGCAGCCGGTGGATGATGTCGAGCACGACCTCGCCCTCGTTCACCTCCACGGTGAAGTCCTGCAGGTCGCCGCCGGTCGCGTCGCCTCGCCACACGCGGAACTTCGCCTGGTAGCTCACGCGGTCCTCCCGGGGTGGGTCTCCAGCTCGCCGTCGGTGAAGTACTTGCCCAGTTCGTCGAGTTCGAACAGCTCGAGCAAGTCCGGCCGCATCGGCACCTGCTCCTCCACCGACACGTCGACGTCCGGCACGAGCGGGTTGTCGCCCGGGCGCGCGGAGCAGACGAGCAGCCGGTGCCGCCATTCCGCGTCCATGGACGGATAGTCGTCGCGGGTGTGGCCGCCGCGGCTTTCGGTGCGGGTCAGCGCCGCGCGGGCGACGCATTCGCTCACCAGCAGCATGTTCCGCAGGTCGAGCGCGAGGTGCCAGCCGGGGTTGAACTGCCGGTGGCCCTCCACCGTCACCTGACCGACCCGGCTGCGGATGTCCGCGAGCTTGTCCAGCGCCTGCCGGATTTCCCCGGCCTTGCGGATGATGCCGACGAGATCGTTCATCGACTGCTGCAGCTCGGTGTGCAGCGTGTACGGATTCTCCGGCGCGCCGCCCGCAGGCGGGTTGAACGGCTCGAGCGCCATCGCGGCCGCCGCGTCCACATCGGACTGCGAGACCGCGGGCCGGTCCTTGAGTCCGTCCACATAGGACGCCGCGCCCAGTCCGGCCCGCCGGCCGAACACGAGCAGGTCGGACAGTGAGTTGCCGCCGAGCCGGTTCGACCCGTGCATGCCGCCGGAGCACTCGCCCGCCGCGAACAGGCCGGGGACGCTCGCCGCACCGGTGTCCGGGTCGACCTCCACACCGCCCATCACGTAGTGGCAGGTGGGGCCGACCTCCATGGCCTCCTTGGTGATGTCGACGTCGGCGAGTTCCTTGAACTGGTGGTACATCGAGGGCAGCCGCCGCTGGATCTCCTCGGCGGGCAACCGGCTCGCGATGTCGAGGAACACGCCGCCGTGCGGGGATCCGCGCCCCTCCTTGACCTCGGAGTTGATCGCCCGCGCCACCTCGTCGCGCGGCAGCAGGTCCGGCGTGCGGCGGTTGCTCTCCTGGTCGGTGTACCAGCGGTCGGCCTCGTCCTCGCTGTCCGCGTACTGGCCCTTGAACACCTCGGGCACGTACTCGAACATGAACCGCTTGTCCTCGGAGTTCTTGAGCACCCCGCCGTCGCCGCGCACGCCCTCGGTGACGAGGATGCCCTTGACGCTCGGCGGCCAGACCATCCCGGTCGGGTGAAACTGCACGAACTCCATGTTGATCAGCTTCGCGCCGGCGCGCAGCGCCAGCGCGTGCCCGTCGCCGGTGTACTCCCACGAATTCGACGTCACCTTGAACGATTTGCCGATGCCGCCCGTCGCGAGCACCACCGCGGGCGCCTCGAACAGCACGAACCGGCCGCTCTCGCGCCAGTAGCCGAACGCACCGGCGATCGCGCCGTTGTCCAGCAGCAGTTCGGTGACCGTGCATTCGGCGAAGACCTTGATCCGCGCCTCGTAGTCGCCGTACTTCTTGAAGTCTTCCTGTTGCAGCGAAACGATCTTCTGCTGCATAGTGCGAATCAGCTCAAGCCCGGTCCGGTCGCCGACGTGCGCGAGCCGCGGATACGTGTGCCCGCCGAAGTTGCGCTGGCTGATCCGCCCGTCCGCGGTGCGGTCGAACAGCGCGCCGTACGTCTCGAGTTCCCAGACGCGGTCCGGCGCTTCCCGGGCGTGCAGTTCGGCCATCCGCCAGTTGTTGAGGAATTTCCCGCCGCGCATGGTGTCGCGGAAGTGCACCTGCCAGTTGTCGTTCGAGTTCGCGTTGCCCATCGACGCCGCGCAGCCGCCCTCGGCCATCACCGTGTGCGCCTTGCCGAAAAGGGATTTGCACACCACCGCGACGCTGAAACCGCGTTCGCGCGCTTCGATCACCGCGCGCAGACCGGCGCCGCCGGCACCGATCACCACCACGTCGTAGCTGTGCCGTTCGACCTCGGTCATGGAATAAGCCACCTCACGAGCTGGGGAGAACTGCCTTGCGCTGCTGGATTTCCGGGGGTCAGCCCACGAATCGCAGGTCCGAGATCGCGCCGCTGGACACGAGCATCACGTAGAAGTCGGTCAGCACGAGCGTGCCGAGCGTCGTCCACGCGAGGGCCATGTGCCGGGTGTTGAGCTTCGTGACCTGCGTCCAGATCCAGTACCGGACGGGATGTTTCGAGAAATGCTTGAGCCGCCCGCCGGTGACGTGCCGGCACGAGTGGCAGGACAGCGTGTACGCCCACAGCAGCACGACGTTCAGCACGAGAATCACGTTGCCGAGCCCGAAGCCGAACCCGGTGGGACTCTGGAAGGCGACGATGGCGTCGTAGGTGTTGACGAGCGAAACGACGCACGCGACGTAGAAGAAGTACCGGTGCACGTTCTGCACGATCAGCGGCAGCCGCGTCTCTCCGGTGTAGCGCGCGTGCGGTTCGGCGACCGCGCAGGCCGGCGGGGAAAACCACACCGAGCGGTAGTAGGCCTTGCGGTAGTAGTAGCAGGTCAACCGGAACCCGAGCAGGAACGGCAGCACGAGCACGCCGAGCGGCAGCCAGGACGGCATCTCGCCGAACCAGTGCCCGAAGTGGCTCGAGCCCGGGACGCAGGAAGTGGACACGCAGGGCGAGTAGAACGGCGTCAGGTAGTGGTATTCGGGCACCCAGTAGGCGGTGCGCACGAATGCCCGGACTGTCGCGTAAACGACGAAAGTGGCCAGCCCCAGCACAGTGAGCAGGGGCGACAGCCACCACCGGTCGGTGCGCAGTGTCCGGGCGGCGAGGCGCGCCCGCCCCGGCGCTCGAACACCGGTGCGGGCGCGGCTGACGTCGTTGTCAGCGGGGGCGCTCACCGCTGGTCGCGCTTGTAGCCACCGACACCTTCGTCGTCAGCGCCGCTCCACAGCGCCGGATCGTAGGGAGTATCCGGGACAGGCACGCGTTCGACAGGCTTCGCCTGCGCGGGCACAGCGGGCGGGTGCCCGTCCAGATCGGCGGTGTCGATGTCGAGCCGCTCGACGTCGTTGGCCAGCCGGCGCACCGCGGACGCGTCGCCGTAGCGCGATCGCAATGCGCCCACGCACTGCCGCAACTGGCCGATGGTGCGCCGGAGTTCGGCGATCTCTGTGGTGGACATCGGAAGCCTCCCTGATGGTGGGGCCGGCAGTTCGGGTGACGATCAACGTCGCCAAGTACGACTCTGCCTCGCGCGGTGCACTGTGACAAGTAGCACATTTACCAGCGTGTTGCCTCCTGACCTCGGATTCGAGCCTCAATCAGGGGTCTCCGGAGGGGTCTGGGCCGTCTCTGGGCCGTCAGCCGCGCAGGTCAGGCCGCCGACGGTAATTCGACGGTCGGACGGAACACGCTGTCGATCGCCGCGCGAGCCCTGTCATAACTCGTCTCCATGAGATGGGTATAGACACGGAGAGTGAAGGCTTCACTCGAATGTCCTAGGTAAGCAGAGAGTTCCTTGATGCTCACGCCACGTGACAGCATCAGCGAGGCGAACAGATGCCGGAGCGCGTGCATGCCGTCCCGGTCACCGACATAGTCAAGCCCCGCCGCAACGAACGCAGGCAGCCACACGACCATGTGAAATGTCTGGTTCTTGTAGGGCATCCCGCTCGGCTTGGTCATGAGCAGCTTGACCGTCTCGAACTCCTGCCCGTCCCGCTCTCCCCAGGGAAGCGTGACCGCCACGGGCCGGTACTTCTCCAGGTAGGCGTCGATCTTCTCCAGCAGCCCGTAGCCAAGCGGGATCTCCCGCACCTTCCGCCCCTTCGGAAGCTTGAACTTCTGGACACCCTTGACCACCACGAGCTGCCGGGTGCACCGGTAGACCATCTTCTTCCGGTCGATGTTGTCCGGGCTGAACGCCAGCACCTCGCCCGGACGCAGCCCAAGGCCCGCACCGATGGCAACCGCTGGCCTGAACCGGGCGTCGACGGCCTTTTCGATGGTGTGAACCCTCTTCTCCGGCCAGACCTGAACCTCCTTGGCTGTCGCCTTCGGCCGCGGAATGGTCGCCTTCTTGAGCGGGTTCGACCGCATCTTCTCGTCGACGACCGCAGCGTCCCAAATGGACAGCACGAGGTCGAACACCTGACGCTGATAGACACCGGAGAGGTTCCGCTCACTGTCGTTGAGCCATGCCAGCCACTTCCGCGCAAGACCAGAGCTTTCGCACGCGTCGAGGCTGCGGTCTCCAAAGAACGGAAACACATACTTTTCGAGCTGTGACGTCATCGTGTTCAAGGATGATTCACCGAGCGGACGACTCTGTAGCACTTCCGTGGCATAGGACCGAAATGCTTCCTTGCCCGCGTTCGGATCCCGGTACACCCCGGCGTAAAGCTCGTTCTCGATCTTGGTCTTGAACTCTTTCGCCGCACCGAGCTTCTTGTCCGGGAAGACCTTGGAACCCTCCGACATGTCCGGCTGGGTCCAACGCACCCGGTACCGCGCGCCTTTGCCGTAACGGTTGGTGCGCTCCTGAACCGGCTTGTTCTTGGCATCGAGGACGACCTCACCGGTCTCCGGGTCGATCTTGTCTCGAAACCAACGATCTTGAATGTGCGCCATCAGAATCCCCCTATGCAGCAGGCATCGTTTCGGGGCCGTCGAGCCAGCCCCGGACAGCGGCCGGGTCATAGCGGACGTGTTTTCCCATCCGTCGCCACGGCGGGCCGTAGTTCTTGTGCCGCCAGTCCTTGAGCGTGTCCTCCGGGATGCCGAGGTAGGCGGAAAGGTCTTCGGGGCTCCACAAGCCCTCAACGCTGACCAGCCGCACACGCGGGTTGTCGCTCATGTGTCTCCCCCTTTCCAGGTCAGGCCGCCAGCGCCGGAGTTGCCGAAGTTTCTGGCGCGGGCGGTGAGCCGGAAGCGGCGAGCCGGGCCGCTTCGTACTCGGCCTTCCAGATGCGGCGCTCAGCGATGGCGCGCATCACGAGCTGATCCCGGGGCGGACACTGGGGGTCGCCGGGCTCGACCTTGCGCCAGGCCAGCTTGTCCGGATCAGGGCGTGGTTTCTCGATCCCGACCGCCGCCAGGGCGGACAGCACGAACCCGACCCGGTCGGCCTTGTGATCAGCCACGGTCTTGCCCGACCACTTCCGCGACACCAGCACCCGCCGACCCGGCAGTCCGAGAGTGGTCCGCCTATGCGCGCGACCCCGGCAGTGCCCAGGGGTGGTCTTCGCGTTGGCTCCCTTGGGGTTGATGCCGTAGAGCAGCCACACGGGGCAGCGCGGCGAACACGGGGTCACCGCCAGTTCAGCGTGAAGCCGGTCGTGGTGGTCCCGCTGCGCCGAGGTGTCCGCGTCCACGACCTCACCCGTGGATTTGGTGAGGTACTTGGTCAGGTAGCCGATGTGCCGCCCGGCTTCCTCGGTGCCGCCGAGGATGCCCTTCGAGTGCACTTGTTCCCCGAACCGCACGACGTGCGCCGGTTCCTCCACTTCGGACACAGCGTCATCCCACGCCGTCAACGGCTGCCGGGTGTCCGGGTCCACAAAGGAACGAACATCCGGGTCCCACAAAGGTTTACGGTCCCCGCCATAGACCATCACGTCATGGCTCGGCCACCACACCTGGTGGTAGGTCGCTTCGGTGACCATCCGGATGACCTCGTGTGAGATCGCTCCCCGCAGCGCCGTATGCAAGTGGGGCGCGGCCCGACGCTGGGGTTCCACGGTCGCGAAGTACTGCACCTCGAACCCGACCACCCGGCGCAGGTTCTGCCACCACCGATCCACCAGAGCCGCGAAGTGCACCGCGTCCCGAGCCGCCCGCCGATAGTCGTACGAGGCTGGATCGACCGGAGAACCGTCCGGCCGGACGCGGCCGTAGGTGTCGCAGGTGAGCGTGACGAACATCGACGGCCGGAACCGCCCCGCGAACTCCCGCCCCACCGTGGTTTTCGCGACTTTCTTCCGAGGCAGGTTCGGCGCGTCCTGCCGCCGACGCGTGGAGCGCTTCACCGGACGTTTCTCTGGAGCGTCGAGGGCCGGGAGCCGTCCCTTCAAACCAGATTCCCTCAGTTCGGTGTCCACGCTGGACACTTCCGCGCGCAGTTCCTCCGCCTTAGGCTCGTTTCCGGCCTCGACCGCATCCCGGTAGTGCGCGGCCAGGTCCGCCCGGTAGGTCAGCAGCTCCCGTTGAGTCTCGGTGGGCTCCGCGCGGGTGATCACGGGTTCTTCGGCGAGGTGCCAGCCTTCCCGGCACTGGGCCTGCCTCAGAGCCTTGGCCTTGCGGGCACAGGGCAGGCACACCGATTCCACCGTCGAGCCGCACGGCACCGGGACGTAGCGCAACTTCCCCGTGTCGGTGTCGGCGACCTCCATCGTGAACGGCCGCACGCACACCCCGTGCTGCTCTGCAGTCGCCTTCACCACGTCGGAAGCCAAGGCACCGCGGATTCGTTCCCGGGGCTCCGCAGCCGGCATTGCCTGACCAGCGGTTTCCCGTGCAGAGGTGGTCATGCGGCCTCCTCTCCGGCGCGTGCCCACTGCCGCAACAGCCAGACCGGCATCTCCTGGTCGGTCTGCGGAGGCAGATCCGGGAAGGTGGCCGGGTCGTACGGCGCATAGCCCCAGACGTAGACGGGGACGCCGCACGGGGTACGTCCGGTCAGCGCCAGGCGCACCCGCGTCCCGCCCGGTGTCCGCCACAGGCTCATTCGTGCCCCGTCGAGGGTGGCCGACCAGGTGGCCAGCCCGGACACGACGCCGGTCAGGGTGTCGGTGTCCAGAGCGACCGTGACGGGCGAGGACCAGGCGGTGACCTCCACCGAGCAAGCCGGAGGCAACGCGTACGAGTCGAGGTGATCGCGGATCGCGTCGAGGAAGACCATCAGCCGGTTCATGCGGCCCCCTTCCCGTTGCTGTCACGGTGGTTGTGGGCGAGGTTGACCACCGGTGCCCCGCCGTTGGTGACGTAGTTCTCCAGCGCCTTCACCGTCGCGTCCGACACCCATCCGGCGCGGACCCGCAGGGGTTCGCGGATGCCCTCGCCCCACGCGTAGCCCACGCCCGGAGTGGATTCGGGGATGCGGTTGGCCCAGGCCCCGCGTTCGTACGCGCCGTCGCCCAGCACCATCGACACCTGAGACTTCGACGTCACCCGCAAGCACACCCGGCGGGTGAACAACTCTCGCACCGGAACCGTTTCCTTGGTCGGGTCCTGGACGTAGCCGCGCACCGAGATCAGCGCCGCCCGTCCTTGGGTGTTGAGCACCGAGACGTGTTCGGTGATCGCGTCGCGGGTCTTGCGGTCGGTGTAACGGGTCAGCGCCGCCAGCTCATCGAACTCCAGCAGTTCCAACGGAAACTCCCGCGAGAGCGGCACTTCCCGCGTCTGCCCCGCGAATGCCCGCTTGCGCCGTTCCAGTTCGTCCCGCAGCGCCTCCAGCACTTCCAATACCTCTTTGCCCGAGACCGCGTAACGGCAGAAGATCCCGCGCCCGTAAGCGAGTTCCATGCCCTTCGGGTCCACACCGGACACCCGCACCAGCCCCGACCGGATCGCCGGAGCAGCCGACACCAGCGGCGACCACATCACCGAGTTCTTCCCCGCACCCGACGCACCGGCCACGAGAGTGTGCGCGCCGCCGCCGAGCAAAGGCAGCCGCCAGGCCGTGCCGTACTCGGTGGAACCGGCGAACACGCGCCGCAGATCCACCGCCGATGCCTCGGCCACGTCCGGCAGCGGCAGGCAGGACACAGCGGAGGCGAGCAGGTCCCGGCGCATGAAGTCCACCGAGACGACGTCCGGGGAGATCTCCCGCACCTGCACCCGCGTGACCCGCCGAGCCGTCGCCAGTGCACGGGCAGCCTCGCCGAAATCCTCCGGAGTCTGGCCGGGCACGAGCCGTACCCGCACCTCATCCCACGACGGGCCGGAACGAACCCGCAGCACGAGAGGGAAGGCCACGCCCGCGTCACGCCGGGACTGGGCCACCGCTTCGCGCTTGCGACGGCGAGAGACCAGGTTCACGGTCACGTCCACCGGGATCGCTTCGTCCCGCACGGTCAGCCCGCAGGCGTGCAGCCAGCCCGGGAGCTTGCGCCCGTAGACGGCCCAGCGCAGCCACCACGCCCGCACCCAGCGCCCACACCAGCGCTCGAATCCCACCGGCCAGCCCTGCCGCCACACGAGCGCCACCAGGCCGACAGAGCCCGCCGTAATCGCGAGCGAAGGCCAGCCGAGGCAACGCCACCAAGCGCCCAGAGCGAGCACAGCTAAGCAAGTCCGCCAATGCGTGGCCAGTTGCCGAACAATCCAGCCACCCACATGCACGAGACCCCACAGGGCCAGGCCGAGGAATGCCAGCGCGGCCACGGTTTCCGCGATAGCCGCGAGCGCACGGCCGAGTTTGGCCAGCACCCACACCAGCACCGCCAGGCCCGCGCCGCCGATCAGCACCGTCGCCGCGTTCATCGCCGCTCACCACCCTCAGCCGCGGTGAGGTCAAGCGGCAGCATTCCTTGACAGGAAGCACATTTCTTCTCGCCCGGAACGAGCCGAGCGAACTTCTTGCATGCGGCGCAACGCATCCGGGTGACCCCCGTTGACGCACGCCGTCCAGAACCGGTTATGTTCGTCATTGTTCACTTCCCAGTGGACAGCGCAGAACCGGTGAAGGTTGGTAGCCAGAGGCCGGTTCTGCGTTTATACGGAACAATTCCAAGCGCACATGGGCGCGTTGAACACAGCACACGTCGCCGTGCGCTTTTTTCAGTAGTCGCTGAGGTTTTGCCGCTAGTCTTCGGGTTCCTCGCCGGTCAGGAGCCGGTTCAGCCCCGCGTCAGTCGCCCGCCGCTGCGCCTTCACCTCTTTCAAGAGCTGGTCGACCACGACCGACAGGCGCGCCTGCGATTCCGCCGGGGACAACGCCGCCGCCGAAAGCCGCTCGATCGTCACCTTGTACGAGGCCGCTTCATCACCGACCAGGAACACGCCCATCGCGCGATGCGGGCAGTACACGACGTCCGAAGTGTCCTTCAGCGTGTACCGACTGAACGCCTCTTCCGTCACCGCCTGACTCGGTGCCAGCCGGATCGTCATCGTCCGCGACAACCCGATCAGGTCCTTGAGGAACCGGGTCTGCCGCAGCATCACCTCCGCGTCGCCGAAATGGTTCCGCAGCGCCTCCGACCCGATGAACATCTCTGCTTTGACCGCGCCCGCGCCGAACAAGATCCGGTTGCGGTCCATCCGGCTCTCCACCACCTGCTCCAGCTTCTCCTTGTCCCGCAAATCCGGGCCGAAGACGAGCCGCGCGTAATCCGGGACCTGCAACAGATCCGGGATCAGCAGCGGAGCCCACACCGTCACCGACCTCGCGACACGCTCGTGCGCGGTCAACATCGTGTAGTGCGCCGGGTCCGCCTGCGACCCCACCGACGACCAGCTCGGCCCCGTCACACCGTGAGCCAGCAGCATGATCCAGGCTTTCCGCTCACCGATCACGCCGAGCGCGCCGAGCACGTTCGACACCTCCTCCGGGGTCGGGACCCGCTGCCCGAGTTCCCAGTTCGACAACAACGCCGGGTTCACTCCGATCCGCCGCGCCAGCTCCCGCAGGCCGAACCGCGCCTCGATCCGCGCATCCCGCAACGCCGCACCCAGGCCACGGGCACGCGGGCTCGCCATCTCCGTGCCACGCATCAACCACACCTCCGGCCCGGGATCGTGCCTGTCTGCAAACCGAGAACACCCATCTACGCCGCCTTGCCCTCACCAGACGCAGGCGACGCACCGGTCGACCGCGACGACGACTTGCCCGCAGCAGCCTTGAACCCCGTCGCCCGGAAGACGTACGTCTGATACTTGAACTCGCCCTGGCCGCCGACACGTGGCTCCGCCGTGAGCCCGTCCAACTCCACCGACCGCATCCCCGGCAACGCCTCCGCCGTCGTCGGCACCGGCTGCACATCCGCCAGAAACGTCACCTCGAACGACGCCCGCTTCGCCCGCGTCTCACCCGGGTCCGTCACCGCAGCCCGCCACTGCCGCTTCCCGGTCGCTTCGTCAATGCGCTGCCGGACCGGTCGACCAGCAGCCCGGTCCTCCCGCGACTGGTACTCGTTGTCCGGAATCACTTCCCCCACCATCACAAGCCCCTGCGGGAACGCCTCGTCGAAGTCGATCGCGAACCGGTGTCCCTTTTCGATAGCCATAACCGCTAGCTCCCTGTGTTCTCTGTCAGTCAGTCAGTCGTTTCCGGCGCCTCGCCGCCGTGGTTCGTTCGTGTCGCCGCGCCCAGCGCCATCCCTGCTTCTTCGAGTTGCTTGCCCAGAACCGCGATCGCGTCGGAGTCGACGAGAAGAACCACGGGGAACGCCTTGCCGAAGCGGATCTCCGCTCGGTTCGCGTACGTCAGCGCGCGGACGCGGATCGGCAGGTCTGCCGTCACGTGGATCTGGACCGTGTCGCGCATGTCGCCCGCGCCTAAACCACGTGCTTGCGCGACACCTGCGCAGCCGGACCGCTCGACCAGTCGCCGAGCGTCGACGCCGTGCTTGCAGTCGTCATGTCTGCCTCCCTTGGGCTCTGCCGCCGAGCGAGTCTCGGCAACGTGCCACCCAATCTCCGCCAAAAGACGGGACATGATCACCACGTGGCAGGACATCTTGGGACGTCCCTGGTACGGTCGAAGACGTCCCTAAAAGTCCCAAGGGGGTGCAGGATGCCGAACGAACGGCTGCGTGACGCACTGCTGCGCAACGGGCTCACGCTGGAACAGGTGGCCAAGGCGCTCAGCGTCGACCAGAAGACCGTCGAGCGGTGGATCACCAAGGGCCGCACCCCGTATCCGAAGCACCGGCACAAGATCGCGGCGATGGCGCGCGAATCGGAGACCTACCTGTGGCCGGACTCCGTCGCTCCGGAGCGCAGGGCCGAGACGGCCGCCGCCGAGGTCGTGAGCGTGTTCCCGCACCGGAACGCGATCCCGGTCGAGCTGTGGGACCGGCTGATCAACGACGCGTCAGAGACCGTGGAAATCCTGGTACACGCGGCCCTGTTCCTGGTCGAGCGGCCGCGGTTCATCAAGGACATCGCAGCCAAGGCCGCGGCCGGCGCGAAGATCCGCCTGGCGTTCGGCGACCCGGACGGGGACAGCGTCGCCCTGCGCGGAGAAGAAGAACAGCTCGGCGACGGGACGCTCCCCGCGCGTGTTCGCAACGCGCTGGCGTTCTACCGGCCGCTTGTCGGCATCGAGGGGGTCGAGATGCGGTTCCACAACACGACGCTCTACAACTCGATCTTCCGCTTCGACGACGAAATGATCATCAACACGCACGTCTACGGGTTCCAGGGCGCGCACGCGCCGTCGCTCCACCTGCGCCGACTCTCCGCCGGAGACCTCTTCGAGACCTACTCGGAGAGCTTCGAGACCGTCTGGAACCTCGCCAAGCCCGCCACCATCTAGGAGGCACCACATGGCACGCGTCGACTACTACAACGACCCGAACGCTCCCAAAGCCAACAGCATCGCCGTCGCAGTGTCCGCCTTCATCCAGGACGACAAAGGTCGGATCTTGATGATCCGACGCACCGACAATGACCTATATGCCATTCCGGGCGGGCAGCTAGAGTTAGGAGAGACTCTCAGCGAGGCCGCAATCCGCGAGGTTCGAGAAGAGACCGGCATCGAGTGCGAGGTCACAGGAGTAATCGGCCTATACTCGAACCCGCACCATGTCATCGCCTATGACGACGGCGAAGTCCGCCAGGAATTTTCAATTTGCTTCCGCGCCACGCCCATCACCCGAAAATTACAAACAAGCAATGAAAGCAAAGAGGTGCTGTGGGTTGCAGTACACGAAATCTCGTCACTCAACATCCACGAGTCCATCGCTTTGCGTATTCAACACGCGCTCAGCTATAACGTAACCCCGTTCTTTACGTGACCAAAATGTAGTACTAGGCCAGTAACGTTCACCACAGCCGCGCCGACTGAACTTGCATGTCCACGTCGGCCCTCCTCTCGACTGTTGCACTAGTCACGCAACAGAATGAAGCCCCCAGCAACGTCGCAGGCCCCTTAATCACCGCAAGTGCAACTGTTTCCGTTGCTTTTATATCTGCAGCATTGATATACCTAGCCGGAAAACGAGACCGACGGCGCGAACTGTACGGAAAAGCATTTCAGGCCGCGATAGCGTGGGAGGAACTCTACTTTCGCGTGCTCAGACGCGAACAGGGCTTTGACAAAGAGCTGGTAGACAGGTTTCATACCATACAGGAGGACATCGCTTTTCACACCGGCTGGATTGGCAGTGAATCCGAAATAATGAGGCGTCGATACCTCCGACTCGCAACACTAGTCAAATCAACTCTCGCTCCCCATATCAGGGACGCCTGGAGCACGCCTCCCCGACCACCAAACGAAACCGTGCAGCCAGTAAATGAGATCCCTTTCCCGTCACTGAATGCCGAGCACGAGAAATATCTTCGAGACGTGCGTTCACACCTATCTATCTTCCTCATTCCACGCTTAGCACTGGCCATTAGAGAACATTTTGAAGAGTTAGCGAGGCCGAAGTGACTTCGACACCTGATCAATTCGAGGAAATGCTCGCGCGTATTACGCTGACAACCACACAGGCTACGCGAATCGAGAGCGCCGTATCCGGTCTCAAGAGCTATCTTGCCTCCACTTTCTCACTTGACGACGATGAAGTATTTCTCCAAGGTTCCTACGCTAATGGGACCGCGATTAAGCCGAGGCCTGGAGGCGAGTACGATGTGGATATAGTCGCCTGCACAGGGGTTTCAAATCAGACCACAAACGACGCGCTTAACAGCATGGCCGAGCGCCTAAGAGACAACGGAACATATCGCAACCGAGTAGAGCCGAAGGAAAGATGCGTAAGACTGAGATACGCAGACGAAGGCTCCATCAAGTTCCACGTTGACGTAGTACCTGTCAGGCTTACCTATCCCAACTATCTTGAGGCGCCGAAGCGCAGCGGCGACTGGTCTCAGACCACTCCGCAAGAGTTTGCAGAATGGTGCGAAACGCGAGGTGAAAGGTTTCAGAACCTAGTCAAAATCATCAAAAGATGGCGAGACGAGCAGCAAGAAGTTCGAGCAGCGATAAAATCGATTACACTGCAAGTCCTGGTTTCCAAATGCATGTCCACGGCTAGCGATCAGGCACAACTAGTCGTGGATACGTTTCGCGCGATGCATGAGTACCTTATGCGGCCCGGTATTCCTGCAATCTATAATCCAACCCTACCCAGCGAGAATCTTTCGTCCAGATGGACGCTCTACAACTGCGATAGGTTTAGAAAACAAGTCGAAGCAGCGCTGGATACCGCCGAGCGAGCACTAGCGGAGCCTGATCCAGACAAGTCGCAGCTACTATGGAAAGAAGTTTTCAAAACCGCTTACCCCGACAGCCCAATGACCAATAAGGTGGACGCTCTCAACAAGAGGGCCGCATCTGTCGCAAAGGGCCACTCTGAGAGACCCCGAGATAGGGGATGGACTGAATCCCTCAACCGTGACTACCAAGTGAACATAACCGCCGATGTATACAACAATGACCGCAAGACGTTACTTTCGGTTAATATTCAGAATGATCACATGGGGCTTGCGACAGGCTGGTTTATCAGATTCGAAGCAAATGTAACGTCTTCCGATGATGCGAAGGTATGGTGGAAGGTCGTCAACACTGGAGAAGAGGCGGAAGAAGCTAAAGATTTTCGCGGACACTTCTTCAAGGCGGAAGATCGAAGCGACAATGATAGCCCCTTAGTGAACTGGGAAAGACTCAAGTACCGCGGTCGCCATTGGATAGAGTGCTACATAGTTAAACGGTCGACCATCGTAGCAAGGAGCGGCTTGTTTTACGTCAATGTCATTTAGATGGGTCTATAGCATTGCGTGGCTGCCGAATTTAGCTCTATGGGATCAAGGCGCGCCGCCTGCGGCGGCGCGCAACCGGTCGCCTCGCGTACGGCGAGACTCGCCGGTTGGCTGGGCGGGCCTCCGCTGGCGCTCCGGCCGGCCCGCCCGGCGAGCCCGCCGCAGACTCGCCCCAGGTGCGCACACCGCCGCAGGCGGCGCGGAAGGCTCCTCAGAGCCGCGACAAGGCAGCCACAGCCTTAGCCCAGCTACCCACCTCCGGCGTCGGGCCGTCATCCTCGCTCCCGATGATCGAACGCCGCGCCACCGGCATCAAGGGCGCCTTCGGCGTCGCTGCGCGATGAGCTTCGCTCGCCCTTGACCCCGGCACCGCAGCACTCAAGCTGGCAAGGGCGAGAACGACGGATCAGACCGCCCGACGCCTCCCGCGGCCGCCACTCCGCGTAGGCAGTCGACAGACACAGCTAAGGGCCGGTCCGCGCCATCCACAAAGGACTCAGGCAGACCGGCCTTGGGCCGTCTGTGGGCCGTCAGAGGTCCAAACCGGACCAGACTCAACCAGACCCGATCGACCCGAAACATGCAGGCCAGAGAGCTACGCGGGCAGAGACCCGCAGGTCAGCGAGCCCGGTCGGCAGAAGTAGCACATTTACCAGAGCGGGGCATGTTGTATCGGTTGACCTGGGGGTTTATCGCCAGATAGGGGCCGAAAGTGGGGTCCAGGACGGCACCAGGACGTCAGATGCCCGGCTCAAGCCCAGCAGTAGGACAGAGAGTCATCCGGCGATCACCCCAAGCGACAGCCGCTATTCAGCCGGATCCTCGCCCGTCAGGAGCTTCGTCAGTCCGGTCTCGTTCGCGAGCCGCTGGGCCTTCACCTCCTCCTCGAAACCGGCAGCCGCGGCCGACAGATGGTGCAGCGAATCCTCCGGGGACAACGCGGACGCGGCTAACTGCTCGATGATGTCCGCGTACGGGGCGGCCTCCCGACCGGACAGGAAGACACCCGCGTGTTGGTGCGGGCAGTACACGACTTCCGTCGCGTCCCACAGCCGGTACCAGCTGAACGCGCCCTCCGTCACGGCCTCGCTCGAGACGAGCCGGATCTTCACAGTCGGCGAAATCTCGATGAGGTACCGCACCTGTCGCAGCATCACCTCGGCATCTCCGAAGTGCTGCCGCAGCGCCTCGGTCCCGACGAAAATCTGCGCATCGGCGGGCCCCGCTTCGAACAGAATCGCTTTGCGGCTCAGGCGATTCTCGACGACGTGTTCCAGGATTTCGTTGTCCCACAAGGCCGGGCCGAACACCAGCCGCGCGTAATCGGGGATTTGCAGCAGCTCCGGGATCTGCAGCGGAGCCCACACGGTCATCGACTCGGCGTTCCGCTCGTGCCCGGCGACCATCGTGTAGTGCGCCGTGTCCGCCTGCGACCCGTACATGATCCAGCTCGCCCCGGCGACCTCGCGCGCCAGTTCCATGATCCGCGACTTCTTCTCGCCGACCACTCCGAGCGCGCCCAGTACCCCGGCCACGTCCTCCAGTGTCGGAACTTCCTGGCCCAGCTCCCAGCTCGACAGCTGGTCCGGCTCCACCCCGACCCACCGCCCCAGCTCGCGCAAACCGAAGCACGCCTCGAGCCGGGCGTTTCGCAACGCCATGCCCAAAGCGCGCTCGCTCGGGCCGGGCATCTCCGAATCTCGCATCCACCGTCACCTCCAGCCGCGGATAGTGCCTGTTTCGCGCTGATGACACCTATCGATCGTCATCAGCCGCAGACACCGCCTTCCGCTGCGGCATATCTCCAGCTCAGCGGCAGTAGCCAGCGAACCTGCCGACAGCGGGGCACCCCGCCCATCGCTCCCGGCGACCCCACAGGGGGTTTCTGAATCGATTTTGTTTCCGGAGGGTTCTCGGGTTACCGTGTGCACCGTCACGTTCCCGCGACGCCAGCGCCGCCGTCTCGCGAACCCGTCACGAGCCGGGAGCTTGAGATGAGCAGCAGCCCGAACCCGACCGCCGCGGTGCACCGCGTGCTTGCCGACGTCACCGACCGGATCGCCGAGCGCAGTGCGGACACGCGGGCGGCCTACCTCGCCCGCAGCGCGGCCGCTTTCGAGGAGGGGCCGGTCCGCCGCGGCCTCGCTTGCAGCAACCTCGCACACGGATTCGCCGCTATGGACGGCGTCGACAAGCAGGCGTTGCGCCAGCTGCGCGCGCCCGGCGTGGCCATCGTGTCCTCCTACAACGACATGCTCTCCGCCCACCAGCCGATGCAGGAATACCCGGCGTGGCTGAAGAAATCGGTCCGCGAAACCGGTGGTGTCGCGCAGTTCGCCGGCGGGGTGCCCGCGATGTGCGACGGCATCACGCAGGGCCGTCCGGGCATGGAGCTGTCGCTGTTCAGCCGCGAAGTGATCGCGATGGCGACGGCGATCGCGCTGTCCCACGACATGTTCGACGCGGCGTTGCTGCTGGGCGTGTGCGACAAGATTGTCCCGGGGCTGTTGATCGGCGCGCTGTCGTTCGGGCATCTGCCCGCGGTGCTCGTGCCTGCCGGTCCGATGAATTCGGGCTTGCCCAACAAGGAAAAAGCCCGGGTGCGGCAGCTGTACGCGGAGGGGCTCGCGACGCGGGAAGACCTGCTCGACGCGGAAGCCGCGTCGTATCACTCAGCCGGCACCTGCACGTTCTACGGCACCGCCAACTCGAACCAGATGGTCGTCGAGGTGATGGGCCTGCACCTTCCGGGGGCCAGCTTCGTGCCGCCGAACACGCCGTTGCGCCAGGCGCTCACCGAAGAGGCCGGCCGACGCGTCGTCGAACTGTCCCGAGGCGAGGCGTACACGCCGATTTCGCAGGTGCTGGACGAAAAAGCGTTCGTGAACGGCATCGTGGCGCTGCTGGCCACCGGCGGGTCGACGAACCACACGATGCACTTGGTGGCGATCGCCGCGGCGGCCGGGATTCAGCTGAGCTGGGACGATTTCTCGGACCTGTCCGCGGTCGTGCCGCTGCTGGCGCGCGTGTATCCGAACGGCAGCGCGGACATCAACCACTTCCACGCCGCGGGCGGCATCCAGTTCCTCGTCGGCACGCTGCTCGACGCGGGCCTGCTGCACGAGGACGTGCTCACCGTCGCGGGTCCCGGGCTGCGCCGGTACACGCAGGAGCCGATCTTGTCGGACGGCGAACTGGTGTGGCGTGACGTGCCGACGCGCAGTCTCGACGAAGAGGTGCTGCGTCCGGCGTGGCGGCCGTTCGCGCCGGACGGCGGGCTGCGGATGGTGGAAGGAAACTTGGGCCGAGCGGTCACGAAGGTGTCGGCGGTCGCCCCGGAGCACCACGTCGTGGAGGCACCGGCGCGGGTGTTCACTTCGCAGGAGGCGTTCCGGGTCGCGTTCGAGGCCGGGGAACTGGACCGGGACGTGGTCGTGGTGCTGCGTCAGCAGGGTCCACAGGCGAACGGCATGCCGGAGCTGCACGGTCTGACGCCGGCGTTGGGAGTGTTGATGGACCGGGGTTTCCGGGTCGCGCTGCTCACCGACGGGCGGATGTCGGGCGCGTCGGGCAAGGTGCCGGCCGCGATTCAGGTGACGCCGGAGGCCGCGGTGGGCGGGCCGATCGCCCGGATCGCCGACGGCGACGTGGTCCGTTTCGACGCGCGGTCCGGAAGCCTGGACGTGCTGGTCGCGGACGACGAACTGGCGCGCCGCGACCTGGCGGACGCCCCGCCGTCGGAGGCCGCGTGGAGCGGGACCGGGCGGGAGCTGTTCGGGGCGTTGCGGCGCGCGGTCGGCCCGGCTGACCAGGGCGCGAGCGTGTTCGGGGCGCTCACTCCGGAGCTGGACCTCGCCCGGGGCGTTCCGCCATTCGGAAGCGGGACAATGGGCGAGTCCTCGTATGCTCTCCAGACCCAGGAGGTCGGTCAGTGACCACCGGCACGGACCTGCTCGCCCTGTCCCCCGTGATGCCCGTCGTGGTGATCGACGACGTCGACGACGCGGTGCCGACGGCCCGCGCCCTGCTCGCCGGCGGGATCGGGGTGATCGAGCTGACGCTGCGCACGCCGGTCGCGCTGACCGCGATCGAGCGGGTGGCCGCGGAGGTGCCGGACATCGTCGTGGGCGCCGGCACGGTGACGTCGCCGGAGCAGGCGAAGCAGGCCGCCGACGCTGGCGCGAAGTTCCTGGTGACGCCGGGCTGCACGGATTCGGTGCTGGACGCCGCGTTCGCCACCGGACTGCCGTTCCTGCCAGGCGCGGCCACGGTGTCGGAGGCGATGCGGCTGGCCGAACGCGGGCTGAGCGCGCTGAAGTTCTTCCCGGCGGAGGCCAGCGGGGGCGCGGCGTTCCTGAAGTCGATCGCCGGACCGCTGCCGGAGCTGCAGTTCTGCCCGACCGGCGGGATCTCGCTGTCGTCGGCCCCGTCGTACCTGGCGCTGCCGAACGTCGGCTGCATCGGCGGCTCGTGGCTGACGCCCGGGAAGCTGTTGGCGGCCAAGGACTTCGCCGCCGTCGAGAAGCTGGCCGCCGAAGCCGCCGCGCTGCGCTGAGCCCTTCCGGAAACCCGTCGTCTTCGTACCGGAGGCGGCGGGTTTCTCGGTGCCGCGAGGCGATCAGTCGACCGGCACGTCGTCCAGCATGCTGGATTCCGCCCCGAACTCGCGAAGTTCGTCGCGGATCACCGTGTACGCCAGCCCTTGCGGATAGCCCTTGCGCGCGAGGAACCCGAGCAGCCGGCGGATCGCGGTCTGCTCGTCGACGTTCCCGAGCGACCTGAGCCGTTTGCGCACCAGTTCGCGGGCACGCTGTTCCTCGGCTTCCCGGTCGACTTCCTCCGCCGCTTGCGTCGCGATCTCGTCGTCGACGCCCTTGCGCCGCAGCTCCGCGACGAGCGCGGTACGCGACAGCCCTTGGTTGGCGTGCCGGTCGCGGACCCAGGTTTCGGCGAACTCGGCGTCGTTGACGAGACCGGCGCGGTCGAGCTTGCCGAGCAAGGTTTCCACGGTATCGCTGTCGAAGCCCTTGCGCTGCAACGTCTGTCGCAGCTCCTCGACCGCCCTCGGCCGGGCGGCGAGGAGGTCGAAGCAGATCTCCTTGGCCTTCTTCGCCCGCTCCTCCGGAGGCAACTCCATCGGCTCGACCTTCGGCGCCCTGGCCACGACCACACTCCTTGTTCACGGTGCCGCCCTCGGACGACGGCACCTCCACCTCAACACCAGTTTCCCGGTGCCGAACACCGCGCTTCGCACGGTTCGCCACTCCGCCGACCGAAGCGCAGCCGCCGGAACTCGCACCGGCTCAGGCGACAGCCCGCACCGATGCTCGTCACCACCGGCCAGCGCTCACCCGCGGAGCTTGCCCACGCGCACACCGCTTCAGACCGGCCGCGCACGCCGTACCCGGGAGATCCCCACCGCACCGGCAGAGATCCCGGCCGCAATCCCCGCACGACCCACTGGCCGCGCCCAGCCGGAGATGGTCACGCCCCGCCACCTCGCACTCAGCCCGGAGATAGCCGCCCCAGCCGCCTCACACCCGGCCGGAGATGGCCGCACCCAGCCGCCGCGCACCCAGCCGCTGCCGCACACCCAGCCGGAGAACCGCCGGACAAGGGCCCACCTGCGCATCCGGAACACCGTCACGCCCGAAGATCCCGTCGCGGCGAAACCGCGCTGGTCCCCGGTTTCAGCGGCGGATCGGTGCGCGACCCGAGCACCGGGGAGGGAACCTGCCGATCCCCTCCCCTCCCCGGATCAGAAGTCGACCGGCGCGGGCGCTGCCTCGGCTTCGGCATCGACCTGCGGACCGATGTTGAGCTTCTCCTTGATGCGCTTCTCGATCTCGTTGGCGATGTCCGGGTTGTCGCGCAGGAACTTCCGCGCGTTCTCCTTGCCCTGGCCGAGCTGGTCGCCCTCGTACGTGTACCAGGCACCCGACTTGCGCAGAATGCCCTGGTCGACGCCCATGTCGATGAGCGAGCCCTCGCGGGAGACGCCCACGCCGTAGAGGATGTCGAACTCGGCCTGCTTGAAGGGCGGGGCCATCTTGTTCTTGACGACCTTGACGCGGGTGCGGTTGCCGACCGGCTCGCCGCCGTCCTTGAGCGTTTCGATGCGGCGGACATCGAGGCGGACCGAGGCGTAGAACTTCAGCGCCTTGCCGCCCGTGGTGGTCTCCGGCGAGCCGAACATGACGCCGATCTTCTCGCGCAACTGGTTGATGAAGATCGCCGTGGTGCCGGAGTTGTTCATCGCACCGGTCATCTTGCGCAGCGCCTGGCTCATCAGGCGAGCCTGGAGGCCGACGTGCGAGTCGCCCATCTCGCCCTCGATCTCGGCGCGCGGCACGAGCGCGGCCACGGAGTCGATGACCAGGATGTCGAGCGCGCCGGAGCGGATCAGCATGTCCGCGATCTCCAGCGCCTGCTCGCCGGTGTCCGGCTGGGAGACGAGCAGCGCGTCGGTGTCCACGCCGAGCTTCCTGGCGTACTCCGGGTCCAGCGCGTGCTCCGCGTCGATGAACGCCGCGATGCCGCCGTTGCGCTGCGCGTTGGCCACCGCGTGCAGGGCGACCGTGGTCTTGCCGGAGGATTCCGGGCCGTAGACCTCGATGACCCGGCCGCGCGGCAGGCCGCCGATGCCGAGCGCGACGTCGAGGGCGATCGCGCCGGTGGGGATGACGGAGACGGGCGGGCGGTTGTCCTCGCCGAGGCGCATCACCGAGCCCTTGCCGTACTGCTTGTCGATCTGCGCAAGGGCGAGCTCGAGCGCCTTGTCCTTGTCGGGTGCTGCTGGCATGGAAGTCCACCTCGCTGGTTGGGGCCTGTGTGTTCGGTTGTCCAGATCAAGCTTGTCCGGGGTCCAAGCTCTGTCCGGTCCGACGCTACGGGGAGGGACCGACAATTCCAGGCGCGGCGACTGATCTGTGGATCGCTGGCCCCGTTGTGCACAACACCATAGACGAACAGGTGTTCGAGGTTTACAGCGACACGCCCATCCGCCGAGGTTTTCGCCCTCCCCCGCGTCCGGACCCGGAACTCGCAGGTCAGCGCCGCTCCGGCGGCACCTCGAACTCGACGCAGACCGCTCGCCAGATCTCTTTGGCCGGCGTTCCCGCGCTCAGCGCCTCTTCGACCGTGCGCCCGCCGAGCCCGCTGAACACGTGGTCCTTGGCGAGCATCTCGGCGCGTCCGGACCCGAACTCGTCGGCCATCAGCCGTCGGAACACCGTGATACGCATCGGGCGAATGCTAGCTTTCCCGCTCCGGCGGGGATCACTCCCCCGGCTGGACGTTCTGCTCGAAGTAGTCGGCCAGTGCGCCCGGCGTGGCCGCCTGCCCGCCGGAATTCACCTGGTAGAGGAACCCGACGAGGGGCCGGTCCTTCACGGTGAACACGAGGACCGCCGACGACTGCCCGGCCGCCGCCGCGTAGTGCCCTTCGAGCGCGTTGCCCTTCCAGTCCGCTTCGGTGCGGTCGCCGCCCGCGGAGGAGAGCAGTCCGTCGGTGTACTGCTTCAGCTCCGCTGCCGACTGTCCCTGCACGTACGTCACCTGAGTGCCCGCGCGTCCCGGCGCGGCGCACGTCGACGCGGCCCCGAGGCTCTTCGCCGGCGCGGCGGGGCCGTTGCCCATACCGGGAGCACAGCCGCCGTTGTCAGCGACCTTGCCAGCGAGCTGACGCATGCAGCCGGTCAGTCCGGACGAATCGGCTTGGCCCGGCGTACGACACTCGTCGGCGGTGTACGTCTTCACTGACGAGCCCTGTGTTGTCAGGAACACGGTCAACCCCGCGGCGAGCACGACCACCACAGCTGCCGCGATACCGATCAACAGCTTGGTGCGGCTCTTCTTCTCCGGCTTAGCGGGCGTGTACGTCGGGAAGTTGGACGGTGCCGGCGAAGGCTGGAACGGCGGCATCTGCTGTGGTTGCGTCGGCGAGTACGCCGGGTAGCCGCCCTGCGGCGCGGCAGGCGGCGCGTACGGCGCACCTGACGCCACCTGGCCCTCGACGTTCTGCGTACGCATCGACAGTCCGTCTTTGGCGACGTGCTGCGCACCCAGGGCGACAGCCGTCTCAGGCTGGTCAAGACTCGTGGGAACGACGCCGAGCTTCTCCGCGATCATCGACCCGACCAGCGGCAACCGGCTCGAACCGCCGACGAGGTAGATGCCGACGAGACGCTCCGAGGTCAGCCCAGCCGAACGCAGTGTCCGCGAAAGCAGCTCTACGCTGCGCAGCATTGCCGGACGCACCAGGCCTTCGAGCTCTCCGCGCGT
The DNA here is from genome assembly GCF_004522235.1 of Amycolatopsis nivea. Taxonomy (GTDB): domain Bacteria; phylum Actinomycetota; class Actinomycetes; order Mycobacteriales; family Pseudonocardiaceae; genus Amycolatopsis; species Amycolatopsis nivea. The sequence continues at coordinate 111,189 of NZ_SDLT01000015.1, forward strand.
GACGAGCACGTCCTTGAACGGCTCCGGCATCGGCACCTCTGTCTGCGGATGCCGAGACAGTGCCTCCTTCGCGGCCTTCACGTCTTCTTGCAGCGCGCGTCGCGTACGCCGGTCCGCAGTGGACTCGGGGCGAAGCAGCCGCTGCCAGCGCTGCGGGTCCGAGTGGGACACCTCACGGCCTACGTGGACCATCAGCGCCTGGTCGACGTCGAGGCCGCCGAGGTCGGGCAGACCGTCCTCGGCGAGCACTGTGTAGCCGTTCTGGTTCGCGCCGACGACTGCGACGTCGAACGTGCCCGCGCCGAGGTCGTACACCGCGAGAGCCTGCCCTGGAGCCAACGCGCGCTCGGGGAACGACGCGAAGTGCGCCGCGGCCGCGACGGGCTCCGGCACGAGGATCACGTTTCCGCGGATGCCAGCGAGCCGCGCCGCGCTCAGCAGCACGTTGCGGCGCACCGGACCCCACTGCGCGGGGTGGGTGAGCCGGACCTCGTCCGGCTGTTCGCCGCCGAGCTGGCGCGTGGTCTCGTCGAGCACCCGGCGCAGGATCGCGGCGAGCGCTTCGTTGACCGGCACGACGTCTGTGCCGAGCAGCAGCGTCTGCTCGTCGATGCGCCGTTTAGGGTTGGGCTCGAACCGTGTCGGGTCGAGCCGCGCACGACGTTCGGCGTCCCGGCCGACCATGAGCGTGCCGTCTTCCCCGGCGAACACCGCGGAGGGCATGTTGGCCGACCCGTCGACCTCGACGACGCGTGGCGGCCTGCCGTGCGCGGAAAGGACGGCAACGGTGTTGGACGTCCCGAGGTCCACCGACAGGATCCGCACAGTAATTTCCCCTCGACTCAAGCAGCGCTGGCGGAGATGCTGCCACGTGCCCGGTCACCGTGCGTGCGGACCCGCGAAACTCGCGACGCGCGCAACCCCGGGGAACAACGGAACGTCTCGTCTTCCGAGGACGGGGAGGCAATGACAGAGCTAGTGGACAAGACCCGCCGGGAGCAGTTCGAACGGGCAGCGGACGGTCCGGCGCACTCGCTGCGGGTCGCGGCGGGCAGATGGAGCCGCTCCGGCTACCTGCACGCGGCGGTGCTGTATCTCGTGGTGCGGCTGGTCGGCCTCGGCGCGCTCGCGGCGATGGCCGCGCCCCGGGACCTGCCGTTCGGCGAGCGGCTGAAGGCCTGGGACGGCTGGTGGTACCTGCAGATCGCGGAGCACAGCTACACCGGCGTGAGCAATCCGCTCGACGCCGCCGGGCTGCCGTATCCCGACGCGTCGTACGGCTACTTCCCGTTGTATCCGGCGTTGACCGGGCTGTTCGAGAAGCTGCCCGGGGTGACGTACTACGGAGCGGGCCTCCTGGTGTCGACGCTCGCCGGAATCGCGGCGGCGACGGCGATGTACCGGATCGGCCGGCTCGTCCACAGCCAGCTGGCGGGGTTGCTGCTCGCGGTGTTGTGGGGGGCCGCGCCGATGGCGATCGCCGAGAGCATGGTGATGACCGAGGCGCTTTTCACCGCGCTCGCCGCGTGGGCGCTGGTCGGCGTGCTCGAACGCAGGTGGTATCTCGCCGCGACCGCGACGCTGTTCGCCGGGCTCACCCGCTCCACCGCGTGCGTGCTGGTCGCCGTCGTGGTGATCGCCGCGGCCGTCGACGTGTGGCGGAACAGACAGCGGTGGAACGCGCTCGTGTGCGTCTTCGTCGCGCCGCTCGGCCTGCTCGGGTACTGGCTGTTCGTCGCGGTGCAAACCGGCAGTGTGACCGGCTGGCAGGACGTGGAGCTGCGCGGCTGGAACACGCGTTTCGACGCCGGGGCCGAAGCCTGGCAGTGGATCACGCAGACGCTTTTCACCTCGGGCAACGCGTGGGAAACGCTCGTCGTGCTGGTGATGGTCGCGGCGATCGCGCTCGCGGTCGTCTGCGTCACCGGCCGCCGGATGCCGTGGCCGCTGGCCGCGTACGCGGTGGGTGTCCTGGTGCTGGTCCTCTGCAGTGCCGGGCTGCCTGCCCTGAAGTCGAGGTTCGTGCTCCCCGACTTCGCGCTCCTGCTGCCCGTCGCGATGGGGCTGGCCGGTCGCAAGAAGTCCACGATGATCGCCGCGGCGACCGTGTTCGTGCTGGTCGGGGCCTGGTATTCGGCTTATTCGCTGACCGTGTGGAAGTACGCGATCTAAGCCGATCGGTCACCCACACGAGGGGATCCGGCACGGGGTCCGCTGCCGGGGCCCCGGAAATTGTCGGGGGCGCCGCGCATGATGGATCCCGTGGCAAACGACGTCCTCGACCTCTTCTCCCCGGCGACCAGCACCTGGTTCGCCGGAGCCTTCGCCGCCCCGACGGCCGCGCAGGAAGGGGCCTGGCGGGCCGCACACGCCGGGCAGCACGCCCTGGTCGTGGCGCCCACCGGGTCCGGCAAGACGCTGTCCGCGTTCCTGTGGGCACTCGACCGGCTGGCGGCGGAACCGCCGCCGGCGAACCCGCGCGAGCGGTGCCGGATCCTGTACGTCTCGCCGCTGAAGGCGCTGGCGGTCGACGTGCAGCGCAACCTGCGCGCGCCGCTGGCGGGCATCTCCCAGGCCGCGCACCGGCTCGGCCTGCCCGTGCCGGAGATCGAGGTCGGCATGCGCACCGGCGACACCACGGCGGCGGAGCGCCGGTCGTTCGGGAAAACCCCACCGGACGTGCTGGTCACCACGCCGGAGTCGCTGTTTCTCATCCTCACGTCCTCGGCGCGGGAATCGCTGAAGGGCGTCGAGACGGTCATCGTCGACGAGGTGCACGCCGTCGCGGGCGGCAAACGCGGCGCGCACCTGGCGTTGTCGCTGGAACGGCTCGACGCGCTGCTGCCCAAACCGGCTCAGCGCATCGGATTGTCGGCCACCGTGCGACCGGTCGACGAGGTCAGCGCGTTCCTCGCCGGCGGTCGTCCGGTCACGGTCGTGCAGCCGAAGCTCGCGAAGACGATCCAGGTCCGGGTGGAGGTGCCCGTCGAGGACATGGCGAACCTCGACGGCCCGGCGCCTTCGCCGCTGGAGCGGCTCGACGACCTCACGTCGCTGTCGCAGTTGCCGTCCGACGGCGGGATCGGCACCCAGGAAGAGGTGGCCGGCGCGGCGGTGCAGCGGCCGTCGATCTGGCCCGCGGTCGAGGAACGGGTGCTGGAGCTGATCCGCGCGCACCGCTCCACCATCGTGTTCGGCAACTCGCGGCGGCTCACCGAACGGCTCACCGCGCGGCTCAACGAACTCGCGTCCGAGCAGACCGGTCTGTCCCGGAGCGACGCGTTCCCGGCGGAGGCGGTCGGGCAGTCCGGCGTCACGACGGGTGCGGAGCCGGTCATCGCGCGGGCGCACCACGGGTCGATGTCCCGCGAGCAGCGCACCCATGTCGAAGAAGAACTGAAGTCCGGGCGGCTGCCGTGCGTGGTGGCCACGTCGTCGCTCGAACTCGGCATCGACATGGGCGCGGTGGACCTGGTCGTGCAGATCGAGGCTCCGCCCACGGTGGCCTCCGGGCTGCAGCGCGTCGGCCGGGCCGGGCACCAGGTCGGCGCGGTGTCGTCCGGCGTGATGTTCCCGAAGTTCCGCGGCGATCTGGTGTCGTGCGCCGTCGTCGCGGAGCGGATGGCGACCGGGGCGATCGAGGCGGTGCGGTACCCGCGCAACCCGCTCGACGTGCTGGCCCAGCACGTCGTCGCGATGGTGGCGCTCGAGCCGTGGACGGTGCCGGAGCTGGCGGCGCTCGTCCGGCGGGCGGCTCCGTTCAGCTCGCTGCCGGACGACGCGCTGCACGCGGTGCTCGACATGCTCGCCGGCCGTTACCCGAGCGAGGAGTTCGGCGAGCTGCGGGCGCGCATCACGTGGGACCGGGTCGGCGGCGAACTGCGCGGGCGGCCGGGTTCGCAGCGGCTGGCGGTCACGTCCGGCGGCACGATCCCCGACCGCGGGCTGTTCACCGTGATGACGCCGGGCGACGAGGGCAAACCCGGCTCGCGCGTGGGCGAGTTCGACGAGGAGATGGTGTACGAATCGCGGGTCGGCGACACGATCCTGCTCGGCACCTCGTCGTGGCGGATCACCGACATCACCCATGACCGGGTGATCGTCGTGCCCGCTCCGGGCCAGCCCGCCCGGATGCCGTTCTGGAAGGGCGACGCCGCCGGACGCCCGCTGGAACTGGGGCGGGCACTCGGCGCGTTCGTCCGCGAACTGTCCACTTCGGACACCGCAACGGCGCGGGACCGGGCCGCCGCGGCCGGGCTCGACCAGCGCGCCTGCGACAACCTGCTGGCGTATCTGGAAGAACAGAAGTCGGCGACCCGGCACGTGCCCAACGACCGCGTCATCCTGCTCGAGCGCTACCGCGACGAACTGGGCGACTGGCGGATCGTGCTGCACTCGCCGTTCGGCGCGCAGGTGAACGCTCCGTGGGCGCTCGCGATCGCCGCCCGGCTGCGGGAAAACCGCGGCGTCGACGCCCAGGTGGCGCACTCCGACGACGGCATCGTGCTGCGGCTGCCCGACGCGCTCGACGCCGACGGCGGCGAGGTCACCATCACCGCCGACGACGTCCTGCTGGATCCGGAGGAGGTCGAGCAGCTGATCGTGGCGGAGGTCGGCGGCTCGGCGGTCTTCGCGGCGCGGTTCCGGGAGTGCGCGGCACGCTCGCTCTTGCTGCCGCGCCGAGACCCGCGGCGGCGCACACCGTTGTGGCAGCAACGGCAACGGGCGTCGCAACTGTTGTCGGTGGCGGCGAAGTACGAGCGGTTCCCGGTCGTGCTGGAGGCGATGCGCGAGGTTCTGCAGGACGTCTACGACGTCGGCGGACTGCGGGAGCTGATGTCGGACGTCCGGGCGCGCAAGGTGCGGCTGGTCGAGGTGGAGACGCCCGCCGCGTCGCCGTTCGCCCGAAGCCTGTTGTTCGGGTACGTCGGTATGTTCCTGTACGAGACGGACGCTCCGCTGGCCGAACGGCGAGCCGCTGCGCTGTCGCTGGATTCCGCGCTGCTGGCCGAATTGCTGGGCACGGAAGCAATTCGCGAGCTGCTCGATCCGGAGGCCGTGGCCGAGGTCGAACGGTCGTTGCAGCGGCTCGAACCAGATAGGCACGCTCGGTCGGCGGAGGACGCGGCCGACCTGCTGCGGTTCCTCGGCGATCTGTCCATCGCCGAAGCCGCGGAACGCGGGATTCAGCCGGAGTGGCTGGAAGAACTCGCCTCGGCACGGCGTGCGATCCAGGTGCGCATCGGCGGCGAGGAGCGGTATCTGGCCATCGAGGACGCCGGGCGGGTGCGGGACGCGCTGGGCGTCGCGCTTCCGGTCGGCGTGCCCGAGGCGTTCACCGAGCCGGTGGCGGATCCGCTGGGCGACCTGCTCGGCCGCTATGCGCGGACCCGCGGCCCGTTCTCCGCGACGGCCGCGGCGGATCGGTTCGGGTTGGGTTCAGCGGTCGTCACCGGTGTGCTCGACCGGCTCACCGGTGAAGGCAGGCTGGTCCGCGGCGAGCTGAGTCCAGTCGGCCATCCGGAAACCCATGGCGTGGGCGTCGAATACTGCGACGCGGCCGTGCTGCGGCGGTTGCGGCGTGCGTCGCTCGCCCGGCTGCGGGCAGAGGTCGAGCCCGTGGAGCCGGCTGCGCTGGGCCGGTTCTTGCCCTCGTGGCACGGAATCGGCGCGCGGCTGCGGTCCGCGCCGACGGCCGACGACGTGCTGTCGGTGGTCGAACAGCTTGCCGGTGCGCCGTTGCCGGCGAGCGCGGTCGAATCGCTGATCCTGCCGAGCCGGTTGCCGGGCTACTCCCCCGCGCTGCTCGACGAACTCACCACCGCGGGCGAGGTCACGTGGGCAGGCTGCGGTTCGCTCTCCGGCGGGGACGGGTGGCTGGCGCTCGCTCCGTCGGACGTCGCGGATCTGCTGCTGCCCGAGGTCGAGGAGAATCCGCCGACGAGTCCGCTGCACGACGCCATCGTGACGGCGCTGGAAGGCGGAGCGTTGTTCTTCCGCCAGCTCGTCGACCGGGTCACGCCGGGTCTGGAGCAGTCGCCGGACGACGGTGCCGTGGTGGCCGCGCTGTGGGATCTGGTGTGGGCCGGGCTGGTCACCGGCGACACGCTCGCGCCGCTGCGCGCGCAGGTCGCCGGGCACGGCGCGCACAAACCCCGGCGGCAGGCGCCACGCGGCCGCTACGCCCGTATGCGCGCCGGCCGTCCGGCGATGCCGTCGCGCACCGGGCCGCCGACCGCGGCCGGCCGTTGGGCGCTGACCCCGCCTCGCGAAGCCGACCCGACCCGACGCGCACATGCCCGCACCGAGGCATTTCTGGAACGGCACGGCGTGCTCACCCGAGGCGCGCTCGACACCGAACGGGTCACCGGCGGGTTTTCCGGGATCTACAAGGTGCTGCGCGGCATGGAGGACACCGGGCAGGTCATCCGCGGCTATGTCGTCGAAGGTCTCGGTGCCGCACAGTTCGCCGCGAAGGGCGCGGTCGACCGGCTGCGGGCGCTCTCCAGCACCGCGCCCGCCTCAGCAGCCCGGAATGACAACGCGCGTGCCGTGGTGCTCGCCGCCGCGGATCCAGCACAGCCGTACGGCGCGGCTCTGTCCTGGCCTGCCGCGACAGGCGACACAAAACACCGCCCGGCGCGCAAAGCCGGAGCGCTGGCGGTGCTGGTCGACGGAATCCCAGCCCTGTACGTCGAACGCGGCGGCCGCTCGTTGCTGAGCTTCACCGAGGAACGCAGCTCACTGCAAGCCGCCGCTGCCGCGTTGTCGACCGCGGTTCGAGAAGGCTGGCTGGGTCAGTTGGCCGTCCAGCGCGCGGACGGAGAACACGCGCTGACCTCGGAGCTAGCCGAAATCCTGCAGGAAGCCGGCTTCCGCGCGACGCCGAAGGGACTCCGTTTGAGAGCTTGATCCTTGCCCCGTGCTGCTCGGCCAAGACGCGAGCGGGTTCGGCCTGTGGCTCGCCATGCGGGCGGTGCCGTCGGGCTTGCCTGGTGGACCCGCGTCGGCGAAGCAGGTGGTGTCACTAGACTTCTCGTGGCCCCTCGGTGGACAAAAGGACGTTCGATCATGGCGATGCGCGAGTTGCGCTACTTCGGTGACCCGGTGCTCAAGTCCGTGTGCGACCCGGTGACCACGTTCGACAGCAAGATCGAGGCGCTGGTGAAGGACCTCCTCGACAGCGTGCAGCCGGAGGGCCGGGCAGGGCTCGCCGCGCCGCAGATCGGGGTCGGGCTGCGGGTGTTCAGCTACGACGTCGGCGGGCTGACGGGGTACGTCATCAACCCGGAGATCGCCCACCTGTCCGAGGAAACGCACGAAATCGGCGAGGGCTGCCTGTCGGTGCCGGAACTGTGGTTCCCGACGGTCCGCGCGAAGCACGCCGTGGTGCGCGGCGTCGACCTGCGCAACGAGCCGATCGAGGTCGAGGGCGTCGACGTGCTGGCCCAGTGTCTCCAGCACGAAACCGACCACCTCGACGGCAAGCTCTACCTCGACCGGCTCACTCCCGACCGGAAGAAGCAGGCGCTGCGCGAGGCGCGGGGCAAAGACTGGTTCTGGAACCGCTGACCGTCCGCGGCGTCCGGTCGGCGACGAGCCGCAGCACCGTGCCGTCGTCCGGGCTGGTTTCGACCCGCAGTCCGGCGCGAACAGCGGTCCGGGACATCGCGTCGTTGCCCGGAAGACGGACCGCGGTCAATTCCGTGATCCCGTCGGCTCCGGCGAGGGCGACCAGCCGAGCGAGCAACGCCGTGCCGATTCCCTGGCGCTGCCATGCATCCTCGACGAGAAGCGATACCTCGGCCGTACCGTCGCGCTGGGAAATCAACTGCCCGAACCCGATCACGTCCCGGCCGCACACCGCGAGCAAGCTGGTTCCGCGCGGAGGCATGAGCAAGCGGTGCAGCCATTTCCGGGGAACCGTGCGCAGCCCTGTGTGGTAGCGGTTGAACAACGTCTTCGCCGAACAGCGAAGATGCACCGCACCGATCGCGTCGGTGTCGCGCGGAGTACCGAGGCGCAGAACGACCGCCGCCCCGTCCGGACGGTTGAGCACCGCCGGACCGGCCAGATTCTGCTCCGCCGCGGCGAGCAGTTCCAGGAAGGCTGCGGCCTGGGCAAGTTCGGGTTCAGCGAATGCCACCCATCGCCGCCGGGCGACAAACGCCTGCCCCTCCCCAAAGGCGAAAACGGCGCGGTGCCCGCCTTCGGTGCGCCCTGGGTTGGCCTCGCTCGTCGGGACGAGCGTCACGAGATCCGCGGACAACACCATTCGCAACATCGGAGCGCGGCAATCCGGATCAACGATCGCCCGCCGAGCGGCGACGAGCGCTGTCGCGGCTGAATCGCGAAGTCCTCGAACGGTAGTTTCGGCAATCGCCGCTCGCCCGACGGCATTGGCAATTGCTCCGGTGACCGGCGTGTCGTCGGCGGTGCTGGAAGTCGCTGCCGGAGTGGGCAATTCCCGGGCGTCGGCCCCGATGCACAACTCGCCCGCGATGGGAAGCGCAGTGGTCGCCGGAACACGGCGTGCTCCGGCATCGAGTGCAGAAGCAGTTTCTTGATCAATGGCCGTCGCGGCTGAAGGAGCGCGGAGTTCGCGCACGGAAGCCTCGGTGGGCAGCTTTCTGCCGGTGTGGGACGCAGATGCCGCCTGAGCATCGCGTTGCCCGGTGTCGGAGGTGGCCTCCCGATCAGCAGTTGCCGGTGCGTCGAGTGGCCATGAAGACGGCTCAACGCGTGCCACGGGAGCATCGAATCTTCCGACATCAGCTCTAGAAGTTGCCTGTTGATCAGTCGCTGCCGGAGCGTCGAGTGGCCCCTTCGCGGCGCGGGCTGCCGAAGCGTTGCGGCGTCCGGTATTGGTGCCAGAGGTCGTCTCCGTATCAACAGTTGCTGGGGCATCGAATGGCGGCGAAGAAGGCTTGAGGCGTGTCGCCGGGGCAGGGAGTTTTCGGATGTCAGCGGTTGTCGGCAGTTCGGGGGCTGGTGATTCCGCGATGGGGGTGAGGAGTTCTCGGGCGGCGTCGGCGATCGGATCCTCGGCGGCGAGCGTGGTGGCAGCTGAGGCGCGGACGTCGGGGATGGTGGTTTCGGTCATCCCCAGGCAATCGCCGCCTTCGTCGCGGAGGGCGTCTATCAGGAGGTGCTGGGGCAAACCTGCTGCTGGGCGCAGGACAAATTCGTCCAGGACGCCGCCGGGGGCTGGGTGTCTGGTCAGGCCGAGGATGCTGCATTCGAGGTCGGCCAGGCGGATTGCGAAGCGGGCCAGGGTGCCGGGGTGGGCGTCGGAGCGGACGCGTACTCGCCAGGCTTGTGCTGGCGCGAGGTTTTCGTTGGGGTGGCGGTGGTTTGACGGGTGCGCGGGGATTGTGTTCGCGAGAAGGGTGCGGGGTGTCGAGGGCATGTCCATGGACGTACGGTCGCCGACGTACGTAACCGGGGGCGTCTTGTGGTGTTTCGGGTCTGTCAGAGGGTGGCCGGGAATGTGTGATCTGCGGGAAACAATGGTGCGGGTCAGCTTGGGAACATGAGGCGGAATTCGTTGTCTTCCGGGTCGGTGAAGTCGGCCTGAGGGGCGTTGGGCTGAGCGGTACCGATTGGGCGGGCACCGGCGGCTTGGATGCGGTCGGTTTCAGCGGGGTCGTCGCCGGATAGGTCTAGGTGGAGGCGGTTTTTCCCGTGTTTCGGGGTGTTCACGCGCAGGAATTCGAGAGTGGGGCCGCGGCCGGTGGGGTTGCGCAGGGTGGTGATGGCGGGCTCGTCCGCGGTGATCGGCCACGCGGTGAGCGGGGACCAGAAGCGGGCCAGGCGCGCGGGGTCTTGTGCGTCGACGACGATCGCTGCGATGGCACCGGAATCGGCGTATTCCTCGCGAGGCTCGAGTACGCAGAACTCATTGTCTTCGGGGTCGGCCAGAACGATCCACGGGACGTTGCGCTGGCCGATGTCGATCGGGCGTGCTCCGGAAGAAACGGCTCGGGAGACTGTTTCGCGCTGGTTCTCGCCGGAGGTGCTGGAGAGGTCCAGGTGGAGGCGGTTTTTGGTGGTCTTCGGGCGGGAGGTCGCGGTGAAGACCAGGGTGAGGTCGCAGCCGTCGCCGGGTGGGGGCTGGATTGCTGCCTCGGCTGGGGATTTCGTGGTGAGTTGCCAGCCTAGGAGGTCGGACCAGAAGCGGGCCAGGCGTGCTGGTTCTTCGGCGGCGGTGACCAGGCTGGCCAGACGTGTTGCCATGTCGCCACGGTAGCGGGCAGGGCCGACAAAAACGGCGGGTCGCGGGGCGGGGAAAGAACTGTGCCGGCAAGCGCGGGGGTATCACGCTTGCCGGCACAGCCGGATCGCCACGGTGGTCGAGGAAACAGCGCAGAACCGGGAAGCTTCCCCGCTTTCGGTTCTCGAACGCTATCTGGTGGCCAGTCGCAGCAGGGCCCAGGTTTGGGCGGACAGCTCGTGGTCTCCGTCGGTGTGGACCATGGTCACCGGGACTCTCCCCCACAGCCAGAGGTACACGTTCGCGGGCGAGCCGGTGACGATCGCGTCCGCGGCGTCGGCTTCTCGGGGAGAGCAGCGCCAGGCCTCCGTTTCGCCGGGGCCTGCTCTCGCGATCCAGCTGTGGCCGCCGGTGTGGAAACCCACTGTGCCGTTTCGGGTTCCCGAGATGCCCATGGTGGTGAGCTTGTGTCCAAAGTAGAGAGTGAGGGCCTCGTCGACGCCGTCGGCGGCCAGGTCGTCGGGCACCGTCGAATCGCCGATTCCGGCTGCGTTCTCGGCGTCCACTCGGTGCACGAGGGTTTCGTGGAGCATGCGGCGGCGCCAGAAACCGTGGGTCGGGTCGGCGGACCACCAGGTGGTGGTCCGGGTGGCCGGGTCGTGGTTGGCCAGTTCGACTTCGAGTTCGGTGCGGGCGACGGAGTAGAAGTCGGCCACCGGCTGGCCGGGCAGGGGCTCGCGCCACGGTTCGGGGCGGCGGCCTTCGCGGATCCAGCCGAGGACCTGCCAGTAGACGGAGCCAACGTGCTTGAGCAGCTCGTTCAACGTCCAGCCGGGGGCGGTGGGCACCGGCGAATCGGGTGACGCCGAGTGCGCCACCTCCCCCAGCAGGTGCGCCTCCGCGGAGAACGCCTCGAGCAGCCGGCCGTGGTCGACCGTGCCGAGTTCACGCGACATGGGCTTCCCCGGACATCGGCAGGCCGTGCACGACCCGGCGGACCAGTTCGAGGAACTGGGCGGTCGCCTGCAGCAGACTCTCGGCCAGCTCGGCGGTGACGCGACCGCTGATGCCGGCTTCGGCGGCGGCCCGGGTTTCCGAGTGGTCGGCGAAGAACGCTGACCACTCGCGCAGCTCGGGGGCGACGGCGTCGAGCAGCACCCACCCGCTGGCCGGACGGCCCCGACCCCGGCGCGGACGGCCCCGGACGGCGAGCACCGCACCCGCACCGCGCAGGGCGGCCAGGTAGGCGCCGATGAAGCGTTCAGCTGGGTCGCGTTCGTTGTCCGCGTGGTCGAGTCCGCGGTTGGCCTGGGCGAGGAGGGTGACCGCCTCGGGCGGGGCCGGCGGACGCAGGGACAGCGGAAGTTGCGGCTGGACCTTGCCGCCGGAGCGGCGGGCGGACGGTTCGGAGGGCCGGACCGCGGCCCGGGTGCGGTGGACGACCTGCCTCGGGGGCGGGGCGCTGGGCACGGTGTTTTCGGGGACGTGGTGCACGGTGGGCTTGAGGGATGAGGGGCGTTCGGGATCGGGGGCCGGGGTGTTTTCCGATGCGAAGGGCAGTGCGGGGGTGGTTGCCGGAGCAGAGGGGTTGGCTACGGACGACGATGGCTCGGACGGCGAGTCGAGGCTCGGCTCCGCGGAAGCGGGCTGAGCGGGACCAGCCGCCGAAGCGGGTTCGTCGGAACCGGACGGCGAAGGGGACAAGGCGGGCGGCAAGCCAGACTCGGCCGCTGGAACACCAGACTGGCCAGAGTCGCTCACCGAAACGGACGACGCCGCAGAGTCGCTTCCCGGCGCGGGGGTCAGGCCCGGGCCAGTTTCCGAAGCAGCGGACCGGGCGGGGGTGGTTGCCGGAATGGTGGTGGCCTTCGCGGCGTCAGCTGCCGAAGCGGAGGACGCGGACTCGGACGACGAGCCGAAGCCCGGTTCCGCGGACGACGACTGAGCGGGACCAGCTGCCGAAGCGGCAGCACTGTTCTCCGCCGCGGGCCAAAGATCGAGGCCAGGCTGGGCAGCACCAGTCACCGGAGCGGCCGACGGAGCCGAACCAGCAGACACGACCCCCGAACCCGACCCATGAGCAGCACCGGCAGCACCTGGCCGTTCCACCGGCGCGCCGAACGTCAGCTGTTCGCCCACCGCGCCAGGTCGGTGTGCCTCGGGGGCACGGTCCGCGGGGGACACGACCGAGACGGACATGGCGACCCTCCTCCTGCTCGGGTGGGGCCGGCCGGAGGCCCGAGGTGCTTCCCCCACCCCGGGACCGGCCGGTGCGTTCCCACCGGGTATCGAACGTCTGTTCGATCTGTTTCCAGAGTAGCCGCGCCGGCGAGTCCGCTCAACCCCGCCGGTGGAATCCGGGCACGTGGTGCGGGACACGGCTGCACTGGCGTGGTCTCATAACCGGGTGAGCACCCACGACCATCCCGCTGTCGCCAAGGTCACCGCCGCGCTGGGCGAGGCCGGGCTGCACGCTGCCGCTGCCGGAGTGCGGGTGTTGCCCGCTGAAGTGCGCACTGCCGCGCAGGCCGCGGAGGCGCTCGGGGTGCCGGTCGGCGCTATCGCGAACAGTTTGGTCTTCCGGGGCCGCGCGGCTGACGGGGCCGAGGTCGCGGTGCTTGCCCTCACCTCGGGGGCGCATCGGGCCGAAGAGTCCCGGCTGGCGGAACTCGCCGGGGTCGCCGAAGCCGGCAAGGCGGACGCGGCGTTCGTCCGGGAGCACACGGGGCAGCCGATCGGGGGCGTCGCGCCGGTCGGGCATCCGGAGAGGCTCGTGACGCTCGTGGACACGGCGTTGCGCGGGTACTCCGAGGTGTGGGCCGCGGCGGGGCATCCGAAATCGGTCTTCCCGACGACGTTCGACGAACTCGTCACCCTCACCGGGGGCACCCCCGGCGATCTCGCGGGCGAAGGGGAGGATGGTCGACTGTGACCGCGATGTCCTCCTCCGGGTGCTCCCGGTACGTGCAGCTCTCCGCCGACGAGTTCCGGTCCCGGCTGCCGGAAGCGCTGGCGATCTACGTGAACGCCATGCGCTACCCCGAGGGCACGGCGGAGCAGCGCGCGCCCATGTGGCTCACGCACGCGTTGCGCGAGGGCTGGCGCTGCATGGCCGCCCTCGACGACAACGGCGTCCTGCTCGGCATCGCGTACGGCTACAAGGGCCGCGCCGGGCAGTGGTGGCACGAGCAGGTCCGGCACGGTCTCACCCGCCGCTCCGGAACGGCGGAAGCCGAACGCTGGCTGACGGACTACTTCGAGCTCACCGAGATCCACGTGCGCCCGGAGAACCAGGGCAAGCAGATCGGCGAGGACCTGCTGCGCCGGCTGCTCGACGGCGTGCCCAGCGCGAACGTCCTGCTCTCCACTCCGGAGGGCACCAGCCGGGCGTGGAAGCTGTACCGGCGCATGGGGTTCGTCGACGTTCTGCGCGACTACCAGTTCACCGGCGACCCGCGGCCGTTCGCGATTCTCGGGCGGGCGCTGCCGCTCGAAACGCAGTAGGACCGCCGCGCGCCCGATGTCGGACCGGGCGCACGGCGCGCTCGCCTACCGCGTTAACCGGCCCCCAGAAGGCCCGCGCGATTCGCGAGTGATCAGGCGTGGCCCAGCGACGGTGCCACTGTCTTGGCCACGGCGACCGCCTTCGTGCAGGCGGTGGCGGAGTCGAGTCCGCTGGTGGGCTCGCCGCTGAACTCCACGGAGACGATCTCGCCGTACCCGTGCGCTTCGTCGTCCTTCGGGGTTTCGATCTTGCGCCAGGTCGCGTCGCAGCTCACTACGCTGCTGTCCTCGTCCTTTTTCTGGATGGCCGTGACGCCGTTGCCAAGGTCGGCGGGCGGGCCGTCCTCGGCATCGGCGGGCAGGCCCTGGTAGAGGTGCACCGAGACCTGCGGGTAGTGGGTGTCGTCGCCGGACCAGAAGTCGCATTCGTGCAGGCTCTTGGGCTCCACAAAGGACTTCTGCCCCAACGCGGTCTCCACGGCCTGCTTGCCGGCCACCGCGCACGGGTCGGTGGTCAGCACGGAACCGGTTGCCTGCTTGTACTGCGGAGGAGCGCTGTGCAGGGCCTGCACGACCTTCGTCAGCGCCGCGCGGCCGGGCGCGCAGGCGTCGCCGCCCGGGGCCTTGGTCTGGAAGGTGATCCCCAGCGACTGTTCGAACGACGTCACGACCGAGACCCAGCACGACCCGGGCTTGTCGTCGTCGACGACCAGCGGCAGGCCTTCGAGCTTCTCGACCGGGTCCTTCGACATGATCAGCTGGTCGCCGACGCGCAGCACCAGTTCGACGGTCTTGCCGCCGGAGTCCTTGACGTTGACGCTGCACTCGCCCCATTCGGACGACGAAAGGCTCGACTGGTCCGGAGTGCCGAGGCCGCCGAGAGTCTTGGCGTCCAGCAGCGCGCACGGATCCACGGTCCGCAGGGCCGCCGCCTGGACCGCGGGGTCGGTGATCGGGGGTTTCGCACTGGCAGGCGGTGCGGTGCCTGCGGCCGAGCCACCGCCGCAGCCCGCGAGCAAGGCCAGCAGCGCCGCCCCCGTGACCAGCGCCGATGTTCGGAATATTCGGTTTTCGGTGAACATAGGCGGCACCGTAGCGGAATCCGTCACCCGTTCGTGGCGAAATCTCCAAGAATGCGGACAGTCCGTGAAAGTTGCGCAACCAGCAGCGCGCGGGCGTCGTCATCGGGGCTCCGGCCGCCAGTAGCCGACCGCGAGCGCCGCGACGAGCAGCACCGCACCGCCCCACGCGAACGCACTCAGCCGTTCGTGCAGGAAAATGACCGAAAGCACGGTCCCGGTAAGCGGTTCCAGCAGCGCGGACAGCGCGCCCAGCACTGGGTGGGCACCGCCGAGGCCGCGGAAGTACGCGGCATACGCGACAGCTGTCGGGACAACGCCGAAGTACCCGGCCAGCAGCAGCACGTCGGCGTGGGCGGGCAGGCTCATGCCGAACCACAGCGCGGCGGGGGTCAGCAGCAAACCGCCGGTCAGGCAGCCAAATGCCGTGGTAGCCAACGGTTCCAGGCCGGCGACGGGCTCCGCTGTGACGAGCGTCAGCACGGCGAAACCGGTCGCCGCGAGCAGCGCGAAGGCTAGGCCGCCGACCAATCGTGCGGGTGACGTCGCGGTCTCCGGCGACCACCGCAACAGCACCAGCCCCGCGACGGAACCGCCGACGGACACCAGCGTCCACAACCGCGGCGCGCGGCGGTGCTGTACCGCGGAGACCACCGTGAGCACAACGGGTGCGGCACCGATCGTGGTCATGGTCGCGACGCTGACCGAACTGAGCGCGACGGCAGCGAAGTAGCTGGTTTGGAAAAGTGCGAAGAGGGCGCCGACAAGGAGGAGACGACGCCAGGTTTCCTTGGCGGGAAGGCGAAGTCCGCCGGTGAGAGCGACGAAGGCGGCGCTCGCGGCGCCGCCGATGAGCAGGCGGTAGGCGGCGACGGCAAGCGGGTGCAGGCCGGCTTGCTGGCCGAGAAGCGACCCGGACAGGCCGCCGGTTCCCCAGAGCACGCCGGCGACGACTAGGGCGGCCGACGAGCGGGCGCGCGAAGGTACGGCAACAGACATTCGGAAGTGGGCTCCTGCGTCGAAGGAATCGGAAATCGACGACGCGGGGCAGCGTGTGCCGGCCGGTTCAGGACGTCATCCAATGGCCGCGGGCCCGGTTCGGGCGCACGCGGCGAAAACTGCCCCGCTCAGGAGGCTGGTGGTGGGATGACGACGAGGAGCCACTGCACGGGCGGGAGCTTAACCAGAGGCCGGGGAGCCGATCAACGGGTTTGTGGCGTGCGGCGCCAGCGGATCTCGCCGTCCTGCCACTCGTCGGTGGCCGTGAGCCCGACAGCGGCGGCGACCGCGGCGGAGGCCCGGTTCTCCGGGTGGATGTGGGCGACGATCGCGTCCACCGGCTGCCGGTCGAGCCACGCGACAAGCCCGCGCGCGGCTTCGGTGGCGATGCCCCGGCCCTGCCACGGAGTCCCCACCACCCAGGCGATTTCGGCGACCGAGCCGCTGACCGTCGCCTGGACAGTGCCCGCCAGGCCGGAATCGCGCGGCCGGATCACCCAGTTCAGCCAGGACACCGCCGGATCGGGCGAGCCCGCGGTCATCCGCTGGTAGCGCGAGCGGAGGGCGGCCAAGGAATCCGGAGCGCCGCCGATGTAGGTGTGCAGGGCCGGATCCGACAGCACGACGGCCATCTCCTCGGCGTGCGAGACGGACAGCGGCAGCAGGTCCAGCCGGGCCGTTTCGATGAGCTGAGCGGTAACCATGCGGGAAAGACACCCGGGCCGGTGCGGGAACACCGGCCCGGGAAAGCAGTCTCAGTCCAGCTGCGCCAGCTGCTCGCGCAGGGTGTCCAGTCCCATGCCGCCCATCTGGAGGGCCTTGGTGTGGAACTGCTTGATGTCGAACGCCGAACCCTGCCGCGCCCGGGCGTCGTCGCGCGCGGCCAGCCACAGGCGTTCGCCGAGCTTGTACGAGGGGGCCTGGCCCGGCCAGCCGAGGTAGCGGTCGATCTCGTCGCGGATGTGCGCCTGGTCGGTGATCGTGCGGGTCAGCATGAACTCCAGGCCCAGGTCCGGCGTCCAGCGCGCACCCTCGTGGAATCCGGTGCCCGCCGGGATTTCCAGCTCCAGGTGCATGCCGAGGTCGACCACGACGCGGGCGGCGCGGAACAGCTGCTCCGACAGCATGCCGAGCAGGTTGCCGTCGTCGGAGAGGTAGCCCAGTTCCTCCATGAGGCGTTCCGCGTACAGCGCCCAGCCCTCGCCGTGCGCCGAGATGAACGTCATCAGCCGCTGGTACTTCGTGAGCGTCTCGGCCTGGTTGACCGCCGTCGCGATCTGCAGGTGGTGGCCGGGGACGCCCTCGTGGTAGACCGTCGAAACCTCGCGCCACGTCGTGAAGTCGTTGCGGTCGGCGGGAAGCGACCACCACATCCGGCCGGGACGGCTGAAGTCCTCGCTCGGCCCGGTGTAGTACGCGCCGACGCCGCCGCCGGGCGGGGCGATCTTGCACTCCAGCGCCATCAGCCGGTCCGGGATGTCGAAGTGCTTGCCGCGCAACGACTTCAGCGCGTCGTCGGACAGCTGCTGCATCCAGGCCTCGAACTGCGGGCGACCCTGGATGCGGTAGCGCGCGTCGGCGTCGAGCACCGCCGCGGCTTCCGCGGGCGTCGAGCCGGGCTTGATGCGGTTCGCGACCGCGCGCATTTCCGTTTCCAGCCGCGAGAATTCGTGCCAGCCCCACTCGTAGGCCTCGCGCAGGTCCAGCTCCGCGCCGATGAAGTAGCGCGACCACAGCCGGTAGGTGTCCTCGCCGACGGCGTCCTTGACCGGGGCCTTCGGGGCCAGTTCGGCGCGCAGGAATCCGGCGAACTCCGCGAACGCCTCGTCCGCGGCCCGCGCGCCCGCGGCCAGGTCGGACTTCAGCGAATCGACGCCCGCGTCGGCGACCATGCTGGCGAAGAAACCGGGGCCGTCCTTGAGCCCGGCCCACGTCTCGCACTGCTCGGCGACCTTCGAGACCTGCCGCAGCGCGGAAACCCGCCCCTTGTCGGCCGAGGCCAGCAGCGCCGCGCGGACCCCGGCCAGCGCCTCGGGCACCTTCGGCAGCCGGGCCGCGACGTTCGCCCAGTCGTCCGGGGTGTCGGTCGGCATCAGGTCGAAGACCATCCGCAGGCCCTGCACCGGGCTCTCGATCACGTTGAGCGAGGCCGCGTCGAGACCCGCGTCGTGGATCTCCAGCTCGAGGCCGATCCGCTCGGTGAACACGGCCTTCGCGACCCGCTCCCCCGCGTCCGCCGGTTGCGCGGCGTTCACCGCGGCCAGCGCGCGCCGCGCCAGGTCCGCGCGGGCGTCGTGGCCCGCGGGCGAATAGTCGGTCAGCTGGTCGTCGTAGCCCGCGACGCCGAGCATGGTGGCCGCGACCGGGTCCACGGCCACGTAATCGTCGACGTACCGGTCGCAGATCTCCGGAACGCTCTGTTCGGTGGAAGCCATGTCCGGCACGCTACCGGCCGGAGGCGCCCCCAGCCCACGGAGTTACGCGCGGGCGGGCACCAGTCCGAGCCGGGTGACCACCTCGCGCGTCGCCTTGGACCGGTTGAAGGTGTAGAAGTGCAGGTCGGGCACGCCTTCGGCGATCAGTTTCTCGCACAGTTCGGTGACCCAGTCCAGGCCGGCCGCGCGGAACGCCTTGGGGTCGTCGGAGAACGGTTCGAGCCGGTCCAGCAGGCGCTGCGACGCGGGAGCGCCGGAGAGCTTGATCGTGGTGTGCAGCGTGCGCAGGGTGGTCAGCGGCATGATGCCGGGCAGCACGAGCGCGTCGCAGCCCGCGGCGGCGACCCGGTCGCGCAGCCGCAGGAAGTCCTCTGCCTCGAAAAACAGCTGCGCGATCGCGAAATCGGCTCCCGCGCGGAACTTGCGGACCAGGTGCTTCGTGTCCGATTCCAGGTCCGCCGAACGCGGGTGGCCGTACGGGAAGGCCGAGACGCCGACGCAGAAGTCGCCGAGCGAGCGGACCAGTTCGACCAGTTCCTCGGCGTAGGTGAGGCCCTCGGGGTGCGGCACCCAGTCGCCGTAGACGTCGCCGGGCGGGTCGCCGCGCAGCGCGAGGATGTTGCGCACGCCGACCGCCGCGTACCAGCCGATCACGTTCCGCAGTTCGGACACCGAATGGTCGACCGCCGTGAGGTGGGCCATCGGGCAGAGCGTGGTTTCGGTGGCGACGCGGGCGATGCTGCGGATGGTGCCGTCGCGGCTCGAACCACCCGCGCCGTAGGTGATCGACATGTACGCCGGGTCCAGCGGTTCCAGCTCGCGGATGGCCTTCCACAGGACGGCCTCGTCGGCCTCGTCGCGGGGCGGGAAGAACTCGACGGAGAACGCGGGCCCGTCCCCCCGCAGCCTTTCGATCACCGACGTCATGGAGGGAAATGGTAGTGGCTCGCTTCGGCCCGCGGCAGAGTTGACGGGTGGGCTTGGCCACGCGCGCGCCCACGCCAGGGACGTCCGTGAGGGGAACCCTGAGGGAATCTGATTCCCTCAGGGTTCCCCTCACGGACCGCAAAACCGTTCTGGCGGGCATCGACGCGCGTACCGTCAGGGGCGAACCCTGCGGGGAGGCGAGCCATGAGCAGTGAAGACGACCTGGCCTGGGACGACGACGTGCGCGTGGCGGTCTACCGCGCGTTCTCCACCCGCGGCCGCCCGCCCACCGCGCCCGAGCTGGCGGACGCCGCGCACGGGTCGCTCGCGGTGGCGAAACAGGCCCTGCACCGGATGGCCGACCCGAGATGGCTGTGGCTCGACGAATGCGAGCACGTGGCGCTGGCCGCGCCGTTCGCGGCGGTCCCGCTCGGGTTCGCGGTGATGGGCGAGCACACCATGTGGTGGGGCGGGTGCGCCTGGGATTCGTTCGCGATCCCGCATCTCGTCTCCGGCGAGCCCGAGGTGCTGGTGGCGACGCGCTGTCCCGGCTGCGGCGAACCGTCCGCGCTGGTCGTGCGGCGGGACCGGCCGCCGGGCGGCGCGCAGGTCGCGTACTTCCCGGCCCCGCCCGACCAGCTCGCGGGCGACCGGGCGAAGCAGCGGCTGTACTGCGCCGAATCCTGTGTGGACAGTCCGGGCGAGCTGCTCGGGCTCGACGCGCTGTGGCATCTCGCGAAGGACTGGTACGAGGGCTGTCTCGAACCCGGCTACCGGCCGCGCGGACCAGCCGAGGCGGCGGAGTACTTCGCGGCGAGCGGCCGTCCTGACGCGTTCCGGAGCGGCTGACCGCGTCTGGTGCGCCACATCCGGGGGCGCCCGGCGTGACCCCGGCCGCCCTCGTCCCGGAGGATGAGGGCATGGACGCGCCCGGATTCGACGCCGACCTCCCCGCGCACGTGGAGCGTGCGCTGGCCGATTTCCTCGGCCGGGCGGGGAGCGAGATCCTGCGCACCGAGCCGAGCGTCGCGGCCGGGATCGAGGCGCTGTCCGGTTTCGTGCTGGGCGGCGGCAAGCGGATCCGGCCGACGTTCGCCTGGTGGGGCTGGCGCGGCGCGGGCGGCGCGGCGTCCGGTCCGCTCGCCGAGGGCGCGCTGCAGGCGGTGGCGAGCCTGGAGCTGATCCAGGCGTGCGCGCTGATCCACGACGACCTCATCGACTCCTCCGACTCGCGCCGCGGCAAGCCCACCGTGCACGTGGCCGCCGAGAAGCTGCACGCCGACCGCGGCTGGCTCGGTACTCCGTCGGTCTTCGGGCTGGCCAGCGCGGTGCTGGTGGGAGACCTGGCGCTGGCCTGGGCCGACGACATGTTCGCCGACGCCCCGCTGCCCGCGGAGACGATCGCGGCGGCCCGCCCGGCCTGGCGCGCGATGCGCACCGAGGTGCTCGCCGGGCAGTACCTCGACGTCCGCACGCAGGCGGTCGGCGACGCTTCGCCCGAGGCCGCGCTGCGGATCGACCGGCTCAAGACCGCCGCGTACACCGTCCAGCGGCCGCTGCACCTCGGCGCCTCGCTCGCCGGGGCGGACGACCGGCTGATTGCCACGCTCCTGGAGTTCGGCGGCGACGTCGGCGTGGCATTCCAGCTGCGCGACGACCTGCTCGGCGTGTTCGGCGACCCGTCGGTCACCGGCAAGCCCGCCGGGGACGACCTGCGCGAGGGCAAGCGCACTCTGCTCGTGGCGCTCGGCCTGCAGCTCGCCGCGGAGAAGGGCGACCACGCCGCCGCCAAGGCGATCGCCGGCGCGATCGGGGCCGCCGACCTGACCAGCGGCACCGTGGACCAGGTGCGCGAGGCGCTGACCTCGGTCGGCGCGGTCGCCGCGGTGGAGCGTCAGATCGACGAGCTGACCGCGTCCGCGAACGCCGCGCTCGACCGCGCGCACCTGGCCGAGCCCGCTCCGTCGGCGCTCGCCGAGCTGATCCGGCTGGCTACCCAGCGGAAGTTCTGATGCGCACGGTGAACGGGCCCGCCGACCACGTCGTGGTCGTCGGCGCCGGGCTGGCCGGGCTCTCGGCGACGCTGCACCTGCTCGGCGCGGGACGGCGGGTGACGCTGCTGGAGCAGCAGAAGATGCCCGGCGGACGAGCCGGTCAGCAGGACTTCGGCGCGAACGCGGTCGACACCGGGGCCAGCGTGCTCACCATGCCGGAGCTGGTGGACGAAGCATTGCACGCGGTCGGCGAATCGCTGGCCGACACGGTGCCGCTGACCAGGCTCGATCCGGCGTATCGGGCCCGGTTCGCGGACGGCAGCACGCTCGCCGTGCACACCGACGGCGACGCGATGGAGGCCGAGATCCGGTCGTTCGCCGGTTCGGCCGAGGCGGACGGTTACCGGCGGCTGCGCCGGTGGCTGACTGACCTGTACGCGGCGCAGAAGGACCACTTCATCGGCGCGAACTTCGATTCGCCGCTCGATCTCGTCCGGCCGGAACTCGTGAAGCTCGCGGCGTTGGGCGGCTTCGGCCGGTTAGGACCGCGCGTCTCCAGCTTCTTGCGCGACGAGCGCGTACGGCGGCTCTTCTCCTTTCAGGCGCTGTACGCAGGTCTCGATCCGACGCGTGCGCTCGGCGCGTACGGCGTGATCGCGTACATGGACACTGTCGGCGGCGTGTACTACCCGCGCGGCGGCATGGGCGCGATCGCCCGCGCGATGTCTGACGCTGCGACGCGCGCCGGTGCCGAACTGCGCTTCGGTACGGAAGCTGCGTGGCTTGAGCGAGTGTCGTCCCGCGTACGCGCTGTACGCACGCGCTCGGGCGAGCGTATTGAGTGTGACGCCGTGGTGCTCGCGACAGAGCTTTCGGCGGCGTACCGGCTGATTGGCGCGCGTCCGCGGCGGGTGCTGCCGTTGACGTACTCGCCGTCCGCGTTCGTGCTGCACGGGCACGCGGACCGTTCGTGGCCGGAACTCGACCACCACACGATCTTCTTCGGCCAGGCGTGGGAACGGACCTTTGCCGAGATCGTCCGCGAGGGCAAGCTGATGAGCGATCCGTCGCTGCTGGTCACGCGTCCGACCGCGACGGAGCCGACGCTCGCCGGCGATGGCGGCGAAATCGTCTCCGTGCTCGCTCCGACCCCGAACCTCAACACCGGCCCGATCGACTGGGCGCGCGTCGGCCCGGCTTATCGCGAAGAACTGCTGCGTACGCTGGAAGCGCGCGGGCTCACCGGGTTCCGTAACGAGTACATTGTGGACGAACAGCTGACTCCGGCGGACTGGGCGGCGCGCGGGTTGGCCGCCGGGACGCCGTTCTCGCTCGCGCACACCTTCCGCCAGACCGGCCCGTTCCGGCCCGCGAACCTGGTGCGGGCGGCGGAAAACGTGGTGCTCGCCGGGTGCGGGACGACGCCGGGGGTCGGCATTCCGCCGGTGCTGATCTCCGGACGGCTCGCCGCGCAAAGGATCGCCGGCCGGTGAGCGAGCTCGACGCGGCCGGTATCGCCGAGCCCGCGCTGCGTGCTGCCTACACGACGTGCCGGCGCATCAACGCCCACCACGGCCGCACGTTTTTCCTTGCCACCCGGCTGCTTCCGGCGCGGGCCCGGCCAGCCGCGCACGCGCTGTACGGCTTCGCGCGGATGGCCGACGAACTGGTCGACAACCCCGAGCCCGGCACCGATCCGGCGGTCGCGCTGGACAAGGTCGCCGGGCTGGTGGACGAGGTTTACGACGGGCGGGCGCCGGCCGATCCGGTGCTGGCCGCCCTTGCCGATACGGTGCGCCGGTACGACATCGGTCGTCCGCTCATCGATGCGTTCCTGCATTCCATGCGGATGGACCTGACGGTCGCGGAATACGCGACTTACGCCGATCTCGGGGAGTACATCTACGGTTCGGCTTGCGTGATCGGGCTGCAGATGCTGCCGGTGTTCGGGACTGTCGCGCCGCTGGAGGAAGCCGCTCCGAGTGCGGCGGCGTTGGGAGAAGCGTTTCAGCTGACCAATTTCCTGCGGGATGTCGGCGAGGACCTCGATCGCGGGCGGTTGTATCTGCCTGCCGAGGAATTGGCGGCGTTCGGGGTGGACCGGGAGAGGCTGGTCGACGCGCGTCGCCAGGGCCGTGCCGATCCACGGGTGCGGGCCGCGCTCGCGGTGGCGGTTTCCCGGACGCGGGCGGTTTATCGGCGGGCGGAGGCAGGGATTTCGTTGCTGCGGCCGGAGTCTCGGCCGTGCGTGCGGACGTCGATCACCTTGTACGAAGGCATTCTGGACGAGATCGAAGCCATGGACTACGCCGTGCTGAACCGACGCGCGGTGGTGGGCAAGGGGCGACGGGTCGCGGTCGCGGTGCCTGCGCTGGTGCAGCGTGCGCTCAGTGCCAGGCCGGGGCGCCTTCGCTGACTTGGGCCGGTTCGGTGCTGGCGTCGTAGGAGCGCAGCCAATCCGGGGTCAGGCGGATGAGGGCGAATGAATCGTCGAGGGCGCGGGAGCCAGGGAACTGTTCCAGGTACATCTCGCCGGCGTCGCGACGGGAAGCGCCGGATTCGATAACCGCCTCGCCTTCGACCTGGACAGAGACCGTGTCCGTGCAGCCGATGACCGCGGCGGTGCGCGGGTTGGCGCGGAGGTTGGCCACTTTTCGGGCGGTGCGGTGGGTGTTGAACAGCAGCGAGCCGTCCGGGGTGACGGCGAAGCTGACCAGGGCCGCTTCGGGGTGGCCGTTCGCGGCGGTGGTCGCGACGACGCCTAGCGGGTTGGCTCGGACGAAGCTCGTGAAGTCCGCCAGGGACAGGATCTCCATGAACGTCAGGTTAGCCGGGCCCGGTGGGCAGCGACGCGTTCCCTTGTGGCGCAACGGGAAGAGCAGTACCGGCGCGGGCTGCCGCCGCCTAGGTGGGCGAAGGGCTTTCCGCACGACGGCGACGCGCACAGGCCGCCGGGGGCGCTTTGGCGGTCGGCTAGCAAGGTGGCCAAGGCCAGCGCGGAGGACGTGATCAGCCAGGTGCCCCACGGGCCGTCGTCGGATGCGTCGACGTGGAGGTGCCAGCCGAAGTTGTCGTCGTGTGCGGTCAGGCGCGGAGGTCCGGCGTAGGCGGTGAACAGCGCGTTCAACACCTCGGCGGCCGAAGCGGCGTCTGGTGCGGCGAAGACCTCCCGCAGTTCCAGCGCGGCGGCGCGTAGCTCGACCACTTCGCGTGCGGAAAGTTGGAGTTGCGGTTCTCCGTGCTCGACCAACACTGCGCCTACCGATTCCGGTGCAGGGTCCTCCGTCAGCAGCACATCGAGCAGCGCTACGGCACGGCGGACCGCGTCCCGGGCGGAGCGGCCCGCGAAATCCGGCTGCGTTCCAGGCATGCCTCACTGTAACATCTTGATGGTGACAAGCCGTTACAGATTCGCGGCGTATCTCACCGGGGCCACTGCCGCGCGCACTGGGGACGAGCTGTCCGGCCCGGCGGTGTTGCTGCTGGGCGTGGGTGCTTCGGGGGCCGTCGCGGGGTCGACGTTGCTGGCCGGGCTGACGATCGCGGCGGCGGTGGGCGGGCCGTTGCTGGGTGCGGTTCTGGACCGGTCGCGTACGCCAGGACGGATCCTGGCGGTCGGGTTGGTCGGGTATGCGGTGGGGCTGACGGCGATCACGGCGCTTTTCGGGCAGGTGCCGTTTGTGCTGGTGGTGACGATTGCGGTGGTGACCGGGTTGCTGGCGCCGGCGATCGGCGGCGGGTGGACCGCGCAGGTGCCCGCGCTCGTACCGACGGAGAAGCTCGGCAAGGCGAGCACGCTTGACGCGATGACGTTCACCGCGGCAGCGCTCGTGGGGCCAGGGCTGGCCGGCGTGCTCGCCGCGACCGCGGGGGCTCCGGTCGCAGTGGTCTTCGCGGGCGGGTTGATGCTGGTTGCGACGCCGTTCGCGTGGCGACTGCCCGGGAGTACCGAGAAACAGCCGTCGCGATTCTTTGCCGCGGCCACGGTTCTCGTGCGCAATCCCGCGTTGCGGCAGTCGACCGCGACCTCGACGTTGTCGTGCGTCGGGATCGGGATGGCGTTCGTCTGCTATCCGCTGGTCGGCGCGCAGCGGCTCGGCAGCGCGGGATACGGGACGTTGCTACTCGTCGGATTGTCAGTCGCGTCGTTGCTGGCGAACGCCGTCCTTTCGCGACGGTCGTATTCGCCGGACCGTGCGGTGCAGTTAAGCACCATCGCAATCGGAATCGGGCTCGCGGGGGCGGCGGTGGCGCCGAACGCAGTGCTGCTGGTGGTTGCGGTGGCGCTCACCGGGGTTGGCGAAGGACCGCAGTTGGCGTCGTTGTTCGCGGTGCGGCATCGGGAAGCGCCGCCGGAAATGCGGGCGCAGGTGTTCACCACCGCGGCGAGCATCAAGATCGCCGGAATTGCGCTGGGGAACGCGGTGGCCGGGCCGTTGGCTGCCTGCTCCCCCGCCGCTGGATTGGCCGCGGCGGCGGGGATGCAGGTGGTCGCGGCGGTCGCGCATCCGTTGTGGACGGTCAGAAAGCAGCTAGTCCGTTAGGGGTTCCGTTGCCGGTCGGTCCGTCGTATCCCGGGACGCCAGTGCACAGGTAGTCACCGCATTCCTCGAAGCCGACGTTGTTTCCGCTGACGACATCGTTGAGCTTCCCCGAATACAGCCGCGAAGCATCCGGATACTGGTCGTGGTGCCCGGCCAGCGCGATGACTCCGGCGATGAACGGCGCCGACGCGCTGGTCCCGCCGACCACACTCCAGCCGGACAGGACTGTGGTCTCGTAAACGGCGGGTCCGGTGGCGGGATCGGCTACCGCGGCGACGTCGGCGACGGTCCGGCCGGGACAGTTCGGATCCTTCTGCCACGACGGTTTCGCCACCCAAGCCGAACATCCGCTCGACGCACCGATCCACACCGATTCGGTCCAGCCGCGCGCGTTGTCCGCTTTGGACAGTGACGTGCCGCCGACCGCGACGACACTCGAGTACACCGCGGGCGCGTTGGGTGCGGCGAATCCGCCGTCACCGCTCGACGCGACGATCGCGACGCCGGGATGCTGATAATGCGCGGCGAAATCGCCGGACCAGTGGCTTTCGGGCGCGCCGTAGCTGTTCGACACGATCGTCGCGCCGAGTTTCACGGCGGTGTCCACGGAGGTGCCGAGTGCGTCGAAGGACGCGTCGTCTCCTTCTACCAGCAGGATTTTGCACTGGGCGCAGGCGGCGGAAGCCATGTCCAGGTCCAGCGCGGTCTCCACCGGCCAGTCGCCTTGCTGCGGCGGGAGGGGCGTGGCATCGCCGTGCTGGTTGACTTTGCGGAAGCAGCCGTTCGCCGTGGTACAGGGCGGGAGGCCGTAGGTTTGTCGATATACCGCCAGGTCTGCTTCGGCGGTCGGGGCGTCGCCAGCGTCGACGATGGCGATCGTTTCGGCAGCGCCGCCAGTGTCGGGCAGGCGGTATGCGGAACGCAGGTCAGCGGGGCTGTAGCCGGTGGCGCGCAAGGCAGTCCGACTGTCCACTTTGGCGTAACAGCGGGCGAATCCTGGCGCGGCGGGACCGCAGATGTCTCGTGGAGCAGCGGACGCGACGGACGGGATGAACGCGCCGAGGAGAATCAGCACAGCCAGGATGCGTTTCATCGCTGGGCCTTCCCGACGGTGTAGGCGTTGCTGATCGTTTGGGTGATCGCGTTGCCCGCCAGGTCCTGCGCGGTCACCTTCAACGAGGGCGAAGTCCCGGCCGGTGGATTCCGCCAGACCGCCACGTATTCGCCGAACAGTCCGAAGACCTGCGCGGGCTGCCAGGTGGCTCCGTTGTCGACGGACACCGAAACCGTCGCCGAGGTGATCGGCGAATGCGAACCGGCACCGCTGTACGCCGCGTGGCCGACGTGCAGTTCCAGCATCTGCACCGGCGAGGACGACGTCGTGGAGAGATCGGAATCCAACCGGTAGTCGACGGTCAGCGCACCTAGGATCCGGCACGGCTGCGTCGGGTCGCTGGCCCGGCAGCGATGCGGGGACGGCAGCGCGGTGCCCGCTGCCGGGTCGTATCGCAGGGTCAGTTCGGTGCGCAGCTTTCCGGCTTGGCTGACGCCCGGAATAGCGGTCCGGTCGACGTCCAGTACGCCGCGGAAGGTCGCGGGCGTCTTCGGCACGTCGACCGACACACCGTAGGTGCCGTCCTGGTCGAAGACCTGCTGATCGTCGCGGTACAGGGAGAAATGCAGCCGCGGAGCGTAGAACAACGGAAGTGCGGTGTGGTCCGGCACGCTGTCGCGCAATGCCGGAATCGCGACCGAAACGGTGCCGCCGGAGTAGCAGGCCTCGCAGAGCCGGTCTCGCTGCCACTGGCCGAGACCGGCGGAGAGCGGACCGCGGGACCAGTCGACGGTCGTGGTGCTGCCCGGCCGATAGGGGTGCGGATCGGCGGTCATCAGCTGGTACGACGAGCCTTTTTGCTCGTACTGCACCCATTCCCTCGTGTGCGTGGTGCCGAGGTAGTCGGTCAGCACCCCGGGAGCGGGGATGAAGAAGCCGCTCGCGCCGAGGCCGTGCCGCCGGATCACCGGGTCGACCGGACCGCTGTCGATCGCGACCGGCATCTTGTCCGCGGGATCGGCGTACATCCGGTCGCGGACCGTCGCGAGTTCACTGTCCTTTGTGGAGAACGACTGGTTCTCGGAGATGCCCTCGGTGGCGAAGGAAAGATCCACGCGGTACCGGTCTTCGGGCTTGGGTGCTTTGCCGCCCCATTGCACGACGTAGTGCAGCAAGCCCTGATCCGGCTTCGGCACCGGCCGCACGTACTGCTTGGTCTTGCCGCCCGCGATGCCGACGGCGAATCCGCGGCCGGTCGGGTCCTCGCGGAAGAAGTTGGTGGTGAGCAGGTCCTGCGTGGCCGACTTCGGCGCGGCCACCTTGACCTCGGCGGTCGCGTACTTCTCCTCGACGGTCAGGACCTGCACGTCCGGCGAGTCGCCGACGACGAAGCCCTCGACCCACGAGGTCCGCGTCGCAGTCACGCTGCCGCCGCTGTCGAAGTCGGAGAAGGTCGCGGACGCGGCGTAATGGCCCTCGGGAACCGCGATCCGGGTGACGCCGTCGACGTCGACGTGCCGCAGCAGCTTGGCCGAGGAATCGGTGTTGATCAGCGACACCATTCCGTTGACCGAGCGGCCCTGCAGATCGGCGAGGCGGAGTTCGAGGATCTTCATCGGGTAGCGCGGCTGCTGTTCGCGAGGCGCACCGGCCAGCCGGATCGTCGCGGGCAGCACGCTGCTGCCTGCCGGACGGCCGGCGGACGCGTCTTCGGCGAGGCGTCGGTGCAGGTCAGCGGTGAATTCGGCGGCGGAAACGAGGGTGCCGGTCGCCGTGTTCCCCGCGGACGAGGCGAGCGTGATGCCGGGCAGCGCCGCCGGGGCCGCACCCGCCGGGAAAGTGATCTCCAGCGGGGCGTTCCCGGACTGCATCCGCGCGAGCGCGGTGACGTCGAACAGCGATTTGTCCAGCTTTCCGAGAAACGGAACGGCGTCGCTCGGAATGACGTAACGGTCGCCACCATCGGCTTGATAGGACTGAAAAGTGGTGCGCGGCGGCGACGAAAGGGCGTAATTCGTACCGCCGTTCGGTCCCGGGAAAACCGTGACCCGGTCCCCCGTCACCAGCGTCACTTCCCGCGCTTGCGGTGCCGCCGCGAAGGGCGCGGTCTCAGCGGCCGCAGGCGGTGCCAGCAAAGCGGAACCGCCCAGCACCAGCACTGCCGACGCGAGCGCGCAGCGTCTTCCGGAAACCCGTCCTCCCATGCCCGATGCTCCTCTCCAGCATGCGGCCGAGCAGGATTTTCAGGACGGTTTCCGACGATGGACCAGACCAATTGACCGCGTCAACGAAAAACGCGGGTTCTGTCCGGAAGGGCAATTGTTGTCAGCCCGACCGGAGCAATGCGGGACGGGGCTAGAACGCCATCGCCTGCGCGCGCCGCTTCACCTCGGTGCCGTGGCTGGTGCGCAGCGCGTTGATCGGCGTGCTGCCCGGGAGCGTGTCGTCGGCGGTGAAGAGCCAGCGCAGCATCTCGGTGCGGCTGAACCCGGAGTCGGCGAGCACGGTGATCGTGCCGCCCAGCCCCTTGACGATGCCGTCCTTCACGAAGAAGTCGCCGGGCACGCAGAGTTCGCCTTTGCGCCGGACAGCGATCAGTTCGCCGTCCCGCAGCATCTGGCGCACCTTGTTGGCCGACACGCCCAATGCGGCCGCCACCTCCGGCAACGGCTTGACCGCGACTGCGGCGTCGAGGATGTCGTCGGCGACAGGAATCCCACTCACACGTGACACTGTGCCACATTCCCCCGTCCGGACCACTGCTACGCACGGGTGACCCGCCCCGGCACGCGCGGCCTTCCGTACGATTGCCCACCGTGACGCGCACCCAGCCCAGCCTCGTCGGCACCCTGCTCGAACGCCGGTACCGCGTTGACCAGCTGCTGGCCAGGGGCGGGATGTCGGCCGTCTACCGGGGCCTCGACACCCGCCTGGACCGGGCGGTGGCGATCAAGATCATGGATCCGCGGTTCGCCGACGACCGGTCGTTCGTCGACCGGTTCGTGCGCGAAGCGCGTTCGGCCGCCCAGCTGCATCACCCGAACGTGGTCGCCGTGCACGACCAGGGCTTCGACACCCCGGCCGGCCAGGACGCCGGTCTCGCCTTCCTGGTGATGGAGCTGGTCAACGGCGGCACGCTGCGCGACCTGCTGGACGAACAGGGCCAGCTGGACGTCTCGCTCGCGCTGAGCGTCGCGGAGCCGGTGCTGGCCGCGCTGGCCGCCGCGCACGCCGCCGGGCTGGTGCACCGCGACGTCAAGCCCGAGAACGTGCTCATCGGCCGCAGCGGGCAGCTGGCGGGCGGCGTGGTCAAGGTCGGCGACTTCGGCCTGGTCCGCGCGGTCGCCAGCGCGGGCACCACGAGCTCGAGCGTCATCCTGGGCACCGTCGGCTACCTGGCCCCCGAACAGGTCGCCACCGGCGACACCACGGCCCGCAGCGACGTCTACTCGGCGGGCATCCTGCTGTACGAGATGCTCACCGGCCGCCTGCCCTACACCGGCGACACCGCGATCTCGGTCGCCTACCGGCACGTGAACGACGACGTCCCGCGCCCGAGCGAGCTCCGGCCGGACCTGCCGCCGGCGCTCGACGACCTGGTCCTGCGCGCCACCCGCCGCGACCCGGAGCAGCGCCCAGCCGACGCGAACGAGTTCCTCGCGCAGTTGCAGGCCGCGCGCGCCGAACTGGGGCTGCAGCCGGTCGCGGTGCCGGTGCCCCCGCCGCCGGACGGCGACCGCGTGTCAGACGTCGAACGCACCCTCCCGAACATTCCGGCCGTCCAGCAGAACGTGCCGGTTGACCAGCAGACCATGCCGGTCTCCGGACCCCGCGGCACGCGCGCCCTGACCCGCGCCGTGCCCGCCGCGCCGCCGCCTCCGGTACCGCCGCGCGCCGGCCCCTCCGCCGCGCCGGACGAGCCGCGGAAGCCGCGGGACAAACGCAAGCTGATCGCGCTGGCGATCGCCGGGGTGCTCGTGCTCGGCGGGCTGATCGGCGCGTTCGCGTTCATCCTCAGCGATTCCAAGGTCACGACCACGACCGTGCCGAAGCTCGCCGGGCTGACCCAGGCCGAGGCGGGCGACCAGCTGCGCGCGGCGAAGCTGAACCCGCGCTACAGCCAGGAGTTCGACAACACGGTCGAGGCCTACAAGGTCATCAAGGTGGATCCGGCCCCGGGCACCACGCTCGACCAGGACGCCACCGTGTCCGTGGTGGTGTCCAAGGGCAAGCCGAAGGTGCCGAACATCCAGGTCGGCACCGCGCTCGACACGGCGACGAAGGCGATCCAGGAGCAGAAGCTCACCGTCGTCCAGGGCACGCCGGAGTACAGCGACACCGCGCCGCAGGGCACCGTCGTGAGCGTGAGCCCGGCGGCGGGCACCCCGGTGGACGTCGGCGGCCAGGTCACGCTGGTCCTGTCCAAGGGCCCGGAGCCGCTTCCGCCGGTCCCGGACGTGACCGGGCGGTCCAAGGACGAGGCGTTCCAGATCCTCAAGCAGGCCGGATTCCAGCCGCAGGACGGCGGCGAGGAGTTCTCGCAGACCGTGCCCGCCGGGGCGGTCACCCGCACCGACCCGGGCGCGGGCTCGCCGGGGACGAAGAAGGTCAAGGTCTACGTCTCGAACGCGGTGCAGGTCCCGGACGTCCGGTACCGCCCGTTCGACCAGGCCGCGGACGCGCTCGAGGCGGCCGGGCTCGAGGTCGACCGCAAGGGCGGCGACGGCAACGGCCACGGGCACGGCGGCTTCGACTTCGTCCTGCAGCAGGACCCGGCCCCGGGCACGTTCGTGCCGAAGGGCACCAAGGTCAAGATCCGGGGGTTCGGCGGATGATCGGCAGCCGCGGCCGGGTGACCGGCACCGTCGGCCCGGGGCTGATCGGCGAGGTGCTGCTCAGCGTCCGCGGCGGCACCGAGGCCTTCTACGCCTATCCGGCCGAGCCGGACACCACGTTCGCCGTGGGAACACCCGTTCTGGTGGTCGATTTCGAGCCCCCGCGCACGGTCTACGTGGAAAGGTGGCAACCGTTGCGCGCTTGACCGCGTCGCAGTGCTGACGGCGTCTGAGCGCCGTGCCAGCTGAATACGGAAAGTGCGGCGAGGGCTATGGAAATCTGGGTCATCGTGGTGATCGCGGTCGTGGCCGTGATCCTGCTGTTCGGGCTCCTGCGGATCCTGTACAAGGTCGCGGAGCCGAACGAGGCGCTCATCATCTCCGGCTGGGGCGTCCGGGTCGAGCGCACCGAGACCGCCGACAGCCTCGGGTTCAAGATCGTCACCGGCCGCGGCGTGAACGTGCTGCCGGGCTTCCAGACCGCGCGCAGGCTGTCGCTGGACACCCGAGGGGTGAACCTGCAGGTCTCGTGCGTGACGAAACAGGGTCTGCCGGTCACCGTGCGCGCGGTCGTGATCTACAAGGTCGGCGACGATTTCGCGTCGATCGCGAACGCCGCCCGCCGGTTCCTCGACCAGCAGAAGGGCATGAACGACACCATCCACGAGCTGTTCTCCGGCCACCTGCGGTCGATCGTGGGCGGGCTGACCATCGAGGAGATGATCCACAACCGCGACGCGCTGACCGGCGAGGTCCGCCAGTCGTCGGCCACCGAGATGATCAAGCTCGGGCTGATCGTGGACTCGCTGCAGATCCAGGAGATCGACGACGAGTCCGGCTACATCGTCAACCTCGGCAAGCCGCACGCGGCCGCGATCGCCGCCTCCGCGCGGATCGCCGAGGCGCAGCGCGACCAGGAGGCCACCGAGGCCGAGCAGATCGCCGCCGCGCGCAAGGCGGGCGCGATCCGGGAAAGCCAGATCCAGCAGGCCGGGTACCAGGCCGAGGTGGACCAGGCCAAGGCGAAGGCGAGCCAGTCCGGTCCGCTGGCCGAGGCGACCGCGCGCCAGGAGGTCGTGGTCCAGGAGACCAGGGCCGCCGAACTCGAGGCGGCGCTGTCCGAGCAGCGGCTGCAGTCGCAGGTCCGCAAGCCGGCCGACGCGAAGGCGTACGAAACGCGCACCACGGCGGACGCGGAACGCGACGCGCAAATCGCCCGTGCGCAGGCACAGGCGAAGGAAACCGAGCTGCGGGCCGGTGCGGACGCGACCCGGGTCAAGACCGCGGCGGACGCCGAAGCGCAGGCCACGAAGGCACGGGCGGAAGCCAGCGCGAGTGCGACGAAGGCCACTGGCGAGGCGGAAGCGGCGGCCGCCAAGGCGAAGGGTCTCGCGGACGCCGAAGCGGCGAAAGCCAAGGGTCTGGCCGAAGCCGAAGCGGCGAAAGCGAAGGGGCTCGCCGAGGCCGAGTCGATCAAGGCGCGCGCGGCCGCACTGGCGGAGAACCAGGAGGCTGTGGTAGCACAACAGCTGGCCGAGCGCTGGCCGGAGATCGTCGAAGCGGGCGCGCAGGCCTTCGGCAATGTCGACCACATGGTGGTCCTGAACGGCGCGGACGGGATGTCGGACATGTTCACCAAGGCGCTCTCCCTCGGCGGCACGGGCCTCGGCCTCGCCCGCCAGCTGATGGACGCCATGGGCCCCAAGCAGTCCGGTTCCGACGGCAGCGTCGCCCCTCGCGAGGACTGATGAGCTTCTTCACGGACGGTCCTCGCGAGCGCCCCCTGTTCCCGGTGCGGGAACGGGAGCTGTTCGGCTACGAGGGCCGTCCGTGGACGGGCCCGCCGGCCGACCACATCGTGCCCGCGCTGGTGCCGTGGGCGACGCCGCTGGGCCGGTCCGAGCGCACCATCGTGGCGCTGCGCGCGGTCGAGGTGTGGCCGGAGGCGATGACGCTGCGGATCGCGGTGTATTCGCGCGACCGCATGGACGGCGCGCCGCTGATCGGCCACCGGCGCGTCCCGGACTACAACTCGCTGCTGGTCGGCGTGCTGTTCCCGGACGGCGGACGGGCCAGTTCCGAAACGGTTTCGGTGCCGAGCGCGGGCGAACCGCACGAGCCGGTGCTGCGCGTCGAGGAAGGCAGCGGCTCGGAGTTCCGCTACGAGCATCCGGTGTTCGTGTGGCCGCTGCCCAGCGCCGGCCCGCTGAAGGTGATCGTGCAGTGGCTCGACCGCGAGATCGCCGAAACGCACACCAAACTCGACGGCGGACGGCTGCGTGCCGCCGCGCTCGAAGCCAGCGAACTGTGGCCCGGGTTGCCGAAGCGGCCGGGCAACGGTGTCGCGATGCGCCAGATCGCCGCCGAGGTCACCGAGGCGGGCGGCCCCGGGCCGACCGCCGGGCCCGGTCTGCCGCAGCGGCGGCGCTCCACTGGCGAGTGAAATTTCGCGGAATTAGCGTCCTCGCAACATCACGGCCGTGCGCCGGTCACACCCGGATAGTGTCGTTGCATTCGCCCTCGACGTCCGACGTTGGAAGGTGGACCATGGCGCCTGCCCCGCTCAGCTCGCTCGATGTCGCTTTTCTTTGCCTCTCCAAGGAAACCGCGCCGATGCAGATGGGCGCGGCGCTGGTTTTCGCGCCGGAGGAGGCGATCGATCCGGACCGGCTGACCGCGCTGCTCGCGCGCCGAGCGGCGGATATTCCGCCGCTGCGCCGGAAAATCCGCGCCGGACTGTTCCCGCCCGGCTCCGCGACGTGGGTGGACGACCCGGATTTCCGGGCAGTGCACCACATCCGGCACCACCGGCTCACGACGCTGTACGACCCGGACCCGCTGCCGGAATTCGCGGCGAGGTGGATCGCCGAACCGCTCGACCCGCATCGTCCGTTGTGGGAACTCGCTGTGGTGACCGGCTTTCCGGACGGGAGCTTCGCGGTGCTGCTCAAACTGCACCACGCGTTGACCGACGGGGCGGGCGCGTACGCCGTCGCGGCGGGGCTTCTGGACGGATTGCCGATCCCGGAGCGCGCACCGGTGATTCCGCAGCCGCGTTCGCCGCTCAGCGCGGCGTGGGAGACAGCGGGAATCGCGTCGTCGGTGGTCCGGGCGGCGCGTCCGCCGTGCCTGCCGCTGGCCGCACCCGCCACCGCCGAACGACGCCTCGGTTTCACCCGGTTGGCGTCGGCCGATCTTCGCCGGATCCGGCGAACGCACGGCGGCACCACCAACGACGTGGTGCTCGCGGTGCTTTCCGGCGCGTTGCGCGAATGGTTCGTCAACCGCGGCATTCGCGCGACGGGACGGTCGGTGCGCGCGCTGATTCCCGTGAGCGTGCGCGGGAGGGCGGCTGAGCAACGGGGCGGGAACAAGCTTTCCGGCTATTTGTGCGATCTGCCGATCGGATTGGACGATCCGGTGCGGCGGCTGGCCGAAGTGCGCGCCTCGATGGCACGCAACAAAGCCGCTGGCCCTGCTCGCGGAGCTGGGGCGTTTCCGCTGCTGGCTGACCGGATGCCCGCGGCGCTGCACCGGCTCGGGACGCGGACTGCGGGGTTGGCCGCGCCGTTGCTGTTCGACCTGGTGGTGACGACTGTTCCGGTGCCGCGCGCGCGGCACGCGCTCGATGGTGCGCCGTTGGCGGAGGTGTATCCGTTCGTGCCGTTGGCTCCGCGCCAGGCTGTGGGTATCGCGGTCGCGCCTTATCGCGACAGTGTCCACATCGGACTGCAGGCGAACGCGGACGCGGTGGCGGACCTCGGCTCGCTGCGCGACGCGGTGGCCAAGTCGGCGGCGGAACTGCTGGACGTTTCGTGAGTGGCTAGGCCGGTTCTCACCGGCCTAGCCACTCACCAGCTGTGCTCAGCCGCGCAGCATCTCCGCCACTAGGAAGGCCAGTTCCAGCGACTGCTGGGTGTTGAGCCGCGGGTCGCAGGCGGTCTCGTAGCGGCCGGAGAGGTCGACGTCGGAGATTTCCTGTGCGCCGCCGAGGCATTCGGTGACGTCTTCGCCGGTCAGCTCGACGTGGATGCCGCCGGGGTAGGTGCCGAGCTTGTGGTGCACCTCGAAGAAGCCCTGGACCTCGTCGACGATGCGGTCGAAGTGCCGGGTCTTGTAGCCGGTGGACGATTCGTGCGTGTTGCCGTGCATCGGGTCGCACTGCCAGATGACCTTGTGCCCGGACGATTCGACCTTCTCCACGATGGCGGGCAGCACCTCGCGGACCTTGCCGTTGCCCATCCGGGAGATCAGCGTGAGCCGCCCCGGTTCGTTGCGCGGGTCGAGGCGCTCGACGTACTCCAGGGCCTGTTCCGGCGTGGTCGTCGGGCCGATCTTGAGCCCGATCGGGTTCGACAGCAGTTCGGCGAACGCGATGTGCGCGCCGTCGAGCTGGCGGGTGCGCTCGCCGATCCACAGGAAGTGCGAGGACAGGTTGTACAGCTTCGGGTTCGCCGCGTCGGCCTGGTCCAGGCGCAGCATCGCGCGCTCGTAGTCGAGCAGCAGCGCCTCGTGGCTGGCGAAGATCTCGGTGTACTGCAGCGACGTGTCGGTGACGCCGCAGGCGTTCATGAACCGCAGGCCGCGGTCGATCTCGGCGGCGAGCGCCTCGTAGCGCTCCCCCGCCGGCGACGAGGACACGAAGTCCTTGTTCCAGTCGTGCACCTGGTGCAGGTCGGCCATGCCGGCCCCGGTGAGCGCGCGGACCAGGTTCATCGCCGCGCCCGCGTTCGCGTAGGCGCGGATCATCCGGCCCGGGTCCGGCACCCGCAGCTCCGGCTTGGCGACGAGCGAGTTGATGATGTCGCCGCGGTAGACCGGCAGCCCGAGCGCGTCGGTGCCGGACGAGCGCGGCTTCGCGTACTGGCCCGCGATCCGGCCGACCTTCACCACCGGCAGGCTGGCCCCGTAGGTGAGCACGACGGCCATCTGCAGCAGCGTGCGCAGGTTCGCCCGGATGTGCGGTTCGGTGTTGGACTCGAACGTCTCCGCGCAGTCCCCGCCCTGCAGCAGGAACGCCTCCCCGCGGGCCACCATGGCGAGCCGGCTCTTCAACCGGTCGATCTCGGCGGGCACGGTGATCGGCGGCACGCTCTCCAGCACGCCGCGCACCCGCTTGGCCAGCGCGGCGTCCGGCCACTCCGGCTGCTGCGCGGCGGGCAGCGACAAGGCGGTGTCGAGGCGGTCCCGCAGCTCAGGAGGCAACGGCGGCAGCTCGGGGAGAGTGTCTACGGGAACGTCGACTGTCCAGTTCACGCGTCTCAGGATAGGGTCTGCCGCCTTCGCCCGGGCCGGTGGGCGGCGAGGGTCACGCGTCCGGGGCGTCTTGGCGGTACAGGGCGCCGAATCGGTCGGCCACGTCCAGCAGACCTGCGAGTTCGGCTGTTTCAAGGGCTGGGACGATGACCGACCAGTGGTCGAGGCTGACCGCTTCGGCGAGGATCCGGCGGCGCTCGTCCGGCGGGGCGGCGGCGGAGATCTCGACCAGCAGACGGGCGCGGTCGTCCGCGGATTCGACGAGACGGGTCCGGGCGAGTGCGCGGGGCAGGTCGTGCTTGGCCAGTTCCGGCAGGAACGCCAGGGTGAGCCGGTCCCGTTCCTGATCGCTTTCGACGCTCTCGAAGACAGTCTCGGCCTGGTCCAGGTGCCCGGCCGCGGCCAGGCCGCGGACCAGGAGCCGCCGGGCAGACACCCGGAACGCCTCGTTCAGGTATCCGCACAGCTCGAGGGCCGCCGCGACCTCACCGCGCGCTGCCAGGTCCTCGATCGCGTCCTCGATCGCCAGCTCGGAGTTGTCCTCCTCGCGACCGGCGGCCACCAGTTCGACGACCTCGGCGGGTTCGCCCACCGCGGCCAGCATCACGATGGCCGCACGCCGGTCGAGCCGCACGAACTCCCGGTCCGGGGACTTCTCCGCCATCCCGCTCCGCACGTACTCCGCGACCCGGGACAGCGCGGCCCGGTCGCCGTCGGCCCGGAGCCTGCGGGCGAGCAGGACCACGGGTTCCCGCATCGCCGACCAGAATCCGACGCCGCGGATCAGCTTCTCGGCGATCAGCGGATCTCCCTTTTCCGCGAGAAGGCACGCCAGCGACTTGATTTCCCTCAGCCCCTGCCATTCCGAGCGCACCAGCGGAGCGAGCAGCTCGGCCCGGCGGACGTCGCCTGCCGCGACGACGGTTGTGCTCAGCGCACCGATCGCCGCTGCCGCCCGCGGATCGTCCGCCGCACGGCGGGTCATCGATTCGGCCCGCTCCGCCGCCTCGTGCGCGCGGGCGCGGTCCAGGGTCGCCAGCAGCGCATCCGCCAGGGACACGAACCGGTCCGCGTCGCTTTGCAGTTCGCGGGCCGACCGGCGGGTGGAGAGGTGGCGGGCAGCCCACTGGAAGGCCTGGTCGGGCTGGCCCGCGGCCACGAGTGCCTGGACGAACCGGTTCACCGCGTCGCGCCGGGCGAAGGGGTCGGTCATCGCATCGAGCATTGGGGGAATGTCCGCCAGCCTGCCCGCATCGGCCAGGAAATCGATCAGGACAGGCACCAACGTGTGCTCGCGGTGCGCCTCGGCGGATCTCGCGTCGACAGCTGCGACCGGGTCGTCCGCCGCGGCCAGTTCAGCGGTGACGTCGAGGCGGAACAGCACTCCGGACGCGCCGTGCTCCTGTGCGAAGGCGCGTGCCCGCTCGACTTCGCCCCGCTGGACGAGCCGCTGTGCGATCTCCGCGAACGCCTTGTCCCGGCTCATATCGCGAGTCATCGCACCGGCCAGTTCCGCGGCCACGGCCACGTCGTCGACAGCCTGCACCGCCAGTTCGCTCAGTGTCCGGTCCCTAAGGTCTTCGCGGGAAATCTCCCTGGCCAGCTGCCCGGCCCGGGAGAGGTCCGGTTCGGCGACGGCGGCGATCCGCCGGCGTTGATCCGCGCTGACCCGCACGGCGATCCGCACGGCCGCGTCAGGCTTCCCGCCGTACCCCAACGCGACCGCGGTTTCCGCGAGCAGGGAGTCGCGCAGCTCCGGATCGTGCTCGTCGTCGGCCAGCTGCTCGGCTCGCTCCGGCTGTCCGGCGCGGACCAGCTCACCGGACAGCTCGAGCAGTGCCCGCCTGCGCGAAACGGGATCGGTCATGGACTGCGCGAGCGCCACGGCGTGGTCGAACTGCCCCAGCGCGGCCCACACCGCGGGCAAGCGCACCGGCGTGATCTTGTTGCGGTCGCGGAAATTGTCCCGGTACGTGTCGAGCGTGACGAGCCGGACGAGGTCGGGATCGTCGGACGCGAGCAGAGCGGCGCGGGCGGCGTCCAGCTCCCCCATCGCGGCCAGGTCGCCGCCGGATACGTCCAGCAGGCGTTCGTGCCTCGCCGGGTCTCCGGCCAGGTCGACGAGAGCGGTCACGTCGCCGCTTTCCTGGACCAGCCGGAAGTAGCCGCGCAGCAGGAATTGGGGCGTGTCCGGCGGCCAGCCCGCCGACCGGTATCCGGCGGCCCATTCGTCGATCGCCGCGCGGTACCGGGACAGTTCGCCGCCGAGGGCTTCGACGGCCTCGCGTTGCAGATTCTCGTGGCCCAGCAGGAAAACCGCCGGGGCCTCGCGGGGTCGCCAATGCGCTGGGCGCCGGGTGAACGAACGACTCGCCACACTGTTCAGCACTCGTTCGACGTCGCGTGGGCGCCGCTGGGTCAGCTGCGCCAGGTCGTCGCTGCTGAGGCCGCCGCGAGCCGCGACGAGGAAACCCAGCAGGTCCTCTTGGTCGCGGAGCAGTGCGTCTAGCTCGTGCTCCATATCGGCCTTCGCCGCGACGGCTGCGGGCGAAGGCGCCAGGGAACGCTCGATTCCGGGAGCCCGCAACGGATGATCGCCGCGGACGTCGGGCGGGACTCCGGGGTTGAGGCGGCTCGCGACGATCACGCGGAGACCGTTTTCGGGGAACGGCAGCAGCGCGGCGATGCTGTGGCCGCCGGAGCTGGCGCCGCGATCCTCGTCCAGTCCGTCGACGACCAGCACCAAGCGCTCGCCGCGGTTTCGGCAGTATGCGGCGGCTTCGGCGAAGACCGCGTTGAGGTTTCGCGCCTCGGGGTCCTTCGCCGCGCCCAGGACTTCGGCCAGTTGCTCCTGGACGACGTCTACGAACGCCTCACGCGTGTCGTCGCCGAGCGAACGCGCCGTGACGAAGAAGGACACCACCCGCACTCCCTCGGGCGGCGAGAGGACGAACGAGGCCATCAGAGCCGACTTGCCGGTCCAGGGAGCCGCGCGCCACCACACGTACGCGGGAGCGTCGTCCGGGGCGGTGCAGAAGCGGGCGAGTTCAGCCAGTTCCGTTTCGCGGCCGACGAGCTGGTCCGGGGCTACCTGGCGCACCCATTGCCGGTAGCGGGACCGGGCGGGCGGAGCCGCGTGGACGACGACCGAGTCGGCGTGACCCACCTGCACGACCTTGCCCGTGACCGGGCCCAAGACCTGGTTCGTGATCCGTTCGTCCACCTGGGCGTCCCCCTCCGACGCGGTTCAGCTTCGCACGAACCGTGTCGGCCGGGTCACATTGGCTGGAAGGTGACACTGGTGTCAAGAAATAGCGTCGTTCCCGAACCGAGCCTGCCGCGGAAGGGACAAGCGAATGAGCACTGCCTTGGGATACCGGGCATTCGGCGCTGCCGACGTCCAGGAGTTCTTCGACCGGCCTGACCCGGTGCCCGGCCCCGCCGAGGTGCTGGTCCGGGTCGCGGCCGCGGGGGTGAATCCGCTCGATCATCTGCTGCGGTCCGGGCACGTCCCCGACCTGAACGGGCGCCTGCCGTTCCCTCAGGTCATCGGGATGGAAGCGGCGGGAACGGTGCTCGCCGCGGGAGAAGACGTGACCGGCCTCGACGTCGGCGACCGGGTCACCGGGTTCGCGCTGACCGGCGCGGGGACGTACGCGGAAACGACGCTGCTGCTCGGCGAGTCCACCGCTCGCATTCCCGACGCTCTCCCGTGGACCTGGGCGGCGACCATTCCCGTCGCGGGCACCACGACGCTGGACGTGCTCGACCAGCTCGATCTGCCGAAGGGCGCGTCGCTGCTGGTGAACGGGATCGGCGGGGGCGTCGGCATCGCGTTGGCGCAGCTGGCGCGGGACCGGGGGCTCGTCGTTACAGGCACGGGCAGCACGGCCAAGCGGCCCCTCGCGGCGAAGTACGGCGCTGCGTTCATCGACTACACGACGGAAAGCGTCGAGGGCAGTTTCGACGCCGTGGTCGACACAGTTGGCGGCCAGTCCCTTCGCGACGTCGCGCCGTTAGGGAAGAAGCTCGTCGCGGTCGGGGATGCGTCGGTGACCGAACTCGGCGGCGAATTCGTTCGTCGTCGGCTCGATCGGGCGAGTCTGGAACGCGTCGCTGAGCTGATGGCCGAAGGACGGCTCGATCCGAACATCACCGGGACCTATCCGCTCGCACGGGCTCATGAAGCGTTGGCGCTGGTCGAGTCCCGGCATGCCGCGGACAAGCTAGTCATCAGCATCTAGCACGAGACGGACTCGCCTTGCCGGTACCGAGTGTTCGCCTCGATCAGCACGTCCAGCGCGGCGCGGGCGTCGGCGAGGCGGGCGATGTCGGCGGTCAGCCGGTCGCGTTCGGACACCATGGTGGTGAAAGCGTCTTCGATGACGGCCGCGTCGTCGCTGTGCACGCAGGGCAGCAGCCGGGCGATCACCTTGCTGTGCAAGCCCGCGGCGAACAACCGGCGGATCAGTTCGACCCGTTCGACCTCGGTCGCCAGGTAATGCCGCTGCCCGCCCGCGGACCGGGTGCTGTGCACCAGGCCCTGCTGCTCGTAGTACCGCAGCGAGCGGGCGCTGACCCCGGTCTTCCGGGCTAATTCACCGATTCGCACGCTCTCCAGCGTAAAGAAACGGGCCCCGGCGCGCCGTTGCGCCGGGGCCCGAGCTCGAACCGATCACACCACCGCGAGCGGCAATGCGGTCGGGTGCACCGGAGCGGGAAGGTCCGAAGCGCCGGTCAGGAAGGTGTCCACCGCGGCCGCCACCGAGCGGCCTTCCGCGATGGCCCACACGACCAGCGACGCGCCGCGGTGGGCGTCGCCGCAGACGAAGACCCCGGGGGTTTCCGTCTGCCAGTCCGCGCCGCACGACAGGGTGCCGCGGCGGGTCAGGGTCAGGTCGAGGCCTTCCAGCAGCGGCATTTCCTCGACGCCTTCGAAGCCGATCGCCAGCAGGACCAGGTCCGCGGGCAGCGTTTCGACCGCGTCGTTCACCGGGATGACCTCGCGGCGGCCGGTTTCCGGGTCCTTCTGCACGCGGACTTCCTGCAGTTCCACGGCTTTGACGCGCCCGTTGCCGTCGTCGACGAACTGCTTGACCGCCACCGCGAACTTCCGCTCGCCCGCCTCCTCGTGCGCGGGGTAGGTGCGCAGGATGTAGGGCCAGGTCGGCCACGGCGAACGCTCGTCGTCGCGGATTTCCGGCGGCGTCGGGTACTGGTCGAGCTGCGTCACCGACAGCGCGCCCTGCCGGGTGGCGGTGCCGTAGGAGTCCGCGCCGGTGTCGCCGCCGCCGATGATCACGACGTGCTTGCCGTTCGCGTCGACCGGGGACGGCCCGTCGCCCTCCACGAACTTGTTGGCGGGCACCAGGTGTTCCATCGCCAGGTGGATGCCCTGCAGCGAACGGCCCGGCGTGGTGCGGTCGTCGCGGCCGCGCAGGGCGCCGACGGCGAGCACCACCGCGTCGTATTGCGCGCGCAGGTCTTCCACCGACAGGTCGACGCCGACCTCGCAGCCGGTGACGAACTTCGTGCCCTCCTTGCGCAGCTGCGCGAGCCGCCGGTCCAGGACCTTCTTCTCCATTTTGAACTCGGGAATCCCGTACCGCAGCAGGCCGCCGAGCCGGTCGTCCCGTTCGAACACGGTGACCTCGTGACCCGCGCGGGTCAGCTGCTGCGCCGCGGCGAGCCCGGCCGGGCCGGAGCCGACGACGGCCACCTTGCGGCCCGAGGACACCTCGGAGACCTGCGGCTGCACGTATCCGGCTTCCCACGACTGCGCCGCGATCGTCTCCTCGACGCGCTTGATCGCCACCGGCCCGCCGGACAGCGGCGAGATCGACAGCACGCAGCCCGCCTCGCACGGCGCGGGGCACAGCTTCCCGGTGAACTCCGGGAAATTGTTGGTGGCGTGCAAGCGATCGCTGGCCGCCGCCCAGTCGCCGCGGCGGACGAGGTCGTTCCATTCCGGGATCAGATTGCCCAGCGGACAGCCGGAACCGCCGGAGTGGCAGAACGGGATGCCGCAGTCCATGCAGCGCGACGCCTGCGTGCGCACCTGCTCGTTGCGCTCTTCGGGCGCGACGTCCGCGTAGACCTCGCCCCACGAGGAAAGCCGTTCCTCATAGGACTTCTTCTTCGGTTCTTGCCGTTCGTGCTTCAGAAAACCGGTGGGGTCAGCCACGAGCCGCCTCCATGATC
This sequence comes from Amycolatopsis nivea, assembly GCF_004522235.1. Lineage (GTDB taxonomy): Bacteria > Actinomycetota > Actinomycetes > Mycobacteriales > Pseudonocardiaceae > Amycolatopsis > Amycolatopsis nivea. The sequence goes on from NZ_SDLT01000015.1 coordinate 154,230, forward strand.
GCTTCGTCGACATCGCGGCCGGCAGCGCGCGCTGCCTTCGCCGCATCGAGGACCCGCTGGTAGTCGCGCGGCATCACCTTGGTGAACGCCGCCGCGCGCCGGGTCCAGTCGCCCAGGAGCGACGCGGCCACGGCCGAGCGGGTGAGGTCGTGATGCTGCTGCACGATCTGCTTGAGCCAGGCCAGATCCTCCGGCGCGGGCGGAAGCAGGTCCACCATCTCCCGGTTGACCTTCGCCGGGTCCAGGTCGAGCACGTACGCGCTGCCGCCGGACATGCCGGCCGCCAGGTTCCGCCCGGTCGGGCCGAGCACCACCGCGCGGCCGCCGGTCATGTACTCGAACGCGTGGTCGCCCACGCCCTCGGCCACGACCGTCGCGCCGGAGTTGCGGACGCAGAACCGCTCGCCGACCTGCCCGCGCAGGAACAGCTCGCCCGACGTCGCGCCGTAGGCCAGCGTGTTGCCCGCGATCGTCTGCTGTTCGGCGGCGAAGCTCGCTTCCGGATGCGGGCGGACCACGATCCGGCCGCCGGACAGGCCCTTGCCGACGTAGTCGTTGGCGTCGCCGACCATTTCCAGCGTGATGCCGCGCGGCAGGAACGCGCCGAGCGACTGCCCGGCCGAACCGGTGAGCCGCACGTGGATCGTGCCCTCGGGCAGGCCCTCGCCGCCGTAGCGGCGGGTGATCTCCGAGCCCAGCAGCGTGCCGACGGTGCGGTTCACGTTGCGCACCGGCAGTTCCAGGCGCACCGGATGCGCGTCCTCCAGCGCCGCCTCGGCGAGCTGGATGAGCGTGCGGTCGAGTGCGTGCGCCAGGCCGTGGTCCTGCTCGCGCACGCGCCGCTTCGCACCGCCGTACGGCGTCTCCGCGGGCATCTCGAAGACCGGGCTGAGGTCGAGCCCGGAGGCCTTCCAGTGCTGCACGGCCTCGTCGGTGTCGAGCATCTCGGCGTGCCCGATCGCCTCGTCGAGCGTCCGGAATCCCAGCTGTGCCAGGGTTTCCCGCACCTCTTCGGCGACGAACTCGAAGTACCGCACCACGTGGTCGGCCTGTCCGGTGTAGCGCTTGCGCAGCTCCGGGCTCTGCGTGGCGACGCCGACCGGGCACGTGTCGAGGTGGCAGACGCGCATCATGATGCAGCCCGCGACCACCAGCGGCGCGGTCGCGAAGCCGTACTCCTCGGCGCCGAGCAGCGCCGCGATCACGACGTCGCGGCCGGTCTTCATCGCACCGTCGACCTGGACCGTGATCCGGTCGCGCAAACCGTTGAGCAGCAACGTCTGCTGCGTTTCGGCGAGCCCGATCTCCCACGGCGTGCCGGCGTGCTTGAGCGAGTTCATCGGCGACGCGCCGGTACCGCCGTCGTGCCCGGAAATGAGCACGACGTCCGCGTGCGCCTTGGACACGCCCGCCGCGACCGTGCCGACGCCCAGCGAGGACACCAGCTTCACGTGGATGCGGGCCTGCTCGTTGGCGTTCTTGAGGTCGTGGATCAGCTGCGCCAGGTCCTCGATGGAGTAGATGTCGTGGTGCGGCGGCGGGGAAATCAGCCCGACGCCCGGCGTCGAATGCCGCGTGCGGGCGATCCACGGGTACACCTTGTTCGGCGGCAGCTGCCCGCCTTCGCCCGGCTTCGCGCCCTGCGCCATCTTGATCTGGATGTCGTCGGCGTTGACGAGGTACTCGCTCGTGACGCCGAACCGGCCCGACGCGACCTGCTTGATCGCGCTGCGCCGCTGCGGGTCGTACAGCCGCTCCGGGTCTTCGCCGCCCTCGCCGGTGTTGGACCGGCCGCCGATGCGGTTCATCGCGATGGCGAGGGTTTCGTGCGCCTCGGCCGAAATCGAGCCGTACGACATCGCCCCGGTGTTGAACCGGCGCAGGATCGCCGACGCGGGTTCGACCTCGTCCAGCGGGATCGGCTCGCGCGCGCCGTCGCGGAACTTGAACAGCCCGCGCAGCGTGCCGCCCTCGCGGTAGAGCCGGTGCACCTCGTCGGTGTACTTGCGGTACACCTCGTCGCGCCCGGTCTTCGACGCGTGCTGCAGCAGGAACACCGTCTCCGGCGTGAACAGGTGCAGTTCGCCCTCGCGGCGGTACGCGTACTCGCCGCCGGTGTCGAGTCCACGATGGACCCGGTCGGTCGGGTTGTCCGGGTACGCCCGGCGGTGCCGCACCGCGACCTCCTCGGCGAGCACCTCCATCCCGACGCCGCCGAGCTTCGACGACGTTCCGGTGAAGTACTCGTCGAGCAGTTCCTGGCTCAGGCCAAGGGATTCGAAGACCTGCGCCGCGGTGTACGCGCCGACCGTCGAAATGCCCATCTTGGACATGATCTTCAAGACGCCCTTGACGAGCGCCTGCACGTAGCTGCGGATCGCCTTCGCCGGCTCGATGCCGGTGATCGCGCCCTGGCTGATCATGTCTTCGATGGTTTCGAAGGCCAGGTACGGGTTCACCGCCGCCGCGCCGTAGCCCAGCAGCAGCGCGATGTGGTGCACCTCGCGGGCGTCGCCGGTCTCCACGACCAGCGCGACGCGCAGCCGCTCCTTGGTGCGCACGAGATGGTGGTGCACCGCGGAAACCAGCAGCAGCGACGGGATCGGCGCCATCCGGTGGTCGGAATCGCGGTCGGACAGCACGAGCGTGCGCGCGCCCGCCGCGATCGCCTCGGACGCGTCGCGCCGCACCCGTTCGATCGCCGCCGCCAGCGCGTCCGCCCCGCCGTCCACTTCGTACAGTCCGGAAAGGACAGTGCAGGCGAAACCGGGCAGATCGCCGTCGTCGTTGATGTGGATGAGCTTGGCCAGCTCGTCGTTGTCGATCACCGGATACGGCAGGTTCAGGTGCCGGCACGACGCGGGCCCCGGCGCGAGCAGGTTGCGCTCCGGCCCCATGATCCGGCTCATCGACGTGACCAGCTCTTCGCGGATCGCGTCCAGCGGCGGGTTGGTCACCTGCGCGAAGTTCTGCTTGAAATAGTCGTACAGCAGCCGGGAGCGCTTGGAGAGCACCGCGACCGGGGTGTCCGACCCCATCGACCCGATCGGCTCGGCCCCGTTGGCGGCCATCGGCGCGAGCAGGATCTTCAGTTCTTCTTCGGTGTAGCCGAAAGCGAGCTGGCGGCGCAGCACCGAATCGTGGCTCTGCACGACGTGGTCGCGGTCGGGCAGCTCGGCGATCTTCAGCAGGCCGGCGTGCAGCCAGTCGCTGTACTGCTGCTTGCGCGCCAGCGCGGACTTGACCTCTTCGTCGTCCACGATCCGGCCCGCGGCGGTGTCCACGAGGAACATCCGGCCCGGCTGCAACCGGCCCTTCGCGACGACGTTTTCCGGTGCCACGTCGAGGACTCCGGCCTCGCTGGCGAGCACCACGCGGTCGTCGGCGGTGCGCCACCAGCGCGCCGGGCGCAGTCCGTTGCGGTCGAGCACCGCGCCGACGAGCGTGCCGTCGGTGAAGGTGACGCACGCCGGGCCGTCCCACGGCTCCATCAGACTGGCGTGGAACTGGTAGAAAGCGCGCCGTTCCGGATCCATCGAGGTGTGGTTCTCCCACGCCTCCGGGATCATCATCAGCACCGCGTGCGGCAGCGAGCGGCCCGCGAGGTGGAGCAGCTCCAGCACCTCGTCGAAGGACGCCGAGTCCGACGCGTCGGCCGAGCAGATCGGGTACAGCCGTGAAAGATCGCCCGGCAGCAGATCGGATTCGAGCAGCGCCTCGCGGGCGCGCATCCGGTTGCGGTTGCCGCGGATCGTGTTGATCTCGCCGTTGTGGGCCACGAACCGGAACGGGTGCGCGAGCGGCCACGACGGGAAAGTGTTGGTGGAGAACCGGGAGTGCACGAGCGCGATCGCGCTGGCGAGCCGGGAATCGCGCAGATCGGAGAAGAACCGCGGCAGCTGCTCGGGCGTGAGCATGCCTTTGTAGACGATCGTGCGCGCGGACAGCGACGGGAAGTACGTGCCGCAGCCGGAAGCGAGGCTCTCGTGCTCGACGCGCTTGCGCAGGCAGAAGGCCAGCCGGTCCAGCTCAAGGCCGGTTTCGCCGTGCGGGGACGACACGAACAGCATCGCGAAGCGCGGCATCACCGAACGCGCGGTGGGGCCGATGTCCGCGCCGTCGGCGTCCACCGGGACCTCGCGCCAGCCGAGGACGGCGAGCCCTTCCTCGGCCGCGATCCGTTCGGCGAGCCCGATCGCCTTGCGGCGCTGCTCGTCGTCGGAGGGCAGGAAAGCGATCCCGGCGGCGTAGGCGCCGGTGGGAGGCAACGGGAAACCCGCCTCGGCGCGCAGCAGTTCGTCGGGCAGCTGCAGCAGGATCCCGGCGCCGTCGCCGCTCGTCGGCTCGGCTCCCGCGGCTCCGCGGTGGTCGAGATTCGTGAGCGCGGCGAGACCGTCGGTGACGATGCCGTGCGTGCGGCGGCCCTGGACGTCGGCGACCATGGCGACGCCGCAGGAATCCTGCTCGGTGTCCGGGTCGTACAGACCCTGCTTGCCGGGGATGGCGGAGAAGATCATGGAAAAGGGACCTCCTTCGTCGTTTCGTGCGGTGGCCGGCGAACCGGCCGCGGGGAGCGCACGGGACGACGATGGCCCGCTTGTTAGCGCGACTTTAACACCTGGGAAACACCCCAGCAGCGCCTCGGAGCTCCCCGAACGGGGAAGAACGGTAACGATCCGGCAGCGCGGAACGACATAGTTCCGGATGGGTCCTGAGATGCTTCGGTCCGCGAAGCATAAGCCCCGGGGCCGCCTCGCGCACCCGGCACGTGACGAAGTCGATGCGCCCGCTTCGTCCCCTTCGCCCGATCTTCCCAGGTAATCGCACAAATTTCGGGGAACCGCCCACGCCCGGTGATCGTCGGTTGCCATAGTGTTCGGCAACCGAATAGCTCACGGGGAGGGCGGTTTCTTTCATGTCCGGCATAGAAGTCGACGTCGAGACGATGAACCAGTACGCCGAGGTGCTCGACAGCCTCCACGAGAAGATCAGCAAGATCAACGACTACATGCGCTCCACCGCGTGCGACACGTCCGGGTTCACCGGCCTGTTCGTGGTGCTGCAGCCAGTGGTGCAGCTGGTCGCGAACCTCTACGGCGGAACGCTCGACTTCGGCCACTCGCGGCTGACCTCGCTTTCGGACGGGGTCAAGCAGGCGGCGCAGGCCTACGCGCACCACGACGCCAATTCCGCGCAGCTGCTCCAGCAGTTCATCGACCAGTTCGACGGCATCGACTCCGGCCGCGGCGCGGCCTGATGCGCATCCGCACCGCACGGTTCTGACGAGGGGGAAAAGACATGGCACGGCACGGCGGAGGGCATGGCGGCGGCCACGGCGGCGGCCACCACTCCGGGGGATCGGGGACGACGCATCCGCCGTCCCATCCCGGCGGCAACCAGCCGCACCCCGGGAACCAGCCGCATCCGGGAAACCAGCCGCATCCCGGCAACCAGCCGCCTCCGGGCGGCCATCAGCCCACCCATCCGGGAGGGAACCAGCACCCCGGCACCGGCCCGGACGGACGCCGTCCGTCCGGAGGGGACGACGGGACGCATCCGAGCGGCACCGGGGGAAACTCCGGCAACGGCAACGGCCGGGACGGTCGCGACGGCCGGGATGGTCGTGATGGCCGGGACGGCCGCGACGGTCGAGATGGCCGCGACGGTCAGGACGGCGGCGACGGCCGGGATGGCCGGGACGGCGGCGGAGAAGGCGGCGACGAGCGGGGCCGCGACCGCGGCAACGAGGGCGGCGACGAAGGCGGCGGCCGGGGCGGCGACGAGGGCGGCTCCGGCAGCGAAGGCGGCGACGGGGGCGGCGAAGGCGGCGACGAGGGCGGTTCCGGCAGCGAGGGCGGTGAAGGCGGCGGCAACGGCGGCGAGGGCGGCACCGGTGCTTCGGGCGGCGAGCCCGGCGGAGTTCCCGGCGCCACCGGCGACTTCGACCGCGGCGATTCGATCGTCGAACTGCTGCAGCCGCCGGAAGACACCTCCGGCGAGGACATCCAGGCGCTGGTGAAGGACGCCGGCGTCGAGGTGATGGCCGTCGAGTGGGTGTACCAGAAGTTCACCGGCACCACGCTCACCCAGCAGTTCATCGAACCGCTCACCGGCGACTTCTCGAAGATGTCGGCCGACGCCGAGGCGTGGCGCAACATCTCCGAGGCGATGAAGGCGTTCTCCGAGGTGATGGTCGCCAACGAGAAGACCGTCAGCGATTCCTGGCACGGCATGGCTTCCTTGGAGCACAAGGCCTACGTGCAGGCCGGGTGGCGGGCCGGGCTCGCCGCCGAGGCCGGGATCGCGTCGCTGATCGCCAAGGGCTTCGACCTGCTGTCGGAAACGTCGCAGAAACTCGCGGCCAAGGCGCTCGACCTGCTGAAGAGCCTGATCGACCGGCTGCTGGTGATGGCCGCGGAGGCGTGCGTCCCGATCGCGGGCTGGATCGCCGACGCGATCACCGCGCTGTCCGAACTGCTCCCGCTGATCAACGCGCTGATCTCGATCATCGAGATGATCCAGGACATCATCACGAAGGTCCAGGACATCTGGAACTCGATCAAGGACATCGGGTCGCAGCTGCAGAAGATCAAGGACGTCGGCAGCATCGGCGATCTCGTCGACATCGCGAAGAACATCGGCGGCGACGTCGGCGACATCAAGGACAACGCCAAGGGCATCGGCCAGGACGCCAAGGACGCCGTGCAGGCGGGCAAGGACGGCGTCAACGAGTCGCGCGAGGCGCACGCGGAAAACCGGCGCTCGCGCGAAGGCGGAGACGACGAAGGCGACCGCACGTCCGGCGACGAGGGGAACGGCGACCGCCGCTCCGGCGACGAGGGCGACCGGTCGCAGGGTTCCGGCGAGCGCGGGCAGAACCAGCGGTCCGAACCGGACGGTCCGCAGCACCAGCCCCCGCAGAACCAGCAGCACCACCAGCCGCCCCAGCAACCGAGCCACCCGCCGTCCCAGCCGAACCACCCGCCCGCGAACCATCCGCCGTCCCATCCGCCCCGGCGCTCGGCGAGCGGCCGGATCCACGGCCGCATCGACTAAGGAGGAACTGCCGAGATGTCCTACCCCGTCACCGCGGACGATTCGTGGAAGACGCCCGAGCTGCGGGAGGCCGAGGCCGCGCTCGACCGGACGGTCCGCAAGTCCCAGCAGCTGCTGAAGGACCTGGAGAAGATCAAGCTCCGCCCGCTGCCCAAAACCGACACCCCGGAACGGATCGAGGCGATCAAGCGGGCCGCCTCGCGTCCGGACGCTCCCGCGCAGCTGCGGCTGATCAAGCGGAAGGTCGACGCGGGCGAATACTCGTGGGAGGACGTCGCCGCGGGCCGGGCCTTCGCCGACCCCGAGGTCCGCGCGCTCGCCGACGAGAAGCTCAGCGAGGCCAAGGACATCCTCGAGGAACTGGAGGAGGGCCAGAGCCCCGAGGAGATCCTCGAAGCGCGCACCGGCGGCGCCGGGAACCCGTTGTCGGACACCGGAAGGTCGACGTATCCGGACACGCCGGACAAGCCCGTCGGGTTCTCCGCCGCGGACCCGCTGGCGACCAGCGGCCGTCCGCAGTCCCCGCCTCCGCCCGCGCCGGAGCCCGCGGAGTACTCGAACGACAATCCGCTCGTCGACCGGACTCCGCCGCCCCCGCCCCCGGCGCCGGCTCCGGAGAAGGAAGCACCGCCCGCTCCGCCTCGGCATCGCGCCCCGGAACCGGAGCCGGAGGACGATTTCGCCGATCCGCTCGCGGATCGAGGCGACCGGCCGAAGCGGTCCGCACCGCAGCCGCCGCCGTCGTCGGGCCGCCGTGCCCGGCGTCAGGACTCCGGCAATGACGACGACTACTTCGGCGGTTCGTTCCTCAGCTGAACCCCGGTGCTGCGAAAAAAGAGGTCCCCGCCCAACCCGGGCGGGGACCTCTTTTTCGGCTCTGCGCCTAAGACTTCTCGGACTTGCCGTTCTCGGCTGGGGAAGACCCGGCGTCCACAGTGTCCTCCGCGGCCTTCTCGTCCGGTTCCGGCTTCTCCCCCGCGTCGCCCGATTCGGGCTCGACGGCGGCGTTCCGCTCGTCTCCCTTGCTGCGCAACGTCTCCGGGGCCTCGCGCGGACCGCGTTTGGCCGCGACGACGAAGTACGCCATCGCGCCGATGAACAGCAGGATCGAGGTCCACACGTTGACCCGCAGGCCGAGGATGTGGTTGGCGGTGTCGGTGCGCATCAGCTCGATCAAGCCGCGGCCGACGGTGTAGCCCGCGACGTACAGCGCGAACGCGCGGCCGTGGCCGAGCTTGAACTTGCGGTCCGCCCACACCACGAGCAGGGCGATCAGCAGGTTCCAGATCAGCTCGTACAGGAACGTCGGGTGCACCGGGCTTTCCGGCAGCGGGATGTGCCCGGTCGCGACGCCGCCGAGGGCGTCCGGGGCGCCGGTGGCCGGGTCGAAGCGCTGGTAGATCTCCAGGCCCCACGGCAGGTCGGTGTGCGCGCCGTACAGCTCCTGGTTGAAGTAGTTGCCGAGCCGCCCGATCGCCTGCGCGACGATGATGCCGGGCGCGATCGCGTCGGCCATCGCGGGCAGCGGGATCCCCCGGCGGCGGCAGGCGATCAGCGCGCCGACGGCGCCGAGCGCGACCGCGCCCCAGATGCCGAGCCCGCCGTCCCAGATGGCGAAGGCGTTCCAGGGGTTCTTGCCCTCGGTGAAGTACAGCTCCGGGTCGGTGATGACGTGGTAGAGCCGGCCGCCGACCAGGCCGAACGGCACCGCGAACACCGCGATGTCGAGCACCGTGCCCTTGGTGCCGCCCCGGGCCTCCCAGCGCCGCTCGCCCCACCAGATCGCGACGATGATGCCGGCGATGATGCAGAGCGCGTACGCCCGAATCGGGATCGGGCCCAGGTGCCAGACGCCTTGGTCGGGGCTCGGGATCGTGGCCAGGAATGCTGCGGAGTACACGCGGCCACCGTAGCGCGTCGGGCCCCGGTCGTGGTCCCGGTGCCGCGGAACCCTTAGTCAAGACCCGGTCACAGCCCGGTCACGGCCGCCTCCGGGTACTCCAGGTCCGAGGCCGCGGCCAGGTATCCGGCGAGCAGCGCGTCCGCGACCTGGCCGACCGCCGCGTCCTCGGGCAGGAACGTTTCGCCGTGCAGGCTGGGCGCGCCCGCGGTCTCGCCGAGTCCGACGAACAGCATCAGGCCGCGGACGCCGTCGCCGCAGTAATGCGCGAAATCGTCCGCGCCGAAAGACCGGAAATCCACGTCCACGTCCGCGCCGCCGCGTTCGAGCCAGGTCCGCGCGGCAGCGGCCAGCGCCGGATCGTTGACCAGGACCGGTTCGCACGGGCTGATCCGGAGGTCGGCAGTGCAGCCGTACGCGCGGGCGGTGGCGTGCACGACCTCGTCAAGCGCCTCCAGCGCACGTTCGCGGTCGCTCGCGCGCATCAGCCGCAGCGATCCGAACGCGGACGCCGAATTCGGCACGACATTCGCCGCGGTGCCCGCGCTGAGCCTGCCGATCGTGCAGACCGCACCGTGCATCGGGTCGATCCGGCGGCTCGCGATCTGCTGCAGGCTCACCACCAGTTGGCTGAGCGCCAGCACCGGGTCGCGCAGCAAATGCGGATACCCCGCGTGCCCGCCTTCGCCGTGCACCACGACCTCGAACTCGTCCGTGGACGCGTTCACCGGCCCCGGCGCGGCCGAAACGACGCCGTACGGCAGCCGCGGCTGGACGTGCGCGCCGATGACGGTGTCGATGCCGCGCTCCTCCAGAATGCCCGATTCGACCAGGTCAAGCGCGCCGGACGGGGACGTTTCCTCACGCGGCTGCAGGATCGCGTACAGCGGACGCGGGAGTTCGACGCGCCGCGCCGCTCGGCAGACCGCGGTCAAGGCGGCGAGGTGGACGTCGTGGCCGCAGGCGTGCATCAGGCCGGTTTTCGCGGCCCATTCGACGCCGGTGCGCTCTATTACCGGGAGCGCGTCGAGCTCGGCACGCAACGCTACGGCTGGGCCGGGGTGCGGTGCGGCGATCTCGATCAGCCGCCCAGTCTTCGCCACGCGCTCGCCTTCACCTAACGCGGCAGCCACGATCCGGGCAGTGTCGTCCTCGTCGCCGGACGCACGCGGGTCGGCGTGAATCCGGTGGCGCAACTCGACCGCAGCGGGCAGTTCCTCGGCCAACGCCGCTCGCCAAGCCTCGACCAGGTCCTTCATTTCCGCTCCAGCCGGTAAATCCGGGCCGCGTTCTCATGGCCAGCCAGGCGGGCCAGCCGGATGGCGTCTACTTCGGACAGTGCGTCGGCGGCGAGGGCGGTGCGGAGGAAGTCGGACAGTCCTTGCCGGAACAGCGCGGTGCCCAGGTGATACAGCTCGGCCAGGCCGAACGCGTCCGTGGAGAACAGCAGCTTCCCGAACGGGGCGAGTTCCAGCGTCTCGGCCAGGATCGCGGGGGCGCGGAAGCCCGCGTTGTGGGTGATGAGGCCTACGTCGACGAAGACGTGCTCGAAGACCTGCGCGAGGTAGGCGGCGTTGCGGTGGAACGGGTAGTTGTGCAGCAGCAGGATCGGGACGCCCGCGTCGCGGGTCGCGCGCAGCAAACCGGTGAGCCGCAAGGGATCGCAGCGGTGGAGGTCGACGTCGGAGTCTCCGTAGCCGACGTGGAACTGCACGGGCAGCCGCCGGTCGATACCGGCCCAGATCAGGTGGCGGTGCAGCACCTCGTCAGCCAGCCGGACCGGTTCGCCCGCCTCGATCCGGGACAGCCAGCGTCCGGCGGCGGCTTCGACCTCGGCCGGAGCCGGACGTTCCCCGGACAGCTCCAGCCCGACCCGGTACGCCGCGATCGACTTCACGCCTACCGTGGTGGCGGTGCGACGGTCGAGTTCGGCAGCGAAGTCCTCGGCGAAACCAGTGGCGCTGGTGCCCCGGATGACGTCTTCGGCGACCTGTTCGAGCCGGACGATGTCGTGCGCGCGGGCGTCGGCCAGTTCCGCGAAGTCTTGCGTGGCGGTGAGGGATTCGGGGAGGAAACCGCCGTCCAGCAAGTAATCCGTGCTGCCGGTGCTGCGAAGGAACCGCCGGTTGACTTCTTGCGCGCCCAGTTCGTCACGGCGCGCGAGATACTCGTCGGCCGGGGCGTGCTTCGGCAGGTCGAGGATCGGCGCACAGCGTTCGCGCACGGCGAGACCAATGAGCGAATCGAAGAGCGACGTCCCCAGCGGCGACACGGTGTCCGCCTCGGTCAGCATCCGCTCGAACCCGTCGCGGTCGACGCCGCCGGTGCGCACGCCGTGGCAGTGGTGATCGACCAGCGGCAGGTCCGCGACGAAATCCAGCAGATCGGTCATGCCTCTCCTTCAGCGAGCCTCTCCCCCACCCTACGGGCGAATCCGGGCGCCAACGCCACCACGACCACAGCCAGCACCAGCACCCCGCCCGCTACCACCGGGAACCATCGCGGCGGGCCCTCGGTCGGGTACGGCACGACGTTGACATACACGGTGTAGCCGAGCAGCACCAGTGCACCGATCGGGAACACCAGATGCCACCACGGCACGCGCATCCGTCGCCGGACGAACAACAGCAGGATCGCGCCGACTGTGGTGAGCAGGTAGATCACCAGCAACAGCAGGGTTCCGATGGATCCGGCCCAGGAGAAGGTGTCGTCCGCGGTCGCGCCGAAGAACACCGCGCACACCAAGATGATCAGTGCTGCCGCGAGTGCGACCACGGTCACCGCGACGGCAGGGATGCCCTTGGCGGAGATCCGGCCGATGCCGCGGCCGTCGAAGGCGTCGCGGCCGAGGGCGAACAGCAGGCGCGAGCCGCCGACCACGCAGGCTAGGCAGCAGCCGAACGCGCTGATCGCGGCACCTGCGCTGATGACGTCGCCGACCCACGGGCCGACGAAGCTGCTGCCCAGGTCGCCCAGCAGCGACGGGGAGTCGTGGAACGCGGTGGCGTTGCCGCCGAAGGCCATCATCTCGACGGCGGTCACGAGGACGAAGTAGGCGCCGCCGAAGATGGCCGTGCCGAGGATCGCGCGTGGGATGTTGCGACGCGGGTCTCGGGTTTCCTCGCCGAGCGTCGCGGCGGCCTCGAAACCGGCGAACGACAGGAAACCGAACACCGCGCCGAGGAAAATGCCGGAGATTCCGGTGTCCGGCACGAAAACCTGGAGGGTGAAGCGGCCGCTGGGGGCGTCGCCCGCGATCAAACGGACCAGGATGACCACGGTGACCAGCAGAATGAGCGCGATGGTCGCGCCCTCGACGGCGAGCAGCGTGCTGGTGCCGCGGCGGGCCGGGGCGACCGCGAGCAGCCAGCTGCCGACCAGCGCGACCGCGGTCAGCACGAACGGCCCCCACGACGGCGGATGCGGCCAGATCCCGACCTGCGTCAGGAACGCCGTGCCCAGCACGCCCGCGGCGGAACTGGTGACCACCGCGTAGAAGGTGTACGTGCCGAGAAGCCCGATCCCGGACACCACGCCCGCGCGCGGGCCGAGGGTCGCGCCGACGAAGGCGTAGACCGATCCGGCGTGCTGGTAGTGCCGGCAGAGCTGGACGAAGCCGTACGCGACCAGCAGCACTCCCGCCGCCGAAAGCAGGAACGCCAGCGGCACCGCGCGTCCGGCGGCCGCGGCTGTTTGCTGTGGATTGATGTTCGCGGCCATGCTGGGTGCCATGAGCGCGACGGACAACCCGACGGCCTGCCAGACTGACAGGGTGCGCCGCAATTCGGGACGGTCTCCGGACACGGATGCGCTCCTTTCCCCGCGGAGTACACAGTGAACATCCGAGGCGGCGCGGACAACCAGCGCCGACTGGCTGAACCTCGTCCGGTATCGAAGGAGCGCGCCTTGCCGTCCACCCCCTCGCACCTCGACCGCGACCGGCTCGCGGAACTCGGCGCTGCCGCCGCCGGCCGGATGAAGGAAGCGGGCGTCGAGCTCGTCGCGCTGAGTTTCGTGGACAACTCCGGGATTTCGCGGGTCAAAGCCGTCCCGGTGGCGAGGCTGGCGACGGTCGCGGCGTGGGGCGTCGGCGCGTCCAATTCGTTCGACTTCTTCCTCGGCACCGACAGCATCGCGAACGGCGAGCACTCCCTCGGACCGGTCGGCGACCTGCGGCTGCATCCCGACCTCGACGCGCTCACCGTCCTCGCCGCCCAACCCGGCTGGGCGTGGGCCCCGGCGTGGCGGTACGACCAGGACGGACAGCCGCACCCGCAGGACACCCGCGCGCTCGCCGCGACCGCCGTGGCCCAGCTCGCCGACCGCGGCCTGACCGCGCGGATGGCGTTCGAACTGGAGTGGATCGCGACCGACGCGGACGGGGTCCCGCTGCCCGGACCGGCTTACGGATACTCCCGGTTGAGCGCGAACCACGAGTACCTGCGTGCTCTTGTGTCCACTTTGGAGCGTTGCGGGGTGACAGTGGAGCAGATCCACCCGGAGTACGCGGCGGGCCAGTTCGAACTGTCGATCGCGGCGACGGATCCCTTGCGGGCAGCCGATTTAGCCGTGCTGACAAGGGAAACCATGCGGACGGTGACCGCCGCGCACGGGTTGCGCGCGTCGTTCACGCCGAAGTTCGAACCCGGCGGCGTCGGCAATGGCGGGCACGTGCATTTGAGTCTTTGGGACGGCGACCGGAATCTGTGCGCGGGCGGGACCGGCGCGTTCGGGTTGACCTCGACCGCGGAATCCTTCGGTGCGGGGATTTTCCGCCGATTGCCCGCGTTGCTGGCGGTGGGCGCGCCGTCGGTGGTCAGCTATCTGCGGCTGGAACCGCACCACTGGGCAGGCGTGTTTACCGCGTGGGGACTGGAAAACCGCGAAGCACCGCTGCGGCTGATCCGCGGCGCGGCCGGACAGCGCGACACGGCGGCGAATCTGGAGGTCAAGTGCTTCGACCTCACCGCGAACCCGTACCTGGTGGTGGCTGGCCTGCTTTTCGCCGGACTGGCGGGGATCGACGCCGAGGCGCGCCTGCCAGAACCGGTCAGCGTGGATCCAGGCTCGCTCTCCCCTGCTGACGCCGCCGCGGCCGGAGTCGCCCGGTTGCCGAAGTCGTTGTCGGAGGCGGTCGACGCGTTCGAGGCCGACGAGGTGCTGCGGACGGCGTTCGGACCCCAGCTGGCCACCACGTTGGCGGACGTGCGCCGCGCCGAGGTGGCCGAGCTGGGATCGCTGGAGCCCGCGGAATTGTGCCGGGCAATGCGTTTCCTGCACTGAACCCGCTCAACGAAGCAAGGCCGCCACCCGGGACTGCAATTCCGGCAGCATCGCGTACAGCTTGTCGCCCGGGCAATCCGTGTTGTAGAAGTCGCGGTGTCCCTTGATTTCCTTCACCGGGATGCCGTACTGACGGCATACGTACGCCACGAACACGACCAGCGAATCGAACTGTGCCTTCGGCGGGGCGACCTGCATGTAGGTGCCCTCGTTCTCGATGCCGATCGCGTTGTCGTTCTGGCCAGGGCAATGCGCCGCGCGGACGATCTTTTTGCCGCTGCGCAACGCATCCAGGCTGCCGTGGCGGCCTTCGAGGCGATAGCCGCCGCGGGAGACCGTGAAGTGCTGGCCGGTGTCGGACCAGCCGTTGTTATCGATGTGATCAGCTTGGTCGTCGCGCGCGACCTGAAACGCGTGCTCGAGCGAGTAGTCGGTGCTGTTGGGGCAGTCGATGTGGTGGATGAGCACGCGGTTGGCGGGATGGTCGAGCGTGGTGAGCGGATCCGCGGGCGGGCGCGCACCCCATTCGGCACAGCTGTAGATGCGCGGCGCGTCGGCGGCGTCCGCGAGACCGGGCAGCACGAGCCCCGCCGCCGCGGCAGCGCTCACGCCGGCCGCCCCGCGCAGGAACGTCCTCCGGGGAACTTGTCCGATGTCGAAAGCCATGCGCCGCACTGTGCGCGGACGGCGTACACGATGCGTACAACTGGCCGCTCAAGCCCGCAGATCCAGCTCCGCGGGAAACGGTTCGGCCAGGGTGAGCACCCCGCCTTCGCTCTTCGCGTGCGGCAGGTAGTCGCCGTCGGAAAGCGCGTAGACGGTGGCGGCTTCCTGCTCCGGATCGACGAGCAGGTAGTACGGGATGAGGGCTTCGGCGTAGAGGGCTTTCTTGAAGATCCGGTCCTGCACCCTGGTGGAGGGCGATTCGATCTCCGCGGCCAGCAACACCTCGGACGCCGGGTACCAGGTCGTCGCGACGTCCGGGCAGGTGACGATCACGAAGTCCGGGATCAGCAGCCGAGTTTCGCCGCAACGGACATTGACTCCGGGGAGCAGTTCAAGATCGTCCGGCAGCTTCGGCACCATCGCCAGCTGGAGCCGCTGTAGCAACCGCTGGTGCAATGAGGTCGGGGCGGGGCTCATGAGGAGCGCCCCGTCAACCGCCTCGATCCGGGTGCCGAGAAGCTGTTCTTCCGGCAGCGCAAGCACTTCCGAAAGCCACGGAGCAGCAGGTTGGCCGGTGTCGTGCTCAGCAGGTGCTGACATGCGAAGTCACCTCCACCCGCGCTTGATCTCTCGTGCCAAGTCCAGTCTGCCATAGCCGTCGCACTCCCCCTCGATTCTTCTGCATACCGAGAGAGTACGAACGACCACCGACAGTTTCCGGCGACCGACCCGTGATCAGGCCGGAGCGACCGCCTCGCGCACGCCCTTCGCCAGCTCCGCGGCCAGCTTCGCCACGCCGTCCGGACCGTCCGCCGCAGCCGTGACCAGTGCGGATCCGACGATCACCGCGTCCGCGAACCCGGCCACCTGGGCGGCCTGCTCGCGCGACCGAACCCCGAGCCCTACGCCGATCGGCAGCTCCGTGTGCGCACGGGTTCGCCGCACCAGGTCCTCCGCGTGCACACCCACCGCGTCGCGGGCGCCGGTCACGCCCATCACCGCGGTCGCGTACACGAAGCCCGACGAGGCCGCCGTGGTTTTCGCCAGGCGCTCCTCCGACGACGACGGCGCGACCAGGAAGATCCGGTCCAAGCCGTGTTCCGTAGACGCGGCCATCCACTCGTCCGCCTCGTCCGGGATCAAGTCCGGCGTGATCAGGCCCAGCCCGCCGGCCGACGCCAGGTCGCGCGCGAACGCGTCGACCCCGTAGCGGTGCACCGGGTTCCAGTACGTCATCACGACCGCGCGGCCGCCGCGCGCGGACACCGATTCCACGACCTCGAACAGCTGCTTCAGCCGGAATCCGCTGGCGAGCGCCGACTCGGCGGCCGCCTGGATGGTGGGGCCGTCCATGACCGGGTCGGAGTACGGGACGCCGACCTCGACCAGGTCCGCTCCGCCGTCGATCGTCGCGGCCAGCAGGTCCTTCGACCCGTCCACGGAGGGGAATCCGGCGGGCAGGTAGCCGACCAGCGCGGCCCGGTGTTCCGCCCGCGTCGCCGCGAACAGCTCGTCGAGGCCGCTCACTTGCCCTCCCCGTCCACGAGCCCGAACCACTGGGCCGCGGTGTCCATGTCCTTGTCGCCCCGGCCCGACAGGTTGACCACGATCAGCCCGTCCGGGCCCAGCTCGCGGCCCAGTTCCAGGGCCCCGGCCAGCGCGTGCGCCGATTCGATCGCCGGGATGATGCCCTCGGTGCGCGACAGCAGCCGGAAGGCGTCCATCGCGGCCGCGTCGGTGACCGGGCGATACTCGGCGCGGCCGGAGTCCTTGAGCCACGCGTGCTCCGGGCCGACGCCCGGGTAGTCGAGCCCGGCGGAGATCGAATGCGATTCGACCGTCTGGCCGTCCTCGTCCTGCAGCAGGTACGACATCGCGCCGTGCAGGTTGCCCGGGCTGCCCTTGGTGAGCGTCGCGCCGTGCCGGTTCCCCTCGATGCCCTCGCCGCCCGGCTCGAGGCCGACCAGCCGCACCGACGGGTCGTCGTAGAAGCCGGAGAAGATGCCGATGGCGTTGGACCCGCCGCCGACGCACGCCGCGACGACGTCCGGCAGCCTGCCCGCCTTCTCCAGGATCTGCGCCCGCGCCTCCTCGCCGATGACGTGGTGGAAGTTGCGCACCATCATCGGGAACGGCGACGGACCGGCGGCGGTGCCGAAGAGGTAGTGCGTGGTGTCGGCGTTGGTGACCCAGTCGCGCAGCGCCTCGTTGATCGCGTCCTTGAGCGTGCGCGACCCGGTCTTCACCGGGATGACCTCGGCGCCGAGCAGCTTCATCCGCGCCACGTTCAGCGACTGCCGCTCGGTGTCGACCTCGCCCATGTACACGACGCAGTCGAGGCCCAGCAGCGCGCACGCGGTGGCCGTGGCGACGCCGTGCTGGCCCGCGCCGGTCTCCGCGATGACGCGCTTCTTGCCCATCCGCACGGTGAGCAGTGCCTGGCCCAGCACGTTGTTGATCTTGTGCGAACCGGTGTGGTTGAGGTCCTCGCGCTTGAGGAACACCCGCGCGCCGCCGGCGTGCTCGCCGAACCGCTTGGCCTCGGTGAGCAGCGACGGACGGCCCGCGTACTCGGTGAGCAGCCGGTTCAGCTCATTGGTGAACGCGGGGTCGTGGCGGGCCTTCTCGTACTCCGCCGCGACCTCGTCGACCACGCCGATCAGCGCTTCCGGCATGAACCGGCCGCCGTACGGGCCGTAGTAGCCGCGCTCGTCCGGGTCGTGCTTGCTTCGTTCGGTCACCGCGAGGGCCTCGGGCAGGCGGGGTGCGAACCGGCGGTGACGAGCTTGACGACCGCGCCCTTCGGGTCTCCGGAGGCGACCAGGCCCTCGCCGACGAGCACCGCGTCCGCGCCGTGGCCGGCGTACGACATCAGGTCGCCCGGGCCGCGGACGCCGGACTCGGCGACCTTGAACACGTCCATCGGCAGGCCGGGCGCGAGGCGGGAGAACACGTCGCGGTCCACTTCGAGGGTGTGCAGGTTGCGCGCGTTGACGCCGATGACCTTCGCGCCCGCTTCGAGCGCGCGGTCGGCCTCCTCGGCGTTGTGGATCTCCACGAGCGCGGTCATGCCGAGCGATTCGACGCGGTCGAGCAGCGCGGCGAGCGCGTTCTGCTCCAGCGCGGCGACGATCAGCAGCACCATGTCCGCGCCGTGCAGCCGGGCCTCGTGCACCTGGTACGGGCTG
Source organism: Amycolatopsis nivea (assembly GCF_004522235.1). GTDB lineage: Bacteria > Actinomycetota > Actinomycetes > Mycobacteriales > Pseudonocardiaceae > Amycolatopsis > Amycolatopsis nivea. The sequence goes on from NZ_SDLT01000015.1 coordinate 172,323, forward strand.
ACGATGAAGTCCTTGCGCAGCACGGGAATGTCGACCGCGGCGCGCACCGCGTCGAGGTCGGCGAGCGAGCCGCCGAAGCGGCGCTGCTCGGTGAGCACGCTGATCACGCGCGCGCCGGCGTCCTCGTAGTCGCGGGCCAGCGCGGCCGGGTCGGGAATCGTGGCCAGCTCGCCCTTGGACGGGCTGCGCCGCTTCACCTCGGCGATGACGCCGATGCCGGATTCGCGCAGCGCGGACATCACGTCACGCGGCGGGACGGCCTTGGCCGCCCTTGCCTTCAGTTCGTCGAACGGCAGCGCGGATTCCCGCTGCGCGAGGTCCTCGCGCACGCCGGCGACGATGTCTTCGAGCACGCTCATCGGACGCCCCTACTCGCTGCCGCACTCCTGGGTCCACTCGCAAGCTCGCTCACAAAAACCTTCCCCTTCCCGCCGAAACGATGCTAACCCCCGCTCGATGACCGGCCGGTTCCGGGTTGCTCAGCGCCGCGGATCCGGCGGATCGGTCGGGTCGTCCCCCTCCGACAACGCCTCCCACAGCTCGGTGTCCGGATCCTTGCGCGCCGCCTTGGCTCCCGGCGCGGCGTAACGGGCCCCGAGCTTCCGCGCGGCGCCCGCCCACTTGATCGCTGCCAACCCGCCGAGCGCGACGAGAATTCCGCCGAGCACGGCGATCAGGTGGCCGAGCACGATTTCCGTGCCGGGCAGACCCGGTGCGAACCCGCCGAACTTGATCCCGTCGACGCCGTTCCAGACGCCCGCCGCACCGGCGAGCACCAGCACGATCCCGAGCGCCCGGCGCAGCCAGCCGCCGGTCGCGACCGCCCCGGCGACGCCCGCGAGCGCCAGGAGCGCCAGCGGCACGAGCGCGGTGGCGCGCTGTTCGCCGGGTTCGGTGTACAGGACGGTGCCGCGCACGCCCTCGTCGCGGAATTCGGCGAACCACACCATCCGGGACGCTCCCCACAGCGCCAGCGCGCCGAGCAGGAGGGCGAGAATGATCGTCCACAGTGGACGCTTCGCCTTCGCCCCGTTCGCGGGCCGGGGTTCCGGGCCCGCCGCTTCCGCCTCGGCGCCGCCGCGCCGTGGTTCCGCCTCGCCGGACTGCTCAGACACCGGCAGCGTCCTTAGCCGGGTCCAGCTCCCCCGCCGGGATCATCGTGCCCGCCGCGGCGATCGCGGACAGCACGGTGCGGGCCTTGTTGAGCGACTCGGTGTCCTCGTAGTCCGGGACCGAGTCCGCGACCACGCCGCCGCCGGCCTGGACGTACGCGGTCCCGTCGCGCATCAGCGCGGTGCGGATCGCGATCGCCGTGTCCGCGTCGCCGGCGAAGTCCAGATAGCCGACCACGCCGCCGTACAGCGCGCGGCGCACCGGTTCCAGCTCCTCGATCAGCTGCATCGCCCGGACCTTGGGCGCGCCGGAAAGGGTGCCCGCCGGGAAGCAGGCCGCGACCGCGTCGAACGCCGTGGCGTCGTCCTTCAGCTCGCCGGTCACCGTGGACACGATGTGCATGACGTGGCTGTAGCGCTCGATCTGGAAGAAGTCGACCACGTGCACGGTGCCCGGTTTGCAGACCTTGCCGAGGTCGTTGCGGCCGAGGTCGACGAGCATCAGGTGCTCGGCGCGTTCCTTCTCGTCCGCGAGCAGGTCCTTGGCCAGCTGCGCGTCCTCCTCCGGATCCGCGCCCCGCCAGCGGGTGCCCGCGATGGGATGCGTGGTGGCGCGGCCGTCGCGGACGGTCACCAGCGATTCCGGGCTGGAGCCGACGATGTCGAAGCCCTCCAGCCGCAGCAGGTACATGTACGGGCTCGGGTTGGAGGTGCGCAGCACGCGGTACACGTCGAGCGCGTCGGCCCCGGTCTCGATCTCGAATCGTTGCGACGGCACGACCTGGAACGCTTCGCCGGCCTTGATCGCCTCGACCGCCTTGTCGACCGCCGCGTGGAAGTCTTCCTTGCCGCGGTGGCGGCGGAATTCCGGCGCGGGACGGTCGAACGTCGCGACGGTCGGCGGCGCGGGCACCCGCAGCTGCTCGGTCATCGCGGAGAGCCGGGCCAGTGCGTCGTCGTAGGCGGCGTCCACGCGTTCGGCCGAGTCGTCCCAGTTCACCGCGTTGGCGATCAGCGTGACGGTGCCCTCGTGGTGGTCGAACGCGGCGAGGTCGGTGGCGAGCAGCATGGTCAGCTCGGGGATGTCGAGGTCCCGTTCCGCCAGCTCGGGCAGCTTTTCCAGCCAGCGCACGGAATCGTAGCCGAGGTAGCCGACCATCCCGCCGGTCAGCGGGGGCAGGCCGGGAAGCGGTTCGGTGTGCAGCGCCTCGACGGTCGCGCGCAGCACCTGCAGCGGGTCGCCCTCGGTGGGCAGGTTGTCCGGCGGGGTGCCGGTCCAGACCGCCTTGCCGTCGCGCACGGTCAGCGCGGCCGGGCTGCGCACGCCGACGAACGACCAGCGCGACCACGATTTCCCGTTCTCGGCCGATTCGAAGAGGAACGTGCCGGGCCGGTCGGCGGCGAGCTTCCGGTAAATCCCCAGCGGGGTCTCGCCGTCGGCGAGCACCCGGCGCACCACGGGGATCACGCGGCGGCTCTCGGCCAGCGCGCGGAACTCGGCGCGGGACGGGCTGACCGGGCCGGGCCCGGCCGTGGACGTGGCTGCTGAGCTGACCATGCGTCTCATTGTGCCGCTACGCCCGGGTCCGCCGGTCAGCGGGCTCTCAATTCAATGACTGTTGAATTCGAGGCGGCGACCGGTCAAGATGGTCCGGTGAGCACCGAAGACACTACCGCGCGCCGCCGCGGCCGCCGCCCCGCTGGTCAGGACACCCGCGCGGTGCTGCTCGAAGCGGCCCGCGCGGTGTTCGCCGAGAACGGCTACGAACGCGCGACGGTCCGCTCGATCGCCGCGCGCGCCGGCGTCGACGCGGCCATGGTCAACCACTGGTTCGGCGGCAAGGAGGGCCTGTTCGCGCAAGCGGTGCTGAAGCTGCCGTTCGAACCGGCGGAGCTGGTCACGGTCCTGCGCGCCGGCCCGGTCGAGGAACTGGGCACCCGGATCGTGCACACGTTCCTGACCCGCTGGGACGGCGTCGGCGGCGACACGTTCCAGGCGCTGATCCGCAGCATCGCCAGCCACGAGGCGGCGAGCACCGTGCTGCGCGAGTTCTTCTCCGGATTTTTCACCGGACTGCTGAGCGACCTCGGCGGCGACCGTCAGGAGCTGCGGGTGGCGTTGTGCGCTTCGCAGCTGGTGGGGGTCGGGTTGATCCGGTACGTGGCGCGGTTCCCGCCGATGGTGGAGGCGGAGGTGGACACGCTGGTCACGGCGGTGGCGCCGACGCTGCAGCGTTATCTCACCGGGAACATCGACTAGCGCGACAGCAGCAGGAAAACCAGCGCCAGCACGCCAGGCAGCACCTGCACGAACAGGATCCGCTTCGACGCCGTCGCGGCCCCGTACAGACCGGCGACGATCACGCACGCCAAGCCGTACAGCTTCAGCTGGAAACCCGCCGGGTCGGCCGCGATCAGGCCCCAGATCAGCGCGGCGGCGAGGAATCCGTTGTACAGCCCCTGGTTCGCTGCCAAAGTCTTGCTCTCGCGGGCGAATTCCTCGGTGGTGCCGAACGCCGCGCGCGCCCGCGGCGTGGTCCACAGGGCCATCTCCAGCACCACGATGTACAGGTGGATCAGGGCGACGAGCCCGATCAGCACGTTCGCGACGACGGCCATCACGCGTTCTCGTCCGCGAGCAGCAGCCGGTCGTCGGTGTCGAAGCACGTGTGCGTGCCGGTGTGGCAGGCCGGGCCGGTCTGGTCCACGCGCAGCAGCACCGTGTCGCCGTCGCAGTCGATGCGGACTTCGCGGACGTGCTGGACGTGACCCGAGGTCTCGCCCTTCACCCACAGTTCCTGCCTGCTGCGCGACCAGTACGTGCCGCGGCGCGTGGTGAGCGTGGATTCCAGCGCGTCGTCGTTCATCCAGGCCATCATCAGCACGTCGGACGTCGCGTGGTCCACCACGACCGCGGCGATCAGCCCGTCCGCGTTGCGCTTGATCCGGGCGGAAAGTTCCGGCGAGAGGCTCATCGCACGACCACCCCTCCGGTGCGCAGCGCGCCCTTCACGTCGCCGATCGTCAACTGTCCGAAGTGGAATACGCTCGCCGCGAGCACCGCGTCCGCGCCCGCTTGCACGGCGGGCAGGAAGTGCTCGGTCGCGCCCGCGCCGCCGCTGGCGATCACCGGAACCCGCACCGCCTTGCGGACCAGGTCGATCAGTTCGAGGTCGAAGCCGGTTTTGGTGCCGTCGGCGTCCATCGAGTTGAGCAGGATCTCGCCCACGCCGAGTTCCTCGCCGCGCGCGGCCCACTCCACCGCGTCGATGCCGGTGCCGCGCCGGCCGCCGTGCGTGGTGACCTCGAAGCCGGACGCGGTCGGGTCGCTGCCTTCGGGCACTCGGCGGGCGTCGACGGACAGCACGACGCACTGCGCCCCGAACCGGCGCGACGCCTCGCGCAGCAGCTCCGGGCGGGCGATCGCGGCCGTGTTGATGCTCACCTTGTCCGCGCCGGTGCGCAGCAGCCGGTTGACGTCGTCGGTGGAGCGCACGCCGCCGCCGACGGTGAGCGGGATGAAGACCTGCTCGGCGGTGCGGCGGACCACGTCGAAGGTGGTTTCGCGGTCTCCGGAGGACGCGGTGACGTCGAGGAAGGTCAGCTCGTCGGCGCCTTCGGCGTCGTACCGGCGCGCCAGCTCCACCGGGTCGCCCGCGTCGCGCAGGTCGGCGAAGTTGACGCCCTTCACGACCCGGCCCGCGTCGACGTCGAGACAGGGAATCACCCGAACCGCCACAGCCATGCCCGCCAGCCTAGTCGGCCGCTCGGGCAAGCCTGCCGCCACGGCTTCGTCACCAATTTGCGGATCCGAAGCATCAAAACCGGCCCCTCGCGCGTCTGATGATCGTGACCACCGGTTTCGACGATTTCGTGGCGGAACGCCTCGACGGGCTGCTGCGCTACGCGACCGTCCTCGCCGACGACCCGCATCTGGCGCAGGACATCGTGCAGGACGTGCTCCTGCGCGCGCAGCAGCGCTGGTCGAAGATCGAATCGCCGCCCACCTACGTCCGCCGGATGATCACCAACGAGTACCTGTCGTGGCGCCGCCGCGCCGCCCGCCGCGTGGTCCCGTCGAACCACACGGTGCTCGACGCGCTCGGGCCGCCGACCGCCGATCCCAGCACCGCCTACGACGAACGCGACGAAATGCTCGCCCTGCTGGCCACCCTGCCGCGGAAACAGCGCGCCGCGGTCGTCCTGCGCTACTACGAGAACTACACCGACGCCGAGATCGCGGATTTCCTCCGCTGCGGCGTCTCGACCGTGCGCAGCCAGATTTCGCGCGCGCTGGCGACGCTGCGCGCCGGAATGCCCTCGTTGCCGGCCGCCCTCACCACCGGAGCAGGAGAATGACCCCCTCGAACGAGACCGAGACGCTGGTGCGCGACAGCCTCGAACGGCTCGCCGAGCGGGCACCGGACGGCAACCAGGTGCTCAACGCGCTCGCCCGGGCCCGGCAACGCCGGCGCCGTCCTCGCCTCGCGCTGGCCGCCGCGGCCGCCGCGGTGATCGCGGTCGCCGCCGGGGTGCCGCTGGTGGTCGAAACGGTCGCCGAAGCGCCCGCGCAGCTCACGCCCGCCGCCGGACGGCCAGTGCTCGCGTACACGCCGGGCTGGCTGCCGGACGGCTTCACCGAGCAGTACCGCTCCGGCGGGCCCGGAACGACCGCGCAGGTGCGGCAATGGCAGTCCGGCGCAAGCCGGGTGGAACTCGCGGCGCACTCGACGGCCGATCCGGAATGGGCGCAGACCGCACTGCGCATCTCGGCGGTGAAGGACCAGGTCGTGGTGCACGGCCGGATCGCCATGGTGACCGGCCCGAGCGACACGATCGCCACGCTGACCTGGATGCCGGACAACCGCTACGTCCTGACCGCCAAGGTGGAAGGCGTCCCGGACGCGCGCGAGGCGGCCCAGCAAGTAGCCGATTCCGTGACCGTCGAACCAGTCCGGATCCGCGGCGAGGCGCGCTTCGGACCGCTGCCCGCCGGTCTGCACGAAGAGGCCACGACCGTTCGTGGCACCAGTTCCGACAACGCGACGACGGTGCTCGACGCGAGCGGCCCGAGCGGCAAGGTGCGCGCGACGATCAGCGGCGGCTCCCCGGCGCTCAGCGGGTCCGGGCCGGTACAGGTGCGCGGTCTCTCCGGCGCTTACGTGCCCGCTTCCGGACCGGCCGACGCGCAGGTCACCGTGCGATTGTCGACCGGGCGCTGGCTGACCGTTTCCGGCCGCTTGCCGCGCGAGCAGCTAGTCGCGGTGGCGGACGGGATCGTGCTCGATTCGGCACCGGAATACGGATGGCTGGGAACCCGCTGACCGCTACCGTGAAGCCATGTCCGAACTGGGGGAGTCTCGGAGCACGCTTTCGCGAGTGGCGTACGCCGTCGGGCTCGGGGCCGCGATCATCGCCGTTCTGGTGGCCTGGTGCGTGGGTGCCAATTACCTCGCCCAGCTCACTGCGAGCGAGCAGCTGACCTGCCGGTTGCGCCAGCTCGTGCCGTGGTCCGGCCTCGGCGTGACGCTGTGGCAGGTCAGTTCGCTCTTGCTCTTTCTGCTCGCCGGAGCCGGGATTTCCGCGCTGCTCGGGCGAATCGGGAGCCGAAAGGCGGCGCTCGGCGTGTGTGCGGCCGTGGTCGTGCTGTTCACCTGGGGCTATGTGGCGGCGACGCACGTGGTGATGGAGAAGGTGGCCGGCCACGGCACCTCGGTCGCCGTGCCGACGACGCCCGGCTCGCCGCAGCCCGCCGACCGCTGCCAAGGACTGTGACGCGGTCTACCGTAGGGCTATGTCCGAACTGGAGCGTCTCGGCGCCGAGAAGTACGTCGTGCTGACCACTTTCCGCCGCGACGGCCGCGCGGTCCCGACCCCGGTGTGGGCCTCCCGCGACGGCGACGAGCTGGTCCTGTTCTCCGAACGCAACGCGGGCAAGGTCAAACGCATCCGCAACAACGGCGACGTCCGGCTGCAAGCCTGCGACGTCCGCGGCCGCCGAGTGCACGGCGCCGAAGTCAGCGGCACCGCCCGGCTCCTCGACACCGCCGACAGCGACCGCATCCGCGGGGTCATCGCCCGCGACTACGGCCTCGTCGGACGCGTGACCATGTTCTTCAGCCGCCTCCGCGGCGGACCCGAGCGGACGATCGGCATCGCGATCAAAATCGCCGAATAAGTCACCGGGCCTCTTCACGGAGCCGGGCGCCCATCGCGGCCGAATCGTGGTTCGGTCCGCAGCCCTCGACCAGGATCACGTCACCCACCAAGTGGTCGGTGCGCAGGTGCAGGATCTTGCGGTAGTCCGCCGACGCGTACCACTCCTCGGCAGCGGCGAAGTCCGGGAATTCGAGCACCACGGTCGCGCCCGGCCAGGTGCCTTCCAGTACGCGGGTATCCCCGCCGTGGACCAGGAACCGGCCCTCGAACGGGTCGAGCGTCGCCTGGATCAGTTCCATGTACTCGTAGACCTCGGGGTCCACGGTTCCCGGCTGGCGCAGGTGGGCGATGGCGTAGGCGGTCATGTCCGGCTCCTTGGCTCGATTCCGTTGTCTGCCAAGCAATCCTGTCCGTTCCCGGGAATGGAGTCGATTACCTCGCGGGTAATCGTTCAGCCCCCATAACGGGCGGTCAGCTCGCGTCCGATGCGAGCGAGTTCGGCGCGGACCGAGTCCGGTTCCACCACCTCGACCAGGTCTCCCCACCCGGCCAGTTGTTCCGCGATCGAACGCACCCAGTGCGCCGCCACCTTCACGCGTACCCGGCCGTCCTGCTCCCCGAGCACCTCGCAATGCCGCCCGAAATGGGACCGCAGCACGGACAAGTACCGCGCGTCGATCAGGACGGTGGCCGACACGAGCGAGCGCCGCTGCTCCATCTCCTCCACGACCCTGGCCCACTGTTGGCGGAGATCGAAGTCGTCCGGCCGCTGCGAAGGCAGGTCTGTAGTCGCGGCCGCCGAAATCCGGTCGACGCGGAAAGTCCGTTGTCCCGCAGGGGTTCCGGCGATGAGATACCAGACGCCGTCCTTGTCGGCGAGGCCGTACGGATCCACTAAGCGGTCCTTGCCGCTGTAGTCGAACCGCACCTTGCGCCGCTGCACCACCGCCTGCTGGAGGGATTGAACGAGCGCGGGCGGTTCGCGATCCCGCTCGCCCCACCCCGCCGGATCGGACACGACAGCCCGCGCGGCGGCTTCGGCGTCGGCCCGGAACGTCGCGGGCAGCGCGCGGACAAGCTTGCGCAGCGCGGACGACAGTTCCGGACCGCCGGACGCCGCCGGTCCCAGCATCAAGAACAACGCCTGCGACTCGGCCGCGGTCAGCCCGCTGAGGTCGGTGCGCGCCCCGCCGACGAGCGACCAGCCGCCGCCGCGTCCGGGCTGCGGATAGACCGGGATCCCGGCCGCCGACAACGCCTCCAGGTCGCGGCGGGCCGTGGCCACGGAGATCTCCAGGTCCTCGGCCAGTTCGGCAGCGGTCACCCGGCCGCGGGCCTGAAGCAGCAGGACGGCAGCGACGAGACGGTCAGCGCGCATGGTTGGGATTCTCTCTCTAAAAGTGCTCAGAAGATGAGCACTTTGGCGGAGAAACTAGTCCCACAACCGAGCAGACAAGGATTCAGAGATGCTTCGAGGACTCAGCACCGTCACCTTCTACTCCCCCGACTTCGACGCGGCGAAGCGCTGGTACACCGACCTTTTCGGCGTCGCGCCATACATGGACACCCCGGCGTACCTGGAGTGGCGCATCGGCGATTACCAGCACGAATTCGGCATCATCCACAGTTCGTACGCCACCAGCGAACTGTCCCGGACCGCCGATCTCGCCACCGTCGGGCAGCCCGCGGGCGCGGTCGTGTTCTGGCACGTCGAGGACGTCCCCGCGACGCTGGAGCGAGTCGTCGCGATGGGCGCGAAGGTCCACGACGCCCCGCGCGACCGCGGCACCGGGTTCATCACCGCGTCGGTGATCGACCCGTGGGGCAACGTCCTCGGCCTGATGTACAACCCGCACTACGTCTCGATCCGCGAAACGCTGGTGCGGGCATGACTATCTTCGCCGACGCCGCGGCATGGCGGAACTGGCTGGCCGAGCACCACGATTCCGCCACCGAAGTCTGGGTGGTGCTGGCGAAGAAGGGCGAGCCCGGCCTCACCTACGAGCAGGCGCTGCGAGAAGCGCTCTGCTACGGCTGGATCGACGGCCTGACCCGCCGCCGCGACGACTCGACCTACACCCAGCGGTACACGCCGCGACGGCCGAAAAGCCCGTGGTCGCCGCGAAATCTCGCCCGGGCCGAGCTGCTCCGGCAGGAGGGCCGGATGCGCCCGGCCGGGCAGCTCGCGCTCGACCGGGCCGCGATTCCGGCGTGATTTCCGGTGCTCGCCGACGATTCCCGCGGTCAGCGGACGGCGGCGAGGGCTTCCGGGAGAGTGAAAGCGCCCGCGTACAGCGCCTTCCCGACGATCGAGCCTTCGACGCCGTCCGACGCCAGCCCGGCGAGCGCCCGCAGATCGTCCACACTGGACACTCCGCCGGAGGCGATCACCGGGGCGTCGGTGCGGGCGGTGACCTCGCGCAGCAGGTCCAGGTTCGGGCCGCGCAGGGTGCCGTCCTTGCTCACGTCGGTGACGACGTACCGGCTGGCCCCGTCGCGGTCGAGCCGCTCCAGAACCTCCCACAGGTCGCCGCCGTCGGACGTCCAGCCGCGCGCGGACAGCCGGTGCCCGGCCTCGGTGATCCGCACGTCGAGGCCGATCGCGACGCGGTCGCCGTATTCGGAGACGACCTTCGCCGTCCAGTCCGGGTCCTCGAGCGCCGCGGTGCCGAGGTTGACCCGGCGCGCGCCGGTGGCGAGCGCCGCCTCGAGCGACGCGTCGTCGCGGATGCCGCCGGACAGCTCCACCTGCACGTCGAGCCGCTTGACGACGTCGGCGAGCAGCTCGCGGTTGCTGCCCTTGCCGAAGGCCGCGTCGAGGTCCACGAGATGGATCCACTCGGCGCCGTCGCGCTGCCACTGCAGCGCCGCCTCGAGCGGGCTGCCGTAGGAGGTCTCGGTGCCCGCCTCGCCCTGGACGAGTCGGACCGCCTGGCCGTCGGCAACATCAACTGCGGGAAGGAGCGTGAAAGTCACGCGCACAGCCTAAGCGGCGCGGCCGGGCGCACCTTCCGGGGGATATCCGCGCGGCCGGACGGCCTCGGCGACCTGGCGATGCGGCGCACGCCACGGACCGGCGAAGTGAGCGGCGGCACAGTCGCCTCCTGACGGAAACTCCTGGCTAGGCCAGCGTGCCCAGCCAGTTGCGCAGCAGCTGCGCCCCCGCGTCCCCGGACTTCTCCGGGTGGAACTGGGTGGCCCACAGCGGTCCGTTCTCCACCGCCGCGACGAAGTCCTCGCCGTGGTTCGCCCAGGTCACCTTGGGCTGCTGCCCGGCGAGGCCGGAGTCCAGTTCCCACTTCCGCGCCGCGTAGGAGTGCACGAAATAGAACCGCTCGTCCGGGTCGATCCCGGCGAACAGCTGCGAATCGGCGGGCGCGCGGACGGTGTTCCAGCCCATGTGCGGGAGCACGTCGGCGTGCAGCCGCTCGACCGTGCCCGGCCATTCGCCGGTGCCCTCGGTCTCCTCGCCGTGCTCGACGCCGCGCGAGAACAGGATCTGCATGCCGACGCAGATGCCCAGCACCGGGCGTCCGCCCGCCAGCCGCTTGCCGATGATCCGGTGCCCGTGCACGCCCAGCAGCCCGCTCATGCACGCCGAGAACGCGCCGACGCCGGGCACCACGAGGCCGTCGGCTTCGAGCGCGGCATGCGGGTCCGCGGTGACTTCCACGTCGGCGCCCGCGCGCGCGACGGCGCGTTCGGCGGAGCGGAGGTTTCCGGAGCCGTAATCGAGGATCACCACACGAGACACGCCCCGAGCCTAGCCTCCCGGACAATTTCGTTCCGAGCCCGTTTCGTTCTCGCCCCGAACGGGTACCCACTGGGCTATGTGCGGGCGCCGCCGGCGCCCCCGGACCCGGAAAGAGGACGAAATGTCCGAGTCCGATCTGCTCTGCCGGATGTTCCAAGCATGGCGGGAAGACATCGACAGCGTGCCGTTCCCGCAGTTCAGGGAGCTGACCATCCCGCTGCAGAAGACCCGCGCGGAGATCGACCTCGCGCGCCGGTCGACCGCGCGCACGGTGAACCCCGTGCGGCGCGCCGACAGCGGCTGGTGACTGCGGGCGGTTGCCCGTTGCCGGGGTCTCTCCTCATCCGGTGAAGAATTCCTTGAGGGACAACGCGATCGAACCCGCGTCGAGCCCGTGCACGAGATCGTGGTCGGCGAGCGTGCCGTAAATCCGCACCTCGGCGTCCCGGCGGGTGCCGAGGTTCAGCAGCCGGTGCGGCCGGTCCGCGAGCGCGTCGGCGACGCAATGCGCGGAGGTTCCCTTGAGGTACGGCTCCACCAGCGCCACATCAGCCACCTCCGGCATCGCGGCGCGCAGCCCTTCGGCGTCGAACGGGCGCACCGTCGAGGTGTAGAGCACCGTCACGTCCATGCCCTCGGCCGCCTCCAGCACCCGGTCCAGCATCGGCCCGACCGCGATCACCACGCCGCGCGTGCCCTGGCGGATCGTCTGGAGCCCGACGCCGAGGTGCGGCTCGGAATTCTCCTGCGCGGACAGCCGCAGGTACGTCCGGCTGTCCCCGGGCACCGAGTCGAGCAGCAGCCGCCGCGCCTCCTCGGGATGCCCGGGCACGTGCACGTACCAGCCGGGCAGGGAATCGATCAGCGCGACGTCGCCGGGAGCCTGGTGCGTTCGGCCTTCCATCGGCATGTCGTAGGAAGCGCCGTACGACACCAGCACCGCGCCGAGGTCCTGATGGCTGAGGTCCAGTTTGATCTGCTCGAACGCGCGCTCCACGAGGAACGCGTTGAAGGTGTGCACGATCGGCCGGAGCCCGGCGAGCGCGAGGCCGGCGCCGGTGCTCACGAGCAACTGCTCGCGGATCCCGACGTTGATCACCCGGTCCGGATGCCGTCGCGCGGCCTCGGCGAGCGACGCGGCCGAGATGTCGGCGAGGACGATCGCCACGTCCTGGTCGCGGTTGACGATTTCCTCGGCGGTGGTCAGGAAGGTGTCCCGCATGTTCGGCATCAGTGCGCGCCTTTCGGTTCCACGACGGCGACGACCGCGAGCGGCCGTCCGGGATGAGGGGTGGTGAACGCGTCGTACAGCGCTTCGTGGTCGCGGCCGGAGACCGTGCGCACGGCCCAGCCCTCGGTTTCGAAACGGCGCGCGATGCCGCCTGGCCAGCCGTGCGTCGAGGATTGGTTGTCCACGACCACCGTGGTCAGCTTGTCGAGCCCGAGCCGTGCGGCGACGACGATCGCCTCGTGGTTGGAGCCCTCGTCGAGTTCGGCGTCGCCGACCAGCGTGACGATGCGCGAGCGGAACCGGCGGGCGCGCAGGCCGAGCGCGGTGCCGACGGCGATCGGCAGGCCGTGCCCGAGCGAACCGCTGGAGATTTCGACGCCGGGCGCGCGGACGCGGTCGGGATGGTGGCCGAGCCGCGAACGCGCCGAACTCCAGCCGGCGAGTTCGTCCTCGTCCAGCCAGCCTTTCGCGACGAGCACCGCGTAGTACGCCATCGGGCCGTGCCCCTTGGACAGCAGGAACCGGTCGCGGCCCGGCTGCCGGGCGGTGTCCGGGCCGAGGTCGAGGACCCGGTCGAACAGCACCCACAGGACGTCCATTGTGGACTCCGCGGCCGCGTGGTGTTTGTCGTCGCCGGTCATCAGCGAGATCAGCCGGGGCAGGTCCGCGTAGCCCGGCTCGTGCGTCGTCGTGGTCATGGTCCCGACCATGCAACCTCGACCAAACTGAAGGTCAAGCGCTAACCTGGACCAATGACGAGGTTGGCGGACAAGCTGAGCATCGGCCAGGTCGCGGAACGCAGCGGGGTCCCGCACACGGCACTGCGGTTCTACGAGGAGCGCGGCCTGATCACGTCCGAACGCTCGGCGGGCAACCAGCGCCGCTACGCGCGTTCGGTGCTGCGGCGGATCGCGTTCATCCGCGCCGCGCAACGGGTCGGGTTGTCGCTGGAAGACATCAGCGCGGCGTTGGAGACGCTCCCCGCCGACCACGCGCCGACGAAGGCGGACTGGGCCCGGCTGTCGCGCGAATGGCAGACCGAACTCGACGCCCGGATCGACGCGTTGCAGCGGCTGCGCGACCGGCTGACCGGATGCGTCGGCTGCGGATGCCTGTCGCTGCGCAGCTGCGGCCTGTACAACGCGGACGACGAGCTCTCCCGGTTCGGGCCCGGGGCCAGCAAGCTCCGCCCGGTGCTGGAGGGCGGCATCTGAATTCCGTTGCGCGCCAGTGCTTCGGTGTGGGTTACTACGGGCAGAGATGAACGAGAAAAATCGAACCCGGGTGTCCAAACGGCTGTCCCGGCACCTGCGCCACGACCCCGGCGGACTCGGCCTCACCCTCTCCCCTGGCGGCTGGGTTCCGGTCGACGAGCTCCTCGCGGCACTGGCCCGAAATCGGTTCCCGGTGAGCCGCGCGGAGCTGGACGAGGTCGTCGCGAACTGCGCCAAACAGCGGTTCGCCTTCGACGAGACGGGCACGTTGATCCGCGCCAGCCAGGGACACAGCGTCCGGGTGGATCTGGAACTGGCGGACGCGCCGCCGCCGGAAATCCTCTTCCACGGCACGGCGACGCGGTTCCTGCCCTCGATCCAGGCGGAGGGATTGCGCCCGATGACGCGGCACGCGGTGCATTTGTCGGCGACCCGCGAGACGGCGCGGAAGGTCGGATCGCGGCACGGGAAACCGGTCGTGCTCACGGTGGCGGCCGGGGAAATGGCCGCGCGCGGGCACGTGTTTCAGGTGAGCGACAACGGGGTGTGGCTGACTTCGGCGGTTCCGGCGGAGTTTCTGACGGCGCCCGAGTAGCGCATACTGAACGGGTCGCGCCCGAGGAGGTGGCCATGCCGGACTACACGATCGTCCAGTGCAGCGAAGGCCATTATTTCTCCACGATCTGGCTGCCCTTGGTGTCGTTCAAGGCGATCCGGCTCGGCGACCGTCGGCTGCAGCGATGCCCGGTGTGCCGCCGTTTCCGCTCTGTCGTCCGGGTTCCCGCGGATCAGTTGACGGCCGAGGAACTGCGCGCGGCTGAAGCGCTGAAGGACTCCCGGCTGCCGTAACCGACCGCCTCGGCGAGTTTCCGGGTGCGGACGGTGCGGAGGTACGTGGGCGCTTCCGCGGTTCAGCCAGCTTCGCCGACCCGGCACAGGATTTCCCCGTGCGGGATCGAGAACCACCCGTCCGGATCGGCCGCCCACGCACGCCACGCGGCAGAGATCTCGCGGAGGTCTTCCGCGGACGCGTGTCCGCCCGCCACGGCCTGTTCGGCAATCTTGGAATCCAGGATCCGTTCCGCCCACATGCCGCCCCACCACGCGCGTTCCTCGGGCGTGGAATGACACCAGATCGAGGCGCTCGGCTTGACGTCGCGAGCGCCCGCGGCGTGCGCCCAGGCCAGCAATCGCCGTCCCGCGTCCGGCTCGGCGCCGTTGCTGTGCGCGACCGCGCGGTACACCTCGAGCCAGCGGTCCAGCCGCGAATCCGCCGGCCACCAGAACGCTGCGGCGTAGTCGGTGTCGCGCGCGGCGACCACACCGCCGGGTTTCGCCAGCGCCAGCATGTGCCGCAGCGCTTCCACCGGTTCGGTCAGGTGCAGCAGCACCTGGTGCGCGTGCACGACGTCGAACCGGCCGATCGCCGGGCCCGCGGTGATGTCGGCGCGCTCGAACCGGACGTTGGACACGCCTTCGCTCCGCGCGTGCGCCCGCGCCTGCTCCAGAACGGCTTCCGACACGTCGATGCCGACGACCTCGCCCGGAGCCACCCGGCGGGCGAGATCCACCGTGATCGTCCCGGGTCCGCAGCCGACGTCCAGCACGCTGCGCCCGGGAAGCAGCTCCGGTGCGAGGTAGGCGGCCGAATTGTCTACGGTTCGCCAAACTTGCGACCGTACAACGCTTTCCGCGTGCCCCTGCCCGTAAGCGCTATCCGAAGACATGCTCCGAGGTTAGGAGCCTCGTCCCAGATACTGCAACAGTCTTCTCAACAGTTGAGAAGCTGGCTCAACAGACTCGGCGGCGCGGCCTGCCCAGCAGCCGCCGCCCCACTCCGACCAGCTCCTGGCGGAGCGTTTCGTCGTCCACCTCGGCCAGATCGGGAGCGCCGCCCGCCATCGCGATGCCGGTGAACGCCACGATCGCCGTCACGCGAGCGGTCACGTCCGGCTCCGGCTCCCCGGCCACGATCGAGATCAGCGCCTGTTTGAACCCTTCGACGCCGTGCCGCGATTTCGCGAGCGCCGCGTCGATGCCCGGGTCGCTGGAGAACAGCGCGACCAGCACCCGGTGCCGCACGACAAGATCGACGAAACCGTCCAGCAGATGGTCCACGCGCGCGCCGTGGCGGCGGTGCTTCGCCGCCTCGACGACCAGTTCGTCCAGTTCCCGGATGCCCGGTTCCGCGACCGCCTCGGTGATTTCCGACTTCGTCTTGAAGTGGTAGTACACCGCGGCCTTGGTGACGCCCAGCTCGTCGGCGATCATCTGCAGCGACGTGCCCTCCACGCCGTGCTCCGAGAACAGCCGCAGCGCAGTGGCGAGCAGCCTGGTCCGGGTGTCCGCGACCGGTTCGACGGTCGTCATCGCGCCCTCCTCGTCAAGCGGAGTGCGCTGCTCCGCAGCACATCATCGTACTTGCCGGGCGACTAGTCCGAAACTTGTCGTGCGGCTAGTCACATCCTAGCCGATCGGCTTGGCAGCCCCTTGCCGAACGGCTAGCTTCGAAAGGGCGATTCCCAGTGCGGAGAGCCCGCTTCGGGCGCGAAACGGAGACGACTCGTGGCACCCTTCCTGTACCGGCTCGGCAGGCTGTCGTTCCGCCGCCGGGTCCTCGTGGCGGCGGTCTGGGCGCTTGTCCTCGCGGCGGTGGGCGCGGGCGCGCTCACGCTGTCGGGCAAGCTGTCCGATTCGGTGACCATCCCCGGCACCGAATCCCAGCAGGCGATCGACCGGCTGGCCGAGCACTTCCCGCAGGCCGCGGCGGGCGGCGGCACCGCGCGCGTGGCGATCGCCGCGCCGGAGGGGCACAAGGTCACCGACCCGGCGGGGCAGGCGGCCGTCGAGTCGGTGGTGGGCAAGCTGAAGTCCGCGCCGAAGGTGGCCGCGGTGGTCGACCCGTTCCAGGCGAAGTCGGTGTCCCCCGACGGCCGGGTCGCGCTCGCGCAGGTGAGCTACCAGGTCAAGGGTTTCGAGCTCAGCGATTCCGACCGGTCCGCGCTGCTGGCCACTGGTGATCACGCGAAGCAGCAGGGATATCAGGTCGAGTACGGCGGCGACGCGGTGCAGGGCATCCCGGCGACCGGGGCCACCGAAGGGCTCGGCGTCGCGGTCGCGGCGGTCGTCCTGATCATCACCTTCGGTTCGCTGCTCGCCGCCGGGATTCCGTTGCTGACCGCGCTGATCGGGGTCGGCGTCGGGATGGCGGGCATCATGCTGGCGTCCGGTTCGCTGGAGCTGAACTCCAACACTCCGGTGCTGGCGTTGATGATCGGGCTCGCGGTGGGCATCGACTACGCGCTGTTCATCGTCTCCCGTTACCGGCACGAACTGGCCGAGGGCCGCGAACCCGAGGAAGCCGCCGGCCGAGCCGTTGGCACCGCTGGTTCCGCGGTGGTGTTCGCCGGGCTGACGGTGATCATCGCGCTCGCCGGGCTGACCGTCGTCGGTATTCCGTTCCTCGGCCAGATGGGCGTCGCCGCCGCGGCGACCGTCGTGATCGCCGTGCTGATCGCGTTGACGCTGCTGCCCGCCGTGCTCGGCTTCGCCGGTGCCCGGGTCGCCAGCAGCAAGATCCGCGTGCGCCGCCGCACCGAAGGCCCGACACATGGTGAACGCTGGGCGCGTTTCGTTGCGCGGCACCGGGTTCCGGTCCTGCTGACCGCGCTGGTCGGGCTGGCCGTGGTCGCGATTCCCGCGCTGAGCATGCAGCTCGGCCTGCCCAACGACTCCACCGCCGCGCCGGACACCACCCAGCGCAAGGCCTACGACCTGGTCAGCAAGGGCTTCGGCGAGGGCGCGAACGGACCGCTGCTGGTCGTCGTCGACACCGGCCCGAACCACAATCCGGCCGCGTTGAAGCAGGCCGCGGCGGACATCGGCAAGCTGCCGGACGTCGCCGCGGTGACGCCGCCCCGGGTCAACCCGGCCGGGGACACCGCGGTGCTCACGGTGATCCCGAAGAGCGGCCCGAGCAGCACGCAGACCGAGGACCTCGTGTCCGCGATCCGCGCGCAATCCGCGCCGTTGCAGGAAAACACCGGCGGCAGCCTCGCGGTGACCGGCCAGACCGCAGCCAACATCGACGTGTCGCAGAAGCTGTCGGACGCGATGCTGCCCTATCTCGCGCTGATCGTCGGGCTGGCATTCCTGTTGCTGATGCTGGTGTTCCGGTCGGTCGTGGTGCCGTTGAAGGCGACGCTCGGGTTCCTGGGCTCGGTGGTCGCGACGTTCGGCGCGGTGGTCGCAGTGTTCCAGTGGGGCTGGCTGACCGACCTGCTCGGCGTCGCCTCGACCGGCCCGATCATGAGCATGCTGCCGATCCTGCTGATCGGCGTCCTGTTCGGGCTCGCGATGGACTACCAGGTGTTCCTGGTGACCCGGATGCGCGAGGAACACGTGCACGGGGCCGAGCCGCAGGAAGCGATGGTGACCGGATTCCGGCACGGCGCACGGGTTGTCGTGGCGGCCGCGCTGATCATGATCTCGGTGTTCGCCGGGTTCGTCCTGGCCGAGTCGACGCTGATCCAATCGATCGGGTTCGCGCTGGCCTTCGGCGTGCTGGTGGACGCGTTCGTGATCCGGATGACCATCGTGCCCGCGGTGATGTCCCTGCTCGGCCGCGGCGCGTGGTGGCTGCCCAAGTGGCTCGACCGGATCCTGCCGAACGTCGACGTCGAAGGCGAGGGCCTCGTCCGCGAACTCGGCGCCCGCGGCGACGACGAACGCGAACTGACTCGAGTCTGAGTTTTTGTCGGTGGTGGTTCGTACCCTGGTTTCATGATCGAGGACACAGTACGAACTTGGGTCGCGGGATGGGCGTTGTCACGGCAGACGCCGGCGCCGGTCGAGAAGCCATGGGGGCTTTTCGTCGAGGTGCCGGACAATCCCGCGGAAGTGGGCAGGCACGTCCTGCCCGAGGCTGAGGAGTCGCTGGTCCGCGCTGCTGCGGGCGCGGTCAGCGAACCTCGGACGTGGCTGAAAACGCCTGCCGAGCCGGAAACGATCGAACCGTGGATGCCGGACGGCTGGATAGTCGCGTGGGAAGAAACCGGACACCTGATGGCGACGGATCTGCTGGCGACGAACCCGGTCGCGCCGGACGGCTACACGGTGACGGTGGAGGTCAGCGGCGCCGTCACGTTCCTCCGCGTGCTGGACGCGACGGGCGAGCAGGCAGCGAAGGGCCAGATGGCGACTGTCGGCGACGCGGTTGTTGTGGACCGAGTGGTGACTGAGGAAGCCCACCGGCGCCGCGGACTGGGCGGGTTCGTGATGCGCTCGCTCGCCGACCGCGCGGTCTCGGACGGAGCCGTGCTGGGCGTGCTCGGGGCGACGGATGCGGGGCGGGCGCTGTACGAGACGTTGGGGTGGAAGAAGCACGCGACGCTGGCTGAGTGCATTTATCAGCCGTTGGCGGCTTAGTCTCGGGGTGCGCTTGGGGAGGTGTTTTATTGACAGGAGTCACGGGCTAGGCGTGGGGAGATTCGCGTTCGTTGCCGGGAAGGCGTGCGTCGAAGGCGGCTAGGACCTCGCACGTCGCCGCGAGTTACGCGCTTGCCGTGAGGGGCGTGCGCTAGCTGTGGGGAGGCACGCTGTGGGCGGGGAAGTCCGTGTTTCGTTGCTGGGAGGGCGCCACGAGCGACAAGGGCCGCGTTAGCCGTCGCGAACCACGGGCTGCTGTGGAAGGGCTCGCGTTAGCTGCCTGCGCAGGCGTCGGGCGGCGCGAAGGTCTGAGGTTCACCCCGAACGGTGGACAGGGGCTTACGAGGGT
>NZ_SDLT01000016.1 GCF_004522235.1 Amycolatopsis nivea
CCCTGATCTCGGATGTCCGTCAAAACGGGTCAGGCCCACCCGGTTACCGTGGCCAATCGGATCGAGAAGCAGGAAGCCGACCGCAGGCGTCTTCAACGCGAACTCGCCGGCGAACCGGGCTGGGTGACCGAGACCGACGAGCACGGCCAACCGCGGCACCGCTGGGGAATCCAGCACCCCGGAGAGGAGCGCGCGGTCTACCTGCGGCGCGAAATCGCCACCCTCACCGAGCAAATCGACTACTGGAAGGGCGTCTACGCCCAGCTCCAGGCTGAGGGCAAGGCGTCCACGCTGGGGCCGGACACCGTGAGCACGGGCGACTGGGTGCTGTACAACAACATGTGGATGCGCGTACGGCGAGTCAACAAGAAGTCGGTCACCGTGCCGAACCCAGTCTTCCCGCCACCCCGGCGCGGAGAGAAAGAAGCCACCTGGACCGTCGCCTGGCACAAGCTGCGCGGCTACCGCACCACTGAGCAGATGCCGCCGGAAGTCGTCGACGCGTATGAGGCACCGGGCACCGACCCAGTCATTGATAGCTGATGCAGGCGCTCCGCAACCCGCCTGTTACGCGTGTGCCAGCGAACGACAGCGTGACGCACTCAATCACGCAACCCGCTTCGCTGCCCCGGGTCTCCGGCGACAGTGTCACGCTTATGACCGGGTCAGGTGCGCATCTCGCCACCATCTACCCGGCCGAGCGACACCCGGCCAACGAGGCACCGCACCCATCGGTTGCCGCTCGACCGTTTGACCCAGCTCGCCACCTGCAGCGTCAGCAGATAGTTCGGCGTCAACGGTGGCCGGCGCTCGTGGACCTCCTCGTCGCACCTGGGTGTGTGCCCGTGAATCGAAGTCGGCGACGTCCGCACTACTGCCACCGTCGCGCAAACCCGCAGGCCAGCAGTACGCCCCACACCCCTACTGCAGCCTGCACGCCCGCACGGATTGCGATCTATACGCCTGGGTCTACTCGGCGGATTCACCGCGAGTCAACCCCGGAACTCCCACGGCAGGTCTTCATGCCTCGAGGCTTACCGCATTGTTGCCCCGATGACGAGTTCATTGCGGGCAAGGCGCAGAAAATCGCTCCGAAACCCGCTGATTCTATCCATCGCATCCTCGGCGCTGAGAGTCCCCGCGGGCTCACCAGTCCTGGGATCGTCGACGTCGACGCCGTACATCATCGCGGGAAGCAACCACATGTCAGACATTCCTTTAGAGAAGAACCGGTGCATGTCGGGTGAACAGATCAGTTGAACTTCGGCAGCCTTTGCGCGAATTTTGTGGACATTGTTCAGATATTCCGAAGTGATTCCTTTGAGGGCCTCTTTACCACTTGCTTCGCGAATTCTGTCGAGCAGCGAATGAGCCCGGTTCAGGGATTGAAGCAGTTCACCAAAGATCAAGATCTTCGTGTCGCGGTCGAGTTTGACCGACTCGCGTTTGCTCTCCCGCGCCCACCGTACGTCTTCGCGTTCCTGTTCGCGGCGCCAGCGCCGATCCTCGCGCCAGGCGTTGACGAGTTGACCTGCGACCACCCCGACGAGCCCGATCATCCCAACAACGATCGGCACCCACACCGAACCTGTCCGCTTTGCATGTCTCGCAACGTATCGCGCCGGCCCGGCGGCGGCGTTTCCCTATCGCGACCAAGCCGCGAAGAGGCATCTGATGCCAGCGTACGACCGGCCCTGTATGCGCCGGGGTCAACCGGGCTGAGCCCCCTCGGCCGGACGAGGGGGCAGGTCAGGCCGGCGAGCGCATGTGCCGCCGAGGTCACCGTCTGTGGGTGCCGACGCCCCGTTGGACCAGTTCAGCCTCGGGCTGTGACCACGACACCCTAGTCGTGGCACTCCCTCTGGTCGCGGATTGTCTCGGTAAGGTGTCTAGGGCGACATAGTGTCGAACAGATGGACAGCCAAGCCCGGAGACCGGTCAACCTGGCCACGCGAGAGAGGGCCGCAGATGGACAAGGACGAGCACATCGCGCAGTTGCGCGCTCGCCGACAACGCGTGGAGGCGATCGAGACCACGCTGGAGAGCATCCGGGACGTGGAAAGCTCGCTGCAGGAGATGAAAGAGATCCTGACCAAGCAGCTGAAAGCCGAACGCACCGAGCGGCTCGCCGACATCCGGGAAGCAGACAAGGCCGGTGTGCCGAAGACCAGAATCTCTAAGGAGGTCGGCCTCAGCCGGGCGAACCTCTACAACCATCTCAAAGGCACCCCGGCCGACGAGTAATCCGCCGGGCTATCCCGGCCCGCAGACAGAAATCGAGAGACAACGCCACTGTGCGCACCTATCCGCATAGCTGGCCTCCTCGCTGCCGGTAGAACTCCACAGGGTCGACGGCCTGCCCATTGGCCTCGATCTGCAAGTGCAGGTGCGCTCCAGTGGACGCTCCCCGGTTTCCGACCGCGGCGATGGGCTCGCCGGCCCGAACGGATTGTCCTTCGCGGACCAGATTGTGGTCGTTGTGACCGTAGATCGTCACGATCCCGTCTCCGTGCTGGATGCGCACCCACAGTCCGTAGCCGGACGCCGGGCCTGAGCTGATCACCGTGCCGGAGTTGGCTGCCAGGATCGGCGTGCCTATGGGCGCGGCGATGTCGAGTCCTTTGTGGAGCTCATTGCCGCGGTACCCGAATCTGGAGGTGCAGGTGCCGCTCGTGGGGGTCGTCCAGCCGCCGGTCGTCGCACCGTTCGTGCAGGTGGCTCCTTGGACCGCTCCGACGATCTGGCGCGCTGCTGGCTCGAATTTCGCGTAGCGGTCGGGAAAGCCCGATCGCTGCACGGTCTGGGCAGCAACGGTGACCGGCATGTTCTGCCAGTTCGGAAGCGCCAGCAGATGCCGGTAGAACTGCTCGCTGCTATAGGCGGGGTCCATGATCTGTGCGACCGTTCCCCAGCCTTGCGAGGGCCGCTGCTGGAACAGGCCGACACTGTCGCGATCGCCATCGTTCAGGTTCTTCAGCCGTGACTCGGTGAGCGCCGCGGCGACCGCGACGACCCAGCCCTGCTCGGGCACGTTCATCCGTTTGCCGACCGCGACGATCGTCGCCGCGTTGCCCATCTCCTGTGGTCCGTACCCCGCTGCCGAGGTCGCACTGGCCCCAACAGGGGCACAGTTCGAGCCGCTGGCGGAACTGCTGGAACTGCCGAAGACGGCTTGAACCACCGCGATGGCGCCGCCGCCGATGAAGAGCATGATCACGACGACGAACCCGGCACCGGCGGCGGCCATCTTGCCCATGACGCATCACCTCCACGGACACGCGGGATCGGGCGGGGGCATCGGGGAGGGCGGGGCCATCTCCGGACGTGCGGCGCCAGGCACCGCGGCAGTCGGACGCTGCCCACCACCGGGAGCCGAGGCACGCAGGTCCGGCCAGAGGGTGGGCAGGTCAGCCAGCGCCACTCGACCGGCGGTGCCGGGCTCGTCGAGCCGTAGCCAGCGCGGCGCGGCCATATCGAGCGGGTCAGCGGTGGCCTCGCCGCTGCTGGTCGCCACGGGGACGCGTGCAGGCCGGTCGAGACCGCGCAGCGCCTCGGCCATCGCCCTGCGTGCGTTGACCTCGCGCCTGGCACTGGGCAGCCACACCA
Organism: Amycolatopsis nivea; assembly: GCF_004522235.1. GTDB lineage: Bacteria > Actinomycetota > Actinomycetes > Mycobacteriales > Pseudonocardiaceae > Amycolatopsis > Amycolatopsis nivea. The sequence continues at coordinate 3,607 of NZ_SDLT01000016.1, forward strand.
GCACGGGTGTGGTGATGCCCGTGACCTCGGCCAGCCGTTCGTAGCGGGCGAGTTTGCTCGCCAGGCGTGACAGTTGCTCGGTGCCGAAGTCGAACTCGATGAACCACTCGACGTCCCGGCCGGCCTCGCGCCAGCGTCCGTAGCCGTCCGGGGTGACGATGTCGCCCCAGTGCCGGCCGCACCGGGCGGCCGACCACCACGCCGCGAGCACGCCAGCGGCACCGGGCTGGCGGGCTCGGCGGATCAGGGTGGTGAACAGCCCGTTGCTGCCCACGGTGTGCGCCAGCTGCAGTGAGAACGCACGTCCGATCTCGCGCTCACGGCTGTAGCCCAGTTCTTTGGGGTCAATGCCGTCCTCGCGGGCGAGGGCGACGGCTCCGGCAGTGTCGAGGACGTAGTGCATCGGGTGCGAGCCGCGGTCGCGGTGCGGCTGGAACCGGTGCAGCACACCCCACTGGTAGAGGTTGCGCAGGCGCAGGTTCGCCCCGCGGCGCCCGGTGAAGGCGATGTCGATGATCTGAGTGCTGGTGAGCACGTGGTGCTCGAACAGCATCCGGCACAGCCACCGGTCGCGGTCGGTGAGATGCCGGGCCAGCCACGCGTGGTGCTCGGCCGAGTTGAGCACGCGCGCAACAGGTCGTTTCGGCCGATGCGTGCGCAATTGCCTTTGCGGCGTGGGATTGCTCGCCATGGTTACAGGCACCTCCAGGTCTGCGGGACGCGGGAACGCCGTGCGCACCAACGGAAAAGGCTGAGCGGGGTCAGGCCGCGCGGCGTGGATCGAATGTCACCGGCTGGTCGTTCTCGGCCGGTTCGGGTGTGTGTCGAGGTTCGGTGTTCACGAGCGCGAGTCGACGGATCTGCTTGGCTCGCCCGGGAATCGCGGGCGGCAGCTTCTCGGTGACCGCAGTGAACGGAGGAGCTTCCTCGCTGTCGAGGACCAGTCGCGCGGCGATGTGGAAGCGGCCGAGGTTGGCGAGGTCGTGCTCGGAGAGCCGGGGCGCGGTGTGCCGGGCCAGGTGCCGGGCGTCTTCGGGCGACGCCGAGAAAATGATCTTCGAGCGGGCGTTGGTGCTGATGCCTTCCTCGAGTTCGCGCGGCAGCTGCCGCAGGTACTGGTGCGCGAGCGTCATCGACATCCGGTAGCCGCGGGCTTCGGCGAGCATGTCCTCCATCGGGTACGCCAAGTTGAGGAAGTTGTGGCACTCGTCGATGTAGAGCGCGGCGTCGTGGCGGTCGCGCTGCGGTATCCGGGCGCGTCGGGTGGCGGCCTGCCAGGTGCGGGCCACCACGATCGAGCCGACCAGCCGGGCGGTGTCCATCCCGAGCGCGTCCTTGCCCAAGCGCACCAGGCAGATTCCGCCGTCGAGCACGGCGTCCATGTCCACGGTGGACTCACCCCCGGCGAGGGATGCCCGCACGAACGGGCGCAGCAGCAGGCCGCGGAGCTTGTTCATCAGGGGCGCGACGACTTGTGCCCGGCTGGCGGCGGACAAATCGTCGTACCAGTGCCAGAAGCCGGTCAGGACGTCGTCGGAGATCTGTTCGAGCGCACGCTGCCGGAAGGCGGGCCCCGTCAGCAGTTTCGGCAGGTCGGTCAGCGTGGGTGTGCCGGGCAGCTCGCGCAATGTCAGCAGCCCCGAGCGCAGGATGTCCTCGGTGCGCGGCCCCCAGCTGGAGGCGTAAACGTGGGAGAAGATCGAGACCAGGTTGTCCACCGTGCGGGCGGTGTCGTCGCCTTCGAGTGGGTTGAGCACGGGCGGCTGGTAGCGGCTGTCGGCGTCGAAGAGCACGACGTTCTTTCCGAGCCGTGATGGCAGCCGCATGAGGGTGTCGGCGACCAGGTCTCCCTTGGGATCGATGACGACCAGTCCGCGGCCGGCGTCGGCGTCGGCGAGGATCATCCGCGCCATCAACTCGGACTTGCCCGAACCGGTCGCACCCAGGATGTGCAGATGATGGCGCGAGTCGGCGACGCGCAGCCCCACCGGCCGGGGGTGGCCGGAGTCGGTGATCCCGATCGGTTTCACCCCGGCTCCCTCGGTGGCGATACCCGGTGGCGGCGGAACCGCCTTCGCCCCGGCGCGCTGCAAACCGGGCACGGCCTCGTCGGTCGGGACGTGCGCGAGCGCGGCCAGCTCGGCGATCGAGAGCAGATCGCCGGAGGTGAGGCGTCGTTCGGACACGGACTTGACCGGATGCGTGAGCCGGACGCGACGGTAGTAGTTGTGTTCGCTGTAGGCCGCGAACGCGCTGGCGATGGCATGGCCGCGTCCGCGCAAGTGTTCACGCACCGGAACCCGCTCAGCGCTGGTCGCGTGCTCGTCGACCAGGGTGGCCACGGCATAACGGATGCGGGTCTCGTACTGGGAGCTGCGCTGTTTGGTCACGATGACCCGGTCCTGCGCCGAGGTTTCCAGGGAGGTTTGGTGATCGACGACCTGCTTCTTGGCGGTCGTGCTGGGCTTGCGTGATCCGGTGTGCGGGGTGATGAGGTCTAGCAGGCGTCCGGCCAGCTTGACCGAGCTGCCTGCGCGGGCCTGGCGGGCGGCTCGGCGAGCTTTGCGAACACGAGCGCCGGTGACCGGGCGCGCGAGGATCTGTACTACGGCACGTTCTTGGATGGCCATGCCGACCGGGGCGCCCAGCAAGGCGCGGACGGGATCAGCGGGGAAGTCCGACCGGATAGGAAGTGCTTCGCTCCGGGCCAGGCGCAGTTCACCGCCTACGGCCTCGACTGCTTTGCCCGGCGGATTGGACAAGGGGATCGGCGGCTTGGCGGGTGCGGTGCGGGTGTGCGCGCCGGGCCAGGCAGCCTCGATGGCGCGCTCGGCCATGCCGGGCGGCACGACGCCCGGCAGCCACAGCCGCAAGGCAACCCCGGTGTGGGAAAACACGTACTCCCACACGATGTGCGGCTGGCCGTGCATCCGCCGTTTCCAGCCGGATCGCAACAACCCGACCAGGTTGGAGTACAAGGCCGCTGCGCCGTCCGGATCGACCGTGGGCGGAGCCAGCACTGTGACCACCCGGGCGTCGGCGGCCATCCGGTCGTGGCACCGGCGCGCCCACCACCGGCGCCCGGCCACGACGCCAGTCACCGCGAGCGCAATGGCCGGCCCGGCGAGTGGCCCCCAGGACAGTGCGAATTCCCGCAGCGCGGCGAAGACAGCGCGCACTGCGGCACCGGGATCGCGGAGGTAGTCCTGCAACGGCGATGCGAGCAGCCTCGCCGAAGCGGCAAAAGACTGGGTAGAAGGCATCAGAAATCCCCTCTCGCAAGGAAGAGTCGTAAGGACGTGGATTCAGGCCGCGTGTCGCTCGGCATCGTTCACGCTCGCTCGGGCTTCCGGCGTCGGTGCAGGAGCGGACGGGTCGTTGGGTGCGAGCCGCAGATGACGCTGCCGTCTGTGTGCCCGTTCGGCGTCGATCTCGGCCTGCCACTCCGACAGCCGTCGTCCGCCCATGCGCTTGAGGAACTGCGGGATGCGGTTCGCGGGCACCCCGACCAATCGCGGGCCGAGCACGGCGAGCAGATCCGAGGCTTCCTGCGATGACCACTCGGGGGCCTCGGTGATGGCGTCCTCATCGGGAAACACATCGGCGACCCGGTCACGGTCGGGATCGATAAACGAATCTTCACGACCGCCGTAGCTGTAGACCCACAGGAAGTTCTCGGGCGGGCCCGGTTCGATCAGTCGCTTGAACCGCCGAACTTCCTTGGTATACGCATAGAACGTCACCTGCGGGCAGGCTCGCATCACGCGACACCACGCCAAAGTGTAGGCATCGCTGAAAAAATCCCCTGCGTCGTGCACCCTGATAAATTTCCCGGCGAGGCGCGGTGCCGACAGTTCACTGATCATGGCTGCTTCCCAACCGGGCAAGTCTTCGAGGACGTACGCGAGATTGGCGGTATGCTTGGCTTTGACCGCAGGGAAGAGATAGGTTCCATTGCGCGCGTAGCAGATCCGAGCGCATGCGCTTGCCGCCGGGCAGGTCACCTGCGTGCGTCCGTCGGGCAGCCGGGCGGCTAACGCGGGCAGAGTCCAGTTCCAGACACCGATTGCGCGCATCTCCCGGTTTTGCGTCAGCAACCGACCCGGTCGGGTCACGCTGGCGGAAGAAGACATACGACACCTCGCAAAAGAAGTCAGGCGAGCAAATAAATTGGGCAGAACGGTTGTGGTTCAGGAGGCCCGCATGTGGCGGGGCAGGCTATGCGGCGATGTCGAGGTCGACGTGACCGTCAGCGTCCGCATCAAGAGCCAGCTCAGTGTCATGGACGCCGAGGTCCACAAACGCGCCGTCGTCCGTGCTAGATTCGTGCTCCGCGTACCGCGCCAATTCGGCCGGATCTGTAGTGATGAGCGCGTTTTCCTGCGGAGACGCCAGCGACTGGAACGCGACTCTCTGTGTCCCGGTCGAGAGCAGACCTTGCCCCTTGTCCGCGGAAATCAGGAACTGCCTCTCGCCCTCGGACAGGTTGAAGGTTGCCACGATCTCCTCGATCGCTTGCGGCGCTTGACGGAGAAGAATCTGCGTAGCCGCGTTCGCGATGATCGCCTTGCCCAGGTTCGTCCCGAGGACGTCCCCGACATCTTGGGTCGCGATCGTCAAGCCCGCCCAGTGTTTCCGGGCTGCTTTGGCCATCCGGTGCAGAAACCGCGCCCCGGCAGGGTCTTGCATGAGCAGCCATGCCTCGTCGACCGTGATCAGCCTTGGCCGACGGATGGCCGGGTTGGACACCCGCCGCCACACCGTGTCCAGCGTGAGCAGCGTCCCGATCGGCCGGAGTTCGTCGGGCAGGTCCCGCAGGCTGAACACGGTCAGGTGTCCCTCGGGCCTTGTGGTGGTGGGCCCGGAGAACATTGGGGAGAACGCGCCCTCGACGAACGGGTGCAGCCGGGTGCCCAAGTCCGCCGCGACCGGGTCTGCGGTGCCGGTGAGGGCTGCGGCGAGGTCGGCCAGCAGCGGCGCCTGCCGGCCCCAGGTCCGCGGGTCGCTGGTGATCCCGGCCTGCTGATAGGTGGCCATGATCGCCCGGTCGAGCACGGCGCGTTGCTGTGCAGACAGGTCGGTGCCGAGCAGCACCCCGGTGACGGTGTGCAGGAACAACGCCCGCCGGGTCAGGGCGTCTTTAGGCGCGGTGCGACGCCCGTCCGGGCGGACGGCGATCGGCAGGTCGAACGGGTTGATGCGGACGTCAGCGTCGCCGAGGTGGATGTAGGTGCCGCCGATGGCCTCGCACAGCCGCCGGTACTCGTCCTCCGGGTCGATGATCGCGACCTCGACCCCGCGGTAGAGGCTGCGCAAGGTTTCCAGCTTCACCAGGTACGACTTGCCCGCGCCGGAGCGCCCGAGCACCACCGCGTTGTAGTTGTCTGCGGAAAAGCGATCCCAATGCACCAAACCCTGCGAGCCGACGTTGAACCCGTATAGCACACCGGCCGGTGCGGCGACACTGGTCGGGTCAGCGGGAGGCAGATCGGGGCTGGTGAAGGGAAACGCGGCGGCCAGCGCACTGGTGTCGAAAGTTCTGCGCATGCCGATCAAGTCCAGCGCCAGCGGCAGGGTGGACACCCAGCCTTGCATCGACCGGTAGGTGGTCGGCTGGGCGTTCATCAGCAGCGACGCCGCGAGCGCCCGCACTGCGGCGACCTGCTCGGCGAGATCGTCTTCGCTGGTGGCGTGCACGGTCAGATACAGCCCGAGCCGGTACAACTTCCCTTCGCCGCGGGCGACGCGCGCCGAGAGGTCGTAGGCGTCTTCGGTCGCGGCCTCGACCATCGGGTCCAGCAACCGTCCCTTCTCGCTGGTGTGCCGTCGCCCGGACTCCAATTTGGACAGCTGGCGCTTGAGCCGGTTGGCGGCGGTGACCGGGTCGATCGGCTCGATGTGCAGCGACACGTCCACGCGGCCGGGGTAGGACAGCAGGGGTTGCAGCCACCCCGCGTGCACCTCGCGCGGATAGCCGGTGATCGCGAAAGAGGAGACCCATTCGCCGCCGATCTCCAGATGCCGGGGCGCGACCGACAGCGAATCCGGTGTGAACGCACTGGCCCTTCCCAACGGTGCATTCGTATCCCGCGCGCCGCGGCCTCGATCACGGCCGAACTTCCTGCTCATAGGTCCCCGCCCTCCCACTCATCCAAGGCCGACGGCTCCGGCGGCGCGTTGTCACGCCCGGCCCGGGTGGCCGTGCTTCGGTGATGGACTGGCGGTTCGTCGTCGGGATCCGGGGCAGCGGTGGTGATCACCTCGTCTGCACCGGCCAGACCCGCCGAGGGCGGGATCAGGCTGTCGGGATTGCACGCGGTGGCCAGCACGGCAGTGGCCTGCCCAGCGTCCAGGGGCGTGATCGTGATCCCGGCCGGGGAGAGCAGTTCGGTGGCTTCGCCCAGCCTCCGCACGAGCCGGGCCTCCGCCGAGCGCCGCGCGGTCTCGGTGATCTCGCCGTCCCGTCCGCGGGCGCGTCGCGCCCGCAGCAGGGTGAGCGGGGACGCGCCGCCGAGCCCGTCGGTCGGCCCCGTTGCGCGGACCGGCTCGCGCAGCACCAGCAGCACCTGGCGGCGCAACAAATCGGTGGAGCGGCGCAACTGGTCCAAGTAGGTCGCGTGCTCCCGTGCGGCGGCTTCGAGCATCGGATGCGGCAGGCCGGGGGCGGCCTCGCGCAGGTCGCTGATCTGGCGGCTCAGGTCGAGACGTTCGGCCCGGATGAGCACCTGCACCGGCGCGGAGATCGAATGCAGATACCGGCCGAAGCTGGCGACCAGCGCCTCCTGCTCACCGGGCGTGCGGAGCGCGAAGTTGACGGTGCTGGCCACCGCGACCATCGCGACCCCGTCGGGGCCGAGGTCGACGACACCGGCCTCGGTGACCCCTTCCGCGGGCAGCCGCAGCGCCGCCGGAGACACCTCCGATGTGCCCGCCGCGCCGGTGGCGTCGGACGCGGTGATGCTGCTGGTCAGCCACTCCGGTGCGGGCCGGACACCTTCGGGGGCGGCGACCCGGCGGCGGGGTTGCAGCCGCTGGCGAAGTGCGGCGAGCACGAGCCGGTCCAGGCTCATGCCGTCGCGTCGCCCCAGCGCCAGGACCGCGGCGGTGACCCCGATAGGAATCGCGACGATCAGGAACGCCGGCAGCGGGACCACACCGCGGGCTAGCGTCCAGCCGCCGTAGAGCACGATCCCGGTCACCGCGAGGATCGCCAGCTGACGAACGGTGAGATTGGCTAGGACGCGGTCTTCGCGGTCGACGTCGGCAGGGATGCGCACGGGCTGAGTCATGACTTCTCACCTCCGCGAGGCGGGGATGTCGGCGCGGATTTCGGTGGGGTGGGCGCCCGGAACGTCACCGGCGGGACGGACGGCGTGCGCGGGCGGGCGTCTCCGAGGCGAGGCTCCGGGTGCGCGGTCCGGAACGCCGGTGCGGCGGGTGGCGCCGTCGCGGGCGTGACTGGCCGGGACACGTGGGACGGGTCCGGCGTCGGCGGTTGGAACCGCAAGTGCGGCGGAACTGCGGCCGCCGCGACCGGCCGGGCCGGGGGCGTGTTGCCGCTTGCGCGGCGCGGTGCACCGGGTGCTTGGAACCTGGGCGCCGCCGGAGCCTGCCTGCGGCGCCGTCCGGCCGGCGGTGGGACTGGAGTGTCGGGTTTGGATGCTGAACTGAATTCGGGCATGACGGGTCCTTGATTGGCCGGGGTGACGGCTGGGTCGTGGGTGGTCTCCTGGGGGCCGGGCTGCAGAAACTCCGGTCGCTGCGAGGGCGGGCGAGGGTGCTGGGCAGCACGGGTGCGCTCTTTGTCGTAGGCCGCCTGCATCCGCTGGTTGACCGCCTCCGGTGTCGGCGCGATCCGCGGCTGAGCGGGCCACGGCGGATCGGCAGCGGCACCGCCGCGCTTACTGCCTTTTCCGCCACCGGCGACCGCTCCGGCCTTGCCGAACCCTCCGGACTTCCCGGCGACCATCCCGAACGTTTTCGCCGCGATGTACGCCTTCGCGAGCCCGCCGAGGAAGGAACGGCCGCTGCCGAGCTTGGTGGCCGAGAGGAACCAGAACGGAATCTTGAACAAGATGTAGAACAAGGTGATCGCGGCGATGAGCATGCCGAGCGCGGACAGTGTCGAGCCGAACAGACGCACCCCGCCGGACAGGAAGGTCCGCACGGCGTTGATCAGCACGAGTGACTGGGCAACCTGGATCGCCAGCGTCGCGCCGAGCGCCTTCCACCACCACCGGGCGATGCCATCTGTATGGGGCAGGCAGTGGCACATCAGAAAAAGCGGCCCGGTGACAATGAGAATCAGCGTGATGACCACGCGGAAGACGTAGACGATCAGCAGGGCGATCCCGACGACCACGAGCACCAGCGCCAGCAGGATCATGAAGAACCCGCCGGAGACCGCACCCTCGACGGCGTCCTTGAGCGTGGACCCCACCGACGGCGGATTCACTCCGTCGCCGAGCACTGCGGCGGACAGCGCGTTGGTCAGCCGGATGAGCTTCTCGGCGAAGAACAGCGACAGCGCGGAGGCGAGGAACCCGATCGGGATCCGCGGGCCGATCTCCTTGATCGAATACCGTGCCTGCACCGTCTCGTGGGACATCACCACGATCCCGGCGACGAGGAGCAGCATCCCGTAGCAGGCCAGCACGATCTGCCACGAGTTGTCCCACAGCTCGCCGATGCCGGGAAGCTGGTCCAGCGTCGGCGTGGTCAGCGCGGTGTGGCCGAGCAAGTCCAGGATCGGCGACAGGGCGGCATTGACCAGATCCTTGAAGACACCGTTGATCGCCTTGGCGATACAGCCGGTGATGTTGGTCAGCCCGCACTCCGGATCGTCGTTTCCCGTACTGGGACCGCCCGGTTGCTGGCCAGTGCTCGGCGGCGGGGTGGGCTGCGGAATGCAGTCCTCGCCTGTGCACGGCGGGTTCGGTTGCGCGCTCGTGCTTGGTGCGGTGGTCGGGCCGCCGGGGGTGCATCCGATCTGGCCGGGAAAGCAACTTGTCGGCGGCGGCAGCTCGGTGATCGGCGGCAGCGGCGTCGCTGGGACCGACGGGCGCGGAGAGCCTGTCGGAAAGTGACACGACGGGTCCGGCGAGTTCGGGGCACACGAGTTGCTGGGGTTGGGTGGTAGCGGCAACGGAGGCGGTTGCTGCGCCAGCGCCGCCTGCTGCGCACCGGGCTGCGGGGGCGCGCCGGGCGAGGCCCATGCACCGACGGCCAGCACACTGCCGAGCACCACCGTCAGGCCGAGCGCCAGCAGCCAGACCAGCCGCCGCCGGGAACCACGGCCGACGCGCTGCGGTGCGAGCAGGACCCTCTCCCGGCGCGCCGGGTCCGCCGGGCGTGCGCCGGTGCCGGGCTCGCCGCGATCGGGTTCGGACGGGCCGGGGTGTCGGGGCGCGGCCATGGCGTCAGGCCCCGACAATCCCGCGCAGGATTTCCACCACGAGCGGTGCCAGCGCCGCCAGCCCGTAGCCCCACCCGGCGCTCTTGAACGACTGCTTGGCCTTCTCCACTTCGCCGGGGTCGCCCGCGGCCATCAGGTACCGGACGCCGCCGATGGTGAGGAACACCGTCGCCAGCCCGGCGAGGATGCCGACCAGCCAATTGCGGATGTTGTCGAAGACCTGGCCGACGCTGCTCGCGATCGCGAGAACCTGTGTGGAGGCCTGCGCCGCATCCGCGCTGAGCACACTGAGCAGGACCGTGCCGAGTAGCGCTAAGACCACGGAGTGGGTCACCGTGCTGCGCACCGGTCGCGACTGAGAGGTCCGATGACATGGACGTGCACCATCCGTGTGTGCAGTCGGCCGCGCGCGCCTGATGGTGCCCGTGCGGAGTCGGTTCTGTTCGGATGCGCTCGACGCGGGCGAGCGCGCCGGCGCGGTGGCGCGTCGGATCTGGGGATGGGGTGTCACGCGCATCGGCGCACCTCCGAAATCGGCTCGTGCTCGGCGGTACGCGGAGAGCTGGGTGGGATCTCCCCGCGCCCCAAGAGGCCGGATTTCGGGTCCTTTTTCGACACCGCTCGTGACGATTTCTTGGAATCGACTGGCCGGCCGTTGCGCAGACGACCGCTCACGGCACGTGACGAGTGCGGCTTCTCCTCGGCGGGAGCGGCCGGTGAGCCGGTGAGCAGAGCGGAGACAGCTACGTCCGCGACGGGGTCGTCGGAGTCGGTGTCGGCGAGCTGATCGCGCAGCCACGCGACGAGTCGGTCTTCAGCTCGATCGCGGGCCTTGAACGCGGTCTTGAGCGCGGCTCCGTGGGTTTGCGCCCAGCCGGTCACCGAGGTTTCGCCGAGCCGGGTCGACGAGATCAGTTCCGCTTCGGCGGGGGTGAGAATCTGCTCACCGACCGCCCGCGCGAGCACCAAGTCGGGGTGTCCGTACGGCGGGCGCGGCACCGCGGACCGATAGCCCGAGCCCGCAGGCATCGGAGCGTCGAGCGACTCCTCCAATGCTGCTTGCCCGGCGCGGCGCGCGGCGAAGTGCAGCCGGACCGCGATGGCCGGGTCAGCCAGATCGACCGTCGAGAGCGCGTGGACAAACCCGGCGAGCACGGCCGCGTGCGCGTCCGCGCGATCGCCGCGATACCGCGCCGCCAGCCATCGCGCGCTCGAGGCCAGCGACGGCAGGGCCATCCCGACGCACGCCACCGTCCAGGCACCCCCGTGCGCGCGGGAGCGCAGCACCAGGTGCGCCCACACATCGTCGCGCGTGCGGGGCGGGCACTGCTTGCTCATCACCCGGTCCCGCAGTTCGTCCAGCGGCACCGGACGCCGTGGCAATCCGGCGAACCGGGCCCCGTGCACAGCCATCGGCTTCGGCCCGGTGACCAGCCACCCGAAAGCGTCGCGCGCGGTGTCTAGCGGCAGCCAGTCGTGCCCTTCGTGATCGGGGCGGATAGGCGCGGACACGGTCTCGTCGTTCGTCATTGGCGTGCTCCTGACTGGAGTTCGTGGAATCGGCTCCGTCAGGACGCCAGGGCGGCGACAAGAAAAAGACAAGAAAAGAACAAAGATGATCTTCTTAGTAGGTGAAATTGGCTACTAAAAGCGAAGCTTCGAAGGATTCGGAAACCTCACGCAGGGCAACCTGTCCTGGCGGTGTCCGTGATCGTCTTAGTAGCTTGTGAGCTGGTCGTTTAAGTGATCCTTAGTGGGCAGTCGGCGGCCGGCTCAGGCGGGTCCGCGGCAGCTCCGGGGGCTTGCTTTGTTCTGGTCGGAAATTCTTCTTGACCCGAACCCGGGTGATTCGAAAGCGGGTCAACCCCGGCCGTCCTGGCTTGAATCCTTCCGGGAAGCTGGGAAAGTGTCGACCTATTCGGACTCGTTTCTCTCTGCGTACGGTGCAGGACTTCGGAGGTTATGAAAAAACTTGGGCGAGCGGTGTCGAAAAACGGCCCCAAAACCCGCCTCTTGGGGCGACTTGGCAGACCACGCCGATCACACCGCGAGGAAGGCCACCGATGACTTCACCACCGCACCCCGAGCCCGGACGCCGTCACCACCGCTTGCCGCATCGCGACACTGCCGGCCTCCGCCGCAGTCGGCATCGCGCGCCACAGACCAAGCTTGCAACCGCAGTTGCCCGCAGGCCACGTCCGGCGACCTTCTGGCCGTTCGCCGAGGCGGAAATGCTGCCCGGTACTGCACTGCTTCCCGGCTGGCTCGGACGCACGGTCGTCACCCTCGTGACGACCTACACCCGCCCCGGCGACCGCGTCCTTCTGCTTACTCCACCGCCGTCCCCGCGCGCTCTTCGGCGCGCGGTTGACGGCACCCGCAGCGCCACCCCGTACGCAGGTCTCGCCGAGGCGGTCTGGACCGTTTCCCGGCTCGGCCGCGGTGCCGACGCCGCGACTGCGGCACCCGCACCCGGCTACCCGGCCGAGCACCCCGACTCGGCCCCCTGCGCCGGATCCGAGTCGGGGTCGCGACTCCGACTCGGTCGGTTCGGGCTGCACCCGGTGGCCGAACCGCACCCCGACTCCGCACGCCCTCGGCGTCGCGACGGGGACCGACCGCATGGCGGGTTCGACCTGATCATCACCGCGCTCGATCCGCACGCCACCGACTGGCTCGCGCACACCGACTGGGACGCCCTGCTCACTCCGGGCGGCCTTATCGCCGTAGTCACACACAGCGATGTCCGTGATGGGCGACTACGCGACCCGCACGCGACTGCGCTGAGCACGCTGGGTAGTCGCGGGTTGCGATGTCTCGATCACATCGCCGTGCTCGCTACGCCCGTGTCGACCTTGCCGAACCGCCCCGTAGCCGCTGGCCGCGCAGGCATCGCGGCCTCGACGCTGGACTTCTCGCCGCGCGCGGTCGACGCCGCAGCGCCGCCGCTGCGCTCGGTGCATCACGACCTCGTTCTGCTCGGTCGATTGTCGCCGGACGCGACGGACGAGGGTGCTTTCGACGGGAAGGAGACCTCGGATGTCTAAGCGCACTGGGAGGCAGCACCCCCGCCCGGCGGGGGAGCGGTCCGAAGGCCCGGTTGTGGCGTCGGTGTGGCCGACCGGGACCGACAGTCTGACGGCCCAGCTGAACGAGGGCGGCTACCACGACGCCACCGGTGCCGACCACGCTCTGATGGCCCCGGCGATCGCCCGCCACGCCATCGCGGCGCTGACTCGGCCCGGCGATGTCGTGCTCGATCCCGACTGCGGGGCGGGCACTACGATCGTCGAAGCGCTACGGGGCGGGCGGCACGCGATCGGGTTGACCGGGCAGCGGCGCTGGTGGCGTCTGGCGCGCACCAACGTGACTGCCACAAAGGCGCGCGGGGTGTTCGCCGACGGCATGGTCCTCATCCTCGACCGACGCCCCGGCACCGCGGTCGCCGCGGCCACCGCCGGACTGACCGGGCGGATCGACCTCCTCCTGACGACCCTGCGGCCCAGTCCGGCTGGCGACATGGATGGTGCGCTGGAGCGATTGCACAGACTGCTGACGCAGTACCGGCCGCTGCTGCGTCCCGGCGGGCACGCGGTCATCACCAGTGCCCCGCGGCGCCACCCAGTGCGGCACGACCTGCTCGACGTTCCCAGCCGGATCACGGCGGTCGCCACCGCTGCCGGGCTGGCACCAGTCGCGCGGTGTGTGGCGCTGACCGCCACCGTGCGGCGAGGCCGCACCTACACCCGCGCGTCGCTGGCTCAGCGCCGCGCCGCCGCCCGTGCCGAACGCGCTCTCGGGCATCCGGTCGCGCTGCCCGCACATCACACCGCGCTGGTGCTCCGGGCCGATCCCGACGCGGCCTATCCGGCTCTGAACCAACCCCTCCCCGCGCTGCCCGCGCCGTCGCACCGCGCCTGGCACGGAACAAGGCCCGATTTGGTCGTCGCCTGAAGTGTGGACCGCTTCACGCAAGATGCGCGTCGGTGCCCGTCTGCGGCGCGGCGACGCGATCCGACCTACTGCGGCTCGCAACCTCTGCTCAACGTGCCGAAGGAGCAAACCTTATGGACACGGTCTACTACCGCGACGACGCGGTCACGCTCTACACTGGCGACGCCGCGACCACGTTGACCGGCCTGGCAGCCAATTCGGTGGACTGCGTGGTCACCAGCCCGCCGTACTGGGGGCTGCGCGACTACGGGACCGGAACTTGGGTCGGCGGCGATCCCGGGTGCGCGCACCTGGCCGCGGCCGGACGTGGCGGCAACGTTCCCCAGTCCAAACACCCTGGGCTTGCCTATCCCGCGTCCGCGGCGCATCGCGGTGGCGTGCCGCAGCGCTGCCGCCGGTGCGGCGCCCAGCGCGAGGACGACCAGCACGGCCTTGAACCGACCCCGCAGGACTACGTGGACCGGCTGCGGGAGGTCTTCGCGCAGCTGCATCGTGTCTTGGCCGACACCGGCACGGTGTGGCTGAACTTGGGCGACTCGTACTCTGCCGAACCGCCCGGCCGCACCGGGGACGCGATGCGGGCGAGCACCTTGTCCGGCCGTAGCGCAGCAGCGCCACTGCGGGAATCGGTGCGCCAGGCCGGGGTGGCGCGCACGCGGTCGTTGCCGCGGAAGAACCTGGTCGGGATGCCGTGGCGGGTCGCGTTCGCGTTGCAGGCCGACGGCTGGATTCTGCGCAACGCGATCGTGTGGCACAAACCCAACGCGATGCCCGAGTCCGTGCGCGACCGGCTCTCCAATCGCTACGAGATGCTGTTCCTGCTGACCAAACAGCAGAAGTACTTCTTCGACCTCGATCCGATCCGCGAGCCATTTGCCTGTCCCGAGGCGGTCGGGGAGGGCATCGTCTTCGGCGGTGCGAACAAGGGCCGCCACGGCGGGATCGGTGCGACCGCGCGTCGCCGCGGGCACAGCGTGTACGGCAAATACCGCGACACTGAACCGTTCGCAGGGAAAGCCCCGGGGGACGCGATGCGCCCGACCGGGGCTCGGCACACCGCCGCGCACGCTCGGGGTAAGAATCCTGGTGACGTTTGGTCGATCACCACCCGCCCGTTGCGGGAAGCGCACTTCGCCGCGTTCCCGGTCGACATCCCGCTGCGCTGTATCGCCGCGGGATGCCCGGACGGCGGTGTGGTGCTCGACCCGTTCAGCGGTGCGGCCACGACGGGACTGGCCGCGCGTCGGCTCGGCCGGTCCTATCTCGGCATCGACCTCAACCCGGCGTTCCACGACATCGGCTTGCGCCGTCTCGGCCTCCCCGCACAGGACACCGGGAGGGCCGCATGACTACTTGCGCAGCACACGCCCGTGCGGACGCCGCCATCACGCTGGTGACCGCCGACGCGGAAGCCGCGCTCCGCAATCTGCCAGAGGATTCGGTGGACTGTCTGGTCACCAGCCCGCCTTACTGGCGGCTGCGCGACTACGCCCCGGACGCCTGGACCGGCGGCCGACCCGGCTGCCGTCACCGCCCGGCCAGTCTCCGCGACGCGGGTGCCAGGCGGTGGCGGTGCCAAGACTGCGGGGACCGGCGCGAGCATCCGCAGACCGGGCTGGAAGCGACCGCGGATGACTACCTCGCAGCCCTTCGCGCGGTGTTCGCCGCGGCCCGGCGCGTGCTGGCTCCGCGGGCCACGGTGTGGGTCAACCTGGGTGACAGCTACTCCACCAACTCCGACGGCTACTGGTGCGCGACCCCCGGCCAGGCCGGTCAGCCGCACTACCGGTCACGAGCGGACGTGCCGCACAAGAATCTGCTCGGCATGCCGTGGCGGCTGGCCTTCGCACTGCAAAGCGACGGGTGGATCTTGCGGTCGGCGATCGTGTGGCACAAGCCCCACGCCACGCCCACCCCGGTCTCCGATCGGCTCGCGACCCGCCACGAGATGCTCTTCCTGTTCGTCACGCAACCGGATTACTACTTCGACCTCGACGCGATCCGGCAGCCGTATACCGGCGACCGTGCCCTGTCCCGTCGCGCCTACCGCGGCGGCACGAAGCCGAATACAGCACGCGGAACCTGGCTTCGCGCACCCGCCGACGGGCAGCGCGGTCGCAACCCCGGCAACGTGTGGACCGTTCCACCCGACCGCACCCGCGGCGGCCATCCGGCACCGTCGCCGGTGGAGATCCCGCGCCGGTGCATCGCGGCCGGATGCCCGCCGGGCGGTCACGTCCTGGACCCGTTCAGCGGCAGCGGCACCACCGGCGTGGCCGCTCGCGCGCTCGGCCGGCGTTTCACCGGCATCGACACCAACCCCGCCTACCACGACCTCGCACAGCGGCGACTGGACGCAGGCAGGCATGGGGGAGACCGATGACGGCCGGAACTGGGGCGGCGGTGCGGTTGTGCGTCGGCGATGCGCGTGAGGTGGTGGCAGGGATGGCAGCTGGGTCGGTGGATTGCGTCGTGACGTCGCCGCCGTATTGGGGTTTGCGGGACTACCGCGTCGTCGGGCAATACGGTGTCGAGTCCACCGTGGATGGATATGTCGCGCGACTGGCCGGGGTCTTCGGGGAGCTGTCGCGGGTGCTGGCGCTGGGCGGGACGGTGTGGCTGAATCTGGGTGATTGTTTCGGCGGGTCGTGGGGGAATTACGTGGCGCCGGGCTCGGTCGCGCGCACTGCTGCGGTGCGGGCGGCGACGGGGTACGGGGTGCATCGGCCGCCGCAGTCGTTGTTTCGGCGCAAGGATCTGGTGGGTGTGCCGTGGCGGGTGGCGTTGTCGTTGCAGGATCGTGGGTGGCTGGTGCGGAATGCGGTGGTGTGGGAGAAGCCGAACGCGCGGCCGGAGAGTGTGCGGGACCGGCTTGCCCAGCGGTACGAGTCGGTGTTCCTGCTGACCCGGTCGCCGGTGCACTGGTTCGCGGCGGAGGGGATGACGGATCTTTGGCGGGTCCCGGCGGGGCGTTCGGGTACGGGGCATCCGGCAGCGGGGACGCTGGAGATCGCGCGGCGTTGTGTCCGTCTGGGGTGCCCGCCCGGTGGTGTGGTGCTGGATCCCTTTTGCGGCAGCGGGACCACCGGGATCGCCGCGCTGGAACACGGGTGCTCGTTCGTCGGCGTCGATCTGGATCCGGATTGTCACGACCTGGCCTGCCGCCGCCTGACGGGTGCGGTGGTCTCGTGAACGCAGCGGCCGTGCTGACGTTGGGGGAGGTGGCCGCGTTGCCGGCGGTGGTGGATCTGATGACCGCGGCGCGGGCGTTGCGGATCGGCCGGACGACGGCGTACGCGCTGGCGCGCGACGGTGGTTTCCCGTGTCCGGTGCTGCGCGTCGGCGGGGAATACCGCGTCCCGACCGCCGGGTTGCGACGGGTCCTTGGCCTGGACGAGCCTGCTGGCTGAGCGCTGCTCGGGGATTCGCCGGATCGGGTGGTGTCGCTCGGGCTCGGGCTTCCCCGAGCGGGTTCTGCAGCGCGAGCATGACGGCAACCCGCTGATTCAACGCAACCGAGGGGAAGGCGGCAGGCGATGGCCGAGGGATCGGTGTACAAACGCTGTTCCTGCAAGGACAGCAACGGTCGCAGTCTGGGTGCGGCGTGCCCGAGACTGGAACAGAGCCGGCACGGGCAGTGGTGCTACCGCATCGAGCTGCCCGCGGACCGCGGCGGGAATCGTCGGCCGCGGCGTCGCAGCGGGTTCGAGACCGCGACGAAGGCGCAGAAGGAACTCAGTCACGTCGGCGACCTGCTCGCGCTCGCCGGGGACGACGAGGACACCCTGGGCAAGATCGCGGACGTGATCGCCGCCGCGATCACCGCACGCCAGAAACTCCCGGAACTGGAAGACATGCGCCGGCTGGTGCGGGCCGGGGCAGAGGTGCTGGAGCACCCTTTGATGGACGAGGTGTTCACCGCGTTTCTCGCGACGAAAAAGAAAACCCGCTCCCGCAACACCTACCGTTCCTACGAGTCGCATGTGCGGCTGTATCTGCGGCCGCATCTGGGACATATTCGCCGGGACAAACTGCGTGTGGCGCATCTGGAGGGCATGTTCGACGCGATCGTGGAGCACAACGACGTGATCGCCGAGTACCGGGCCAGCAAGGATCCCCGCAAGGTCGCGGCCGTGAAGTGGCAGCGGCCGGTCGGACCGACCTCGATCCGGCGGATCCGGGAAACGCTGCGGGCGGCGCTGAGCCCGGCGGTGAAGGAAGGCCTGCTCACGGTCAATGTCGCGTCGTTGGTGGAGTTGCCCCCGGCCAAACGCCCGACCGCGAAGGTGTGGACCGACGAGCGGGTCGCGCGGTGGCGGGAGACGGGAGAGGTTCCGTCGCCGGTGATGGTGTGGACCCCGCAGCAGACCGGCCGGTTCCTCGACCACGCGGTCCACGATCCGCTGTACGCGTTGTTCCATCTGATCGCTCATGTCGGGCTTCGGCGCGGGGAAGCATGCGGTCAGCGGCGCGTCGACACCTATCTGGATTCCGCTGCGCTGGATGTGACGAATCAGATCGTGCAGTACGGCTGGGAGACCGGGCAGTCCGCGCCCAAGACGACGTCGTCGGAGAGCCTGGTCGCGTTGGACGGCGGCACGGTGCTCGTGCTGCGTCAGCACCTGGCAGACCAGGATGAGGCGATCGCGCGGCTTGGTGCCGGCTGGGTCGGCAGCGGACTGTTGTTCACCCAGCCCGATGGCAGCGCGTTGCACCCGGCCGATGTCACCGCGCGTTTTCAGGAGCTGGCACGCCAGGCCGGGTTGCCGCCGATCCGGCTGCACGACCTGCGCCACGGAGCGGCCACTCTCGCTCTCGCGGCCGGGGCGGACATGAAGGTGGTGCAGCACATGCTCCGGCATTCCTCGATCACCGTCACCATGGACACCTACACCACCGTGCTGCCCGAAGTCGCGCTCGCGGCGGCCGAGGCCACCGCCAAGATCATCCCGCGGTCAGCACCGCGACAGCTCGGGCGCGACTCGGGCTCGCCACCGACCATTGTGGACAGTCCGGAACCGGAAGAAAAGCTTCCAGAAAACCAAAATCCCCAGGTCGAAAACTTCTCGAACCTGGGGATTAAGGGTGCGCCATCAGGGACTCGAACCCCGAACCCGCTGGTTAAGAGCCAGCTGCTCTGCCAATTGAGCTAATGGCGCTTGGTGCTTCCCGCCGCTGTGGTTTCCCTCGGCGACGTGGAAAAGATTAGCAGGGCGTTCAGGCCCCGTTTCAGGGGGGTCCCCTTTTCTGCTCGCCGGGACAACAGCCCAGGTCAGCGGCGGTGACCACCCATGAACCCGGGCAGCGTCGGCCGACGCGGCAGCGGGCGGGTCGGACGGGAGACCCCAGTGACCTGCGCGACACCGGCACTCGCCACAGTACCCCGGAAATGACAAAACCCCGGCTTCTCCGAAAAAGATCTCGGTGAAGCCGGGGTGCGCGGGTGGCTAACGGGGCTCGAACCCGCGACCTCCTGGACCACAACCAGGTGCTCTACCAGCTGAGCTATAGCCACCATCTGGCAAAAGATCTCGCGATCACCTTGCTGGAAGCAATCCTAGCGGGTGCCCGCGAGCGCTTTTCAGGGGGTCACCCTCGGTGGCGTTCCAGCACTTCGGCGGCGGCGGCTTTGGCCTCGTCGCTCGTCGGGCCGGGCTGGGGGACGAAGGCGATCGCGCGGTAGTACTCGAGTTCGCCGACGGACTCCTTGATGTCCGCGAGCGCGCGGTGGGCCAGGCCTTTCTCCGGCTTGGCGTAGTAGATCCGCGGGTACCAGCGGCGCACGAGCTCCTTCACCGACGACACGTCGACCATCCGGTAGTGCAGATGGTTGTCGAGTTCCGGCATGTCGCGGGCGATGAAGCCGCGGTCGGTGGCGATCGAGTTGCCGGCCAGCGGCGCGCTGGCCGGGTCCGGCACCCATTCGCGGATGTACTCCAGCACGCGCTGCTCGGCCTCGGCGAGCGTGGTCGTCGAGGCGCGGACTTCTTCGGTGAGGCCGGACTTGGCGTGCATGTCGTGGACGACCTGCGGCATGCCGTCGAGCTTGGCGTCGTCGGCGTGGATGACGATGTCGACGCCCTCGCCCAGCACGTTCAGGTCGGCGTCGGTCACCAGCGCGGCTATTTCGATCAACGCGTCCTTGCCGAGGTCGAGCCCCGTCATCTCGCAGTCGATCCAGACAAGATGGTCGTTCACCCGCACCACCCTAACCCGACACGGGGATATCAGCGGCGTCACCTGGGCTTCCGGCGCGTTACGCTCGGTCAGCCAGTGCAGCGAGGTGTGATTTCGGACTCGGAACGGGGTGCGGCCAGTGGCCGAGCAAGCGTCGGGACCAGCGGCGGAGATCGCGCAGGGATACGTGAGCGACGGGGCGGCCGTCGAGCTGGGCGCGGTGGTGATCGACGGGAAGACGGAGGCGTCGGCCGCGGTCCGGCTGCCGCTGGCGACGCTGAACCGGCACGGGCTGGTCGCGGGCGCGACCGGCACCGGCAAGACCAAGACGCTCCAGCTGATCTCCGAACAGCTGTCGGCGGCCGGGGTTCCGGTCGTGCTGGCCGACGTCAAGGGCGACCTGTCCGGCCTGTCCGCGCCCGGCGAGGCGAGCGATCGCACCGCGAAACGGTCCGCAGAGCTGGGGGACGAATGGGCACCCGCAGCGGGTCCGGTGCAGTTCTTGTCGCTCGGCACCAGTGGCACCGGCATCCCGGTCCGCGCGACGATCACCAGCTTCGGTCCGGTGCTGCTGTCGAAGGTGCTCGGGCTCAACGAGACGCAGGAATCGACGCTCGGCCTGATTTTCCACTGGGCTGACCAGCGCGGGCTCGCCCTGCTGGACACCAAGGACCTGCGGTCGGTCATCACGCACCTGACCAGCGACGAGGGCAAGGAAGACCTCAAGGGCATCGGCGGGGTGTCCGCGGCGACGGCGGGCGTCATCCTGCGCGCACTGTCCAATCTGGAGGCTCAGGGCGGCGAGGAGTTCTTCGGCGAGCCCGAGCTGGACGTCCACGACCTGATGCGCCAGCAGGACGACAAGGGCGTCATCACGCTGCTGGAACTGGACAATCTGCAGTCCAAACCGGCGCTGTTCTCGACGTTCCTGATGTGGCTGCTGGCCGAGCTGTTCGAGGAGCTGCCCGAGGAAGGCGACCTCGACCAGCCGAAGCTGGTGTTCTTCTTCGACGAGGCGCACCTGCTGTTCTCCGACGCGTCGAAGGCTTTCCTCGAACGGATCGAGCAGACGGTGAAGCTCATCCGGTCGAAGGGTGTCGGCGTGTTCTTCTGCACGCAGCTGCCGACCGACATCCCGAACAACGTGCTGTCCCAGCTCGGCGCGCGGGTGCAGCACGCGTTGCGCGCGTTCACGCCGGACGATCAGAAAGCGTTGGCGCGCACGGTAAAGACGTATCCGAAGTCGCCGCACTACGACCTCGAGACGGCGTTGACGTCGCTGGGGATCGGCGAGGCGATCGTCACCGTGCTGTCCGAACGCGGCGCGCCGACGCCGGTCGCCTGGACGCGGCTGCGCGCCCCGCGGTCGAAGATGGGGTCGATCGGGGCGGACGCGATCCGCGCGGCGGTCGCGTCGTCGGAACTGAACGCCAAGTACGGGGAGACAATCGACCGCGAGTCGGCGTACGAGAAGTTGGCGGCGAAAGCCACGCCAGCCCCGGAAGCGGCACCGGCCGCGGAGCCCGAGGTGCCGGCCGCGCCCAAGCCGGAGAAGGAGGAGCCGGGGATGATCTCGCAGGTGCTGAGCAACCCGGCGGTGAAGTCGTTCATGCGCTCGGCGGCGAGTTCGCTCGGACGGGAGTTCTCGCGCGGGCTGTTCGGCAACCGGCGGCGTTGAGATACCTGACGGGAGATGGCAGGTATCGGCGGTTGACTGTGCGGGATCGAGTTTCCGGCAGAGGAGCAACCGCATGACCAAGACCGCCGTCGCCGCGTTCGAGCTGGACAAATGGGAGCCGCAGGCGCAGGACGAGGCCGGCGGCACGGCGTTCGCGCAGGTGCTGATCGAGAAGACGTTCACCGGGGCGGTCGAAGGGACCAGCCGGGTCGAAATGCTGACGGCGTCGAACGAGACATCGCGCGCGTATGTCGCCTTCGAGCGGTTCACCGGATCTGTCGACGGGCGGAAGGGAAGCTTCGTTCTCCGGCACACGGCCGGCGACGAGGGGCTGTCGCTGGTCTTGCTGCCCGGTTCGGGCACGGACGAACTGGTGGGCATCTCCGGATCGGCCGATATCGCCGTCGACGAGGGGAAGCACACGTTCACGCTGGTCTACGAACTGCCGGGCGCGTGAAGAAGCCGCTCTCTCCAGGCCCCGAATTTCCCGGAGAGAGCGGCCAGGTTTCCTCACCGTCCCGAGAGTGAGGAGCGGAGGCGGGCCGCCCCGACCACGGTCCGCCTCCGGAGTCCCGGTCAGCCGTTGACGATCTGGTCGACGATCTTCTTGGCGTCGTTGATCGGGATGGCGAACCCGATTCCGACGCTGCCCGCCGAGGAGTTCGGGCTGTAGAGCGCGGAGTTGATGCCGATCACCCGGCCCTGGCTGTCGACGAGCGCGCCGCCCGAGTTGCCCTGGTTGATCGAGGCGTCGGTCTGGATCGCGGTGTAGCTGGGGCCGGACGTGACGTTCGAGGTCTGCCTCCCGAAGGGCGAGTTCTGCTGATCGCCGTCGCCGCCCCCGACGTCGGACAGCGGCCGGTTGAGCGCGCTGACGATGCCGGTGGTGACGGTGTTCTGCAGCCCGCCCGGCGACCCGATCGCGATGACCTGCTGCCCGACGGCGAGCTTGCTCGAATCGCCGAGCGTCGCCGCGGTGAGCCCGCTCGCGCCCTGGGCCTGCAACACCGCGATGTCGCTCTTGGTGTCCGAACCGACGACCCTGGCCTGGTACTTCTTGCCGTCCGACGTGGTGACCGTGACGGTCTGCGCGCCCTCCACGACGTGCGCGTTGGTGAGGATCCGGCCGTCCGCGGTGAGGATGACGCCCGATCCGATCGCCGTGCCCCGCCCGGTCGTGACGTTCACCTGAACCACACTGGGCACCACCTTCGCGGCGACGGTGCTGACATCCCCGGAAGCCGTGGTGTTGCTGATGGTCTGCCCAGTGGCGGCGGTCGACGCGGTGCTTGAGGACGCGCTGGTGCCGCCCGTCAGCCCGACGATCGCCGCACCGGCACCGCCGCCGAGCAGGGCCGCGGCCAGCGCCGTGGCTCCGACGAGCGCCGCCATCCGGCCGGGTCGCTTCCGCGGACCAGCCAGGGCTGCGGGCGGTTGCGCGGGTTGTGGCATTGGGCCGTAGTGCGGGATGCCTGACTGCTGCTGTGGGGTGTCAGGTTGGTTTTGCGGAATGCCTGGCTGTTGCGGGGCGGCGGGTTGGCTGTGCGGAGCTCCGAACTGCTGCTGCGCGGTGCCGGGTTGGTTGTGCGGCGTGCCTGGCGGGTGCGGCGCGGTGTTCGGCCCAGACTGCGCGGCAGTCCCCGGCTGAGGAACCCGGACCGCTCCGGGTCCGGCTGCCTGGGCACCGCTGGGCAGTTGCGCGTTGCCCGGCCCGGCCTGCCGAGCGCTGGCGGCCGTCTCCTGCTCGCCACGCCCTCCGGCTTGCCCGACAGGACCGCCTCCGACCTCCTGCGGACGTCCCTGTCCCGCAACGAACGGACTCGACCCGGCCCGGTACTGGCCGTACTGCTCACTGCTCTGGTGCGGCTGGTGCCCACCGGGTGTAGCGGGGCCGGGCCGGCTCTCGTTCTCGGTCATGAACCCAGACTCGCGCCTGTGCTTATGAGCAGCCTGTGGAAAACCCTCAGGCTTTCCTGAGAAGAATCAGCTGAGAATTCTCAGTCGTTCTCAGGCAGTGCATCCTCGTCCGTGCCGTGCCGTGCCGTGCCGTGCCGTGCCGTGCCGTGCCGTGCCGTGCCGTGCCGTGCCGTGCCGTGCCGTGCCGTCCAGAGCGATGAGCCCGCGGAGCTCACCACCGCCGATCAGCAATGCGTCAGTCCAAACCGTCCAAAGCTTCCGCGCAACCCGGCAAGCTGGACGCGGCGCACCTCCTTTCCAGCCTTCCGGCCATCGTCATCCACCAACTCCCACACTTGTCAGTCAAAGAAACTCGGCACGTCCAACGCCCCTCCCGATGCCTCGAACTCGTCGTGCACGGCTTTGCGCAGCGCCGCGTCGGCGAGATAGTCGGCGGCTGTCAGAGCCAGCCCCAGCGCGCCGTCGATGACCGCCTGATCACCCGCCGGCGACCCAGCAGCCTCAGCGAATTCCTTGGTGTGCAAGGCGACCGTCGGCCCGGACACCGCGATCATCGGGTGCAGCGCGGGCATCCGGAAAGACAAATTCCCGAGGTCCGTGCTCCCCGTCAGGAACTCCGGCACGATGCCCGGCGGCAGCGGTTTCCGCCCCGTGCCCTGTTGATTGACCGACCACCGTCCGGCCAGTGTCGTGTTGAACCGGATCGGCAGATACGCCGGCTGCGCGTCCCAGCGCAATTCCACTCCGCAGCCCGTCATTTCGGCCGCGCCGTGGGCGATCGCGGTCATCCGGCTGGCCAAGTCGCGCAGCGTGTCGGGATTTGCCGACCGGAGGTAGAACAGGAGAGCCGCCCGGGCCGGGATCACGTTCGGCCGCGCGCCGCCGTCGGTGAAGATGCCGTGCACCCGGTCGCTCGACGGCAGCTGTTGTCGCAGCGCCGACACTCCTTGATAGGCCGCCACCGCCGCGTCGAGCGCGTTGCGCCCCATGAACGGCTGCGCCGAAGCATGTGCGCCGACGCCGTGGAACACCATCTCGAGCTGCCGCCTGCCGAGGAACGGGTGCAACGCGATGTCGTGGCTGAACGGGTGCAGCATGATCACCGCGTCGACATCGTCGAAGACCCCGGCTCGCGCGAGCGTCTCCTTGCCGCCCCCGCCTTCCTCAGCAGGGGTGCCCACCAGCGACACACGCCCGCCGAGTCGTTCGGCCACTGCGGCCGCACCGAGGAATCCGCCTGCTCCGGCGGTGCAAATAACGTTGTGCCCGCAGCCATGCCCCAATCCCGGCAGCGCGTCGTACTCGGACAGAACCGCGATGTGCGGCCCCTTGTTGTCCGGAGTTCCGGTGCGCAATGCGGTGTCCAGCCCGCCGAGTCCGACGGTGACCTCGTGTCCATGGGCGCGCAGCAAGTCGGCGAGTGCGCCGACTGACCGGTGTTCGGCGAACCCTTCTTCCGGATGCGCGTGCAGATCCTGGCTGAGCGCGACGAGTTCGCTCGCGCGGGAACGCACTTCTTCTTCAACCGCAGCACGGGTTTCCGCGTCGGCCCCGGCGTAGTCGGAACTGAGCGGTTCGGCGGCGGCCACGGCATCGGCGGTGGCTTCGACGAGGGAACGGAGGTGGCTGTCGTCGGGCGGGACAGGAGCGGCGTGGGTCATGCGGGGAATGCTAACTCCGAACCCCGACAGAAATGGATCACCGCACGTCGGACAGCCGACCGGAGACGAGTTGGGCGACGCCGAAGTACTGCTCGCGCACCTCGTCGAAGCCACGCGCGCGCAAGCTGGCCGCGATCTCTCCGCGGTCGAACATGCGTTGCCCGCTGACGATTCCTCCTGCGGTGTCGGCGATCCGGGCCAGCCAGCAGTCTCGGCGGGCGCTCGTGAGCAGGACGATCCGGCCGCCGGGACGCAGAATCCGGGTGAACGAATCGAGCGCGCGTTCCGGCTGGGCGAACATGTGCAGGGCAGCGAAACAGCAGACAGCGTCCACAGTGGATGAAAGCAGCGGCGGTTCGACCGCGTCGGCGCGAAGGTAGGCCACGTTCGGTGAGTCAGTTTCTTCGACCGCGCGCGAAAGCATGCTGCGTGCGCCGTCCAGGCCGATCGCGAGCCCTTCCGGCCCCACCGCGTCCCCGAACGCGCGCGTGAACCGGCCGGTTCCGCACGCGACGTCGAGCACGACTTGGCCCGGCTGTAGCCCGAGACGTTCGGAGGCCAGCGCGACCTCGTCGGCCATGCTCGGGCCGCTGGGGCCTTTGAGGACGCGGCCGAGCACGGGCCGCCAGTAGTGTTCGTATACCTGCGGCAGCAGCGTGGTGCGCATGAGCCGCTGGGTGAGCCCGGTGGGCGGGCCGGCCTGGGCCGCGTCGCCGAGGGTGTCGAAGAAACCGTCGGCTGTCGTGGCCGGTTCGCTGAGCAGATCGGTGAGCCGTTGCTGGGTGCTGTGGTGCGGCACGGAGGTCCTCTCGGTGGGATACCGGCAGTATGCGGCATCAACTGCTCACTCGTTCGAGTGAAGATCTGTCCGATCAAGCGTTCGAGGCCCGGCATTGTCGGTGGCTGTTCCTAACGTCGTCCGCACGGTCTCCGACTCGCGGAGACCAGCGAGGAGGACTGACTGATGACCGCACCGATCCTGCGTCCGATCGACCTGCCCACCGGTGAAATCGCCGTGCATGGGGCCTTCGACCTGAGCGCCGCCTCGCGGTGGCTCGCCGGGGCGGGCCCGGCGGGGTCCTTCGCCGCCGAACCGGGCGTGCTGCGGATGGCGTTCCCGGTGGAGGGGACCTGGACCCATGCCGGGGCCGCGATCCGGCAGAGATCCCCGGGCACGGTCGAAGTCGGGGTGGCGGCGCCGGTGGAGATCGCCGCGCGGGTGGTCGCGCAGGTGAGCCGGATGCTTTCGCTCGATGTCGACGAATCGGGGTTCGCCGAGGCCGCGAGCCGGGACTCGGTGGTCCGGCGGCTGCACGCCCGTCACAGCGGAGCGCGCCCAGTGCTGTTTTCGTCGCCGTACGAAGCGGCTTGCTGGGCCGTGCTCACGCAAGGAATGCGGGTCCCGCAGGCGAGACGATTTCGCGAGCAGTTGACTGTGCGCCATGGCCGTCAGGTCGGCGAAGACGGGCTGTTTTCCTTTCCCTCGCCGCAGATTCTGGCCGAGCTGGGCGACGAACCGTCGGTGGGGCCATTCCGGCTCGCGCGCCTCCGAGCTGTCGCCCGGGCAGCTGTAGACGGTCGCCTGGACACCGAGGAGTTGCTGGCGCTGCCGATCCCCGAAGCGATGAGCCGCCTGTGTGCGATCCCGGGCATCGGAGCGTTCTCCGCCGAGCAGATCTTGCTGCACGGCGCGGGACATCCCGATCTCTTCCCCCGCCTGGACACCCAGCTCCACCAGATTCTGTGCGCGGAGTACGCGTTGCCTCCCGACACGCCGCCGGACGAGCTTGAGCCGTTGGCTGAGGATTGGCGTCCGTATCGGTCATGGGTTGCCCATCTATTCCGGTTTGATCGGCTGAAGGTGTCCGTGGAGGTCGCGGACTGAGCGGTACTTGAAGTCGCGGATCGGCAGGAGGGAGATGCCATGGAGTGAGGCCGCGGCCCATACCGAATCGCGGTCGACGGATGTTGCCTGGGCACTCACAGCAGCCAAATAGGGCCTGTGGTGAGGTGTCCGCGTGACTACGCCTGTACTCGCCGTCTCGACTGTGCTCAGTGCTCGACCGGGCACCGGAGAAGTCTCCGGTGCGGCCATGGCCGCGAGCACTGGGACAGTCAGCGCGGCGCTGGAACAGGCGAACACGCCGAGCGTCATCACGTTGGTCACCGGCGCGATCGCTTTGCTGGTCGTGCTGGCCGGCGGGACGCCGTGGCGGTTCGCCCGCAACGTCATCACGATCGTGCACGAGGCAGGCCATGCGCTGGCCGCGGTGACAGTCGGACGGCGGCTGCGGTCGATCCGGCTGCACTCGGACACCTCCGGGGTCACCGTGTCGCGCGGCAAGCCTGAGGGGCCCGGCATGGCGTTCACCGCTTTGGCCGGATACATCGCCCCGTCGGTCCTGGGACTGCTGTTCGCGAGCCTGGTCGGAGCCGACCTGATCACCGCGGTGCTCGTGCTGGTCGCGTTGCTGCTGCTGGGCGTGCTGATCATGGTGCGCAATGCCTACGGCGTGTTCACGGTGGTGGCAAGCGCTGTCGTGCTCGGGCTGGTGGCCTTGGTCGCGCCGAAGGTGGTGCAGGCGCCCTTCGTGTACCTGCTGACCTGGTTCCTGCTGTTCGGCGGGGTTCGGCCGGTGGTGGAGCTTCAGCTCAAGCGGCGGCGTGGCCAGGCGCGGGACTCCGACGCCGATCAGCTGAGCCGGCTGACCGCTGTGCCCGCGGTGTTGTGGGTGCTGGTGTTCGGCGTGCTCACGGCGAGTTGCGTGATCGCGGGCGGGTTGTGGCTGCTGCAACCGTTGGCGTTGTGATGCGGTCGCTGCGGTTGTCGGTTGCGGTGAGGTGACGCGGACTGGCGGCTCGGTGGCGTCGTGCGACGGCGCGCGGTCGCTGGGATGCGGCGGAAGCCCGTGGCGGTGCGGCGGCGACGTTCATGCACGCTCCGCGTGCGAGCGGACGGCGGCCGCGGCGGATTGGTCGAGCGCTGGCTGGGCGGCTCACGGATCGGTTGAGCGCTGGCTGGGCGGCTCACGGATCGGTTGAGCGTTGGCAGGGCGGCCCATGGATCGGTTGAGCATTGGCTGGGTTGCCGACGGATTGGTTGAGCGGCAAGCAGTTGAGTGGCAAGCAGTTGAGTGGCAAGCAGTTGAGTGGCAAGCGGTAGGGTGGAACGGCCGGTTATGGGCGCACGCTGTCGTCGGCAATGCCGTGGCAAGCTGTCGCCGCGCTTGGCAGGGCGTGCGTGGCACTGCACGTCCGAGTGCTTGGTGGCGTTCGCGCCTGACCCAGCTCTCCTGGGTGGTTGCGATCTCCAACCGCTGGGGGTGATCAGCCACGACGCCGCTGTGAGGGGTGCGGGAACTGTTCGGCGTTGGTTACGCGTCGGACTTCATTTGCACGCCTTCGTCTGGTGCGCGCCGAACTTGGCCTGGGCGTTGGTGAACTTCTCGCCGTATTTCGAGGACAGTTGCTGGATCAGGCCTGCGCACGAGAAAGAGGTGTAGTCCAGGTACGACTGCGCCGCCTTGGCTGCCTGTTCGTTCCAGTCGACGTCCAGGCTGTCCACCGCCTGGGTGGCGACGTTCTTGGGGTAGCTGTCGCCGTACTTGGAGGACAGCTGATCGATCAGGCCGTTTCGTGAGAAAGCGGTGTAGTTGAGATAGGACAGCGCGGAGTCGCGGGCCTGCTCGACCTGGGGCGGGTACTGCGGTGCTTCGCTCGTTGGGCTGGACTCGACCGGAGGAGGGGATTGCGGAGTCTCGGCGGGCGAACTCGTCAGGGCCTGGGGAGTCTCGCTGGTGGGGCTGGACTCGACCAGTTGCCCGTTGATGCATGACTGTCCGGCTTTGAGCGGAGGGCAGGACTCTTGCGGCGAGTAGCTGGGCGTCGAAGCTGAGGTGGGAGTCAAACCACTGGCGCCGAGACCGCTGGCGTTACCACCGGAGCAGGCGGTGAGGGTGACGGTCGCTGCGGCCGCTGCGGCGAAGATGGCGAGGCCCTTGATCATGCGGTGCTCCTTGGCCTGAGGTGGTTTGTAGTCGTGTGTGCTGCTCCGTTCGTTACGGCGGTGATGTCCACTTAGCTCAGGTGCTTTGATCACCGAACGGCACCTGTTCCCGTCGCCTGATCAGGAGGTCGCGCACCGTTGCTTTCGAGCGACTTTGGGGTCTGGAAGCCCCGTCGGTTTCCAGCACCGTCGTGCTTAGGAACTGTGCGCGGGTGCTCCGGCCTTGGCGATCGCGACCTCGTCGCCCAACGGTCGCGGACGCTTTTCGTGCTGCCCGGGCCCAGGGGCGCGAGCAGTGCCACGCCTACGGCCACGGCGGCAATCCCGGCTCCACGTCGGCAGAAGGTTGCTCGTTCGCTGGGCACGTCGCTGCCTTTGGTAGGTTTCCGGGACTCATGGGAAGCCTCTCGTGGTCGGTCGGTGCGTCCCGGCGTCTGGCCCGCGATGAGGGTCCCGATGCAGGTCAGAGGCGGGTGTCCGGCAGACTGGACGTCTGCTGAGCCGCCGGAGGGAGACAGGCGATGGACGAGGTCGCGAAGGCCGTCGAGGAGTGTGCGCGGGCGGCGAAGGCGGCTGCGCCGTCGTTGGCTGCCGCCGGGGACGAGGCGGTGGACGCGGCGCTCGTCGGGATGGCGGAGCGGCTCGTCGCGCACCGGGACGAGGTGCTTGAGGCCAACCGGGCCGATGTTGCCAAGGCTACGGCCGACGGGATGAGCGCTGGTCTGCTCGACCGGCTCACCATCACCCCCGAGCGGCTCGACGGGATGGCCGATCAGCTGCGTCTGCTGGCCGGCGCGCCGCACCAGGAGCGGGCCGTCGACGTGTCCACGCTGGACGGCGGGCTGCGGCTGGTCGAACGGCGGCGTCCGGTGGGCGTCATCGGCGCGAACTACGAGGCGCGGCCGAACGTGACGGTCGACGTGGCCTCGCAGTTGGTCAAGTCGCGCAACGGCGGCGTGCTGCGGACCGGGTCGGCGGCGCTTGGCTCGGCGCAGCGGTTGCGGGACGTCGTGATCGCGCCCGCGCTCGAGGCTGCCGGGATCAACCCGGACGTCGTGCAGTTGGTGCCGCGCGTGGAGCGGGAAGCCGCGTCGGCGCTGGTTCGGCTGCCTGGGCTGGTGCCGCTGGTCATCCTGCGCGGCAGTGGCGACAGCACGCGCGCGCTGGCGACCGAGGCCGCGGTGCATGGTGTGCGCACGTTGGCGCACGCTGACGGCGGCGGTGTGCTGTACGTCGACGCCGCGGCGGATGCGGGCAAGGTTCGTGACCTCGTGTTCTCGAGCCTCGACCGGCTCGGCGTCTGCAACCGGCTGAACCTGCTGCTGATCCACGAGGACGTGCACGACACGGTGTGGCCGCAGATCGAGTCGGCGCTGGCCGAGCGCGGCGTCACGCCTTCGCTCGCGCCGCACGAGCATCCGATCGGCTACGAGTGGGCGCTGGACTCCGAGCGGGAGGCGACCGTCACTGTGGAGAAGGTCGGCGGGCTCGTCGACGCGGTCGAGATCGCGAACGAGCGCACGTCCGGGCTCGCCGCGGGGATCGCGACTGAGGACCCGGCGGCCGCGGAGCGATTCTTCGACGGCTACACCGGCACGGGCGTGTTCTGGAACGCGCCGACCCGGCTGCTGGACGGCTTCAAGCTGCTCGCGGTGCCCGAAACCGGCATCAATCTCGACCGGGTGCCGGGGCCGCGCGGGCCGGTGACCTACACCGACCTGTACGTCCGCCAGTACGCCGTAGTGCCCGCCTGACCTGGCCGGAGCACGATGAGCGGATGGGCACGATGACCGGGCGGCCGCACGTCCTGCTGTCCGCGGCGCAATCGCTGGACGGCTACCTCGACGACGCCGGCGCCACCCGTCTGCTCCTGTCCAACGAGGACGACTTCGCGGAGGTCGACCGGCTCCGCGCCGAGGCCGACGCGATCCTCGTCGGCGCGGGCACGGTGCGGGCCGACAACCCGCGGCTCCTCGTGCGCTCCGCCGAACTCCGCCGCGAGCGGGTCGCGGCGGGGCGGCCGGAGCAACCGGTCAAGGTGACGGTCACCAGCAGCGGCAAGCTGGATCCGGCGGCGCGGTTCTTCACCGTCGGCGACACCGAGAAGCTCGTCTACGCGCCGCGAGGCAGTGCGGACAGCTTGAGTGCGGTCGCGACCGTCGTCGAGGTCAGCAGCCCGCCGCGGCTCGAGCACATCCTGGACGACCTCGGCGCGCGCGGGATCCGGACGCTGCTCGTCGAGGGCGGCGGGGCGGTGCACACGCAGTTCCTCGACGCCGGGCTCGCCGACGAACTCCGGCTCGCGATCGCGCCGATCATGGTCGGCGACCCGCGAGCGCCGCGGTTTCTCGGGCCGGGCGCGTTCCCGCGACCGCT
Source organism: Amycolatopsis nivea (assembly GCF_004522235.1). GTDB lineage: Bacteria > Actinomycetota > Actinomycetes > Mycobacteriales > Pseudonocardiaceae > Amycolatopsis > Amycolatopsis nivea. The sequence continues at coordinate 34,791 of NZ_SDLT01000016.1, forward strand.
GGAACTGACGGAAGTGCGGCGGCTCGGCGAGGTCGCGGTGCTGCGGTACCGCGCGGCGGTCGAACCGTCGTCGCTCGATCTGCTGCGGTTGCGGCAGGCCATCGAGCTCGCCGACGAATGCCCGCCGAGTTCGACGTTTCGGGTCGGCGCAGTCGTCGGGCTGCCGGACGGGACGGTGCTCGCCACCGGACATTCCGGCGAAGGCGATCCGCGCAATCATGCGGAAGAAGCGGCGCTGGCGAAGCTCGATCCGCACGACCCGCGACTCGCCGACGCGACCATGTACAGCTCGCTCGAACCGTGCAGCGATCGCGCGTCCCATCCCAAAAGCTGCACGCAGCTGATCCTCGAAACCGCGATTCCCCGAGTGGTGATGGCCTGGCGGGAACCGTCGTTGTTCGTCGAGGCCGAAGGGGTCGAGCGGCTTGTCGCGGCCGGACGACGGGTGATCGAGGTCCCGGCGCTGGCTTCGGAAGTCCGGCGGGCGAACACGCATTTGCCCGGCGTTCGTCCCTGAGCACCGGACGATCGGGCGCTGCGGCACGGAATCCGCGTCGCAGCGCCCGATCGGGAAAAAACTAGCCGGTCAGCAGCCGCCGTTGTCGGTCCAGACGCCCCACTGGCCGGTCGTGCCGGGTTCCTCGCCCTGGGTCCACCATTTGGCGGTCCATTTGTGGCTGTTGTGCGAAACCACGGCACCGCCGGTGTAAACCTGCGTTTTCTGCCATTCCGGTGCCGAGCAGGTTCCCGGAGGATTGCTGGTCGGGCTGGTCGGGCTCGTCGGCGGAGTGGTCTGCGGCGGGGTCGCGCCGGCGAACCGGGTGGTGAACTTCGTGAAGTCCCAGTCGTTTTGCTGGACGTTCGAGCACACGCTGTTGTCGGTCGTCGTCGTGCATTGCCGGTCGCGGTTCACCGCCCAGAAAGTGAACCGGCCGAGGTGGTGGCTCGTCGCGTAGTCGTACACGGTCTGGAAATCGGAAACGTTGAAGTATTCCGAACTGTCCGACTTCCCGTTCATTCCCGAGAAACCCTCGTGCGCGTACGCGGTGGCGCTGTCCCAGCCCAGGTGGCTTTGGAGCAAGCCGTGGAACGCATCGAGCGCCGACACCTGCGACGCGCCGCCGCCGCTGAAACCGCCGTCGAACGGCATGATCGAGAAGTTGTTGGGAGAGAAGCCGATCGACTTCGCCTGGTCCAGCAGTTGGGTGCCGAACCAGCCGGTGCCCGCGGCGGTTCCCGGCATGGTCACCGAGACGAAGAGACCGGGGTTGTCCGCCTGCAGTTTCTTCGCGGCGCCGAGTTCGTTCGCGATGGCCGCGGTGTCTTCGTACTCGGGTTCTTCGAGGTCGAAGTCGATGGCTTTCAGGTTGTATTTCGCGACGACCTGCTGGTAGGCCGCGGCGGTCGCGTCGACGGTGCCGCAGGTCTGGCCCAGTTTCGTGCCGCCGTAGCCGCCGACCGAGACCGACACGTCGCCGCCGTTGCCGCGGATGCGGTTGATCGCGTCGCCGACGGTCGTGTCCGAGGAAACCGGCGTGGTGCCGTCCCAGGTGGGACTGCACCCGCCGCCCTTCGGCGCGAGGATGAAGGCCAGCTGGAACGCTTTCTGCCCGGTCGCGTTCATGACGGTCACCGGGTCCGGCGGGTTGTTGCTCTGCGGCATGAGGTACGGCGCGGCGGCGTACCAGTTGTTGTCGAGGCCGGTCGACGCCCCGGTCTGCGCGTGGGCGGTCGCGGCCACGACGGCGGCCGCCCCGGCCACGGTAGCGGCGGCGACGAGTGTGGCGGCCAGTCTGCTTCGCTGCATCTGTCCTCCGGCGAGCATTCGGAAAATGAATGCGGTAAGCATTGGACTAGACCATTATGAAGTCAAGGTGCGGTCGGCTGCTCTTGTCCGGCGGGGGGCTGGTTCGGGAGGTATGCCGGAATTCGCTGCGGCGGGTTAGCCCTTGTGGCGCAACGGTTCCGCGCAAAAGGACGCGGACCGCCGGGGCGAGCGGTCCGCTGGGGAGAGGGGGAGACGGTGACGGTGCGGTTGGACTGGGCAGGCGCGAGCCGGGGGCGCCGGTCGGGGGTCGCGGTGGCTGACCGGCGGGGGCGGTTCGGCGAGTGGTGGCGTGAGCTGTGGTGGTGGCGTGGCTGGGCGGGGCGGGCTTGGCGGTAGGGCGAGGGTCAGGGGGCGGTTCGGCGAGTGGTGGCGCGAGCTGTGGTGGTGGAGTGGCTGGGCGGGGCGGGCTTGGCGGTAGAGCGAGGGTCAGGGGGCGGTTCGGCGAGTGGTGGCGCGAGCAGTGGCGGGGCGGGCTTGGCGATAGGGCGAGGGTCGGCGGGACTGTTCGGCGGACCTTCGCGGGGGTGGGCGGCTGGGGCCGCAGTTGGCCTAGCGGGTGCGGCCGAAAGGGCGTGTGCTGGCGACGGAAGAGGCGTGGGTCGGGGCGTCGAACGGCTGGCCAGTGGCATGGCGAAAGTGCTGTGCGACGGCTGGGGCGGGGGAAATGCCATGGAGCTCATTAGGAGAGCGCTGGCGGGCCCACGTCGCGGCTGGAGAAGCGTTGGCACCGGGTTGCGGATCAGCCCGCAACCCGGCGCAGCGAAGGCTCAGTCGCTCTCCAGATCGCCTTCCAGAGTCAGGTAAACCTCGCGCATCTGGGCCATCAACTCCGGATCCGGCTCTTCCCACAAGCCCCGGTCCGCGGCTTCCGTCAGGCGTTCGATGATTCCCCGCAACGCCCATGGGTTCGCGTCCCGCAGGAACTGCTGGTTTTCCTCGTCCAAAACGTACGACTGCGACAGCTTCTCGTACATCCAGTCGCCCACCACGCCCGCGGTGGCGTCGAAGCCGAAGAGGTAATCGACGGTTGCCGCGAGTTCGAAGGCGCCCTTGTAGCCGTGGCGGCGCATCGCGGACAGCCAGCGCGGGTTGACGACCCGGGCGCGGAAGACGCGGGCTGTTTCTTCGCCCAAAGTACGGGTGCGGACGGCGTCGGGGGTGGTGGAGTCGCCGACGTAGGACGCGGGGGCGGAGCCGGTCAGGGCGCGGACGGTGGCGATCATTCCGCCGTGGTACTGGAAATAGTCGTCCGAGTCGGCGATGTCGTGTTCGCGGGTGTCGGTGTTCTTCGCGGCTACCACAATGCGTTTGTACGACGATTCCATGTCCTCGCGGGCGGGGCGGCCGTCCAGATCCCGGCCGTACGCGAAGCCGCCCCAGACCGCATAGACTTCCGCTAAGTCCTTGTCGTCGCGCCAGTTTCCGGAGTCCATCAACGGAAGGAGGCCGGCTCCGTAGGCGCCTGGTTTGGAGCCGAAGATGCGGGTCGTGGCGCGGCGGTTGTCGCCGTGGGCGGCCAGGTCTGCGTTGACGTGGGCGCGGACGTAGTTGTCGGCTTCGGATTCGTCCAGTGACGCGGCCAGGCGGACCGCGTCGTCCAGCAGGGTGATGACGTGCGGGAAGGCATCGCGGAAGAAGCCGCTGATGCGGACTGTCACGTCGATCCGGGGGCGGCCCAGTTCGGACAGCGGGATGGGCTCGATGCCGGTCACGCGGCGGGAAGCCTCGTCCCAGACCGGCTGGATGCCCAGCAGCGCCAGGACTTCCGCGGCGTCGTCGCCGGAGGTGCGCATCGCGGAGGTGCCCCAGACCGAGAGGCCGACGGATCGCGGCCAGTCGCCGGTGTCTTCGCGGTAGCGGCGGAGCAGGGAGTCCGCCAGGGCCTGGCCGGTTTCCCACGCCAGGCGGCTGGGGATGGCCTTCGGGTCGACGGTGTAGAAGTTTCGGCCGGTCGGCAGGACGTTGACCAAGCCGCGCAACGGGGAACCGCTCGGGCCGGCCGGGATGTAGCCGCCGTCGAGGGCGTGCAGGACGGCGTCCACTTCGGACGAGGTGCCTGCCAGGCGGGGGACGATCTCGGTGGCGGCGAAGGTCAGGACGCGCGCGACTTCGGCGTCAAAAGCGCCCAGCACCTCGGTGACCACGGGAGAAACCGAAGCGGGGGACCACGAGTGGGTCTCCATCAAAGAAACCAGCGTGTGCGCGGTCGCCTCGATGGCGTCTACTTCGGACAGTGGGGCGTCCGAGTTTTCCTTCAACCCCAGTGCGGAGCGCAGGCCGGGGACGGCACCTTGCTTGCCGCCCCACATTTGCTGGGCTCGGAGCATCGCCAGCACCAGGTTGACCCGCGCCTCGCCGACCGGGGCCTCGCCCAGGATGTGCAGGCCGTCGCGGATCTGGGCGTCCTTGACCTCGCACAGCCAGCCGTCGATGTGCAGCAGGAAGTCGTCGAACTCGGCGTCGTGCGGGCGTTCCTCGACGCCGAGGTCGTGGTCGAGTTTCGCGGCCTGGATGAGGGTCCAGATCTGGGCGCGGATCGCCGGGAGCTTCGCCGGGTCCATCGCGGCGATGTTGGCGTGCTCGTCCAGCAACTGCTCGAGCCGGGCCAGGTCGCCGTAGGACTCGGCACGGGCCATCGGCGGGACCAGGTGGTCCACGATCGTCGCGTGCGCGCGGCGTTTCGCTTGCGCGCCTTCGCCGGGGTCGTTGATCAGGAACGGGTACACCAACGGCAGATTGCCCAGTACGGCGTCGGGGGCGCAGGCGGCGGAAAGGCCCGCGGTCTTGCCGGGCAGCCATTCCAGCGAACCGTGTTTGCCGAGGTGGACGACGGCGTGCGCGCCGAATTCCTCTTCCAGCCAGCGGTAGGCGGCGAGGTAATGGTGGCTCGGCGGCAGGTCCGGGTTGTGGTAGATCGCGACCGGGTTCTCGCCGAATCCGCGCGGCGGCTGGATCATCAGGATGACGTTGCCGGACTGCAGCGACGCCAGGACGATGTCGCCCTCGGGGTTTGCCGACGTGTCGACATACAGCGAACCCGGTGCGGGGCCCCAGTGTTCTTCCATCGCCTCTCGCAACTCGACCGGCAAGGCAGCGAACCAGGCGCGGTAGCGGGCGGCGGGGACGCGGATCGGGTTGCCGGAGAGCTGTTCTTCGGTGAGCCATTCGGGGTCCTGGCCGCCCGCGGCGATCAGGGCGTGGATCAACGCGTCGCCGTCCGGCTGGTCGGTGCCGGTCGGGTCGACGCCGGGGAAAGCCTCGGGGCCGAGGTCGTAGCCGCGTTCGCGCATGAGGCGCAGGAGTTTGATCGCCGACGCGGGGGTGTCCAGGCCGACGGCGTTGCCGACGCGCGAATGCTTCGTCGGGTACGCGGACAGCATCAGGGCGATCCGCCGGGAAGCGGGCGGGGTGTGGCGGAGCCGGGCGTGCGCGAGAGCGATGCGCGCGACGCGGGAGGCGCGTTCGGCGTCGGCGATGTAGCGGGGGAGGCCGTCGTCGTCGAATTCCTTGAAGGAGAACGGGACGGTGATGATCCGGCCGTCGAACTCGGGTACCGCCATCTGGTTGCCCGCGTCGAGCGGGGACAGGCCGTCGTCGCTGGCGGACCAGGTTTCGCGGTCGCTGGTCAGGCACAACGCCTGCAGCACGGGCACGTCCAGCGCGGCCATCTCCGCGACGTCCCAGGATTCGTCGTCCCCGCCGGCCCCGGCTTCCGACGGACGGGTGCCGCCCGCCGCCAGCACGGTGACCAGCAGGGCGTCGACCTTGCCCAGCTCAGCCATCATCTCCGGCGCGCGCGTGCGCAAGGACGCGGTGTGGATCGGCAACGCCCGCCCGCCCGCGGATTCGACCGCGTCGGCCAGCGCGTGCACGAAACCGGTGTTCCCGGACAGGTGGTGCGCCCGGTAGTAGAGGATCCCGATGACCGGGCCGTCGTTCGAGGAAGCGGGCCGCGAAAGCACGCCCCACGACGGCAGTTCGGCGGGCGGTTCGAAGCCTTCGCCGGTGAGCAGCAGCGTGTCGGACAGGAAGCGGTGCAGCTGCGTGAGGTTCTCCGGACCGCCCTGCGCGAGGTACAGATGCGCTTGCGCGGCGATCCCGGCGGGCGTGGTGGAGAGCTTCATCAGCTCCGCGTCCGGCGTCTGCTCGCCGCCGAGCACGACCACGTGCGCACCCGACGCGCGCAGCGTGTCCAAGCCTTCTTGCCAGGTCCGCGGCGTGCCCAGGATCCGGACGACGACGATCGACACGCCGTCCAGCAGCCCGGGCAGATCGCCGAGGGGAAGCCGGGACGGGTTGCCGAGGCGGTAGTCCGCGCCGCTGGCCCGGGCGCTGAGCAGGTCGGTGTCCGAAGTGGACAGCAGCAGGATCACGGCGTTCCTCACTCGGGGTGTCCGCGCCCCGGGTCGTCGGGCACGCCGGCGGGAGTTCCTGGCTGACGGCGGCCGCGGGGCCGCCGGTCACAGTGGCGGGACCGCCCCGGATTTCCACCGGGTTCCTCCGCGTGCCGACGCGTGTGCGCTCTTACTCTCGCCGGGCGCACCGGCGCCGTCAAGGTGAGCAGACCCTCACGCGGGCTTGCTTTCGTCCCCGATCCGCGGGAAGGGCGCGGTGGAGAAGAGCACCTCCACCGCGACCTCGAAGAACTCCGCGATCCGCAACGCCAGGTACAGGCTCGGGCTGTACTCGCCGCGCTCCAGGTACCCGATGGTCTGGTAGTGCACGCCGAGTGCGTCCGCGAGCTGCCGCCGCGAGATGCCGCGTTCGGCGCGCAGCACCGCGATGCGGTTGTAGACGTTCTCGCTCACCGCGCCTCACACACGCTGAAGTGCCCTTTCCCGTCGCGCCGCCACCGACGACCCCGATTCGCGCCGGGCCATCCGCTTCAGCAGGATCGGGGCCAGCACCAATCCGATCACGGCCCACGCGAGCAGCACCCCCAGGGTCGCCCACGGCCGCCACGACTGCCCGATTTCGACGACGACCGCCTGGTCGGGCAGCAGCGCCGAACGCATGCCGAGGCCGAGCCAGTACATCGGGAAGACCTGCGCGACGTCCTGCAGCCAGACCGGCAGCGCGGTGATCGGGTAGAAGATCCCGGAGATCGCGCCGAGCCCGAGCATCGGCAGCATGACCAGGGCCATCATCCGCGAATCCTGGATCAGCGAGCCGATCGCCGCGCCGATCGGCATGGTCGCGACCAGGCCCGCGGCGAGCACCCACACCAGGTGCAGGATCGAGAAGAACCCGTCCGGGGCCAGCCCCTCGAACAGGAACAGGGACGGCACCAGCATCACGACGATGCCCGCGACCTGCACCATCGAGAACGTCGTGACCTTGCCGATCAGGTAGCCGAGCATCCCGTTCGGCGTCGCCTTGGCGCGCAGCAGCGTGCCGTCCTCGCGGTCGACGATCAGCGCCCCGGCGACGGCGGACAGGCCGTTGAACACGATGCCCGCCCCGATCACGCTCGGCACCGTCGCCGTGCCCAGCGAGAACGACGTGCCGGGCAACTGCGCGCCGCGCATGAAGATCAGCGTGCCGAAGATCATCCCCAGCCAGATGATCTGGCCCAGCAAGTCGTCCCGGTTCGTCCATTGCTGGCGGAATTCGATGAACCCGCGGCGGAGCCCCACCCTCGCCGCGGTTCGCTGCGCCGATACCGTCATCGCGCACCCGCCGAGGTCAGCCCGGACTCCGCGCGCTGCACGAGCGTCAGGTAGGTCTCCTCCAGCGACGCGCGCCGGACCTCCAGGTCGGCGACCGCTTCGCCGTGCTGCTTGAACAACTCGTACACGTACTTCGTCGCCTCCGTGGTCGAGTGCACGAACCGCTGCCCGTCGAGCGTCCAGCGCACTTCGGCCTCGCCCGCGATCTGCCTGCTCAGCTGGTCCGGCGACCCGTCGGCGACGATGTGGCCGCCGCTCAGGATCAGGATCCGGTCGGCGAGCTTCTCGGCCTCGTCGAGGTCGTGCGTGGTGAGCAGGATCGTCGTGTCGTCGTCGGCGAGCCGGTGCACGAGCTCGTGGAAATCGCGGCGCGCCATGGGGTCGAACCCGGCGGTCGGCTCGTCCAGGAACAGCAGTTCGGGGCGGCCGACGATGCCGATCGCCACGTCCAGCCTGCGCCGCTGCCCGCCGGACAGCATCCGGATCTTCTTGCCCGCGTGCTCGGAAAGCCCGACCGCCTCGATCAGCTCGTCGGTGTCCCACGGCCGCCGGATCCGGTCGGTGGAGTACGGCGAGTAGAACGACCCGAGCAGGTCGAGCAGCTCGCGCACGCGCCATTTCCCGTGGTCGCGCCAGGACTGCAGGACGACCCCCAGCCGCGCCCTCCAGTCCTCGCCGCCGCGTGCCGGGTCGGTGCCCAGCACGGACACCTCGCCGGCGGACCGCATGCGGAACCCCTCGAGGATTTCGATCGTCGTGGTCTTGCCCGCCCCGTTCGGGCCGAGCAGACAGAGCACCTCGCCGCGGTGCGCGGTGAACGACGTGCCGTGCAGCACGTCGTTCGCGCCGTACCGCATGCGTAGGCCTTCGACGCGGAGCACGGTGTCCGCTTGATCTCTCATTGGATGACCCCCATCCTGCCTGTGCGATGGAATGTAGCAGATGTACTACATATGATCGCAAGCCTGTTAAAACAGCCGCGGGTTACAGTGAGCGCCATGCCCAGCCCTGCCCGCGTGCGCGCCGACGCCTGCCCTGGAGTCTTCGCGACGCACGACGCGGCGGACGGGCCGCTCGCCAGGGTCCGGCTTCCCGGCGGCGTGGTGACCGCGGATCGGTTGCGCGCGTTGGCAACCTGTGCGGAAGACCTCGGCGACGGCGACGTCCATCTGACCTCGCGAGCGAACGTCCAGTTGCGCGGCGTGCACCGGCAGGGCTTGGCCGGACGGCTGACCGAAGCCGGGCTGCTGCCGTCGCCCAGTCACGAGCGCGTGCGGAACGTGCTGGCCTCGCCGTTGAGCGGGGTGCGGGGCGGGCTCGCGGACGTCCGGGGCCTTTCCGCGACGCTGGATCGTGCGCTGTGCGCGCGGCCGGAACTCGCCGAGCTGCCCGGGCGGTTCCTGTTCGGTTTTGACGACGGGCGCGGCGACGTCGTGGGCACTGACGTGTGTTGGCGTGCGGTGAGTTCGTCGACCGGGGTGGTGCTGCTGGCGGGGGCTGATTCCGGCTGGCTGGTGCCGCGGGACGAGGCGGTGTCCGCGCTGCTCACGGTGGCGGAAACGTTTGCGCGCACGCGCGGTTCGGCATGGCGGATCGGGGAACTGGCCGATCCTTCGGCACTGCTGCCGGACGGTCCGCGGGAAGCGCGCCAGGCACGTCCGACGCGGATCGACCCGACGGTCGGGAGGATCCGGCGCGATGACGGCGGCGAGGCGGTGGGCGTTGCGCCGAGGTTCGGGCAGTTGACGGCCGCTCAGTTGCGCACGCTCGCGGACTTCGGCGACGCCGTGGTCACGCCGTGGCGTTCGGTGCTGCTGCCCGGCGGCGCGGACGTCGAACGCCTGCACGCGGCCGGGCTCTCGACGGATCCGGCGACGGCGGAGCTTAGCGCCTGCGTCGGCGCGCCGGGGTGTGCGAAGTCTCTCGCCGATGTCCGCGCGGACGCGGCGACACTGGTCGCGGACGGGGAGCGGGTGCACGTCTCGGGCTGTGCACGGCGGTGCGGACGACCGTCCGGCGCCCACCGCGACGTTGTCGCCGAACCCGGCGGCTACCGTGTCGACGGACGCTGGACCCCGGCGTCCGAGTTGGCGGATGCGTTGGCGAGAAAGGGACCTTCGTGATCGACTACCTGCGGGACGGGGCCGAGATCTACCGGCACTCGTTCGCCACGATCCGCGAAGAGGCGGACCTGGCGATCCTGCCCGACGACGTCGCGGGCGTCGCGGTCCGGATGATCCACTCCTGCGGCATGGTCGACCTGGTCGACGACCTGCGGTACTCGCTCGACGTGGTCGAGGCGGGCCGCGCCGCGCTGGAGGCGGGCGCGCCGATCCTGTGCGACGCGAAGATGATCGCCAGCGGCATCACGCGCAAACGGCTTCCCGCGGCGAACGACGTCGTGTGCACTTTGGACGACCCCGGCGTGCCCGGGCTGGCCGAACGGCTCGGCACCACGCGGTCGGCCGCCGCGCTGGAACTGTGGCGGGACCGGCTTCCCGGTTCGGTGGTGGCGATCGGCAACGCGCCGACCGCGTTGTTCCGGTTGCTGGAACTGCTGGACGAGGGCGTCGGCGCACCGGCCGCGATCATCGGGGTCCCGGTGGGGTTTGTCGGCGCGGCGGAGTCCAAAGTGGAACTGGCGAAGCGCGCGCCCGCGCCGTACCTGGTCGTGCACGGCCGTCGCGGCGGCAGTGCGATGGCGGTCGGTGCCGTGAACGCGATTGCGAGCGCGGTCGAATGACGGGGCGGCTGTACGGCGTCGGGCTGGGACCCGGCGATCCGGAACTGATGACGGTCAAAGCGGCGCGGCTGATCGGCGAGGCGGACGTCATCGCGTACCACAGCGCGCGGCACGGGCGCAGCATCGCGCGGTCGGTGGCTGAGCCGTATCTGCGCGAGGGGCAGCTGGAAGAGCGGCTCGTCTATCCGGTCACCACCGAGACCACCGACCATCCAGGCGGTTACGAGGGCGCGATCGCCGATTTCTACGAGCTGAGCGCGAAAAAGCTGGCCGAGCATCTCGACGCGGGACGCGACGTGGTGCTGTTGTGCGAAGGCGACCCGTTCTTTTACGGCTCCTACATGTACATGCACGAGCGGCTCGCCGGACGGTTCGAGGCCGAGGTGGTGCCCGGCGTGACGTCGGTGAGCGCGGCGGCGTCGGTGCTCGGCCGTCCGTTGGTGCAGCGCGACGAAGTGCTCACGGTGCTGCCGGGAACGTTGCCAGCGCCCGAATTGGCGCGGCGGCTGGCGGACACTGAGGCGGCGGCGGTGCTGAAACTGGGCCGTACCTTCGGTTCTGTGCGGGAAGCACTCGCGGAGTCGGGCAAGCTCGACGACGCTTTGTACATCGAACGGGCGACCTGGGGACAGCAGCGGGTGGAGCCGTTCGCGGACGTCGATCCGGAGTCGGTGCCGTACTTTTCCTTGGCGCTCTTGCCGAGTCCGGCCTACAAGTCGCGAGTGGAGGGTGAGCCCGCGGCTGCTTCTTCGGCTCCGGTTCCGGTGGAAGGCGGCGAGGTCGTGGTCGTCGGGCTCGGTCCGGCCGGGCCGGAGTGGCTGACGCCGGAAGCGTCGGCGGAACTGGCGGCGGCGGACCACATCGTCGGCTACGGGCCGTATGTCGCGCGGGTTCCGCAACGGGCGGGACAGCAGCGGCACGCGTCGGGGAACCGGGTCGAGGCGGACCGGGCGGTCGAGGCGCTGCAGTTGGCTTCGACCGGTGCGCGGGTGGCCGTGGTGTCGTCCGGGGACCCGGGCGTGTTCGCGATGGCTTCGGCGGTGCTGGAACAGGTTTCGGCCGGAAACGGCGCCGGCGCGCGGGTACGGATCGTGCCCGGGGTGACGGCGGCACAGGCGGCCGCGTCCCGGGTCGGTGCGCCGCTGGGGCACGACTATTGCGTGCTGTCCCTTTCGGACCGGTTGAAGCCGTGGGAGATCATCGAACGCCGTCTCGACGCGGCTGGCGCGGCGGATTTGGTGCTGGCGCTGTACAACCCGGCTTCGCGGACCCGGGTGACGCAGCTGGCCAACGCGCGGGACGTCCTGCTGCGGCACCGGGATCCGGGGACGCCGGTGGTGGTGGCCCGGGATGTCGGCGGGCCGGAGGAGGACATTCGCGTGACCACGTTGGGCGGGCTCGATCCGTCTACTGTGGACATGCGGTGCCTGCTGATCGTGGGCTCGTCGCGCACGGTGGTGGAGGAAGGCCCGGACGGGCGGTCGGTCGTGTGGACGCCGCGGAGTTATTCCTGACCTTCGCGCAGCAGCCGTTCCGCCTCCACGAGGTGGTGGGTGAGTTCTTTCCGTTGCGCGGCACTGAGTTTCGGTGCATGCGCGGCGAGGGCTGAGGCGATCGAACCGTCCGCGCGGGTGCGGAACATCTCGCGCGCGGACGGTTCGATCTCCAGCCGCGACTTGCGCCGGTCGGTTTCGTCGGGCCGCACGCGCAGGACGCCCGCGTCCGCCATCCGGCGCGTGATCCGGGAAACGAGGCTCTGCGCCAGCCCGGTCCGGCGCGTCACGTCGCTGATCGTCGCGCCGGGGTTGCGGGAGACGTCCTCGACCACCGCCAGCTCTCCCGCGTTGACCTGGTCCGTGCCGGTGTTCCCGGTGCTGGTCAGGGCGATCTCGCGCAGGGTGCGGGCGAGGAGGTGCAGGTCGGCGGCGCGCATGGCCGTATTCAATCACTGGTGATACATTCGAGGAAGCATCACTAGTGATGGAGTTGGCGATGGTCGACGACGTGCTGATCGCGCTCGCGGTCGGGATCCTGATCGTGCGGCAGTTCCAGTGGCGGTCCGCCGAACCGCGGCGGATGCTGGTGATGCCGCTGGCGGTGATCGCGGCAGGGCTGGTTTGCCTCGGTTTCGAGCTGGACGGCGGGTTGCAGCCGGCGGACTGGCTGCTGGCCGGCGAACTCGTGCTGGTCGCGGGCACCGGGACCGCGATGGGGTACGTGACGCGCTTCCGGCGGGCCGGCGGGCTGCAATACCGGCTCACCGGCCCGGGAATCGCCTTGTGGGCGGTGTTTCTCGCGATCCGCATCGGCTCGTTCGCGCTGGCCAGCGTCCTCGGCGCGCACCTGCTCGACGCGACTGGGCTCATTCTCGTCTCGTTCGGCGTCAACCGGCTCGCGGCGAGTCTCGTGGTGCGTCACCGGATTGTCCACTGTGGAGGTAAAACCCCGGGGTATGCCCGAGGGAACGCCGGAACACGTCGATGAACGCGCTGGTGGTGGCGAATCCGCACAACTGCGCCACGGCGGTGACTGACCGCCCCTCCACCAGCAGCCGCAGGGCGTGGTAGAGCCGTAATTGGGTGCGCCACTGCGGAAATGTCATGCCGGTGTCCGCGCGGAACAGCCGGGTCAGCGTCCGGCCGCTGGCGCCGACCGTGCGGCCCAGTGCTTCCAGGCTGCGTGAGTCGGACGGATCCTCCTCCAGCAACTGGCACACGGCGGCCAGCCGCGGATCGCGCGCGGCGGGCACCTGCACCGGACGTTCCGGCGCGAGGGTGAGCTGGTCGAACAGCACCGCCCGCATCCGCTGGCCTGCCGGCGTCGAGCGGTCCTCGCCGAGTTCGGTGTACGCGATCAGCAGTTCGCGCAGCAGCGGGGTGACCGCGAGGACGGTCGGCTCGGTCACCGGCAACGGGCTCAGTTCCTGCGGAAAGCCGAACAGATGCAGCCGCGTGACGCCGTATGCGCGGTGGGAATGCACGGTGCCCGCCGGAATCCACAGCGCTCGGTGTGCGGGTGCGATCCAGCGCGACCGGTCCGTGTGCACGGCCAGCACGCCGCTGCTGGCGTAGACGATCTGGTGCTCGTCGTGCCAGTGCTCGGCGATGCCTGTGGTGGCCGCCAGGTCGCGGGTGTTCGTGGGCGCGGTCGGCAGGTGGCTGGAAATCGACACAACTCGGCACAATAACGGAATCGCGAAGGCAGGTCCGGGCCTGACGATGATCGAGTGACGACGACCCTTCCCGCTCCGACGCGTCCCGCGCGTTGGCCGATGCCGCTGATGGTGCTCGGCCACGCGGTCGACGACCTCTACCAAGGCGCGGTCCCCGCACTCGTCCCGTTTCTCGTCGCCGAGCGGCATTACGGCTACCTCGCCGCGGCCGGGATCACGGTGGCCGCGACGCTGCTGTCCTCAGTGGTCCAGCCGCTGTTCGGGGTGCTGACCGACCGGCGGCCGATGCCGTGGCTCGTGCCCGTTGGGATGACGGTCGCGGGGGCCGGGATCGGGCTGTCCGGGCTCGCCGATTCCTACCCGCTGACCTGGCTCGCGATCGCGCTGTCCGGTCTCGGCGTCGCCGCTTACCACCCAGAGTCGGCGCGGATCGCGCGCCGGATCGCCGGGCGCGGGCACGTCGGGATGAGCTGGTTTTCCTTGGGCGGCAACGTCGGTTTCGCGCTCGGGCCGATCGTCGTCACCCCGGTGCTGCAGGCGGGCGGGCTGGGCGCGACGCCGTATCTGGTCCTGCCCGCGCTCGTCGCCGGGGTGGTGATCGCCGCGTTGTTCCGGCGGATGAGCGACGTCCATTCCGCGGCGGGGCACAAGGCGCACACCGGGCGCGACGATTGGCAGCAGTTCGGCTGGCTGACCGTGGTGGTCGTCGGACGTTCCATCGCTGCCTTCTCGCTCAACACCTTCCTCGCCATCTGGGTCGCGCAGCGGACCGGCAGCGTGCTCGCCGGGGAAGTGGCGTTGGTGGTGCTGTTCGGCGTCGGCGCGCTGGGCACGCTGCTCGGCGGGGTGCTGGCCGGACGGTGGGGGCGGATCCGGACGGTTTACCTCGCGTATGTCGTGTCAGTGCCCGCGGTCGCCGGGATCGCGCTCGTGCCGGGGTACGGCGTGTTCCCGCTGATCGCGTTGGCCGCGCTGGCGTTGTATGTGCCGTTCTCGCTGCATGTCACGCTCGGCCAGGACTATCTGCCGAACCGGCTCGGGACCGCCAGCGGGGTGACGCTGGGGCTGGCGGTGAGCGTCGGCGGGGTGGCCGCTCCTGCCGTGGGGGCTCTCGCCAACGCGGTCGGGTTGCAGTGGGCGTTGCTGGCGCTGGCGGTGCTGCCCGCGGTGTCGGTGTTCGCGGCGCGGCGGCTGCGGGAGCCGCGGTGAGCGGTCAAACGTGGCGGTGACGCGAAGCCTCGCCGTGTCAGAGATGGCGGTGGAAGCGTCGGCAGCGGTAGACGCGGGTGAAGGTGTCCCGCAACTGCTGCTCGCTGGCCGCGTCGGCGTGCAGGAAGGCCCCGGCGACGGTGAAACCCGGGCCGGGGCGAACGGCGCGAGCGGTTTCCTCGCCCCGGGTCCAGGCGTCCACTTCGGTGGCGCCCAGGTCGCGCAGCCGAGGCAGGACGGTCTCCAGCAGGCCGGTCGCGATGCCCTGGGACTGGTGGTCGGGATGCACGGCGATCGTCTCGACGGTCGCGAGCCGGTCCCGCACTGCCGCGTCGAGCACTCCCGTCACCAGCCCGCCGGTGACCGCCGGGTGCAGCCTCGCGTGGCCCTCGACAAGATATTTCGAGGCGTGGCCCGAACTCGAGAGCGCCGAACCGAGCGGTTGTCACGCAACCTTCCCCAAGGCAGCCAACCCGGTTAACGGGTCGGGTCCTTGCCGTTCGGCTGCGAAGGCCCGGGTCCAGGCGACCACCAGCCCCACACGGTCTTCTCGCCGTGCCGCACCGTCGGCGCCACCCCGGTCGTGTACGGCTCGATCTGCAGCAGCTGTCCCCACGACTGGTACGGCTGCCCGTTCAGATAGCTCGGCACCTCGGGCTCGTCGGCGATCTCCTCGAGCCAGCCGTTCGGGCCGCCGTTGGTGCTGGACGCCCATTTCGCCTCGTCGGCGAGCTGGCCGGCGGTGATGCGGTAGTCCGGCATCGCGGAGATGCCGTCGTGCGAGGTGACCGGGTTCGCGCACGGGTACACGAACGACGCGGGCCAGTCGATGTACACCGATTTGCCCGCGAGCTTGTCGGTGAGCGTGGTGAAGGTCGGCACGCGCGGCGCGGACGCGGCGATCCAGCCGTCCTCGGTGAGGTCGTTGTCCACCATGACGATCCGCACCGACGTGGTCTCCGGCGGCAGGTCGCGCAGGTTGATCCGGGTGTCGTTCCAGCCGCCGGTGCCCGCGCCGGGCGGGAGCGCGAACTGGCCGCGCAGCACGCGCACGCCCTCGGGAGTGTTCACGCCGTACTCCAGGCTCACCGACGTGGGACGGCGCGGCTGGCTCGCGGTGGCGACCACGATCTGGCCGTTCTCGGTCCGGTCGGTGAGCGCGTACCAGTCGCTGCGCAGCCGTCCGGCGCGGGTCTGGGTGTCGAGGTAGCTGCTCCACATCGGCACCTGGTCCTGCTTGAACCCGTGCGGCGGCTCGGCCAGCGGGTCCTTGTCGTCGACCGGGCTGGTGTGGAAACCGGTCTGGATCCGGCCGTTGTCCTGGTCCGGGCTCGGCAGCGGGTTCGGCGGGTTCTGCGTCACCGGTTTCTCCGGCACCGTCCGCTGTTCGGGCTGCGGGTGCAGGATGCTCTTCGCCGCGTCGCGCTCGACCATCACGTGGTCGGACAGGTTGCAGCTCTTGCCGAACAGGTGCCCGATGTTGGCCGCGCCGAGGCTGTAGCTGTCGCGCTGGAAGTAGATCGCCGCGCCCATCGTGTAGATCTCGCCCGCCGCGACCAGGCCGCACACCACGACCAGCGACAGCGAACCGAGCCGCAGCGACCGGCTCCGGCCCTCCTGCTGGGTCAGCGCCGGGCCCGGCCGGTGCGCGCGGATGTTCTCCACGAACGCGTAGATCCCGGCGATCGCGGCGGCCGCGAGCAGGATCGTCGACAGCGGGATGCCGCCGATCGACGGCGCGACGTTCGTCCACGGCACGCCGATCCGCGAGACGAACCAGTACGTGTTCGGCCCGGTCGCGGCGAGCGCGCCGACCACCAGCAGCACGGCGAGGAACGCGGCTCGGTTGCGGTTGGAGCGCAGCACGGTGGAACTGGTCGCGAGCGCGGTGAGCGCCGCCATCGACGCGCCGACCGCGGCGAACGCGCCGAAGTGGTGCGTCCATTTCGTCGGGGTCAGCGCGAGCAGCAGGAAGAACAGCGCGGTGGTGCCGATCAGCCGGCGGCTCGGCCCGAGCGCCGCGCCGGGGATCCGGCCGCGGCGCAGCAGCACCACCAGGCAGGTGACCGTGCAGAGCAGCACGAGCAGCACCGGGAACCGGCGCGGCGCGGAGCCGTCCGGCAGGTTCTCGAAGAGCAACTGATACCGCGCGAGTTCCTGGAACCACGACAGGTTCGGGCCGACCGCGGTGCGGATGCGGGTGGCCTCCTGGACCGTCGCGAACGTCTGGTCGGCGAACATCACCACGAGCACCAGGAAGCCGGACGCGAGGATCGGCGCGAGCATCGGCAGCCAGCCGCTCGCCGACCGCTGCCGGACCAGCTTGAACAGCGGTTTCCCGGCGACCAGGAACGGGGCCACGGCGATCAGCCCGGTCGGCGTCGCGGCGAGGGTGAACGCGGCCGCGGTCAGCCCGAGGCACAGCGGCAGCAGGCGGCGGGTGACCAGGGCGCGTTCGACCGCGCAGATCGCCAGCAGCGACCCGAGCGCGGCGACCGGTTCCGGCCGGACGCCGTTGTTGTAGGGCATCCACCAGACCAGGAACACCGCGGCGGCGGCCCAGCCCGC
This sequence comes from Amycolatopsis nivea, assembly GCF_004522235.1. Classification (GTDB taxonomy): domain Bacteria; phylum Actinomycetota; class Actinomycetes; order Mycobacteriales; family Pseudonocardiaceae; genus Amycolatopsis; species Amycolatopsis nivea. The sequence continues at coordinate 51,980 of NZ_SDLT01000016.1, forward strand.
GGCGCGGCTGCGGCGGACCTGGGTGCCCAGCCGCGGCATCACCTCGCGGCTGATCAGCAGCCAGCTGATCACGCCCAGCAGGTACGAGGGCAGCCGGATCCACGGCGGCACCGTGCTGACGTGCGTCATCAGCTCGTACAGGTGGTAGAACCAGCCGAACGGGGCCTCGGCGACGCCGAACCAGCGGTGGTAGTTCGTGAGGTACCCGGTGGCCTCGGTGACCCGGGCCATGGTGAGGATGTAGCCGTCGTCCGAGGTCACCGGCCCGATGAAGACCCACGCGCCGAGCACGCCGAACACCGTCGCGTCGCGGCCGGTCAGCCGCCACCAGCCGACCGGGGCCCAGCGCGGCGCGCGGCGGGCGAAGCCGGAGTCCATCCGCCACACCGCGATCAGGCAGCCGAGGAACGACAGCGCGGCGAGGATGCCGACGACGATCTTCAGCGTGGTCGGCGAGGTCTGGTAGCGGGTGTCCGGGACGACCGACACGTGCAGCCCGGCGATCGGGTCGCGCGCGGAGGTGATCGAGGAGTAGATGCCGAGCACGCGCGGCCGGACGTCGCCGGTGGTGTGGAAGATCGAGGTCTTGCCGACCGAGAGCGTCATCTGGGTCGCGTCCGAGTCGAGCGTGACCTTGCAGCCGTCCTGCGGCAGCGGCTGCTGCGCGATCTGCTGGCCCTGGCTGGACGCGAGCAGCACTCCGTTGTCGACGCGCAGTTGCATGCCGACGCCGTTGGCCGCGTGCTTGCCGGTGCGCCCGTCCGGAACGGTCGAGAACAGCAGCGCCGGGCCGTTCGTGCGCGCGTCGAGCGAGCGGATCGTCTCGCAGGGCAGTTCGGCCTTCAGGTCCTGTGCCCAGTACCCGGTCAAGGGCGCGTTGACGGAACGCGTGTCGGAGGCGACGGGCCAGACGACTTCCGCGGTGTCCTGCACGACCGGCAGGAAGGGATAGGCCAGGGCGCACAGCGCCGAAAGCAACCCCAGCACTACGGCAATCGGACGCATTAGAGGAAATCTATTGGGTCAGGGTTGACGCGGTTGCGCGGACCCCTCGTCGCGCGGGGTGAACCGCTCGTGGTGTAACGCGCTGGCCAGGGGCGCGCGGCTGCGCCAGCCGTGCCGCTCCAGGTCGGGAACCTCGGCCAGATTCGTTACCGGTCCTATACAAAGCCAGGCCACCGGCCGGATCCCGGCGGGAATGCCGAGCAGGTCGGCGAGCGCGGGTTCGCGGTAAAAACTCACCCACCCGACGCCGAGCCCTTCCGCGGTCGCGGCGAGCCACAGGTTCTGGATCGCCAGGCAGACCGAGTACAGCCCGGCGTCGGCGATCGCGTGCCGTCCGAGCACCGCCGGGGCGCCGCGCTGCTCGTCGTAGGTGACGACGATGCCGAGGCTCGATTCGCGGATGCCCTCGACCTTGATCCTGGCGAACGTCTCCGCGCGCTCGCCGTCGAGGGACGCGGCGAACACGTCGCGTTCCTCGTGCACGTGGCGGGCGAATTCCTCGCGCGTGGCGGGGTCGCGGACGAGCACGAAGTCCCACGGCTGGCTCATCCCGACGCTCGGCGCGGCGTGCGCGGCCTCGAGCACCCGGGTGAGGACGGCGTCGTCGACCGGTTCGCCGGTGAACTCGGCGCGGACGTCGCGGCGGCGGTGCAGGACTTCGTAAAACATGGCGTTCATTGATTCAGCGTTCATCGGCTGAGCACCCATTCGACGGCGGCGGCTGCGTCTGTGGTTTCCGCGGTTTCCGGAGCGGACGGTCGGGGCGGCCGGCGCACGACGACCACCGGCAGGCCGAGTTCCCGCGCTGCGGTCAGCTTCGCGGCCGTCATCGCGCCGCCGCTGTCCTTGGTGACCAGCACGTCGATGTCGTGTTCGGTCATCAGCGCGCGTTCGCCGTCGAGGCGGTACGGGCCGCGGTCGAGCACCACCTCGTGCCGGCGCGGCAGCGGCTGGCCGGGCGGGTCGACGCAGCGGATCAGGAACCACAGCGGGTCGAGGTCGGCGAACGCGGCTAGGCCCTGGCGGCCGCTGGTGAGGAACACGCGGGTGCCGAGGCCGGGCAGGAGCGCGGCGGCTTCCTCGAGGTCGGCGGCCCAGTGCCAGCGATCGTCTTCGCTCGGCTGCCAGCTGGGGCGGGCGAGCCGCAGGAGCGGAATGCCCGCGGCTTGGGTGGCGTGGAAAGCGTTGGCACCGATGCGTTCCGCGAACGGATGCGTGGCGTCGACCACTGCCCAGACACCGTTTTCGCGCAGCCAGACCGTAAGGCCGTCGACGCCGCCGAACCCGCCGATCCGCACCTCTCCGACCGGCAGGCGCGGCCGCGTGACGCGTCCGGCCAGCGAGGAGACCACCGGGACGCCGCGTTCGTGCAGCTGTGCGGCGAGGTCGCGGGCTTCCGCGGTGCCGCCCAGGATCAGGACGGTCATCGCCCGTACCCGACGGCCGCGCGCCACCGGTCGAGCGTGCGCATGTTGGCGACTGTTTCGGCCCAGGTCAGTTCCGGGCCTTGCTGGTCCGCGACATGCGCGGCGACGTAGTCCGCTTCCCGGGCGTAAATCCCTTGGGTGGCTTCGATTTCGATGACCTTCGGCTCGCCGTCCGACGGGGTCAGCACGATCGTCGAAACGCCCGGCGCGCGCAGTTCGTGGATCCACGCGGGCTTCGGCACGTACAGGTGGCCGGCGGTGCCGTAGATCCGGATGTGGTCGTCCTGGGTGAGCAGGTAACCGCAGGACATCTGCGCGATGATGTCGCCGGGCAGCCGCAGCAGGCCCATCGCGAACTCGTCGACGCCGCTTTCGGTGAGCCGCGCCATGCCGGTGACGAGGGTCGGCTCGACCGCCGGAATTCCGGTCGCGGCCTGGGAAACCAGCCGGGCCAGCGAGGTGCAGTAGCAGCCGACGTCAAGGATTCCGCCGCCGCCGAGCGCGGGGTCGCCGAGGCGGGCCGCGTCGTTCGCGTCGGAGTCGAAGCTGAACGTGACGTCCACGGCGCGGACCTCGCCGATCGCCCCGGATTCGATCAGCTCGACCAGCCGCCGCGTCTGCGGGTGCATGCGGTACATGAACGCTTCCATGAGGAAAACGTCGTTGCGCCGCGCGGCATCGATGACCTTCTCCGCGTCGGGCGCGGTGAGCGTGAGCGGTTTCTCGCACAGCACGTGCTTGCCCGCTTCGGCGGCCCGGATCGCCCATTCCTCGTGCTGCGCGTGCGGGGTGGCGACGTAGACCGCGTCGACGTCCGGGTCGGCGAGGAGTTCCTCGTAGCTGCCGTACGCCTTCGGGATTTCGTACCTGGTCGCGAAATGCTGCGCCCGCTCGGCCGTGCGCGAAGCAACCGCGGTGAGCACGCCGTGGCGGCTTTGCTCGACGCCGGCGGCGAATTCGGCGGCGATGGTCCCGGTGGCCAGCAGGCCCCAGCGCAGTTCGGTCACAACGACTCCGGTTGGCTCGCCCGGTCCCGGGTGCTCGAATACAGGAAACTGTCCGGGAATCCGCCCGCGGCGAGGACCCGGCCGACGAAAATCGTGGCCGCGCGGGTCATTCCGGCGGCCCGTGCTTGACCGGCGATGTCCTTGAGCGTGCCGCGGACCACCGTTTCGCCGGGCTGGCTGGCCAGCGCGACGACGGCGGCCGGACAGTCCTCGCCGTAGTGCCCGGAGAGTTCTTCGGTGACGCGCTCGATGTGGTTGATCGCCAGGTGCAGCGCGAGAGTCGTGCCGGTGCGGGCGAAATTCTCCAGCGTTTCGGCGTCCGGCATCGCGGTGGACCTCGCCTGCGCGCGCGTGATCACGAGGCTCTGCCCGATTCCCGGGACGGTCAGTTCGCGGCCGAGCACGGCGGCGGACGCGGCGAACGCCGGAACGCCGGGCACCATCTCGTACGGCACGCCTTCCGGTTCCAGCCGCCGGACCTGTTCCGCGACCGCGCTGTACAGCGACGGGTCTCCGGAACACAGCCGCGCGACGTCGTGTCCGGCTTGATGCGCTTCGATCAGTTTCGCGGTGATCTGGTCGAGGCTGAGGTTCGCGGTGTCGACGCGCTCGGCGTCCGGCGCGCAGTAGGCGAGCAGGTCGGTCGGCGTCATGCTGCCCGGGTACAGGCACACCTGGCAGCGCGCGAGCAGGTCGCGGCCGCGCACGGTGATCAGGTCGGCCGCGCCCGGTCCGGCGCCGATGAAGTAAACGGTCATTTCCAGCTCCACTGCGTGACTGCCCGGGACGGCGTCCATCCGGTGAACCCGCCGAGCGGTTTCGCGTGCTCCACGGAGATCCGTTGCAGTTCCCCGCCGTGCCGGGCGTACGCGGCGGCCAGGATCTGCTCGGCTTCGAGGGTGACACCGTGCGCGACGATCCGGGCGTCGGTTTCGACACACTGGTCGAGGACGCCGGGCACGGTCAGGCCGCCGCCGACGAAGATCGCGTCCGGGCGGGGGAGTCCGGCGAGTGCCTCGGGCGCCGGACCGGTGACCACCTGTAATTCCGGCACGCCAAGGGTATTGGCGTTGCGCTGGACGCGTTCGGCGCGCGCGGGGTCGCGTTCGATCGCGATGGCGCGGTTCAGTGGATGGGCACGGGACCATTCGATCCCGATGCTGCCCGCGCCCGCGCCGACGTCCCACAGAAGTTCGCCCGGAGCCGGGGCGAGGCGGGCGAGGGCGGACGCGCGGAGGTCGCGTTTGGTGAGCTGGCCGTCGTGCTCGAAGGCGTCGTCGGGGAGGCCGACGAGCGGGAGGCCGGGACCCTTGCAGAGCACGGCGAACACAGTGAGCGGGCCGGGGTCGCAGGTCCAGCCGTCGGAGCCGCGCTCGTCGGCCGCGCCGAGGTTTTCCCAGGCGGTAAGGGCGGAATCGCCGTACCCGCGGGCTTTGAGCAACTCGCGCAGTTCTGCTGCGGAGGCGCCCAGGACCAGCAGTTTCCGGTTGGGTGCCAGGGCTCGCGCGACGCGGTGGACGGCGCGGCCGACGACCGTCACGACTTCGGTCTCCTCGAACGACCAGCCGAGCCGCGCGCGGGCCAGTGTCGCTGACGAAACCGCGGGGTGGACCTCGAGCGCGTAGCCGCGGTCACGCAGGGTGGTGGCAATGCCGGACAGGTACGGATCGCCGCTGGCCAGCACGCACACCCGGCCGGTCTGCTTCGTGAGGATTTCGTCGAGCGCGGGGAGCAGCGGGCTCGGCCAGGGCTGGGTCCGGAGGTCCGCGGGCAGGGATTTCAGCTGCCGTTCCGAACCGAGCACGACATCCGCCTTCCGCACGGCGTCGCGGGCCGCGGGGGTGAGCCCGGCCCACCCGTCGGCCCCGATCCCGACCACCGTCAGGCGTGATTCTTCGCGCACGATTTCCCACCCTAAGCGACGGCTTCGCTGTGCGATGATCGGCCGGACGCCGACCCACGAGGGAGTGCTCTTGAAGCCCTATCCGTTCACCGCTGTCGTCGGGATGCCGGACCTGCGTCTGGCGCTCGTCCTGTCCTCGATCTCGCCCGCGGTCGGCGGGGTGCTGGTGCGGGGCGAGAAGGGCACCGCGAAGTCGACCATGGTGCGCGCGCTCGCGGGGCTGCTGCCGGGCGTCGACGTGGTGGAGCACTGCCGGTTCTCCTGCGACCCGGTCAGCCCGGACCCGGCGTGCCCGGACGGGCCGCACGCGGCGGGCGCTCCCGCGCACCGGCGGCCGGCGCGGCTGGTGGAACTGCCGGTCGGCGCGGCGGAGGACCGGGTCGTCGGCTCGCTGAACCTGGAGAAGGCGCTGGCCGAGGGCGTCACCGACTACCAGCCCGGTCTGCTGGCCGCCGCGCATCGCGGGCTGCTGTACGTCGACGAGGTCAACCTGCTGCACGACCACCTGGTGGACACGCTGCTCGACGCGGCGGCGATGGGCCGGGCGACGGTCGAGCGCGAGGGCGTTTCGGTTTCGCACGCGGCGCGGTTCGTGCTGATCGGGACGATGAACCCGGAGGAGGGCGAACTGCGGCCGCAGCTGCTCGACCGGTTCGGCCTGACCGTCGAGGTCGCGTCGAGCCGGGATCCGGAGCAGCGCGTCGAGGTCGTCCGGCGGCGGCTGGCCTACGAAGCGGACCCGGACGGTTTCGCCGACGGCTACGCCTCGGCGGACGCGGACCTGGCGGCGAAGATCGAGGCGGCGCAACGGCTTCTGCCGTCGGTGAAGCTGCCGGACGAGGCGCTGCGGCAGATCGCCGAGGTGTGCGCGTCGTTCGAGGTCGACGGCATGCGCGCGGACATCGTGACGGCGCGGACGGCGGTCGCGCACGCGGCGTGGGCCGGGCGCGCCGAGGTCACCACCGAGGACATCCGGGTCGCGGCGCGGCTCGCGCTGCCGCACCGGCGGCGGCGGAATCCGTTTGACGCGCCGGGGATTTCCGAGGAGCAGCTGGAGCAGGCGTTGGAGGATTCGCAGCCGCCGCCCGAGGGGCCGGACGACGACGGTCCCGGCGAGGGCGGCCCCGGTCCGGATAACGGCGGCCCGCCGCCGGACGGAGGCCCGTCCGGTTCGGACGGTCCTCCGCCCGCGGACAGCGGCGAAACCCCGGCCCCGTCGGGCAATGGGTCTTCGCCGCAGAAGACGGTCAGTGCCGGGGATACCTTTCGGGCGCGGGTCTTCCGGGTGAAGGGCACCGGCGAGGGCGAGCGGGGTCGTCGGTCGCGCGCGATCACCGACACCGGCCGGACGATCGGCGTGCAGCCGCCCAGCGTGCGGGAGGGACGGCCGCACCTGGTCGCGACGATCCGTGCTGCCGCACCGCATCAGCAGGCGCGGGGCCGGTCCGGGGCGGGTCTCGAAGTGCGGTCCGCGGATCTGCGGTTCGCGCTGCGCGAAGGCCGCGAAGGCAATCTGGTGCTGTTCTGTGTGGACGCGTCGGGCTCGATGGGCGCGCGGGCGCGGATGCGGGAAGTGAAGACCGCGGTGCTGTCGCTGCTGTTGGACGCCTACCAACGGCGAGACAAGGTCGGTCTCGTCACGTTCCGTGGCGCGGACGCCGAGCTGGCGCTCCCGCCGACGATCAGTGTCGAAGCCGCAGCGGCCCGGCTGGAAGGCTTGCCGACCGGCGGCCGCACGCCGCTGGCTGAGGGATTGCTGGAAGCCGCGCGGGTGCTGCGCGTCGAGGCGATCCGGGATCCGCGCCGTCGGCCGCTGCTGGTGCTCGTCACCGACGGCCGCGCCACGAGCGGTTCCGACGCGGTCGCGCGAGCCAAGGCCGCCGCGGGTTTGCTGACTGACGTGACGACGATCGTGATGGACTGCGAGACCGGCCGGATGCGTCTCGGCCTGGCCACGGAACTGGCCGGGCACTTGGGTGCCGAGCACGTGCCACTGTCCGAGGTGGCCGCTGAATCGCTGGCCTCGGCCGTGCGCGAACGGACGGGGAGGGCTGCCTGATGCCGCAGGGAAAACCGGCTGTCGTGCCGAAGGACGGGCTCACCACGCGGCAGCGCCGCAACCGCCCGCTGCTCGCCGTGCACACCGGCGAGATGAAAGGGAAATCCACCGCGGCGTTCGGCATGGCTTTGCGCGCGTGGAACCAGGGCTGGTCGATCGGCGTGTTCCAGTTCGTGAAGTCGGCGAAGTGGCGCGTCGGCGAGGAAGCCGCGTTCAAGGCGCTCGGGAAGCTGCACGACGACACCGGACAGGGCGGTCCGGTCGAGTGGCACAAAATGGGCGAGGGCTGGAGCTGGTCGCGCAAGCAAGGGTCCGAAGAGGACCATGCCGCCAACGCCCAGGAGGGCTGGGCGGAAATCAAGCGCCGGCTCGCCGCCGAAACGCACGATTTCTATGTGCTGGACGAATTCAGCTACCTGCTCAAATGGGGCTGGCTCGAGGTCGACGACGTCGTGTCCACTTTGGCCGCGCGGCCCGGGCACCAGCACGTCGTGATCACCGGCCGTTACGCGCCGCCGGAATTGATCGAGGCCGCGGACCTGGTCGCGGAAATGACGAAGGTGAAGCACCCGATGGACGCCGGGCAGAAGGGCCAGCGGGGGATCGAGTGGTAGCACGGGTCGTCATTGCCGCACCCGGTTCCGGGCACGGCAAAACCACCATCGCGGCCGGTCTGATGGCCGCGTTGCGCACCGCCGGGCACGTCGTGTCCGGGCACAAGGTCGGTCCGGATTTCATCGACCCCAGCTACCATTCGCTCGCCACCGGTCGCCCCGCACGGAACCTGGACCCGTTCCTGCAAGGCGAGGACACGCTGGTTCCGTTGCTGCGCCACGGTTCCGCGGGCGCGGACATCGCGGTCATCGAAGGCGTGATGGGCCTTTTCGACGGCGCTTTGGGCACCGAAGGCTACGCGTCGACCGCCCATGTCGCGCGGCTGCTCGACGCGCCGGTCGTGCTGGTGGTCGACGCTTCGGCGGCTTCGCGCAGCGTCGCGGCGACCGTGCTGGGGTTCGCGCAGTACGACACCCGCGTCCGGCTGGCCGGGGTGATCCTGAACAAACTGGGCTCGCAACGGCACGAAGACGAGATTGTCACCGCGCTGGAAGCGACCGGCGTCCCGTTGCTGGGTGCCTTGCGGCGTAACGAAAACGTACACGCGCCGAGTCGGCATCTCGGGTTGGTTCCGGCCGCCGAACGAGCCGCGGAGTCGCAGCGGCTGCTGCCGGAACTGGCGGAATGGGTTGCCGCTGGGGTCGATCTCGAAGGCATCGTGCGGGTGGCCCGAAGCGCCCCCGCACTGACTGGTCCTTTGTGGAATGCCGGTCCCGAGTGGGACGGTCCGCGTGCGACCCTCGCCGCTGCGGGCGGTCCGGCGTTCACCTTCCGCTACGCCGAGAACATCGAATTGCTGGCCGCTCGCGGAATCGACGTCGTGGACATCGACCCCTTGCGAGACAAGGCCCTGCCCGCCGGGTGCGCCGGGTTGTACTTCGGCGGCGGATTCCCGGAAGTGCATGCCGCCGAGCTGTCGTCCAATGTGGAACTCCGGACGGCAGTCGGTGAGGCTATCGACGCCGGAATGCCGGTGAGTGCGGAATGCGCGGGCTTGCTGTACCTGTGTCGTTCCTTGGACGGATTGCCGATGGTCGGCGCGGTCGCCGCGGACGCGACCATGACGTCGCGGGGGAAACTCGGTTACCGTCGGGCGGTCTCGGTCGTGGACAACGTGCTCGCAGCGGCCGGGCAACGGGTCACCGGACATGAATTCCACCGCACCGAAATCACTCCCGCACACGGGGAAACCGCCGCGTGGGGCTGGGATCGCAGCCTGGACGGGTTCGCCTCGGCTTCGCTGCACGCGTCTTACCTGCACGTTCACTGGGCCGGGCATCCCGAACTGGCGGACCGTTTCGCCTCGCAGGCGCGCGCCCATTCCCTGGCAGCAGTCCATGGCTGAGTACGACCTCCACCACCACGGCGATCGCGAAGTCGGCGAGGGACTTGTCGACCTGGCCGTGAACGTCCGGCTCCCGGCTCCGCCTTCGTGGCTGCGCGCGGAACTCGCCGCCGCCCTGGACGACCTGGCAGCCTACCCGGACCCGACCCGCGCCGCGGAAGCCGTCGCTGCCCGCCATGGCCGGGATTTCGCCGACGTCCTGGTGACTGCCGGTGCCGCGGAAGCGTTCACGCTGCTGGCCGCGCTTCCCGCTGAGCACGCAGTGGTGGTCCACCCGCAATTCACCGAACCGGAAGCCGCTCTGCGCGCCGCCGGACACACCGTCGACCGGGTCACCCTGTCCGAAGTGGACGATTACCGCCTAGATCCCGCCGCGGTCCCTGATTCAGCCGACCTGGTCTTCGTCGGCAACCCGACCAACCCGACCTCGGTCCTGCACCCCGCCGATTCGCTGCGGGCCTTGGCACGCCCCGGACGAGTCCTCGTGGTGGACGAAGCTTTCCTTGACGCCGTCCCCGGGGAGGTCGAAAGCCTTGCCGGAGAACGAATCCCCGGCGTAGTGGTGGTGCGAAGCCTCACCAAGACCTGGGGCTTGGCGGGCCTGCGAGCCGGATACGTCCTCGCCGAACCGTCATTGATCGCCCGATTGCGCGCGGTACAGCCACCCTGGTCAGTGTCCACTTTGGCCGCTGTAGCGACGGTTGCCTGCTGCCGTCCCGCCGCCCTGGAAGAAGCTGAAAAACTGGCCGCCGCCGCGGAAGCCGACCGCGACTACCTGGAATCCGGCTTGGCCGCCCAGGGAATTCCCGTACTCGGCACCCCGCGCGGCCCGTTCGTGCTGATCCGAGTCCCCGGCGGCGCGGATGTCCGATTGAGACTGCGCGAAGCAGGCTACGCCGTCCGTCGCGGCGACACTTTCCCCGGCCTTGGCCCCGACCACCTTCGCCTCGCGGTCCGAGACCGCGCGACGACGGACGCTTTCCTTGCTGCGCTGGCTAATGCTTCTGGAGCGCGGTGAATTCGTCAAGCCAAGCGTAATTCGGCGCAACCGTGCCGTCGGGATTCTTCTGCACGGTCGCCCGTGCGAACACGCTGTTGAGCAGCCACGGCGGAGTATCCGGTCCGAAGTCCCCGCCCTTGAGCGCGGCGATGCCCTGATCGATGCCGTACGCGGCGACGGCGAGCTTTCCGGTCGCGCGGAACTTCGTCATCTGGTCGGTGAGGAAGTTCTTGTTGTTCTCGAACCACGGGCTGGTGCGGAGGAAATCGTCCCACCGCGCCTTGGGGAACGGCTGGTGCAGCGCGTTGCGGATAACCTGCCAGACCTTGGTGTCCTGCGGCACGTGGTACTTGCCCGCGTACTCGGTCGAGATCCGGTCGGCGAGATGCTTCTTCCACAGTTGGACCAGGGAGAACTCAGTGACGAGGAACTTCTTGCCGCCCAGCTTGGGCAGGGTGTAATCGAGAAACGCCTGAACCTCGTCCGGCGCGCCGACGTGCGGATGAAGGTCGGTGCCTGCGATCTCCGGCGTGTCGCGGACGTACTTCAGCCAGCGTTCCGTGCCCGCGCCAGTCCACTTGGGATCCTCGAGATTGTTGAGCGCGCCCATATAGAGGGCGGTCTTTCCCTTGCGCTGCTTGATCACGTGGGCGGCGACGGTCTCGTAGAATTCGTTGAGCGCGCCGTTGTTCCAGTCCGCCCGCGGGCATTCGATGAACGGCTCGTTGCCGATCACCAGGATGTCGACCTTGTCCATGACCGCGGGAAGCACTTTGTCGACCCGCGCGAGATCGGCCTGCATCTCCGGGGTCCCGGGCCGTGGAATCGGCTTGTGGGAGTCGGGAAAATACGGAAACTTGAGCGACAGAACAGTGCCGTACTGGCGATCGGCCGCTTGCAGCAAGGTCTTGATCGTCGGGTTTTCGGTGGCGCCGTGCTTGTCCAGGTCGGGCATCGCGGTGAACCCGCGCACCCACTTCGCGCCGGACCGCTGAAGCTCGTCCCAGCCCATGGTGTCCGGATCGGCGTTGAAATTCGCCCCGAGCGCTCCGTCCGGCTTGGGCACCGCGGTGTTCGGGGCCGGGGCATCGGGCGTCGAACTGCAGGCAGCCGTGGCGAAAACCGAAAAACCGGCGGACAACTGGAACAGCCGACGCCGGGTAAAGTGCGCGGATGCGGGCGAGCTGGATGCCACGAGGTCCCCTCGGTCATGCGTCGCGGACTCTTCCTTGGTAACACGAGTGGAGCTCGCGTCGCAGCCTGAGCGTCGATTTCACCGCGCCCGGCGGCGTCTCGGACGGCGATGTGAGCGGCGCGTTTTCGTGGCGGACGTCGGCGAAATCCTTGTGTGGGTCACCTGTCCGGTTTGGACGACGCCTGGTATGTGACCTAGGCGGTCGCCAGCAACGCCGCCGCCACCGCCACTTCGACGCACCCGCCGAGGACGTCGCCGGTCACTCCGCCGATGCGCTGGACGCACCGGGCCAGCAGCACCGCCGCGGCCGCGTACCCGAGCGCTACCGCGAGACCCCCTCGCCACCACGGCAAACCCGGCGTCAACGCGGCGCACCCCGCCGCGAGTACGAACACCAGTACGGCCGCCAGGACCGGAACCGATCCGGCGACCGTCGCGCCCAAGCCCTCCGGCCGGGCCGAGGGGACCCCTCGTGCGCAGCACAGCGAGAGCACGCACCGTCCACAGAGGACGGAAAGGACGGCGGCGGCGATGCCGTGTCCGTGTGCGATCGCGCCGGTCAGCGCGCCGGTCTGGACGAGCAGGATGAAGAGCAACGTTGCGACACCGGTGGGCCCGGAGTCGCCGCGGCGCATGACGTCGAGGGCTTTCGCGCGGTCGTAGGAGGCACCGAGTCCGTCGGCGGTGTCGGCCAGCCCGTCGAGGTGCAGTCCGCGGCTGCCCAGGGCTACCGCCCCCAGCGCCAGTGCGGCTACGGCCAGCGCGGGGAGCCCGATCGCAGTCCCGCCCGCGACAATGAGCCCAGCCACTGCGGCGAGGGGAAGCGCGGCAAGCGGGCCGAGCGCCATCGCCACACCCGCGACCCGCCGATCGATCACGCGCGGCGCAGGCACCGGGACGGTGGTGAGGGTGCCGACGGCGAGGCGGATCCCGTCGCTGAGCCGGGTCACGAGGCGCGCCCCAATGCGGTTTTCTCGGTAGCGGGGGCAGTGTCGACAGGCGCGCTGAACCCGCTCACCTGCTGCACGACCGAGATGGCCGTGAGGGGAACCCTGAGGGAATCAGATTCCCTCAGGGTTCCCCTCACGGACCTCCGCCTCGCTCTCCGGCACCGCACCCCGTCGGGACGCACCCCGGCGAACTGAACACCGGGCAGCGTCCACTCGCGACGCACCCCGGTCACCCGAGGTCCGCCAGCAAACCCATCTCCGCGATCACCGCGCGCGCCGCGCGCAGGGTCGGCACGGCTTGCACCGCCCCGCTGCCCTCGCCGAGCCGCAAGCCCAGGTCGAGGATCGGCGTCAACCCCAGCGCCTTCAACGCAAACGCTTGCGCGGGCTCCGTCGAACGATGCCCGGCCAGCCACCACTGCTCAGCCCCGGACGCGATGTCCCGGGCCACCAAGGCCGCTGTCGCCGAGAAGATTCCGTCCAGCACCACCGGGATTCCCCGGACGGCCGCTTCCACCAGGAAACCGGCCGTCGCGGCGAGGCAGGCGCTGCCGAGGGCGGTCAGGCGGTCGAAGGGGTCGGTCACGGGGCGTCGTGACAGGGCAGTGGCGACGACAGCGGTCTTGCGTTCCAAGGCCTCCCCGGACACCCCGGTGCCGGTGCCCACCACCTCAGCTGCGGGAAGGCCCAGCGCAGAAGCCACGACCGCGGCGCAGACGGTCGTGTTGCCGATGCCCATGTCGCCGGGAATGAGAACGTCCGCAGTGGACTCCGAAGCAGCGATGGCACGACCCGCCTCAAACGCGGCAAGTGCCTCGCCGGGAGCCAACGCGTCCTCGACGTCGATGGCACCCGAACCGCGGCGGATCTTGTGGGCGGTGACTTCGGCGGGAACGTCCGAGGCGTCCCAGTCGACCGCGATGTCTGCTACCCGCACGGAAGCACCGACCTGTGCCGCGAGGACCGTTACCCCGCTTCGCCCGGCGAGGAAGACGCGCACCATCGCCGCGGTGACCTCGCGGGGGTACGCCGACTGCGCCGACACCCCGTGGTCGCCGGCGAAGACGACCACGCGGACGTCGTCCAGCGGGCGCGGCGGGACCGCCCCGTGCGCGGCGCTCAGCCAGGCCGCGAGTTCTTCCAGCCGACCGAGCGAGCCGACCGGTTTGACCAGGCCGTCCAGGCGCTCCAAGGCGGCGGCGCGGGCGGCGGCGTCCGGGACGGGGATGGCGAAACTCGGCACGGCTGGCTCCTCACGGAAGGTCGAGCGCCCGCCCGGCGACGATGAGCGACACCCGGTCGCTGTCGGCGGACACCCGGTTGTTGAGTGCGCCCAGCACATCACGGAACAGCCGTCCGGACACCGTTGCGGGCACCACACCGCTGCCGACCTCGTTGCTGACCGCGACGATCGGCACCCGGGCCTGGCTCCACGCGGCGAGGAAATCCTCGAGCCGGTCGTCCAGTCTGCGCTCCCAGCCCGTTTTGCCCGACCACGCGCCCACCTCGTCGAGGACCCGCGAGAGCCAGGTGCCGAGACAGTCGATCAGCAACGGGCTCGTCGCGTTGCGCAGCACGGTCGCCAGGTCGGTGGTCTCGACCGTCGTCCAGTGGCGCGGGCGGCGGGCCCGGTGCGCCTCGACCCGGGCGGCCCATTCCGGGTCCTCGGCCGACGGGGGCAGCCCGGGAGCGACGTACACGAGGTGGGGGTGGTGCGCGACGAGCCGCTCCGCGTGCCTCGACTTGCCCGAGCGGACCCCGCCGAGAACGAGCACCTTGCCGTCGTCGCGTCCGTACCGGCGGAGGGCCTGCGCCAGGGTTTCGAGAGACCCGGCGAGCCGGTGCGTCAGCTTGGTCATACCCGGCATTCTCTCCCTAGCGCTACGGTTCGCCACGTGCCACTCCGACAAGCCGTCACCGCGGCCGGGCTGATCGCCGGATACGCCGCCGACGCCTGCTTCGGCGACCCGCGCCGGGGACATCCGGTCGCGGCCTTCGGCACCGCCGCTGGCCAGCTGGAACGCTGGTGGTGGGCCGATTCCAAGCCGCGCGGGGCGGCGTACGCGGCGGTCTGCGCGGGATCGGCCGCCGGGCTCGGCATCCTCGCGGAACGAGCCGCCCGGAACCGGCCGGGTGTCCGATTTGTCCTGACCGTCGCGGCGACGTGGGCCGTCCTGGGCGGCCGCGGGCTCGCCGCGGAGGGGCGCGAAATGGCGCGATTACTCGAATCGGGTGAATTGCCCGCCGCCCGGCAGCGGCTCAGCCACCTCTGCGCGCGCGACGCCACCGGTCTCGGCCCGGCCGAACTGACCCGCGCGGCCACCGAATCGATCGCCGAGAACACCTCCGACGCGGTCGTCGCGCCGCTCCTGTGGGGCGCGGTCGCGGGCGTGCCGGGGCTGCTCGGGTACCGCGCGGTGAACACCCTCGACGCGATGGTCGGCTACCGCTCGCCGCGGCACCGCAACTTCGGCTGGTTCGCCGCGCGCACCGATGACTGGGCCAATCTGGTGCCGGCACGCGTCGGCGCAGTGCTGACGGCGGTGACCGCGCCGCTCGCCGGCGGCCACGCCCGGTCGGCCTGGCGGGCTTGGCGACGCGACGGGAACGCGCATCCGAGCCCGAACGCGGGACAGGTCGAGGCGGCTTTCGCCGGGGCGCTGGACATCCGGCTCGGCGGGACGAACACGTATCACGGCGAGGTCGAGCGCCGGAGCACGCTGGGCGACGGACGTCCGCCGGGGGCGAGCGATCTGCGCCGGGCGGTGCGGTTGTCGCGGCTGGTCGGGGCGGCGGCGCTGGCGGTCGCGGCCGGGATCGCGGTGAGCAGGTCGCGGAGTGCGGGGCGGTTCACCGGACCGGCCGCCGCACGCATTACGGTGGCGGGATGAGCGGGCTGCTGATCGCCGGGACCACCTCCGACGCCGGGAAAAGCCTGGTCACCGCCGGAATCTGCCGCTGGTTCGCGCGGCGCGGCGTGCGGGTCGCACCGTTCAAGGCGCAGAACATGTCGAACAACTCGATGGTCTGCGCGGACGGCGCGGAGATCGGCCGCGCGCAGTGGCTGCAGGCGCGGGCCGCGCGGGTGGAGCCGGAAGCGGCGATGAACCCGGTGCTGCTCAAGCCGGGCAGCGACCGGCGCAGTCACGTCATCGCGCTCGGCAAGCCGTACGGCACCCTCGAAGCCGGGGAGTACGCCACTGGCCGGGCCGGGCTCGCGGAGATCGCCTTCGGGGCGTTTTCCGAGCTGCAGCAACGGTTTGACCTCGTCGTCTGCGAGGGCGCGGGCAGTCCGGCGGAGATCAACCTGCGTTCCGGCGACTACGTCAACATGGGCCTGGCCCGGCGGTTTTCGCTGCCGGTGCTGGTGGTCGGCGACATCGACCGCGGCGGGGTGCTGGCGGCGATGTACGGCACGCTCGCGTTGCTGTCGGCCGAGGACCAGGCGCTGGTCGCGGGCTGGCTGGTGAACAAATTCCGCGGTGACGTCGGACTGCTGCAGCCTGGTCTGAACAGCCTGGAGAAGGTCACCGGGCGGCCGGTGCTCGGCGTGCTGCCGTGGCTGGACCGGGTGTGGATCGACTCGGAGGACGCTCTCGCCGCGGCCGGATGGCGGCACGAAGCCGCGCAACGCGGATTGCGCGTCGCGGTGGTGCGGTTCCCGCGGGCGTCCAACGCGACCGACGTGGACGCGCTCGCGGCGGAGCCCGGCGTGATGGTGAGCCTGACCGCCGATCCGGACACCGTCGCCGCGGCGGACTTGGTCGTGCTGCCGGGGTCGAGGGCCACTGTGGACGATCTGAAGTGGTTGCGCAGCAGGGGTTTGGCGGACGCGGTGACGGCACGGGCCGCGGCGGGGCGTCCAGTGCTGGGGATCTGCGGCGGGTACCAGATGCTCGCGGAGTCCATTGAGGACGACGTCGAATCCGGCGCTGGTCTGGTGGACGGGCTCGGGCTCTTGCCGACGCGAGTGACGTTCGCGGGGGAGAAGGTGCTCGGCCGTCCGGTCGGCGAATGGCGCGGGCATCGCGTGGACGCTTACGAAATCCACCACGGCAGCGCCGGCCCGGCGGACGCGGAGTCGTTTTTGGACGGTTACCGCGTCGGTTCGGTCTGGGGCACGACGTGGCACGGTGCCTTGGAGAACGACGGGTTCCGGCGCGCTTGGCTTGCCGAAGCCGCGGCGCAGGCGGGCATCGAATGGCGGGCGGCCGAGGGCGCGCCGGGGTTCGCGGACCTGCGCGAGGACATGCTGGACCGGCTGGCCGACGCGATCCAGTCCGAAGTGGACACCGGAATGCTGATGGCGCTGGCGGAGGCGGGCGCGCCGGGCGGGTTGCCGTTCGTGCCGCCGGGAGCTCCCTGACCGGACGGTTCAGGCGAGTCCGGCGTCGCGCACCAGGATCGCGACCTGCGTGCGGTTCGCGGCTTCGGTCTTGGCCATGATCCGTCCCAAGTGGACTTTCACGGTCGCCTCGCTGAGCCCGAGCGCGCGGGCGATTTCGGCGTTGCTCGAACCCTGCCCGACGGCGACCGCGACCTCGCGTTCGCGGGGCGGGCTTCGGCGTGGCGGCGGAGTCCGTGAGCAGTCGCCAGCAGCGCTGACTGGAAGGCTCAGGCGAGTCCGGCGTCGTGCACCAGGATCGCGACCTGGGTGCGGTTCGCGGCTTCGGTCTTGGCCATAATCCGTCCCAAGTGGACCTTCACGGTCGCCTCACTGAGCCCCAGCGCACGGGCGATCTCGGCGTTGCTCGAACCCTGTCCGACGGCCACCGCGACTTCGCGTTCGCGGGGTGTCAGGGGTTCGAGCCGGGCGCGGGCGGGTGTCGGCGTGGCGGCGGTGGCGAAGTGCGTCAGCAGTCGCCGGGTGATCGACGGTGACAGCATCGCCTCGCCGCTGCCCACCACGTGCATCGCCTTGATCAGTTCGCGCGGCGGCGTGTCTTTCAGCAGGAAACCGGTGGCACCGTGGCGAAGCGCCTCGTGCACGTACTCGTCCAGGTCGAACGTCGTCAGCACGACCACCGCGGGCGCGTCCGGTTCGGCGGTCACCAGGCGGGTCACCTCCAGGCCGTCGACCTCGGGCATCTGCACGTCGGTGAGCACGAGGTCGGGTCGGTGTTCGCGGACGAGTGCGAGCGCTTCGCGGCCGTCGCCCGCTTCCGCGACCACCTCGATCCCCGGGTCGGACTCCAGGATCATCCGGATGCCGCTGCGCACGAGCACCTCGTCGTCGATCAGCAGGATTTTCAGCACGATTCCTCCGCTCGCAGCGGGAACGCGGCCCGCACCCGGTAGCTGCCTGTGCCGTCCGGGCCGGCGCGGAGTGTTCCGCCGGTCAGCGTGACGCGTTCGCGCATGCCGATCACTCCGTAGCCCGCGCCCGGCAGCCCGGACGAATCGGCGAGCGGGTTGGCGACTTCGACCACCAGGTCGTCGTCGGAAGTGGACAGTCGCACGTCGATAGTCGTTCCCGGCGCGTGTTTCGCCGCGTTCGTGAGCGCTTCCTGCACGATCCGGTACGCCGCGCGTCCGATCGGGTCGGGCACGTCCGGCATCGGCTCCGGCAGGCTGGCACGCACCTGCGCACCGGCGGCGGCGAGGTCGTCGGCGAGCTGGCGGACCCCGCCCAGTGTCGGATCCGGCAGCGAACGCGGTTCCGGACCGTCGTCGCGGAGCACCTTCAGGATGTCGCGCAATTCGTTGAGCGCGGCGGAACTCGATTCGCGGATCACCTCGGCGAGCTGCGCGGTCTCGTCGTCCTTGGCCCGCACGGAAAGCGCGCCCGCCTGCAGCGCGACGATGCTGACCCGGTGCGCGACGACGTCGTGCATCTCGCGCGCGATCCGCCGCCGCTCGGCCGTCACGGCCCGCTCGCCGAGCAGATCGCGCTCGCGTTCGGCCTGCTCCGCGCGGTCGCGCAGGGCCGCGAGCAAGGCCGCGCGCTGGTGCATCCACAGCCCGGCCAGCGCCGGGACGACGACCTCCATGACGAGGGCGAGCCCGAACGTCTTCCAGTCCGGCAGGTTCGCCGGCCGGACGAACGACACCAGCAGCCCGGTTTCCGCGAGCACGGCGACCGCGGTCGGCCAGCGGAGCCCGCGCAGCGAAGCGACGGTGTAAAGAGTGACGGAGGTGCCCCACAACGGCGGCGTGGCCAGCGCGACGCCGACCGAGACCAGCATCGCGGGCAAGGGGAACCGGCGGCGCAGCAGGACTGCCAGGAACATCACCGCGACCGCGACCGGCCAGAACCACGGGTGGTCCGCGTCCGGCAGGTCGCCGGCCAGCGTCAGGCCGAGCACGGCGAGCGCCACGGCCAGGTCGATCAGGTGGTTGCGCACTCCGCCACCGTAAGCCCTGCACGAAATTCCCCCACTGGGCGTCTTCGAGGGAAACCGGGGTCCGGCGGCCGCTCCGGTTGCCGAAGGGTTTTCCCCGGGTATTCTGCCGAGCGTCGCGATCAAACCCAGCCCGGGAGTGCGGATCATGTCCTACGCCGTCGATTTCACCGCCGTGTCGACTGTCGGCCTGGAGTCCTCCCCGGTCGCGGACGCGCTCGCCGGGCTGCGGGCGAACGAGGCGCGCTACTTCAAGAACAAGTACGACCACGTCTTCACCGTCGAGCCCGCGGCCGAGGTCCCGGAGATCATCGACTGGGTGCACCGGATCCTCAAGGAAGAACGCGATCTCGTCATCGCCTCGCGGCCGCTCGAGGCGACCGAATTCGAGGTCGACGGCATCCGGATGTCCTACGTGTTCTACGAGAGCGGCCTGTCGATCAACGTCATGTACACCCTCGAAGAGGGCGGCAAGCGGGCCGTCGGGTTCAAGCTGTCCGACGGGATGGACGTCCCGGAGGAACTCGCCGACAAGTTCAAGTTCGCGCGCCAGAAGTCGAAGCTCGCCGGGACGATCCGCGGGTCCTACTTCGTCATCAAGAACGCGTACTGACCCGCAGCGCGGCGCTGCGCAGGCACAGCAGCAGCGGCAGGGAACTGTCGTCGCGCAGCCTCGGCGGCAAGGCGTTCGCTTCGGCCACCGGTACGCCGTCGGCCAGTTCCTCGCCCAGCGCGGCCAGATCGATTTCCAGGACGGTGACTCCGGCGCTGTAAAGCCGTTCCGCGCCCTTCGCGCGGCGGCTGGTCAGTTCGGTGCTGTCGACGGACAGCCGGGTCACGCCGAAGAACTCCGGTTTCGCGCCGCGTTCGAGCCAGCGTGCGAAACCGGTCAGCCGCGTCTCGGAGATCTCGTTGGGCCGGACGGCCGCCTCTTCGCACAGTTCGCGTTCCATCCCCGCACACACCGCGGTGTGCAGGGTCCGGCGGGTTCCTCCTTGCGGGGTAAGGAGATCCCGCGGTTCCAGGCTGCCGCTTCCGGACGGGGCGAGCAGGAGCCCGCTGGCCGAGTTGCGGGCCGACTGGCGGACCACGACGAGCAGGCCGTCCGAGGTGAACGCGATCGTGGACACGCCGACGAGGTCGGCGAGCGTGCTCGCGCCGAGGGTCCGCAGCGCGCCGGACGAGTCGGTCAGTTCCTCGTTGCGCAGGTCGTACTCGTGGCCGTCGGCGGAGTTCGTGATGCGCAGCGACGCCAGTTCGTTGCTGCAGACCGCGTCGAAGAACCGGGCGCGATGCAGGACGATCGGCGCCGGCCGCGCCCCGGCTACCGGCAGCGGTTCGCCGCGCATGCCGACGATCGGGCCGTTGAACAGCAACCGGCCGCGAGCCCGCAACGGCAGCACGTGCGGCGCGGTCGCCTTCAGCTTCGCGGGCAGCCGGTAGGGATCCTCGGCGACGGTGATGCTGAAGGTGGTTTCGGCGAGCGCCGCGTCGATGGCGTCGCTGACCAATGCGGTGCCGCGGGAGGGAACCGCCAGGTACTGCGCGTCGGGATAGGCCTGCGGCGGCGGGGTGTCGGCGATCGGAAACGGCGCGACGATCGCGGTGAACTCGTAACCGGCCCACCGTTTCCGCAGCAGGCGGATGTCCCGCACGAGGGTCAGCAGGCCGAGCAGGAGCGCGACGATCGACACGACGACGCCGAACGCGCTCGGCAGGATCGTGACGGCGCCGAGCACGACCCCGAGTGCGGACACGGCGACCGGCCATTCCCCGGCTCCGACGAAGACGAGATAGTCGGCCGTGGCCCGGGCCCGGCGGGTCAGTTTTCCCATCGCCGCACTGTTTAGCACGGATCGGCCCGCCGGGTCACCGAGTCGGGTGAAGTGTTACCGCGAGATCGTGCAGCAGAGGTGGTGGCCTGCTGCGGTGGTCCGGCGGGTAAGGGAGGTCGGCGCCGCGACGAAGTAGTCAAACCCGTTGCGCCGCAACGAAAATTTCTCACCGAGTGCTGATCATTCGCTCAACGCGCCACGAAACTCCCGCAACCCCTCGACCAGCGCCAGAATCGACGGCCGGGCGTAGTGATCCCGCCGCCATCCGGCGTACAGCGGCACCGTCAGCATCCCGTCGGGGGTTTCGATCGGGATGGAGCGCAGGCCGAACCGGACCAGGTCGGTTACCAGGCACACCTCGCCGCGGCCGGCGGCGCGGGCCTGGGCGACGCTGGGGGAGCCGGTTTCGTTCAGTTCGGCCGGGACGAGTCCGACTCGGTGGAACGCCTCGTCCACGACCAGGCGCGCGGCGTTGCTGCGGTTCATCACCAGCAACGGTTCGGTGGCCAGCTCGGCCAGCGGGATCGACTCCGCGTCGTACCAGCGGTGGCCGGGCCGGACCTGTGCGCTGACCAGGACCCGGCCCAGCGCCGCGGTTTCCAGCTGCGCGGGCGGCGGGGACGTCGAGATGCCGAGGTCGGCGCTGCTGTGCAGGAGCCGGTCGAAAACCTGGTCCGGCGGGACCGGGAACGCGTCTCGCAGCACCGGTCCGGCCTTGCCGGTGGCCATGAACGGCGCCAGCAGGCTGTCCACTGTGCTCGGCGGCGCGACGAGCGTCAGCGGGGTGTCCTCGGTGCGGCCGATCGCGGCCATCACCGCGCCCGCCTCCTCCGCGCGGCGCACCAGGTCCTGGGCGATCGGCACGAACCGGGTGCCTGCCGCGCTGAGGGTGAGCGAACCCGGCGATCGCGAGAACAACGCCACCCCGAGTTCGGTTTCCAGCGCGCGAAGCTGCCGCGACAGCGACGGTTGCGCGACCCGGACGGCGCGCGCCGCGGCGGTGACCGAGCCTTCCCGCACGACGGCCAGGAAATAACGCACCACACGCAGTTCCACGCCTATGCCTCCGAGGTATCGGAATGGGTCCGGACAGGTATTGGACAGCATAGGTCGCGGGACGAAGACTCTGGGGAACACCGCCGCCAGGGAGTTGCCCGTGAACCACGAAACCGCCACCGGCCGCCGGGCCGCGCTCGCCTCCTTCGCCGGGACGGCGATCGAGTGGTACGACTTCTACCTATACGGGACCGCGTCCGCGCTGGTCTTCGGGAAGCTGTTCTTCCCCGAATTGAACCCGGCGACCGGCGTGCTCGCCGCGTTCGGCACGTTCTGGGTCGGCTTTCTCGCCCGGCCGCTGGGCGGGATCGTGTTCGGGCACCTCGGCGACCGGGTCGGGCGCAAGAACACGCTGGTCGTCACGCTGCTGCTGATGGGGTTCGCGACCTTCGCGGTCGGGCTGCTGCCGACGTACGCCAAGATCGGCATCGCCGCGCCGTTGCTGCTCGTCGCACTGCGCGCGGTGCAGGGCGTCGCGGTCGGCGGGGAGTGGGGCGGCGCGGTCGTGCTCGCCGCGGAGAACGCGCCCGCCGGACGCGGGTCGTACTTCGCGATGTTCGCCCAGCAGGGCTCGCCCGCCGGGTCGATTCTGTCCACAGTGGTCTTTCTCGCCGTGAGCGCGTTGCCGGACGAGCAGTTCCTGACCTGGGGCTGGCGGGTGCCGTTCCTGCTGTCCGGGGTGCTGGTCGCGCTGGGCCTGCTGATCCGGCTGAAGGTCGAGGAACCGGCGGAGTTCGTGCGGGCCAAGGCGAAAGCCGCCGTCGCGAAGGTGCCGCTGGTCGAGGTCCTGCGGACTGCTTGGCGGACCGTGCTGCTCGGCATCGGCGCGAGCATCATGGGCATCGCCGCCGCGTACTTCAGCAACACGTTCGTCCTCGCCTGGTCCACGAACGAACTCGGCATCGGCCGCCAGACCATGCTGTACGTGCTGCTCGGCGCGTCGGTGGTGCAGTTCTGCTGGCAGCCGGTCGCGGCGCGGCTGGCCGAACGCGTCGGCGAAACGCGGTTCATGGCGGTTTCGCTGGGCTGCAACATCGTGGTGACCGTGCCGATGTACCTGCTGATCGCGTCCGGCAATCCGGGACTGGCGTTTGTCGGCATCGCAGTCGCGACCGTGTGCGGCTCCGGCTACTACGCGGTGCTCGCCGGATTCCTCACCCGCGGCTTCCCGATTCACCTGCGGTACACCGGAATCTCCCTGTCCTATCAGCTGTGCAGCACCATCTTCGGCGGCACCACGCCGTTCATCGCGCAGGCGCTGCTCAACGCGACGCACGGTGCGATCTGGCCGGTCGTCATCTACCACGTCGTGCTGCTCACGCTGACCCTCACCTGCGTCCTGGCGCTCGCCCGCCGGACCGCGGCCGTCGCCGAATCCGCAAAAACCCTGACCCGACAAGGATGAGCTCAGTGCGTCTCGATGCGTTATTCCACAATGGACGTTTCACCACGCTGGACCGGGACCGTCCACAAGCGACCGCGCTCGGCGTGATCGGCGGCCGGATCGTCGGATTCGACGACGAGGTCCGCAGTCTCGCCGCGGACACGGTGATCGACCTCGGCGGCGCGCCGGTCGTCCCCGGCCTCAACGACGCGCACCAGCACTTGAGCATGCGCGGCAAGCTGATCCGCGGGCTGGACGTCTCCGCCGAAGCCGCGCCGACGCTCGACGCGCTCTACCAGGCCGTGGCGGAGCGAGCCGCGACGCTGCCCGCCGACGCGTGGGTGACCGGCGCGGGCTACGACCAGAACAAGATCGGCGCGCACCCCACCGCCGAAGTCCTGCACCGCGCCGCCGGAGGACGGCCGGTCTGGCTCACGCACACGTCGCGGCACATGGCCGTGGCGAGCACCGAAGCCTTTGCCCTGGCCGGATATCCGGATCGGCTGGGTGTGCCGGACGTTCCCGGCGGCACCGTGGTGCGCGACGAAGACGGCCGCGCCACCGGCTTGCTGCAGGAACGCGCGACTGTCCTGGTCGACCGCCTGCTGCGTCCCGAGGCGACCGAAGAGGTCATCGCCAACATCGCCGCGGGTGCGCACGCCGCGCTCAAAGACGGCCTGACCAGCGTCACCGAGCCTGGTATCGGCACCGTCGACGGCATCGGCCACGGCCGCGCCGATTTCGATTCCTTCCTGCGCACCCGCGAACGCGGGCTGCTGGGCGTGCGGATGACGGTGATGCCCTACATCACCGCCCTGCGCGACTGCGGCCTGTTCGAACCCGGCGGCGAGTGGTTCGGGCTCGACCTCGGCGTGCGCACCGGAGCCGGCGACGACCGGCTGCGCATCGGCCCGGTCAAAATCCTCTCCGACGGCTCGCTGATCGGCCGGTCCGCCGCGATGTGCTGCGACTACGAGGACGCCCCCGGCAACCAGGGGCTGATGCTGTTCGAGCCGGACGAACTGCGCCGCTACATCCTCGAAGCGCACCGGTGCCACTGGCAGATCGCCACGCACGCGATCGGCGACGCGGCTCTCGGAGCGGTCCTGGATGCGTATGAGGAAGCTCAGCAGAAGTATCCGCGCGAGGACGTCCGGCACCGCATCGAACACTGCGCGGTCGCCGACGATGCCGCTGTCGCGCGGATCGCGGAGCTGGGGGTGATCCCCGTGCCACAGGGCCGATTCCTGTCCGAGATCGGCGACGGACTGCTCGCCGCGCTCGGCCCGGAACGCAGTCGGCTGGCGTATCGGATGCGGAGTTTCCTCGACGCCGGTGTGGTTCTGCCGGGCAGCACGGACGCTCCGGTGGTCGCGGCGTCGCCGTTGCTGAGCATCCACGACATGGTCAACCGCCGGACTGCGGCTGGGCAGCCGATCGGGCTGGAGGAAGCGGTGACCGCCGAGGAAGCGTTGCGGGCGTACACGGTGGGTTCGGCGTATGCGGTGCACGAGGAGAAGGTCAAGGGCACGTTGAGCCGGGGGAAGCTGGCTGACTTCACGGTGTTGAGCGATGATCTGCTGACGGTCGCCCCAGCGAAGATCGGTGAGATCACCATCGGCGCAACAGTCGTGGGCGGCGAGGTCGCGTACAACGACGGGGCCGCGCGCTAAAAAGGACGGGTGCGACGCCGTTGTCGCACCCGTCCGACAGCCGGGGCCAGCGCGGCGGCAGTGACGCGTCAACCCCGAAACTGAACGGGGCGAAGCGCGGCGACGCTGCCGCGCTTGGCCCCGAGTCTGAACGGAGCAGGCGCGGCGACGTTGACGCGCCTGCTCCGAGTCCTCAGGAGATCGGCCGGTCCGTCGGCGCGATCGGGGCCGGGAGCACGCCCCGGCCGGTCAGGAAGGCGTCCACGCCGGCCGCGCACGAGCGGCCCTCCGCGATCGCCCACACGATCAGCGACTGCCCGCGGCCCATGTCGCCCGCCACGAACACATTGTCCACAGTGGTCTTGAAGTCCTTGTCCCGCACGACGTTGCCGCGCTGGTCCAGCTCCACGCCCAAGTCGGTCAGCAGGCCCTCGCGCTGCGGGCCGAGGAAGCCCATCGCCAGCAGCACCAGCTGCGCGGGCAGCTCGGTCTCGGTGCCCTCGACCGGGACGAACTTGCCGCCCTCGTTGCGCACCTCGACCAGCTTCAGCGCACGCACCCGGCCGTTCTCGTCGGCCAGGAACTCCTGCGTGTTGACCGAGTACAGCCGCTCGCCGCCCTCCTCGTGGGCGGACGTGACCCGGTAGATCATCGGGTACGTCGGCCACGGGTGCGCATCCGTTCGCGACTCCGGCGGCTTCGGCATGATCTCCAGCTGGGTCACCGACTTCGCGCCCTGCCGGTGCGACGTGCCGACGCAGTCCGCGCCGGTGTCGCCGCCGCCGATGACCACGACGTCGAGGCCCTTGGCCGAGTACGGCGACTCCTCGAGCTCGCCCGCCGCGACCCGGTTGGCCGGCGGCAGGAACTCCATCGCCTGGTGGATGCCCTCGGCCGAACGGCCCTCGATCGGCAGGTCGCGCCACGCCGTCGCGCCGCCCGCCAGCACCACCGCGTCGTGGTTCTCCCGAAGCTCCTCGACGGTGACGTCCACGCCGACGTTCACCGACGTCCGGAATTCCGTGCCCTCGGCGCGCATCTGGTCGAGGCGGCGGTCGAGGCGGAACTTCTCCATCTTGAACTCGGGAATGCCGTACCGCAGCAGCCCGCCGATCTTGTCCGCGCGCTCGTAGACCACGACGGTGTGGCCCGCGCGGGTCAGCTGCTGCGCCGCGGCCAGCCCGGACGGACCGGACCCGACGACGGCGACCTTCTTGCCCGTCTTGGCGACCGGGACCTGCGGCGTGACCCAGCCTTCCTCGAAGGCCCGGTCGATGATCGAGATCTCGACCCGCTTGATCGACACCGGGTCGTCGTTGATGCCGAGCACGCACGCGGTTTCGCACGGCGCCGGGCACAGCGTGCCGGTGAACTCCGGGAAGTTGTTCGTGGCGTGCAGCCGGTCCGCGGCCTGCTGCCAGTCCTCCCGCCACACCAGCGTGTTCCACTCCGGGATCAGGTTCCCGAGCGGACAGCCCTGGTGACAGAACGGGATCCCGCAGTCCATGCAGCGGCCGGCCTGCTTCTCCAGCTTGGTCGTCGCGAAGTCCTCGTAGACCTCGCGCCAGTCCATCAGCCGCAGGTCCACCGGACGCCGCTTCGGTTCCTCGCGCGTGGTGGTCAGAAAGCCCTTGGGGTCAGCCATGTGCGGCCTCCATGATCGCCTCGTTCACGTCCCGCCCGTCGCGTTCGGCTGCCACCTGAGCGGCGAGCACGCGCTTGTAGTCCTTCGGCATGACCTTGCCGAACCGGTCGACCGCACTGTCCCAGTCCGCCAGCAAGGCCCGCGCGACGGCGGATTCCGTTTCGTTGTAGTGCTTTTCGATGGTTTCGCGGAGGAAGTCCACGTCCGCGGTGTCCAGCGGGTCGATGTCGACCATCTCCGGGTTGACCCGGTGCGCCGGCAGGTCCAGCACGTACGCGACGCCGCCGGACATGCCTGCCGCGAAGTTGCGGCCGACCTTGCCCAGCACGACCATCCGGCCGCCGGTCATGTACTCGCCGCCGTGGTCGCCCACGCCCTCGACGACCGCCAGTGCGCCCGAGTTGCGCACGCAGAACCGCTCGCCGACCTGGCCGCGGATGAAGATCTCGCCGCTCGTGGCCCCGTACGCGATCACGTTGCCCGCGATGATGTGGTCTTCCGCGACGATCGGCGATTCCTTCGGCGGCCGCACGACGATCCGCCCGCCGGAGAGGCCCTTGCCGACGTAGTCGTTGCCGTCGCCGTAGAGCCGCAGCGTGATGCCCTTCGGCACGAACGCGCCGAACGACTGGCCCGCGGTGCCGGTGAAGGTGACGTCGATGGTGTCGTCGGGAAGGCCCTCGCCGCCCCACTTCTTGGTCAGCTCGGACCCGAGCATGGTGCCGACGGTGCGGTTCACGTTGCGCACCGGCAGTTCCAGCCGCACCTTGTCGCCCGCCGCCAGCGCGCCCTCGGCGAGCTGGATCAGCGTGTTGTCGAGCGCCTTGTCCAGCCCGTGGTCCTGCTTGACGGTCTGGTGCCGCACCGCGCGCGGCGGCAGCTCGGGCACGTGGAAGATCGGCGACAGGTCGAGCCCGGCGGCCTTCCAGTGGTCGACCGCCTTGCGCTTGTCGAGCAGCTCGGCGTGGCCCACGGCCTCCTCGACGGACCGGAAACCCAGCTCCGCCAGGTACTCCCGGACCTCCTGGGCGATGAACTCGAAGAAGTTCACCACGTACTCCGCCTTGCCGCTGAACTTCTCGCGCAGCTTCGGGTTCTGCGTCGCGACGCCCACCGGACAGGTGTCGAGGTGACAGACGCGCATCATGATGCAGCCCGACACCACCAGCGGCGCGGTCGCGAAACCGAACTCCTCGGCGCCGAGCAGCATCGCGATCATGACGTCGCGGCCGGTCTTGAGCTGGCCGTCGGTCTGCACCACGATCCGGTCGCGCAGCCGGTTGGCCAGCAGCGTCTGCTGCGTTTCGGCCAGGCCCAGCTCCCACGGTCCGCCCGCGTGCTTGATCGAGGACAGCGGCGAGGCGCCGGTGCCGCCGTCGTGGCCCGAGATCAGCACGACGTCCGCGTGCGCCTTGGACACGCCCGCCGCGACCGTGCCGACGCCGACCTCGGACACCAGCTTCACGTGGATGCGCGCGTCCGGGTTGGCGTTCTTGAGGTCGTGGATCAGCTGCGCCAGGTCCTCAATGGAATAGATGTCGTGGTGCGGCGGCGGGGAAATCAGCCCGACGCCCGGCGTGGAGTGCCGCGTCTTCGCGATCCACGGGTACACCTTGCCGCCGGGCAGCTGCCCGCCCTCGCCGGGCTTCGCGCCCTGCGCCATCTTGATCTGGATGTCGTCGGAGTTCACCAGGTACTCGCTGGTGACGCCGAACCGGCCGCTCGCGACCTGCTTGACCGCGGAGCGGCGCTCCGGGTCGTACAGCCGCTCCGGGTCCTCGCCGCCCTCGCCGGTGTTCGACTTGCCGCCGAGGCGGTTCATCGCGATCGCCAGCGTCTGGTGCATTTCCATCGAGATCGAGCCGTACGAGATGGCCCCGGTGGCGAACCGCTTCACGATCTCCGAAACCGGCTCGACCTCCTCGATCGGCACCGGCGTGCGGTCGCCGAACTTGAAGTCGAACAGCCCGCGCAGCGTCAGCAGCTTCTCGGCCTGGTCGTTGACCGCCTTCGTGTACTCCTTGAAGATGTCGTACTTCCCGGACCGCGTGGAGTGCTGCAGCTTGAACACCGTCTGCGGGTTGAACAGGTGCGGTTCGCCTTCGCGCCGCCACTGGTAGTCCGCGCCGGTTTCCAGCTCGCGGTGGCTGGCCCGGACGCCGTCGACCGGGAAGGCCCGCACGTGGCGCTGCGAAACCTCCTCGGCGAGCGTGTCGAAGCCGACGCCGCCGAGCCGGGAAGTGGTTCCGGTGAAACAGGTGTCGATCACCTCGGCGCCGAGGCCGACCGCCTCGAAGATCTGCGCGCCGGTGTAGGAGGCCACAGTGGACACGCCCATCTTGGACATGGTCTTGCGGACACCCTTGCCGAGCGCCTTGATCAGGTTCGTGGTGGCCTGCTTGGGAGTCACGCCCGGGATGAGGCCCCGGTGCGCCATCTCCTCGACCGTCGCCATCGCCAGGTACGGGTTCACCGCGGCCACGCCGTAGCCGACGAGCAGCGCGATGTGGTGCACCTCGCGCGCGTCGCCCGCCTCGACGATGAGGCCGACCTGCGTGCGCGTCTTCTCCCGCACCAGGTGGTGGTGCACCGCGCCGGTGAGCAGCAGCGACGGGATCGGCGCGTGGTCGGCGTCGACCCCGCGGTCGGATAGCACGATCAGCCGCGCGCCGTCCTCGATAGCCTCGGACACCTCGGCGCGGATCTCGTCGAGCCGCTGCACCAGGGCGTCCCCGCCGCCGTTGACCTTGTACCGGCCCATGACGGTGACCGCCTGGAACTCCGGCAGGTCGCCGTCGTCGTTGACGTGCACCAGCTTCGCGAGCTGGTCGTTGTCCAGCACCGGGAACGGCAGCACGATCCGGCGGCAGGACGACGCGTCCGCGGCCAGCAGGTTCGGCTCCGCGCCGATCTGCGTGCCGAGCGCGGTCACCAGCTCCTCGCGGATCGCGTCCAGCGGCGGGTTGGTCACCTGGGCGAAAAGCTGGATGAAGTAGTCGAACAACGGGCGCGAACCGGACGAAAGGGACGCCAGGGGCGAATCGTTGCCCATCGACCCGATCGGCTCCGCGCCGGTGCGGGCCATCGGCTCGAGGATGGTCTCCAGCTCTTCCTCGGTGTAGCCGAACGCCTGCTGGCGGCGCACGAGCGCGGCGTGCAGCGGGACCTCGCGGTCGCGTTCGGGCAGCTGCTCCAGGCGCAGCAGCCCGGCGTCGACCCATTCGTCGTACGGGTGCTCGGAAGCGAGCTGGCCCTTGATCTCCTCGTCCTCGACGATCCGGCCCGCGACGGTGTCCACGAGGAACATCCGGCCCGGCTCCAGCCGTCCCTTGCGGACGATCTTCGCCTGGTCCAGCTCCAGCACGCCGACCTCGCTGGCGAGCACCACGAGTCCGTCGTCGGTGACCCAGTAGCGGCCCGGGCGCAGGCCGTTGCGGTCCAGCACCGCGCCGATCTGCGCGCCGTCGGTGAACGCCACCAGCGCCGGCCCGTCCCACGGCTCCATGAGCGTGGAGTGGAACTCGTAGAAGGCGCGGCGCGCGGGGTCCATTTCCTGATGGTTCTCCCAGGCCTCCGGGATCATCATCAGCACCGAATGCGGCAGCGAACGGCCGCCGAGGTGGAGCAGCTCCAGCACCTCGTCGAAGGAGGCCGAGTCGCTCGCGCCGCGCGTGATGACCGGGTAGATCCGCTTGAGGTCGCCCGGGATCAGGTCGGTCTCGAGCAGCGCCTCGCGGGCGTCCATCCAGTTGCGGTTGCCCTTGAGCGTGTTGATCTCGCCGTTGTGCGCCACGTAGCGGTACGGGTGCGCGAGCGGCCACGACGGGAAAGTGTTGGTGGAGAAGCGGGAGTGCACCAGGCCGATGGCGCTCGTCACGCGCTCGTCGGTGAGGTCGAGGAAGAACTTCTCGACCTGCGGCTCGGTCAGCATTCCCTTGTAGACGATCGTGCGCGAGGACAGCGACGGGAAGTAAACGTCGTCCTCGACCAGCTCGTGCTCGGCGCGCTTGCGCACGCAGAAGGCGGCGCGCTCGAGGGCGAGGCCGTCGAGGTTGTCCTTGTGCCCGGCCAGGAACAGCTGGGTGAAGTGCGGCATGGTCTGCGCCGCGGTCGGGCCGCAGTGCGCGGTGTCGACCGGCAGCTCGCGCCAGCCCACCACGCGCATGTCCTCCTCGGCGGCGATCCGCTCGATGGTGGTCATGGCGCGGCCGCGGCTCTTTTCGTCCTGCGGCAGGAACGCGGTGCCGACGGCGTAGCTGCCTTCGGCCGGCAGCTCGAACCCGGCGACCTCGCGGTAGAACGCGTCCGGCACCTGGATGAGCAGGCCCGCGCCGTCCCCGGTGTCCGGTTCCGCCCCGCGTGCCCCGCGATGTTCCAGATTTTTCAGCGCGACAAGGGCTTTCGCCACGATCTGATGGTCTCGGCGACCGGTCAGGTCCGCGACGAACGCCACCCCGCAGGCATCGTGCTCGTAGGCGGGGTCGTACAGGCCGTCGGTGGCCGGGGTGCTCGAACGGTGGGTCACGGCTGGCCGCCTCCCAAGGCGTTGGCGCGGGTTCTTTCACTCCGAAAGGGGGTTCATCACTGAACCGGTTAACGAAGTGGTCCGAAACCGCGATGGTCAGTCGAGAAGGGAAACCATCCGGTGCCTCCGCTGTCGCGAGGCGCGGCACTGCGTCGCGATGCGTGGCTGACCGCGGCCGGTCGACGACCGGGCCGGGTGCCGGATGGTTTGTCACCGCACGGCGATGGGCGGCGGAAAAAGTTCTGCACGTCGCTGTACAGGCACACGCGCCGGGGTCGGTCAGCCTGTGTGGTGGGGGCCAGCCGGGGCGCGTGGTGGTGACTCCCGGGTTCGCCGGGTCTTATGACGATAGTGTGAATTCGCTGTGATCGACATACGTCATCGCGCTCTCGTGGGAAAGGCCACGCATACGTTGACGCCCTCCGGGGTACTCCCATATGTCGGGCCGTCTCTCCCGCCACGCGGTCAGCGAAGCCGTTGACCTGCGTAAACCTGTCTGCCTGCCGGGTGTCAACCCCGCGTTCAAGGCTGGTTGACTGGGGGTCATGAGGGGGAGCGCCGATGACTGATCGTTATCTGTCCGTGGCAGTGACCGGGCTGCACGAGATCGAAATACGGCGTTCACGGTTCCTGTGCGCGCTCGCTCCGGTGGGCGACGAAGCGGCCGCGCGGGAGATCATTTCGGCCCGCCGGCGCGCGGAGCCCGCGGCGCGGCACCACTGTCACGCGTTCGTCCTCGGCCCGGACGGCCGTACTCAGCGCTCCAGCGACGACGGCGAGCCCGCCGGGACGGCCGGGGTGCCGATGCTGGAGGTCTTGCGCCGCCGCGAGGTCACCGACACGGTCGCGGTGGTGTCGCGGCATTTCGGCGGAGTGCTGCTCGGCGCGGGCGGGTTGATCCGCGCGTACGGCCAAGCGGTGTCGGACGCGCTCGACGTGGTAGGCCTGGTGGAGTACCGGCGATTGCGGCTGTTCGACGTAACTATGGACTACACCCGGGCGGGCCGCTTCGAAAACGATCTCCGCGCGTCGCCGTACGTGCTGCACGGGACACGCTTCGAAGCGGCGGCGCACTTCGAGGTCGGGCTCGCTCCCGGCGAGGAAGACCGGTTCAGCGGCTGGCTCGCCGACCTCACCGGCGGCGAGGCTGTCGCGGCCGAGCTGGGGGAGGAGTGGGTGCGCGGGTAGCCCCCGGCTCAGGCCCCGAAGATCAAGCTGCGACGGGCTTTCCGTCCAGCGCCCGCGCCCCGGCCTCGGTGAGCACCGCGCGCACCCGCGCGCCGCACGCTCCGTCCTCGGCGGGTTCGATCAGGCCCTTGCGGACGAGGTCGCGGACCGTGCCCTGGTCGCAGAGGCTCAGCCCGTCGACGAACAGGTCCGGTTCACAGCTGCAGCTGATTTCCGCGTGCCCCTCGGCGACGGCACGCAGGGTTGCCCGCTCCCGATGGTTCAACTCGGCAGTCACGGCGGTTCCTCCTTCTGTCCCGGCCCCTGGTGTACCCCGGGAACGGTTCCAGTGTCCGTCGCGATTGCCGGGTTGTCGCGTATTTCACTCCTTTTTACGGGGGTATGTCGCGGGGTAGTCCGGGGGTACCCCTCATACGCCCCACCATGCGTCGGCGAGGGAGACGAAAGTAGGTTCTCGCGGCGCCGGGAGCACGTCGAGGTACCAGCGAAAGTCGCTGTACACGTGCAGAAGCGTGTACGCGAGGCAACGGCGGGAGAAGTCCGGGCCGAGCTCTGCCGGATGGTAACCGTAAGCGAGCAGAAGACTCCGCAGAAATGCCGAGTCGCCGCTCGAAACGAACAAGCCGACCGCCGCGAACTCGTATTCCGGCGCGCCGCGCATCGCGGGTTCGAAATCGAACAGGCCGGACAGCTGCCAGCCATCCCCTTCGCGGGTGACCATCAGATGGTCGCGCATGACTTCGGTGTGCAACGGCACCGTTTGCGGCGTGCCCAGATCGACCGAGTCGACGAAGTCCGGGAGCTGGGCCAGCCAGTGTTCGTCCAATGTGGTCTTGCGGTGGTGGTCGACCAGTTTTTCGCGTTGCCCGGCAAGGAACGCGGCCCAGTCCGGGGGAGCGAGCACGGACAACACCGGGTCGTTCACCGAGTGCAAGGTGGACAGGGCTTCGCCGATCTTCGGGGCGAGCGCGAGTTTGTCCGCTGTGGACAGTTCGGGCCAGACCTGCTTCAGCGGGCGCCCGCGCAGCCGTTCCATCACGACGTAACCCCAGTCGTCGCGGGTTCCGGCGTGCACGACGCCCGGGGTCGGGACGGGAAGCTTGCCGTGCAGGACTTCCAGCATGGTGCGTTCGGTGGTCAGCTCGTCCAGGTGCACCGGCGGATAGAGCTTCAGGACGAGCTGGTCGCCGACGGCGTACACCGGCAGGGAACCGTCGTCGAAGGGCACGGGTTCGCCGGGTTCGCCCAGCGAGCGGAGAAGGTCTCGTACCGCGGGCAGCAGGCCTTCGCGGGTCAGCTGGTCGGGCTCGGTGGCGGACGGGAACATACGCCGACGGTATCGGCGCCCCTTCCGCCGCTGTAGCGAATTACTTGCTGCGTTCGAGCAGGGTGCGCACGGCCGGGCCGATAAGCCGCTCGACCTCGTGGGCGGGCGCGGTGGCGAGCGGGTCCTTGCGGGTGATCGAGCGGACCAGCCCGATGCCGAGCAGCCAGGCCATCGCGAGGTCGGCGCGCAGTTCGGCGTCCGGCGCATCGGTGAGGCCGGACAGCGCGCGGGTGTACTCAGCGTCGAGCTGCGCGCGCAGCGCCTCGTCGGCGCGGTCGGTGCCGGAGGACCGCAGGTAGGTCTCGATCGAACGGGACGCCGAGTCGTCGCGTTCGAGCAGGCTCCGCAGCGCCGCGGTGAACAGCCGTTCGGGCGGGGTCGTCTCGACCTGGGCCAGGCCGCCGCGCGCCATCACGTGCTCGAACAACGCGTCCTTGCTGCCGAAGTACCGGAACAGCAACGCCTGGTTGACGCCCGCGCGGTGCGCGATGTCGCGCACCGTCGTGCGGTCGAAGCCGCGGTCGGCGAACAGTTCGGCCGCGGCGTCCAGCAGCGCGGCCTTGGTCGCCGTCGCGTCGCGTTTGCGCGAAGGCTGGTCCGCGGCCATCGGTTCCCCCTGGTGTGCGCTGGTGTGCGCGACGAGGTTAACCCGAGTGGCCGCGGATCGGCCGGACGAACTACGCGGACCAGGCGACAGGCAGCTCCTCGGGACCGTAGACGAGCGTGTTGTGCTTGTAGGCCAAAGCTTCCTTCGGCACGGCGAGTCGCAGGTCGGGCACGCGGCGGAACAACGCGGTCAATGCTTCCTGCATTTCGACCCGGGCGAGTTGCTGTCCGATGCATTGGTGCGCGCCGAACCCGAAGGCGACATGCGTGCGCGGCGATTCGCGGGTGAAGTCCAGCCGGTCGGCGTTCGGGTACCGGTCCTCGTCGCGGTTGGCCGAGTTCAGCGCGGCGATCAGCCAGTCGCCCGCGGCGATCGTCTGGCCGCCGACCTTGACCTCTTCGGTGGCATACCGCAGCACCCCGAACTGCACGACCGAGAGGTACCGGAGCAGTTCCTCGACCGCGCGCGGCGGGTCGGCGAGGGCCTGCGCGCGCTGCTCCGGGTGTTCCATCAGCACGAGCGCGCTGAGCGCGATCATGTTGGCGGTGGTTTCGTGCCCGGCCACGAGAAGGCTGAGGCCGAGCATGATCAGCTCGTCCAGGTCGAGCGCTTCCCCGGACGCCTCGGCGCGGACGATGAGCTTGCTGAACAGGTCCTCCTGCGGGTCTTGCTGCTTGCCGGCGACCAGCGCGCCCAGGTAGCCGGCCAGTTCGTGGAACGCCTGGTCCGTGGTGCCCGCGTCCTGGTCGGTGCTGACCAGCAGGCTGCTCTGGCGCTGGAACAGCTCGCGGTCGGCGTACGGGACGCCGAGCAGTTCGCAGATCGCCAGCGACGGGATCGGCAGTGCGAAGTCCTGGACCAGGTCGGCGCGGCCGGGCTTGGCCAGCATCGCGTCGAGGTGCCGTTCGACCTGCTCGCGGACGTACTCGCGCAGCCGCTCCACCCGCCGCACGGTGAACTCCGCGACGACCATCTTGCGCAGCCGGGAATGCTCCGCGCCGTCGAGCTGGATGATCGAACCCGGGTCGACCTCGTCGTACGGGTCCAGATCGGCTTTGACGTGCGCCGACGAGGCTCCGCGCGAGCTGAGCGCCGGGTCGGCGAGCACGGCGCGGACGTCGTCGTAACGGGTGACCAGCCAGGTCTCGAACCCGGCCGGGCAGCGGATCCGCGACACCGGCGAGGTCTCCCGCAACGCGGCGTACTCGGCGGGCGGGTCGAACGGGCAGCCGGCCGGGCGGTCGGTCGGAAGGGCCGGGGTCTCGGACGGGGTGGGCATGCGGATGGCGCCTTTCCTCCGGCAGTGCGGGCATCTTCCACTCTGGAGACGCCCGCACCGGCATGGGGCCGTTGATCGGGATAGGCGACGGAAGGACCACACCTCTGCCCGATTCACCATTGCCCGGTTAGACCGGTTCGGCGAGCGGCTCGTCGGCGAAACGGCGGGCGACCCGTTCCGCTCCTGCTTGCGCCCAGGCCGTGGTGGCGAGGACGGCGAGCGCGATGATCAGCGTGGTCCCGCCCGCGACCGCCCACCACGCCGTGGCGTATCCGGTGAGCGGGGTGGCCGCGGCGGCGAGGATGGTGCCTGCGACGGCGACGCCGAGGGTCTGCCCGACCTGCCGGGAGGTGGACGCGACCGCGGCGGCGACCCCGGCCTGGGAGCGGGGCATGCCGCTGACCGCGGCGTTGGTGATGGGCGGGTTCAGCAGCCCGAAGCCGAGGCCGAACACGCCGTACGCGATCGCGAGGATCCACAGCGGCGTGGTCGCGGACGCGGTGGTGAGCAGGACGGCGACGACGGTCATCGAGATCCCCGCGGTCAGCAGCGGAATCCGCGCGCCGCGCGTGGCGACCAGGCGGCCGGACAACGGCGCGGCGATCGTCACGGCCACGGCGGTCGGC
Organism: Amycolatopsis nivea; assembly: GCF_004522235.1. GTDB lineage: Bacteria > Actinomycetota > Actinomycetes > Mycobacteriales > Pseudonocardiaceae > Amycolatopsis > Amycolatopsis nivea. Next base: position 87,951 of record NZ_SDLT01000016.1, read on the forward strand.
AGCAACATCAGACCGGATTGCAGTGCCGACAGCCCGCGCACGTCCTGGAGGTACAGCGGCGACAGGAACAGGAACGTGCCGAACGCGGCGAGCCCGCAGACCGCGCTGATCGTGGCCGACGAGAACGGCGCGCTCCGGAAGAACCGCAGCTGGACCAGCGGTTCCCGGCGGCGGAGTTCCCAGCGGATCAGCGCGAACAAGGCGAGTACGCCGAGCCCGGCCATGCCGAGGATCGCTGGTGAGCCCCAGCCGAGCCGCTGGCCTTCGATCGCCGCGGTCACCACTGAGCCGAGCAGGACCACGACCAGCACCTGTCCCACCGGATCCGGCCGGCGCGGGTGCGGGGCCTGCGATTCCGGCACGTAGCGCGCGGTCAGCACGAGCGCCGCGACGACCACCGGCACGTTGACCCAGAAAATCGCCCGCCAGCCGATGCTCTCGGTCAGCACGCCGCCGAGCACCGGTCCGACGCCCAGCGAGATCCCGACGATCGACCCCCACACCCCGATCGCGCGCGCCCGCTCGCCGGGGTCGGCGAAGACGTTCGTGATGATCGACATCGCGACCGGGTTCAGCATCGCGCCGCCGAGCGCCTGCACGACGCGCGCGGCGACCAGCCAGCCGATCGACGGGGCCACGCTGCACAGCAGCGAACCGAGTCCGAAAAGGACCAACCCGGCCTGGAAGGTTCGCTTGCGCCCCAACCGGTCCCCGGTGGCCCCGGCGAGCATGAGGAAACAGGCGATGACGAGCGTGTAGGAGTCGATCGTCCATTGCAGACCGTTGATCGACGCGCCGAGGTCGGTGCGGATGACCGGGAGCGCGACGTTGACGATGGTGTTGTCCATCGCGACGACCAGGATGCTGGAGCAGAGGATGGCGAGAATGCCGAAGCGGCCGCGTGCGGTGTCGGCTCCCATTCAGTGCTCCGTCCAGTCGGTGGTGATTTCTTCGCCCGCTGCCCACACGTCGGCGGCGTAACCGTCCGGGCGGACGAGGACGGCGGCCAAGTCGTGCCAGTCGCGGGTTGAGCGCACGACATTCTCGCCCTCCGCGGCGGTGGCGCCGAAAGCCACGAGCGTGAACCGGTCCGGCCGCAGCGCGCGATGGAGGGTGCGGCCGTCGGCGAGCGGAAGGTTGGGTACGCGACGGCCGACGAGGCTGCCGTCCTCGGCATAGGAAACGTCCAGTCCGGACAGCCAGCCGCGCAGTTCGTCCGCGGTGTCGCCGTCGCGGCCGATGAGGTCGGACATCAAGTCCCGCAACGCTTTCCCGCCCGGAGTGAAGGTGACCATGAGCGCCGCCTGGGCGAGGGTGTTCGCCGCGAGCCGGGCCGCGATGGGGCGGCGTTCGGCGTCGTAGGACTGCGGGCCGTCGATGATCCGCCGCGGCGCGCGCCCCTGTACCTCCGCGGCGAGTTTCCACGCGAGGTTCGCCGCGTCCTGCACGCCGACGTTGAGCCCCTGCCCGCCCGCCGGCAGGTGGACGTGCGCGGCGTCGCCCGCGAGGAACACCCGGCCGACGCGGTACTGCTCGGCGTGGCGCGTGGCGTCTCCGGTTCGCGACGCCCACAGCACCTCGGTGATGCCGAAATCGTCGTCGGCGAGCCGCTTGAGCGTCGCGCGCAGTTCGGCTTCGTCGGGGATCTGAGTTTGGCGGCGCGCGGCTTCCTCCGGGGTGAGGCCGGTGTCGCCGGGTTCGTGGCCGAAGATCCGGTAAATGCCGCCGGGCAGCGGAAACGCGCTGTACGAACCGCGTTCGTAGTCCCAGGTGTGCGGATGGGCCGGCGGGCGTTCCAGCTTGACGTCGGCGAGGAACCCCATGGTGGACGCGGGAGTTCCGGGGAAAGCGAGGCCGAGCGCGTGCCGGGTCGCGCTGTGCGCGCCGTCCGCGCCGATGACGTAACCGGCCCGCCGGGTGTCGCCGGTTTCCGAGACGATGGTGACGCCCTGCTCGTCCTGCGTCAGGCCGGCGAGTTTCCACCCGGGCTCGATCACGACGCCCTGTCCGGCGAGGTGTTCGGCGAGCAGCCGCTCGGTTTCCGGCTGCGGCAGCAGGAGCACGAACGGGAACGAGGTGTCGAGCCCGCGGTAGTCCAGCCGGTTCGGCAGAGTCGCGAAATGCGCGGCGGGCACGGGGTTTCCGGCGGCGACCATGCGCGCGGCCAGCGAACCCGGTTCGTCCGGGATCGCGTCGAAAAGCTCGAGGGTGCGCGGGTGGATCGTCGTCGCCCGCGACTGCCCCGCGCGGGTCGGATCCGCCTCGAAGACCCGGACCGCGACCCCCGCTCGATGCAGGAACGCAGCCGCCGCCATCCCCACCGGTCCGGCGCCGATCACTGCGACCTCGATGTCCATTATTCCCCCTTTGTCGAAGTTCCTGTGGCGAACTCTCTTGACGTCAAGGTATTCTCCCACTGTCTTGATGTCGAGAGAAAGGTCCGTGCCGGTGAACACAGCGCCGCGGGACGCGGTCGACGATCTGGTGGACGCCGTCCGGCGCGGGGGCGGCGACGAGGGCGTGCTGGCCGCGAAGTCGCTGTCCTACCGGCTGCGCCGCGTCGCGCACCAGCTGGAACTGGCCATGCGCCGCGAACTGTCCGCGCACGGGATCGAGCTGTGGGAGCTGGAGATGCTCGCCGCGCTCAAGCGCGCGCCCGGGCACCGGCTGACGCCCGGGCAGGTGATGGCCGCGGTCGAGCTGACCTCGGGTTCGGTCACGCACCGGATCACCCGGCTGGAGGCGCGCGGCTGGGTCCGCCGCGACAAGGACCCGGGCGACCGGCGTTCGGTGCTGGTGTCCCTCACCGAGGAGGGCAAACGGCAGGCGCTCGCGTCGTTCGAGCTCAAGACGGAGATCGAACGCGAAATCGCGAAGGCTCTCGACCCGGAAACCATCGACGTGGTGAACGACGCGCTGCGGCGGGTTTCGCACCACCTCAAAGGAAAGGACGAGCAATGAAGCGGGAAACCCTTGGCGCGGCGGCCGTCGTCGCGGGCCTGGCCGCCGCCGCGCCGTCGGTGTGGCAGACGGTCACGCACATCACCGATCCGAGCTACCGCGCACCGGAGGTCCGCCACGGCGAAGGGCACGTGCAGTACCACATGGCGCGCGAAGCCCTGATCACCGCGGGCGCGTTCGGTGCGGTGGGCACCGGTTTGGCCGCCGGGCGGGATCGCTCGCCCGCGCTGTGGCGGGCAATGGCTTGTGCCGCAGGCGGTTTCGTGGCGGCGATGTGGTCGGGCGGCCCGGCGACGGGGGTGTGGGCGCCGAATCGGAAGGCGCTGGCGATTCACGTCGCGTCGACGAGCGCGTTGTCGGTGGGAGTCGCGTTGCTGCGGCCCAAGCGGCGTTAGAGGAACACCCGGGCGTTCTCCAGCCACGCCTTCGCGTCCTTGCCGATCGCGGCCAGACCGGTTTCGTCCAAGCCGCGGCGCTGGGTGATGCGAAGGCAGAAATCCCTTGCGCTGCCCCGGATCCGCTGTGCCGCGTCGTCCGGGCCCCAACCCCAGAGGACCCCTTCGGGACTGGTCAGTTCGACCCGGATCGGCTCGGTCGGCAGTGGCAGCTGGGCGGCGTAGAACGACAGCCCGCGCCCGGCCACGCCCAGTGCGGCGATGTGCTTGAGCCGGTCCGTCGGGCGGTGCTCGACGCGCACGGTGTCGAAGATGTCCTGCCCGTGCGCCCACGTTTCCATCAGCCGAAGCGCCACCGCGAGGGTCGCGGTCGACTGCGAGCCGTACCACGGAAACGCCTGGTCCAAGGGGATTTCGCCGAGCGCCGCGGCGACTTCGGCACGTCCGGCGCGCCAGTGGTCCAGCAACTCCGCACGCGGTCGCGCGGCTCCCTCGGCCGCGACCGCGTCGGCGTTTTCGCCCAGCACCGCGGCGAACTTCTCCGGCGTCCGGATGGCGAGGACGACGTTCGCGTCGGCTACCGCGAGATGCGCGATCTGGTGGGCGATCGTCCAGCCCTCGGCCGGCGTCGGTCTCGACCAGTCGGGTTCGGCGGACACCACCGCGTCGAGGTCGTCGCCTTCCGCGAGCAAATCGGGCAGCGCGGCTTCGCGGGTGATTTCGGACAGATCCAGGCCGTAGTCCAGCATGCGACCACGCTATCGGCAACGCGGCCGCGGCCGGGTCGTTCGGGAACCGGTCATGGCATTAACGGGCAGCCGGTTTCCGCCGCGACGATCAGGAAGTTCGGCATCCGCACGTGACTCTCGATCCCGTCCGCCATCTCAGGATCCAGCCCCGGCTCGGCAACCTCCCGCACCCGGCAGCCGAGCGCGGCCACTTCGTTGAGATACGCGGAAAGCGGCCGATGGAAGTCGGACGCGTCGCGTCCGGCGATCTCGTACTCGGCCAGATACTCCGTCTGGCGGTACTCGCCGTACTTCCGCCAGGTGCCGAGCAACTCCTCGAACGCCGGATGCACGATGGCGAACACGAACAGCCCGCCCGGCCGCAGCGCCTCGACGCAGGCGCGCATCGCGGGCTTCCACTCGGGAATCGCCATGAGCACCATGCTGCAGACGACGGCGTCGAACGGCTCCATCTCCGGCAGCCGGGCGAGATCCGCCTGTACGTAGGAAATCCCCTCGCCCGCCTTCTCCCGCGCGAACGAAATCAGGCTCTCGGCCGGTTCGACCCCGGTCACCTGGGCCCCGCGTCCGGCGAGCATCCGGCTGAAATACCCGTTGCCGCAGCCCGCGTCCAGCACCCGGCGGCCGCGCACGTCGCCGAGAAGCCGCAGGAGGACCGGGTTGAGCAGATGCTCTTTGGCGAAGTCCCCGCGCTCGGCGGTCGCTTCCATCGATTCCCGGGTGCTCCCGGAGTTCCACTGCTGGATCGCGGTTTCGTTCGTCCACGCGGAAGTCATTGAATCGAGCCTAGTGCTCCAGCCGCGCCGGAAGGTGTACTTACTGCCACCTTCAAGTCGGATAGGAGCGTTACTGCCTCGGGCACGCCGCGACGACATGCTGATTTCGTGCCCGAGGGGCGGGCACCGAAGGGAGTCAGGTGCCATGGCGTGCGGTGTCCCGCGGATTCGTCCGAAAGCCGGGGCCGCTTCGACGTTCCCCTTGCTGGCCACGGTTCTCACCGTGCTCGGGCTGGCGATGATTCCCTGGCTGGTCTTCCTGCACACTGAACTGCCTGCCACCGCTCAGGCCTCGCATTGGGCCTGGACGTGGACCGGGCTGGACAGCCTTGAGGCGCTCGGCCTGCTCGTCACCGGACTGCTCCTCCGACGCGGCGACTGCCGGGCCGGGCTGACCTCCGCCGCGACCTCGGCCCTGCTGCTGGCCGACGCCTGGTTCGACACGATGACGGCTGCCCCGGGTCCGGACTTCCAGCTGGCGATGCTGATGGCGGCCTTCGCCGAGGTGCCGCTGGCGGTGGTCTGCGCGGTCCTGGCGACTAGGGCCTTCCCTCGGCCGGGTCGCGGAGCGGAAGAGCTCGTGCCGTGACCGGCGTTGGGCGTCGTGCAGGGGCCCAGCACCGGAATCGGGTGTGGGAATACCGCGGCGGCACCTCCGCCCGCTTTGGAACTTTCTCGCAGCCCTCAGGCCCGGGAAGCGCCGAGAAACCGCAGCACGGCGAGGACGCGGCGATGGTCCGCGTCGGCCACGGGCAGGTCGAGCTTGGCGAAGATGTTGTTGATGTGCTTCGCCACCGCGCTCTCGCTCACCACCAGCGCCTGTGCGATGCCGGCGTTGGAGCGGCCCTCGGCCATCAGCCCGAGCACGTCCCGTTCGCGAGGGGTCAGCCGCGCGAGCGGGTCGCTGTCGCGCCGCAGCAGCAACTGCGCGACGACCTGCGGGTCCAGGGCGGTGCCCCCGTCCGCCACCCGCCGGACCGCCGCCACGAAGTCGGCGACATCGGCGACCCGCTGTTTGAGCAGGTAGCCCACCCCGCTGGTGTTCGCGGACAGCAGGTCGGCCGCGTACCGCTCCTCCACGTACTGCGAAAGCAGCACCACCGGCGTCCCCGGCCAGCGGCGGCGGATTTCCATCGCCGCCCGCACCCCCTCGTCGGTGAAGCCGGGCGGCATCCGGACGTCGATCAAGGCGAGTTCGGGCCGATGCTCTTCCATCGCCGCCAGCAGTCCGTCCGCGTCGCCGGCTTCCGCGACGACCTGGAACCCGCCCGCCTCCAGCACCTTGATCAGGCCGACCCGCAACAGCACCGAATCCTCGGCGATCACCGCGCGCACGGCAGCTCCGCGGTGACAGTGGTGGGCCCTCCGACGGGGCTGCTGATTTGGAAGGTCCCGTCGAGAGAGCCGACTCGCTTGGCCAGCCCGGTCAGACCCGTCCCGTTGGCGGCGTCGGCACCGCCCAGCCCGTTGTCGGTAACGCGAACGCGCAGCACCTCGCCGATCTGGCGCACCGTCACCTCCGCCCGCATCGCGTTGGCGTGCTTCGTCGCATTGGTCAGCGCCTCGGAAATCACGAAGTACGCGACCGACTCCACGTTGGGCGCCACCCTTTCCGCCAGATCGACCCGCAGCCGCACCGCGAGGGGCGTGCGTGCCGCCAGCCCGGACAACGCGGCGTCCAGTCCTCGGTCTTCGAGCACGGCCGGGTGCAGCCCCCGCACCAGGTCGTCGAGTTCGGAGATCGCCTCCTTCGCCTCCAGGCGCGCTTTTGCGAGCACCTCGCGGGCATCGCTCGGCAGGTCCGGGCGGGTGGCGAGGGCCAGACCCAGATTGACCGCGAGAGACACCAACCGTTGCTGGGTGCCGTCGTGCAGGTCGCGCTCGATCCGGCGGCGCTCCGCGTCGACGGCCTCGATCAGGTCGGTCCGGCTCCCGGCCAGCTGATCGACCCGCTCCTGGAGCCGCTGCGCCCGGCTGGGCCCGAGCAGGCTCAACGCCAGGCGCGTCTCGGCCCGGGCTACTGCCCGCGCGGTCCAGGGCAGGGCGCACAAGAGGAGGAGCCCAGCCGCTGTGTAAGCCGGTAATTGGGTCAGGTAGCCGAACCAGTGCTGGCGGATTTCGGTTGGCAGCGCCCAGGACCAGGCGTAGGCGAGGGCGCTCGCCAAGCCCGCCGCTGCCAGCGCGAGCACCAGCAGTTCCAGCAGTGCGAGCAACGGGCCCAGCAGGAGGTGGTAGCCGATCTTGCGCCAAGGACGCGTCGCCGCGAGCCACCGGGCGGTCGAGGACCACGTCCATTGTTCCGGCGGGGGAGCGAGCCGGGGGACGTCCACGCCGATGAGCGCCCGGTAGCGAACCCGCTGAACGGCCGTCAGCACCGGGGTGCCGAGCAGGACCAAGGCGGCCGACACGGGACCGGTGAGGAGCCAGTTCTCCGTCCTGGCGGCAGTCACCGCCGCCCAAGCCCATGCGGGCACCAGCGCCAGGTGCGGCAGCACGCCCGCGGCGAGAAAGCCGGTGTCCCGCCGCGCCCGGAGGACCGCGCGGCTCAGCCCGGCTGGAATCTTCATGGCATGACGCTAGGACACCGCCGGAAGACGGTGCCATGAAACCCGCACCCGGTCTCGTGGTGAACCTAGTGCCACCCGGCCCCTGGAAGCTCCTGGCGGATTGACGCGCGGCCGACGTCGGGTGTAGGCATGTAAGCACCTGCTTACAACGGTACCCGGGGAGTCGTTGGCATGACCACCACGCACACCGAACCGCTCGCCTACCCGTTCAACGAGGAGGCGGGCCTCGCGCTCAACGAGGCCTACACCGCCGCTCGCGAGAACGCCGGGATGATCCGCGTCCAAATGCCGCACGGCGAGGCTGCCTGGCTCGCCACTCGCTACGCCGACGCCCGGCTCGTGCTCGGGGACCGGCGGTTTTCCCGCGCGCTGGCGCAGGAAAGCGACGAACCGCGGATGTCGGAGTACCGGCGTCCGGGCGGCATCCTCTCGATGGACCCGCCCGACCACACCCGGCTGCGCACCCTCGTCGCGAAGGCGTTCACCGCGCGGCGGGTCGAGGAGCTGCGCCCTCGGGTCGCGCGGCTGGCCGACGACCTGATCAAGGAGCTGCGGGAGCACGGGCAACCGGCTGACCTGGTCGATCTGTACGCGCTGCCGATCCCGGTCGCGGTGATCTGCGAGCTGCTCGGCGTGCCGGTGGGCGACCGGCCGCAGTTCCGCGAGTGGAGCGACGCCGCGTTGTCGACCACGCGGCTCACGCCGGAGGAGTCGGAGCGCAGCCGCGAGGAACTGCGTGCGTACATGGCCGGGTTGATCGCCGAGCACCGCGCCCAGCCGCAGGACGACCTGATGACCGCGCTCATCGAGGCTCGCGACGTGCGGGATCGGCTCACTGAGCTGGAGTTGGTGGACCTGTGCGTCGGGATTCTGGTCGCCGGCCACGAAACGACCGCCAGCCAGATTCCCAATTTCGTCTACGCGCTGCTGGACCAGCACGAGCACTGGGAACGGCTGTGCGCGGACCCGTCGCTCATCCCGACCGCGGTGGAGGAGCTGCTGCGCTTCGTGCCGCTCGGCGCCGGGGCCGGGTTCGCCCGGTACGCGACGGAGGACGTCGAGGTCGGCGATGTCCTGGTGCGCCAAGGGGAACCGGTGCTCGTGGCGATCGGCGCGGCCAACCGCGACCGGCTGCAGTTCGGCGCCGCGGACCAGCTCGTGCTGGACCGCGGGGACAACCACCATCTCGGCTTCGGGCACGGGGTGCACCACTGCCTGGGCGCTCCGCTCGCGCGGCTGGAGCTGCAGGAGGCGTTGCGGGCGCTGACCCGCGAGTTGCCGGGACTGCGGCTGGCCGGGGATATTGAGTGGAAGACGCAGATGCTGGTCCGCGGACCGCGGTCGATGCCGATTGGGTGGTGACGGATGACCTGGAAGGTCGAGGTCGACGGGGGCACGTGCATCGGCAGCGGGATGTGCGCGTCGCTGATGCCGGAGACGTTCGCGCTGGACGGCGCCACCGCCCGGGCGATCGCCGAGACCGTCGAACCGGACGAAACCGTGCTGGACGCGGCGGATTCCTGTCCCGCCATGGCGATCACCGTGCGAAACGGTGCGGAGATCGTCGGCCCGCGGCCTTAGCCGAACACGCCGTCCTCGGTGACCACCGCGGTGATCAACGCGGTCGGCGTGACATCGAAGGCCGGGTTGAAGACCGCCGCTCCGTGCGGCGCGACCTGAGCCCCGCCGAACTCCGTTAATTCGACAGCCGCACGTTCCTCGATGGAGATGTCCGCGCCGGTGGCGATGCTTTTGTCCACTGTGGACGTCGGGGCGACGACCACGAACGGAACACCGTGGTGCGCGGCGGCGATGGCCAGCCCGTAGGTGCCGATCTTGTTGGCCACGTCGCCGTTCGCCGCGATCCGGTCCGCGCCGACGAGCACGCAGTCCACCATTCCGCGTGCCATCGCCGCGGCCGCCGCGCCGTCCGGTTGCACGCGGTAGGGCACCCCGGCCTGCTCGAGTTCCCAAGCGGTGAGCCGGGATCCCTGCAACAACGGCCGCGTCTCGTCCACCAGCACCGACTCGACCAGGCCGCGCGCGTGCAGGTGCCAGACGACGCCGAGTGCCGTGCCCCACGAGACGGTCGCCAGGTGCCCGGTGTTGCAGTGGCTGAGCAGTCGCAACGGCCTGCGCGGGCACGCGTCCAGCACGACTTCCGCCGCGTGCGCCGACGCCGTGCGGTTGCGCTGCTCGTCCTCGTCGAGCATCGCTCGCGCCTCCGCGAGCACCGCATCGGCACCGTCCGGCAGCCGGTCCAGTGCCCGGGAAACGCCCCAGGCCAGGTTGACCGCCGTCGGCCGGGCGTGCGCGATCCGGTCCGCCTCCGCCCGGACGTCCCCGCCCTGGCGAGCCGCCAGCGCGACCCCCAGCGCGCCCGCCGCGCCGAGCGCCGGTGCTCCGCGAACCGCCAGCCGTTGGATCGCGTCGACCAATTCGGGCACCGTGCGCAGCGTGAGCGTGCGGTACTCGCCCGGAAGCGCGACCTGGTCCACGATCACGATTGCCCCGTCGGCCCAGTCGATGGTCCTGCGCATACGCCCTCCGTCCGGAAATCCCGTGGCGGACCGCCGCCGCGGTGAGCGACGATCCGCCTCGTGACCATTGAACGGCAGAACCCGCCCGCCTTGCATCCGACTCCCGGCTACCACCACGTGACCACCGTCGACGCGCGCCGCACCGTGCACCTCGCCGGCCAGTGTCCGCTGACGCCCGGCGGCGAGGTCGTCCCCGGCGACGTCCTCGCGCAGGTGGACCAGGTCGTCGCCAACACCGAGATCGCGTTGACGCATGCTGGCGCGACCCCGGAGGACGTCGTGCGCACGGTGATCTACGTGGCCACCTCCGATCAGCCGACCCTTTCAGCGGTGTGGCAGCGGCTCACGAACTCCTCGATCGCCGCGGCGTTCACCACCGCGAGCACGCTGGTCGGCGTGACGTGCCTGGGCTTCACGGGGCAGCTTGTCGAGCTGGACGTGACCGCGGCGCTCGCCTGAATCACCGCCCAGCCGTGGCCAGGCTGCAGCGGGACACCGAGTCGGTCAGCTCCGCACGGTCGAGGTTCCGGCCGATGAGGACGAGCTTGCTGACCGGCGGTGCCGTGCCCCAGTCGCCGGCGTCCGTCAGTTCGTAGATCCGATGCACGCCTTGCAGCACCGTCTTGCGGTCGAAGGCGAGGATTCCCTTGAACCGGTACAGGTCGTCGCCGCGTTCGGCCAGCAGGGCGGTGAGCCACTGTTCGAACGCGGCGCGGTCCAGGGGGTAGTCGAGTTCGATCGAGACCGATTCGAGCGTCGGGTCGTGGTGGTGCGATTCGTCTTCGAGCCAGTCCGGGTCGTCGGCGACGGTGCGGTTCAGGTCGAAGGCGTTGATGCCGAGGATGTCGTCCAGGTCGACGCTGCCGTAGCTGGACGTGAGGATGTCCGCGGTCGCGTTGACCGAGCGGAGCTGCGTGCGCAGTTCCTCGATCTCCGGCTCGGTGACCAGGTCGATCTTGTTGAGCACGATCCGGTCGGCGAACGCGATCTGGTTGCTCACCTGGCCGCCGACGCCGTCGTGCTCGCCCTCCTCGAGATGGCTGCCGACGTGCCGCGCGTCGACGAGCGTCACGATCGCGTCCAGCGCGAACGCCGACGAAACCTCGTCGTCCACGAAGAACGTTTGCGCGACCGGGTTCGGGTCGGCCATGCCGCTGGTCTCGATGAGAATCCGGTCGAAGCGTTCGCGGCGGCGCAGCAGCGACTGCAGGATTTCGATCAGGTCGGTGCGCGCGGTGCAGCACAGGCAGCAGCCGTTGCTCATTTCGATGATCTTCTCGTCGCCGCCGAGCACGAGCGCGTTGTCGATCGGGATTTCGCCGAATTCGTTCTCGATCACCGCGATCCGGTGCCCGTGGTTCGCGGTGAGGATGTGGTTGACGAGCGTGGTCTTGCCGGAGCCGAGAAAGCCGGTCAGTACGGTCACCGGGATTTTGGCCATGGTGTTTCCCTCCTTAAACGTTCCCGCCGAGAATCCGGCGAGCGTGCTGACGTGCTTCTTCCGAGACGACAATGCGGTTGCCGTCGAAGTGCGGGCCGCGGGTCGCGTCCAGGCCCATCCGGGACGTCGTCCCGTCGGAGCCCGAGGACGGGTCGAGCGGCGAGCCGGGCAGACCGTCCACAGTGAACAGGTCCTGGTGGGGCTGGAAATGCGTGGCGAGCGCCCAGAGGACGTCGCTGTCGCTGGTGACGTCGACGTCCTCGTCCACCGCGATCACGGTCTTGACATACGGGTCCCAGCCGAGCAGGCCGAGCATCACCTGCCGGGCTTGACCGGGCCGTCGCTGGCGAAGCGCGACGTAGCAATGGAAGTGCGTGCCGGACGTCGGATAGTGCACTGCGGTGACGTCCGGGAAGCGTGCTTTGAGCTTCTCCGCCATTTCCGATTCCCGTGGCACGCGCGCGAGATTCAGGTGCTCATCGGTGTTGCCGCCGACGACGTCGATGAGCATGGCGTCGGAGCGGCGCAGGACGGTGTGCACGCGCAGGAGGTTGTTGGTCGAGCGATTCGAGGAATAGCCGGAGAATTCGCCGAACGGGCCCTCGTCCGCGTGCTCGGACGCGTCGATGGTGCCTTCCAGCACGAAGTCCGACCAGGCCGGGACGCCGATGCCATGCCGTGGGGTACGCACGACTTCGAGTGGCTCGCCAAGCAATCCGCCGGCTACCGCGCGCTCGTCCACGTCGTAGCCGACCCGCGCGGACGCGGCCAGCATGAACAGCGGATGCCCGCCGAGCACCATCGCGACCGGCATCGGTTCGCCGCGTTCGGCGTACTTCTGCAGCATCCGCCACAGATCCCCGCGAGAATGGAGACTGGTCGCCAGTTCGGTGCGGGAATGCGGCATCGCCCGGTGGTAGCTGAGGTTGCCGACGCCGGTGTCCGGATCCTCCGCGACGATGATCCCGCTGGTGACGTAAGGGGAACGGTCGCTGGCGAAGTGCCGCAGCATCGGGATGGTCGCCAAGTCGACCTCAGAAGTCACCTCATCCAGCACCGGTCCGCTGTCCACCATCCGCGGCGGGACCGCGCGGAGCGCCCGCTGTTGGTAGGCACTGTGCAAACCGGACGGTCCAGTTTCGAGCATGCGGGCGATCCGCTGCCGCGAAGCGAACATGTTGCTCACCACCGGCACGTCGAGCCCGGTCACCTTCCGGAACAGCACCATCTCGTGCCGTCCGGCCGCGGCGAGTTCGTAAATCACCCCGGTGACGCCCTCGTCGGCCGGGACCGGGTCGTCGAGGACGAGCACGTCGTCGGGAAACTCGTGGCGGTACTGATCAACGAAAGCGTGGGGATCTTGCCGGTGGTTCACCGCGAAACTCCTTGCGAGGCGGGCGGCCCCTGCCAGCGCGCGAACAGGTCGTGCTCGATGCCGAACTGGTCGAGCACCTTGCCGGTCAGGTGGGCGAGGATGTCCTCAATGGACTCGGGCTGGTGGTAGAAGGCGGGCATCGGCGGCAGCACGGTCGCGCCCGCCTCGGTCACCGCCACCAGATTGCGCAGGTGCACGAGGCTCAACGGGGTTTCCCTGGCGACGAGCACGAGCGGACGGCGTTCTTTCAGGGTGACGTCGGCGGCGCGGACGAGCAGGTCGTCGCTGTAGCCGTGCGCGATCCCGGCGACGGTTTTCATCGAGCACGGCACGACGACCATGCCCATGGTGCGAAAGGAACCGGACGCGATCGACGCGGCGATGTCCCCGCGCGCGTGGCGGACGTCGGCGAGGTCGGCGACCTCGGCGGGCGGCATCCCGGTTTCCAGTTCGACGGTGCGGTGCGCGGCTCGCGACATGACCAGATGCGTTTCCACCGTGCCGAGCTTGCGCAGCGCGGTCAGCAGGTGGACAGCCAGGTGCGGGCCGCTGGCCCCGGTGATGCCGACGATCAGCCGGGGCCGCTGCGGTTCGGTGCCCATGACGTCCTTTCAGGACTGGGAAAGTTTCGCGGCGGGTTCTCGGTGCACGAGCGGCTCTGCTGGCCGCCGTTTCCGAGCAGCGAAGAAAAGCAGATTCAGCAGCACCGCCAGCACGGTTCCGGTGGCCACGCCGCTCTTGAGGAAAACCTGTGCGGCGAAGGGAAACTGCTTGTAGAAGTCCGGCGCTCCGGCCGGGATGAGGCCCACGCCGAGCGACAGCATGACGATCACCAGGTTGCCGGTCTGGTTGAAGTCCACTCGGGACAGCAGCTGGATGCCGGACACGGTGAGCGCGGCGAACGTGGCGACCGCGGCCGCGCCGATCACCGGCTGCGGGATCGCCGCGATCACCCGGCCGACCGGTTGCACCACGCCGAAAACGACGAGGATCATGCCGCCGACCGCGACCGGGTACCGGCTGCGCACCTTGGTCAGCGCGACGAGCCCGATGTTCTGGCCGAAGGTGGTGTAGGCGAAACCGTTGAACACGCCGCTGAGCGCGGTGAGCAGCCCGTCCACCCGCAGCAGGTTCGCGACGTCGCGCGGCCCGACCTTCTTGCCGACCACCTGCCCGACGGCGAGCCCCTGTCCGGACGCCTCGACCATCAGCACGAAAACGATCACCAGGAACAGCAGAATCGACGGGATGTCGAAATGCAACGCTCCGTAGTGCAGTGGTTTCAGCAATCCGAAAACGGGACCGTCGGCGACCCCGGCGAGACTGCCCAGTCCGGTCAGCCAGCCGACGATCGCGCCGACGGTCAGCGCGATCAGCATCGCCAACTGGCCGAGCAGACCGCGGAACACCCGGTAGAACACCGCGATCAGCGCGAGCGTGAACCCGGCGAGCGCGAGATTCGCGGGCGCGCCGTAATTGTGCGCGGACGGAGTGGAACCGGCGATGAGTTTCAGCCCGACCGGGATCAGCGTCAGCCCGATCAGCGTGATGACGGTTCCGGTGACGACCTCCGGGAACAGCTTGAGCAGTTTGCTGAACAACGGCGCGATCAGCACCCAGAGCACGCCGACCACGAGCAGCGAGCCATACACTGTGGACAGCCCCTGGGTGCTGCCGATCAGCACCATCGGGACGATGCCGTTGGACGCGGCCCCGACGACGAGCGGCATCCGGATGCCGAATTTCCAGACGCCGAACGCCTGCAGCATGGTGCCGATCCCGGCGAGCACCAGGTCGACGCTGACCAGGTCGGCGATCTGCGACTGCGGAAGCCCGAGCCCGGCGCCGACCACGATCGGCACCACGACGACGCCGGCGTACATCACGAGCACGTGCTGCAAACCCAGCAGCACCAGCGGACCGAACCGGGGACGTTCGTCCACCGGGGACGGGGGAGACGGGTGACTGGCCATGATTCCCTCACCTCGTTGGGCCGGCGGGGCCGGGAAACGGCCGGGCCGGGCGGATCGCGGGGCGTCGCCGGAGCCGGACGGGCTGCCGGCGGCGAGGACCCCCGGCCGCGCGCGAACCTGCCGCCGCACCTACGGGGTTATGGAATGAGCGAGGTTTTTCCTTCCCTGCAAGGAGTTTCGACTATGGTGCATCGGAAGCCGCCGAGGGTCAATACCCGGGCGCGGCTTCCGTTCCGGTGCGCGGAGCCCGTTCGCGGCGGTTGAGCACGAGGTTCAGCAGGAACGCCGCGATGCCGCCGGCGGCGATGCCGCTCGTCAGTACCGTCTGCACCACAACGGGCAGATGTTGGTAAAACTCTGGCGCGCCGACCGGCAAAAGGCCGAAGCCGAACGAGATGGCGACGATCAGGATATTGCGGCCGTTGCTGAGGTCCGCCTGGCTCATGATGCGCAGCCCGACCGCCCCGACGGTGCCGAACATGACCACGCCGACGCCGCCGAGCACCGGTCCCGGCAGCGACGCGACGGCCGCGCCGAGCTTCGGCACCAGGCTCATGAGCACCAGCACCGCGCCCGCGGTCGCGACAACGAACCGGCTCATCACGCGGGTGATGCTGACCAGCCCGACGTTCTCGCCGAAGGTGACGACGGTGAACGAGCCGAACACGCCGGCGAACGCGGTGCCGAGCCCGTCCGCGCGCAGTGCCCGGGAAATCTCGGGCGGACCGACGTCGCGGCCGACGATCTGCCCGATGGCGAGCGTGTCGCCGGTCGATTCCACCATGTTCACCAATTGCACGATGATCATGGGCAGCAAGGCGGACAACGCGAACGTCGGCATGCCGAATTCGAACGGCTTCACCACGCCGAACCAGTCCGCCTGCCCGACCGAACTGAAGTCCGCCATGCCGAGCGGAACCGCGACGAGGGTGCCGACCGCCAGCGCGATCAGGATCGCGAAGCGGCGCACCGCGGGCGGGGCGAACCGTTCCAAGCAGACAGTCAGCACGATGATGCCCAGGCCGAGAATCAGCCGTCCGGCCGAACCGTGGTCGGCCGCGTTCGGGTTCGACCCGGCGATCAGCGTCGCGGTGGAGGGCAGCAGCGAGAATCCGATGATCGCGATGATCGTCCCGGTCACGATCGGCGGGAAGAACCGGATCAGCTTGCTGAACCACGGCGCGACCAGCCAGGTCAGCAGCCCGGCGACGATCGTCGCGCCGAAGACCGCGGGCAGCCCGGCCTCCTTGCCGACGATGATCGCCGGGGTGATGCCGGTGAAGGTCGAGCCCATCACGATCGGCAGCCGGACCCCGACGTTGCCGATCCCGAGCGTCTGCAGCAGCGTCGCGATGCCGCTGACCAGCACGTTCGCCGTGATGAGCGTGGCGATCTGCGCGGTGGACAGGCCGACGCCGAGCCCGATCAGCAGCGGGACGGTGACCATTCCGGAGTAGGCGACCAGCAGGTGCTGGATGCCGAGGGGGAGCATCTGCCGGAACCGGGGGACGGTGTCGACCGCGTCGCGGGTTTCGGCTCGGGTGGTGCGCGGACGGAATCGCATGGTTTCCTCCACAGCGGGGAAGGGGGGAGCGCGGATCACCGCGCCCAGGGAGTGAGCAGTCCGCCCATGCCGCTGCGTTCCAGCAGCCGGGCCGCGTGCCGTTCCGCCTCGTCGGCGGCGGCCGCTTCGTCGACGCGGACGCACTGTCCGGCGCGGTAGACGATCTCGCCGCCCACGATCGTCAGCTCCACATCGGACCCGCGGGCGGAGTAGACGAGGGCGGCGACAGCCCGGTGCACCGGGCGCACGTGCGGACGGTCGAGCGCGGTCACGATGACGTCGGCGAGTTTGCCCTCGCTCAACACTCCCGCGTCGATTCCGGCGTAACGGGCCCCCTCGCGGGTGGCCATTTCCAGCGCGTCCTCGGCCCGCAGCGCGGTCGGGTCCAAAGTGGCCGTTCGCTGGCCGAAGACGCTGAGTTTCATCGCCTCGAAAAGATCTTGCCGATGGCCGCAGCTGGGACCGTCGGTGCCGAGCGCGACCGGGACGTGCTGTTTCCGCATGTTCGCGATCTGCGCGGTGCCGGACGCGAGATAGCCGTTGGACGCCGGGTTGTGCGAAACTCCCGCGCCCGCCGCCGCGACCTGCTCGATTTCGGCTTCGTCGAGCCAAATCGCGTGCGCGAGCGTGGCCCGTTCGTCGAGCAGGCCTTCCTTCGCGAGCCACTCGACCGGCCGCACCCCGTGGGTTTCGAGGTAGCTGACCGGATCGGTTTTGCTCTCGCAGCAATGGGTGTGCCAGCGAGTGCCGTATTCCCGGGCGAGTTCGACCGTCTGGCGGACGAGTTTTTGCTCCACGTAACAGAGGTTGAGCGCGGCGGGCCAGACGGAGACCTTCGAACTCGACGGCCGGTGCTGCATCGCCTCGCGGGTGATCGCGAATTCGTCCTCGCTCGAGTAGCGGAACAGTTCGATCGGCTGGCCGCGACGGTCGGCGATTTCGGTGCGCTCGCCCAGCATTCCGCGGGCGACCGCGCCGCGAAGCCCGGCTTCCTCGATGACGTCCGCGACGGCGAGCGTCGTTTCAAGATCGCTTGGCGCGTAATGGTTGTCGATCACCGTCGTGATGCCGGCGCGCAACGCTTCGACCGCACCGAGCCGTGCCCCGGCCACTGCTTCCGGCCCGGTGATCGCGATCGAATACGGCCACATGAATTCGCACAGCCACGGCACGATCGACATGCCTTCGCCGAGCCCTCGGGCGAGTGCTTGGTAGAGGTGGTTGTGCCCGTCCACCAGGCCGGGGAGCACAGCTTTGCCGCGGCAGTCGACGATTTCGGCGGCGCGCCAGCGTTCGGTGCCAGGCCCTTCGCCGACGCCGGCGATCCGGTTGCCGATGATCGCGACGTGGCCCGTCTGATGGACAGTGCGCTGGTCGTCGACGGTCACCACGGTGCCGCCGGTCAGCAGGAGATCGCAGGGTTCCGGTTCCGCAGCCGACATCGGGCCGCCCTTCCCCGGGCGGGGTCGGACCCGGCCCGGCGGTCGTCTCCAGCGCGCGGCTGGAGGCAGTTGGCCGAACGGTTGGCCCGAAACGGGAGGTCACCGGCGCCCGGCAGCGCCGCCGGGTCGTTCAATGCAAAGCCCTCCCGGGACCGGTGTCAAGAGGGGAGTCCGGAAAAGTCTTGCCGCGCAAGGCATTCGGCGATCATGTGTTGACACCGGGCGGCGGAGGTGCTGCACTCGGTTGCGCCGGAGCGCGGATCGCGCTTCCGGGTCCCGTAGGTGCGGTGAAGCGCGGCCGGGGAGTCCTTTACTCAAGTCTTGCGTAAGGAGACATCCGGTGATTATCGATACCCATGTCCATCCGACGAATCTCGTCGACGAAGCCTGGCGGCACACCGGAACCCCGTTCACCGGCGAGCGCACGCTGGAAATGATGGACGGTCCATTCTGGATCAACGGCAAGCCGCGGCGCGTGGACGTCAGCTGCATCATGCCGCCGCCGGGGAACACGACCTGGCGCGAGGGCAACAAAACCGGCCGCGAGGGCATCCGCGAATACCAGGCGTACGTGACCTCGCTGGTGCAGCAGTACCCGGACCGGTTCGTCGGCAACTTCATGTACAACCCGCGTTTCGGCCCGGAAAACGGCGCGGCGGAGCTGGCCTTCCACGTGAAGGAATACGGCTACAAGATGCTGAAGCTGCACGCCAACATGCATTCCTACCGCCCGGACCGGGCGCTGGACTGGCTGCGGCCGGTGATGCGGGTGTGCGACGAACTCGGCGTGATCGTGCTGATCCACACCGGGGACGGGCCGTACTCGATCCCGACGCAGTTCTACCCGATCATCCGCGAGTTCCCGAACGTCACGTTCATTCTCGGCCATTTCGGCATCCAGACCGGCGGCGTCTACTGTTTCGAGGCGTTCTGGATGATCCAGGACTCCCCGAACGTGATCGGCGAATCGGGCTGGCTGCTGCAGTCGCGGATCGTCGAATTCGCCAAGGAGATGAAGAAGAGCGACCTGGTCTTCGGCACCGATTCGCCGCCGAACGAGCCGGGCATGTGGGCGCGCGAGCTGGAAGTGTTGTGCCACCAGCCGCCGCAGGGCCTGAACCTGTCCGAGGACGACCTGGAGGGCTACCTCGGCAACAACATGGCCAAGCTGCTCGGCCTCGCGCCGACGCCGCCGCCGAAGGACAAGGCGGAAGCCGAGGCGTATTTGCGCGGCGACATTCCGCAGGCTTCCGCGGCGAATACGCACGCGTCGCATTATCTCGGCTACACGCCTTCGGCGTGGGCAGAGGCCGCTAACTCCTGATTCCGTTGGCGCGCCGGCTGCGGGGTCAGTCGCACCCGCAGCTGGCGCGCGCGGTCAGATGGACGTCGAGGACGCGGTCGTCCGGCTGGGTGTTTTCGCGGAGCTGGTCCAGAGTGGACACCGCGGCGTCGGCGAAATCGTCGAAGGAATGCCCGGCGGTGGACAGCGCGGGCCAGCTGTGCGCGGCGGCGTCAGTCCCGCCGAAACCGATCACCGCAAGGTCTTTCGGCACGCTCAAGCCAAGTTCCGCTGCGACTGTGAGCGTGTCGAGCGCCAGCCCGTCCGCTGTCGCCATGATCGCGCGCGGCCGCTCCGGCGACTGCAACCACCGCCGGATATCGGCTCGCGCGGCATGCCGGTCGAGTCCGGTGCGGACGACGTTGCCCGCGCTCCGCTTCGCCGCCCGCATCGCCTCCGTCCAGCCTCGGGCGCGATCGGCCACCGGCCCGGACCGTGCGGTTCCGGTGAGGCAGCCGATCTCGCGGTAACCGTGCCCGAGCAGGTGCTCGGTGGTCAACCGGCCGCCCGCCTTGTTGTCCAGCACGACGGACGGCGCGGCAGTGCCGGCCGGGGCGTGGTGGTGCAGGTAGACGACCGGAACGTCCAAAGTGGAGTGGGTGGCGGCCGCTCCGGCGATCTCCGCGCGGACGAGCAGCAGGCCGTCCACGCGCATGTTGGCCAGCGATTCGGCGTACCGCAGCTCCTGTTCCCGGGAGAACGCCGAATTCCCGAGCAGGACAAGCGATCCGCGAGCGAACGCGGCCCGCTCGACCGCGTGGGTGAGCTGGGTGAAGTAGCCCTCGCTGCTGTCCGGCACGACCAGCCCGAGCACATTGCTGCGCGTGGACCGCAACGCCCGCGCGACGAGGTTCGGCCGGTACCCGAGCTCGGCGATCGCCTGCTCGACCCGCGCTCGCGTGGCGGGCGCGACCGGACGCGGGCCGTTGTTGAGCACGTAACTGACCACGGCCGGCGAGGTGCCCGCCAGCCGTGCGACATCGTCCCGGGTGACCCGCTGCATGCGCCAGACGATACCCGAAGAGCCGTTGACAGTCCCGATCTACACGTGTTGAATCCGTGCAGTCGGCAACGCAGGAAAGCTGGTGGTCATTGTGGACTCGCTGGTACGCGCCGCGGAAACCGGGAGAGCCGCCGGGGTGGGCGAAAGCGCCCTCCGTCCGGACGGCGCCGCCAAGGTAACCGGCAGGTTCGCCTATTCGTCGGATTTGTGGATCGAGGGCACGGTCTGGGCGACCACGCTGCGCAGCCCGTACGCGGCCGCGCGGATCCGGTCCATCGACACGAGCAAGGCGCTCGCCCAGCCAGGCGTGCACGCCGTGCTCACCCATGAGGACGTGCCCGGCGCGAAAACGTACGGAATGAAATCCGCCGACCAGCCGGTCCTCGCGGTGGACGAGGTCCGGTATCACGGCGAACCGGTGGCGCTGGTCGCCGCCGACGACCCGGAAACCGCCCGGCAGGCGGCGAAACTGATCATCGTCGACTACGAACCGCTCGACCCGGTCACCGATCCGATGACGGTCCTGGACGAGGGCGTCCGTCCCATCCATCCGGACGGCAACCTGGTCCGGCACGTGAAAATCCGCCACGGCGATCTGGCCGCGGCGCGCGCCGAAGCGGACGTCGTGGTCACCGGCGAGTACGAAGTCGGCATGCAGGACCAGGCTTTCCTGGGCCCGGAATCCGGCTTGGCGATTCCTTCCGAGGACGGCGGCGTCGAGCTTTACGTTTCCTCGCAATGGCTGCACAAAGACCTGGAACAACTGGCCCCGTGTCTGGGCTTGCCGCCGGAAAAAGTGCGGCTGACCCTGGCCGGCGTCGGCGGTGCCTTCGGTGGCAGGGAAGACCTCTCCGTCCACGTGCACGCCTGCATGCTCGCCCTGCGCCTCGGCCGTCCGGTCAAGATGTCGTACAACCGCTACGAATCCTTCTTCGGGCACGTGCACCGCCACCCGGCCAAGATGCGCTACGAACACGGAGCCACCAAGGACGGCCGCCTGGTCTACGTCAAAGCCCGCCTGGTCTTGGACGGCGGTGCCTATACCTCAACTTCACCCGTAGTCATCGCCAACGCTTGCTACTTCGTCACCGGCGCCTACGACGTCCCGAATGCCGAAATCGACGGCCTGGCGGTGTTCACGAACAACCCGCCCTGCGGCGCAATGCGCGGTTTCGGCGCCGTCCAATCGGCCTACGGCTGCGAGTCCAATATGGACAAACTAGCGCACGAACTAGGCATGGACCCGATGGAATTGCGGCTCCGCAACGCCATGACCACGGGCACCGTCCTGCCCACCGGCCAAGCCGTCGACGGCCCAGCCCCAGTCGCGGAACTGCTGCAAGCCCTCCGCGACCGTCCGCTGCCGCCGGCTGGCGCTGATGATTTGCTTTCCCTGCCCGGCGGAGCCGCCAACACGACGCACGGCGAGGGGGTGCGTCGCGGAGTCGGCTACGCGGTCGGGGTGAAAGCGATCGGCTACTCAGGAGGCGTCGACGACATCTCGACGGCCCGAGTCGCCTTGGCGGTAGTGAACGGCGCCCCGGTCGTCTCGGTGCACACCGCCGCCGCGGAGTGCGGACAAGGCGTCACCACGGTGCAGTCACAGGTAGCGAGCACGGAACTGGGTGTCTCGCGGGTAGTCGTCCTCCCCGCCGACACCCAAATCGGCGACGCCGGTTCCGCGTCCGCCTCCCGCATGACGTGGATGTCGACCGGTGCCGTGCAAGGCGCCTGCCGCCACCTCGCCCGGGAACTCCTGCGCCGCGCCGCCGACGCCTACAGCCTGCCCGCTTCGGCCCTGTCGCTGGGCAACGACCACGTCCTGGACAGCGGCGGACATCCGGTGTGCCCGATCGCCAGCGTCGTCGGTTCGGACACTGTCTCGCACACCTTCGAATACCACCACCGCCCGACCCAAGGCATCGACCCGGAAACCGGCCAGGGCAACGCACACATCGCGTTCGCCTTCGCCGCGCACCGAGCCGTGGTGGACGTGGATGTCGACCTGGGTTTGGTGAAGGTAGTCGAGCTGGCGACCGCGCAGGACGTCGGCAAGGCAATGAACCCGCTAGCCGTAGAAGGCCAGATCGAAGGCGGCAGCGTACAGGGCCTGGGTTTGGCTTTGATGGAGGAAATCCTGGTCGACCGCGAGGGCCGGGTACGCAACCCGTCCTTCACGGACTACCTGATCCCGACCGTGCTGGACGTCCCGCCGATGCCGATCAGCCTGTTCGAATTCCCGCATCCCGACTCGCCGTACGGCTTGAACGGCGTAGGGGAGCCGCCCACCCTGTCGTCGACCCCCGCGATCCTGAACGCCCTCCGCTCCGCGACCGGCCTGCCCCTGCCGAACGCCCCCATCCGCCCGGACGACATCGCCTTGGCCGGTCGCCGCGCCGCTTCGTGATGGTGGCCCGTGTGCGCTCGTGTGCAGTGGTCCGACGTGGCCTGGCCGCAGCGGCCCGTTTTCGTGAGCGCGGTGGCCCGTGCGCAGCGGTCCGGCGTGACCTGTTCGCAGCGGTCCGTTTCATGAACGGTCCGTTTCGTGAACGTGGTGGCCCGTGTGCAGCGTTCCGCCATGACCTGTCCGCAGTGGTCCGTTTCGCGAGCGCGGTGGCCCGTGTGCAGCGTTCCGCCATGACCTGTTCACAGTGGTCCGTTTCGCGAGCGTGGTAGCCCGTGTGCAGCAGTCCTGCGTGACCTGTTCGCAGCGGCCCATTTTTCCTTCGTGCCGCATGCCCCC
Organism: Amycolatopsis nivea; assembly: GCF_004522235.1. GTDB lineage: Bacteria > Actinomycetota > Actinomycetes > Mycobacteriales > Pseudonocardiaceae > Amycolatopsis > Amycolatopsis nivea. The sequence continues at coordinate 110,822 of NZ_SDLT01000016.1, forward strand.
AGCCTTCCTCCCACTTCTCGCCCGTGCCCCTTTGCCCTTCCTGCCCGTCCCCTGACCGGCAGCCCGCCTCCCGGAGGTGCCCCGTGGATTTCCTGACCCCCGCGACCTGGGCCGAAGCCCTGGCCGCCAAGTCCGCCCGCCCGGACGCCGTCCCCCTGGCCGGCGGCACCGACGTCCTGGTCGAACTCAACTTCGACCACCGCCGCCCGCCCGCGCTGCTGGACCTCACCCGGATCGGCGACCTGACCGAATGGACCGAGCGAGACGGCCGGATCCGCCTGGGCGCAGGCGTCTCGTACACGCGGATCATCACCGAACTAGGCACCCGCCTCCCCGGCTTGGCGATGGCGAGCCGCACCGTCGGCTCCCCGCAAATCCGCAACCGAGGCACCGTCGGCGGAAACCTGGGCGCGGCCTCTCCGGCTGGAGACGCCCACCCCATGCTCCTGGCCTGCGACGCGACCATCGAAGTCGCGTCCGTCCGCGGCACCCGGATGATCCCGGCGACGGAGTTCTACCAAGGCGTCAAACGCAACGCACTGGCCCCCGACGAGCTGATCGCCGCCATCCACCTCCCCGCCGCGACCGGCCCGCAACAGTTCGCGAAGGTCGGCACCCGCAACGCGATGGTCATCGCAGTGTGCTCGTTCGCCCTGGACCTGGCCCCGGAAACCGGCTGGATCGGCGCCGCGATCGGTTCGGCCGCCCCGACCCCGCGCCGAGCGACCGCCGCCGAGGACTTCCTCCGCGACGCCCTGTCCGATGCGTGGACCTCCCGCTCTCGGCTGCCGGACGCGGTCGTCCGCCGCTTCGGCGAACTGGCCGCGAGCGCCGCGTCTCCGATCGACGACGTCCGGGGCAGCGCCGACTACCGCATCCACGCGATCGCCGTACTGGCCCGCCGGACGTTGAGCTGGGCCTGGGAAGACTATCGGAAAGGCGGGCAGCCGAAATGCGCCTGAACCTCACTGTCAATGACGAACCGCGCACCGTCGACGAGGTGTGGGAGGGGCAGAGCCTGCTCTCCGTGCTGCGTGATCAACTGGGTTTGCCAGGCTCGAAAAACGCCTGCGAACAAGGCGAATGCGGTTCGTGCACAGTGTATTTGGACGGTACCCCAGTGTGCTCGTGCCTGGTCGCCGCGGGCCAAGCCGAGGGCAGGAACGTCCGTACCGTAGAAGGCCTAGCGGACGGCGACCAGCTGGACGCAGTACAACAAGCCTTCCTCGACACCGGCGCCGTGCAGTGCGGCTTCTGCACACCGGGGTTGATCGTCGCCGCGCACGAGTTGGTGCACCGCGTGGATGCCCCTTCGGATCCAGAAATCCGCGAGGCATTGGCCGGGAACCTCTGCCGCTGCACCGGATACGAAAAAATCCTGGACGCGGTCCGCCTGGCCTCGGCCCGAGTGGGAGAGGCCGCGGGGCCCGGGTGATGTTTGTTGCCCGCTCGATGCTCGCCAGCCTGCGGGGGCCGAGCTAGCTCAGGCTGGACTGCGCGCAGCTTGAGCTAGCTCGGCCCTGCACGGGAAGGCGCATCGCGACCTCGACCATGGACCGCGGCCCAGGCTGGGCGACCGCGTCCACCTAGCCAACGGGCGGCTCGCCGCTTGCCGGGAACGACCACGCGGCCCCATCCCAGGCTCCAGGTCCGTGCCGGAGACCCCACTGCTTGGTGTGTCGCCCGAGCCTGCCCCAGCCCTGCGGCCCACGAAGATGGCTCGGCCCGAGGGTGCGCCAGTGCCGGTCTCGGGCTCGGGCCAGCAACCCGCGGGCTCGGCCCGGTCTGTCTCGGGCCTGCGGACCGCACCGGAAACTCGCATCGGACGGTTCGTCAGTCGCCGCCTTGGGCTCGGGCCGGTGACCCGCGTCTGCGGGCTCGGTCCCCGGCTGTCTCGGGCCTGCGGTCCGCAGCGTCGACTTCGCGCCCGGCGGTTGCCCGAACCGATCTTCGGCTCGCGCCGGCGACCCGCGTCCGCGGGCTCGGTCCCCGGCTGTCTTGGGCCCGCCGTTCGCAGCGGCGGCTTCGCGCCCGATGGCTCGTCCGATCCGGCCTCGGCTCGCGCTGGTAGCCCGCGCCCGCAGGTTCAGCCCGCACCTGTCCCAGGCACGCAGTCCCCAGCGCGACCTCGCACCCGATGGCTCGTCCGTCCCGGCCTTGGGCTCGCGCGAGCGATCCGCCCGCAGGTTCGGCTCGCGCCTGTAGCGGGGCCGCCGTTTGCAGCGGCAACGCGCGCTCCCGGCGGTGTGCCCGCACCGATGCCGAACATGTCGTAGGCCTCGCGGCTCGTCCGGCCCGGTCAGAGGCCCTTCATCAGGTCCGTCTCCGTCACCCCCGGCCCCTGTCCTTCCCGGATGAACCATTCCGTCCCGAAGGCCTCGCCGAACTTGTCGTCCGGCAGCGCCAGGAAGAACGACTCCTCGCTGATCTGGCTCCGATGCGCGCGCATCGCCGCCCGCTTCACCTTCAGGTATGCCGTGACGTCCACTTCGGCCGTCAGCTCGGCTTCCGGTTTCCCGATGATCATGTCCGCGTCCGGGCCGCCTTCCTCGCCTGCTGCGCGGGCGGCTTCGGCGGCTCGGCGGATCTGGTCGCGGTTCGTCGAGCCCTGGTAAACCCGCGGCGTGCCCGCGAGTTCGGCCGCGCGCATGCCGACCCGGTGTACCTGGATGTGGTCCGGGTGGCCGTAGACGCCGAAGTCGTCGTACACCGTGAGCACGTCGGCCGACTCCTCGATCAGGATCGCAGCCAGCCGCTTCGCCGCTTCCTCGACCGGCGCGCTCCAGAATGTTTCCGGGCCGTCGTTGGAAGGGTCGCCCATCATCCCGGAGTCCTGGTATCCCAAGAACTCCACTCGCGAGACGCCCAGCACCTCGGCCGCCGCCTGCGTCTCCTGCACCCGGCGGTCCGCGAGCTGCTCGCCGTCGTCGAGCAGGCCCTCGGGGATCTCGCCTTTTTCGCCGCGCGTGGCCACCACGAGCACCACCCGGTGCCCCTCGTCGGCCGCTTTGCGCATCACGCCGCCGGTCATGATCGCCTCATCGTCCGGGTGGGCGTGGAACGTCACCAATGTCGCCATGCCACCGAACGTACCGGCACCCACCGACAAAAACCGGCGCCCGCCGGAAACGGCTTTCGGGGAATCAGCCACACCCTCCATTGTGGACAGGTCGCCCACATGGGTGGACCTGCGGCTTTAACGGCGCGAGGGGTCCCCTCGCGCGCTCCGGCGCTTGGCTTCTCCCGCCGCCCGGCTTACGTTGGGGTCCGCCGACCGAGGAGGCGTCATGGCAGAACGGACGAAATACATCCTGGACGAGGCCGATCTCCCGGCGCAGTGGTACAACGTGGTGCCGGACCTGCCCGAGCCACCGCCCCCGCCGCTGCACCCGGGAACCCGCGAGCCCGTCGGGCCCGCGGACCTGGCCCCGCTGTTCCCGCAGGCGCTCATCGAGCAGGAAGTCACCACCGAGCGCTACATCGACATTCCCGAGGAAGTCCGGGACGTCTACCGGCTCTGGCGGCCGTCCCCGCTCTACCGCGCCCGTCGGCTGGAGAAGGCGCTCGGCACCCCGGCCCGGATCTATTACAAGTACGAGGGCGTCAGCCCGGTCGGCTCGCACAAGCCGAACACCGCTGTGCCGCAGGCGTTCTACAACGCGGCCGAGGGCGTCACGCGGCTCACCACCGAAACCGGCGCCGGGCAGTGGGGGAGCGCGCTGGCGTTCGCGTGCGCGACGTTCGGGCTGTCCTGCGAGGTCTGGCAGGTGCGCGCGTCGTACGACCAGAAGCCGTATCGCAAGCTGATGATGGAGACCTTCGGCGCGCAGGTGTACCCGAGTCCATCGGACCGCACCGCTGCGGGCCGGGCGATCCTGGCGGAGAACCCGCAGTCGACGGGCAGCCTCGGGATCGCGATCAGCGAGGCCGTCGAGCAGGCCGCCGCGGATCCGGGCGCGCGGTACGCGCTGGGCAGCGTGCTCAATCACGTGCTGCTGCACCAGACGGTGATCGGCGAGGAAGCGCTCAAACAGTTCGAACTGGCCGGCGACACCCCGGACGTGCTCGTTGGCTGCACCGGCGGTGGCTCCAACTTCGGCGGGCTCGCTTTTCCGTTCCTGCGGGAAAAACTGGCCGGCCGGATGAACCCGGTGATCCGCGCGGTCGAACCGGCGGCCTGCCCGACCCTCACCCGCGGCCGCTACGCCTACGACTTCGGCGACACCGCCGGTCTCACGCCCCTACTGAAAATGCACACGCTCGGCCACGGCTTCATCCCGGACCCGATCCACGCCGGCGGCCTGCGCTATCACGGGATGTCGCCGCTGATCTCGCACATCTACGAACTGGGCCTCATCGAGGCGCTCGCGATCGGGCAGCAGGAATGCTTCGCCGCCGGGGTGCAGTTCGCCCGCACCGAAGGGATCATCCCCGCTCCCGAGCCGACACATGCGCTGGCCGCGTGTATCCAGGAAGCGTTGCGCTGCAAGGAGACTGGCGAAGAGAAGGTGATCCTGACCGCGCTGTGCGGACACGCGCACCTCGACCTGCCCGCGTACGGCGCGTACCTGGCGGGCGACATGGTGGACAACGAACTTCCGGACACGGCACTAGAGGAATCGTTGGCGGCGCTGCCTTGAGAGGTGCGGCTGGCGGGGCGCAGGAAGGAGGTTGCGGGGAGCAGAGGGCAGGCGAAGGCGCGCTGTGAGGGCGGTTGGTGAGGGTTGGTGGGACTGGTGGAGGTGTGCTGGGAGGCGCGGTTGGTCAGGATTAATGGGCAGGCGAAGGTGAGCCGGGTGGGAGCGGTTGGTGGGTTGGCGAAGGCGCGCTGGGAGGGCACGGTTGGTGAAAGTTAGTGGGCTGGCGCAGGTGTGCTCGGAGGGCGCGATTGGTGAGGGTAGTGGCAGGTGAAGGTGTGGCTGCGTGGGAGCGGTTGGTGAGCTGACGAGGCTGCGGTGCGACGGCCCAGTTGCTCCCGCAGTTCGGCGAGCGGGCCGTCGGTCATCGTGACCGCGCCGTTTGTGGGCGGACGACGGTGGCGGCGTGCGAGGGGCGCAAACTGCCGACGAACACCCAGGCACCGGCGGTTTTCATGTCGTCGGTGCCTGGGTGCAAGCCATCTGGGCGGCCGGTTCCTCGCCGGTCTCCAGCGCGGTTCGTCTCCCAGGACGGCCAGCAGGTACTGCTTCACGGCGAACTCCCCTGGCGGGGGTCTCTTGCCTTGGTTATCAACGCGCGCGACGCCATGAGACACCTCGGCAAGAAAGGTTTCTCACCGTTCCTTGGAGACCGTCGCCAGTAGCTCCGGACCCCGCGTCACCAGTCGTTGCTGGGCGAGCGAACCCCACCACCATGCCAGCGCGATGCCGGTCGCGATTCCGGCTGGGATGCCCAGCCACTGCAGCACCGGCAGGTCTGCCAGCTTTCCAGCCACGCCCAGTGCCACCACCGGTAGTGCGCCGAGCACGATGAGCAGTGTGGTCGCCAGCATCAGGGCGGCTCGGGCGCATCCTGGGCGTCCGCCGGAGGACCATGGGCTGCCGCTTCGGCGTTGATCCGGCAAGGGGAAGGCCAAGAAGACGGATTGCAGCATCAGGACTCCGGCGCCGGCACCCAACGTTGCGGGAACCAGGCCTAGGACCCACGGGTACGCGCCTGGTACGCCGGTGACGCCGGGCAGGACCAGGGCCAGCACCAAAGCCACGGGGGCGACGATGAGGACCCACGCCAGTTGGCGGCCGCGGATGTCGGCGCGTTCGGCGCCGGGGACGACCAGTGTGTGCCACAGGGCGCTGCCGTCCATTCCGTACAGGTTGCCGGACTGCATCGAGGCGAAAAGGACTACTGCGACACCGAAATACGGCAGCATCGCCGATTGGCCGCCCCCGCCGGACAGGGCTGGGACGACGGTGATGACGAAGCCGATCAGCAGCGTCGACAGTAAGGCGACGCGGCGGCGGGCGTCTCGCCACCAGGTGTGCAGTTCCTTGCGGGCCACGGCGCCGACCGGGGTCGCGGGAAGCAAGCTGCGTCGCGTGCGGGTGCTCTTCGCGCGGGTGCGGGACGCTCCGCGGAACGACGGCGTGGTGACCTGGCGGGCCAGCAGGGCGCCCCAGAGCAGGACCAGAACCGCTACGACGCCGAGCAGTGCGGCGAAGAGGCCGCCGACCGTGCCCCAATTCCCGACTCCGGCCGCGTGTACTGCGAGCGTGCCCCAACCGGACGGGAGGGCGTGCATGACGCTGACGAAGCCGGGCATCTGACCGGTGACGATCGCCGGGCCGACGCTTCGCATCACGTAGTTGACCGCGACGCCGGACAACCCGGTGAGCGCCACCAGGATGATGCCGAGTTCCTTGCCTTTGCGCGATGTCAGCAGCGTGCCCAGCGCGGCCATCACGACGCGGTACAGCAGCACCACGAACGCCAGCTGCAGCACGGTGAACACGAGACCGACGAGCGCGGCGCCGGCGCCGAACCGCAGGCCGTAGAACACCAAGCCGAGGAACGCCAGCAGGCTCACCACCGCGGTGACGCCCACGAAGCTCGCCGCGAGCAAGCCGACTGCCAGCTTGCGGCGGCCGATCGGCAGCAGCGCGAAGTGTTCTGGCCGCAGGGTGTCGTCGCCGCCGCCGGTCGCGATCGGCGCGAGCACCCAGCCTGCCATCCAGACCGCGTAGATCGAGGTGAGCAGGTCGACGGTGATCCGCGCTTCCGGAGCCGGGAACACCGCGATGCCGATGGTGAACAGCGCCGCCAGCAGACCGAAGAGGCCGCCGACGATCATTCCGGCGATCTGTCGGCCGCGGAGGGAGTTGCGCAGGACTCGGAGCTTTAGCCGGATGAGGATGCCGATCATGCTGGCGTCCCCATTCCGCTGGTCCGCGCGCCGACGATGGTTCCGGCGAGTCGCCCGCGGAGGGAATTGCGCAGGACCCGCGGCTTCAGTCGGTCGAGGATGCCGATCATGCGGGCCCCTCCGTTCCGCTGGTCTGCGCGTCGGCGATCTGCCGTCCGCGGGGGGAGTTGCGCAGGACCCGCAGTTTCAGTCGGTCGAGGATGCCGATCATGCGGGCTCCTCCGTTCCGCTGGTCTGCGCGTCGGGGATCTGCCGTCCGCGCAGGGAGTCGCGCAGGACCCGCGGCTTCAGTCGGACGAGGACGCCAACCACGCCAGCCCCTCCGTTCCGCCCGTCCGGCCGCCGACGATGTGCACGAACGCGTCTTCCAGCGTGCCTTCGCCCCGCACGTCAGCCACCGCGCCCGCGGCGACGACGCGTCCGCGTGTGATCACCGCGACGTGGCTGCACAGCTGTTCCACCAACGCCATCACGTGGCTCGACAGCACGACCGCGCCGCCGGAGGCGACGAATCGCTGCAGGATCGTGCGGATCGTCGACGCGGAAACCGGGTCGACCGCCTCGAACGGCTCGTCCAGCACCAGCAGCCGCGGGCCGTGCAGCAGTGCCGTCGCGAGGCCGATCTTCTTGCGCATTCCCGCGGAATAGTCGATGACGAGGGTGCGCTCGGCGTCCGTCAGCTCCAGCACGCCGAGCAGTTCCTGGGCGCGTTCGGCGACCGTGTCCGGCGCTAGCCCGCGCAGCAGGCCCATGTATGTGAGCAGTTCCCGTCCGGTGAGCCGTTCCGGAATGGACAATCCGTCCGGAAGAACGCCGATCAGGCTTTTCGCCCGTTCCGGTTCCCGCCACACGTCCACGCCGAACACGCGCGCTTCGCCGGCGTCTGGCCGAAGCAAGCCGACCGCCATCGACAGCGACGTCGTTTTCCCGGCTCCGTTGGGGCCTACGAGGCCGAAGAACGACCCCCGCGGCACTTCAAGCCGCACATCGTCTACTGCCAGCGTGGTCCCGAACCGTTTGGTGAGTCCGTAAAGCCCCATGGCCGCGTCGTCGGACACCGGTTCCCCCTTCCCGTGGTGTGCGCACGACTGTACGCGGGGTCACCGACAAAAAGCGGGCGGAGTGGTGTCGGAAAGCCGTGGATCCGGGGTCCCGGACATCGCGAGCAGCCCGCGCACCGCGCGCACGAGCTTGGGCCACGAGGTGGGCTTCCGGACGTCGTACGCGCGCAGCAGCTGCCGGAGCATGGTGAGCGTGTCGAAGTAAATGCGTTCGCACACCAGCTGTTCGTCCGCGTCGAAGAGGAAGTACGCGGTTATCCGGACCCGGAACCGCTGCCCGGTGGGCGGGATCTTCCCGAGCGGCCCGCGATGCGTGCCGAGAAGCCAGAATTCGACGATTACCGCATCCGCGCTGTGGCGCAGAGCGATGATTTCGTGGTCTTGATCGGGAAAAGCGCGGCGCGTTTCGTCGTAGTAGCCGCGCACGGCGGAATCGCCGTCGTGCACGGTCATCGTCGGCACGATCTCGTAGTGCGGATGCGGGAACGTCGCCAGCACGTCGTCCCAGTCCTGGCGCACCTCGTCGTGGAAGTGGTCGAGGACGAGCTTTTGCCGGGCACGCAGCACTTCGGGCGCGGGGATGGCCAACGGGTCCACGGGTTCCTCCAAACCAGGGGAGCGAAGCCGCAATTTAATCCACACTGTGGGTTTAACGCAAGTGCGCCATGATGGAGCCGTGAACACCACGACGCGCCGGGGACGCCCGCGCAAGGGAGACGCCAGGCTGTCGCGGGAGGCGATCCTGACGGCCGCGCTGGAAGTGGTCGACGCCGACGGGGCGGCAGCGGTCAGCATGCGGACCGTTGCGCAGCGTCTCGGCGTGGACGCGAAGAGCCTCTACCACCACATCGACGGCAAAGAGGCCTTGCTCGACGCCGTCGCCGGACACGTACTGGGCGGGATCGATCTCCCGGAGCTGACCGGGCAGCCTGAAGCGGACCTCCGCGCCATCGCCCAGTCGTTCCGGAAAGCAACCCGAGCGCACCCGCAGGCCGCCGCGTTGGTCCTAACCAGACAGTTGCCGTCGATCGCCGCGCTCGCTCCGGTCGAGGCGGTGCTTTCGGTGCTGCGCAAGGCAGGCGCGTCACCGGAAGAGGCGGTGCACCTGCTGCGCTCGCTCCTGGCCGTCGTCGTCGGCTCGCTTCTGCGCGAGGCGGGCGCGGGACCGGCGTTCGGCGTCACCGACGAAGCCGGGATCGCCCACCGCCGCGCCGAATTGGAGCAGACCGAACTTCCCGCCGTGGTCGAATCCGCGCCGCATCTGGCGCGGTGCGATCACGAAGCGGAGTTCGCTTTCGCCGTCGACCTCGCGGTAGCCGCCACGATGCAGCGACTCGCTACTCCCCGCAGGTGATCTTCGGCTGCGGGTTGTAGCGGACCGACCGCGTGTGCCGCGAAACTTCCCGGCCCGACGAGGCGTCGCGCAGGATCCGGGTGTCGCTCGCGGTGAAACCGGGCGCGCCGTTGGACGCGTGGCAGCTCTCCGCCGGACCCGGTTTCGTCGGCGGCGGCGTCGGATTCGTGCGCTCGCCGGGGACCGATTCGACCGTGTACCGCTTGGTGCCCCACAGTTTCACGGTGATCGACGACGGCGTCCAGACGGTCTGGATCGCGACGCCGGTGTCCGAGTCGTTGGTGAACTTCAGGTCGATCACGCTGGCGCCGTTGGGGTTCTGGAACACCGTCGCCTCGCGCGCGGCCGGGTAGCGGCTGATGTAGTAGCTGTGTTCCTTGTGCCCGGCGTCCTTCATCCCGGAGAAGTACGCCGCGTTGTACAGCGTGGTGGCGAACTGCGAAATGCCGCCGCCGACCTCGCGGGCGGGCGCGCCGTTCTCGATCACGCCGGCTTCGACGTAGCCCTGCGGACGCCCGCGCGGACCGGTGAATCCGTTGAGGCTGAACGTTTCTCCCGGCTTGACGATCGCGCCGTTCACCTTCTCGGCGACCACCCGGATGTTCGTGCCGGAGTCGGCGGCGAACCCGCCGGTGGTGAACTCGCCGATGACTTCCTTGACGCCCAGCTTGTCCGCCTGCTCGGTGGTCACCTTCGCGGGCGTCTTCTTGTAGATCGCCTTGAGCTCGCGGCTGTCGGTCTGCTTCAGCGTGTTCGGCAGCGGCTTGAGGCTCTGCTCCCAGTCGACCGTGTTGCCGTCCGCGGACGGCTCGACGACCGGTTTCCCGCCGGAGAACGCGATGGCCGCGTCCTTGCCCTCCTGCTCGGTGGACTTCAGTTGCGGCGCGAGCGCGTCGGTGACCTTCTTCGGGTCGATCTGCGGGGCGAGGCCGCCGCCTTCGCCGGGCACGAACGTGAGCGCGCCGGCGATCTGCTCCGGCGACAGCGTCGCGTCCGCGCCTTCGCCCTTGACGATGACCGGCGCGGACACCGCGGGCTTGGCGAATTCGGTGAGCGCGCGCTGAACGCCCTCGGCGGTGGTGCGCACCGGCGTCGGCGTGACCGGAAGAGTCAGTTCGCTGCCCGAAGCCCAGCCGCTCAGCACCTTCGCCCGCGCCGCCGCGACGTCCAGCTTCTGCCCGACCTGCGGCGGGACCGCGACCGGCGTGGTGCCGTCGAACCGGATCGCGCCCTCGGCGGGCGCCCGGTCGACACGGCCGCGCAGGTCCTCGAGCGCCGGGTCGAGCTTCGCTGCCTCGACGTGCGACACGACGCCCAGTTCCCGCGTGCTGAAGAACGACGCCAGCCGGGTGAAGGGGTTGATCGGCTGGTCGCCCGCCTGGTCGAGGGTGCCGCTCCAGTCGAGCCCCAGCCCGGCCTCGGTCGGCGACAGCTTGGTGTGCGCGTTGCCCGCGGTGACCGTGAGCGGCTGGGTGAGCCGGGGCTCGATCTTCCCGCGCAGCTCGCGTTCGGCGACCGGCCGCTCCAGCCCGCCGACGTCCACGCCGGCCACGACGACGCCGCGCGGCACCCGGCCCTGGCTGGTCAGCAGGTCGATGAGGTACGCGACGACCAGGACGCCGAGCACGCCGCCGCTGATCCAGCCGGCTTTGCGCAGGCCGCGCCTTCGCGGCGGGGACGGAGGTTCCTCCGGTGGTACGACCGGCAGGACCTCGGTCTGGTCGCTGTCGGTTTCCGGCCAGCGCGGTTCGTACTGCACCTCACGACCCCTTCGATTCGCTGCGGTCAGGGGCACAGCGTACGGGCCGAGCCGGACATGCCGGACTACTGCCCCCAGGGGAACAAACCGGTCACCCAGCGTCCGGTTCCGGATTGGCGCCGGTGCGGGCGAGGAAGTCGAAGTCGCAGCCCTCGTCGGCCTGCGTGATGTGCTCCGCGTACAGCGCACCGTAACCCCGCTCGAACCGCGGCGCAGGGGCGGCCCACGAGGCGAGACGACGTTCCAGTTCGGCCTCGTCGACCTCCAGCTGCAACGTCCGCGCGGGCACGTCCAGGGTGATCAGGTCGCCGTCGCTGACCAGCGCGAGCGGCCCGCCGACGTGCGATTCCGGTGCCACGTGCAGCACGCACGCGCCGTAACTGGTGCCGCTCATCCGGGCGTCGGAGATCCGCACCATGTCCCGCACGCCTTGTTCCAGCAGGTGCGCCGGGATCGGCAGCATGCCGTACTCGGGCATGCCCGGACCGCCGAGCGGCCCGGATCCGCGCAGCACCAATACGGAATCGGCGGTGATGCCCAGCGCCGGGTCGTCGATGCGCTTCTTCAAGTCCTGGTAGTTGTCGAAAACCACTGCTGGACCGGTGTGGGTGAGCAGAGCGGGGTCGGCGGCGATGTGCTTGATCACCGCGCCGCCGGGCGCGAGGTTGCCGCGCAGCACGGCCACGCCGCCCTCGCTGGCGACGGGGTTGTCGCGCGGGCGGATCACGTCGTCGTTGTGCACGCGGGCGTCGGCGAGCGAGTCGGCGAGCGGACGTCCGGTGACGGTGACCCGGTCGAGGTGCAGCAGGTCGGTCAAGCGGGACAGCAGCCCGGGCAGGCCGCCTGCGTAGTAGAAGTCTTCCATCAGCCAGTCGCCGCCGGGCCGGATGTTCGCCAGCACCGGCACGCGGCGGGCGATCGCGTCGAAATCCTGCAGCGACAAGGAAATCCCGCTGCGGCCGGCCATCGCGATCAGGTGGATCACCGCGTTGGTCGACCCGCCGAGCGCCAGCACGGTCGTGATCGCGTCGGCGTACGCGCGCTCGTCGACGATCTTCGCGATCGTCAGGTCTTCCCACACCATGTCCACGATGCGCGCGCCGGTCGCCGCGGCCATCCGGTGGTGCGCGGAATCGACCGCCGGGATCGAGGCCGCGCCGGGCAGGGTCAACCCGAGCACCTCGGCGGCGGACGTCATGGTCGACGCGGTCCCCATCGTCATGCAGTGGCCGGGGGAGCGGGCCAGGCCGCGTTCGAGTTCGGCCAGTTCGCGGTCGCCGATCGTGCCCGCGCGCCGTTCGTCCCAGTACTTCCACATGTCGGTGCCGCTGCCGAGCACCTCGCCGCGCCAGTTTCCGCGCAGCATCGGGCCCGCGGGCACGAAAATCGACGGCAGCCCGGCGCTCGCCGCGCCCATCAGCAGCGCCGGGGTGGTCTTGTCGCAGCCGCCCATCAGCACCGCGCCGTCGACCGGATACGACCGCAGCAGTTCCTCGGTCTCCATCGCCAGCAGATTCCGGTACAGCATCGGCGTCGGCTTCTGGTACGTCTCCGACAGCGTCGCCACCGGGAACTCCAGCGGGAATCCGCCCGCCTGCCACACGCCGCGCTTGACCTGTTCCGCACGTTCGCGCAGGTGCTGGTGGCACGGGTTGATGTCGCTCCAGGTGTTGAGGATGCCGATCACCGGCTTCCCGAGGTGTTCTTCCGGCTCGTAGCCGAGCTGCCGGGCGCGGGTGCGGTGGCTGAAGTTCCGCAGGTCGTCGCCGCCGAACCAGCGGTGGCTGCGCAGGTCCTCGGGTGCCTTCATTGCTGCGCGTCCTCTCGGTCGACGGATGGCATCTGATATATGATCGTACGTGTCGACGCTCGGAGACGCCCGCCTGGTTGAATGTGCGGGGACGAGCGCGAAAGCCAGGAGGGTCGGCATGCCGTCCACGTTCAGCCTCCCCGCCTCCCGCACCGAGGTGGTGCTGGAGGAGATCCGGCGCGGCATTCTCGCCCGCGAGCTGGTGCCCGGTCAGCAGCTGGTGGAGGCGGAGCTGGCCGCGCGGCTCGGGGTGTCGAAGACGCCGGTGCGCGAGGCGCTCAAGGTGCTGTCCAACACCGGGCTGGTCACGTTCAGCCCGTACAAGGGCGCGTCGGTGTGCGTGGTCGACGCGGAGCTGGCGCGGTCGGTCTACGACGTGCGGATGGTGCTGGAACCGGAAGCGCTGCGCCGCGCGGTGCGGGCGGCGGACCGGGAGTCGTTCGACGAGGCTGCCCAGATTCTCAAGGAGGCGTCGGCCGCGGATGCCGACCAGACCACGTTGAGCCTGCTCAACCGGCGGTTCCACCGCGCGTTGTACGCGGGCTGCGGCAACCCGCTCATGGTGTCGATGCTGGACGACCTGCGCGATCGGGCCGCGCTGATCACCGTGGTCGGCTGGGACGCGAATCCCAGCTGGCGCAAGGAATGGAACGAGCACAAGGCGGTGCTCGCCGCCGCGCGGAAGGGCGACGAGGACGGCGCGGCCGAGCTGCTGCGCGCGCACATCGCGGCGTTCCTCGACCACGTGCTCGAGGCGATCGGGGAGGAGTGACGGCGTGCGGTTGCTGCTCGTCGCGGACACCCACCTGCCGAAGCGGGCGAAGGAACTGCCCGCGCAGGTCTGGGACGAGGTCGCGAAGGCCGACGTCGTGGTGCACGCGGGCGACTGGGTCGACGTGGACACCCTCGACGCTCTTGAAGCCCGCAGCACGCGGCTGATCGGCGTGTACGGCAACAACGACGGTCCCGAACTGCGGAAACGTCTGCCGGAGGTGGCCAGGGAGACGCTGGAGGGCGTCCGGGTGGCGGTCGTCCACGAAACCGGCGACGCGAAGGGCCGGGCGGCTCGCTGCGACGCGTTGTATCCGGACGTCGACGTGCTGATCTTCGGACACAGCCACATCCCGTGGGACACGGTGACGCCCGGCGGGCTGCGGCTGCTCAACCCCGGCTCGCCCACCGACCGGCGGCGGCAGCCGTTCTGCACCTACCAGACCGTGGAGATCAAGAACGGCCGTCTCGGCGACGTCGAGCTGCACGAGCTGCCTCGCCGCGGCTGAGCGGGTAAAACAGGAGGCATGGACCCGGCCCGCGCGCTGCGCGACATCGCCTTCCAGCTCGAGCGCGCCGGTGAACCGACTTACCGCGTGCGCGCGTTCCGTCAGGCCGCCGCTGTGGTCGACAGGCTCTCCGAAGACGAGCTGGCGTCGCGCGTCGGCACGAAGACGCTTCAGGCGTTGAAGGGGATCGGCAAAGCCACTGCTGGCGTCATCGAGGACGCGTGGCACGACCGTACGCCCGCGTACGCGGCGAAGCTGCCCGAAAGCAAGCTGCCGGACGGCGGTGCGCTGCGTACGGCACTTCGCGGCGACTGTCACACGCACTCCGACTGGTCCGACGGCGGCAGCCCGATCCTCGAGATGGCCGAGACGGCACGCGACCTGGGGCACGAGTGGATCGTGCTCACCGACCACTCGCCGCGGCTGACCGTCGCGCGCGGTCTGTCTCCGGAGCGGCTGCGGGCGCAGATGGACGAGGTCGCGCGAGTGAACGAGCAACTGGCGCCGTTTCGCCTGCTGCACGGCATCGAGGTCGACATCCTCGACGACGGCGCGCTCGACCAGACCGAGAAGCTGCTGGACCGGCTCGACTTCGTGGTGGCGAGCGTGCACTCGAAACTGCGGATGCCCGCGCGGGAGATGACGCCGCGGATGCTGGCCGCCATCGAGAACCCGCACGTCCGCGTGCTGGGGCACTGCACCGGACGGCTGGTCGGCGGACGCAGCAGGCCGGAGTCGCAGTTCAACTCGGAGAAGGTGTTCACCGCGTGCCGCGAGAACGGCGTGGCGGTGGAGATCAACTCGCGGCCGGACCGGCTCGACCCGCCGATGCGGTTGCTGCGCCAGGCCGTCGAGCTGGGCTGCGAGTTCGCGATCGACAGCGACGCGCACGCGCCCGGCCAGCTCGATTGGCAGGCTTACGGCTGCGAGCGCGCGGAAAAGGCGGGCATCGGACCGGACCGGGTCGTCAACACGCGGACGGCCGATCAGTTACTGCGATGACCGCGCGGGATCGAGCCAGCGCAGCACCGCGATCAGGTCGTCTTGCGCGAGAGCGACACAGCCCGCGGTCGGCCCGCCAGTGGACACGTGCAGAAAGAACGCCGAACCGGCCTTCGCGCGCAACGCCGATTCCTTGCTCGCCGACGTCCGCTGGGTACGGGCCGAGCTCCCGTACCCAGCGGTCGCCGTCGCGGTCCCACGCGGAGGCGGAGTGCGAGAACCTGCTGCGGGCTCAGTTGATCTCGTACGGGTCGCCGTAGACCTTCCACTTCAGCGGCGTGTGCAGATCGAGGTTGCCGTCGTTGAGGAACACCAGCTGCTCGGTGTCGACGCGGGAGGTGTCCGCATGCGCTTCCTCCTTCTTCATGACCACCTTGCGCGCGTCGAGGAACGCCTTGAGGTAGGCGGTTTCGTCGCCGCCCTGGGACGGCGGCTTCGCCTGCGACAGCGCGGCGTCGCGGATCCCGCCGAAGCTGTCGGTGCTCGTGCCGGGGCCGTGCATCACGATGGCGTCGTAGTAGATGAACTGGCCGAGCGCGCCGAGACCGTCGGACTTGCCTTGGTTCACCGCCGGGTCGAAGTACACGCGGTCGCGCTCGCTGTTCTGCGCGGCCTGGAATTCCTCGGTGCCCGCGGCCTGCTTCCACGCGCTTTCGAAGGCCGAGCCGAGACCCTCGTGCGAATCGGAGCCGTTGACCTTTTCCAGCGCGGGCAGGAACTTCGCCAGCGGGTTGTCCGGCACGGACTTGGTGTAGGCCTGCACGAGTTCCAGCATGTCGCCGGTGCCGGAGCAGAACCCGATGATGCCCGCGGTGTACCCGCGCCCGTCGCCGATGTCCTCGATGTAGGAGTACTGCTTCTTCCAGTCGAGCGACGAGTTTTCCGCGCTCGACACCAGTTGCATCGCGATCTCTTTTTTCTCCGGGGAGGCGAGGTCGCCGCCCGAGCCGAGCACCGAGGACGCCGAGGCGGCGAGCGGGGCGGGCACGGCGGCGGCCGAGAGAGCGGGAGTGCTGAGGACGAGAGCGAGGGCCGAGGCAGCCGTGAGACCGGCGGCCAGCGCGGGCCGCATCGTCTTGCGCATGGGGGGAATCCCTTTCCGCGGTACGTGGGCAAGGCGGCCGGACCGGCGAATGAACCGGTTCCGGGTACTGCTGCGGCGTAGCGCCACGATAACCGAGCGTGAAGTGGCGAGGCAAGGGATACGAAAATTTTTCACGGATGTGAATGTCAGTGGTCCACTATGGACGATGAAGGTTGCCTGAAGCAGGCCGGAAAATGACTGGGACCACGGGATCCGGCCGTCATCTGTCTACTGTGGACTCAGGGTGGAGCTCCCGGCGAACCTTAAAGACATGGTAAACTCGTCCCGAGATGACGACTGCTGCCGCCGCTCCCGCGCCGCGGCACCGGTCCATCCTCGTCCTGCTGCTCGCCGCGCTGCTCCTGCTCGGCGTGGCCGTCCCCGGGCCAGGACCGGCTGGCCCGCGTCCGCACGACGCCGAACCCGCCCTGGTCCAGGAACAGGGCCCGCATCTCGTCGCCGCGCATCCGCTGCCGCTCGCCGACGCTCCCGGCGAGATCCGCCTCGCCCGGCCGGATTGGTGCACCGTCCCGTTTTCCGCCGCGCCGCCGGTCGAACTGGACCGCGCGCCCGCAGCCGCCGCGGCACGCGCTCCTCCGGGTTGCTGAGTACTCGTTTCCCACCTGTACCCGGCTCTCAAGAGGATCTCATGAGCAACGGTCATGCTTTGCTGGCCGTCGGCGGCGCGTTTCTCGCCGCCGGCGCCCTCGCCCGCGTCGGCGCCCGGATCGGGCTGCCCACGATTCCCCTGTTCATGCTTGCCGGTTTCGTCTTCGGCCCGCACACCCCCGGACTGTCCCTTGTGGACGATCCGGCCGAGTTCGGCGTACTGGCCGGGCTCGGTCTCGTGTTCCTGCTCTTCTATCTGGGACTGGAGTTCTCGCTCGACGACCTCGCCCGCGGCGGCGCCAGACTCGCCGGCGCGGGGGTGGCCTACCTCGTGCTGAACATCGGCGGCGGGCTCGCGTTCGGCTTCGCGCTCGGCTGGGGCACGCGCGAGGCGCTGGTGATCGCCGGCGCGATCGGCATCTCCTCGTCGGCCATCGTCACCAAACTGCTCCTGGAAACCCGGCGGATGAACAACCGGGAATCCCGCCTCATCATGGGCATCGTCGTGCTCGAAGACCTGTTCCTCGCGTTGTACCTGGCGTTGCTGCAGCCGGTGCTCAGCGGTGCGGACGGCTTCGGCGCGGCGCTCGCCGACTTCGGCAAGGCGTTCGGCTTCCTGCTCGTGCTCGCCGCACTGGCGCGCTGGGGCGGACGGCTCGTGTCGCGGCTCTTCGGTTCGGCGGACGACGAACTGCTCACCGTCTGCTTCGTCGGCGTGGCCGTGCTCGGCGCCGCGGTGGCCGAGGAGGTGGGCGTGTCCGACGCGATCGGCGCGTTCATGGTCGGCATGATGCTCGGCAATTCCCAGGTCGCGCCACGGGTGCACAAGCTGGTGCTGCCGCTGCGGGACGCGTTCGGAGCGTTGTTCTTCTTCATCTTCGGGCTGTCGATCGACCCGGGCGCGGTCGGCACGGTCGTCCTCCCGGTGCTCGCCGCGGTCGTGTTGACGCTGGTGCTGAACCTCGCCGCCGGCGCGTTCGCGGCCCGGTTGCACGGCTTCGACCGCCAGGAAGGCGTGAACATCGGCCTGACTGTGCTCACCCGGGGCGAGTTCTCGCTCGTCTTGGCGACGATGGCGACCGCGGCCGGGCTGGATTCGCGGGTGGCCCCGTTCGTCGCCGGGTACGTGCTGCTCCTGGCCGTGATCGGCCCGCTCGCCGTGCTCCGCTCGGACCGGCTGACCTGGCTGCTTCCGGCCAAGCTCGTGCGGCCGCGTCCGGCCCCGGTGCCGTGAGCCGGGGACGCCGGGCTGTCGCTCGCGGCATATTCGGAAGCCACGACGGTCACGCACGGCTATCCTTGGCCCAAGTATGTCCACTCCAGCCCCCTTCGCAGAGCTGCGCGCCCAGCTGCCCGAATTGATGCTGCGCGACGAGCACCGGCTGCGCCGCCGTCTCGACGGCGCGCGCCGGTCTCGCGACAAGCAGCAGACGGCCGAGCGCATCGCCGCCGACGTCGAAACGGCGCTGCTGCGCGTGCAGCAGCGCCGCGAAAGCGTGCCGAAGATCGAGTACCCCGCCGAGCTGCCGGTCAGCAGGCTCAAGGACGAGATCGGCGACGCGATCCGCGACCACCAGGTGGTGATCGTCGCGGGGGAGACCGGGTCGGGCAAGACCACGCAGCTGCCGAAGATCTGCCTCGAGCTGGGCCGCGGCGTGCGCGGGCAGATCGGGCACACCCAGCCGCGCCGGCTGGCCGCGCGCACGGTCGCCGACCGGATCGCCAGCGAGCTGAAGACCGAACTGGGCGACACCGTCGGCTACAAGGTCCGGTTCACCGACCAGTCCGGCCAGGACACCCTGGTCAAGCTGATGACCGACGGCATCCTGCTGGCCGAGATCCAGACCGACCGGATGCTGCGCCAGTACGACACGCTGATCATCGACGAGGCGCACGAGCGCAGCCTCAACATCGACTTCATCCTCGGCTACCTCAAGCAGCTGCTGCCGCGCCGTCCCGACCTGAAGGTGATCATCACCTCGGCGACCATCGACCCGGAGCGGTTCTCGCGGCACTTCGACGACGCGCCGATCGTCGAGGTCTCCGGCCGGACCTACCCGGTCGAGGTGCGCTACCGGCCGCTCGTGGACCCGGACGATCCCGAGGGCGATCCGGACCGCGACCAGACGCAGGCGATCGCCGAGGCGGTCCAGGAGCTGTCCGGCGAAGGTCCCGGCGACATCCTCGTGTTCCTCTCCGGGGAACGCGAGATCCGCGACACCGCGGACGTGCTGAACCGGCTGGAGCTGCGGAACACCGAGGTGCTGCCGCTGTACGCGCGGCTGTCCGCGGCTGATCAGCACCGCGTGTTCCAGCGGCACACCGGACGGCGGATCGTGCTGGCCACGAACGTCGCCGAGACGTCGCTGACCGTGCCGGGGATCAAGTACGTGATCGACCCGGGCACCGCGCGCATCTCGCGCTACAGCCACCGCACGAAGGTGCAGCGGCTGCCGATCGAGGCGGTTTCGCAGGCGTCGGCGAACCAGCGCAAGGGCCGGTGCGGGCGTACCTCGGACGGCATCTGCATCCGGCTGTACTCCGAGGAAGACTTCGAGTCCCGGCCGGAGTTCACCGATCCGGAGATCCTGCGGACGAACCTCGCGTCGGTCATCCTGCAGATGACGTCGCTCGGCCTCGGGGACATGAACGCGTTCCCGTTCGTCGAACCGCCGGACCGCCGCCAGGTCACCGACGGCGTCCAGCTGCTGCAGGAACTCGGCGCGTTCGAGACCGGCGATTCCTCGAAGCTCACCGAGGTCGGCCGCAAGCTCGCGCTGCTGCCGGTGGACCCGCGGATGGGCCGGATGGTGCTGGAGGCCGCGCAGAACGGCTGCGT
Source organism: Amycolatopsis nivea (assembly GCF_004522235.1). Classification (GTDB taxonomy): domain Bacteria; phylum Actinomycetota; class Actinomycetes; order Mycobacteriales; family Pseudonocardiaceae; genus Amycolatopsis; species Amycolatopsis nivea. The sequence goes on from NZ_SDLT01000016.1 coordinate 130,479, forward strand.
GCGCGAGGTCATGATCATCGCTGCCGCACTGTCCATTCAGGACCCGCGCGAACGGCCCGCGGAGAAGCAGCAGGCCGCCGACGCGCAGCACGCCCGGTTCGCCGATCCGACCTCGGACTTCCTCTCCTACCTCAAGCTGTGGGAGTACGTCAGCGAACAGCAGAAGACGCTGACCGGCAACCAGTTCCGCCGGATGTGCCGCACCGAGTACCTGAACTACCTGCGGATCCGCGAGTGGCAGGACATCTTCGGCCAGCTGCGCCAGCTCGCCAAGCCGCTCGGCATCACGCTCAGCACCACCCCCGCCGAGCCGCAGCACGTGCACACGGCGCTGATTTCCGGGCTGCTGTCGCACATCGGGCTCAAGGACCCGGCGAAGGGCGACTACCTCGGTGCGCGCGGGGCCCGGTTCTCGGTGTTCCCGGGTTCGGCGCTGTTCAAGAAGCAGCCGCGCTGGGTGATGTCGGCGGAACTGGTCGAGACGTCGCGGCTGTGGGGCCGGGTCAACGCGCGGATCGAGCCGGACTGGGTCGAACCGCTCGCGCAGCACGTCGTGAAGCGTTCGTATTCGGAGCCGCACTGGGAGCGCAAGCAGGGCGCGGTGATGGCGACCGAGAAGGTGACGCTGTACGGCGTGCCGCTCGTGGCCGACCGGCGCGTGAACTACGGCCGGATCGACCCGGAGATCTCGCGCGCGATGTTCATCCGGCACGCGCTGGTCGAGGGCGACTGGCATACGAACCACCGGTTCTTCGCCGAGAACCGGGCGCTGCTGGACGAGGTCGAGGACCTGGAGAACCGCGCTCGGCGGCGCGACATCCTGGTGGACGACCAGACGCTGTACGAGTTCTACGACGCGCGAGTGCCCGAGGACATCGTGTCCGTGCGGCATTTCGACAGCTGGTGGAAGAAGGCGCGGCGGAACGAGCCGGACCTGCTGTCGTTCGAGAAGTCCATGCTCATCAACGAGGTCGCGGGCGCGGTCCGCGAATCGGACTACCCGGACTCGTGGACGCAGGGCACGCACGTTTTCAAGCTGACCTACCAGTTCGAGCCCGGAGCAGACGCCGACGGCGTGACCGTGCACATCCCGCTGCCGGTCCTGAACCAGGTGACGCCGGACGGTTTCGACTGGCAGGTGCCCGGTCTGCGCGGCGAACTGGCGACGCAGCTGATCAAATCGCTGCCGAAAGCGTTGCGGCGCAACTTCGTCCCGGCTCCGGACACGGCTGCCGACGCGTTGACGCGAGTGTCCCCTTCGGACGGTCCGCTGCTCGACATCCTCGGCGACGAACTGCACGCGATGCGCGGCATCGACATCCCGCACACGGCGTGGGACCTCTCAACGGTGCCGGACCACCTCCGGATCACCTTCCGCGTGGTGGACGAGCGCGGCAAACGGGTGGCCGAGGGCAAGGATCTGGACGAGCTGAAGCGCCGTCTCGCGCCGCGCGTGCGGGAGACGATTTCCAAGGCCGCCAACAGCATCGAGAAGGCCGGCCTGGTGCAGCCGGCGTTCGGCGAGCTGCCGAAGGTGTTCGCGTCGACCCGGCGCGGCCACGACGTGAAGGCGTATCCGGCGCTGGTGGACGAGGGCGCGTCGGTGGCCGTGCGGCTGCTGGACACGCCCGCCGAACAGCAACACGCGATGTGGTCCGGCACGCGGCGGATGCTGCGGCTGAACCTGAACTCGCCGATGAAGTTCATTACGCGGTCGCTGTCGAACTCCTCGAAGCTCGTGCTGAACCGCAACCCGCACGGCAGCGTCGCGGGCCTGCTGGAGGACTGCGTCGACTGCGCGGTCGACGCGCTGATGGCCGCGGCGGGCGGCCCGGTCTGGGACGAGGCGGGTTTCGCCGCGCTGCTGGAAAAGGTACGCGCGGGGTTGAACCCGAAGGTGCTGGAAGTGCTGACGGAGGTCGAGCGGATCCTGCGCGCGGCCATCGACGTGGAGACTCGTCTCGCGGACACTCGCGGCCCGGCCGAATCGCTGGCGGACATCCGCCGTCAGCTGGACGGTTTGGTGCACGCGGGCTTCGTGACGGAGACCGGCGCCGCCCGGCTGCCCAACGTGGTCCGGTACCTGCGCGGCATCGAGCGGCGGCTGGAGAAGCTGCCGCTTGAGCAGACGCGCGACCTGCAGCGGATGGCGGACGTCGCCTGGATCACGAAGGAGTACGAGGACGCGATGGCCACGCTGCCACCGGGGACGTCGTCGCCCGCGCTGGCGGAGGTGCGGTGGATGATCGAGGAGCTTCGGGTGAGCTTCTTCGCACAGACACTGGGGACGGCGCATCCGGTGTCGCTGAAGCGGATCACGAAGGCGTTGGACGAGGCGCTGGCGTAGCCGTCACTTCACCAGGAGCGTGATGGTGGCGGCACCGGCGGAAACCGTTCCGGCGACGGCGGAAAGCGAGGCTGCCACTCCCTTCACGTTGCCGAGCATCCTTCCGAGGGCTTTCGCTGGTGCTTGCGCCTTGAACGCCATTTTGAGCTTCTGCCATTTGTGCTGCCGGATGTGACAACCGAGCAGGATGCCGTTGGCGTTGTTGCGGCAGAACTAGTTCTTCCTGGTGTTCGCGACGCCCGGCCCGATCGACGGGATCGCCCACAGCGCGATGACCGCGATGAAGGCAAGAAAGCTCCAGAAGCTGCCAAGTGTGCGTTGTGTTTTTCTCCCCACCATGGCGCACGACGGTACTGATCATTTCCGATCCGCGGATAGCGCCTTTGCGGTGGAATGTCCCGCAGCGAGTGCGACCGACGGCAACTCCGCGTCCCCCGAACGGATTTCCCGGGTGCCGCCATGTGGTTGCTGGGAAACATGAGTCAGCTGATCACTTCGCCTCCGCGTAATTGTCCACCGATTTCGCTTCCATGGGAAATCGCACCGGGCACGCCTCGCCGAAGACCAGTCGGGCCGCTTCCTGGATCGCTGTCTCCACGATTTCCGCGACCTCATCAGCCAGCTCCGCAGGGGCATGCACGATCACCTCGTCGTGCAGGAAGAACACCAGATGCGCCGGTTCGGGCAGCCGACCGCGCAAAGTCGCCAGCAAGACCGCCGTCAGGTCGGCCGCACTTGCCTGCACCACGAAATTCCGCGTGAACCGGCCCCAACTGCGCGACGCCCGCCGCGCGCGGGTTTCTGTTGCCTCGTCTTCGGTGAGCCCGCCGGTCAAAGCACGCCAAGCAGCAGACGGAGCCGGAGAAGTACGGCCCAGCCTGGACCGAACCCGTTCACCCCGTTCGCCCGCCGCGGCGGCGTGCTCCACATAGGACACTGCGTCCGGGAAACGCTGGCGCAGCAACGCGAGCAGCGGACCGGCCTCGCCGGAGGTGCCGCCGTACATCGCGGACAGCATGGCGATTTTCGCGCGGGAACGGTCGTCTCGCGTGTCTCCGGGGCGGAGCGGGACGTAGCGGGTGCCGGAGAATAGCGCTTCCGCCAGCCGGGCGTACAGGTCGGTAGCCGCGGCGACTTCGGCAAGGCGGCGGTCGCCGGACAGCGCGGTGAGGACGCGCGGCTCCAGTTGCGCACCGTCGGCGACGACGAGTTTCCAGCCGGGATCCGCGGACGCGCACGAGCGCAGCGCGCGCGGGATCTGCAGCGCCCCGCCGCCCCGGGTAGCCCACCGGCCGGACACCACGCCGCCGACCACGTAGTGCGGCCGGAAGCGTCCGTCGGCTACCCATTCGTCCAGCCACGCCCAGCCGTTGGCCGAGTGCAGCCGCGACAGTTCCTTGTACTCCAGCAGCGGCGCGACCGCGGGATGGTCGATGTCCTGCAGCAGGTACTTCCGCGCCGCCGGGATTTCGATGCCCTCCCTGGCGAGCGCGCGGACGACGCTGGCCGAGGAATCGGGATTGACCGGCCGCCCGCCCAGCGCCGCGGAGATTTTCGCGGCGAGCTCGACCAAGACTTTCGGGCGTTGACCAGCGGGTACGCGGGGGCCGAGGCGTTCTTCCAGCAGCTGCAGGTGCCGGTCGGCGCGCCAGGGCAGCCCGGCGGCCGAGATTTCCGCGGCGGCCAGTGCGCTGGCGGATTCGGCCGCGAGCAGCAGCCGCATCCGCGCGGGGGCCTCGGTGGCGGCGACGCGTTTCTCCTGTTCGGCCAGCACTCGCCGGGCCGCCGCGGCGACGGTGACTCCCGGCGGCAGCCCGGGGCCGCGCGGGGAGAACAGCGTGGGCTGCGCGTCCTCGCCGAAGGCCGGGCCGTCGTCGGGCGGTTCCTCCCCGTTCGCCCGGGCCCACGCTGCCCGCAAACTGCGCGATTCGCCCTCCCGGCCCTCGTAGGCGAGCAGCAGCCCTTCGGCGAGCGACAGGTCGTGGCAGCGACCCAGCCGCACCCCCGCCTTGATCAGCGTGGGATAGATCTCCTCGGCTGAGGGCAGCACCCAGCGCGGGCTCTCGGCCGCCTCCAGCCGGCGGACCTCGTCGGCCCAGTCGGCGCGCGAAAGCCCGCGGAGGGTCCCCGCGGGGCCCTCGATCGTGTAGCCGGAGTCCTCCTCCCGGCCGGTGATCACCTGCACCGTCCCATTGTGCGGACCAGCACCGACAATTTCTGAGCACCGGCTCTCGAAGCGCTTCCCGGACGGTCCGTGACCGGCATGGGAGATTTCCTCCCCGGCCGGGCACTGGTGCGCGGACGGGCCTTGCTTTACTGTCGAGTAACTCCCATACCGGCGGTACGGAGACCGTCGGCGTGGGCGCTCCCGCCGCAGCAATGGAGGTGCCCGGATGAGTGTGGCCGAGCTGGCCGGCCAGGTGGCAGGCAAGCTGACCGAGACCGTGCGCAGCGTCGAGGTGATGCGCCGCGCCGGCCTGGTGCCGTTTCCCCGGCTCGACGAGGGCCTGCGCTCCCTCGTCGCGATCCGCAAGTACGGCCCGTTCGCCGGCGCGAACCACATCGCCGCGCGGCGCGATTCGACGGCCGTCGGGATCGTCGACGACCTCGGCCCGCTCACCTTCAAGCAGCTCGACGACCAGTCCAACGCGCTCGCCCGCGCCTGGTCGCAGCGCGGGCTCGGGCCCGGTTCGGTGATCGCCGCGCTGTGCCGCGACCACCGCGGGCTCGTGCTCACGATGGCCGCCTCGGGCAAGCTCGGCGCGCGGCTGCTGCTGATGAACACCGGGTTCGCCAAACCGCAGTTCGCCGACGTCGCCCAGCGCGAGGGCGTCACCGCGCTCGTCTACGACCAGGAGTTCACCGGCCTGCTCGACGCGATCGACGAGAACGTCGACCGGTACCTGGCCTGGGTGGACGAACCGGCCGGGCACGAGATCCCGGTGCTCGCCGAGATCATCGCCAGCACCGACGACCGCCCGCTGCCCGCGCCCGCCAAACCCGGCGGTTTCGTCCTGCTCACCAGCGGCACCACCGGCACCCCCAAGGGCGCACCGCGACCGCACACGTCCGCGCTGGCGTCGGCGCAGTTTCTGGACCGCATCCCGCTGCGCTCCGGCGAAGCGACCTTCATGGGCGCGCCGCTGTTCCACGGCACCGGGCTGTCGCAGTTCATCCTCAGCTTCGCGCTCGGCTGCACGGTGGTGATGCGCCGGAAGTTCGACCCGGAGGCGACGCTGAAGGGCGTCGCCACGCACCGGTGCACCGCGCTCGTTCTGGTGCCGACGATGCTGCAGCGGATCGTCGACCTGCCGAAGGAGGTTCGCGACCGGTACGACACGTCGTGCCTGCGGATTATCTTCGTCGCCGGGTCCGCGCTGTCGCCGGATCTCGGCAACCGGGCGAACGAGGAATTCGGCGACGTCGTGCACAACCTGTACGGCTCCACGGAAGTCGCGGTGGCGACGGTCGCGACGCCGGAGGACTGGAAACGCGCACCCGGCACGGTCGGCCGCGCGCCGGTCGGCTGTCGCGTCGCGCTGTACGACGAACATGGCACCAAGATCACCGAGCCGCACGTGACCGGGCGGGTGTTCGTCGGCAGCGGGCTCAGCTTCGGCGGCTACACCGACGGCCGCAACAAGGAAATCATCGACGGCCTGCTCTCTAGCGGCGACGTCGGCCACTTCGACGAGGACGGTCTGCTGTTCATCGACGGCCGCGACGACGAAATGATCGTCTCCGGCGGCGAAAACGTGTTCCCGATCGAGGTGGAGAACCTCTTGGTGGAGCGCGAAGACGTCCTCGAGGCGGCGGTGATCGGCGTCGAGGATCCGGACTTCGGCGAACGGCTCAAGGCGTTCGTGGTGCGCACCGAGGGCTCGACCCTCGACGAGGACGGCGTGCGCGAGTACGTGAAGGCGAACCTGGCGCGCTACAAGGTGCCGCGGGACGTGGAGTTCCTGGACGAATTGCCGCGCAACGCGACCGGGAAGGTGTTGCGGACCAAGCTGAGCTGAGCGCGGTCAGGGGAAGAAACCCTGCACGTAGGGATCGGCGAGGGAGCGGATTTCGGCGGGGGACCCGGCGGCACCGGTGTCGGCGTACGCGCGCAGGCTGGCCCACACGTCGTACGCGGTGCCGCGGTCGAGGGACGCGCTAGGTTCGTCCACAACGAGCAGGTCCGGTTCGGACAGCAAGGCCGCCGCGAGCGCAGCGCGCTGAATCTGCCCGCTGGAAAGCTGGTGGGGAAAGAGCTCCAGCGTCTCCATGGAACAGACCGCTGCCTTGCAGGAGTCCTCGACGCTCCGTCCGCGATAGAGCTGCTGACGCTCGTCCAGCTGCGCGCCGACGGTTCGCTCTGCAGCGAACGCCGTGACCCCGGACTGCGGCACCAGGCCGACGGTGCCGTTGATCCGCACGTCTCCCGAGCTGCGCGCCACCGAGGGAAGCGAACCCGTCAACGCCGCCGCGACGATGGATTTGCCGCATCCGGATTCGCCGAGCAACGCGGTGATCCGTCCCGCTGGCACCGCGAAACACACCGAGTCCAGAACCGTCTCGCGCCACCGTCCGGTGTCGACCACGACGGTCAGCTCGCGCACCTCGGCTACCGGAGTCACGAACCCCAGCCGATGCCGAAGATCCCCGGCCCGAAATCCAGCGCGATCGCGTGCACGCCGTTGCCGCTGTCGAGCCGCAGCCGGCGCCGGGCCGGTGCTTCGTCGGTGGCGTTCGCGTACTGCCAGCACCGGGCGGGCACTGCGGTCGGGTCGAAGCGGATCTCCAGCAGGTACTCGCGGACCGGGCGGCGGAATTCCCGGTAGTGCGTCGCCCGGCATTGCGGGTACGGCGGCCCGGAGTTGCGCAGGGTGTACTCGATGAGGTGCGTTTCGCCGCGTTCCAGCGCGCGGTCGAAGAGCAGTTCGGCCACCAGGATGCCGTGGTCGTCGTCCACTTCGGCGCGGCCGACGCGGCAGTTGCGCACCGGCTGCAAGTCGGGCACCGCCGTCGCGTCGCCCTGTGCGTACACCAGCAGCCAGCGGTCCTGACCGTCCGCACCGGACTGGAACACCGCGCGCGAGGTGACCGAGAGCTGGCCGCCGTCGGCCGCGATGTCGCAGCGGTCGTGCAGGCCGATCAGCTTCAGCTGGTGCTGCTGGTCCAGCGCGTCGGGCGCGCCGACGCGTTCCAGCAGCGGCTGCAGGATTTCGCGGGTGAAGGTGACCGGTTCCTCGCCCGCCCGGTCGCGTCTGCTCGCGCCGCGCGGGCGGGGCGGCGGCAGCAAACCGAGCAGCGCGCCGTCGGGGACGTCGAGGATTTCCTCCAGCACCCGCACCGCCGAAAGCGATCCGGCCCGCTCCGGCTGGCGTTTGCCCGACTGCCAGTAGCTGAGCGCGGTGACGCTGACCGTCGCGCCCCGCGCGCGCAGCCGTGCCTGGATCCGGTCCAGGGAAAGCCCGCTGGCTCCGATCGCGGCGCGCAGCGCGCTCGCGAACGCGGTCCGGCCACCTCCGTCGGTGTCCGGACCGGCGTGGTCCGCCTGCCGCTGCGTCATGTCCCGCCGCCCGCCCCCGCTGGTAACCGACCGTGCCGAGCCCGACACAGGCACGGTAGCAGCCGTCCGACCAGGTTGTACCGCCGTGCCATTCGGACGAACGGGCTAGTACTGGCAACTGGGAACCATTGCCGTGACCTGCGCGGTCGCGCTTCCATGGCCAGGACGGAACGCGCCGCCCCCGGCGCGTCCGGAGCCTCGGCCCCGGCAGCGCGGACCGCGCCCCGCGCCCGGCCGGCGGCCGCGCCCGGAACCGGTGGCCCGGCATGCCCCCAGAGGCCGGGCCACCGGTCATCCGCCGCGGCGAGCGCGAAACTCCTTCGGTTTTCTCCCGGGCCTTCGACGGGATCACACGGACCGCCAGGTGCGGTTACCAGCGGGTAGGCTCCGGGCATGGTCTTGCGGCAGAACATCCTGATCACCGGAGCCAGCTCCGGTCTCGGCGAGGGAATGGCCCGGCAGTTCGCCGCTCGCGGCCGCAATCTCGCGCTGTGCGCCCGGCGCACCGAACGGCTCGACGACTTGGCCGCGGAACTGCGTGCCGCATACCCCGGGATCACCGTCGCCACGCGCGCGCTCGACGTCACCGACCACGACCGCGTCTTCCAGGTATTCGAGGAATTCCGGGCGGAACTCGGCAGGCTCGACCGCGTGATCGTCAACGCCGGGCTCGGCAAGGGACAGCCGGTCGGCGCGGGACGGTTCGACGCCAACCGGCAGACCCTCGAGACCAATCTCGTCGGCGCGGTGGCCCAGATCGAGGCGGCGGCGGGCATCTTCCGCGAACAGCGCGACGGGCACCTCGCGGTGATCTCGTCGTTCATGGCGCTGCGCGGTTTTCCCCGGAATCTCACCGCGTACTCCGCGTCCAAGGCGGGGATCTCCGCGTTCGCCGAGGGTGCGCGGCTGGAGCTGAGCAGCCACGGCATCACGGTCACCGACGTGCGGCCCGGCTACATCAGTTCGGAGATGACCGCTCGCTCGACCAAACGCAACCCGCTTATGGTGTCCGCCGAAGCCGGTGCGCACGCGCTGGTCAAGGCGATCGAAGCGGAACCGAAGCGCGCGTACGTGCCTTCGTGGCCCTGGGTGCCGCTGAGCCTCGCGGTACGCTTGGCTCCTGGCCGGTTGCTGCGGATGTTTTCCTGACGGGACGGGATAAATGGGTGCGATTTACCTGATCCGGCACGGCCAGGCGTCGTTCGGCGCGGCGGATTACGACGCGTTGTCGCCGCTGGGGTTCGAACAGTCCACATTGGTCGGCGCGGAGCTGAAACGGCGCGGGGTCGAGTTCACGCAGGTGCGCTCGGGAACGCTGGCCCGCCAGCGGGACACCGCGGCGACGGCGTTGAAGGCCCTCGGCTGCGACGTGCCGGCGATCGAGGACGAACGCTGGAACGAATACGACCACGTCGACATCGCCGCGCACCACGCGGGCGGTGCGCCGCAAGAGGATCCGCGCGAGTACCAGCGGTTGCTGGACGCCGCGCTGACCGCGTGGGTCGACTCCGGCGACAGCGGCCCGTGCACGGAAAGCTGGCCTGCTTTCCTCGGCCGCTGCACGGCGGCGCTGGCCGAGCTGGCCGGTTCGCTGGGCAAGGGCGAGAACGGGCTCGTGTTCACCTCGGGCGGAGTGCTGGGCGCGGTCGCCGGGTCGTTGCTGGGCACGCCGGGGCCCGGGCTGCTGAAGCTGAACCGTGTCACCGTGAACACCGGCATCACGAAATTGACGTCCGGCCGCGGCGGCGTGAACCTGTTGTCCTTCAACGAGCATCCGCACCTCGAAGGCGAGAACGCGCGGCTGCTCACCTACCGGTAGGAGGCCGGCGTGCAGTTCGGTGAGGTCACCATCGTGCCGGTGAACGGGCACGGTCCGGAAGACGTGGTCGTGGACGCCGAGGGCCGGGTCTACACCGGTGTCGACGACGGCCGGATCCTGCGCGTTTCGCCGGACGGACGGCGGATCGACCTGCTTGGCGACGCCGGCGGCCGCCCGCTCGGGCTGGAGCTGTACGGCGACGACGAGCTGCTGATCTGCGACGCCCGCGCCGGTTTGCTGACCATGCCGCTGGCCGGCGGCGAGACCACGACCCTCGCGACGTCCGGGGCCGGGCTGGACTTCGTGTTCTGCAACAACGCCGCGGTCGCCGCCGACGGAACGGTCTACTTCACGGATTCCTCGCGCCGCTTCGGCATCGACAACTGGCGCGACGACCTCATCGAACAGACCGCGGGCGGACGGCTGCTGCGCCGCACGCCGGACGGGCACATCGACCTGCTCGGCGACGGTCTCCAGTTCGCGAACGGCGTCGCGCTGCCGCCGGACGAGTCCTATGTGGCGGTCGCCGAAACCGGCGCGTGCCGGGTCAGCCGGGTCTGGCTGTCCGGACCGCGCGCGGGCGACCGCGACGTCCTGATCGACGACCTGCCGGGCTTCCCGGACAACATCGCGACCGGTTCGGACGGGCTGATCTGGATCACCGAGGCCAGCCCGCGCCTCCGTGCCCTCGACGTCGTGCGCCGCCTGCCCACGGCGGTCCGGACCGCGGTGCGCGCGTTGCCGGATTCGCTGCAGCCCGCCCCGAAACGCCAGGTGGGCGCCGTCGCCGTCACCCCGGCGGGCGCGGTGGTGCGGGAATTGCGCGGCGAGATCCCGGGATTCCACCTGCTGGTGGGGATCCGCGAGTACCACGGCCGGCTGTGGTTCGGGTCTTTGGAAGAGAACGCGATCGCCTACACGGATCTCTGAAAGGCTTCTTGACTCTCACACCGTGTCAGGCGGTCAACTCGAAGGCGTCATGTTCAGTATCGGAGACTTCGCCCGCCACGGCCGCGTTTCGGTCCGCATGTTGCGGCACTACGACGCGACCGGGCTGCTGCGCCCGGCTCAGGTCGACCTCGCCACCGGTTACCGCTACTACGCCGCCGCCCAGCTGGCGCGCCTCAACCGCGTCATCGCGCTCAAGGATCTCGGCTTCACTCTCCAGCAGGTGCAGGAGATCCTCGACGAGAAGGTCACCACTGAGCAGCTCGGCACCATGCTGCGGCTGCGCCGGGCAGACCTGGAAGCGGCGATGGCAGCCGCGGCGGCTCGGCTGGTCCGGGTCGAGGCGAGGCTCCGAGCGATCGAAAGCGAGGGGCACATGCCCGAGAACGACGTCGTCGTCAAGAACGTCCCCGCGGTGCGGGTCGCGGAGCTGACCGCGATCGCCGCGAGTTTCGAGCCGGAGGACATCGGTCCCGTCATCGGACCGCTCTACGACGAGCTTTTCCGGCGAATGGAGGCGGCGGGCATCGCCTGCACCGGCCCTGGGGTGGCCTATTACGAGGACGTCCCGGAGGGCGACGGCAAGGTCGTCGTCCACGCCGCCGTCGAGGTTTCCGCCCCGCTGCGGGACGGCGACATCCGGGTCCTCGACCTACCGTCGCTGGAGCACGCGGCGACCATCGTGCACCGCGGTTCCATGGAGACGATCGATCCAGCGGCCCAGGCTCTGGCCCGCTGGATCGACGCGAACGGCTACCAGTCGGCCGGCTACCCGCGCGAGGTCAACCTGGAGTGCCCGGAAAACCGCGACGACTGGGTGACGGAACTCCAGGTCTCGGTGACCCGGGCCTGATCAGCGTCCGGTCCACTGTGGACTGCGGCCGGCGGCCCAGGCGGCGTAGAACTCCTTGTGGTCCTTGGCGGTCATCAGCAACGCCTGCGTGATGGCTTCCAGTTCGATCGAGCTGCCGAGGTCGCTGTCGAGTTCGCGGGTCAGCAGCACCTTCGTGGTCGAGTACGCCAGCGCCGGACCGTCCGCGAGGCGGCGCGCTAGCGCGGCGGCCTCACCGGCCAGTTCGGCGTCTGGCACGACCCGGTTCGCCAGTCCGATCGCCTCGGCGCGCGCGGCGGGGAGTTTGTCGCCCAGCATCAGCAGTTCCGTCGCGCGGCCGAGGCCGACCAAGCGCGGCAGCAGATACGCCGAACCCATGTCCGCGCCCGCCAAGCCGACCTTCGTGAACAGGAACGCGAACTTCGCCGATTCGGCCAGCAGCCGGAAATCGCTCGCCAGCGCGAGAACCGAACCGGCGCCCGCCGCGACGCCGTTGATCGCCGCGATGATCGGGATCGGCGTCTCGCGCATGGCTTTCACCACCGCGCCGGTCATCCGGGTGAATTCGAGCAGTTCCGCGGTGTCCATTTTCTGGAGTTCGCCGATGATTTCCTCGACGTCGCCGCCCGAGCAGAACCCGCGGCCCTTCCCGGTGAGCACGAGCACCCGCACGTCGCCGCGGTGCGGCAGTTCGGCGACGAGGTCGCGCAGGTCGGCGTAGACGTCGAAGGTGAGCGCGTTGAGCTTCTCCGGCCGGTCGAAGGTCACCGTCGCGACCCCGTCGTCCACCGTGAACTCGAAGTGCTCCCACGATTTCGTGAGCGGGACACTGGCGCGGAACGGGCTCATTTCTGGATTCCTCCACCGTCGAGTACGAGGGTCTGTCCGTTGATCGCGGCCGCCTCCGGGGCGGCGAAAAACTCCACGGCGTACGCGATTTCGCCGGGTTCGAGCAGCCGTCCGAGCGGGGACGCGGCAGCGAGCGCGGCTTCCGCGTCGGCCTCGTCGCGGCCGGTGCGCTCGCGGATCCGGGCGACCGAGGTCGCGGTCATGTCGGTGCGCACGAACGACGGGCACACCGCGTTCGACGTGACGCCCGTGCCGGCCACTTCCGCCGCCACCGCGCGCATCAGGCCGACCGCCGCGTGCTTCGACGCGGTGTAGCCCGAGGTGTAGCGCGCCCCGGCCAGACCCGCGGTCGACGCGACCGTGACGATCCGCCCGAAGTCGCGTTCGCGCATTCCCGGCAGCACCTCGCGCGTGCACAGGAACGCGCCGGTCGCGTTCACCTCGAACTGGCCGCGCCAGTCGTCGAGGCCGGTCTTCGCCAGCGGCGCGCTCGAGGACACCCCCGCGTTGTTGACCAGCACGTCGACCGGTCCGAGTTGGGCGAAATACGCGCGGACGGCGGCCTCGTCGGTGACGTCGCATTCGGCTCGGCCAGGGGAGTGCACGGTCGCACCGGCGCCGCGGAACCGCTCGGCGACGGCCGCGCCGATGCCGCGGGTGCCGCCGGTGACCACGACGACTCGGTCGGAAAAACTGCTCACTCCCGAAAGCTACACCGCAGCGGGCTGAGGTGTATAGAGTTGGCTCGTGCCCGACACCGAACCCGCCCGCACGCCCCAGGAGCTCGTGATGACGCTGCTGGGCAGCTACGTGCGCCCGCGCGAGAGCAGGCGCGTGTGGTCCGGCGGGCTCGTCGCGCTGCTGCACGAGCTGGGGTTCTCCGACGGCGCGGCGCGGATCGCGCTGACCCGGCTGGTGCGCCGCGGTCTGCTGTCGCGGCACCGCGAGGGCAGGCTGGTGCACTACTCGCTGACCGCGCGCACGGTCGCCCTGCTCGACGACGGCGACCGGCGGATCTTCGGCCTCGGCCGCCGCGACGAACCGGCCGGGACCTGGACCGTGCTGTGGCAGAACATCCCGGAAACCCGGCGCAAATCCCGCGAACGGCTGGTGCGGCGGCTGCGCTTCCTCGGTTTCGGCCCGGTCCAGGACGGCACCTGGCTCGCCCCGCACGACCGCGAGGCCGAGGTGCTCGCCCTGCTCACCGAACTCGAGGTCGCCGAACACGCCGGTCTGATGCTCGGCACGCCGTCCGCCGCGCTGGACGTGCGCCGGCTCGCCGGACGGGCCTGGGACCTCGACGGGCTGTCCGCCCGCTACGCCGCGTTCGTAGCGGAATTCGGCGACTGCCCGCGCGAGCTCGGCGATCCGGAAGCGTTCGCCGTGCGCACCCGCCTGGTGCACACCTATCGCGAATTCCCTTCACTGGACCCGGAACTGCCTGCCGAGCTGATCCCCGCGCCGGAGACCAGGGCCGCGGCGGTCAAGCTGTTCCACGACCTGTACTCGGCGCTCGCGCCACCCGCCCAGCGCCACTTCGACCGAACCCTGTCCACGAGATGAGGAACCCGATGACCGGAACCGACGACACCCAGGCCGCACTCAGTTACACGTCCTATCTGGCCCTCGACGAGGTGCTCGGCGCCCAGCGCCCGCGCTCGGACGAACACGACGAACTGCTGTTCATCGTGATCCACCAGGTCTACGAACTGTGGTTCAAGCAGATCCTGCACGAGGCCGAGTTCCTGCAGGAAAGCCTCGAAGCGGGCAAGACCGCGCATTCGATCCGCACGCTGCGCCGCATCCTGACCGTGCTGAAGGTGGTGGTCGCGCAGATCGACGTGCTGGAGACGATGACGCCCAGCCAGTTCACCAGCTTCCGCGCCCGCCTCGACGCTTCGAGCGGTTTCCAGTCCGGCCAGTTCCGCGAACTGGAGGCGGTGCTCGGCCGCCGCGACGAGCGCGTCTTCGCGCACTACCCGGACGGCGGCGAGCAGCGCACCCGGATCGCCGACGCGATGCGCCGCCCGTCGGTGTTCGACTCGTTCCTGACGTATCTGTCCGGAAAGGGCTATCCGGTCGCCACCGACCGCGACGTGACCCGTCCGCTGGAGCCGTCGCCGGAACTGCAGGAAGTGCTGCTGAAGGTCTACCAGGACGACGGCGGCCCGTCGGTGCTCGCCGAGGCGCTGGTCGACCTCGACGAGGGCCTGCAGGAATGGCGCTACCGGCACGTGAAAATGGTCGAACGCACGATCGGAGACAAGACCGGCACCGGCGGTTCGTCCGGCGCGGCCTACCTGCGCACCACGCTGTTCAACCCGATGTTCCCGGACCTGTGGGCCGTCCGGAGCCGGTTGTGAGCACAGTGGAGTCCTTGCGCGCCAAGGAAAACGCACTCGCCCCGCACTATTCGCGGTTCCGCGTCGCCGACCGGCTGCTGCTGTCCGCGCATTCGCACCAGGCCTGGCCGGACGTCGCCGAGGAGGGGCTGCGCGAAGCGTTCGCCGACGCCGCGGAGGAGGTGGACGAGAAGTGGGGCCGGGCGTTCGCGAAGGCAGGCGAGCTGCGGAACGGGTTCCGGCAGTGGCTGTCCGATCCGCACGGCGACTACGCGCTCGGCCAGAACACGCACGAACTCGTGCTGCGGTTCCTGTCCGCGATCGAGCTGCGGAAGCGGCCGCGATTGGTGACCACGGACGGGGAATTCCACACGCTGCGCCGCCAGCTCACCCGGTTGGCCGAGGAGGGCGTCGAGGTCGTCCGCGTGCCCGCCGCGCCGGTCGCGACGCTGGCCGAACGGCTCGCCGAGCAGGTCGACGACCGCACTGCCGCGGTGCTCACGTCGGCGGTGCTGTTCGAGACGTCGTGGATCGTGCCGGGCCTCGCGCATCTGGCTGACACGTGCCGGAGCCGCTCGGTCGAGCTGGTCGTCGACGCGTACCACGCGGTCGGCGCGGTCCCGTTCTCGTTGCACGACCTCGGCCTCACCAACGCGTGGGTGCTCGGCGGCGGCTACAAGTACCTGCAGCTCGGCGAGGGCAACTGCTTCCTGCGCCTGCCCGCGCACGCCCAGGAGCTGCGCCCGGTGATTACCGGCTGGTACGCGGAATTCGGCGCCCTCGCCGACGACCGCCGGCCGGACGAAGTCGCGTACGCACCCGGCGGCGACCGGTTCGCCGGAGCCACTTACGACCCGTCGAGCCACTACCGCGGTGTACGAGTGCAGCAATTCTTCGCCGAGCAAGGACTCACCGCCGAGTTCCTGCGCGAGGTTTCGCAGCACCAGGTCGGCCTGCTGGCCGGCTGCTTCGACAGCCTCGGCCTGCCGGACGACGTCGTCACCCGCGACCGCGAGACCCCGCTCGACGGCATCGGCGGCTTCCTCTCGCTGCGCAGCCCGGTCGCCGGGCAGCTGTGCGAACGCCTGTCCGCGCGCGGCGTGCGGACCGACAGCCGGGGCCATTACCTCCGGTTCGGACCCGCGCCGTACCTGTCGGATGAACAGCTCGAGACCGCGATTTCCACGCTTCGGGAAGCTGTCGCGGATCTGGGGTGAAGCTCCCGGGATGCGGGTGGTGGCCCGGAGAACGGCGAAGTAGGTTGACGGTGTGCACTGCGGGACGGGCAACCCCCGTTCCCCGGTGCGCACCGTTCACACATTTGCGCGGCCACGAGCCGCGTGGGAGACAAAGGAGTCACCACCGTGACCGAAGGCGTGTTCGGCCGTCACACCGGCCATGAACAAGTCGTGTTCTGCCACGACGAGGCCAGCGGGCTGAAAGCCATCATCGGCATCTACTCCACCGCTCTGGGCCCGGCCCTCGGCGGCACCCGGTTCTACCCCTACGCCACTGAGGACGCCGCCCTCGACGACGTTCTCGCGCTCTCCAAGGGAATGGCGTACAAGAACGCACTAGCCGGCCTCGACCTCGGCGGCGGCAAAGCCGTCATCATCGGCGACCCGAACACGCTGAAGTCCGAAGCGCTCCTGCGCGCGTACGGCCGCTTCGTGGAATCGCTCGGCGGCCGCTACATCACCGCCTGCGACATGGGCACGTACGTCCGCGACATGGACGTGGTCGCCCGCGAAACCCGGCACGTCACTGGACGTTCCCCTGAGGACGGCGGGGCAGGCGACTCCTCGGTGCTCACTGCTTTCGGCGTGTACCAGGGAATGCGCGCGTCCGCCGACCAGGTCTGGGGCGTACCCGAACTGACCGGCCGCCGCGTCGGCGTCGCAGGTGTCGGCAAGGTCGGCCACATCCTCGTCGGCCACCTCGTCGAAGCCGGCGCGCACGTGGTGATCACCGACGTCGCGCCCAGCGCGGTGGAACGCACCCGAGCGGCGTACCCCGGGGTCGAGGTGGTGTCCGATGTGGACGCCATGATCGGGACCGAATTGGACGTCTTCGCCCCCTGCGCGATGGGCGGCGTGCTCACCGACGAGACAGTCGCCGCCCTGCGCACGCAAATCGTGTGCGGCGCGGCGAACAACCAACTGGCGCACCCCGGCGTCGACAAGCTCCTGGACGACCGCGGCATCCTCTTCGCCCCCGACTACCTGGTGAACGCGGGCGGCGTCATCCAGGTGGACGACGAACGCCACGGCTTCGACTTCGCCCGCGCCCAGCGCAAAACCGCGGCCATCTTCGACACGACGAAAGCGGTGTACGACCTGGCAAAGGACGACGGCGTACCGCCCGCCGCCGCTGCCGACCGCCTGGCCGAACGCCGGATGACCGACGTCGGCCGCCTGCGCTCGATCCTCACGGTGTAGCTCGGCCGAGTACGTGAGGGGAACCCCCACGGAACCAGATTCCTTCAGGGTTCCCCTCACGACCCACCACCCGGTACGTGAGGGGCCCCTTCACGGACTTGGATTCCCTCAAGGAGCCCTTCACGGCCCGCCACCCGCGCTCGCTCGCCCGGGATGCGCCCGCCCGCCTTGCGCTCGACGGAATGCGCCCGCCCGGGCTCGCCCGGGATGCGCTCGCTCTCCCCGCGCTCGCCGGAATGCGCCCGCCCACCCCGTGCTTGCTCGCCCGCGCAAGTCCGGGATGCGCGCGCTCGCCGGAATGCGCTCGCCCGCCCCGCGCTAGCCCGACCTGAGCTCGCCAGGATGCGCCCCAATGCGGCATTGGGTGCATCCCACGCACCGAACGCCACATTGGGTGCATCTGACGCACCCAATGCCACATTGGGGCGCTAGCCCCGCCCACCCAACCGCAGCCAACACACCCGACGAGCGAGGCACCCACACCACCCCCGCACCCCGATACGAAGCCAAAACACGGGCGGAGGGTGCTTGTCAAGGCATCTTTCCCGCCTTGACAAGCACCCTCCGCCCGTAGTCACAATCAAGCTTCGGGGTGCCCCACGCCACCCTCAGGAACGGCGATCAGCCGCTCTTCCGCCGAAACGTCCGCTTGTTCGCCGCGGGCCCGTGCGCGTGCTGGCTCTGCTGCCCCGCGTTCTCGTGCGCGGCCCCGTCCCGCGCCTTGGCCTGCTTCCGTTCCAGCGCCTCGCGGAACTTCCGCTTGACGTCGCCCTCCCCGTCGCTGGGTGCCGGTTGCGCTTCACTCATGGCTGACCTCCGAAGGTGACGACGTGATACCCCGTCAGCCTGGCACCCTTCCCGCACCTTGGCGAGCCATTTCAGAGTGACGCCACCCGGCGGTGGCTCGATTCGACCGCCTTCCGCGGCACCGGCACGACAGCTTCCGCGACCACCGGAGGATCCCGCCGGACCGCGCGCCATCCAGCACCGGCAGCGAGCCCGAACCCGGCCGCACCAGCCAAGATCACCGCGACCCAGCCGGTCGCCGCGGTGAAAACTAGGGTCCCGGCTCGGCTGTAGACGAAGCCGGAAAGCACCGCCCAGCCCACTATCGCCGCGCCGCCCGCCGCGAGGGGAGTCGTGATCACTGCCACTGCACCGACCGCGAGCGCGACGGCCGCCACGGCATAACCGGGATGCGCGGGCGCGAGCTTCGCCGCGATCGCAGCTGCCACCACCGCCACGCAACCGAGCGGGAAACCGAATCCGCCAGCCAGCCGTCCGTCAATACGCATGCCCCATGGCACCTCGCGCGGGCGCGTAAGGGAGGGCGCGCGGACAGGTTCCGTACGCTCCGGAGCGAGGTATTGACGGCTTCTTGACCCCGGTCAGGCGCGGGCGGCCGCGCGGACGATCGCCGCCACGATCTCCGGCCACAGCGGCTCCGGCAGGTCGTGCCCCATGCCCGGGACGATGACCAGTTCCGCGTCCGGGATCGCCGCCGCGGTCGCCTTCCCGCCGCTGACGTCGATCATCACGTCGGAGTCGCCGTGCAGCACGACGGTCGGCACCCGGACGTCGTGCAGTCGTTCAGTGCGATCGCCCGACGCGACCACGGCGGCGGCCTGCCGCTGCATCCCGACCGGATGCCGTCCCCGGTCGTAGTTCCGGGTTGCCTTGCGCCGCAGGTATTCCTCGGTGGCCGGATAGCCCGGCGACCCGGTCACCCGGTAGTTCGCGACGCTCAGCTCGATCTGCTCCTCGCGCGTTTCCGGAGCCGGCTTGGTGAGCGTTTCCAGCGCGGCGGGCGAGACCTGGCCGACCGACGGGTCGCCGGTCGTCGACATGATCGAGGTCAGGCTCAGCAGCCGGTCCGGGTGGTCGATCGCCAGCTGCTGCGCGACCATTCCGCCCATCGAGGCGCCGACGACGTGCGCCTTCGCGAAACCGAGCGCGTCGAACAGCCCGACGACGTCGTCCGCGAGGTCCGAGAGCAGGTACGGCGCCGGGGCCGTGCCCGCCATGATCCCGGCGAGGTCCGGCGCGCCGAGTTCGTCGAACCAGGTGGACAGGCCCGCGTCGCGGTTGTCGAAGCGCACCACGTGGAAGCCGCGGCTCGCGAGCAGCTCGCAGAAACCCTCCTCCCAGGTGATCATCTGGGCGCCGAGTCCCATCACCAGCACGATCGGCGGCGCGGCCGGGTCGCCGAACGTGTCGTACTCGAGTTCGAGGCCGTTGGCCTGTGCGCGTGGCATGCCCCGATCATGCCGCAGCGCGGAACCGCGTGTGGCCGAGCCGGGCGGTCGCCGGTTACGGTGCACGCCATGCCGACTTCGCGTGCCGGACAGCGCGCCCGGTCCCGTTCCGCCGCCGGGCTGCCCGCGGTCACCGCGAAGAAGGTGATCGACGCGGCGGTGAAGCTCACCGTCGAACGCGGCCTGGAGAACTGGACGCTGCGGCAATTGGCCGCCGCGATCGGGGCGTACCCGGCGGTCGTCTACCACCACGTCGGGGACCGCGACGCGGTCGTGTGCGCGGTGCTCGACCGGGTGGTCGGCCAGCTGCGGCTGCCCGACGAGAAGCTGGACTGGCAGGAGTGGTTCGTCGAACTGCTGACCGGTCTGCGCGAGGTGCTGCGCAAGCACCCGGGCACGGCGCGCCGGATGGCGTCGTTCGGCCCATCGGTCGCCGCGGCCACGCCCACGGTGGACCGCGGCGTCCGGATGCTGTTGGACGCGGGCTTCGGCGACGAGAGCGCGCTCGCCTACACGATGCTCACCACCACCGCGTGCCAGTACGTCGCGCTGGAGGACGACCGGGACTGCAGCCTCGGCCTGCGCCTGGACAACACCGAGGAGTACGCCTCCTACCACGACCGCGAGGACCTGCCCGGGATGGCCGCGCACGGCCGCGCGATGCGGGAGCTGCTCGCCGACCCCGCGGCCGCCGCCGGTTACCATCCGCAGCTGTTCGACTTCGCGATCCGCAGCTGCCTGGACGGGCTCACGTGCCGATTGGCCCGGTTGCGCGGCTGAAATTCGCGAAATTGCCCGGCCGGGGCGTCCGCGCTGGGCCGTCCGCGTGGTCGTGGTGAAAAGTCGGGCTGTCGCCGCGCCGACCGACACCGATTCGACGCCTTCCCGGCGTAGCGTGGACAGCTACCGGGGGCCTCGCCTCCGGAAGGGGCCCCCGGCACTTTCCTCCCCCCTCGTGGTGCCGGGGGTTCTCCTTCCGGTACGTCAGTGCTGGGGCGGGTGCTGGATCGCGGGGAAGACCTGGCCGACCACGGTCACGAGCGACATGGTCAGCAGCGTGTGCACCTGGCGCCGGTCCAGCGAGCGGTGCACGAGCCATTCGCGGCCCGCCGCCTTCACCATGCCGGCGAACGCGCGCACCGCCGCGTTCAGTTCCTCGCCGTGCGCGCTGTCGCGGGACAGCCCGACCGCCTCCAGGACGCGGTCGGCGGACGCGCGGTCGGCCTCGGCGACGATCCGGTCCACCTCCGGGTCGCGGCCGATGCCCTCCGGCGCGATCGCGGCGAGCCACAGCTTCTCCTGCCCGCGCACCATGTCGAGCAGCCAGTCGATGGCGGCGTCCGCGCGTACTTCCAGCGGGCCGTCCGGCAGAATCTGCACCGCAATCCGTGGCACGGTAAGCGCGCGCCGAACGATTTCGAGGTACAACTCCCTTTTCGTTCCGAAATAATGATTGATCAGTCCGCGGGCCACGCCTGCCTCGGCCGCGATGTCCGAAGTGGACACTTCCGAATACGGTCGTTCGCCGAACAGCCGCGCCGCACAGGCGTAGATCTGCTCTTTGCGTTCGTCCGGTTCGAGTCGCCGCCACTTCGGCGCCGGATCGGTGCTCATGGCATCAGTTTGGCATGATCGGTTCAGTAAGGCGGAACAGCCGGGCGGAATGTCGCGGCGGAAACACGTTCGGCTGCTACCGCGCGGTATGGGTTGACGGCTTTGCTCAGTCCGGGAGTTCGATCGGCGCGAGGTCCGCGAAACGGTCGCCGGGGCCGGGATTCGCCGGATCGCTCGTGCCGCCGAAGTGCCGCTGCACGCCCCATACCGCGTTGAGCGCGGTCTGCACCGCGCCCTCGGCCCAGCCCGCCGTCCACGAGATGTCGTCGCCCGCAAGGAACAAACCGCGATAGCGCTCGGGCAGTGAATCCTGCACGAAATGCGTGAAAAGCCGGTGCTGGTACCGGTAATGCCCGGGCAGGTTCGCCTTGAACGCGCCCATGAAATGCGGTTCGGCCTCCCACGACACGGTTACCGGGTCGCCGACGATGTGCCGCCGCACGTCGACGCCGGGGTAGATCTCGCGCAGCGACTGCAGCATCACCTCGACGCGGTCGGACACGCTGAGCGGCAGCCACTTCAGCGAATCGTCGGCCCACGTGTAGGACAGGCAGATCACCGCGGGCCGGTCCGGGTCGTCGCCGAGAAGATAGGTGCCGCGCGGCATCCGGTCGGTCAGCGTCATGCTCATCGTGTCGCGGCCGGTGACCGGGTCGCGGTCGAGCCAGAACGGGCGGTCGACCGGCACGAACACCTTGGAGGAGGCCATGTAGTGGGTGCGCTCGATGGCCGTCCAGTGGTCGATCGGGAACAGCGCCTCGTCGCATTCGATCTTCGACAGCAGCATCCAGCTCTGCGCGGTGAACACCGCCGCGCCGAACGTGCGGATGTGGCCGGAGGCGTCGGTGACGGTGATGTTGTTCGGCGCGGTGCGGTGCAGTCGCGTGACCCCCGGCCGCGGCGCGCCGTTTTCGTGCAGGGAAGCCAGATTCGTCCCGGACGGCCAGTGCGCGAGCTTCTCCGGGACGTGCTCCCACAGCCGTTTCGGGAGCTGCCCGCTGCCGCCGACGATGCTGCGGTGCTCGTCGTCCGCGCCGGTATAGACGACCCGGAGGATTTCCAGAATCGAGTTCGGGAAGTCGGTGTCCCAGCCGCCGGTGCCGAATCCGACCTGGCCGAAGATCTCGCGATGTTGGAACGAGGAAAACGCCGGGGAATCGCACAGGAATCCGTAGAAGGTCTGGTTGTCGAGCCGGGGCACCAGCTCGTTCCAGATCTTTTTCACCGTCGCGACGTCGCGATTGCGGATCGCGGTCTGCATCTCGGCGAACGAGGCGTGTTCATCGAGCGTGCGTTGCCATGCCCGCGCCACTTCGCCGTACACGTCGGGCAGATCTTCGGGCGTGCGCGCGTAATGGCTGCGGCCCTTGAGATCGACGACGGTGCTCGGCGTGGCGGGGGAAAGCGGGTTCGGGAACGGCGTGGTTTCCAGCCCGGCCTTGGCGATGTAGTGGAACAGCGACGTCGACGACGGCGGGAACCGCATCGCGCCCATCTCGGCGACCACGTCGTCGGGCAGCCCGGGGAAGCGGTGCGTGCGCAGCCGCCCGCCGATGCCGTCGATCTCGTAGACGACCGGCCGCAGCCCGAGCTTCATCAGCTCGTAGGCGGCCACGATGCCGGAAAGGCCGCCGCCGATCACCGCGACCTCGGTGCCGTGCGCCTGCTCCGGCACGCTGCCGAGCCCGGCCGGATGCGCGAGGTAGTCGTCGTAGGCGAACGGGAAATCGGGGCCGAACATGGTGATCGGCCGGCCGGCGGGTTCCTCGGCGTGGATCGCGGCGGGAACTGCGGAGGTCATGCCCGGGGTCCTTCGGTGAGAGAGCGGTACAGCGACGGCCGTCGGTCGGCCAGGTACGGGGTTTCGGCTCGCGCCTGGGCGAGCACAGCGGGGTCGAGCTCGGCGAACAGAAGCTCTTCGTCCGGCCCAGCCTTCGCGACGACTTCATCCGGCGACGCGACCGTCGAGCGTCCGCAGTAGGTGAGTTCGCCTTCGGTGTCGCAGCGGTTCGCGTACACGAGGAACAGCTGGCTTTCGTGCGCACGAACCGGAATGAGCAGGTCGGCGATGCGCTCGTACGGCCGCATCAGCGCGGTGGGCACGAGCAGCAGTTCGGTACCCGCGAGCGCGTGCGCGCGGACCAGCTCGGGGAACTCGACGTCGTAACAGATCAGCAGACCGGCGCGGAGACCGTTGAAATCGGCCTGCACCACCGGCTCGTCACCGGGCGAGAACTGGTCGCGGTCGAGATCGCCGAACAGATGCGTCTTGCGGTAGTTCGCGAGCCGTTCCCCTTGCGCGGACAGCAATTGCGCCGAGTTGTACACCGCGTCGCCGGCGCGCTCGGGATAGCCGTAGACCACCGCGATCTGGTGCTTGGCGGCCAACGCGCCCAACTCGGCGGCTCGCGGTCCATCCGCTGGTTCGGCCAGCTCCCCGACGGCTTTCGCGCCGATGTTGTAACCGGTCGTGCCCATCTCGGCAGTCACGATCAACTCGGCACCGCGCTCCGCCGCGGCCGCCATCGCCTCGGGCAGCTGGTCGAACGGTCCCTGGTGGACAGCGATGATCATCGGACGCCTTCCGCGAGCCGCGAGCGACGGATGCTGTAGCCGAAGTAGATGACGAGCCCGACCAGCATCCACGCGCCGAACACGACCCAGGTCGCCCCGTCGAGGCTGAACATCATGTACGCGCAGCAGGCCATCCCGATGATCGGCGTGACCGGCGAGAACGGCACCCGGAACGTGCGCTGCGCCTCGGGACGGCGTTTGCGCAGGATCAGCACGGCGACGTTGACCAGCCCGAACGCGAACAGCGTCCCGATGCTGGTGGCGTCGGCGAGCTTGCCGAGCGGGATGAACGCGGCGAGCAGCGCGACGAACCCGGACACCACGAAGGTGTTGGTGCGCGGCACGCCGGTTTTCTCGTGCACGGTGGACAGCGACTTCGGTACGAGCCCGTCGCGCGACATGGCGAAGAGGATCCGCGTCTGTCCGTACAGGACGGTCAGCACGACGCTGGAGGTCGCCACGATCGCACCGATCGCGAGCAGGATCGCCCAGAGCGGGTTCCCCGAGATCGTGGCGAGCACGTGCGACAGCGCGGCCTGCTTGTCGCCGAACTGCTGCCAGGGCATCGCACCGATCGCCGCGACCGCGACGAGGCAGTAGAGAACGGTCACGATGCCGAGCGACAAGAGAATTGCGCGCGGCAGGTCGCGCTGCGGGTTGCGCGCCTCCTCGCCGGCCGTGGAAGCGGCGTCGAACCCGATGTAGGAGAAGAACAACTTCGCTCCGCCCGCGCTCACCCCGGCCATCCCGAGCGGCACGAACGGCGTGAAGTTCTGAGCCCGGATCGCGGTGAACGCGATGGCGCAGAACAGGATCAGCGTGCCGATCTTCACCACGACCATGATCGCGTTGGCCCGCGCGCTTTCCTTCGCGCCGGCCAGCAGCAGCACCATCGCCAGCAGCACCACGACGATCGCCGGGATGTTGACCAGCCCGCCGTCGCCCGGAGGCCCGCTGAGCGCTTCCGGCAACGTGACGCCGAAGGCCAGGTGCAGCAGTTCGTTGACGTACTGCCCCCACCCGACCGCGACTGACGCGACGGAGACGCCGTACTCCAGCACCAAACACCAGCCGCACACCCAGGCGACCAGCTCGCCGAGCGTCGCGTACGCGTAGGAGTACGAGGAGCCGGAGAGCGGGATCATGCCCGCCAGCTCGGCGTAGGAAAGCGCGGAGAACAACGCGGTGATCCCGGCCAGCACGAACGAAACCACGACCGCGGGCCCGGCCACCGGAACGGCCTCGCCGAGCACGACGAAGATCCCGCTGCCCAGGGTGGCCCCGATGCTGAGCATGGTGAGCTGACTGAGCCCGAGCGTCCGCTTGAGCGGCCCGTGATCAGCCTCGGCCACCAAATCGGTGACCGGCTTGCGGCGCAGCATGGCCGTGCCGAGCCTCCCGCGCGCAGAAGTGGGACTGGTGCTCACCGGGCGGCTCCTAGCGATTGATTGTGACGCCACTGTCGACTTCGAGCCACGGTATCGATCGAAAATTGCCCCGAGAACCGAGATGTGTTGTGGATTGCTGGCGGTGACAGGTGATTCATTGCGCTCTCGGGGTCGGTTTCTGCGGGGTTGCTGCTGGGGGTGGGCGGGGTTGCGGGCCGCCGATGACTGTAAGTGATCGGGGTGCGGGGTCTGGGGTGGCGGGTTTGTTTGCGCAGTTCAGGGCTGGGTTAGCGGGAGTTGCTCGGGATGAGGCTGAGGAGGATGCAGGGCCGGGCGGTTGCTCGAGGCCCCTGCTGGGCGGCCGTGGGCGGCGGGCCGGGGGTGGGCATCGCTGGGGCGGCCGTGGGTGGTGGGCCGGGGTGGGCATGGCTGGGGCGGCTGTGGGCGGCGGGCCGGGGTGGGCATCGCTGGGGCGGCCGTGGGCGGCGGGCCGGGGGTCGGCATCGCTGGGATGCGGGCGGGGCCGTCGTCGTGGCTGCGGCCCCTCGCACGGGGCCGGGGAAGTGAATGAAGCTGGGCCGCGGGTGCCGTGGCGCGTGCCCGCGTGCTGCTTGGCGGAGGTGTCCGGAGTGATGGGCGGGGCTGGGTTGCGGTTCCGGCGGATCGGGGCCAGTTCCGTGATCGGGGCTGGTCGCGGGGGCGGGCGAGGAATTCTGCGGTCAGTGGCGGCGGGTGAGGCGCGCGGTGTTGCCTGGCGGTGAGCGGGGAGAGCGGCACCCAGTCGTCTGCCGGCGTGCGGATCTTGGCGAGGAGGGCTACTGCTCCGGCCGCATGCCGCGGACGCTGCGAGAGAGCAAGCACCGCCCGGCACGGGCTGGTCAGGAGGCGGGAGCTTCCGGAAGCAGCAAGGTGAACGTCGGCGGATTGGGGCGCGACAGGCGCAACCGGCCGCCCTCGGCTTCGGCCAGGCTTCTCGCCAGGCGGAGGCCGATGCCGTGCCCGCCGGGGGTGTGGTCGGAGAACGGGTCTCGTTCGCCCAGGTCCGGGCCTTCGTCGACGACGTCCACGGCCAGGGCGCCGCCGGCGTCTCGGGCTCGGACGGTGATGGTTCCTTCGCCGTGGTTCACCGCGTTGTCCAGCAGGACGGCCAGCACCTGCCGCACCGCGGGGGCCGACGCGCGGACTGGGGGCGGGTCGGTGATCTCCAGGCGCAGTTCGCGGTGGTCGGGCAGCGGGACGTCGGTCAATTCCGCCAGGAGGGCGGAAAGGTCCAGCTCGTCGCGAGGGGTGCGGCGTTCCCGGGACAGCGCGAGCAGGTCTTCGACGGTCCTTTCCAAGCGGTCGGCGGCGGTGATTCCGGCGCGCACGGCCGCGTACGGGTCTCGGCCGGGGGTTTCCAGCGCGGATTCCAGTTGCAGGCGCAGTCCGGCCAGCGGGGTGCGGAGCTGGTGCGAGGCTTCGGCGGAGAAAGCGCGTTCCCGTTCCAGGGTTTCGCCGATGCGGGTCGCGGTGACGTCCAGGGCGGCGCCGACGCGGTCGATCTCCGGGATCGCCGAACGCCGGGACCGGGCGGAGAAGTCGCCTTCGCCTAGCCGGGCCGCCGTGCAGGCCAGGTCTTCCAGCGGACGGGTCAGCCGGGCGGCGATCCGGCGGGCCACCAGCCAGCTCGCGAGCACCGCGCCGATCGCGCAGCCGGCCATCACCAGCCAGGTGATGCCGACGTCGCGGGTCAGCGCCGAGCGGGGGAGCGCCGCGCGCACGATGCCGGTGAGCCGGGCGCCGGTCAGCACCGGGACGGCCAGCACGTCCTCGTCGCCGACCTTCTGGTTCAGCATGTCGCTGCGGGTCACGGCGACCCCGCGCACGACGTCGTCCGCGGTGGGCGGGCCCTCCCCGGCGAGGAGGTGGCCCTTCGGGTCGTAGACGCCGACCTCCGCGCCGTCCTCGTTGTCCGGGATCTGGAAGCGCTCGCCGGCGGCGAGCGCGTCGGACACGACGACGGCTGTCCCGTCGGCGGCCCGCTCCAGCGCGGCCGTGGTGTGCGTGCGGAAGTACCACAGCGCACCGACGGCGAGCGGCAGCCCGAACAGGCTCGTGGCCAGGACCGCCGCGAGGACGGTGAGCGTCACGATCCGGCGGCGCACCCCGTTCAGTCCCCCTCTAACCGGTATCCGTGCCCGCGCAGGGTGGCGATCCTCGGCACCTCGTACGGCGACTCGGCGGCCGAGGCGAGCTTGCGGCGCAGCGCGGCGATGTGCACGTCGAGCGTCTTGGTGGAGCCGTGCCAGTGCGAATCCCACACGTCCGACATCAGCGTGTCCCGGCTCACCGCCTGCCCCGGCTGGACGGCCAGCCGAGCGAGCAGGTCGAACTCGCGTGCCCGCAGCACGACCTCGCGGCCGTTCAGGCTGACCCGCCTGCTCGCGATGTCGACCTCCAGCGCGCCGATCCGGACGACCGGCGTCGACGGCGCGGCGGGCGCTCCCCGGCGGAGGTGCGCGCGCACCCTGGCGAGCAGTTCGGCCAGCCGGATGGGCTTGGTGAGGTAGTCGTCGGCGCCAGCTTCGAGCCCGACCACGACGTCCATTTCGTCCGCCCGCGCGGTAAGGATCACCAGCACCGCGCCCGGCAGGGCCGAACGCAGCCGCCGGCACACCTCGACGCCGTCGACGTCCGGGAGGCCCAGGTCCAGCAGCACGAGATCGGCCGCCGTCTCGCGCAGCGCGCTCCGGCCGTCCCGGCACCATTGCACTGTGTGGCCGTGCCCGCGCAGCGCGGAGTCGAGGACGCTGCCGATCGCCGCGTCGTCCTCCACCACCAGTACCTTCGCCATGCGGGAAGCCTAACCGGAGCATCCCGGCCGCGTCCGCACGTCCACAGTGGACCCCCAGCGGGACGCGGCCGAGGTCGGGCATAGTGGCTGCATGCTCGGTCTGTACCCGGAACTCGATCCGTACGACCACGGGATGCTGCCGGTCGGCGACGGCAACACGCTGTATTGGGAGGAATGCGGCAATCCCGAAGGCAAACCGGTCGCGTTCCTGCACGGCGGGCCCGGGGGCGGCGCGTCCGCGCGGCACCGGCGGCTGTTCGACCCGGAGCGCTACCGGATCGTGCTGTTCGACCAGCGCGGCTGCGGCCGGAGCACGCCGCACTGCAGCGAACCGGACGTCGACCTCTCGGTGAACACGACCTGGCACCTGGTGTCCGACATGGAGCAGCTGCGCGAGGACCGCGGCATCGACCGCTGGCAGCTGTTCGGCGGCTCGTGGGGCAGCGTGCTCGCGCTCGCCTACGCCGAGACCCATCCGGAGCGGGTGACCGAGCTGATCCTGCGCGGTGTCGCGACGCTCCGGCTCAAGGAAGTGCAGTGGCTCTTCGGCGGGGGCGCGGCGTGCGTGTTCCCGGAGGCGTGGTCGCGGTTCCTCGCGCCGGTGCCGTACGCGCGCCGCGGCGGCGACCTGCTCGAGGTGTACCACGAACTGCTGAATCACCCGGACCCCAAGGTGCACGGGCCCGCCGCGCTCGCGTGGAGCCGGTGGGAGGGCGAGACGGTGAAGTTCACCCCGCGGGAAGAGGTGGTGGCGGCGTTCGCCGAGCCGGAGTTCGCGCTCGCGATCGCGCGGATCGAGAACCACTACTTCCGCCACGGCGGCTGGCTCGCCCCGGACCAGCTGATCCGCGGGGCCGGGAAGCTGTCGGGCATCCCGTGCGTTCTGGTGCAGGGCAGGTACGACGTGGTCACTCCCGCCACCACCGCCTGGGAACTCGCGCAGGTGCTGCCGGGCGCCGAGCTGAAGATGATCGGCGACGCCGGGCACGCCTTCGACGAACCGGGCACGCTGCACGAGCTGATCAGCGCGACCGACCGGTTCGCGGCAGGGTGGGAGGGCAGGTCCGGGCTGTCGAGCGCGGAAGTCGAACGAAAGGAAATCCGCATGCTGTTCGGTGACGAGCACGTTCGCCGTTACGAGGAGACCGACGGGGAGGTCGGGCACGACTGGCAGGAGGGCGTGCCGACGCTGGTGCTCACCACGAAGGGGCGCAAGACCGGGCAGGACCGCAAGTTCGCCCTGATCTACCAGGAGGACGACGGCAACCCGGTGATCGTCGCGTCGAAGGGCGGCGCGCCGAACCACCCCGGCTGGTACCTGAACCTGCAGGAGAACCCCGAGGTCCGCGTGCAGGTGCGGGCGGACAAGTTCACCGCGCGCGCCCGGACCGCGACCGGCGAGGAACGCGCCCGGCTGTGGGACAAGCTCGCCGCGGTGTGGCCCGCCTACAACGACTACCAGAAGAAGACCGACCGCGAGATCCCCGTGGTGGTGCTCGAGCGGGTGTGATTCCCGCCGCGTCCTGAGGTCGCGCGGCACCGAACCGGAGCGTCTTCCGCTACGAATGACGCTCATGGCGCTGCGCACCCGGACCCGGGACCACTGGACCCCGCTCGAAGGGGAGCTGCTCGGCTTCCGCGGCATGCAGAGGTACGGCAGGCGCTTCGCCCGCTCCGGACGGGGCGCCTGGTACCACTTCGCGATCGAGGTCGTGTGGCAGCTGCTCGCCCTCACGAGCCGCTTCCGCGTGCGCGGCGCGCGGAACATCCCGCAATCGGGCGGGGTCGTGGTGGCTTCCAACCACCTGTCGAACGCCGACCCGACGACGCTCACCGCCTTCTGCCTCGGCTCCGGCCGGGTGCCGCGGTACCTGGCGAAGGCGAGCCTGTGGAACGCCCCGGTGATCAAGTCGGTGATGCGTTCGGGCAAGCACATCCCGGTCCACCGCGGCGCGCCGACCGCCGCGGGCGCGTACCGCGACGCCGTCGCCGCGGTGCGGGCGGGCGAATGCGTCGCGATCTTCCCGGAGGCCGGGCTCTCCGCGCACCCGGACGGCTGGCCGGCGAAGGGCAAGACCGGCGCGGCGCGCATCGCGCTGGAGACCGGCGTGCCGGTGATCCCGGTCGCGAACTGGGGCACGCACGAACTGCTGCCCGCCGGTTCCTGGTTCCCGCGCGTGCTGCCGCGGCGGAAGATCGAATTCGTCGCCGGCGAGCCGGTGGACCTCGCCGACCTGCGCGGGCGGGAGCTGACCAGGGACGTGCTGGAGGAGGCGACCGCGCGGATCATGACCGCGGTGACCGAGCTGCTCGCCGGGATCCGGGGCGTGCGCCCGCCTGTCTGACCGGCGGACTCCGCGGTACCCGCGGGTGCCACTGTGGACGATCCGGTTGCACTGGAAAAGGTTTCGCCGCGGATCAGACGGCGGAGGACACGCCGCAGCAGCGGGCGGGCCGCCCAGGACGAGCGGCGGCCGGGCGGAAAGCGGGCGCCGTCACGCCGCCCCGAGCGGGCGCGGGAGGTAGTTTCAACGGTATGAGCGCAGACTATGACGTGGTGGTCCTCGGGGCCGGAGTCGGTGGGTACGTCGCGGCGATCCGGGCTTCGCAGCTGGGCCTGAGCGTGGCGGTCGTGGAAGAGAAGTACTGGGGCGGGGTGTGCCTCAACGTCGGCTGCATCCCTTCGAAGGCGCTGCTGCGCAACGCCGAGCTCGCGCACACGGTGAAGGAGGAGGCCAAGACCTACGGCATCTCCTCCGACGGGGAGATCCGGTTCGACTACGCCGCGGCGTACGAGCGCAGCCGCAAGGTCGCGGACGGGCGCGTCAAGGGCGTGCACTTCCTGATGAAGAAGAACAAGATCACCGAGTACAACGGGCGCGGCACCTTCGTGGACGCCAACACCCTCGAGGTCAACGGCGAGCGCATCACCTTCACCTACGGCATCATCGCCACCGGCGCGACGGCCCGGCTGCTGCCGGGCACGCAGCGCAGCGAGCGCGTGGTCACCTACGAAAAGCAGATCCTCGAAAGCGAGCTGCCGGGCAGCATCGTGATCGCCGGGGCAGGCGCGATCGGCGTCGAGTTCGCCTACGTGCTGCGCAACTACGGCGTGGACGTGACGATCGTCGAGTTCCTCGACCGGATGGTGCCGCTCGAGGACGCCGAGGTGTCGGCCGAGCTGGCCAAGCGCTACCGCAAGCTGGGGATCAAGGTGCTGCTGGGCACCAAGGTCGAGTCGATCGACGACTCGGGAGCCAAGGTGGCAGTGACCGTGTCGAAGGACGGCGAGCAGCAGGTGCTCGAGGCCGACAAGGTGTTGCAGGCCATCGGGTTCCGGCCGAACGTGGAGGGCTACGGCCTGGAGAACACCGGCGTCGAGCTGACCGAGCGCGGCGCGATCGCGATCGACGGCCGCGGCCGGACGAACGTGCCGCACCTGTTCGCGATCGGCGACGTGACGGCGAAGCTGATGCTGGCGCACGCGTCGGAGTCGATGGGCATCGTGGCGGCGGAGACGATCGCCGGCGCGGAGACCATGGAACTGGACTTCGTGATGATCCCGCGCGCGACCTACTGCCAGCCGCAGATCGCGAGCTTCGGCTGGACCGAGGAGCAGGCGCGCGAGAAGGGCTTCGACGTGCAGGTGTCGAAGTTCCCGTTCACGGCCAACGGCAAGGCGCACGGCCTCGGCGACGCGGCGGGCTTCGTGAAGGTGCTGAGCGACGCGAAGTACGGCGAACTGCTCGGCGCGCACCTCATCGGCCCGGACGTCACGGAGCTGCTGCCGGAGCTGACGCTGGCGCAGCAGTGGGACCTTACGGTGCACGAGGTTTCGCGCAACGTGCACGCGCACCCGACACTGGGCGAGGCGGTGAAGGAAGCGGTGCACGGACTGGCTGGTCATATGATCAACTTCTGATTCCTCGACGGTCGCCCTGGCCCGCGGTGGTTTCGCGGTCCGGGGCGCTGTCGTTTCCGGACAGGGAGAACACCAGTTCCGGCCGGGACCACGAGATCTTCGGCGGTTTCGGCGGGACGGTCCCGATCTGCCGGGCGCCCATGCGTTCGTAGAACTTCACCGCGGGCGGATGCGACACCACGCGCACCTCGGTCAGCCCGTTTTCCGCTGCCAGCTCGAGGACTCGCTGCACGAGCCGGGCACCGAGCCCGGTTCCCTGCGCTTCGTCGGCGACGAACAGCAGGTCCAGTTCCGCGTCGGCGAGCGCGGCGAAACCCACTGGCCCGGACGGGCCCCGGGCGACCAGAACCTGGTGCTGGCGCAGGTAATCCGGCGTGACGGCGTATCCCTCCAGGATCGAGGCGTACTGGCCTTGGTAGGCCGACGAGGCGTGCATGAGGTCGGTGAGCGCGGCGGCGTCGGCAGCGGCCGCGCGGTCGATCTTGAACATGGCAGCCACGGTAACCTGCACCACCGACAAAAACTGATCATCGGCTCCGGCGGGCGGGCAACGCGGCGGCGCTGAGCAGACAGAGCACGGCGCCGATCCCCAGCGAGAAGCGCACGCCGACCACTCCGGCGGCGATCCCGCCGAGGGTGATGAAAATGGGTTTGGCGGTGCGGGTTCCGGTGGACCAGGCGGTGAGTGTCCGCGTCAGGACGGTGTCGTCGATCAGCGACAGCCGGTACGCCGAATAGGTCGGGTTGAAGATGCCCGCCACCAGCAACAGCCCGAAGTCCGCGGCGATCAGCAGAACGACTCCGGCCGGTCCGGGAAAGGCGAACGGAGCGGCGAGCAGCCACGGAGTACGCGCGAAACTGGTCCAGAGCAACACTTTCCGCGCGCCGTACCGGGAGCTGAGCGTCGGCGCGAGCCGCGCGCCGAGTAGCCCGCCAAGGCAGGGAACGCCGAGCACCAGCCCGTATTCCCAAGGCGCGAAGCCGAGATCCCGCAACATCAGCACGGTTTGCAGCGGCGTGACCCAAAGAACCGCGCCGCTGAACAACACGGAGTTGAAGAACAGCGGCCGCAGTTCAGGGCTGCGCAGCAGGAAACGCCATCCGTCGGTGAATCCGCGGCGAGCGGGCCCGGAAGCAACCGCAGGCGGTGGTTCCGGCGTACGCAGACGACGGATTCCGAGTGCGGACAGCAGAAACGAGAACGCGTCGATGAGCATCGTCGCGGTCGCGCCCAATCCACTGATCAAGACGCCGCCCAAGGGTGGGCCGGCCGACCAGCAGACCCAGTCGGTGCTTTCGAAGCGGCTCAAGGCGACAGCCCGTTCGTCCGGCGCGACAAGGGCTTTGAGGTGTGCGCCGCTGGCTGCGGAAAAGATGACGGCCGCGGTGGCGACGACGATGTCGACCGCATAGAGCTGCGGCATGGTCAGCACGTGCAGCGCAGCCGCCAGCGGCACGCTCGCCAGCGCGGCACAGCGGATCAGGTCTCCGGTGATCATCGCGGGACGCTTCCGGGCGAATTCGACGCGAGGCCCGAGCGGGAAAGCGAGGACCGCGCTGGCGGCGGCCGAGATGGCGGTGATCAGGGAAACCTGCCACGCGGGAGCGTCGAGCACGAGCACCGCGACGAGTCCGAGGGCACCCGCGCCGACCGTGCTGCCTGCCGTGCTGATCGCGTACGCAGCCCACAGCCGCGCGAAATCCCTCCCCAGGTTCGCCACGAGAGCAGAGTGCCAGCTCCGCTTCGGGCCGGGAAGCGCCCGTTGACGTCTCACCAGGTGGGCCATCCGGGCAGATACCACTTTGGTCGGTGGTATTGGCCGCGGTCGCTATTTAGATTCACGTGACCACAGTGGGTGGCCGGGGGCGAGGACAGGAGTTGTCATGAGAAGAACGAGCCGGGTAGCCGCGTATTCGGTGCCCCTCGCGGTCGGGGTGGTGCTCGCCGGGAGCGGGGTCGCCGTCGCGCAGCCGTCGGCGGCGGACGCGGCGAACGCGCGCGCTGGGACGGGGATCAGCGCGTTGCAGGGGATCAAGAAGACCCTCACCCCGGCCGAGCGGAAGCAGTCCAGCCAGCTCGTCGTGGAGAAGCGCCTGCGCGCGGACCGCGGTCTCGCCGCGCTGCTGCCGGATTACCGCACCGGTCTGCCGGTCACCCAGGCCGGCACGGTTTCGGTCGACATCGCCGGTACTGCCGGAGCCGTGATCGCGAAGGCCGTGCGTGCCGCGGGCGGCACCGTCCAGTCCACCTCGTCCAATGGCTCGGTTCGCGCCCAGTTGCCGCTCAACGCGGTGGACCGGATCGCGGCGCGCGGCGACGTCCGCCAGGTCCAGCCCGCGACGCAGGCGATGACCTGGAACGAGCCCGACGCGCAGCGCCGGCAGCTGGCCAAGAAGGCCGTCGCCGCCGTGCAGGTGTCCGAAGGGGACAAGACCCACGGCGCCGACACCGCGCGCACGCAATACGGCGTGAACGGCACCGGCGTGAAGGTCTGCGTGCTTTCCGACGGCGTCAACTCGCTGAAGAAGTCGCAGGACGCGGGCGAACTTCCCGCCGTCGACGTGCTGCCCGGCCAAGCCGGCAGCGGCGACGAGGGCACCGCGATGCTGGAGATCGTCCACGACCTCGCCCCGGGCGCGACGCTCGGTTTCGCGACCGCGTTCACCAGCGAGTCGAGCTTCGCGGACAACATCCGCGCGCTGCGCAGCACCGGCAAGTGCACGGTGATCGTCGACGACGTCGCGTACTTCGACGAGTCGCCGTTCCAGGACACGCAGGTCGCGCAGGCGGTCAACGACGTGACCGCGGCCGGCGCGCTCTACTTCTCCTCCGCGGGCAACTCCGGCAACCTCACCGACGGCACCAGCGGTTACTACGAGGGCGACTTCCGTTCGTCCAGCACCGCGCTGCCGGGCGTCACCGGCACCCCGCACGACTTCGACCCGGGCAGCGGCGTGCAGACGACCGACCCGCTCTCGCCGGGTTCGCTCGGCAGGCCGGTGACGCTGTTCTGGTCGGACCCGTGGGGTCACTCGGCCAATGACTACGACCTGTTCCTGCTCAACGCTTCCGGCGGCGTCGTCGCCTCCAGCGCCAACTCGCAGGACGGTTCGCAGAACCCGTACGAGAGCCTGACCGTGCCGACGTCCGGCTCCGGCTACCGCGTCGCGGTGGTCAAGTACAGCGGCGCGGACCGGTTCTTCGCGCTGAACGTGATCCGCGGCCGGTTCGTCGACTCCGGTTCGCTCAAGGGCTTCAGCACCGCGGGCGTGACCTCGGGCCACTCGGCGGCGGCAGCGGCGTTCTCGGTGGCCGCGGCCCCGGCGGCGACCGCGTTCGGCCGTCCGCTGGAGACCGGCGACCCGGCGAACCCGGCCGGCCCGTACCCGGGCCTGTTCACCTCGGCCAGCAAGTGGGAGCGCTTCACCTCCGACGGCCAGCGGCACGTCTTCTACAACGCCGACGGCACCGAGCTGACCCCGGGCAACGTGTCCTCGACCGGCGGCGCGACCCGCGCGAAGCCGGACATCACCGCGGCCGACGGCGTGGCCACCTCGGTCGCCGGCTTCCAGCCGTTCTACGGGACCTCGGCGGCCGCCCCGCACGCGGCGGCGATCGCGGCGCTGCTGCTGTCCGGCAAGCCGGCCGCGACCCCGGCGGACGTCCGCACCGCGCTGGTGTCGAGCGCGATCGACCTCGGCGCACCGGGATTCGACGCGGTGACCGGCAACGGCGTGATCATGGCGGGTCCGGCGCTGGCCGCGCTGG
This sequence comes from Amycolatopsis nivea, assembly GCF_004522235.1. Classification (GTDB taxonomy): domain Bacteria; phylum Actinomycetota; class Actinomycetes; order Mycobacteriales; family Pseudonocardiaceae; genus Amycolatopsis; species Amycolatopsis nivea. The sequence goes on from NZ_SDLT01000016.1 coordinate 165,966, forward strand.
GCGTGCCGAAGAAGTAGCGGTTGCGGAAAGGGCGGGCTCCTCGACCGGGGAGCCCGCCCTTTTCAGCGTCCGGCGACCAGCAGGTGGAACGCCCTCGGCCCGTCGCCGAGCCGGTCGTGGCGGCGCAGTTCCAGCCCCGCGTCCGCGAGCGCCTTCTCGATCTCTTCCGGCGGCCGCAGCCGGAAACCGTGGCTGGTGAAGGGCATTTCGCGCATCATCGCGGGATCTCCGATGCCGACGACGAACCGGCCGCCGTTCGCGAGCACCCGCGCGACCTCGGCGAACGCGGGCACCAGGTCGGGGATGAAGTAGACGGTGTTGACGGTCAGCGCCGCGTCGATCGTCCCGTCGCCAAGCGGAAGCTCGGCCATTCCGGCCTGGTGCAGCACCAGCCGTCCGGCGGCGAGGTTCTTCGGGAACGTCCGCCGCGCCCGGGCCAGCGCTGTTTCGGAGATCTCCGCGCCGTGCACGGTGCCGCCTTCGGTCGCGCGCAGCAGGAGGTCCAGGCCGAGACCGCCGCCGAAACCCAGGTCCAGCGCGGTTTCGCCGCGGCGGATCTCCAGCGCTTCGACCGCTCCGGTGACCGGCCCGCGGTTGACGTTGTTGAGCAGCCGGACGACAGCCTGTCCGGCCCGGCCCCGCGGATGGCCCAGCTGTTTGGCGAACCCGGCGAGCAGCGTGTCACGTGGTCCCATGAACCCAGTGTGCCGCGATATGGCAACGTGCGGGCGAACGGACTTTTGAGGAGGCGACATGTCGGAGAAGACCGCTGTGGTCACCGGGGCCGGTTCCGGGCTGGGCCGCCGGATCGCCGGAGCGCTGCTCGACGCGGGTTACCGGGTCGCGCTCGCCGGACGTCGCGAGGACGCCCTGCGCGAGACGGCCGGTTCCGCCGAGAACGCGCTGGTCGTGCCCGCGGATGTCGCCGATCCGGCTTCGGTGGAGGCGCTTTTCTCGGCCGTGCGCAGCGAATGGGGCCGGTTGGATCTGCTGGTGAACAACGCCGGGGTGTCGCTCGGCGGCACCGTCGCGGATCTGTCCGTCGAGGACTGGCGGCGCACCGTCGACACGAACCTCACCGGCATGTTCCTGTGCGCGCAGCAGGCCGTGCGGCTGATGCGCGACCAAGACCCCCAGGGCGGCCGGATCATCAACAACGGCTCGATCTCCGCGCACGCGCCCCGTCCGGCGAGCGTCGCCTACACCGCCACCAAACACGCCGTCACCGGTCTCACCCGCTCGATTTCGCTCGACGGCCGCGCCTGGAACGTCGCGTGCGGACAGATCGACATCGGCAACGCGGCCACCGAGATGACCGAGCGGATGGCCGCGGGCATCCCGCAGGCCGACGGGCGGCTCCTGGCCGAGCCGACCTTCGACGCGGGCCACGTCGCCGACGCGGTGCTCTACATGGCGGGATTGCCGCTGGACGCCAACGTCCAGTTCCTCACCATCACCGCCACCACGATGCCGTTCATCGGCCGGGGATGACGTGGTCGCGGCGCAACTCGTCGAACAGCCGGTAGAACATCTGCTCAGTGTCCACATAGGAGTGGAAACCGGCGCGGCGTGACTTCGACGTGTCCGCGAACATGTCGTAGTCCCACGAGAACACGAAGTCGCCGAAGGCCCACGAAGAGACGTCGGCGTACGAAGCAGTGAGGCCGTGCTTCGCCGCCATCTCGGTCCACAGTGGTTCCTTATCGGCCATCACGGTCGTCAGCGGCAGCTGCAACGGCGAAGCGACTTCGAGGTCGAAGTACGCGGCCAGCTTCGGCCACAGCTCTCGCCAGCGGAAGAGGTCACCGTTGGCGATGTTGAACGCTTCGTTCTGACTGGACGTCGCCGCCCACACTGTGCCCTCGGCGAGCAACTGTGCGTCCGTCATCTCCAGCAGGCTGTCGTACGCGCCGGGCTTGCCGGGAAAGCGCAGCGGCAGGCCGAGTTCCTTCGAGATCGACGCGTAGACCGCGATCACGAGCGCGAGGTTCATTGGGTTGCCGAGCGTCGTCCCGCCGACCACGGACGGCCGGATCGCCGACCACGACCAGCCTCCTGCCGCGGCTCGGCGTTCGAGGAACTTCTGCTGGTCCACGTTGAATTCCGGCGGCATGTGCTGTCCGGCGTCGGCCTCGCGGGCGGGAGTCTTGAACGGGCCGAGGTGCGCGCCGTAGACCTTGTAGCCCTGCATCAGGCTGACGTGTTCCAGCGGGCCTTCGTCGAGGCCGTTCACCAGGTTCTCCAGCATCGCGACGTTCGGCGGTACGAGTTCCGCCCACGTCGGCCGGTCCTGGTAGGCGGCGTAGAACAGGTGCGTCGCGCCGACACCGGCCAGCGCCGCCCGGGTGCCCGCCGGGTCGAGCAGGTCCACGGCGAGGCTGCCCGGTCCGCCGCGCCGGGAGAGTCCGAGCACCTCCCAGCCGTCGAGAGTCCGCAGGTGGGAGATGAGTTTCCGGCCGATGATCCCGTTGGCCCCGGCCACGAGGGCCACGCGTGTGCTGCTCATGTCTTCGATCCTGACCTCGCTCGCGCGATGAGTCCAAGGCTTACTTCTCACCGCTTCGATAAACTATGCTTATGACAAGCCTTCGGCAGCTCGAGTACCTGGTCACGGTGGTCGACACCGGTTCATTCACCCGGGCCGCCGAGCAGTTGCACGTGACGCAGCCCGCGCTGTCGCACCAGATGCGGGCGCTGGAGCACAGCGTCGGCGGGCCGTTGCTGGAACGGTTGCCGCGTTCGGTCCGGCTCACGCCGATGGGGCGCGCGATGCTGCCGCATGCCCGCGCCGCGCTCGCCGATGCCGAACGTGCCCGGTGCGCCGCGCGACAGGCTTCCGGCCAGGTAGCCGGAGAACTGCTGGTCGCCACGGTCTACTCGGTGAGCCTCGGGGTGCTGCCGCCTGCGCTGCGCGTGTGGCGGCGCGAACGGCCGGACGTCGACGTGCGGCTTTTCGAGTACCGCCACGCCGACGAACTGCGCGACGCGATGCTGGCCGGAGAAGCGGATCTCGCGATCGGCCCGCGTCCGGCCGGGTGGACGGGCCCGGTGCGGACGCTGGGCACCGAAGAGTTCGTCGTCGTGCTCCCGGCCGACGGCGCCACGGAGTCCACTTCGGACGGTACGGTCGACCTGGCGGAGCTTGCCGACTGCGCGTGGGTGCACTACGCGCCTGGCCACGGCTTAGCCGAACTTCTCGACGCCGCTTGCGCAGAAGCCGGGTTCCGGCCGCGACCCGCGGTGCGCACGGAACAGACCGCCGCCGCACCGTTGCTCGCGGCGGCCGGATTGGGGCCCGCGCTGGTTCCGGCGAACGTGCTCCCCGCCGAGTTCAGCGGCCGGGTTTTGCGCCCAGGCAAACCGATTCGGCGAGAGCTGGTCGCTTACGGCCGCAGCGAACCGGATCCGTTGACGGCGGCGTTCGGCGAAGTGCTGGCGCAACACGCGCGGGTTTAGTCGCGCAGCCGCGTCAGGTCGATTCCGGCGAACGGCGTCGTCACCGCGTCGTGGACCCGGGCGGACCAGACGGCGTGGCCGTGCGCGGTCCACAGTGGAATCGCCGGAAGATCGCGCAGCGCTTGGTTTTCGGCGACCCGGAACAGCTGCGCGGCTTCTTCCGGTGACGCGGTGGTTTCGGCGGAATTGAGATCGGCGGCGAATCCGGCATCGGTGTAACCGGCGGCGTCCGCGAGCGTGTGGAGGAGGTCGGCCGGGCTCGGCGAGACCGCCTTGACCTCCAGCGCGGACGGACCGGTCGGCTTGCCTCCGGTGGCTTTTCGCTGTGCGGTAACCGAAATTCCCAGACTCTTCGACAGGCCCGCGGCCAACGCCTGCGGCCAGGTGCCGTCGAAGCTGTCGTAGTACACGGCCGCGTCGCCGGTGAATCCGGCTTGGTCCAGCAGGGATTTGGCGGCCGGACCGTCGAAAGTGCACGGACGGCAGTTCCCGGACCGCTCGCCGGGCGCGACTGCCGGCGGCAGCAGTCCCTTGGCCGGGTCCGCCTGGTGCGCGAGCGGACCGGATTCCAGTGCGGCGCGGTCGGTGCCGAGCGCGAAGGCATGCCGCACCGCGGGATCGGCGAATCGCGTTGCTTCGGCGGAAAACACCAGGTATCCGGCGCGGGGGAGCGCCCACATCGCGTGCCGGTCGGCGAAATCGGCGTGCATCGCTTCGTGCCGGTCGCCCGGGACGGACGTGGCGACGTCGAGTTTGCCCTCCTTGACCTCGTCGTACTGCTCCGCCGGATTGCCGACGCGCAGCTCGATTTCCTTGGCCCGGACCGGATCCGCGGCGACCCGGACGAGCTTGCCGCCGGAACCGGACTGCCAGTCGCCCTCCAGCCGCAGGGGACCGTTGCCGATCGGATGGCGGGCGAATCCGTTCCAGTCGCGCGATTTCAGCACCGACTCGGGCAGCGGCACGAGCCCGGGCGCGGACAACCAGGCGGGCACCTGATTCGACGGCCGGTCGAGCACGATCCGCAACTGCTTCGCGTCGACTGCGGTTATTTCCTTGGCCCGAAAGGACTTCGTGAGCACCGGTGTGCTGGCCCAGTGGTGATCCGCGATCGCCTTCCAGGTGTCCACATAGGACTGCGCGGTGACCGGCGTGCCGTCGTGGAATTTCCCGGGCCGCAACCGGACGGTCCAGGTCACCCGGTCGGTGCTGGTGATCGACTCGGCCGCGCGCGGGGTGACTTTTCCGCTGGCCGGATCGTAATCGGCGAGCGGAGTCCACAACGCGCCGGTGACGAGCCGCCCGGACGGATCGGTGACGTCGGCGGGCAGCAGCGTGCCGGGTTCGCCGAGGCCGACCGACAGGACGCCGGGCCGGGCGGGTTCGGCCGACGACGAACAGCCGGAGAGACCGGCCGCGACGACGGCGGCGAGCGTGAGCGGGACCAGCAGACGCGATCGCATGCTGTCTTATTACCAGGTGGAAAGCAACGAAAGGCGGTTGTGTCCGGTTAGGGACCGTCTTAAAGTACTTCAGTCACACTGGGGTCTCTTGGAGGTTTCGCGTGCGCCGTTGGTGGATTCGCTCCGGACTGGCGATCGCGACCGCGGCGGCGACGCTCGTCGCCACCGGATTGCCCGCCGCGGCTTGCGAGGACGACAAGCCGGTCACCGAAGCGAAGCACAGCCTCGGCGATCCGGGCGCGGTCAAGGGCGTGCGGCCGGTCGGCAGCGTGCCCGACGCGCAAGGGGCCATTTCGGCGAACTTCCTCAGCTACGGCAAACGCGACGTGATGGTCGTGTCCGGCCAGTTCGGCCTGAAGGTGTACGACCTCACGGAGAATCCGGCGAAGCCGCGCGCGATCGGCGAGCTGAGCCTGCCCGGGCTGTGGGAAACCGAGGACACCGAGGTCGACGCGAAACGCAAGCTCGTGTTCCTGTCCCGGGACCCGCGCGCGTTCAAGGGCAACACGCACACCGGCGAGTCCGGCATCTACGTGGTCGACGTGGCGCGTCCGGAGAAACCGGAGATCCTCAGCTACGTCAAGGTCCCGGCGGGCCACACCACCAGCTGCGTCGACGACTGCCGCTATCTCTGGACCGGCGGCCCGGCGAAGGCCGACGACCAGCCCGCGGACTGGGGCGGCAGGCCGATCTGGGTCACCGACGTGCGCAACCCGCGCGCCCCGAAGGTGCACCCGGACCCGATCGAACTCGCCCGCAACGACGGCAAAACCGACTACGTGCACGACGTGCAGGTCGACAAGATGGGCGTCGCGTGGGTGTCCGGCGCGGGCGGCGTGCGCGGCTACTGGACGTCCGGCCTCCATCGCGACCCGGTGCAGAACCGCTACCGCCTGGCGAGCGCGCTCAAGCCGGTGCCGTACGCGGGCGGCGGAGTGTCGGAAACCGCGGCGCCGTCGAAGTTCCTGCACAACAGCTTCCACCCGGTCGGCTCCCGCGACGACGGCGCCTGGCGCGGGCACGACCTCGTGTACGCCACCGAGGAAAGCTTCCTCCCCGGCTGCGCGGGCGACGGCGTCCTGACCATTTCCTCGCTGGACGGCTCGTACCAGGGCGAAGGCTGGCGGTCGACGCCGGAGAAGCCGTTCCGGATGCGCAGCATCGGCACCTGGAGCGTCGCCGGGCAGGAAGGCAGCGACCCGGTGTCCGACGACTGCTCGGCGCACTACTTCGACCTGCGCGGGCACGTGCTGGTGCAGTCGTTTTACGCGCAGGGCACGCGATTCCTCGACGTGAGCGACCCGTCGAACCCGACGCAGATCGCGTACTTCCGCCCGGCGGACGCGGCTTCGTGGGCGCCGTACTGGCACGACGGGTACGTGTACGTGGCGGACAACAAGCGGGGGATCGACATCCTGAAGCTCGGCGTGTAGCGGCGGGTCAGCCGCGCACCGCGGTCCAACTGGGCCTCGATGAGCGGCAGAAGGGGCTCCTGGAACCGCCTCGGTCGTGGGTCTACGGCAAGTCGGGGGTCTCGCGGGGCACGCTCGGTGCCTGGGCCTGGGACGTACCGCTCGGCCGCATCGGCGTTCATGCCCACGCTTGACCGCTCAGCGGCCCGCCAGTTCGCGGAGGAACTCGCGCGCGGAGAAGGTGACCGCGCGCTCGGCGTACTCGTTGTCCGCCTCGTCTTCCTCCGGTATGCCGAAGTCTCGCCAGGTGACGATGTCGCCTCGCCGCGACACTTTGGCGGCGATGGCGCAGCACTCGATGTCTTCGCATTCGGGGCAGACGTACAGCAGCGTCCGGCCATCCGGTGCGTCACCCGGCGCTTCGCCGAGCACGCGCGCCAAGCGCTGCGGGTCGTGCGGATGATCGGTTGCCAGCACCGAGATCAGATCCAGCTCGGCGTTGACCAAGCTGCGCACGCTGACGCCGTCGATCTCGAAGTCGAGATACCTGCGCTCGCGCTGATACTTCCGGCGCTCGCGGACGGTCGGGACTAGGCGGATCACGCTCACTGATTCTGCCGTCCGGAACCCGCCCCACCAACCGGATATCGGACAGCCAGCCCGTCCAGCAGCGCCTGCAGTCCGATCTCGAACAGGTGGTCCAGATCGAGGTCGTACCCCTCGGCAAGGTCCGCCACCATCCGCGCCAGCACCGGATACCGCCCGGACCCGGTCAGCGCCGCGTATCCCCGCGCCTGCGTCTCCATCCACTGGTCCTCGGTGATCCCGGTCGCCCCCATCGCGTGCCGCTCGCGTTCCAGATGGATCGCCGTGCCCTGGATGTGGTTGTAGAACAACACGTTCAGATCGCACAGGTCAGCCGCGTTCAGGCCGAAGACCGACAACGCGGCCAGCGCGCGTTCGTTGTGCGCTGCGAGGTTCGGCAGCGGCCAGGGCCGGGTGAGCGGGACGAGATGCGCCAGCCACGGATGCCGCCGGTGCACGGACCACAGCGTGCGCGCCGACAGCTCCAACTGCGCCCGCCACCCCTCCGGTTCCCGTGCCGGGTAACCGGTTTCACCGTAGACCGTGTCCGCCATCAGGAAGACCAGTTCGTCCTTTCCGGACAGATACCGGTACGGCGCCATCGCCGGAACACCCAGCCGCGCGGCGAGTCCGCGCATCGACAGCGCCGCGACGCCTTCCGCGTCGGCGATCGCGATTGCCGCGCGCACCAACCGATCCCGGGTCAGCACTGGCCGCTTCGCCTCGGTCTCAGCCTGCTGGCCAGCGACGACATAACCCGACCGCGGTTCAGCACGGAGCACTCCCTCGCGGCGCAACACGTCGAGCGCCTTGGCCGCGGTGGCGTTCGCGACGCCGTGCGTCGACGCCAGCTGACGCGTCGAGGGCACCTTCGCGCCCGGCGGCAGCTGCGAGATCTCGTCTCGCAGCGCGGCGGCGATGCGGAGGTACGGCGGTTCGGTCGGCATCGGGGTCCTGTCTGTACTAGGTCAGGGTGTCATCTGTACTAGGTCAGTTTTGGCGGCGGAAGCCAGGTCACGGCAGGTTCATCAGGGTAATGATGCACCGTACCGAGGGGTGAGGACATGCCTGAAGCACTGGTTTGCGGCGCGGGAGTCGCTGGTTGCGCGTCGGCCTACTGGCTGCGCCGCAGCGGCTACGACGTGACGGTCGTGGAGCGCGCCGAGGGGTTGCGCAGCGGAGGTCAGGCGATCGACATCCGCGGGGTCGCGCTGGAGGTCATCGACCGGATGGGCATCGGCGAGCAGGTCCGCGCCAAGCGCACGCGGATGCGCGGGATGTCGATGCTGGACGCGTCCGGCAACGAGGTGTTCCGTTCCGAGGAACGCACCTTCAGCAGCGGCCGGCTGGACAGCGCGGACATCGAGATCCTCCGCGACGACCTGGTCGAGCTGCTGCACGACGCCGCCGATGTCGAGTTCCGCTTCGGCGACGAGATCACCGCGCTCGACGCCGAGTCCGGCCGGGTCGAGTTCGCCAAGGCGCAGCCGCGCACGTTCGACCTGATCGTGGGTGCGGACGGCGCGCATTCGGCGGTCCGGCGGCTCGCGTTCGGGCCGGAGGACCAGTTCCGCCGCTACCTCGGCCAGTACCTGGCTGTTTTCCCGGCGGCCAACACGGTCGGCCTCGAGGACTGGCAGATCTGGTTCCAGGGCGAGGGCGTCGGCGGCGCGGTCTACCCGGTGCCGGGCAACGAGGAGATCCGGGTGACGCTCGGCTTCGCCGAACCGGAGTACCGCGCGATCCGGGACGTCGCGGAGCAGAAGAAGCTCATCGCGGACCGGCTGAGCGAGGTCGGCGGTCCGGTGCCCGAGCTGGTCAAAGCCATGGAAGATTCCGAGACCTTCTTCTTCGACGCCATGCTCCAGATCCACCTCGACCGCTGGACGACCGGCCGGGTCGCGCTGGTCGGCGATGCCGGGTACTGCGCGTCCGTGCTGTCCGGGCAGGGCACGAGCCTCGCCTTGGTCGGCGCGTACGTCCTGGCGGACTCCGCCGCCGACTACGAGACCCGGATGCGCCCGTTCGTCGAGCTGAACCAGGCGCTGGCCACGGAAAACACCGCCGGACCCGCGTCGGAGGAATCGGTCGAGCGGGCGAAGAACGCGATCAGCCTGGACCGCTGACCCGCCAGCTGGCGGGAGATTCCCGCCGCCCGGCTGGCCCGGTCCGGCTTCCGGGCGGCGAGGATGGGTCCCGCACCCCGATTCCTTGGAGGCTCCCGCGATGACCGCCTATCCGCCGCTCCCGTTCGACCCCGAGCTCGCCGCGGCGCTCGAAGTGCTGGCGGCCGAGCGGCCGCCGATCAAGACGCTCGAGTCGATCCCGGCGGTGCGCGCGGCCGCGGCGAAGCGGCAGATCTCGCTGGAGGAGATCACCACCGACGGCGCCCTCGAAGTGTCCGAAGTGGACGCCGAGGGTCCGCGCGGCCCGATCCCGCTGATCGTCGCGCGGCCGGCCGGGGCGGTCGACGTCCCGGTGCTGTACTGGCTGCACGGCGGCGGCATGATCATCGGCGGACACAAGGGCGGCGACCTGTACTTCCTCAAGGAGTACGCGACCGAACTGGGCCTCGGCTTCGTCTGCGTCGACTACCGGGTCGCGCCCGAACACCCGCATCCGGCGCCGGTCGAGGACTGCTACGCGGGCCTGGAATGGACGGTCAAGCACGCCGCCGAGTACGGCTTCGACTCCTCCCGCGTCGTGATCGGCGGCGCGAGCGCGGGCGGCGGCCTCGCGGCGGGAACGGCGCTGCTCGCCCGCGACCGCGGCGGACCGGACCTGATCGGCCAGCTGCTCGTGTACCCGATGCTCGACGACCGCAACGACTCGCCGTCGGCGATCCAGATGGCCGAGATGGGCAGCTGGGACCGCGCCGCGAACCACGTCGGCTGGACCGCGCTGCTCGGCGACGCTCGCGGCGGCCCGGACGTATCGCCCTACGCCGCGCCCGCGCGCGCCGAAGACCTGTCTGGCCTCCCGCCCGCGTTCCTCGACGTCGGGAGCACCGAGACCTTCCGCGACGAGGTCATCGCCTACGCGAACCGGCTGTGGCTGTCCGGGGTGCAGGCGGAGCTGCACGTCTGGCCCGGCGCTTTCCACGGCTTCGACGGCTCGGCTCCGCAGGCGGCGCTGTCGCAGCAGGCCCGCGCCGAGCGGACGCCGTGGCTGCGGAGGCTGCTCGGCTGAACCGGACGAGCGATGATGGACTGATGAGGGAGCTGGTCACGCATCTGAGCGCGCTCGATCCCGGCGCGGCCGAGACGGTCAAGGTCATCGCCTATTTCGACCGGCTGGTCGAGGGCCGCGCCGGGCTGGAGCCGATCGTGCGCGGGGCGGCGGTGCTGTCCGGCTGCCCCGCGCGGCTGGCCGACGACGAACGCCGGGTGCGCGTCCGCGTCGAACCGGATGGGCGCGTCGTGCCGTCGGACGGACCGCCCGATCCGGAGTGGCCCGCCGCTCCGGTGCGTCCGGACGGGCCGGTCGCGCTGTGGCTGGAACGGCCCGGTCCGGCGAGCCCGGTGGACGCGATGGTGCTGGAGCGCGCGTCGGCCGCGGCTCGGGCGGTGCTGGACCGCACCCGCGGCCGGGTCGTCGATCCGGCGTCCGTGGAAGTGGTGCTCGACGGGTCGGCGGACGAACGAACCCGGCTCCGCGCTGCACATCGGCTTGGGCTCGGCGCCACCGCGCGAGCTGTCGTGACCGACGCGGTCCCGCTGGTCGTCCCTCCACAGTGGACTCCGCCGGAGCGGGCCCGGGTCGGCCTTGGCACTGTCGTGGACCTGGCCGACCTGCCGGTGTCCGGCGAACAAGCCCGGACGGCTTTCCGGTTCACCGCTGCCGAAGACGACCCAGGACCGTCCGTTGTGGACTACGCCGAACTCGGCGGACTGGCCGTGCTCGCCGACGCGGTCGGACCTCGCACCAAACCGGTCGCGGACGTCGCCAGCCTGGAGAACGCCCGCGCGGCGGCCCCGTGGGTGTTGCCCACGCTGGTCGCCGTCGCGGGCGCTCCGAGTCTGCGCGGCGCCGCGAACACGCTGGTAGTGCACCATTCGACCCTGCAGGAGCGCCTGGCCCACGCCGAGCACCTGCTCGGCTGGCCAGTGCGCGATCCCGCCGGCCGGTTGCGGTTGCAGCTGGCTATCGCCCTGTGGCGGCTGCACCGCACCGGTTGATCACGGCGTGAGCAGCGGCAGCAACGGCTTCCGCACCGCCGTCGCGACCCCGTCCGACTCGGCAGCCGCGGCGATCCGCTCGTCCGTCGGCGTTCCGTAGGACGTGGTCCGCTGCCGCAGCGGACGCCCGAGCGGCTCGACCATCGCGCGCATGTCGCTGATCGTCTTGTACGACCCGTTCGCCGCGCCCGCCATCCGGCTGATCGTCTCCTCCATCAGCGTGCCGCCGATGTCGTTGACGCCGCCCTGCAGCACCGCCCGGCTGCCTTCCTCGCCGAGCTTCACCCAGGAACTCTGGATGTTGTCGAACGTGCCGTGCAGCAGCAGCCGCGACAGCGCGTGCACCGCCCGGTTCTCGCGCAGCGTCGTGCCCGCGCGGGCGAGCCCGGCCAGGTAGATCGGCGAGCTCTGGTGGATGAACGGCAGCAGCACGAACTCGCTGAACCCGCGCCACCCGTTGCGTTCCACGCCCTCGCGCTGCAGTTTGGCCAGCAGTTTCAGGTGCCCGACCCAGTGGCTCGGGTTGTCCACGTGGCCGTACATCATCGTCGCCGTGGTCGGCAGCCCGATGTCGTGCGCGGTGGTGACCACCTCGATCCACGCGTCCGTCGGCAGCTTGCCCTTGGTGAGCACCCACCGGACGTCGTCGTCGAGAATTTCCGCCGCGGTGCCCGGCAGCGAGTCCACCCCGGCCTCCTTCGCCCGGATCAGGAAGTCGCGAATGGACAGATTCGTCCGCGACGCGCCGTTCACGACCTCCATCGGACTGAACGAGTGCAGGTGGATGTCCGGCTGCCGCCGCTTCACCTCGGCCGCGAGGTCGAAGTACGCGGTGCCCGGCAGATCCGGGTGGATGCCGCCCTGCATGCAGATCTCGGTCGCGCCCGCAGCCCACGCCTCGTCCACCCGGTCGCCGACCTGCTCCAGCGACAGCGTGTACGCGTCCGCGTCGGTCTTCCGCTGCGCGAAGGCACAGAACCGGCAACCGGTGTAGCAGACGTTGGTGAAGTTGATGTTCCGCGTGACGACGAACGTGATGTCGTCCCCGACCACCTCGCGCCGCAGGTCGTCGGCCAGTTTCGTGAGCGCGTCCAGCTCCGGTCCGTCCGCGTGCAGCAAGGCGAGCGCGGCGTCGTCGGACAGCCCGGCAGGGTCCTTTTCCGCGCTGCGCAACGCATCCCGGATGTCGGTGTCGAATCGCTGCGGTCCGGTCTTGATCTTCCGGCCGATCTCTTTCCAGTCGCCGTAGACCGAATCGAAGTCGCCTCGCCGGTCCTCGGTGCGGCCGGTGGTGTCGATCTCGGTGTGCAGATCGGTGCGGCCGGACTCCTGCCAGCCGCCGTCCGGCTCCTGCCACGGGATCCCGACCGGCATCGCGCCGTCGCGGGCCAGCCCGGTCTCCCCATCGACCAGCGCCGCGACGTGCCGCGTGACGCGCGGGTCCAGCCACGGCTGGCCGCGCTTCACGTACTCCGGGTAGATGGTCAGCCGCTCGCGCAGCTCGAAACCGGCCTTCTCGGTCTGCCGTGCCAGCAGGTCGATCTGCGGCCACGCGCGTTCCGGGTTCACGTGGTCCGGCGTGAGCGGCGAAACGCCGCCCCAGTCGTCGATGCCCGCGCGGATCATCAGGTCGTACTGGTCGCCGATGAGGTTCGGCGGTGCCTGGATGCGCATCCGCGGGCCCAGCACCAGCCGGGCCACGGCGATGTTCGCGGCCAGTTCTTCGAGGTCGGCGTCCGGGGTCGCGCGCATCTTCGTGTCCGGCTTGGCCCGGAAGTTCTGCACGATGACTTCCTGGATGCCGCCGTACTCGCGGGCGGTCTTGCGGATCGCGAACAGCGCGTCGGCACGCTCCTCGTGCGTCTCGCCGATCCCGATCAGCACGCCGGTGGTGAACGGCACCGAGCTGCGCCCGGCGTCCTCCAGCACGCGCAACCGGACCTCGGGATCCTTGTCCGGCGAACCGTAGTGCGGCCCGCCCTTCTCGCTCCACAGCCGGCGCGCGGTGGTCTCCAGCATCATGCCCATCGACGGCGCGACCGGCTTGAGCCGCTGGAAGTCCTGCCAGGACATGACACCCGGGTTGAGGTGTGGCAGCAGGCCGGTCTCTTCGAGCACCCGGATCGCCATCGCGCGGACGTAGGACAGCGTGTCGTCGTAGCCGTGCGCGTCCAGCCATTCGCGCGCGGCTTTCCAGCGGTCCTCCGGCCGGTCGCCGAGGGTGAACAGGGCTTCCTTGCAGCCCATCTCGGCGCCCTTGCGGGCGATGTCGAGGACCTCGTCCGGCGACAGGAACGGCGATTCGAGCCTGCCGGGGACGGTGACGAAGGTGCAGTAGCCGCACCGGTCCCGGCACAGCCGGGTCAGCGGGATGAACACCTTGCGGCTGTAGGTGATGATCCCGGCGCGACCGGCTTCTTCGAGGCCCGCGTCGCGGATGCGGGAGGCGTGGTCGGACAAAGTCTTGAGGTCGTCGCCGCGGGCGTGCAGCAGCACGGCCGCCTCGGCGACGTCGAGCGTCTTCCCGTCTCGCGCCCGGGCGAGCGCACGGCGCATGGCCGACGGGGTGGGCGTGGTCACGCCAGCTTCGGGCTCCATTCCCGCCACGCTAGGACCCGGCCGCCGCGACCAGCCAGCTCTTAGCCCGCCACCCGCCGCGCGACCGGCCCGAGGTGATCATTAGCGCAGGTTGCGGGCTTGTCGGTGACGGCTGGCGGCGGTATTACCTAAAGGGTGGCGTCAGTGATCGGGAAGCGCATCGGCGGGCGGACGTACTACTACCTCGCCGAGTCCGCGCGCGTCGACGGCAAGCCGCGCGTGGTCGGCCAGCGGTACCTCGGGACAGCCGAGGACATCGCGGCGGCGGTGGCGGGCGGCGATCCCGAGGCGGCTGGCGCGCGCCATCGGTCGTTCGGGGACGTTTCCGCCGTGTGGGGGACGCTGCAGCGGCTCGACCTCGTCCGGCGCGTTGATTCCGTGGCTGGGCCGCAGCGTGCTCGGCCGACACTCGGTCTCCATGTCGCGCTTGCCGTGCTGCACCGGGCGACCGCGCCGGAGACGGAGTTCGAGGAGTGGTGGACCGGCTGTCTCGCGCAGGATCTGGTTCGGCCCCGGCCGCCTAAGGGTTCGATTACGACGGCTGGGCATTGGCGGGCGTTGCAGCGGCTTACCCCGGAGCGGATCGCTGCGGTGGAAAGTGTGGTGGCGGAAGCGGTTCTGGATCTGTTGGGGGATGACGGGACAGAGGCGCTGGCGGTTGATGTGGCTCAGTTCGCCGCGTTCACCGCTGCGGATTGCACGTTGCCGTCGGCTTGTCAGGACGTGCTGGCCGGGCTCGGGTTGGTCGTCACGCGGGATGGGGCGATTCCGTTGGCGTCCCGGGTTTATCGGAGGGAGAACGCGCCGACTTTCGGTGCGCTGGCTGCCGAATTAGGGGAGCGGCATACGTTGGTTTTCCACTCCGGGCAGGCGGCGCAGCTCGATCTCGGCGCGCGGACCGGGTTTGTCGGGTCGCTTCCGTTGGCGGATCATCCGGAGTTGCTTGCGCGGCCCGCGTCCGTGCGACGGCGGGTGGATCCGGAGCGGTTTGCCGGGCTGACTGCTTTTGACACCGTGGCGACTGTGGACGGTGCCCGGCGACGGGTGATCCTTCTTCATTCCGCGACGCTCCACGCGGCGCAGTATCGGGCGTTCACCGGTGAATTGAGTACTACCGTGCGGGAGCTTGACGGGCTGGCTGCGGCGCTGGCGGCCGGGACGCATCGGGGGGACCGGACGCAGGTGCATGCGGAGATGTCGCGGATTATCCGTGGTCGGCGGGTGGAGCGGGTGCTGAATACTGCTCTTACTGGCAACCGTGCTGGGGAACTGCGGTTGGAACGGCGGGTTGACGAGGCTGCGGTCGCTCGGTTGGCGGAGGAGTTTTTCGGGAAGCAGATTTTGGTGACTGATCGGGATTGGCCGGTTGCTGAGGTTGTGACTGCTTATCGGGCTCGGAATTATCTCGACTCGACGTTTCGCTGGTTGACTGGGTCTGCGGTGGCTGGGCCTTCGCCTCGGTGGGAGTGGACTTCGCATCGGATCGCGGTGCATGCGTTGGTGTCTGTGCTCGCTGCGACGGTCACGCACCTGATGCGGCGGGAGGCGGATCGGGCTGGGATGAATCTTTCGGTGGCTGAGTTGCTGGATCAGTTGCGGGGGATCGGGGAGACCGTGTTGCGGCATCGGTCTACCGGGGGGAGGCCGCGGACTCGGCGGATTTTGTCTGATCGGACTTCTAGGCAGCAGGCGTTGTTTGAGTTGTTCGGGTTGGAGAGGTTTGCGCCTGCTTGAGGTTCGGCTCGTCGCCTGGCGGCGACATTGCCGTGGGGGTTGCGTGGGGCACCCCGAAGCTTGATTGTGCTGACGGTTCGGGGGTGCTTGTCAAGGCGGGAAAGATGCCTTGACAAGCACCCCCGAACCGCAGGGGAGCTTCGTATCGGGGTGCGGGGGTGGTGTGGGTGCCTCGCTCGTTGGGTGCACCGGGTGCGGTTTTAGGGCCGTGAGGGGAACCCTGGGGGAATCAGAGTCAATGAGGGTGGCCCTCACGTGCGTTGGCTCAGTTTTCGCGGTCGATGTTCAGGGCGGAGAAGGTTTGCACGACCGGCATCAGTTCGATGACGTTGATGTTCACGTGTGCTGGCTGGGAGCTTGCCCAGAAAACTGACTCGGCGACGTCGTCCGCGGTCAGCGGGGTGGTGCCTGCGTAGACGTTGTTCGCCTTCGCCTGGTCGCCGCCGAAGCGGACGGTGGAGAATTCTGTGCCGCCTACCAGGCCCGGCTCCACATTCGTCACGCGGACGCCGGTGCCGCGCAGGTCGGAGCGCAGGTTGAGGCTGAACTGGTGCACGAACGCCTTCGTCGCGCCGTAGACGTTCGCGCCGGGGTAGGCGTAGCTGCCTGCGACCGAGCCGATGTTGATCACGTGTCCGGCGCCGCGTTCGACCATGCCGGGCAGTACTGCGCGGGTGAGGTGGACGAGACCGGTCACGTTGGTCTCGATCATCTGGTCCCAGTCTTCCAGCTTCGCCTCGTGCGCGGGTTCCAGACCCTTCGCGAGGCCGGCGTTGTTGACCAGGATGTCGATCTTCGCCCACTCCTCGGGCAGCTGCGCGACGACATCCGCGACGGCGGCCGGGTCGCGTACGTCCAGGACCAGCGGGAACACCGCGTCGCCCAGTTCGTCCGCCAGCGTCTTGAGCCGGTCGCCGCTGCGGGCCGCGGCGACGACCCGCGCGCCTTCCGCTGCGAACCGGCGCGTGATCGCTGCACCGAAGCCGGCGCTGGCGCCGGTCACCAATACGGTCTTCATGGAGTGCGTCACCGTTCTTCCGCGTGGTCCTCGTCCAGGAAGCGGCCGAACACGTCGTTGAACTCGGCCGCGCGCTCCAGGTTAGGCAGGTGCCCCGCGCCGTCGAGCACCACCAGCTCCGAGCCGGCCACGAGCCGGTGCAGCAGCTGCGCGTCGGCGACCGGAGTGAACTCGTCCTCGCTGCCCACCGCGACCAGCGTCGGCACGCTGACCTGCTTGAGCGAATCGCGGTAGTCGGGGCGCTTCGCCCGAGCCCGCAACGCGCCCGCCGCGCCTGTCGCTGGTGCGTGGCGCATCATCTTCCGGACGTGCCCGGTCACCTCGGGGTTCTCGCGGAAGGTGCCCGGCGACACCATCTTCGGCAACAGTTCGTCGGCGTACGCGGTCATGCCTTCCGCGAGCACCCGGTCCGCGGTCTGGTTGCGGGTCACCTTTCCTTCGTCGGTCTCGGGCTCGGCGAACGTGTCGGCGAGCAGCAGCGCGGCAATGCGCTCCGGGCAGTCCCGGACGGTCTGCATCACGATCTGCCCGCCCATCGACAGTCCGCCCAGCGCGAAGCGTTCGATGCCGAGGTGATCGGCCAGCCCGACGAGGTCCTCGGCGAAGTCTTCGAGCCCGCGAACCGCTGGACCGGTGCTTTCCCCGTATCCCCGCAGGTCAGGCACCACGACTCGGCGGCCGTTGCGGGCGAGGTGCTCGGCCTGCGGACCCCACATGGACCGGTCGAACGGGTGCCCGTGCACGAGAAGCACCGGGACCTCCGACCGCGGTCCGAGGTCGTCGTAGGCGATCCGGGTGCCGGAGGGGAGAAGGACTGTCTGCATGGTCCCGACGCTAATCGGGGCGATTTCTCCGTGCAATAAGGTGCAATGTAGTCGGAGCAATGTTTTTCTAGCGCAGCTTCGCGAAGAACTGCCGGACGTCGCCCGCCCACAGCTCCGGCACCTCCTGCGCCGCGTAATGCCCGCCGCGGCCGTACTCGTTCCACGACACGAGGTTCCGGCGATGTTCGGTGAACACGCGGATCGACGGCAGGTCGCCGGGAAACTGCGCGACCCCCAGCGGCACCGGATTGCGGCCTTCGGCGGGCGTCTCCCGGGCTTCCTCTGCGTAGATCCGGATCGCCGAACCCGCCGTGCCGGTCAGCCAGTGGATCGTGACGTGGGTGAGGATCCCGTCCGCGTCGAGGCCGTGGTCGTGCATCGCCTGCGCGTTCCAGCCGAGCAGGCCGACGGGGGAGTCGGACAACGCGTGCGCGAGCGTCTGCGGCTGCTGCGCCTGGACGACGCCGTAGGACGCTTCGTTCGCGAAGTAGTGGTGGAACGCGTCCCACGCGGCTTTGTCCTTGTCGGACAGGTCGGCAATCCACTGTGGATCGTCGTCCGGCGGCGGATCCCAGGTCTGCGTCACGTGCGCGCCGATCACATGTTCCGGCGCTACGCGACCGACCTCCGGCGCGATCCCCGAACCCCAGTCGTTGCCCGCGGTCCCGTAGCGCTCGTACCCGAGCCGGCGCATCAACTCCGCCCACGCCCGCGCGATCCGCCGCGGACCCCAGCCGGTGTCGGTCGTCGGTCCGGAAAACCCGAACCCCGGCAACGACGGCAGCACGACGTCGAACGCGATCGACGGATCAAGCCCGTGCGCGCGAGGATCGCTCAACGGCCCGACCGCGGCCAGATACTCCGCCGCCGAGCCCGGCCACCCGTGACTGAGGATCAACGGGATCGCGTCCGGCTCCGGCGAACGAGCGTGCAGGAAATGCACGTTGCTGCCGTCGATCGTGGTCGTGAACTGCGGATACTCGTTGAACTGCCGCTCCCAAGCCCGCCAGTCGTAGCGTTGTCGCCAGTGCTCGGCCAGCTCGCGCACCCGGCCGACGCTGACGCCGTACCCCTGATCACCGCCGACCGGCTCCGGCGCCCACCTTGTCCGGTCGAGCCGTTCTCGCAGGTCGACCAGGTCTGCCTCGGGGATCTCCAGCCGGTACGGCCGGATCTCGTCAATCATGCTCAGCTCCTTCGGAAAGCCGCCGGGCGCAGGCGTTGAGATACCGCACCTGGCGGATGTTGGTGGCGAGTTCGGCCGCGCGCAGGTACGCGCTCCGGGCCGCTTCGCGGTCGCCCGCCTTTTCCAGAAGATGTGCGCGCGCCGCATAGAACCGCCGGTCCCGGTGGTCCAGCGCGTCGAGCAGTCCAAGCCCGGCGGCGGGTCCGTCCGCCATCCCGACCGCGACGGCGTGGCTCACCTTCGCGACCGGACTCGCCGAAACCTTGAGCAGCAGCCGGTAAAGCCCGACGATCTGCCGCCAGTCGGTCTCCTCGGCGGTGGCTGCCTCGTCATGGACCGCCGCGATCGCCGCCTGCAGCTGATACGGCCCGACCGGCCCGCGCGGCAACGCCGCTGTCACCAGCTCCACCCCGCGCCGGATCGACTCGGTCTTCCATCGCGTCCGGTCCTGCTCATGCAGCGGAACCAGCTCGCCCTGCGCGGTCACCCGCGCCGGCGACCGCGCGTCCGTCAGCAACATCAACGCAAGCAACCCCTTGGCCTCGCTGTCGTCCGGCAGCAAGGCAGCCGTCATCTCGGCAAGCCGGATCGCCTCTCTTACGAGGTCGCCGCGGCGCAGATCCGGTCCCGACGTCGCCGAGTACCCCTCGGTGAAAATCAGGTACAAGACATGCAGGACGGCTTCGAGCCGCTCGCCGCGCGTTTCTTCCGGCGGCATCCGGAACGGCACGCCGCTGTCCTGGACGGTCCGCTTGGCCCGGGAGATCCGGCGGGTCATCGAGTCCTCGGACGTGAGGAACGCCCGCGCGATCTCCGCCGTCGTGAGCCCGCCGACGGCCCGCAAGGTGAGCGCGACCTGCGACGCCACCGAGAGCGACGGATGGCAGCAGAGCAGGAGCAGGATCAAGGTGTCGTCCCCGGCCTGCTCGCCGACATCCTCGCGCGCGGCGCGGCTCTCCCGCTCGCGTCTTGCCTGGTCAGCGCGGAGCAGATCGATCAGCTTCCGGCTCGCGACCTGCAGCAGCCAGCCGAAGGGCCGCTCGGGAATCCCCGTCTCCGGCCACCGCTGGGCGGCTGTGAGCAGGGCTTCCTGGACCGCGTCCTCGGCCGGGTCGAACCGCCCGTAGCGGCGGACCAGCGCGCCCAGCACCTGCGGCGCGAGGGTGCGCAGGGTGTCGTCGAGCGTGGCCGGGAGGGAGGGGTCGGTCATCTCTGCCGCCTCGGTCGCTTGGTTCCTGGGTTCAGAGTTCGCTGTCGCTTCCCATCACCGGCCGGACCACGACCCCGGCGTCGGCCAGCCGTCCCGGGGCTTTGAGCAGTCCCGCCGCGATGTCGGTCGCCCGGTCGATACTGGCGCAGTCGACCATCCAGTACCCGGCGATGACCTCCTCGGTCTCGCCGAACGGCCCGTCGGTGACGACCGGAGCCCCGTCCCTTAACTGGAGGCGGCGCGCCAGTACGGGAGCGGCGAGCCCCTGGGCCTCGACCAACTCTCCCGAATCGGCCAGAGCCCCGGTGAACCCGGCGAGGAACTCGTCGACCGCCGCCATTTCCGCCGGGGTCGCCCCGCCCTCCTTGCCGCTGAGGTGGTCGTAGTCCTGCTGGTTGCCGTACGCCAGGATCAGGTACTTCATCGGATGCTCCCTCTGTCTTCTGTCTCGCATGGCCGTCAGTCGGGGAAAGAACGAAGCCGCCTGCCCCGCACCGGACATCGTCTCGACGTTCTTCTGGGTGACCCGGGTCACTCGCTGGTTCGGCGCTCATGATGCCTCCGAACCGCCCGCCCTCGGTGTCGTCCGGCGCGGGCACGCCGATGTCCAGCGGCAATCGGCTCTCGCCGGCGCCTCGCTCGGCAAGCGGGTCTCGGCATTCACCGATAACGCGAGCCGCCCGTTCTTCCGCATTACGGCATCCGCGACCCGATAAGCCACCGGATTCGCCGCGCTCCGGTCCGCCGGATCGGGGCCGCGGCGCCCGCCGGATCGGCCGCAGCGGGCCTATTCGGCCGGTTGACCTGCGAAGATCGCATTAAGGGACCCCCCTGTTTAGGGCCGTTTTGAGCCGTGTAATCTTCTCTTCGTCGCCAGGGAAACCGGGCGGCCGCCGGGACACGAACCAAGCTCTCGCCTCTAGGGTGATTGAGTGGGTGTCCCACCAAAAACTGCTAGGAATGACCGCTTCGGTCAGGCTCGCCCTCACGGGGGTTGGGTTTGGTTCGGGGTGTGTTGCTTGAGAACTCAACAGTGTGCTAGTGAACTAAGCCAGTAGAGCTTATATATGAAACCCCCTCGTCGGGGTTTCCTTTGAGAATATTGATTGAGAAGTAGTCTCGATCGAACTGTTCATTGTTGGAG
>NZ_SDLT01000017.1 GCF_004522235.1 Amycolatopsis nivea
CGGGCTTCGGGCCCGGGGACGCCGCCGGCTTGGCGGCCTGCGGTCCCGGCTTCACGGCCGGGGCCTGCTGCGGCGCGGGGGCCGGAGCGGACGGGGCCTGCGAAGCGGCGCTCTGCTGCTGCGGAGCGGGCGGCTTCGGGGCCGGAGCGGGCCGCGGTCCCGGAGTGGGGCCGGGCTTCTTCCCGCCCTTGGCGGGGTACGCGTCGCGGAGCCGGCGGGCGACGGGCGCCTCGACGGTGGACGACGCGGACTTCACGAACTCGCCCTGCTCCTTCAGCTTGGCGAGAACTTCTTTGCTGGTGATGCCGAGCTCCTTAGCGAGCTCGTGTACACGGGCCTTGCCTGGCACAGCTCTCCTCATCTAGGGGAGGCCAGGCGGGGACCCGCTGACCTCGTCCTTATCGTCGCGCGTTCATGGCTTCAGCTTCACGGCTGACTCATGACGGGTCGACCTGCTTCCTTGTTTCCCGCGACCCCGGGAGCGTCCCGGCGTCGTTGTCCTCGGCGAACGCCGCGTGGCGGTGCAGTCCCGCGGCCTCGAGCGCGCCCTGGACCCGGAGAGCCCGGGGGAACGCCCGCTTCCGCTCGGCCTTGGCCAGGCAGCCCGGTCCCGGGTGCAGCCACGCACCCCGTCCCGGCAGCCGCCGACGTTCGTCGACGACCAGCCGCCCGTCCGCCGCGACCACGCGCAGCAGTTCGCCGGTCAAGTCCCGTTTCCGGCAGCCGACACACGTGCGCACCGGCGAGTGCCGGTGACGCGGGAGGTCGGGGGTGTCCCCAGTGGCCCTTCGCGGGACTTGAACCGTTGTCGAGTCTAGCGCCTGCACCTTCAGTCGGCCGAACCGGTCGCCGCGGCGGGCCGCGCCTGGCCGGCGTGGTCTTGCTCACCCTGCGCCGGACCGGCCGGCTCGGCGGGGGCCGCGTCGCTGCGGATGTCGATCCGCCAGCCGGTGAGCCGGGCGGCGAGGCGGGCGTTCTGGCCCTCCTTGCCGATCGCCAGCGACAGCTGGAAGTCCGGCACGACGACCCTCGCCGTCTTGGCGCGCTCGTCCACGACACGTACCGAAACAACCTTCGCCGGCGACAATGCATTCCCGACGAACCTGGCCGGGTCGTCGGACCAGTCGATGATGTCGATCTTCTCGCCGGCCAGCTCGCTCATCACGTTGCGCACGCGCGCGCCCATCGGGCCGATGCAGGCGCCCTTGGCGTTGACGCCCGGGATGGTGGAGCGCACCGCGATCTTCGACCGGTGCCCCGGTTCGCGGGCGACCGCGGCGATCTCGACGGTGCCGTCGGCGATCTCCGGGACCTCCAGCGCGAACAGCTTGCGCACCAGGTTCGGGTGCGAGCGCGACAGCATGATCTGCGGACCGCGGTTGCTGCGCGACACGCCGAACACGAACGCCTTGATCCGGGTGCCGTGCTCGTAGGACTCCCCCGCGACCTGTTCGGCCTGCGGCAGCACGCCCTCGGTGTCGCCGACCTGGATCACGACCATGCCGCGGGCGTTGGCGCGCGCGTCGCGCTGCACCACCCCGGCCACGATCTCGCCCTCCTTCGCGGAGAACTCGCCGTAGGTCTTCTCGTGCTCGGCGTCGCGCAGCCGCTGCAGGATGACCTGGCGCGCGGTGGTGGCGGCGATCCGGCCGAAGCCCTCGGGCGTGTCGTCCCATTCCTCGTCGACCTCGCCCTCGGACGTGAGGGTGTGCGCGAGGACGCGGACGAGCCCGGTCTTGCGGTCGATGTCGATGCGGGCGTGCGGCTGGTGGCCCTCGGTGTGCTTGTACGCGGTGAGCAGCGCGGTCTCGATGGCCTCGATGACCGTGTCGAAGGGGATGTCCTTGTCCCGTTCGATCGCCCGCAGCGCGGCGATGTCCACGTTCACTTCGACTCCTCCTTCTTCTCGTTCTCGTCCGCGGTCAGGGTTTTCAGGTCTTCGGCGGGCGGTTGCTTGAATTCGACTTCCACCACGGCCTTCGCGACGGACTGGTAGTGCACGTCCTTGATCCGGCCGTCGGCGAGCACGCGCACGCTCTTCTCGCCGGCGTGGCCGACGCGGCCGAGGTAGGCCGAGCCCTCGACGGGCGTGATCTTGACGAGGCGGAACCGGGCGCGCCGCCAGTGCCGGCGCTGGGTGAGCGGCCGGTCGAGGCCGGGCGAGGTGACCTCGAGCGTGTAGGCGCTCGCCAGCACGTGCTCGTTCTCGTCGAGTGCGGCCGAGACGGTGCGGCTGACCTCGGCGACCTCGTCCAGGCCGACGCCGTCGTCGGAGTCGACGACCACCTTCACCAGCTGTCGCCTTCCGGCTTGCTGCACCTCGAGCGAGTCGAGGTCGAAACCCGCGGTCGTGACGGCTTCGGCCACGATCGGCTCCAGCCGGCTGGCGAGTTCGTTGGGCACGTGGAGCACTCCTGTTCGGCCTGTTGGTCGGTGAAGGTCAAGCTTATCCTGCGCCCCCGCGAAGACGCGCGAGCGGCGGCGCACCCGGGCGGCCTGGCAGGATGGGCCGACGTGACCGCAGACCTTTCCCGGCGCGCCGTGCTGCGTCTGGGCGCGCTGAGCGCCACTGTCGCCGCGGCTGTGCCGCTCGCCGCCTGCTCCGGCGGCTACGACGACGCCCCCGATCCCCTGGCCCCGCTGCTGGCGACGGCCGAGGCGGACGCCGCCGCGGCCAGGAAGCTGCCCGCCGGCGGCGACGCGGCCGGACAGGTCGCCGACGCCAGAGCCGCGCAGGCGGCCGCGCTGAAGACCGAGGTGGACCGGCTGAACCGGCCGAAGAAGGCGGCGGACGTCCCCGCCGCGCCGGCTGATCTCGCCGGGTTCAAGGACCGGCTCGCCGCCGCGCGCAAGCAGGCGGAGGACCTGGTGCCCGCGCTGCCGGCGTACCGGGCCGGGCTGGTCGCGTCGGTGGCCGCCGGGTGCGCCGGGCTGCAGCGGGTCGCGCCGGAACTCGGGCCGGGGGCCGACGCGAAGGCCGCGACCGCGCCGTCGTCGGTGCCGAAGGAAGCGGTGGATTCGCTGCAGAAGGCGCTGGCGGCCGAGCACGCGTCGCTGTGGGTGTACGGGTTGGTGACGGCGTTCCTGCCGGGTGACTTCGGGGAAGCGGTGAAGGCCGGGCGCGCGGAACACACCGCGCGGCGGGACGTGGTCACGCAGATGATCACGTCGGTGTCGGCGACGCCGGTGGCTCCTGAAGCCGCGTACGTGCCGCCTAAGCCGGTTACCGACACTGCTTCGGCGGCTGCGCTGGTGGCGAGCGCGGAGGCGGACACGGCGGCGGCTTGGCTTGCCGTGCTTACGCATACCGACGATTCGGGGCTGCGCGGGATGGCGCTGCAGGCGGTGATCGCGGCGGCTCGGCGCGGGATGCCTTGGCGGCAGGAGGCTGGTCTGAAGCCTGCTGCCGTTGCCCTCCCCGGGCAGCCCTCGTAGCACAAGCGCGCAGGCCGGGCCGGCCCCGCGCCTGCGCGCCTCACGGGAGGCTCAGCGGAGCTTCCCGGACAGCTTCAACGCGTTCTTCGCGATCCGGTTGAGCAGCTGCTTGTCGTGGTGGCCGTAGTAGAAGTCGGTCAGCACGATCGTCACCTCGGCTCCGGTGGCCTTCGACTCGTACTCCGCCTCGTTGCCGCTCAGTTTCGGGGCGTCGGTGTCGTGGAAGGTGCCGTCGCGGACCAGGTCGCTCACGTTGCCGGTGCCGTCGCGGTCGGTGAGCTGTTTCAGCTCGGTCGCCTTCGCCGCGTCCGGCATCGTCACCAGCACCACCGACACCAGCGCCTTCGCGTCCCCGGACTGCACCGTGTACAGCGCCCGCGCCAAGGACTTGCACTGGTTGTCCTGGAAGAACTTCTTCGCGCCCGAGTACGCGTTGGCGGCGCAGTCGGTCGCCTTGACCGGGCCTTCGGCCAGTTTGTAGTCGAACGCGGGCTTCGCCGTGGTCGCCGGGGGTTCGGCGACCGGCTCGTCCGGCGTGCTGTCGTGCCGGATCAGGTACCAGACGAGCCCGGCCACGACGGCGATCGCCACGAGCCCGGCGCCGCGCAGCAGGAGGGCGCGGTTGCGCGACGGCCCGGGCGGCGGACCCGGCTGCGCGGGCACGGCCGGGATCGGGGCCGTGTCCGAGGGTCCGGGGGTGAAGTGCGGATGGGACACGCGAACACCGTAGTTCACCGCCCGTACGGCCTTCAGCCAGACGCTGCGCCCAGGGCGTCCAGCACGCGTTCGACGTCGTCAGGGCCGTTGTAGAGGTGGAAACCGACCCGTACCCGCCCGTTGCGGACGCTCGCGACGATCCCGGCTTCGGCGAGCCGCGCGGGATCGGCTTCCAGTGCCACGATCGCGCTCCCCTGCGGCTCCAGCCCGGCCGCGGTGCGCAGGGAATCGGCCAGTCCGGCGTTGTGGTCGCGTACCGCGGCGAGGTCCAGTGACGCGAAGTAGTCGAACGCTTCCGCGGCGCCGACGTGCGACAGCCACACCGGCGAAAGGTCGAATCCGCGCGCGTTTCCGGCCAGGCGCAGTGGCATTCCGTATACCGAGGACCACGGATCGTCGCCGGCGTACCAGTTCGCGGCGACCGGGCGGGTCCGTTCGTGCGCCCGCGGGTGCACCGCGAGCCAGGCGCAGCCGCGCGGCGAGAACAGCCATTTGTAGCCCGCGCAGACGATCCAGTCCGCCCACGCGACGTCCAGCGGCAGCCAGCCCGCGGCTTGCGTGACGTCGATCATGACCGGCACGCCCGCGGCTTCGGAGGCGGCCCGCAGCGCGGCGGTGTCGAGGAGCGCGCCGTCGGCGGACTGCGCGAGGCTGACCGCGACGAGGTCGTGGCCTTCGACGTGCTGCGCCAGCTTCGCGAGCGGCGCTTCGGTGACGTTCGCCCGCTGCGCGAACGGGAACGTCACGCTGGTGAACTCGCCCTCGGCGACCAGGACGCGGGCGTCCGGGGCCAGTCCGCCCGCGACGTTCGCCGCCAGCTGCGACACCGACGCGCCGATCGCGACCCGGTCCGCCGGGACCCCGGCGAGCCGCGCGAATCCGGCGCGGGAGCGGGAGACCGCCTCGTCGAAGTCCGACGGGGTGTCCTTGCCGGTGCGCCACCGGCTGACCGCGGCCTCGACCGCGTCGGCGACCGGGGTCGGCGGGATTCCGATGCTGGGCGTGTTGAGGTATCCGGCGGGGACAGCGAAGTCGGTGTTTCCTCCGAAGATCATGTCCCCCAGATTACGGGAGCAATGCGGTGATTTCGCCGTACGAAGGCGGCTTCATCGGCAGTTCGGTCCCTTCCCGCGCTGCGTCTACTGTGGACAGTGCGGCGGAAAGTGCTACCCGGTAGGGAGTTGAGCCGAGACTGACCCGCGCCACGCCGAGGGAGGCCAATTCGGAGAAAGTGGCTTTCCCGGGCAGGTGCAGGAGGTTCACCGGCACCTCGACCGCTTCGACGAGCTCCGCCACGTCCGCTGGCTCGTGCAGGCCGGGGACGAAGACGCAGTCCGCACCGGCGTCGGCGTACGCGCGGACCCGGGTGACGGCGTCCGCGACCGGGCCGACGCCGAGCCAGTGCGTGTCGGTGCGAGCGTTGAGGAACATGCCCGGGACGCGTTCGCGCACCTTGGCCAGCAGCGCGGCCTGGACGACGATCGGAGCGAGGGCGTCGGCTCGGCCGTCTTCCAGGTTGATGCCGACTACTCCCGCGTCGGCGAGTTCCGCGACGAGGTCCGCTACTTCCTCGGGGTCGGCGCTGAAGCCGTCGGCGAGGTCGACGCTGACCAGGATGTCCAGCGGTGCCAGCGATTTCGCCAGCGCGACGGCCGCTGCGCGGGATTCCGGGGCCCCGTCGGCGAGCCCGGCGGCGGCCGAGACGCCGAGGCTGGTGGTGCCGACCGCCGGGTGTCCCGCGGCGGCGAGGGCGGCAGCGAAGCCGAACTCCCAGACGTTCGGCAGCAACAGCGGACGGCCCGGGACGTGCAACGCGGCGAAGGAGGTCATGTCCGCCACGGTACGACGTCCACGCTTCGGCGGCGGCCGAACTGTCGGTCAGCCGCCGGAACCGCCGGAGAACGCCGCGATCCGCGCTGCCCGTCGGCCCGCTACGGCTTTGCGCAGTGCCGGAAGCACTGGTCCCGCCAGCTTCTCCAACTCCTTCAGCCGGTCCGCGTGGCGACGCGCGTCCGAGCGGGACATCCCGGCTCCGGACGCCGCGGCGAGGGACGCCAGCGCCGCAGCGGAAGCGTCCACTTCGGACAGCAGGGCGGTCAAAGCATGGTCGAGCTGTGCGTGCGCGTCGCGTACCCGCGCCGGGTCGGCGGGCACCAAGACCTTGCGATGCAGGATCGAACTGCTGCTCTCTTCGAGCAGACCCGCCGCGGAGAGTTGCGTTTCCAGCGACTGCAACGTGTCGTTCCTGCCGCGGCGGAGCAATGCGCGCCACGACGCGGGGCTGTGCGTGCGGAGGTCGGCGAGCAGGTCGTCGAGCAGGAGGTCGCCGGTCGGGGCGGCGGCGGTCGGTTCGGCGTGGCCGCGCTGGTCGCGGAGGTTGCCGCGCAGCACCAGGTCGGTCACCGCGGCCGCGCGGACCAGCAGGGCCGCGTTGGAGCGGCGGGAGACCGGGCCGCCGTCCGGGTCGCAGGCGAGGAAATACGCTCGCGCGGGCAAGGAGTCGCTCATTGTTTCTTCACCTCTGGCCAGATCGTTTCCCAGGATTGCTTTCGCCCGGTGTACAGCCACATCAGCCCGGGCACCACTTCAGTCACCGAAGAGAAGTACGGCCGCAGCAGCGCAGGATCGAAGCCCGCGAAAAGCACGTTGCGCGCGGAATCCGGCGGCCGGTCGAAGTACCAGTAGCCTCGGTGTCCACTGTAGACATTGTTGATTCCGTATCGCGGGCCGTAGTACTCCACGGCCGCGGCGAACGGGTAGATTTCCCCGTATACGGCGGTTTCCCGGCGCACCGGCTCCGGCAGGGATCGATACGTCTGCCCGACCCCGTCCGCCAACTGCTGTTGCGCGGTCTCCCCGGCCGCGAATACGGTGCCGAGCGGAAAGGGGCCAAACGACGTGGCTTTCATCGAAGCTGGCCATACCGGCAGCCCGGCAATGGTGACCGCCGCCGAAAGCGTGAACACGATTCCGACCGGGATCTTCCACCAGCGCACCAGCTTTCGCCGCGAAAGCTCCGTCGCGGCCGCGGCGAACGGCAGCGAATACAGGCTCATCAAGTAATACGAGCGGCCGTGCGTCCCGATGATCACCGCCACGACCAGCAGCAACGCCACCGCGAGGTACCGGTACGGCACCAGGTCCGGCGAACGGAACAGCCGCCACATCCCGTACAGCAGCGCCAGCGCGCCGATTCCCATTCCGGCACCGAGCAAGCCGTCGCGCGCGAAGGTGAGGTAGCCGGGGAATTCGGCCGCGACGACCTCGCCCATCCGGGTGTAGGCCCAGCCGTGCGTGGCTTGCCAGAGGAACGTCGGCAGGGTCGCCACGACGGCGATCAGCGCGCCCAGCCACAGTTTCGGCCGGGACACCAGGTTGCGCGGCCCGAAGACGAGCGCGGACACCAGCACCGCGCCCCACAGCGCGGGGATCAGGAATTTCGTCTGCAGCGACACCGCGGTGACCACTCCGGCCCACACCAGCAAGCCGTCGCGCCGGGTCCGGGTCCAGCGCACGAGGAGGAACACCACGAGCGTCCAGAAGAACGGGTCCAAAGCGTAGGTGGCGACCCAGTGGCTGATGATGATCAGCCCCGAAGTCGCGTACGCCCCGGCCGCCATCGCCTGTGCTCCGCGACCGCCGCCGAGTTCGCGAGCAGTCAGCGCGGTCACGATCACCCCGGCGCCGGCCGCGAGCGCCATCGGCAGCCGCAGCGCGACCAGCGAACCGGGGAACCACTGGTCGAGCGTGCCGGCCAGCAGCGGGACGAGCGGCGGCTGGTCGAAATACCCCCAGGCCAGATGATCTCGACCGGCCACGAGGAAGTACAGCTCGTCGAAGCCGTGCGCGTACCGGGTGCTCGTCGCCGCCAGCAGCGCGACGGCGCCCGCCGCGACCGCCAGCACCGGCAGCCGGGCGAACCGCGGGATTCCTTCGCTCGTCATGGCGTCGAGTCCACCGCGCCGGGCGGGTGCGGCGTAAGCGTGCTCGGTAGCTGCCCGCAGCGACGAAAGTGGATCTCTTCCGATCGAGCCGCAACTTTCGGCGGTAACCCGCCACCCGGGCGATGCGGATCCGGCGCGGCCGGGCAGGCGACCGGATACCGTGGCCGGGTGACCAGCACGTGCCGTCCCTGGCCGCGGTCGACCGACTGGTTCTGGCTGGCCGGCACCGCGCTGGTGTTCGCCTGCCTCGACTTCGGCCTTTTCCTCGCCGCCGGGCCTGCCACCGGCTTTCTCGGCCCGTACGCGACGCTCGTGCTGGAACTCGTCTGCGACGCGTCCCTGCTGCTCCTGGCGCGCTTCCCGAACGGCGTCGCCGGCCTGCTGATCATGGCCTCGCTGGCGATGCTGGCGTCCGACCTCTTCTCCCCCGGCCTGCTCGTGCCCGTCCGCCAGCCGACGCTGATGACCGTCCCCACGATCACGCCGATCGTGCTGGCGCAGCTCGTCCGGCAGCTGGACCGGCGGCGGCTGCTGTGGATCGCCGGGTTCCTGGCCCTGCTGGCGACGCGACCGTGGAATCCGGCTTGGAACACCACGCCGTTCGGACTGCTGAGCACCGCGCTGCCGGTGGCGATCTCGCTGTATTTCGAGGCGCGGCGGCAGCTGCTGAGTTCCTTGCGCGACCGGGCTGAGCGTGCGGAACGCGAGCAGCACCTGCTCGCCGAACAGGCGCTGGCGGCGGAGCGGCGACGGCTGGCGAGCGAGATGCACGACGTCGTCACGCACCGGTTGAGCCTGATGGTGCTGCACGCGGGCGCGCTCGGCGTGACGTCGCCGGATCCGTCGGTGAAGTCGGCCGCCGAGGACATCCGGCGCGAGGGTGCGCACGCGCTCGACGAACTACGCGACTTGGTCGGCGTGCTGCGCAACGGCACCGGAATCGAACCGCCGGTGCCGAATCCGCCATTGCCGGGCGAGGTGGCGGACCTGGTCGCCGAATCGGTGGCGGTCGGGATCGCGACCGAGCTTTCCGTGACCGGCGACCGGACCTCGGTGTCGCCGACCGTCGCGCGCACCGCGTACCGGGTGGTGCAGGAGGCGCTGACCAACATCCGCAAGCACGCGCCGGGCTGCTCGGCGACGGTTTCGCTGCGCTATCACCCGGGCGGACTGGACGTGGCCGTCGCCAACACCCGCGCGACCCGGCCGCCGGACGCGGCGCTCGCGGGGAGCGGCTCCGGCGCGGGGCTGAGCGGGCTGCGCCAGCGCGTCGAACTCGTCGGCGGGACCTTCGAGGCGGGCCCGGTGCCCGGGGGCGGGTTCAAGATCGGTGCGATACTGCCCGCCTACGTCCCGACCACGGAAGGTGCTGCCCGGTGATCACGGTCGTGGTGGCCGACGACGAGCCGATGGTGTGCGCGCACCTGCGCACGATCCTCGGTTCGGCCGGCGACATCGAGGTAGTCGCGCAGGCGCGGGACGGCGCGGAGGCGGTCGAGGAAGTGGTCCGGCACCGGCCCGCGGTGGTGCTGATGGACCTGCGGATGCCCGGCGTGGACGGGCTCGCCGCGATCGAGCGGATCTGCGCGCTGCCGGATCCGCCCGCGGTCGTCGCGCTGACGACGTTCGACGCGGACACCTACGTCATCCGGGCCCTCCGCGCGGGCGCGGCCGGATTCCTGGTGAAGTCGACGCCGCCGGAGGACCTGATCGGCCTCGTTCGCGTCGCGGCGGACGGGCACACCGTGCTGTCGCCATCAGCCGCACGCCGACTGGTCGCGCTGTCGTCGGACGGCCACCGCCGCGATGACGAAGCCCGCCGCCGCACTGCCGGGTTGACGGAGCGGGAGCGGGATGTGTTGGCGTGCCTGGGAGAAGGACTGTCCAATGCGGACATCGCCGGGCGGCTGCATCTGGCAGAGGCGACGGTGAAGAGCTACGTGTCACGGATGCTCGTGAAACTCGGCTGCACCAACCGGACCCAGGCCGGACTGCTCGCCCACGAAGCCGGGCTCGTCGGCCGCTAGGTCATTTCAGCATCGAGCCCAGCCGCTGCGCTGAAGCCACCACCAACCGGCCTAGTTCGTCCGGGTCCGGAGCTTCGAACAGAGACAGCCCGATGCTCGTGCCCGGTGCGTCCCGGCCGGTCGGCACCACCGCCGAGATCCCGGTGATCCCCGGCGCGATCTCCCCCACCGACACCGCGTAGCCGCGCGACCGGGCGCGGGTGATCTCCTCGCGTTCGCCCTCCACCGGCGGTTCCGCCGCGAGCAGTGCGAGCCCGGCCGAGCCGCGGCCGATCGGGTCCAGCTGGCCGCTGCGGAACGACACGTGCATCCGCGCCTGCCGCGGTTCCACGATCATCAGCATCCGCACCTGCTCGGCGTTCTCGCGGACCACCAGGTGCGCCGACGCGCGGCCGGCGTCCGAAAGCTCCTCCAGCACCGGGCGCGCGAGCGTGCGCAGGTCCTGTTCCACCGGTTCGGCCAGGCGCACGAGGCCGGTGCCGAGCGAGATCCGCTTGAACCGGTCGCGCCGGCAGAGGTGGTGCGCCTCCAGCGTGCGGACCAGCCGATGCGCGACCGTGCGGTGCACGCCGATCCCGTCGGCGATCTCGGTCATCGTGAGCCCCTGCGGGTGCTCCACCAGCAGCTCCAGCACCTGAAGCCCGTGGCTCAGCGTCTTCGACGTCCCCGATTCGGACACACGACTCCCTTGACGACAGCTTGTCCGGCGACCTACTGTTCCTACATATCGCACGGTGCGTGCGAATATAGCACGTTTGCCGTTCGAGGCAACCACCCCGCGGATCGAGGTTCGGACATGAGCGAAGTCCCCGTCGAGGACGTGCTGGCGGTGCATCAGCTCTACGGCCGCCAGAGCCACGCCATCGACTCCGGGCAGGCCGCGCGCTGGGCCGCCACGTTCACCCCGGACGGGGAGTTCGTCTCGCCCAGCTACCCGGAACCCGCCGCGGGCACGGCCGCGCTGACCGCGTTCGCCGAGCGGTTCCACGCCGGGTGCGTCGAGTCCGGCGAACGGCTG
Organism: Amycolatopsis nivea; assembly: GCF_004522235.1. Taxonomy (GTDB): domain Bacteria; phylum Actinomycetota; class Actinomycetes; order Mycobacteriales; family Pseudonocardiaceae; genus Amycolatopsis; species Amycolatopsis nivea. Next base: position 11,142 of record NZ_SDLT01000017.1, read on the forward strand.
CGGCACGTGGTGTCCACCGTGGAGGTCCGGTTAGGACAGTCCGAGGACGCCTTGCGAGCGCTCGCCTATCTGCAGATCGTCGGGACCCCGGAAGGCGGGTCCCCGCGACTGCACCGGCTCACCGTGCTGGACGACGAACTCGTGCGCACCGCGGAAGGCTGGCGCGTGCGCCGCCGCACCGTGCACCGCGAGCCCTGAGAAACAACGAGGAGAAAACCCAGATGACCACTCTCGAGCCCACCGGCCCCGGCCGGGTGCTGCACCAGCCCGCGACCGCGCGCTACCCGGAGATGCCGGGCAAGGTCGCCGTGGTCACCGGCGCGGCCCGCGGCATGGGCGCGCGCTTCGCCGCCGGTCTCGCCACGCGCGGGGTGCACGTGGTCGGCGGCGATCTCGACGCCGCCGCGATGACCGCCACCGCCGACGACCTCACCGTCGCGCTGGCCGCCGAGTCCATTGAGGACAAGCCGGGCCGGATCGTCGCGTCCGCTGTGGACGTCACCCGCGCCGAGGACCACGTCGCGCTCGCCCAGCGCGCGATCGACGAGTTCGGCCGCATCGACTTCTGGGTCAACAACGCCGGGATCTTCCCGTACGCCGAGGTTCCGGACATCACCCCGGAGCAGATCCGCTCGACGCTTTCGGTGAACGTCGAGGGCGTGCTCTTCGGCGCGCAGGCCGCCGCCGCGCGGATGGAACCGGGCAGCGCGATCGTCAACATGGCGTCGGTGTCCGCGGTCCGCGTGCGCAAGGGCCGCGCGGCGTACTGCAGTTCGAAGGCCGCGGTCGCGCACCTCACCGAATCGCTCGCGGTGGAACTCGGCGACCAGGGCATCCGGGTCAACGCCATCGCCCCGGGCTACATCGACACCGAAATGACCCGCTGGATCCAGGACGACGCGCCCGCGCTGGCGAAGGCGCTCGACGCGGTGCCGCTGCACCGGATCGGCTCGCCCGAAGAGGTGTGCGGCGTGCTGCTGTTCCTGCTTTCGGACAGCTCGCGGTACGTCACCGGGCACAGCCTCGCGGTCGACGGCGGCTCCCGGCATGTCTGACGCCACCGAAGCCGTGCGCTACCCGGACGTCGTGCTCGTGACGGGCGCGGCGAACGGGATGGGCGCGCAGCACGCCCGTGCGCTCGGCGAACGCGGCGTGCACGTCTGCGTCGCGGATTTCGCTGGTGCGGACGAAATCGCCGACGAGATCCGCGCGGCGGGCGGGGCGGCGACTCCGTACACCATGGACGTTGTCGAGCCGGCACAGTGGACTCGCGTGCTCGACCGGATCCGCGCCGAGCACGGTTCGCTCGGCGGGCTCGTGAACAACGCCGGGATCTCGCGGCGGCTGGAATTCCAGGACACCACCGCCGAGGTGTGGGACCGGGTGCTCGCGGTGAACCTCTCCGGGCCGTTCCACGGCATGCGCGCGGCCGCGCCGCTGATGCGCGATTCAGGCGGCGGTTCGATCGTGAACATCTCGTCGATCTCCGGCCAGATCGGCTACTTCTCCCCCGCCTACTCGGCGAGCAAATGGGGGTTGACCGGACTGTCGAAGTCCGCCGCGGGCAATTTCGCGAAGTGGCGGATCCGGGTCAACTCCGTCCACCCGGGACTGGTCGACACCGGGCTGCTGGCGGGCGCGGACGCGTTCGTCAAGTCCGCTGTGGACAGTGTGCCCGCCGGAAGGATGGCCGACCCCCGGGAAATCACCGACACGGTGCTGTTCCTGCTCTCGGACCGGTCCACCTACTTGACCGGAAGCGAGGTCACTGTGGACGGCGGTCTCGTCTCCAACGGTCTCTACCATCGCATTCTCGCCGAAACCGGAGGTGATCTCGGATGAGCGTCGACGCTGACGTCGTGGTGATCGGCGGTGGCGGCGCGGGCCTCGCCGCGGCGGTGTCCGCCGCCGAGCACGGCGCCTCGGTGATGCTGTTCGAGTCGGAGAAGGAACTCGGCGGCTCGACCCAGCTGTCCGCGGGCATGCTCACCGCGGCAGGCACGAGTGTCCAAAGTGCACTGGGCATCGAGGACACGCCGGAACGGTTCTTCCAGCACTACCTCGATCTCAACCAGTGGCAGCTGAAACCCGGACTGCTCAAGACTTTCTGCCGCGAGGCCGGTCCCGCGGTCGAGTGGCTGATCGGGCTCGGCGCGGAAATCCCGGCGAAGGTGTCGCACGACGCGCACACCCCGGGATTGACGCGCGCGGGCGTCGAGGACGTCTGGCGCGGGCATGTGCCGAAGGACCAGGGTTACGGCCTCGTCCAGGTGCTCGACCGCGCGCGTCGCAAGGCCGGCGCTGAAGCGGTGTTGAACACCCGGGTCGAACGACTGCTCGTGGAGGACGGCCGGGTCGCCGGTGTAGTCGCCGACGGCATCGAGGTCCGCGCGAACTCGGTGATCGTGACCAGCGGCGGGTTCGCCCAGGACCCCGCCCTGCGCTCGCGGTATTACCCGGACGCCGACGCGGCGGGCGAGGATCTGTTCGTCGTCGCCGCGCCCGGCTCCCGAGGCGACCACTTCGCGTTCGGCGAGCAGGTGTCCGCGTCGATCACCGGCGAGGGCTGGGGACTGCTGCTGCCGACCGCGTATTTCCAGCGCCTCCACCACTGGCAGTCCGGTTTCCCGCCGCGCTCGCGCGTGCTGGTGAACGCGCACGGCCGCCGGTTCATGGACGAGGACGCGTCGTACGCGGTGTCCAGCGGCATCATCTCGGCGCAGGACGGTCCGGTGTGGATGGTCTTCGACGACCGAGCGCGCCGCGATCTTCCGCCGGGCTACGCGCACTGGAACGCCGAGTACGTACTGTCCGAAGCGGACGCTGGCCGCACTCTGCGGGCCGACACGCTGGAAGAACTGGCAGGCAAGATGAACGTGCCCGCCGACGCTCTCCAGGCCACTGTGGACAGATGGAACACCCAGCTCCCCACCGGCGAGGACCCGGAGTTCCTGCGGCACGAAACCTTGTCCGCCAAGGGATCGGCCGAACCGCCCGCGAAAATCGCGACCGGACCGTTTTTCGCCGCGCGCACCCTGCCCGCCGAACTGGTCTGCACGCACGCCGGGCTGGAGATCGACTCCAGTGCCGCGGTGCTCGACGTCCGCGGCGACCGCGTGCCCGGGCTGTTCGCCGCGGGCGAGGCCGGGGCCGGCGTGCTCGGCTTCCGCTACGTCGGCGGCGGGAACGCGGTCGCCAACGCCGTCACCATGGGCCGCATCGCCGGCCGCTCCGCCGCCTGATCCTTCAGAGTTACTGCTCACTGTCGAGGAGAACCCCATGTCCGTCCCCGCCGCAGCCGCCACCACGGCGGACTCCCCGCTGGCCAGACGCACCGTCCGCAAGGTCGGCGTCCGCGTCATGCCGATCGTCCTGCTGCTCTACATCTTCAACTACATGGACCGGGCGAACATCGGCTACGCCCAGCTCGGCATGGCCAAAGAGCTCACCATCACGGCCGCGACCTTCGGCGTCGCGTCGGCGATCTTCTTCCTCGCCTACGTGGTGTTCGAGGTGCCCAGCAACATGATCATGAAGAAGGTCGGGGCCCGGCTGTGGCTCAGCCGGATCGCGGTCAGCTGGGGCATCGTGACCGTGCTGACCGGGTTCGTCGCGAGCGTGACGCACCTGATGATCGCGCGGATCCTGCTCGGCATCGCCGAGGCTGGCCTGTTCCCCGGGCTGCTGCTGTACTTGACCTTCTGGTTCCGCGGCAAGGAACGCGGCCGGGCCATCGCGACGCTCGCGCTCGCGCAGCCGATCGCGCTGATCCTCGGCAGCCTGTTCGGCGGCTGGATCCTCGACCACGTGCACTGGTTCGGGATGAGCAGCTGGCAGTGGGTGTTCATCCTGCAGGGCGCGCCCGCGGTGCTGATCGGCCTGCTGACCTTCTTCTATCTCCCGAACAAGCCCGCCGACGCCAAGTTCCTGACCGCCGAGGAAAGCTCCTGGCTGCAGGCCGAGATCGACCGCGAGTACGTGCCCGAGGAGAAGGAGACGTTCCTCGGCCAGCTGCGCGCGGTGCGCGACGGCAAGGTCCTGCTGCTGGCGATTTCCAACCTCTTCATCGCCTGCGGCCTGTACGGGCTCACGTTCTTCCTGCCGCTGATCGTGAAACAGCTCGACCCGAAGTACTCCTCCACCAACATCGGCCTGCTCGGCGCGATCCCGTACGTCGTCGGCGCGGTCGGCATGCTGCTGCTCGCCCGCAACTCCGACCGCACCGGCGAGCGCAAGGGCCACGTGATCGCCACCGTGCTGGTCGCGGCGATCGGGTTCTTCGGCGCGATCCAGTTCAAGACCGTGCCGGCGTTGTCGCTGATCAGCCTCTCGCTGGCGGCGATCGGCGTGCTCGGCTACCTCGCGCCGTACTGGGCGATGGCCGCGCGCGTGCTGTCGAAGGAGCACACGGCGGTCGGCCTGGCCGCGATCAACTCGATCGCCGCGCTCGGCGGGTTCTTCGGGCCGTACGCGATCGGGCTCGCGGCCACCGAGAGCGACGTGACGATCGGGCTGTACTTCCCGATCGGCTGCCTGATCGTCGCCGCGGCGATGCTGGCCTTCCTGAAAGTGCCGCGCGACGCGGGCGCCCGCCTGGCTCGTCCGGTGAAGTAGTTTCGAGTTTGATTATCCCGGCGGCGCGGTTACAGTGCTGTCCATGCAGGACCCCGCCGCGCCGCCGGACCCGGACTCGCTCGACTTCTGGTCGTTCATCGCGCTGGCCAACCGCAGGCTGGCCGACGAGTTCGGGTTCCGCCACCAGCTGGCGACCGAGGTGCTGCTGACGCTGAACCGGGCGTCCAACCTGGTCACCTACGACCTCGAATCCGCCGTGCACCGGCCGCGCGGGCGGTCGTGGTCGGCGTTCCGGGTGCTGTTCGTCGTGTGGCTGGCCGGGCCGCTCGAACCGTCCGCCGCCGCGCGGCTCACCGGCATGAGCCGGGCGGCGGTCTCTAATCTCGCGAAGACCCTGGTCAGCGAGAGTTTGCTGACCCGGACGCCGGGCGAGACGGACGGCCGATCGGTGCGGCTTTCGCTCACCGAGGCCGGGCACGCCGAGATGCTCGAGGTGTTCGAGGCGCAGAACGAACGCGAGGCCGGGTGGGTCGAGGTGCTCACCGAGGCCGAGCAGCGCGTGCTGGTGATGCTGCTCGACAAGCTCATCTCCGGCCGGGCGGGCTTCGCGACCCGCCGCTAGCCCCTTCCCCTGTCCTGACTCGGGGACTAGGCTGGTCGGAAAGTAGTACATACTTTGATTACTTCGCGCCGAGGAGGCGACCCATGGCCTACTACCGCAGCGCGGGCAGCATCCCGCCTAAGCGGCACACCCAGCACCGCACGCCCGAAGGCGGGCTCTACTCCGAGGAGCTGATGGGCGAGGAGGGCTTCTCGTCGGACTCGTCGCTGCTGTACCACCGCGGCATCCCGTCCGCGATCGTCGACGCGACGCCGTGGGAACTGCCGGACCAGACGCTCACCGAGAACCGGCCGCTCAAGCCGCTGCACCTCAAGCTGCACACGCTGTTCCCCGGCCAGGAGTGGAAGAGCGCGGACGTCGTGAACAACCGGCGGCTCGTGCTCGGCAACGGCGACGTGCGGATCTCCTACGTCGCCGCCGGCGAGGCTTCTCCGTTGTACCGCAACGCGATCGGCGACGAATGCGTGTACGTCGAGTCCGGCGAAGCGGTCGTCGAGACGGTGTTCGGCGCGCTGCCCGCCCGCACCGGCGACTACGTGATCCTCCCCCGCGCCACCACGCACCGCTGGGTGCCGAAGGGGCCGGAACCGTTGCGCGCCTATGTGATCGAGGCGAACTCGCACATCGCGCCACCGAAGCGCTACCTGTCGCGCTACGGCCAGTTGCTGGAGCACGCGCCCTACTGCGAGCGCGACCTGCACGGCCCGGCCGAACCGCTGGTCGTCGAAGGCACCGACGTCGAGGTGCTGGTGAAGCACCGCGGCTCGCGCGGCGTCGTCGGCACCCGTTACGTGTACCCGACGCACCCGTTCGACGTGGTCGGCTGGGACGGCTGCCTCTACCCGTACACGTTCAACGTCTCCGACTTCGAGCCCATCACCGGCCGCGTGCACCAGCCGCCGCCCGTGCACCAGGTGTTCGAGGGCAACAACTTCGTCATCTGCAACTTCGTCCCGCGCAAGGTCGACTACCACCCGCTCTCGATCCCGGTGCCGTACTACCACTCCAATGTGGACTCCGACGAGGTGATGTTCTACTGCGGCGGGAACTACGAGGCGCGCAAGGGATCCGGCATCGGACAGGGCTCGATCAGCCTGCACCCCGGCGGCCACAGCCACGGCCCGCAGCCGGGCGCGGTGGAACGCTCGCTCGGCGCGGAGTTCTTCGACGAACTGGCGGTCATGGTCGACACGTTCCGCCCGCTGGAGATCGGCGAGGGCGGCCACGCGAGCGACGACCCCGGCTACGCCTGGACCTGGGCAGGACGGGGACCGCAGTCGTGACTGACGCTCTTACCCGCGGCCTCCTGGACGACGCGGCGGTCTTCCCGCCCGGCCTCGCGCCGCTGCCGGACGCCGTCGCCGCCCACGACCGGCACACCGCTTCGCCGTACGCCGCGATGGTCGGCCCGCTGGTCGTCGCCGCGTCCGGCTTGGCGGAACTGGCTGAGGTCGTCGCCGGCCGCGAGACTCCGTTGCCGCTCACCGTGACGCTGCCCGCCGGGCCGGGCGGGATCGCCGACGTGCTCAAGGCGGTCGACGGGCTTCCGGTGTCGGTCGAATCGCTGGAAATCGCGGTGCCGCAAGGAATGACTGTGGACGAGTTCCTGTCCGCAGTGGACGGTTGCCCGGTGCCGGTCGCCGTGGAGATCCCGCGCGACGAACGCCGGGTTCCGTTGCTGCAAGCGCTTTCCGGCACTCCGCACAAGGCGAAGTTCCGCACCGGCGGGACGTCGGCCGAGTACTACCCGGACGAAGCCGAACTCGCCGCCGCGATCCGCGCGACCGCCGAGGCGGGCGTGCCGTTCAAGGCCACCGCGGGCCTGCACCACGCGATCCGCAACACCGACCCGAACACCGGCTTCGAACAGCACGGTTTCCTGAACCTCTTGCTCGCCGCCGAAGCGGTCGACCGCGGCGCCGAGGACGAGGAAGTCGTTGCCCTGCTTGCCGAACGCGACGGTGCCGCGGTCGCCGACCGGATCCGCGCGCTGGCCCCGGAACGCCTGGCGGCGGCGCGCGCTAAGTTCACCTCGTTCGGGACCTGCAGCATCACCGACCCACTCACCGAACTGACAGATCTAGGCCTGATCGGAGCCCCCGCATGACCGTGCTCGACATCCCCGCCGGCTCCCCCTTCGGCGTCGAAAACCTGCCGTACGGCGTCTTCTCGGCAGGCGGCGGCAGTCCCCGGGTGGGCGTGCGCGTGGGCGAGCACGTGCTGGACCTGTCGATCGCCCTCGGCGACGAGGTGTTCGCCGAGCCGACGCTGAACGCCTTCATGGCGCAGGGTTACGACCGCTGGGTCGAGGTCCGCACGCGGCTTCAGACGCTCGTGACCGGCGAGGTGCCCGCCGAAGCCGTGCACGCGGTCGCCGACGTCAAGCTGCACCTGCCCATCGACGTCGCCGATTACGTGGACTTCTACGCCTCGGAACACCACGCGTCGAACGTCGGCCGGCTGTTCCGTCCGGACGCGGAACCGTTGCTGCCCAACTGGAAACACCTCCCGGTCGGCTACCACGGCCGCTCCGGAACGGTCTACGTGTCCGGCACCGACGTGGTCCGCCCGAGCGGCCAGCGCAAGGGCGAGGACGGCCCGGTCTTCGGCCCGAGCACCCGCCTGGACATCGAAGCGGAACTGGGCTTCATCGTCGGCGCGGGCACTCCCGCCAACACCCCGATCTCGCCGGACGACTTCCCTCGCCACGTTTTCGGCGCGGTCCTGCTGAACGACTGGTCGGCCCGCGACATCCAGGCCTGGGAGTACGTGCCGCTGGGCCCGAACCTGGGCAAGAGCTTCGCGACGTCGATCTCGCCGTGGGTGGTCCCGGTGCTGGCGCTGGCCGAGGCGCGAGTGCCGCTGCCCGGCCAGACCTCGCCGGAACCCCTGCCCTACCTGCGGGAATCGTCGCCGTGGGGCTTGGACATCACGCTGGCCGTGGAGTGGAACGGCCAGGAGGTGGCGCGCCCGCCGTACCGCGAGATGTACTGGTCCCCGGCCCAGATGCTGGCCCACCTGACCGTCAACGGCGCCTCGGCCCGCACCGGCGACCTCTACGGCTCGGGCACGATCTCCGGCGCGGACCCGGCGGAACGCGGCTCGTTCCTGGAACTCTCCTGGGGCGGCCGGGATCCGCTGACCGTCAAGGGCGAATCCCGCACCTTCCTCCAGGACGGGGACGAGGTCGCGATCACCGGCGCCGCCACCACGAGCAGCGGCGCGAAACTGGGCTTCGGCGAGGTCCGGGGGCGCATCCTTCCCGCGCAGTAACCAGCGCAACGTACGTGAGGGGCCCCTGAGGGAATCAGATTCCGTCAGGGGCCCCTCACGTACGTCCCCAATGCCACATTGGGTGCATCTGACGCACCCAATGTGGCATTCGGTGCGTCTCACGCACCCAATGCCACATTGGGGCGCTAGCCCCGCCCCCCAACCGCGGCCAGTGCACCCAACCCACCAACGCACCCACCCTCCCCCGCGCCGTCGTCACAATCAAGCTTCGGGGTGCCCAACCGCAGCTACTCCGCGATCGGAGCCCCAGTCTTCTCCCGCACCTCGTCAAGAGAAACCCCCGGCGCCAGCTCCACCAGCTTCAGCCCGTCGTCGGTAACGTCCAGCACCGCCAGATTGGTGATGATCCGGTTCACCACTCCGGCCCCGGTCAACGGCAGCGTGCACTTCTCGACGATCTTCGGCGTCCCGTCCTTGGCGGTGTGATCGGTGATGATCACCACCCGGCGGGCCCCGGCGACGAGATCCATCGCCCCGCCCATCCCCTTGACCAGCGCGCCGGGCACCGTCCAGTTGGCCAGGTCGCCGTTGGCGCCGACCTGCAGCGCCCCGAGCAGCGCCAGGTCGATGTGCCCGCCGCGGATCATCGCGAACGACTCCGCGGAGTCGAACAGGCTGGCCCCGGGCTGCAATGTGACCGTCTGCTTGCCCGCGTTCACCAGGTCGGGGTCTTCCTCGCCCTCCCAGGGGAACGGCCCGAGCCCGAGAATCCCGTTCTCGCTGTGCAACGTCACCTGCACGCCGTCCGGAATGTGGTTCGCCACCTGGGTGGGAATCCCGATCCCGAGGTTCACGTAATCGCCGTCCCGCAGTTCGCGAGCCCCGATCGTGGCCATGTCGTCCCGAGTCCAGCTCACGCCGACGCCTCCTCACGCACGCGCACGGTCCGCTTTTCGATCTGCTTTTCCCGCGCAGTCGCCTGAATCAGCCGCTGCACGTAAATCCCCGGCGTCGTGATCCGCTCCGGATCCAGGTACTCGTCCGAAACCTGCTCGGCCTCGGCGACGGTCACCTTGCCGCAGGTCGCGACGAGCGGGTTGAAGTTCCGCGAGGCGTACCGGTAGATCAGGTTCCCGGCCGGGTCCGCGACGTACGCGTGCACCAGCGAAAGGTCCGCGACGATGCCGCGCTCCTGCACGTAGGTGACGCCGTCGAACTCGGCGTGCGGCTTGCCCTCGGCGATCGGCGTGCCGACGCCGGACTTGGTGTAGAACGCCGGGATCCCCGCGCCGCCCGCCCGCATCCGCTCGGCGAGCGTCCCCTGCGGGGTGAACTCGACCTCGACGGTCCCGTCGAGGTACTGCTGCGCGAACAGCTTGTTCTCGCCCACGTACGACGCGATCACCCGGCGCACCTGCCGGTTGTCGAGCAGAATGCCGAGCCCGGCCCCGTCGACTCCCATGTTGTTCGAGACGATCGTCAGATCGCGCACGCCCGAGTCCCGGACCGCCTCGATGAGGTCGTTCGGGTTCCCGGTGAGGCCGAAGCCCCCGACCGCGATCGTCAGCCCGTCCTCGAGCAGCCCGTCGAGGGCCTCCGCGGCGCTGCGGTACTTCGTCGGCACGGCATCCTCTCCACTTCGTTCGGTGAGTGGTCAGTCCCCGCATTCCACCCAGCGCAGGGGAAACGGGTCAACCGACACGCCGGGATCCCCGGCAAACCTCTCGCGCACCGAACACCCGCGCCCGATGCGTCCACTGAGCGGACGTACCCTCGTTCCCGTGCCCACCTCGCCTCCCGACCACGTCGTAGGACGGGTGTCCGCGGTCCTGCGCGCATTGTCCGCCTTCCGCGACGGAGCGTCGACCTCGCAGCTGGCGCGCCAGTGCGGCCTCGCCCGGCCGACGGTGCACCGGCTGCTCGCGTCGCTGGCCGCCGAGGGCTACGTCGACCGCGACCGGCAATCCGGCCGCTGGTACCTGGGCCCGGAGCTGTATCTGCTGGGCGAGGCCGCCGCCCCGCGCTACGACGTGACGCAGCAGGCGCGCGCGAGCGTCCACCGGCTGGCCGCAGCGACCGGGGAGAGCGCGTTCTTCTCCGCGCGCCGCGGCAACGAGACGGTCTGCCTGCTGCGCGAGGACGGCGACTTCCCGATCCGGTCGTTCGTCCTGTACGAAGGCGCCCGGTTCCCGCTGGGCGTGGTGTCGGCGGGGCTGGTGGTGCTGTCGATGCTGCCGGACCGGGAGGTCGAGGAGTATCTGTCCACAGTGGACCTGACGGCCGAATGGGGCCCGGCGCACCGGGCGGAGGACGTGCGGGCCCGGGTCGCGCGGACGCGGGAGGACGGGTATTCGACCAACCCCGGGCTGGTGGTCGAAGGGAGCTGGGGGATGGCCGCGGCGGTGTTCACGCCCACCGGGGAGCCCGCGTGGGCGTTGACGCTGACCGGCGTGGAGTCGCGGTTCCGGGCGGAGCGGCGGGGCGAACTGGGGGCGTTGCTGCTCAAGGAAGCGCATGCGTTGACGAACCTGCTTCGGCAGCCTTCGTGAGCGGCCAGCCGCTCACGAAGCAGTAGCGGCGTTCTCCGCGTCGTAAGCCGCTCGCGCGGCCGTCACCTGGTCCATGTTCTGGCGGGCCCAGCGGTCCAGCAGGTCCAGCGGTTCGGCGAGGTTGCGGCCCAGCTGGGTGAGCTCGTACTCGACCTTCGGCGGGATCACCGGGTACGCCGTGCGGATCAGGATGCCGTCACGGACCAGGCTGCGCAGGGTCTGCGTGAGGACCTTCTGCGAGATCCCGTCGACGCGCTTGCCGATCTCGGTGAACCGCAGCGGGCCGTCGGTCAGGGCGCCGACGATCAGCACCGTCCACTGGTCGCCGATGCGGTCGAGCAGCTGGCGCGTCGGGCAGTCGCGGTCGTACGGGTTTCCGAGCACGGCGGCCTCCTCACTCTCCGCAAGAGAGTAACACTCCCCTGAGTCGGCAGGCTTTACCGAACCCGAACATTCGTCCCACACCCCTCGTACACCCGCGCGCGACGGTGGTCTCCAGAACACCGACGCAGGAGGACGAGAACGATGCGAGGAACGAAGCGGCTGGCACTGGCGGGCTGCGGGATCGCGGCCGGACTGCTCGTGGCCGCGCCGATCGCCAGCGCCGACACGCAGGCGCCGGCCCCGGCTCCGGTCACGCTGAGCCCGCAGGAGGTGCAGCAGATGTGCACGGCCTGGGTGCCGAAACTGCACAAACAGGCCCAGAACCTGACCAACCGGATCAACGGCGGGCCGGAGGTTTCCGGGTCGGTCGCGAATCTCAAGGCACGCGCGAACGACGCCCGCGCGAAGGGGCACACCGCGCAGGCCGACCGGCTGCAGAAGCGGGCGGACAAGCGGCAGAGCCGGATCGGGGAGCTGGCGAACGCGACGAAGCAGCTCGACGCGTTCACCGCGGCGCACTGCCAGGCGCCGAAGTGAAACGGCTGATCGCGATCGCCGCCGCGGCCGCTGTCGTCGGGCTCGGCTGCGTTGCGTGCGACGACAGTTCGGCGCCGTCGTCGGGAGCGGCGCCGGACGGCGACCTGAGCAGCATCCAGTCCACGCTGGACTCGATCCAGTCCGACATGGCGGGCGACGGGCAGCGGTGACGCGCGTACCGTTTCCCCCGACGTAGCCGGCCGGAGGAACGGGAGCCCGCATGGGGTCAGCTGGCCGCGGTCTCGTCCTCGTCGTGGAGGACGAGACCGCGATCGCCGAGCTCGCCGCGCTGTACCTGCGGCGCGACGGGTTCGGGGTGGAGGTCGAGCCGGACGGCGCGAAGGCGCTCGACGCGATCCGCCGGTTGCGGCCGGTCGCGGTGGTGCTCGACATTGGACTGTCCGGAATGGACGGCATCGAGATCTGCCGGGCGCTGCGCGCGGCGGGCGACTGGACGCCGGTGCTGTTCGTGACCGCCCGCGACGACGAGCTGGATCGCTTGCTGGGCCTCGAAATCGGCGCGGACGACTATCTCACCAAACCGTTCAGCCCTCGCGAACTCGCCGCCCGCGTGCGGACTGTGCTGCGCCGCGCGTCCGGAGGTCCGGCCACGACACTGGCTTGCGGCGGCGTGCGCATCGACGTTCCCGGCCGTCGCGCTTGGGCAGGCGAGGCGGAGGTCACGCTCACCTCCACGGAGTTCGATCTGCTCGCTTACCTGCTGCGCCATCCCGGCCAGGTGTTGTCGCGCGATCAGCTGCTCAGCGCGGTCTGGGGCTACGCCGCGGCGGCCGGGACCCGCACGGTCGACGTGCATGTCGCGCAGCTGCGGGCAAAACTCGGCGAGGACAGTCCGATTCGGACAGTCCGGGGCATCGGCTACGCGGCGGACGCCGGATGAAAACCACGCTCGCGCTCCGGATCACCGTGGTATGCTTGGCGGCCGCCGGGATCGCGGTGCTCGTGGCCGGGCTGGTCGCGTCCCGGCTGGTCCGCAGCACCGCCGATTCGGTGCTGCAGCAGTCGTTGCGGGATCAGGCCGACGTCGTCGCCGGGCAGCTCGACGGCACCAGCATCGGCAACCGGCTCGCGATCGGCAAAGTGGCCGCGGTCGTGCGGGGGCAGGGCATCGAGGTCGTCGTGCACCGGGTCAGCGGCCAGAATTCCGGGCAGGCGACGGCGGTGCGCGCGGCGGAACGGGCCGGGCTCACGTCCGGAAAGGACCGTTCGACGCGGGTCACGATCGGCAGTGTCGACTACCTCGTGGAGGTGCGCCCGGTCGGCCCGGAAGTCGCGTTCGCGCTTGTGCAGCCGGTGCGCAGTGCCGAATCCACGCAACATGCGTTGCTGCGCAACATCCTTCTGGCATTGGGCATCGGGCTTTTGGTCGCCGCCATCGCCGGATACGTCTCCGGTCGCTTGCTCGGCCGCCCCCTGCGCCGCGCGGCCGCCGCCGCGGGCAGCCTCAGCGCGGGCCGGCGCGACGTCCGGGTTCCGGTCGAAGGCCCAGCGGAGGTCGCGCAGGTCGCGGGCTCGCTGAACGAACTCGCCGACGCGCTGGCCCGCAGCGAATCCCGGCAACGGGAGTTCCTATTGTCGGTGTCGCACGAACTTCGCACCCCGTTGACCGCGGTGACCGGTTTCGCCGAGGCGATCGCCGACGGAGTCGCGGAAGGCCCGGACGCCCGCCGCGCCGGCGAGACGATCCACCGCGAGGCCCAACGCCTGGAACGGCTCGTGTCCGACCTGCTGGAACTCGCCCGCCTCGGGGCCGACGAATTCCAGCTCGACCTGGACGTTTTCGACTTCGCCGCGCTGGTCCGGGACTGCGCGGAGGTGTGGCGGCTGCGGTGCGCGCGCTCGGACGTCCCGCTGACCGTGCAGACGCCCCCGGGAGCCGCGATGGTCACCGCCGACGCCCGGCGGCTGCACCAGGTCGTGGACGGGCTGGCGGAGAACGCCCTGCGCGTCACGCCCGCGGGTGCGCCGATGGTGTTCGCCCTGGCGGTCGCGGACGGCCACGCCCACCTGTCGGTCCGCGACGGCGGGCCGGGGCTGGCGCCGGAGGACTACCCGGTGGCTTTCGAGCGCGGCGTGCTCAATGCGCGGTACCGCGACAGCCGCCCGGTCGGATCCGGCATCGGGCTCGCGCTGGCGCACGGGCTGGTGACGCGGATGGGCGGGACGCTCACGGCCGGACCGGCGCCCGAAGGCGGGGCCGCATTTACGATCACGCTGCCATTGGCCTAGTTCACGCACGCGCTGGCAGGGTCATCTTCGGCTGCGCAGCCGTTCACCATCACACTGCCGCTGGCCTAATTCACGCACCAGCAGGCCGTCGTCACCCCCGGGACCCGGCGTTCACCATCACCCTGCCGTTGGCCTAATTCACACACCCGCTGGCCGCCGTCATCTTCGGCTGCGCCGGGGTGCCCGCCGGAGGGGTCGGCGTCGTGGTCTCCGCGATCGGCCGCACCACCCCGCCGCTCGACGACGGGTGGACGGTGCCCGGGTCGGACGTGCCTCCGGATGCCGCGGCGTCGGGCGAGCTGATCTGCGTCTGCACGAATTGCCGCACCTGCGCCGGATCCACCTTCACCGCGTCGCCGTCGGACGGGGTGGCCAGCGACAGGCTCTGCACCGGGATCGTGCCGAAGGAGATCGCGCCCGAGCTGAGGCCGTGCAGTTGCTGGGCGAAGCTCAGCAGGTTCCAGCCGTGGTCGAGCGTGACCGAACCTTCCAAAGCGTCCACCAGGGACGAAAGCCGCGCCGGATCGGCGAAGGTGCCGGAGCCGAGGACGGTTTTCGCCATCGCCGACATGAACGCCTGCTGCCGCGCGATCCGGTCCAGGTCGCCGTTGGGCAGTCCGTGCCGCTGCCGGACGAAGGCGAGCGCTTGCGTACCGGAAATGGTCTGCGTCCCGGCGGGGAAATCCGCGCCGGAGAAGGAATCGTGCACCGGGGCCTTCAGGCACACCTGCACCCCGCCGACCGCCTGGCTCAGCGCGGCGAACCCGGAGAGGTTGACCGCCGCGTAATGATTGATGGTGAGCCCGGTGAGTTTCTGCACCGCGGCGATCGCCGATTTCGCCCCGGCGGCGTCCGCGGCGACTTCCAGTTCCGGGCCGCTCATTCCTTGCTGCGCAAGCTTTCCCCGCTGATCGGCCCGCGCGCGGCTGTACGCCGAATTGATCTTGTGCTTGCCGTACCCTGGAATGTCCACATAGGAATCACGGGGGATCGAGATCGCGGTGGCCGCCGCGCCGCCGACCGGGACGTGCACCACGATCATCGTGTCGGTGGTGTTGCCGCCGTCGTCTCCCCCGCCCGCGTGCAGCGCGTCGAGCACGTTCTGCGGCAGCGGCGTCCCGTCCGGTTTGGTGCGGGAATCGAGACCTACCAACAGAATGTTCTGCGCGACGGTGAGCGGTTCCCCGGCCGGGGTGTCCGGGACCTGCGCGGACGGGGCGATGACGTCCGCGGTGACGAGGCTGGTGTCCAGCCGGTGCAGTTGCGACCACGCGAATCCGGTGGCGCCCAGCACCAGGGTGGACACCACCCCCAGCACCGCACGGCCGCCGATCCGGCGGCCCCGGGACGTGATCAGCACGGCCGGTTCCTCGCTTCCCGGGGGACGGATTTCGACCCCCGCGTTCGAGGATCACCGCGTTAGCTGGGAATAGCCTGAGAAACCTGTCGCGAACATGTGATGCTGCCCGTTCGGCGGAGCGCGCGGCGACAGCCGGTATCCCTTCGGGCACCGGGAGTTCAGCGCGGCATGCGCCGCCACACCGCACGCGGCACGAACCGCATCGCGGCGAACACCAAGCGCAACATGCCGGGCACCCACACGACTTCCCGGCGGCGGCGCAAGGCGGCGACAGTCGCGTCGGCCACCTGATCGGCGGTGCTGGAGAACGGCGCGGGAGACATTCCTTCGGTCATCCGGCCGATCACGAAGCCCGGGCGCACGAGGAGCAGGTGGACGCCGGTGCCGTGCAGCGCGTCGGACAGTCCCGAGGCGAACCCGTCGAGGCCCGCTTTCGCCGAGCCGTACACGTAGTTCGCCCGCCGCACGCGAATCCCGGCGACCGACGAGAAGACGACCAGATTTCCGGAACCCTGAGTGCGCAACAGTTCCGCCGTGTGAGTGAGTACGGACACCTGTGCGACGTAATCGGTGTGCACGATCGCGGTGGCGTGCGCGGCGTCGGTCTCGGCGCGGGCTTGGTCGCCGAGGATGCCGAACGCCAGCACGACCGTCTCGAGCGGTCCGTGCTCCTTGATGACGCGCTCGAGCAGCGGACGGTGCGCGGAGAGGTCGTCGGCGTCGAAGTCCTCGGTCGCGACAGTCTCCGCGCCCGCTTCGCGCAGGGCGGCGGTCTGCTCGCTGAGGTCCGCGCCCGGTCGCGCGGCCAGCACGAACCGCTTCGCTCCCCCGCGCGCCAGCCGGACGGCCACCGCCGTCCCGATCTCGCTGCGTCCGCCTAGTACCAGCACCGTTCCGCTCACGGTGGGTGAGTCTGCCAGCCCGCTCCCCGGGCAGCACGAGGTGCCCTGATTCACAAACTGCAACTTTGCAGACTCTGCAAGATCTGGCTACGCTGATCAAGTGCCCTCCCCCGGACTTCGCGAGCGCAAGAAGCTCGAAACCCATCGCACGATCGCTCTCGCGGCGCTTCGGCTGATCGACGAGCGTGGTCTGGACCAGGTCACCGTCGACGACATCGCCGCCGAGGCGGGCGTGTCCGCGCGCACGTTCTTCAACTACTTCCCGGTCAAGGAAGACGCCGTGCTGCTCGCGTACGCCGACCACGCGGAGCGGGCAGAGCAGACGATCGCCCGGTTCCTCGCGCAGCCGGACGGGATCGACGCGTTTCCCGCGTTCGTCGCGACCGTCCGGGAAGACCTCGCCGACATCGAGCGGGACCGCGACGAGTGGCTGACCCGGCTGCGGATCATCCACTGCGACCCGTCGCTGCTCATCCGCGCGACGACGCTCAACTCCGGCTCGCGCGATCCGATGATCGCGGCCATCGCCCAGCGCTCCGGCACCGACGCGGAGAAGGACCTGTTCCCGTCGCTGCTGCTGGCCGTGGCGGGCGGAGTGCTCAACACCTCGCTCAGCCGGTGGGCCGCCCGCGACGGCGCCCAGCCGCTGCTCGAGATCTTCGACGAGGCCGCCGCCGCCGCTGCCGCCGGCCTGCCCGACCCGCGCTGACCCCTCCCGAGTCCGGAAAGGACTGTCCATGTCCCTGTCCACCGCGGAATCTCCCGCGCCTTCCCCGGCGATGAGCCACCGGCAAGTGCTGCAGGCGATGTCCGGCCTGATGATGGGCATTTTCGTCGCCATCCTCGCGTCCACTGTGGTCGCGAACGCGCTGCCGCGGATCGTGTCCGAGCTGGGCGGCAGCCAGTCGTCCTACACCTGGGTCGTCACCACCGAACTGCTCGCGATGACCGCGACCGTCCCGCTGTGGGGCAAGCTTTCCGACCTGTACAACAAGAAACTGCTGATCCAGCTCTCGCTCGGGCTGTTCGTGGTCGGCTCGCTGGTGGCCGGGTTCGCGCAGAACATCGACGTGCTGATCCTCAGCCGGATCGCCCAGGGCATCGGCGGCGGCGGGCTCACCGCGCTCGCCCAGGTGATCATGGCGGCCATCGTTTCGCCGCGCGAGCTGGGCAAGTTCTCCGGCGTCTTCGGCGCGGTCTTCGCGGTCGGCACGGTCGCCGGACCGCTGATCGGCGGCGTGCTCGTGGACACCTCGTGGCTCGGCTGGCGCTGGTGCTTCTTCCTCGGCGTGCCGTTCGCGCTCGCCGCGATCCTGTTGCTGCAGCGCACCCTGGACCTGCCGACCCTGCGCCGCGAGGTGCACGTCGACTACCTCGGCGCGTTCCTGATCATGCTCGGCGTTTCGACGCTGCTGGTGTGGTCGTCGCTGGCCGGCTCGACCTTCGCATGGGGCTCCTGGCAGACCGCGGTGCTCGTGCCCGCCGGCGTGCTCGTGCTGGTGCTCGCGGTGTGGGTCGAGTCGAAGGTGCGCGAACCGGTCGTGCCGCTGAAGCTGTTCCGCAACCGCACGGTCACCCTCGCCACCGTCGCGAGCTTCCTGGTCGGCGTCGCGATGTTCGGCGGCACCGTGTTCCTGTCGCAGTATTTCCAGCTGGCGCTCGGCAAATCGCCGACGGTGGCCGGGCTGATGAGCCTGCCGATGATCTTCGGCCTGCTGGTTTCGTCCACGGTGTCCGGCCAGCTGATCAGCCGCACCGGCAAGTGGAAGCCGTTCCTGCTGCTCGGCTCGGTGCTGATGGCGGCCGGGCTGGGCCTGCTCGGGCTGATCGACGCGCACACCTCGCTGGTGGAGCTGAGCCTGTTCATGCTGGTGCTCGGCGTCGGCGTGGGCATGCTCAACCAGAACCTGGTGCTGGTGACGCAGAACGACGTGCCCGCCGCCGACCTCGGCGCGGCGACCTCGACGCTGTCGTTCTTCCGCAGCCTCGGCGGGTCGATCGGCGTGAGCGCGCTCGGCGCGGTGCTGGCCAGCCGGGTCGGCACGCTCATCGCCGACGGGCTCGGGCCCGCCGCGTCCGCCGGGTCCGGCAGCGGCGGGAAGGTGCCCGACCTGGCGCAGCTGCCCGCCCCGGTCGTGACCGTGATCCGGGAGGCCTACGGGGTCGCGACCAGCGACCTGTTCCTGATCAGCGCGCCGATCGCGCTGCTCGTGGTGGTCGCGGTCGCGTTCCTGAAGCACCTGCCGCTCAAGACGAAGAGCGGGCTGGAACGGCTGGCGGACGAGGCCGCCTGAGCTACCGTTGCCCGGGTGACCAGCGACGAGGAGTTCGGCGCCCTGATCGAACGGCACCGGCGCGAGATCCGCGTGCACTGCTACCGGATGAGCGGTTCGTTCGAGGAGGCCGAGGACCTCACGCAGGAGGCGTTTCTCCGGGCCTGGAAAGGCCGCTCCGGCTTCGCCGGGCGGGCGAGCGTGCGGACGTGGCTGTACCGGATCGCCACGAACGTCTGCCTCGACGCGCTCGCCCGGCGGCCGCGGCGGGTGCTGCCGGACGAACTGGGCCCGGCGGCCGACCCGGCGGGCGAGATCTCCGCGCTGGACGTGCCGTGGCTGAGCCCGTTCCCCGATCTGCTGCTCGACCCCGCGGCGCCGGACGACACCGGCGCCGCGGTCGTCGAACGCGAAACCATCGAACTGGCGTTCCTCGCCACCATCCAGTTGCTCCCGCCGCGGCAGCGGGCCGCGCTGATCCTGCGCGACGTGCTCGATTGGTCCGCAAAGGACACTGCCGACCTGCTGGGCACTTCGGTGGCCTCGGCGAACAGCGCGCTGCAACGGGGCCGGGAGACGTTGCGCGCCAAGCTCCCCGCCCGGCGCGCCGAGTGGTCCGCTCCGGACAGCACGACCGCCGAGGAAACGGCGCTGCTGCGGAAGTTCATCGCCGCCTACGAATCGGCGGACGTGCAGGCGGTGGCCGCGGTGCTGAGCGAGGACGCGCGTGCGGCGATGCCGCCGTACTCGTTGTGGTTCGACAGTCGCGATCGGATTCTCGGCGCGCTCGGACCGAGTTTCGATCCGCGCTCGCCGTACTACCGGGGCAGTTTCCGGATGGCGCCGGTGCGCGCGAACCGGCAGCCCGCGGTCGCGACTTATCTGCGCCGGCCCGGCGAATCGGTTTATCGCGCTTTCGGCGTCAGCGTCCTCACCGTGCGAAACGGACTGGTCACGGCGGTGGCCGCGTTCGAAACGGCGGCATTGGCACCTTACGGACTCGCCGAAACGTTCGACGAATAAAAAAAACGCCCGGGCGGCGACCGCAAGTGCTGCGATCGCCGCCCGGGCGCAACCACCGAGTTCCGGGCTTTGCGGCCGGTCGTGGTGGGGGAAACTGCTGGCGCCCTCGCCGCCGGGAAATGGTCACCGGCTCGCGGTCAGGCGACTCGATGCCGTGCGGCGGCGGAGCCGGTTCGCACCAGCTTCCGGCGCTCCAGCTCGGTAGTTCCCCCGAAGATCCCGTTGCCGAGACCGTTGTCGAGAGCATAGGAAAGGCATTCCGCGCGGACCGGGCATCGCGCGCAGACCGCCTTGGCCTTCGCGACCTGCTGCGCCCCCGGACCCATGTCGGAAATCGGGAAGAACAGTTCCGGGTCCTCGTCCTGGCACGCCGCGCGGGCGAGCCAGCTGGTGGCCGTGAGTTCCATTGTTGCTTTTCACCTCCTGTCCTCATTGTCGAACCGTGGTCAACCGACTTCTCCGCGCGCACGGGCACGCCATGCCTTCGGAGGGTGTTCGGTGGGCTTTTCGGCCGAACCGCCCCGGGCCGCGAAGGACCCGGCGGACGACCGGCTTTCCAAGTTACCACCGATCACCGCCCGCGCGCGAAATTTCGATTCAGCTCACATCGCGGACGCGGTTGGCGGCGGACGTGCTACGGCCCCCGCGCCGGGCGCTCTCCGGGTCCGGAGAGTCCGGGTTTTCCTTTTCCGCGCACCGTTTCCCCCTTCCGCCGCGTCCGAGGCCGGCCTGCCCGTCCGACCCAGGTACCCGCCCGTCCCGGGGTTAACCACATTTCCGTGACCGGATCGTTACATCCCACGGGCGCGCCACCGCACCTGTTCGACAAGTGCGGGATCGGGAGGGGGTGCGCGTGGCGGGGTTCGACGGCTTCTTCCGGGGCGAATTCCCTCGCCTCGTGGCGTTCCTGTGCGCGGGCGGGCTCGGCCCGGCCACCGCGCGCGAGGTGGCGGTGGAGGCGTTCGTCCAGGAAACCGGGACGTGGCCGCCGCCGCCGGGCGACCCGCGCGTCGCGGTGCGGCTGACCGCCGTCCGGCTCGCCGCCGAGCAGACGTGGTTCGACGGCGGCGCGCCGTCCGCCGACCCGCCGGGCGACCGGCTGACCTCGGTCGTGGAGCGGAACGCGCGCGGGGTCGAACTGCTTTCGACGCTGCCGGAAACCCAGCGCACGGTGCTGACCTGGTCGCTCAACGGGTTTTCGCCCGCCGCGATCGCCTCCGCGCTCGGCATGGCGGGCACCACAGTCCGCTCGAATCTGCGGCACGCGCGAGAACGGCTGAAGCACCGGCTCGGCCTGGCCGGGCGCGAGGAGGCGCTGATGACCGAGCTGCGCGAAGCCGAAGCCGCACTGGTCAACGCGCTGCGCTCGGCGCTCGACGTCGAAGAAGCGTT
Organism: Amycolatopsis nivea; assembly: GCF_004522235.1. Lineage (GTDB taxonomy): Bacteria > Actinomycetota > Actinomycetes > Mycobacteriales > Pseudonocardiaceae > Amycolatopsis > Amycolatopsis nivea. Next base: position 32,243 of record NZ_SDLT01000017.1, read on the forward strand.
GACCCGGGTGAAAACCGAGGCGACCGCCTTGGCCGCGCCGCGCGTCCCGGCCGGCCGGTTCGGCTTCGACGGCCCGGTGCGCGCGGCGGTCGAGGGCGATCCGGACGCGGCGCAGGACCTGCTCGCCGCGGTGCAGCCGCTGATCGTGCGCTACTGCCGGGCCCGGCTCGGCGGCGCCGACGCATATTCCTCCGCGGACGACGTGGCGCAGGAAGTCTGTCTCGCGTTGCTGACCGCGCTGCCCGGCTACCGGCATCAGGGGCGGCCGTTTCTCGCTTTCGTTTACGGGATCGCGCAGCACAAAGTGGCGGACGCGCACCGGGCGCACGCGCGCAACCGGACCGACACGGTGGCCGAGATGCCGGAGGCGGTCGATCTGGCCGACGGACCGGAGGAACGGGCGCTGCGCGCGGAGCTGAACCGGCAGCTGGCTCGGCTGCTGCAGCTGCTGCCGGAGCGACAGCGGGAGATTGTGTTGCTGCGCATAGTAGTCGGGCTCTCTGCCGACGAAGCGGCCGAAGCGGTCGACTCCACCCCGGGCGCGGTACGGGTGGCGCAACACCGCGCGCTGCTGCGGCTCCGCTCAGCTCTCGAACGACGCCGCTGACCCGATCCGCGCCACCACGAACTCCGCCAGCGCCGCCACCGGGCCCTCGCTGCCGTCGCGCGACAGCAGGATGAAATCGACGTCGCCCGGATCCGGCAGGCCGAGTTCGGCGGGCAATTCGACCAGGTCGGACGGCACCAGGCTCCGCGCGTGCACGGTGATCCCGAGCCCGGCGGCCGCCGCCGCGCGCAAGCCGGTCAGGCTCGAGGTCTGGCAGGCCGCCCGCCATTCCAGTCCGGCGCGCTCCAGCGTTTCCACCGCCAGCTGCCGGGTGACCGACGGCATCGGGTACTGCACGAGCGGCACCGGATGGCCGGGCGTGAGGTCCGTCGCCGCCGAGCCGATCCACACCAGGGGTTCGCGGCGCAGCAGCCGTCCCGGGCCGGGCGCGCCTGGGCGGCGTTTGCCGAGCACCAGGTCGAGGCGGCCGTCGGCGATCCGGCGGGCGAGCACATCGGACAGTTCCACGTGCAGTTCCACGTCCACCAGCGGATGGCTTTCCCGCAGCCGCCGCAGGATGTCCGGCAGCTCGCCGAGCGCGAAGTCCTCCGACACCCCGAACCGGACCCGGCCGCGCACCTGCGCGCCGCGGAAATGCCGGGCCGCGCGGTCCTCGGTGTCCACAATGGTCTGCGCGAAGCCGAGCATCGCCTGCCCGCGCGCGGTCAGGTCGACCGCGTGCGTGTCCCGGGCGAACAGCAATCCGCCCGCCTCGGACTCGAGCCGCCGGATGTGCTGGCTGATTGTGGGCTGCCCCACACCGAGCCGCCTCGCCGCCGCCGTGAAGCTGCGAGTTTCCGCCACGGCAAGGAAAGAACGGCACAACCGCGGATCCAGCATGCGTCACATCTTATCGGATTTCACAATGACAGTCAGTACGGTCATCGGGGTTCCGAATGACCGTCGGCGACGGGAGAATGACCGGGAAAGGAGATCCACCGTGCTCGCTTCGTTCGCCCGCCCCGTCTCGGCTTTGCTCGCCAAGCTGCGGATCGACCCGTTCATCGCCCTGATCCTCGTCACCGTGGGCATCGCCTCGCTGCTGCCCGCCTCCGGCGCGGTCGCGACCGGATTCGGCGTGGTGACGAAAATCGCGGTCGGTCTGCTCTTCTTCCTTTACGGCGCAAGGCTTTCCAGTCAGGAAGCGGTCGAGGGGATGCGACACTGGCGGTTGCACGTCACGGTACTCTGCGCCACTTTCGTGCTGTTTCCGTTGCTGGGGCTCGCCGCGTCGTTCCTCTCCCCCGGCCTGCTGACCTCGCCGCTGTACACCGGCGTGCTGTTCCTCTGCCTGCTGCCCTCGACCGTCCAGTCGTCGATCGCGTTCACCTCGATCGCGAAGGGCAACGTCGCGGCGGCGATCTGCAGCGCGTCGCTGTCCAATCTGCTCGGCATCGTGCTGACGCCGCTGCTCGTCGCGCTGCTGCTGGCCACCGACGGCCCGGGCGTGAGCGGTTCGGCGGTGCTGGACATCGTGCTGCAGCTCCTGGTGCCGTTCGTCGCCGGGCAGCTGGCGCGCCGCTGGATCGGCGGGTGGGTGCAGCGGCATTCCGCGCCGCTCAAGATCGTCGACCGCGGTTCGATCCTGCTGGTGGTCTACACCGCGTTCAGCGAGGGGATGACCGAGGGCATCTGGCACCAGCTGGACGTCGGCCCGCTGCTGGCGCTGGTCGCGGTCTGCTGCGTGCTGCTGGCGGCGGTGCTCGCCGCGACGAGCGGCGGCGCGCGGCTGCTCGGGTTCGCCCGCGCGGACCGGATCACGATCATGTTCTGCGGTTCGAAGAAGAGCCTGGCGAGCGGCCTGCCGATGGCGACGGTGCTGTTCGGGCACGCCGAGGTCGGGCTGATCGTGCTGCCGCTGATGCTGTTCCACCAGATTCAGCTGATCGTGTGCGCGGCGATGGCGCGCCGGTACGCCCGGCAGGAGGCCGCGCAGGAGCCGGGGGAACTGGCGGCGGTCGGCTGACGTTGACCGGGCGCCTCCGGGCCCGCCAGGATCGGTTCCCATGCGGGAACTGGTGTACGTCTCCGAGGCCAAGCTCAGCCAGTTCGAGAGCCAGGGGCTGGACAAGCACCTGGCCCGGGCGTCGGAGGTCGCCGGGAAGGTCCCGGGCGTCGAGCTTCGCGTGAACCTGTCCGGCCGGGCCGCCCATCCGGGGCTCGACCGGGCGGTCCGGAAGATCAGGACCTCCGCGCGGTGGTACACCGACGACGAGCTGGTCCCCGGGCAATGGGTGCAGTTCGAGGCGCGGCTGAACTACCGCGTCGTGCACGGAGGAAGCCACGCCGGACAGTCCGCCGCACTGCTCTTCTGGGAGCCCGCGAACGGCGACGAGCCCCGGCTGCTCCTGCACGGTTCGCCGGAGCATCTGGTCGGCACGCGCACGCCCCCGCCCGCCGAAACGATCGGGCTGCCGATCTCGCACAGCGGCGGGATGGCGGATTTCCTCGACGAGCTGACCGGGAAGTCCTTCTCGCAGGCGCTGCACTTCCTGCTCGGGGACCTGGACCGCCGTACGCCGCCCGAGCTGGCGGGCTGGATGGCGGGGTACGCGCGCCTGACGGCCGATCTGGCCGTCACGAACACCCCGGCCCATTTCACCCGAGAGGAACGCACTCAGCCGACCCGCGTGGTGCTGGCCAGTCCGCTGTATGTCGAGTACACGAGCGCGCCGGAGCCGGGCTGACGGGAAATCCGGTGGAGCCGCGCCCGCGTCCGCGGCTACTGTCGCCCGACCAGTGTCGGCTAGGCGAGGACGTGCCGTTGTACATCGCGTGAGGCATCCCAAGCTCTGATCCCGTCGCGCGCCGCGTTCGAGCGTCGCGCTTCTTCGTGCTGCGGAATTCTCACTGGAATCGGTGTACTCCTGTGCTCTATCACTGGACAGTCCTGCCCACTTGCCTGCCGCTCGTCCGGCGGCGCTGCCATACGTGCTCGTCCGGGCTTTTCCGGGCGGACGGCAAGTTCCGGGTCAACGCCAACCACAAACTCGTCGACGCCTGGCTCCTCGTGCTCTGCACCGGTTGTGGGGAAACGGCGAAACTCACCGTGTTCGAACGGGCGAAGGTGCGCTCGGTCCGGCCGGATCTGCTGGACCGCTTGCACCACAACGATCCCGGCCTCGCCGCCGAACTCCTCCAGGACCCGGTCCTGCGACGGCGCAACCGCGTCGCGCTCGACTGGGAGGGTGCCTGGCGGCTCGACACCGGTGGTCCGGACCACTTGGACCAGGACGCGATCGACGTCTCGGTCGGCTTCGCGGCCCGGATCCCGGTCCGCCCGGTACGGCTCATCGCCGAGGGCTGCCGTCTGCCCCGGGCTGAGGTCGAGCGGTTGCTCGCCGAGGGGAAGGTCGTGTCGGGAGTCCGGCTGAGCGGCAAGCTCTCCGGCGACTTCGCCTTCACGCTCAAGTACTGACCGCCGTGCGGGGAACCCTGATTCTCGCGGGTTCCCCGCCCGGAAGGTCGGCGACGTCCGTCCACAACGGACACCGCAAGTCCACCCGCGATTTCCGCTCGCATGAGCGCGAACCGCGAACGCGGGCACCAGCCAGTGCCTGAACGGGCAATCCGCAGCGGTCCCACACCTCCAGGTGCCCTTCGCGGCTGATCGCCGAGGCGATGTCTGTTCACAGAGGACCGCGCAAGTCCACTCGCGATTCCCGCTCGCATGAGCGCGAACGGCGAACCAGGGCAACGGCGGTGCCTGAACGGGCAATCGCGCGTAACCAGGTCCCGCGGAAGACGTTGCCGCTGCCCGCGCCCCCCGGGTGGAGGAGCCCCTTGCCCCGCCGTCCGCGCACTGGTGTTCAGAAGGGAACAACGCGGCGACAACCCGTAGACCGGCGCTTACCGTAAGTCCGCAGTCTCCCCGTGCTCTGTCGTATCGGCCGAACGAAGGGCATCCGCGGCGACATCGGCGGTCTGGCATGCCAGCCCGTCATATCCGGAGAACCCGACCAGAGGAGAAAGCATGGCTTCGCAGGACGGCGCCCGCGTCGACACCAGCGTCATGCGCAAGGGCGCGCAGACGATCAGCGACACCGGGCAGAACATCACCGGGGTGAACCAGAAGGTCGACGGCACCATGCAGACGCTGTTCGGCACCTGGCGGTCGGACTCGGCGAACGTGTTCAACCAGGCGATGGGCCAGTTCGACCAGACGGTCCGCAAGATCGTGCAGAAGCTGGACGAGCTCGCGCAGAACGTGCAGACCTCGGCGAGCGAGTACGACAGCCGGGACTCGGACAACACCTCCACCGCCCACAACGCCGCGACGGTCATCGGCGGCGGCGGTCTGCAGGGCTTCTGATCCCCTTCCCTCCCACGAAAGGACATTCCCATGGCTTTGGGCCAGTTCCAGATCAGTTTCGCCACCATGCAGGACACCGTCGGGCAGGCGAAGCAGCAGTCCAACCAGATCACCGAGCTGCTGGACCAGATGAAGGCCGTCATCGAGGGCCAGCGCGAAAACTGGACCGGTGTCGCGGCGGACATGTTCCACGAGACCTACAACTACTGCCACCAGGCGGCGCTCACGCTGCCGCAGGCGCTCGACGCCGCCGCGCAGACCCTCGGCCAGATCAACGAGGGCACCTCCAACACCGAGGGCAACAACGCCAAGCGGTTCGCCGCCAACTGACGCCGCCCGCCTCGCCGCAACCGACCAGAAAGGAGGGTGAACGGCCATGGTCGCGCCAGGTGACACGAACTACGGGATGAACAACGATTCGCACACCCATCAGAAGACCTCGGACGACGGGAAGTTCCACAGTCCGGGCGACCAGACCCCGCCGGACGTGAAGAACGAGTGGATCCCGCCGGGCGACGTCGGCAAGCCGCCGCCGGTGCCGGGCGGTTCCGAGCATCCGGGCAGGGGCGTCACCGCGGTCAACACCGAGGCGATGCGCACGTTCGCGAAGAACATGCAGGCGCTCGCGGACGGGCCGCTGAAGGACCTGCCGGCGAAACTCGACGGCATCCAGCTCAAGCCCGGCGTGTTCCTGACGGCGCAGAGCAAGATCTTCACGCCGATCCAGGGCACGAACGCGCTGCGGGACACCACCCGCACGGCGATCCACGACCTCTGCAAGGCGCTCGACGAGGTCGCGGACGCGGTGAACAAGGCCTCGAAGGCGTACGACAACGCCGACGAGGTCAACAAGATGTCCGCCGACGACTACAACCAGTACTTCAACACCGTCAGCGGGCACATCACCGGCGCCGGTCAGAAACCCTGACCGGACGGGCGGCGGTCTCTCCGGGTTCGAAGCGATCGAGGGAAGATGGCGGACGACAACAACACCCACGGGTTCACCTCGGACGACAACGGGGTCTGGCCCGACACCACGCAGACCGGCAACCAGAACACCACTGGTGACCCGTCGAAGGATTTCGACGGCCTGACGTGGAAGCAGATCGAAGCGGCGATCCTCGGCGGCGGTTCGCTGTCGGGCGGCCAGGACAACCGGGACAAGGCCTACGGCAACGTCAACTGGCAGTCGCTTCAGGACGCGGCCGGGGTGTTTCAGGAGACGCAGCAGAACCTCGCGATGGTCGCTCAGTCCATTCAGGACCAGACCGCCGCCCTCGCCGGACCCGACGGTCCGTGGAAGGGCGACGCCGCGACGAAGTTCAAGGACATGATGACCGCGCTGGGCAACAAGTTCTCCGATCTGGCCGACCGGATCGGCGACGGCGGCGGGTCGAACAACGTGCCGACGAACCTCGTCAATTCCGCGGCCTATCTCAAGTGGGCGCAGGACACGATCCGCTACATCGACAGCTATTACGCCAGCCAGGTCCTCGCCCAGGGCAGCAAGTACCACCTCAGCGACGGGCGCGCGTACATCTCGCAGTTCCCCGAGGCCGTCGAGATGATGACCAACGACATGCGCAAGGTGGGCGGGCAGCTCGCGCAGAAGTACAACACCGTGCACGTCAACGCGGGCAAGACGACCCCGCCGCCGACCCCCGGCGGCGGTGACGTCAACACGCCCAAGCCTCCCCCGCCACCGCCTGCTCCGCCGCCACCGCCCACACCGCCGCCGCCTCCGCCGCCGGTGACCGCTCCTCCCCCGCCGCCGGCTTCTCCGCCGCCGCCTCCGGTGACGCAGCCGCCGCCTACCCCGAAACCGCCGCCGGTGTCCCCGCCTCCGGGCGGTGGCAACGGCACTCCGCCGCCGGTGAACAAGGCCGCGATTCCGCCGCCGCCGAACGGCGTGAACGGTCCGGGCGGGAGCGATGTGCCGCCGCCGATCAAGAACGCCATGGTGCCGCCTCCGCCCGGGGACGTGAACGGTCCCGGCGGGAACAACGTGCCGCCGCCGATCAAGAACGCTGTAGTGCCGCCTCCGCCCGGCGACCTCAACGGTCCCGGGGGCAACGGCACGCCGCCGCCGGTGAACGCTGCCTCCATTCCGCCGCCGCCCAACGGGGCCGGCGGGAACAACGTGAAGCAGCCGTCGGTCAAGCCGCCGGCCATTCCCGCGCCGCCGGGCGATTCGACGGGAGGGAACAACCTCAAGTCGCCGTCGATCCCGCCGCCGCCCGGGGCCTCGGGCAACAACCTGGGCGGGAACGTCAACCCGCCTTCGATCCCGGCACCGCCGGGCAGCTCGGGCGGGTCGGGGCACGTGAACCCGCCTTCGATCCCCGCTCCGCCCGGCAGCTCGGGCGGATCCGGGCACGTCAACCCGCCTTCGATCCCCGCCCCGCCCGGCGATGCCGGCGGCAACCTGGCGAACAACGCGCTCAACCCGGCGCATCTGCCGCCGGGCCTCAACACCCCGCCGGGTAACCAGACGCCGGGCGGCAGCGGCATCCCGATGATGCCGCCGGGCGGCATGGGCGGCGGCGGTGGGCTGAACACGCCGTCCGCGGAACGTCCGGACTCGTCCGGGCTGCTCGGCAACATCAAGAAGCCGTGGGTCAGCCCTCCGCCGGACGGCATCGGCAACCCCGACGCACACGGCGACACCCCGCCGCTCAGCTCGGCCAAGTGGGCTCCGCCTCCTGGCGCGAGCGGAGGCGTCGGCGGACCCAGCACCAACGGCCTCGGCGGCCCCGGCGATGGCGTCGGCGGCCCCGGCGACTCCGGTCCGGGCGCGATCAAGGGCCTCGGCGAGAGCGATCTGCCGAAGATGCCGGACCCGGTCGGCAACCACGAGCAGGTCCCCGGCGGCGGAACCCCGCCGATGATCCCGCCGGGCGGCATGGGCGGCGGCAGCGGCCTCAACACGCCCTCGGCCGAACGCCCGGACTCGTCTGGATTGCTCGGCAACATCAAGAAGCCGTGGGTAAGCGCTCCGCCAGAGGGCATCGGCAACCCCGACTCGCACGGCGACACACCCCCACTCAGCTCGGCCGAGTGGGCTCCGCCGCCTGCTGGCGTCGGGGGTCCTGGCGTCAACGGTCTGGGCGGCGAGGAACCAGCCGGGCCCGGAGTGAAGGGGCTCGGCGAGAGCGATCTGCCGAAGATCCCGGATCCGGTCGGCAACCACGAGCAGCAACAGCTTCCGGCTTCGGGAACGCCGCCGATGGTCCCGCCAGGCGGAATGGGCGGCGGCAGCGGCTTGAACACGCCCTCCGCCGAACGCCCGGACTCCTCCGGACTGCTCGGCAACATCAAGAAACCGTGGGTAAGCGCTCCGCCAGAGGGCATCGGCAACCCCGACGCACACGGCGACACACCCCCGCTCAGCTCGGCCGAATGGGCCCCGCCGCCAGCTGCCATCGGCGGTCCCGGCGGCGAGGAACCGGCCGAGCCGGGAGTGAAAGGCCTCGGCGAAAGCAACCTGCCGAAACTGCCCGACTCCGTCAGCAACCACGAGCAGGCCTCCGGCGGCGGAACCCCGCCGATGGTGCCGCCGGGCGGCGGCAGCGGGCTGAACACCCCTGCCGCGGAACGTCCGGATTCGGCTGGACTGCTCGGCAACGTGCAGGAGCCGTGGACGGCCGACCTACCCGGCGGCGTCGGCGACCCGAGCGCGTTCGGGGATACCCCGCCGAGCGCAGCGGCGGACTGGGCGAAGAACCAGCAGCCTCAAGGGCCTGGCATGCCGATGGTCCCGCCGGGCGGTGCCGGTGGCGGAGCGAACACGCCCGCCGCCGAACGACCCGACTCCGCCGGGATGCTCGGTGACGTCCAAGAACCGTGGGCAGCAAGCACGCCGGTGGGCATCGGAAATCCGAGTGCGCAAGGCGAAACCCTGCCCAGCGCCTCAACCAGCTGGGCAAACGACCGGCAACCCGGCGGCGTCGGGAACCCCAGCGCCCCGAGCACCACAGCCGGTTGGGCAAACGACCAGCAACCCGCCACACCCGTCGACATCGCGAACCCCAGCGCCCCGAACACCACAGCCGGTTGGGCAAACGACCAGCAACCCGGCGGCGTCGGCAATCCCAGCGCCCCGAGCACGGCCGACTGGGCGAAGCAAGCCCAAGGACCGGGCATGCCGATGGTCCCGCCCGGCAATGCGGGCAGCGGAGCGAACACGCCCGCCGCCGAACGACCCGACTCCGCCGGACTCCTCGGCGACGTCCGGCAACCCTGGACGCCAGCCACACCGGTCGGCATCGGAAACCCCAGCGCACAAGGCGAAACCCCGCCCAGCACCGCAACCAGCTGGGCAAACGACCAGCAACCCGCCACACCCGTCGGCATCGCGAACCCCAGCGCCCCCAGCACCTCCGCCGACTGGGCAAACAACTGGCAACCCGGCGGCGTCGGGAACCCCAGCGCCCCGAGCACCACAGCCGACGGGGCGAACCAAACCCCGGGAGCCGCCATCCCGATAGTCCCGCTGAACGCCCCAGGCAACAGCACAAAGCCCCCAGCCGAACGTCCCGACACGGCCGAAATGCTGAGCGAGGCCCCGCAATCCTGGCTGCCGCAGTCCACTGTGGACACTCCGGCGAACACCGGCTGGGGAACCGCAGCAACCCCCGAAGACGAGAGCGTGCGGATTGCCGTGGTCCAACCCCTCGACCACGAGGACATCTCCGCCTGGGACGTAGGCACCGCCGACTTCCTCCCCGCTCTCCTGCCGGTCACCACGCCAGCGGAAGACCGGGCCGAGGAGATCACCACCGACCACGTCCAGCGCACCGACGAACCGTGGCGGCCCGACGAAGCGCTCGGGACCTACCAGCGGGTCCGCGGCGGACCGGCCGAAATCCTGCCTGACGAGCTGCCCACCTGCGGCGACGCACCAGAACCCCTGGAGCCCGAAGCCGACGAGGCGGACGAAGAGACCGAGGAAGAAGAGGAACGCACCATGGCCGACCTGCTCCGGCAGGACGATTCAGCCTGGGGCAGGCACCGCAGCTCTCCGGGGGTGCTCGAATGAGTACGGAAACCGTCAAGCGGGGCCCGCGCGCGGCGGGTCCGGAAATGCCCGAGGGGCAAGAAGAACTGCAGGAACCGCCCGTCATGGCGGAACCGGCGGCGCGCGATTTCAACTCGCTGCTGATGATGCTGCCGATGGCCATCGGGTCGCTGGTGATGGTGCTGGCGTTCTCCGGAGTCGCGGGCAGTTCGCCGTTCACCTACGTGATCGGCGGCGGCATGGGCGTGTCCATGATCGCGATGAGCCTCGGGCAGCTGTCCCGCGCGGCCGCCGAGCGCAAGCGCAAGATGCAGGCCGAGCGGCGGGACTACCTGCGCTACATCGGGCAAGTCCGCGAGCGGGCCCGTTCGACCGCGGAGGACCAGCGGCACGCGGTGGCCTGGAACAACCCGTCCCCGGACTCGCTGTGGTCGCTCGCGATGGGGCCGCGGCTGTGGGAGCGCCGGATCAGCCACGAGGACTTCGCGCGGGTGCGGATCGGGCTCGGCACGCAGCAGTCGGCGCTCGAACTGGTGCCGCCGGTGACCAAGCCGATCGAGGACCTCGAACCGCTGTCGGCGATTTCGCTGCGCCGGTTCACCGAGACCTACCGCACGCTGTCGGGCATCCCGACCGCGGTGGGGCTGCGCAGCTTCACCAGCGTCGAGTTCGACGGCGATCCGGACGCGGCCGTCGGGCTGGTCCGGGCGATGCTCGCACAGCTGGTCGCCTTCCACTCGCCGGATGAACTGCGGCTCGCGGTGCTCACCACGGAGGCCGCGCAGGCGCAGTGGGACTGGGTGAAGTGGTTGCCGCACAACAACCATCCGACTCTGCGCGACGCGGCGGGCCCGCTCCGGCTGCTGGCCGCCGACCACGACGAGCTGATGGACCTCCTCGGCCCGGACGTCGCCGACCGCGACGACCACGACAAGACCGTCGGGCCGACGACGACCGAACCGTTCGTGGTGGTCGTCGCGCACCTGGCGACGATCCCGGAGTCCTCGCGGCTGGTCGGCGCGGGACTGCGCAACGTGGTGCTGCTCGACGTCACCGGCACGCTCCCGGGCGGCCCCAAGGTCCTGCGGCTGACCACCAAGGACGATCTGGTGGAGTTCCCGGCGGGAAGCGGCGTCGGATCGGCGACCCGCGACGAGCTGTCGGTGACCCAGGTCGAAGGGCTCGCCCGGCTGCTCGCTCCGAAAAGGACCAGCGGCACCCTCGAGATCGCCGACCAGCCGCTGGAAAGCGATTTCGGGCTGACCGCACTCCTCGGCATCAAGGACGTGCACACCTTCGACATCCCGGGCCAGTGGCGGCCGAGGTCGGCGCAGCGGGCCCGGATGTCGGTGCCGATCGGCGTGACCGAGGACGGCGAGATCGTCGAGCTGGACCTGAAGGAATCCGCACAGGGCGGGATGGGCCCGCACGGGATGCTGATCGGCGCGACCGGTTCGGGGAAGTCGGAGCTGCTGCGCACGCTCGTGCTCGGGCTGGCCGCGACGCATTCGTCGGAGATCCTCAACTTCGTGCTCGTCGACTTCAAGGGCGGCGCGACGTTCCTCGGCATGGACCGGCTGCCGCACACCTCGGCGACGATCACCAACCTCGCCGACGAACTGCCGCTGGTCGACCGCATGCAGGACTCGCTCAACGGCGAAATGGTGCGGCGGCAGGAACAACTGCGCGCGAGCGGCTACCCGTCGCTCTACGAATACGAAAAGGCGCGCGCGGCCGGCGAACAGCTGGCTCCGATGCCGACGCTGTTCCTGGTGGTCGACGAGTTCTCCGAACTGCTGAGCGCCAAGCCGGAGTTCATGGAGCTGTTCGTCTCGGTCGGACGGCTGGGGCGCAGCCTCGGCGTGCACCTGCTGCTCGCCTCGCAGCGGCTGGACGAGGGTCGCATCCACCGCGTCGAAGGCCACCTGTCGTACCGGATCGCGCTGCGCACCTTCTCCTCGATGGAGTCCCGCAGCGTGATCGGCGCGGGCAGCGCCTACGAGCTGCCGCCGGAACCGGGCAACGGCTACCTGAAGATCGACACCACGAACCTGGTGCGGTTCAAGGCCGCTTACGTCTCCGGTCCGGTCCCCGCGGGCAACGGCGAAACGCACGTGGACGCCGCGCGCGTGAGCCGCGAGGTCGTCCCGTTCCGCACCGAGGCCCGGCCCGCCAAGCTGATCATCCGCGACGACGAACCGGAACCCGCCGAGAAACAGTCCGATGTGGACGCTCTCGAAGCCGCCGTGCCGGGCGGGCCGACACTCGCCGACGCGTTCATCGACCGGCTGACCGGCGCGGGCCCGGCGGCACGCCAGGTGTGGCTGCCGCCGCTGGCCGAATCGCCGAGCCTGGACTCGCTGCTGCCGAGCGTCACGCCGGACCCGGTGCGCGGCATGGCGGTGGCCGACCCGGCGCACTGGGGCAGGCTCCGGGTACCGATGGGGATGATCGACCGGCCGTTCGAGCAGGTCCGCGAACTGCTGACGGCGGACCTGTCGTCGGCGGCCGGGCACGTCGCGGTGGTCGGCGGGCCGAAGACCGGCAAGTCGACGCTGCTGCGCACGCTCGTGCTGGCGCTGGCGATGACGCACACCCCGCAGGAGGTCCAGTTCTACGGGCTGGACTTCGGCGGCGGCGGGATCATGTCGCTGTCCGGGCTGCCGCACGTCGGTTCGGTCGCCACCCGCCTCGAACGCGACCGCGTCGTCCGGACCATCGAGGAAATCTCGCAGGTCATGGAAGGCCGCGAGACGCTGTTCTCCGAGCACGGCATCGAATCCATGGACGCTTACCGCGCGTTGCGCCGCAAGGGCCAGATCGAGGATCCGTTCGGCGACGTGTTCCTGGTGGTCGACGGCTGGTACAGCCTCAAGAACGACTACAGCGACCTGGAGCAGAAGATCGGCGAGCTGGCCTCGCGCGGCCTGTCCTTCGGCGTGCACGTGGTGATCGGCGCGACCCGCTGGTCGGAGATCCGGCCATACCTGCGCGACCTGCTGCAGACGCGGTTCGAGCTGAGGCTCGGCGATCCGATGGAGTCGGAAATCGGCTCGCGCAAGGCGAAAACGGTGCCGAACCAGCCCGGTCGCGGCCTGACCCCGGACGGACTCCATTTCCTGGCCGGGCTGCCGCGGATGGACGGCAGCGGGAACACCGACGACCTCGCCGCGGCGGCCAAGGCGGTCGCCGAGGAGGTGCACCTGTTCTGGCCGGGCGCACCGGCCCCGGCGGTGCGGCTGCTGCCCGCGAAACTGCCGATGGCCCAGCTGCCCGCGCCGGACGGCGACCTGCGGATCGCGCTCGGCCAGGACGAGCAGCGGCTGCTGCCGGTGTGGCACGATTTCGCGGCCACTCCGCACCTGCTTGCCTTCGGTGACAACGAAACCGGCAAGACCAACCTGCTGCGGGTCGTCCTGCGGTCGGTCCTGACGCGCTACTCGCCGAGCGAGGCGAAGATCGTGCTGGCCGACCCGAGCCGTCAGCTGGACGCCGAAGTGCCCGAGGCCTACCGCGTCGGGTACGCGACCACCACCGAGGCCCTGCAGGAATTGGCGCAGCAGGCCAGCGTTTCGCTCACGCCGCGGGTGCCGGACCAGACCATCACCGCGGACCGGCTCAAGCGCCGCGACTGGTGGACCGGCCCGCGGCTGTTCTTCGTGGTCGACGACTACCAGCTGCTGACCAGCGGCATGGGCTCGCCGCTGGAACCGCTGTTGTCCTTGCTGTCGCAGGGTTCCTACATCGGGTTCCACCTGATCCTCAGCCGCAGCACCTCGGGCGCGATGCGGGCGCTGAGCGATTCGGTGGTCCGCCGGATCTGGGAGCTCGGCAGCCCGGGCGTGGTGTTCTCCTACCCCAAGGAGGAGGGCAAATTCCTCGGCGAGGCGGCGCCGCGCCCGTTGCCCGCCGGACGCGCGCAGCTGGTCACCCGCCGCGGCGTGAAGCTCGTGCAGACCGCGATCGCGGAAGAAGAACGGACCGGCGAGGGCTGGTCCCCGCTCGCGACGACCGAAGGAGGCGTGCGATGACCGCGTCGACCGGCGAACTGTGCCGGATCACCGTGTACGGGCCGCAGGGCAGGGCGGATCTGGCGGTGCCGATGTCCGTCCCGCTGACCAGCCTGCTGCCGGTGCTGCTGGAGCACACCGGCGGCCGCGAGGACCTCGGCGAGGCCTGGGTGCTGCAGCGGCTCGGCGAGGAACCGCTCGACGCGTCGGGCACGCCGGAGTCGCTGGACTGGAAGGAGGGCGAGGAATTCCACCTGCGCCCTCGCGCGGATCCGTTGCCGGAACTCGACTTCGACGACATCGCGGACGGCATGGCCACCGCGGTGAGCCGCCACCCCGGCCGCTGGCGCCCCGAGTTCAACCGCGGCCTGTTCCTCGGGTTCGCGATCTTCTCCCTCGTCGTGCTGGCCAAGGTGCTGCTTTACCCGGGTTCGTCCGGGCTGAGCGCGATCGGCGGCGGCGTCGTGTCGCTCGGGCTGCTCGTCGCGGCCGTGGCGACCGGGGTGCGTTCGGACGACAAGGCCCTGCTGACCCTGCTCGGGCTCGGCGGCTGCGGGTTCGCGTTCCTCGCGGGCGCGGTCGCGGTGGCCGGGCTCGAGCCCGCGTTCGACCTCCAAGGCACGCCGATCCTGACCGGCTGCCTGGCCTTCGCGCTGGCCGGCGGTCTGGTGCTCGGCGGACGGGCCGCCTGGTCGCACGCCATCCCGTTCGTGCCGTTCGGCGCGGTGGTCGCGACCGGGCTGGCCGGGGCGATCTCGCTGTGGCTGCACCTCGGCGCCGGGTTCACCACCGAGCAGGCGGCCGGCCTGGTGTCGTTCGTGCTGGTCGGGCTCATGGTGTTCGCGCCGCGGATCGGCATCCGGTTCGCCCGCATCCGCGGTCCGCAGCTGCCGCGTTCGGCCGGCGAACTGCAGTACGACATCGAGCCGATGCCGGCCGCGCAGATGGTGCACCAGACCGGGTACGCCGACGGCTACCTCACCATCGCCTGCCTCGCCGCCACGGCCGTTTTCGTCGGCTGCTTCCCGTTCCTGGTCGGCCACGGACTGTTCCCCGCCCTTCTCGGCGGGCTGGTGTCCGCGGCGGTGCTGATGCGGTCGCGGGCGCTGCTCGGCGTGTGGCAGCGGGTTCCGCTCGCCGTCGCCGGCGCGATCGGCCTGGTGCTGCTCGGGCTGGCGCTGATCCAGCCGCTGCCCGCGCAGTGGCGGGGCGCCTGCCTCGCCGGGCTGTGCCTGGTGTTCTTCCTGCTCCTGCTGGCGATGCTGCGCCCGCCGCCGCGGCGGCTGCTGCCGATCTGGGGGCATCTGGCGAACTGGCTGGAAACGCTGAGCGCGGTGGCGATGATCCCGATCCTGCTGCAGCTGTTCGGCGTCTACGCGTGGGCTGTCGGGCTCACCGAATAAGCGAAGGAGAGGTGCCATGGTGCAGACGCAGAAGGACCACGTCGAGGCGTATTCGTTCCTGATCGGGCGGATGACGTCGGCGCTGGTGCTCGGCGACGCGAGCCACCTCGACGTGCCCGCCCGGCGGGCCTGGGTGGGCCTGCTGGTCGGGCTCGTCCTCGGGCTGCTGATCGCGGTCGGGTTCTTCGTGTACGGGCTGATCGCGCACCACACCGGCGGGGCGGCGCCCGCCGTCGGCCGCCGAGCCTGAGCGGAAGGAGGACAGCCATGGAACTCTCGCTGATCCGGCGCGACGACGGCGCTTTGGAGAAGAAGACCGTGGGCAACGCCCTGGTCGTGCACCTCGCCGAGGGGATGACCGGCGAGGCGCAGTCGCTCGCGCTCGGCGTCGCCGCCGATCCGGACCACGACCTGGTGGTCGTCGACCTGCCGGTGGATTCGCCGATCACGATGTGGGAATCGGTCGCCAAGGCGCTCCCCCGGCGCCGTCGCGGCGTGCGGCTGGTGATCGGCGGCCGTTCGCGCGAGACCACCGCGCTGGCCGGGCAGTGGCTGGCCGAGCGGATCAACCGCCCGGTGCTCGCGCCGGACGGGTCGGTGATCCCGAGCGCGGGCGGTGCCTTGTTCGTCCACGCCGGGCGCGGCGGCGGCTGGGTGCGGTTCCGGCCGGGCCGTCCGCCGACGTGGGAGGCGAAGCGGTTCCCGCGCCCGGCCTGGGATTCCGGGATCGCCGCCGAGCTGACCCCGACGAGTTCGCGCGGCGTCGCCGAACCGCTGCCGGGCGGCTTGTGGGTCCGTCCGGTCGGCTTCGACGCACCCCAGCGGCACCACCGCCGCGCGCTGATCTCCCGGATGCCCGCCCAGCACGACACCATGACGATCGTGCTGGGCTGCCCCGGCTGCCCGCCGCTGGCACTGGACGACGCGGCCCGGCTGTGGGTGCAGCTGCCGGAGAAGGTGCGGGCCAAGGCGCGGTTCGTCCAGTACGGCCCGATGCAGGTGCCCGGCGAGGCCGCGATCGGGCAGGCGCTGGCCGATCTGCTGGGCAAGCCGGTCGCGTTCTACGCGGGCGTGCCGGTCGGTTCGCCACAGCTGCCGACCCTGCGGACGGTGCTGTACGACGGACGGCTCGGCTGGCGTCCGTTCACCACCGAACTCGGCTACGAACCGGGCTCGGATTCCGTCTTGCCTGAGCTGCTGTCGCACCGTCCGCCGATCCACGGACTCGACCAGGTCTCTCCGGCGGTGTACTGGTACTCGCCGGACGCGGTGGTCGAGGTCGTGCAGTCCGGGCTGTTGGTGCGTCCGCCGCAGGACGGTCCTTCGTCGGCCGCGATCCGCGAGATCGGCCTCGATGCCGCGGTGCACAATCTGACCTTTGACGCGGCGGACGAGGGCTCGGCGTCGCGGATGCGGTTGCTGGCGGAGGATTTGCTGGCGCGGCTGGACGAGCAGACTCGCCGGATGAGCCGGGTGCTGCCTGCTGCCGCGCTGCTTGCGGAGCGTGCGCGGCCGCGGGTGGTGGCGCGGGCGTTGGACGCGATCGAGTCTGGGCATCCGGTGCCGGTGGTGGCTGCGCCTGCTCCGGCGGCTTATCTGCCGGCGGCTCCGGCGGCGTTGGGTATTGCCGCGCCGACGGAGGTTCCCGGGGCGATCGCTGCGCCGGTTGCTCCCGTTGCTGCTCCGGTCGCTGCTCCGGCGGAAACTCCCGCCGAGCCCCCGGTCAAGGTCTCCGCCGCTCCTCCGGCCGCGAAGCCGCTCACGCACCTCGCCCCGGCCGACGTCGCACCGGCCAAGCCCGTCGAACCACCGGTCGCCAAGCCCGCGATTCCGGCGTCCACTTCGGACCAGTCGGAACCTCCGGCCAAAGCGGAGCCCGCGCCGAAACCGGCGAAAGCCCCGGCAGAGCTGCGTTTCCAGGAAACCCCCGGCGCGGAATCGACCGCGCTGCTGCCCAAACGCGGGGCCGACAAGGAACGCCAGTGGCTCCGTAAATCGCTCGGCGCGGAATACGGCCTGATGTCGAACACCGTCGCGCGGATCCTGTCCGAGCACCCGGGATTCCAAGGCGTGCTGTCGACGTCGTCCTCGGCAGAGGTGCTGACCGACGCGGTGGCGGTGCAGCTTTACCTGTCCCCCAAGGGATCGACGATCGACGCGGGACTGCGGCGCGGCGCGAACGGCCCGCACGTCCCGGTCGCCCGGTGCGTCGTGGCGGGGCTGAGCAGGCTGCCCTCGCACCGCGGCCCGGCGACCTTCGCCACCGAGCTGCCGCCGTCCGCGTGGCCGCTGCTGGACGGCCGGAAAGTGCTGACCGAATGGGGTTTCCTCAACGCGCTGACGCAACCGTCGTCCACAGTGGACGGGGAGACGGACGTGCTGGTGTGGTCGATCACCGGACGCCGCACCAAATTGCTGGAACCGAGCGAGGGCGGCGTCGAAAACCGCGTCCTGTTCGTGCCGGGGACCAGCTTCAAGGTGCTGGAAACGCGCAAACCGGCTGCCGGTGCGCGCGGCGCGGTGCTGCTGCGGGAGCTGACCGCGAGCGAGATCGACGAGACCGGCCGGGTGGCGAACGACCGGGCTTCGCTGGACGAGCTGGCCATGAATTCGCTCCGGCAGACGGTGCAGACGTGGGCGGAAGCGGGCGAGGACCTGGTCCGGACCGTGATGGACGAGCAGGCCGCGGAGCGGTTCGGGGCGCTCCCGGGCCTGGCGTGAGTGCGGAGAGGCGGAGACGATGAACCGACAGCTGCTCGTGGTCGGCAGCGACCGGCCGGGTGCCTTCGGAACCATCGGCGCGGCGCTGGCGCAGGCGCAGCCGGGGGCGACGATCAGCGTGCACCCCGGCCGGTACGAGGAAAACCTCGTGGTGGACCGGATGGTGTCGCTGGTGGCCGAACAGGGCGCGGGCACCGTGGAAATCGTGGCGAACACCGGGAGCGTGCTCGTCGCGAACGCCGAGGCGGTGCAGCTCAGCGGGTTCGTCCTCACCGGCGTCGACGACCAGCTGGTCACGGTGGACGTCGTGCGCGGCGAGGCGGCGCTCGACGGCTGCCGGTTGTCCGGGACCTCGTGGGCGACGCTGCTGGCCCGGTTGGAGGGCTCGCTCGCACTGCGGGGCTGCACGGTGACGAGCACCGGCGGTGCCGGGGTCGTGGTCGCGTCGCCGGTGCAATCGGCCATTGAGGACACTGAGATCGTCGACGCCGCGTCGTCCGGCGTTGTGGTGGCCGAGACCGGTTCGGTGCTGCTGCGCCGCTGCGTGGTGCAGGGCGCGGCGGGCAACGGGGTGTGCGTCAATGGCGAAGCGGTCGCGATTGTCGAGCAGTGCGAGATCGTCGGCGCGCAGAAACCGGCGATGGTCGTGGAGCAGCAAGGACGCGCGACGATCACCGGGCTCACCGTGCGGGACAGCGCGAATGTCGACCTGTACGTGACCAGTAAGGGCCGGGTTTCCGTTGCGTCGTCGCAGTTCCGTTCGGCGCCGATGCAGGCCGCGCACATCGCCGCGTCCGCCGAGCCGTTACTGCGCGAATGCGTGTTCGCCGGGGCGGGCGCGAACGCGGTGCAGGCCACCGGAGCCGCCGCGCCGCAGTTCGTGGACTGCACTTTTGAAGGCTCACCGGTCACGATCCTGGTCGACGACCAGGCGCGGCCGCGGTTCGAGCGCGCGACCGTGCGTGGCTCGACGCACACTGCGATGTCGGTCAGCGCCGACGCCGCGGTGACCGTCGGCGGGCTGCGGATGACGCCGGACAGCGGCGTCGGGATCGTCCTTTCCGGACAGTCCACCTTGGACCTCGCGGACGCCTCCATCGACACCGGCCGGGAAACCGGGGTGCAGGTCACCGAGGACGCCCGGCTGACCGTGGCCGACCTTCGAGTCGATTCGACCTCCGACAAGGCAGTCTCGTTCGCTAGCGGCGCGCCGTCCTCGGCGAAGTCGGTGCAGGTGCGCGGCGGCGGTCTGCACCTTGGCGGTACTGCGGAAATTTCCTTGCAGGACTGCGAGATCATTGATTCCACTGGGGACGGAATCACCGTCGGTACGACGCTGACCGCTTCCCGCTGCCGGGTGCGCAATGCGCGCGGCAACGGCGTGTACGTCGCTGCTCAGGCGTCGTTCACCGAATGCGAGATCCTCGGCGCGGGCGAGGACGGCTTCCACGTGGAAACCACCGAGCCGGTCAGCATCCGCGATTGCGTGGTCAACGACGCGTCGGGCGAACTCGTGAGCGGCGAGCACGCGGACGTGGACAACCTGAGCACCGATTCCGCCCGGACCGCGGAGCCGGTGCCCGCCAGTCCGCCGAGCGACTTCGCGACCGCCGACCAGACCGTGAGCGAGGCGGCGGGCGAGGTGCTCGAAGGCCCGCTGGGCGATCTGGAGGCGCTGGTCGGGCTCGCCGGGGTGAAGAAGGAAGTCACCGGCCTGATCAACCTGATCAAGATGTCGCAGATGCGCGAGCGGATGGGCCTGCCGATGCCGCCGATGTCGCGGCATCTGGTGTTCGCGGGCCCGCCCGGCACCGGCAAGACGACCGTCGCCCGGCTGTACGGCACGGTGCTCGCCGAACTCGGGATCCTGTCGAAGGGGCACATGATCGAGGTGGCCCGCCAGGACCTGGTCGGCCAGTACATCGGGTCCACCGCGATCAAGACGACCGAGGTCGTCGAGAAGGCCGTCGGCGGGGTGCTGTTCATCGACGAGGCGTACACGCTGAGCGCGCCGACCGGCGGTTCCGGTCCGGACTTCGGGCAGGAAGCCATCGACGCGCTGATGAAGATCATGGAGGACCAGCGCGATTCGCTGGTGGTGATCGTCGCGGGCTATTCCGAGCAGATGGAACAGTTCCTGCAGTCGAACCCCGGTCTCGCTTCGCGGTTCACGCGCACCATCGAATTCCCGAACTACAGCGTCGACGAACTGGTCACCATCACGACCGGCCTGACCCGCAAGCACTACTACGAAATGACCGACGACGCGCTCGCCGCGCTGCGCGAGTATTTCGAACGGGTGCCGAAGAACTCGACATTCGGCAACGGTCGCGTCGCGCGCAAGCTGTTCGAGGCGATGGTGAACAACCAGGCGTCGCGGCTGGCGCTTTATCCGCCGTCCAAAGACATCGAGCTGAACCGCCTCACCGCCGACGATCTTCAGGCCGAGCTGGCGCAACTTCCTTCCGCCGCGAAGTCAACGGTTTCGGTCACCGCCGATCCCGCTGCCGCAGTTTCGACCAGCGCGGGCTGGAAACGCCTCAGCGGCTTGGTCGGTCAGAAATCGGTGCGAGAGAACGCCGAACGGCTGCTGCTCAAACTCGGCCGGCTCACCCACGAACGGCAACCGCTCGGCCACCAGGCCAACCTGGTGATCAGCGGCAAACGCGGCACCGGACGGTCGGAGTACGCGAAACTGTACGCGCAAATCCTCTCCGAATTCGGCATGGCTCCGATGGGCCAGCTGGTGCACCGCAACCTCGCCGAAGAGCTTTCCCCGCAATGGCCCGGCCAAGCCGAACACCTCGTCCGGGCCGCCGTGGAGGACGCTTCCGGCGGCACCCTGGTCGTCGACCTGGACGGCGACTGGGACACCTCGCCGCACACCCCCGGCATCGAAGCCCTGGAAGCGCTGTCCGAAATGATCGCCCGCCGCCCCGCCGATCCGGTCGTGGTATTCACCGGCGAAAGCGACCGCGTCGGCGAACTGCTCGCGCAACTGCCCACCCTGCGCGACGCGTTGCCGTACGGCTGGCAACTCGGCGAGTACACAGTGGACGAACTCGCCGAGATCGCCGTGCGGTTGCTGGTCCGCCGCGGCCACGAGGTCCCCGACGACGTCCGCGACGCCCTCGCCCACGAGTTGTCCGCCGCGTCCGACCACACCGCCTTCGCCGCGCACGAACTGGCCCGCACGCTGTCGGCCGCCGCCGCGTCCCGCACGCTCGCCGCCGCCGACCTGCGCGGCATCCGCCCGCCCGACACCGGTGCCATGGCCCTCGGGCCCGGCCTCGCCTCGGTCGGCTGAACCCTCGGGAGGAGACCCGATGAGCACGCACTACGAAAAAATGCTCGAGGACGCGATGGCCGCTTACCAGCACCAGCGCGACCATTTCGACCAAGCCCGCCAGGACGTCGAAACCGCCACCAGCACCGTTACTTCCGCTCGCCGTGAGGTGACCGCGACTGTCGGCCGTACCGGCGAATTGACCGAACTTTCCTTCCCCACCAGCGCGTACAAACGCATGGCTCCCGCCGAACTGGCCTCGGTGATCGTGCAGACCGTCTCCGCCGCCCGGCAGAAATCCGTCGCCGCGGCCGCGGAAATGATGGCCCCCATGCTGCCGCCGGGCATTTCCGCGGAGGATTTGATGAGCGGAAAAGTGGACGTCAACGCCCTGTTCTCGGCGCGGGTGCCGGGATTCGACGAAGGGAACCTGCCGTGACCGACCAATTTTTCGTCGACGCCGACGGCCTGGACGGAGGCCGCGACGGCTTCGACGGCAAGAGCGCCGAACTGCGCACGCTGGCCCAGCGGGTGCAAAGCCTGGCAAACCCCAGCCGGATCCAGGACGCGGCCGGGAATGACAAGAACGGCAACGAATTCTCGAAAACGCACATCCAGTCGGCGGCCGAGATCTACAACGGCATCAACGCGTGGGCGCTGGCCGTGGAAGCGACCCGCGACGCGATCGGCGACATGGCGACGTCGTTCCGCGAGGCCGACCAGGGTGCTTTCGACGGGTCCAATGCCCTGTTCAAGAACTTCACCGACCTGCACGAGAAGGTCACCAAGTCCGACCCCGGAGGCGGGTCGGACGCCCCTCCGACCGAGTACCGGCGCGGCGTACGAATCCAAAACAGAGTGCTGGGCAAATCCCCGGAAGCCGAAGACGACGGCTGGACCGCGGCGAAGAGCGTCCGGGCCCGGATTCCGGATCGCGGCCAGGAACCGTTGCCTGACGAGGAACCGCGTTTGAAGCACCTGTCGATCGGACGCCCGGTTCAGCACAAGGTCGTGACCCCGCTGCAGCCGACAGAATCGACCGTCTTCGTCCGCTCGCAAAAGCCGGTGCACGCGGTCGAGGGCGAAGTCACGCACCCTCTGGAGCCCGCCGAACTCTGGGAACCCGCGAAGTCGATCCCCGCCCAGCCGCCGGTCACCCCGGAAGAACCCGTTTCCTGATTTTCCTCGCGCCAAGGAGGTGCCCCCGCGATGAGTCTCATGGTGGACCCCAGCCTGAACTGGGTGTTCTACATCATCGCGGGCGACGCCTGGCCGCAGGGCGACGAGGACAAAGCCCGCGAACTGGCCGCCGAGTGGGATCAGGTCGCGCAGGAGATTTCCGCTGCTGGCACTGGTTTCAGCCAGCTGGCGGAGCAGGTAGTGTCCAATGTGGGCGGTGAGGTGGCGACCAACTTCGCCGACTACGCCAACAAACTCAGCACCATGGGCGCCGGTTTCTCCTACCGCGCCCAGCAGCAAGCCGCCGCCCTGCGCGAATACGCGTTGAATGTGGAAAACGCAAAATACGGCATCCTCATCTCCATCGCCGTCACCGCAGCGGACCTGATCTGGGCGATGACGAACCCGTTCACCGCCCCGCTGATCCCGGGAATCTGGGCCGCCGGGCGGACCGCGGTGATGCAGATCGAACGCTCGCTGATGTCGCGCCTGATGAGCCTGCTGTCGAGGGTCGCGCGAGAGGCCGCGCAGGAAGCCGCGGAAGAGGCGGCAGAGGAGATGCTCGCCGAGTTCATCCAAATCGCGCAGGGCAACCGGGACGGCTTCGACTGGAAACAAATCGGCCAGAACGCCGCGCTGGGCGCGATCGGCGGCGCGTTCGCCGCGGGCGCGCACAGCGGCCTGGGCAAGTGGGGCCACAACGTCTTCGGCGCGGCCGGCGTCGAAGCGGCGACCGAGGTAGTAGTCGGCCTGGCCGGCGCGGGTCTGTTCGGCGGAGACCTGGACAGCCTGGGCTGGGGCGCCCTGAACGGCGGCCTCAGCGGCGCCGCTACGCACGGCGCCCATCACGCGGGCCAAAACCTGCACGACAAACTCACCGGCGGCGGTGGCGGCGGTGAGGGGAAGGGCCCGAACGACCCCGGCGGGGAGAACGGGACCGGGAACATCAAGGTGGACCCGGTCAACGGCCCTAACGGCCTTGGCGGTTCCGGCGATCCGAGGGGTCTCGGCCCTGGCGATTCGGGCGGCTCCGGTCCTGGTGGCTCTGGCCCTGGCGGCTCCAACGGCTCTGGCCCCCATGGCTCCGGCGGCACCGGCCCTGGCGGCGCTGGCCCTGGCGGCTCCAACAGCTCCGGTTCCCATGGCTCCGATGGCACCGGCCCTGGTGGCACCGGCTCCGGCGGCACCGGCCTGGGCGGCACCAACAGCTCCGATCCACACGGCTCCGGCGGCTCCGGTTCCCGTGGCTCTGGCCCTGGTGACGCCAACGCCCCCGGCAATTCCGGCCCGGGCGGCGCTAATAGTTCCAGCAACTCCGGCAACAACGCCCCGCACAGCGACGGCCAGAACAACTCCACCTCCCCAGACACCAACTCCGCCAGCAACTCGCCTGGCAGCCAGAACTCCCCCAACGGCTCGACGACCGGCGGTGCCTCGAACTCCGCGCCCGGCACGCCCAACCCCACACCCGACGCACACTCGACGAACGGCAACCCGTCGACCGGAGACCCCGCCACCAACTCAAGCTCAGCGAACGCCTCCCACACCCCAACCTCACCCGGTGCCAACTCCCCTTCAACGGGCGACCCCAACTCCGCGAACAACGCCCCCCACTCCGACCCCACCACCAGCAACGCTCCCGCGAACGGCTCGGCCAGCAATCCCGCGCCGCAGTCACCCGGCAGCAACCCCGCTGGTTCGTCCGGCAGCACGAACGACAACACCCCCGCCACTGGCTCGACCCCTCCCAGCAGCGGCCCCAGCACCGGAAACCAGGGCGGGAGCAACACCACCAGCCCCACCCCCGACCAGAACCCCGGCACGAATGGCGGCCACAACACTGGCCCTGGCACGAGCGCTGGAAACCCGAGCACCAGTCCCGACGCAAATGCCGGAAACCCCAGCACCAGTTCCAACACAGGCGCCGGGAACCCCAACACCAATCCCGACGCAAATGCCGGGAACCCCAACACCAATCCCGACGCAAATGCCGGAAACCCCAGCACCGGTCCCAACGCAGGCACCGGGAACCCGAGCATCAATCCAGGCACGAACTCCGCCCCGAATCCGGGCGCGAACACCGGTCCCGGCACCAACCCGTCGCCCAGCACGATCACCAACCCAGGCACCAGCACCAGCCCGTCCCCCGGCACCAACCCCGGAGCCAGCACCAACCCACCCTCCGGGGCAAACACCAACCCCAGCACTAGTCCGAACCCCGGGGCAAACACCAATCCCAGTGGCAGCACAAGCCCGTCAACCAGCACAAACACCAGCCCAGGCTCCACTCCCGCCAATCAAGGCACGAACGGTGCCGACCACCACGCCGCGCCGCCCCCGTCCACGCCGGACTCGGTCAAAACCGGGACCCCCACCCCGCCACCGTCCACACCCACCCCCGCCGGGCCGCGAGACTCGACCCCTTCGACCCCGGATTCACCGGCCAACCCCGCCACCAGCCCATCACCGAGCGGCCACCCTGTCTCGCCGCCCGCGACCGGCGCCACCCACACGCCCACCCCGCACCACGACACCGGCCTCCCCGGCTTCGGCGGCCAGAACGCGTCCCCGCACTCCGTCACCGACACCAGCCAGGCGAACGGCTCTTCGAACCCGACGCCCCGCCCCGGTCCGGACACCGCCCCCGACCCGTCCGGCCACACCGGCCCGGTTCCCTCGACCAACGCTTCTTCAAGCTCGTCGCCCGGCCCGAACGTCACCGCCTCCCCGGCCCCGTCCGCTCAGCATGGCCCCGAGACGAACTCGTCACCTGACTCCGTCCGCACCCCGAACACCAGCCCGAGTTCCACCAGCACCAACCCGGACCCGGCGACCGCCCAGCAGACCAAGCCGGTGCCTCCGCCGACGTCAACCAGCGTCAAGGGCATCGACTCCACCCCAAGCCCCTCCCCGAAAACCACCGTCGACGGCTCGAACCCCGCAACCGAACCGAGCCCCGTCCGGACCTCGGTCACCGGCCCGACGACCGGCAACCTCAACCCGGCAACCAACCCGGGCTCCAGCACCGATCCGAACCCAGCCGCGAAACCCGTCTCGAGCCCTGCCCCCGGCCCGGAGCCGACGACCAAGCCGAGCCCCACCCCGGACCCGAGCCCCACCGCCGACCCGAGCGCCCACAGCAATCCGGCCACCAACCCCAGCCCAAGCCCGGCCCCCAGCCCGGATCTGGCAGCGAAGCCCAGCCCCGCCGCGGATCTGAATCTCACCCCGTCTCCCAACCCGAACGTCACTCCCAACCCGGGCACCGATTCGCATCCCGCCACTAACTCCGACCCATCTCCGGCGACCAAGCCCAGCCCCGCCACAAACCCGAACAACGCTGGCAACCTGGGCACCCGCACCAATCCCCATCCGGCCACCAACCCGAGCCCGACTACACACCCGGACCCGGCCGCCAACCCGAGCCCGGCTACCCGGCCGGACCCGGCCAGCAATCCGAACCTGGCACCGTCTCCGGGCCCGAACCTGACCACCAACCCGGATCCGAAGACAGGCACTAACCCCGCTGCCGAACCCAGCTCGAGGCCGAACGCTCCCGGCAGTCCAAGCCCTGACCGCTCCGCCAATCCCACCGGTGACCCGGTCACCGATTCCAGCCCGAACCCGCCTGCGAAGCCAGCTTCCGAACCGAAGCCGTCCGCCAACCCGGCGCCGGCCGTGAATCCGCGCGCAGCCACATCACCGAAACCCGGCTCGGATTCCACCAGCTCTGCGAAGCCCCAGCCGACTCCGGACGACGCCAACAACAACCAACCGCCGAACCCGGCGAAGCCGATCGGCACGAAGCCCACTCCGGCCCCGCGCTCCCGCGACAACACCACGCCGCGCCGGGACCTTCACACTCCAGTCGCGTCACCCAAGAGGCCCGCGGCAACACCCGAGAGCCCCAACCTCCACACCCCAGTCGCAGCGCCCAAAAAGCCCGCGACAACACCCCAAAGCAGCAACCTCCACACCCCAGTCGCAGCACCGAAAAAGCCGACCCCCGCCGCCGGCCCGGGGCCGAATGTCGGCAAGCAGCCGCCTATCACCGGCGGGAAGGGCGACTTCGCTCAGCACCTCAAGAACTTCAAGTTCACCGTCGTGCACGAAACCGGCATCATCGGCAACCTCGGCACCCGCAACGAGAACAACCAGGACAGCATCGGCGTCGTAGCCACCGTCGCCGCGACTCCGGACGACAATCTCCAGGCCATCGCGGAAAAGTACGCAGGCGGGTTCACCGGGAACTCCGCCGACGGACGGTTCGGCCTGGTCATCGGGATCAACGGCACACCAGGCTCGGAACAAGCGATCAACCAGAAAATCCAGCAATTCCAGAATACCTGGGACAACCGCTTCCCGGTAGCGATTATCGGGTTCACCTGGAAACACCCGAGCAACCCGAACATCGACCAGAAGACCATCCCGTACGGCGGCATCCGCGAAACGATGGTCCGGAATCCGGTCACCGAGCAGCTCGTCGGGCAAATCCGCGAAGCGGGCGGGACCAACGAGGTCTACCTGCACACCGGCGACGCCGACGTCCACTCCCTCAACACCCGCACCGGGCCGCTGTTCGACGCGGTCAATACCGTGGTCCAGCAGAATCCCGAAGGGCCGCCGGAGGTGATCAGCGGCGGGTACAACGTCCGGCCCGAGGACGGGGATCTCGCGAATCGCGCGGCGCAACTGGATCTCGACGTGCGACAGGCGCTCGCCGGGGTGGACTCTCGGGCGGTTTACTTCCCGGAGCCGAACACTTTTGTCCGGATGGAGGGCAACAAGCTCGAGAACGACGCGACCTTCGGCACCAAAAACCCGAACACGGGGAATTTCGATTACGGTGCCAAGGAAGGCCAGGGCCTGATCGATTCAGTGCTGTCGCAACGCAATCCGAGCTGGCAATACAGCGACCATCCGACGGCGATCGCGAAGTTCTCGTCCGATCTTGCCATTCAGACCAACGGCACCCGGATCGCGAGCAAGGTCGGCACCGATCCGAACGGGATCACCGCACTGACTCAAAGCCACGCCAACGAAACGACGTGGTCCGATCTGCTTGGCCATTATCTCGGCAACCACACGACGCTCGACCCCAATCTGGCGAAGATCGCCGCGAAAGCCGCGTTCCACGGGATCACTCCGAGCGGGCCGAATCCGAACCGGCCGGAGGTGTTTTCCGAGGTTGTCGCGAATTTGCCCAAGAACGAGCGCACGTCGCTGGTCAAGGGCATGAAGGAGAACGTCGAGGACGGCAAGAAGCTCGCCGATCTGACGCTCGCCACCCGGCAGGCGCTGGTCGACAATCTCAGCGGAAATCGTCCGGCGACCACGCAAACTCCTGCTGCTGCGCCCAAAAACAACGGGCAGGCAAAGGAAACACCGAAGCCGAACCCGAAGACGCTGCCGGGTCCGAAAGACTGGAACGGTCGTCGCGACACCGCGCCGGTTACGCGGTTTTCCTCGGAGCGGTTCGATCCGATCAAGAAGATCGCCGGGCAATTCACCGGAAACCGCGACGGGCTCAAGGGCGGGCAGCTCGCCGGGGCGATGGCGCACATCCGGTTCGACGTGCGGCGGTTCGAGATCGCGCCGGGCCAGTGGGTGCGCGAGCACACCATTCCGATCGACCTGACCTCGCATTCCGGGTCGGTCACGCCGCAGCAGCGAGAGCAATTCGTCCAGGACCTGCGGCAGCATCTCGAAGACTGGGTCAACCAGTCGTCCCGGCTGCCCGGCGGCGACCAGCTGCATCTCCGGCTCGACGTCCGCGTCACCGACGACATCCACCCGGACGACACCGGCTGGCAGGCCGACCCCAGCCGCCGGGTCCCGGTCAACGTGCACGATTCCACTGTGGACCCCGACACCCCGGACACGAACCAGCTCAACTGGGACGTCCACGACTCGCCCTTCGGCGTCACGCACGAGCTGATGCACTTCATCGGCCTCGGCGACGGCTACAAGAACGACGAAATGCTCTTCAACCGCCAGGACCAGCCTGGCGTGATGGGGCCGGACGCGTGGCACGATTCGCGGCTCAACCCGGGCAACCTCGCGCAGATCGAGCAGGTCTCGAACACCGCGAACATCCGCGATCACCACCTCGGCGACGCCCCCGCACCGAACCCGACGCCGCACCAGGACGACCACCGCTCGCAGCCAGATCCGGACAGCAGGCCGAACCTGCACACCCCTATCAAGGCCCCGCAATCCGACAGCCAAACACCGAACCAGGACCACGCTCAGCCCGGGCCAGACCACAACGCCCCCACGAACACAGCGGAGCAAAACCAGAACCAGCAGGACGCCGTACTCGTAGCGGACGAGCAATCCGAGGAGGAGCCCGACACCCGTCCCCTCGCCGACCGGCTGCCCGAGTTCGTCCGCGACGGCAAAGCGCTCGGCTCCGTGGTCCCGGTCGACGTCCGCGGCGCCAAAGACGTCGGCACGAGCATCGAAAACCTGATCCAGCGCCTCAACCCGAAGCAGCAGAACCCGCCGCAAATACACGGCATCGACGCGATCACCGATTCCCTGTCCGGCCCTGAGTTCGAGTCCTTTATGGGCGACGGCCGCAAGCAAATGGTGCGCGCCGGCGAGAAATGGTACGAGGTGCACGTCACCGCGGAGCCGGACTTCAGCTCCGTCAACGCCGACCAGATCACCAAACTCCCGCAACCGACCATCGGCGACGTCAAGAACGAGGTCAAGACCACCCACGCAAGCCCGAACACCGACACTACCGCGAAAGTCGTCGGCTCCTCGTACTTCGCGTTGTTCCCGGCCGGACCGTACGCGTCCGTCGGCGGCACCGCGCAGCTCGCCAGCCCGTCCGCGGAGCACACCGGCACCACGACCGGGACCGATCAGCGGGTGATCCGCACGGCGGGCGACATGCAGCGGGCCGACGCTCCGGTCACCTACCGCATCACGGTGCGCAACGAAACCGGCGGCCTGGTCGGCTCCACAGTGGACGGACAAGTGGGACTCGTCCTCTCCACCGACCTGTCCAACCTGAAGCAGGAACCGACGGTCGGGCCCGCGGAGCCGAAGCCGGACTGGGCCAAGAAGATCGAATTCCTTTCTCCGGAAGCGGTCGACTTCGACGAGAACGCGCTCTTCGATCAGGTGAGCAAGAACCTGCATCCGTCGGTGACCAAATTCGGTGCCCCGGGCCGTACCTCGTTGCGGGAATTCCTCAGCCGCGGCGGGGTGCGCGGCATGCTCGGCACCGCGATGCAGGGCAGTCCGGTGGTGTCGAACGACCTGCTCAGCCCGCACGGTGCCCACCGTGACGCGGTCCAGCTGGCGGCGCGGCCGACGAAGGTCGAATACCTCGGCACAATTCCTGGCGACAGCGAACTGCGCTTCAACGATTCCTCGGTAAACGGCGGAAGCACCACCGTCTCGTCGAAATACGGCGGCGAGGTCAATGCGATCTTCGGCGGCGGTTCCTATGTACCCGGGACGGTCGGCGGCGTCGGCGGGGTCAGCGGCAGTTATTCCCGGAAGGTCAATCAACAGTCCACAAGCGGCACCAGCTTCACCAACAAGTCCACGGTGAACGCGAAGGGCGACATCGGCCTGTACAAGGTCACCGTCGACCTCGAGGTCACCACCTCAACCGGGGAAACGACCACGATCCAGGCCACTTCGTACACGCGGATGGGCTTGCCCGAGGCGAAAGCCCAGGGGCTTCCGGTGCCGAAGAATACCTCGCCGAAGTTCAAGGACGTCGGCGCGCGCTACGAACCGCCCTATCTCGCGGCGGCCATGGCGGCGGGCACTGCGCGGCCCGGATCGTTCGAACCGGCGACGCGCGTCCAGCCGCAGATCGAAAACGCGCTGCGGAACCTGCCGGGTGCGGACAAGTTCCTGCCCCGCTGGGACAAATTCCAGGGCGACAACCAAGGCTCCGGCCGGGACATCTCCGAGCGGTTCGCGAACCTGCGGAAGATCGCCTCCACGTTCTCGGTCGCCTCGCTGCGGGGCAAAATGGACAGTCTGTTCACGCAGGGCGTTTCAGCGCAGTTGAAGAAGCGCGGGCTGTTCACCGACGAGTACATCAACGTCACGGTGAAGGCGAAGCCGGGACCTGGCCGTCACCTCGGTCAGGCGGACGGCCGCTCGGTCAAGAACAGCAACGAAACCAGCCCCTCGCTGACCAGCGCGACCACCACCGAACGAGGCTGGTCGGTCGGTCTCGAAGGCCGCGTGATCATTCCGGGCGCCAGCGCCGGCGCGAACCTCGGCATCAGCCCGACCGTCAGCCCGCTGCAGTACTCGGACAACCGGACCTGGAAGAATTCCGGCGGCCCGACGGTGACCACGACGACCGGCAAGGGCGGCAGCCCGGATTCGCAGGTCTTCGAGCACGACGTCGAGTTCGAGGTCGAGATCACCAGCTACACCCGCCACCGGCCGTGGGTGCGGCGGCTGACGCCCGGCTCGCCGTTCCGGGTCACGCCGAAGGTGTCCACAGTGGCCAAAACCGGCGATCCCGGCCTGCCGAAGATCGACGGCAAAGTCGACTTGTGGATCAACGACGGCGCCGCGCTCGCCAAGGACCCGGCCGAATTCACACCGGGCAAGCCGGGCGTCGTCTCGATGTCGCCGAACGATACCCCGAGCATCGACGACCTGCTGACCCAGCAGCAGAACCAGACGCCGCCGAAGTTCCTGCACGTGGAAGCGTTTGCGAACACCGAGGCGCTGCGGGACGAGGCGCTGCGCCAGCTCCAGCGCGCGGCCGGCGGCGACGCGGTGCTCGGCCTGCCGGGCAGCGAAGCGCGCGCCCGCGTGGACCGGATGTTCTCCCCGGAAAACTTCCGCGGCCTCACGCCGAAGCTGCTCAAGCAGGGCGGTACCGCGAACGGATTCCGCTACGACCGCCGCGTCGCGGACCGAGTCGGCGGCCTCGGCGTGGGCGTCTCGCTGAGCAATCCGAAGCTCGTCGCGGTTTCGGAAACCGGCGGCGGGGACCGGACGTATTCCGGCGGCTCGAAAGCCAGTTACGAAGGCACGCACAAGCAATCCGTCGAAGCCAACGTGCAACTCGGCCTCACCATCCGGCCGCCGGGCAGCGACACCCACGGCCAGGGCCAGTTCTTCGGCACCGCGAAATGGAGCCCGTGGCAGCGCAGCTCCGGTTCGTCCCAGGAGATCACCGCGAGCGTCGACCACACCAACCGGTCCTCTTCGGACAGTCGCACCGTGCTGGTGCAGTACGATTCGAATGTCCGGCTGATCGCGGAAAGCCGCCAGGAAGGCCTGGTCAACGGATCGATTTCGCGCGCGGGTGCGGACGTCCATCTGCCGGGTTCGGTCTTCGTGGCGATGACCGAGGACGAGGCACGCGCGGAAGGATTGCTGCCGCCGGTCGAACCGCGCACCCCGGCACCCGGCACACTTTCGGCTCCGCCGCTGGTAGGCGGCAAGTCCAGCTCGCTCGGCTCGGCGGTGCTGGAAGACGCACCCAACCTGACGAAGCTGGTGCAGGACGCCCGGCAGCAGCTCGGCAAACTCGGCGACAGGCTGCTGCCGAAATCGGTGCTGAACGATTCGATGAACAACCTCCAGCGCACGCTCGACACTGCCTCTCCGGAAGCAGTCACGTCCCTTGTGGACAGTGCGCTCGACGGCGGCGTGTCCTTGCTGGCACAAGACGCGGGCGTGCTCTGGACCGACAATTACCAATTGCAGCTCAAAGCGAAGATCCTCGACACGCAGTTCCTGGGCGTGAAGCACGACGGCAGCGAGGTCGACCACGTCGTCAACTCGACTCAGACGGACAAAAAGAATTCCGGCCACGGCTCGTCTTACGGCGGACAAGTACGAGGCGCGGGCCGCGGTCTGTTCCAGGACAGCCAGCCCAAGGTCAGCGGCTACGACGGCGCGTACCTCGGCGCTACCGGGACCCGCGCGAAGACCGACCAGACCGTCGAGGCCAAGACCACGACCACCGCGTTGACCTCCTCCTCGAGCGGACCGTCGGCGCGGTACCAGCACCAGGTCCAGTTCGAGCTGGTCGTCGCCCGGGACGGGCGCACCTACCCGGTCGCTTCGCAGGAGGCGACCGTGACGTCGCGGTCGTCCGCGGACGACCACCGGATCTCCGGCGACGAGCAGTACCACACCAAACTGTACGGATCGCGGACGACCGAACTCAGCGCCACGGAGTCCACTCAGGACCGTCTCCAAGCGTGGCAGCAGGAAGGTTTCGGTCCCCTGCCGAAGTCTTCGACCGTGGAAGGGATCCGTGGCGCCGCGGATGTGCGGGCCGGCGCCATCCGCGCGTTGCGGCTCGCCGGCGCGGGCAACGGCCTCACCGGACCCGGCACTGGCGCGCACAACACGCTCTCGTCCTC
This sequence comes from Amycolatopsis nivea, assembly GCF_004522235.1. Taxonomy (GTDB): domain Bacteria; phylum Actinomycetota; class Actinomycetes; order Mycobacteriales; family Pseudonocardiaceae; genus Amycolatopsis; species Amycolatopsis nivea. The sequence goes on from NZ_SDLT01000017.1 coordinate 65,151, forward strand.
AATCACCAACGAAACGCTGCAAGCGCATCTGCCGAACATGGTCGGCAAACCCTTCGCGACCCCGGATCTGCATTCCTCCGCGGTAACCGGCAGCAGCCACGCCTCGGTGAAGGTCTACACCCGCGTGGTGAAACCGGATCTGACCGGACTGAGCGATTCGGTCAAATTGGAGCGTTCGGACCAATCCGGATCCACTTTCACCGGCGAGGCCAAGGAAACGGTCACCGGCGAACAGCAGGGCAATATCGGCACCGGCGGCATCACCGACCCGGGCCGGAACACGCATGCCTGGGGCGGGCTCGACGTGCGCGGCCCGGTCGGGCAAAGCGATCCGACGTCCAGCACCGCCGCGGCGCAGCGGTCCGTCGTCGGCAAGGACAAGGGCCGGACCGGGCTGGTCGGGTTCGACGTCGAGTACCGGATCGTCGCGACGGTCGACGGCAAGACCGCGGCGGTCGAGGTGCGGGTGCCGCAGTCGTCGCGGACGCGGATGAGCGAAACGGACCTGGAACAGTCGCTCGGCCAGCCCTTGCCGGAGACGCTCACCTCGGCGCAGGACGCGGTGAAGAAGGCCGCCGAGGATTGGCGCACGGCGGAAGAGGAACTCGAAAAGGCACAGCGCGACTACGACGATGCGTGGCTGTCCGAAAACGACAACGTCCGCACTACGACCGACGGCGCACGCGGGCTGCACCTCCCGGCCGACGGCAATCCCGTGCAGCAAATGCGGCAAGCCGTACAGACGGCGCAGAACGAAGCTCGCGACGTGGGCCAAGCCTTGCGCGCAGGCAATGACGAGATCACCCGGCTCAACGAACTCGACGAGCAGCTTCTGTCGCTGGCTCTCGGCGAGGAACCGGGTTCTGTCGAGCAAAGCGATCTGGTCGCGAGGGCCTGGGACGCGCAACGGCAGGTCCAGCAGATCCGGAACGAGCAGGCGAACCTGGTCCAGCAGCGGCAGGCCGCGCAGGATCGCGCCGCGGAAATCCTGGCTGTGCTGGACGAGTACCGCAACAATCACACCGACCACACCGCGCGGCAGGACGATGCGGCCAACCGGATCCAGGAAGCCCGCGACAAAGCCGACGAGGCGCTGCGGAAATGGTGGCAGGCTAAGTCCGAAGTGGACAGCCAGATCAACGCGCACGCCTGGCCGCGTCCGGCGGAGAACACTGTCGAAGAACATCGCGAAGGCACTGTCGAAGCGAACGACACTGTGTCCGGTTGGGACACTGACACCGACCGGCCGTACAGCTTCGACCCGCACGAAATCCAGGTCCGCCAGATCACCGACGGCTCCGGCCGGGTTCGTGCTGTCTCGTTCCTTCCGGCGAACGAGCACACCGAAAGCGTCGAACGAGACTGGGTAGCCAACAATTCCGGTACGGTCAGCACCCTTCCGCAAGGCGCGACACCGGAGAAGTTCGATCCGCTTCTGAGGCAGGCCAACGCCAACGGGGCGACGCCAGAACTGTCCGGCCGCCGGTTCGGCGACTGGGCCGACCACACCGCGGCACCGTGGGACGACGACTCCCTCTTCGTTTTCGCCCACGGACGCGAACAGTCGGTCAAGGTGACTTTGCTGGGCGGCAAGACTGTGCGAGTCGACGGCGATACGTTCGCCCGGATCGTCGCGCAGGCCGCGCCGCTGGCGCAGTCCCATTCGGTCACGCTCATCGCATGCAGCACCGGCCAGACCGACGGACCAGGCGGACTGGCCCACGACTTCCAGCGAGCACTCAGCGAACTCGGCGGTCCGTCCACAGTGCACGCGCCGACCAAGCCTGCGTTGTTCGGCCGGGATTCGGCAACGCTCGGCAAGGCCATCGGCGCTAAGGACGGCTTCACCACAGTCACCGACGGCGGTCATTTCCGCACCTTCGGCGATCCTTCAATGCAGTCCACAACAGACAGTGCGACGCCCGTCGAGGAAGCCCGTTACTCCTCACCCGAGGATCTCGTGGCAGACCTTCGGCAGACCGCAGTCAACGGCCCAGCGCCAGCGCCGTTGCTGGGACCTGACCTGTTCGGCCTGTACCGCGCTCCGGAGCCGCCGGAATTCCTGCGCGGACACGACTTCCGGACCCTCACCGCCGGACAGGGCATCAGCTTCCTGGAACTGCTGGACCTCGCCAAGGGCTACCAGCTGAGCAGTGAACACTTCGATCCCGCCAACCTCGACGACAATCGCGACTGGACCCTCGAGAAGGAACGACCGGACGAGAAGCTGTCCGCTTGGGCGCCCGGCAACGTCGAACCGCTCGCCAAGACGACGTCCACCCCCTTGCTGATGCACTCGATCTGGCTGGGCGGACCGCTCAAGGACACCGGCACGATGCACGCCTTCCGCCGCAACTTCGGCGACGCGGCGGACCGGCTCGGCGACGGCATCGTCCCCGTACTGTGGACGGACGTCCCGCGCTGGCAAACCGAACTGGCTCTGACCACCACCGCCCCGGAAGAGGGCCCGGATCCGCTGCACGACGTCCGGGACCTGCTGCGCTGGGCCGGCGAGCACCGCGTCCAACTGGTCAATGTGGACGAAGTGTTCACCAGCGAGCATCCCATGCGGACACAGGAGTTCTATCTGTCCGAAGTGGCCAAACAGACCGGCCCGGGGTTCGCGGCGGCGAGCGACATCCTGCGGCTGGAGCTGATGCACCGGTTCGGCGGTCTCTACACCGACGGCGACAATGTCGTGCACGGCCTGGACGACGTCGTCCGCGCCGCCGAGTCCGACGCCGGCTACGCGGTGCACCGGGTCGGCGGGAACATCGCGAACTCGGCGTTCACCATGTCGAAAGGACACCCGTTCGCCTCGTCCTATTTGGACCAGCTGCGGGACAACTACGGGCAGACGCAAGCGAATCTGATGCCGCGCGAAGTGGACTCGCTCGGCCAGGGCTTCTTCGCCACGCCGCTGGGCCGGGTGCACCGGCAGTCGGTGATGTACCGTTCCGGCCCGGTCGCGATGACCGAAACGGCCCGGCGGATCGGCCTGAGCTCCGCGCTCGAACTCCCGGGCATGACGGAGATCCGGATGAACAGCGACCACAGCTGGCTCCTGCCGCCGCAGGGCGATCCGGCCCCGCTGGCGGACCGGTTCGAGACGCTGGAGCTAACCCAGCGCGTGATCCAGACGCTGGTGCGCGGCCTGCACAACCGGGACGGTGACCTGCATCTGACCGCGGTCGAACCCGCGGTGCACCGGCACGCCGACCCAGATCTGGTGTGGCACGCGGCGTTGTCCTACATCGCGGCGAACCCGGAGCTGTCCGCCCTCGTCCGCACCGTGACCGACCGCAGCAGTTACACCGGCAAGGTGCACGACGTTCCGCTCCCGCCCGCTGCCCGCGCGCTGCTGACCGTCGACGACAGCCGCGTGCACTACCACCTCGGCGAGGTCCAGCGCGGCGCGACGATGCAAGCCGCAGACGCCGTCCTGGTGGCAGATACGCCGCTGGATAACCTGATCTCCCGCCTGCGTTCGACGGACGGCCCGGTCCCGCCGGTCGAGGTCACCGGAACCGGACCGAACGGCCGAGCACACGCCACCGCCGCGGCGCGCGAACTGGCCGGCAAGCTCGCCGATGCCTTGGGTTCCGACGTGCTGGACCGCGTCCCGGTGAAGATCCGAGTGTCCGAGGGGGGCGGTCAAGTCAGGATCGCTTTCGGCCCGGGTATGTCGACTGGCACGCCAACGCCGAGGGTTTTCCGCGGCCTGGACGACTCCCCCGCACCCGCGACACCTCGGCCATGGACACCTGACGGCCGTACCGTGGGGGTCCACTACGGACCGTCCGATGTGTCCGTCCCTAATGGATCGTCCTTCTTGACCACTGACGCAACAGCGATCCGAAACTTCACCGAGCAGTTGCGTATCGACGGCACAGACCGTCCAGCCGACGCCGTCCGGCTGCCCGCGGCCGAACACCCGACTGCGGATTACTTGCTCAGCGGCACCCCCGACGCGGACCTGATGATCGAAGAACTGGTGCGCACCGCCACGCACCGCTGGTGGTTCCGTCCGACGCCGCCGGCCGGGCCGATCCCGCTGAACGACCGGGACGGCACCGCCAAGCTGCTCGGCTGGGTGCTCGCGGAACTCGGCCGCGGCGAATCGGCGGCTTCCCTCGCCGAGGACGTCGCGCGGCACGAACGACCGGACCTGATCTGGACCGCCGCCCGCGAACTCGCCGCGCTGTCCCCGCAACACGCCGACCTGGCCGAGCAGCACGCCGTCCTCCATCTGCACGGCGTGACCGACACCTTGCTGGGCAAGCCGGACGCCGCCGGAGTGCTCTCCGACCTCGCCCAAGCGACCCGAGACGGCGCGGACGTCACGCGGATCGCCGAGGCAGTCGAGGTCCTGGAACGGCATGGCGCCCTGGACGCCGTCCTGAGCGCCCCCGGCGGCCGAGCCTTGCTGCTCGAAGAACTCACCCGGCTCGCCAACCGTCCGAACCCCGATGGTTACGCCCGCGACCTGGCCGCCGTCATCCAGAAACTGGCCGCGAAGGATCTGCCCGCGGCCGCCTTCCGCACTGCGCTGCGGAATGCCCTCGACGGCCCGAGGACGCGCCCGAGGCCGCACCGGCTGAGCGTCGTCGGGCTGGGCTGGCTGGACCGTTGGCATACGGCCGCAGCCATCCGCCGGTACCAGGCGGAGGAACGCGCGGCGTCCGCTCGCCAGGCCGCTGAACTGGCCGAACTGGCGCAAGGAAGTCCCAGCCATGAGTGAAGCCCGCCCGGTAGATTCATCGGACGCGAAGGAGGCGCCAGCGATGTCCGAGGACCAGTGGGTGCTGCTGGTCGACCCAGCGTGGACGGCCGACGGCAGCGAGGCCCCGACCCCGCCGCCGGAGGCCGTGGTCGGCGGCTGGCTCGCGCGCGAAGACGGGTCCGTCAGCCGCTTCGAGCCCAACCCGTCCTACGAACCGTCGGCGGAAGACTCCCCGACCGACCCGCTGGACGCCGTGCTCCGCCTGACCGCGCGCGGCGAGGCGGACTTCGATCAACTGGCCGCCGTCTTCCGCGAATCGGCCTTCGCGGTGGCTGTGGATACCGATGAGTCTCCGCTCGTCGCGCCGTCGCCGGACAACATCCCTTGCCTGCTCGTCACGACCGCCCCGGCACACCGTCGCCGAGTGCGCGCCGCTGGTTGGCGTCCGGCTGGTCCTGTCGATCTGCTCCGTTTGCTGAACGACTACGACGGGGTTGACCTGCTTCTCAATCCTGGGGCGCCGGGGTGCCTTCGGCTGCTGGCTGACAGCGTGCGGGAGATCATGAGCTGACCGGCGGGTCGGTGCTCAGCGGACAGATCGCTCCGGGCTGGCGGCAGGCGGGGCGTGCACCGGACGCATGCCACCCCCCAGCTCACAACGGCACCGACCGCACCGGCGAAGCGCCTGGCTGGCTGTCCACCGAAAGCCAGTCGTTCCGCGTCGCGTGCAGAGCGAGCTGGAACCGGTTCGCCGCGCCCGTGCGAGCCATCAGGTTTTCCAGGTACCGGAACATCGTCCGCCTGCTCACGCCGAGCACCCGGGCGACCTGGTCGTCGGTGAGGCCGGCGGCGAGCAATGCCAGCAGCCGTCGTTCGCTGGGGCGGATCTCCGGGCCGGAGGTGTCGTCGGCGAGGCCTAGCGGCAGCGCGACTTGCCAGCACATGTCGAACAAGCCGGCCAGTGCGTCGAACAGGCCGCACGAGCGGATGAGCAGCACAGTGCGGTCCGCGCCGGACAGGGCTGCGCAGTCGTCGACGATCAGCAGTTTCACCGGGACCTCAGGCAGCACCCGGGCCTCCTCCCCGCGTTTGCCGCAGGGCAGGATGTTTTCCTCGACGTACTCGGGGCGTTCCAGCGCGAGCCGCCCGTAGACGGCGCGGTAGCGGACGCCGCGGGCCAGGTTCTCGAGTTCGATCTCGTTGGCGTCCGCGTCGGCGTAGTACGGCGGCGAGTCCAGGCCGCGGACCTCCTTCCGCGCCGCTCGTTCCAGTTGCTGCACCCGTTCGGCGGCAGTGGTTCCGCTGACTACCTCGATCATCGAGTCGGCGTCGTAACGGACCGCATGTCTTCGGTATTGCTCGTACAGCCGGGTCATCGCCGCGCGGGCTCCGGCCAGCTCGGCCTCGCGTTGCCTGCTCAGCACTTCCAGCACCGGTTCCGGGCGCAGCGCGGACATCGGCGAGCCGGGGCCGTCGACCGGGCCGGCCAGTCCGATTCCGGCGAGCACCGTCAGCACGCGGCGCACTTCGCCGGGGTCGCGGCCGGTCTCGTGCGCTAGCCGATCAGGCGGAACCGGTCCCGACGAAAGTAGGTCGAGATAGATTTCTGCTTCGTCCGCTTTGAGCCCGAGCGTCAGGAGATGGCCGATTGCTTCGGGAACCATTCGGAGGCACCTCCACCGGGCTTGCCGACACCATTGCGCCACTGGCACCAGCGCGTCACCGCCAGGGCTGAACGAACTGTAGACAACGGGGCACCGAATGGCCCGACGCCGTTCGCAGGAAATTCCCTGGGAGGGATCGTGTCCCGTTCAGCCCGAAGAATCCTTGCCATGGCCGGTTTCGCGGCCTTGGCCTTGACCGCCCCGGCCCTGCCCGCCGTGGCCGCGCCCGCCGCGGCGCATCCGACCGCCCGCGTCTGCGCCGAGAAGGCGAAGCCCGGCATGGTCACGTGTTTCGCCGAACGCCAGACCGACACCATGCGCGCGCTGCTCTCCCCCGGCGCGCTGCCCAGCGGGTTCGGCCCCGCGGACCTGCGCTCCGCCTACAACCTCACCGCCGCCGGCAGCGCCTCGGCGACGGTGGCGATCGTCGACTCCAACGACGACCCGAACGCTGAATCGGACCTCGCGAGCTACCGCTCCACCTACGGGCTCCCGCCCTGCACCACCGCGAACGGCTGTTTCAAGAAAGTCAACGAAAACGGGCAAACCAGTCCGCTTCCGTCCGCCGATTCGGGCTGGGCGGGCGAAATCTCGCTCGACGTCGACATGGTTTCGGCGATCTGCCCGAATTGCCACATTCTGCTCGTCGAAGCGAACCAGCCGAGCATGGCCGATCTCGGCACCGCGGTGAACACCGCCGTGTCGATGGGCGCGAAGTACGTCTCGAACAGCTACGGCGGCGGCGAGGACGGCTCCGAACCCTCCTCCGACTCGAGCTACTTCCACCACCCCGGCGTCGCGATCACCGCGAGCACCGGCGACAACGGCTACGGCATCAGCTACCCGGCCTCGTCGCAGTACGTGACCGCGGTCGGCGGCACCTCGCTGACCCGCAACAGCAGCGCCCGCGGCTGGGGCGAAACCGCGTGGAGCGGCGCGGGCAGCGGCTGCTCGGGCTACGTGACCAAGCCCGCCTTCCAGAACGTGACGACCGCTTGCAGCAAGCGCGCGGTCGCCGACGTCTCGGCGGTGGCCGACCCGCAGACCGGCGTCGCGGTGTACCAGACCTACGGCGGCAGCGGCTGGGCCGTGTACGGCGGCACCAGCGCCTCCGCCCCGATCATCGCTTCGGTCTACGCCCTCGCCGGCACGCCCGGCGCGTCCGACACCCCCGCCGCCTACCCGTACTCGCACACCGGCAACCTCAACGACGTGACCTCCGGCAGCAACGGCAGCTGCTCGTCCTCGGTGCAGTGCAAGGCCGGCCCGGGCTGGGACGGCCCGACCGGTCTCGGCACCCCGAACGGCACCGCAGCCTTCACCGCGGGCACCCCGAGCGGCGGCGTCACGGCGAACAACCCCGGCAGCCAGAACGGCGTCGTCGGCACCGCGGCGAAGCTGCAGCTCTCCGCGTCCGGCGGCAGCGGCGGCTACACCTGGACGGCGACCGGCCTGCCCGCCGGACTGTCGATCAGCTCCGGCGGCCTGATCTCCGGCACGCCGACCACCGCGGGCACGTACTCGGTGACCGCGACCGCCAAGGACTCCTCCGGCGCCACCGGCTCCACCACGTTCAGCTGGACGATCGCCCCGACCGGCGGCGGCACCTGCTCCGGCCAGAAGCTGGGCAACCCCGGCTTCGAGAACGGCACCAGCCCGTGGACCGCGTCCAGCGGAGTCGTCAGCACGTCGTCCAACGGCGAGCCCCCGCACAGCGGCAGCTACCTCGCCTACCTCGACGGCTACGGCAGCGCGCACACCGACACGGTCTCCCAGTCGGTGACCATCCCCTCGGGCTGCCACGCGACGCTGAGCTACTACCTGCACGTCGACACCGCCGAGACGACCACCTCGACGGCGTACGACAAGCTCACCGTCAAGGCTGGGTCGACCACGCTCGCCACCTACTCGAACCTGAACCAGGCGAACGGATACCAGCTGCGCACCGTTGACATGTCGGCGTACGCCGGCCAGACGGTGACGCTCACCTTCACCGGCACCGAAGACTCGAGCCTGCAGACGTCCTTCTGCCTCGACGACACGGCGCTGACCGTGAGCTGACCCTGCACCGGAGGAAGGCCGTCCCGTACGCGGGGCGGCCTTTCCTTGCGGGGCAAGGAACTTTCACCTCGCGCGGATGCGGAATGCCTCAGCCGGGCTCGGCGGCATGTAGATCAAGCAGGATGCCGCCCGGTCACGCGCAGCCCTCGGTACCCACCGGCGACCGGTCCAGCATTGCCAGACCGTCGCCGTCGATCATTGCCACGCCGTTGCCGTAGAACAAATCCGAGGCCACTCACCGGCGGCCGCTTCCCGGCCAGGAAGCCGCGGCGTCACACCTCGACCACCTCCGCCAGAGTCGGCAGCGAGGGATGCGCCCCGTGCCGCGTCACCACGACCGCGGCTACTTTCGCTGCGAAACCACAGGCCGCCACCACATCCGCGGTCGTCGGCTCACCGGAGATCTCCGCGAGCCGGGCAGCAAGCGCCCCGACAAACGAATCCCCCGCGGCCGTGGTGTCGACCGCCCGGACCGCAACGGCAGGGACATGCGCGGACGACGAGGCGTCGAGCACCGCGCACCCCTCCGCCCCCAGCGTCACGATCACCCATCGGCAGCCCGCCGCGAACAGGTCAGCGCTGCCGCGTTGCAACCCGTTGCTGTCGAAGGGATCTTGGCCGGTGAGCTGCCGGAACTCGATTTCGTTCGCCACCACCACATCGCTGAACGGCAGCAGCTTCCCGGCCACGTCGGCGGCGGGCGCGGTGTTGAGTACCGTCAGCACCCCGCGTGCGCGAGCAGCCGCGAACGCGCGTTCCGTCGCGTCGGGCACCGCCTCCAACTGGCCTACTGCGACTCGAAGACCTGGCATCGCGTCGATCGCCGCTTCGGCTGTCGTTGCGGGGATGTCGGCGTTCGCCCCGGCCACGACAACGATCGAGTTGACGCCCTCCGCGTCGACGGTGATCGCTGCTCGGCCGGTGGGCAGCGGCGACCTTCGCACATGGGTGACGTCCGCGCCCTCGGCGACGAGGGCTTTCAGGTACTCGTCGCCGTCCTCGTCCTGGCCGACGCATCCGATCACCGCGACGTCCGCGCCGAGCCGGGCGGCGGCGACGGCTTGGTTGCCGCCTTTTCCGCCCAGTTCCCGGCTCGCCGAGAATCCCATGAGGGTCTCCCCTGGTTCGGGTATCCGCGGTGCTTGGACGATGTGGTCGACGTTGAGCGACGCGACGACCGCTACGACGGCGCTCATGCGGTCAGCCATCGCACCGGGACATCCCGCATCAGCCGGGCGACCGCGTCGGCCGGGACGCCTTCGGCTTCGAGCAGATCGGCGAAAACAGTCGGCACGAAGACCAGCCCGTTCCCGCCGTTGTGCGTCCACATCTGCTTGAGGAACAGGTCGTGCGACAACATGATCTGCTCTCCGAAGCCCTCGTGCACCCATCGCGCCACGGCGTGCGCGGTCTGGGAAACCGTCGGGGCCACGCCTTCGCCGGGGAACGAAATGTCGAGGCCGATCATGTCGAACTCCAGCAGCACGCCGCGTTCGAGCAGCTCGCGCTGGTAGCCGGGATCGTCGCCGGACGGATCGCTGTGCGCCAGCGCGACTTTGCCCGGCAGCGCACCGCATTCGTCCAGCACCAGGTCGAGCACCTCGTGCCCGCGGCGTTGCCAGCCCGGCATGTGGATGTTGAGCCCGACGTTCGGCCGGGCCGCCTGCGCGAGCGCCGCGGCGCGCAGCGAAGCCCGTTCCCCGTCGGTGAACAGCGGCGAGACGCCGACCTCGCCGATGACGCCGGCCCGGATTCCCGTTTCGCCGACGCCCTCGTCCAGTTCCGAGAGAATGCGCGCGGTCTGCGCTTCGACGGCGACCGCGGTGATGCGCTCGCCCTCGAATTTCTCCAGGTACGCACCGGTGCCCATGATGACGGTGACCCCGGTGGCCTCGGCCACCGCCGCCAGCGCTCGCGGGTCGCGGCCGATCGCCGCGCTGCCGGTCGCGTCGACCACCGTGCCGCCGCCTGCCGCGGCAAACGCGGCCAGCTCGCGCACGACACTCGCGTGGTCCTTCACCGCCACGTTGTCGGCGCAGCAGTAGGGATCCTGGCGAAGCAGGAACTGCCAGCTAGGCCCCACTTCCGCTTCGACGAGCCGCCGAGTGGAGGCGTAGGAGGGTTCGGCGACGGCGGAGGACAGGTCGTTGAAGAGGTGCTCGTGCGGCAGCACCAGCCCGAGGTCCGCCGCCTCGACCGCACCGAGGACGCCGCGCACCTCAGCCACGATGCACCTCGGCGGGCTGGGCGAGGACCGCCGGTTCGGCCGTGTGCCGGGACGGAATCATCGCGATCGCCGCGGCCGCCAGTGCCACGAGCGCGCCGAGGACGGTGACCAGGTGCAGGCTGGACCCCGCCGCGGGAGCGACGACCTCGAGCAGCAGCGACCCGATGAGCTGGCCGGCCGTGGAGGCCAGCCCCAGCAGCAGCAGGCCCAATCCGCGCACCAGCAAGGCCATCAGCGCGATCGACAACAGGCCGAGCGGCCCGCCGAAGTACATCCACCACGTGCCCGGCAACGCGAAGTGCGCGCCCGAAGCCGCCATCCGCACGACGTACACGAGGCCGAGCGCCACGAAGCCGATGAGGAAGTTCCAGGTGATGGAGATGAACATCGAGCCGGACAGCAAGCCGATCTCGGAGTTGCCCGCGGGCTGCCAGCCGGCGAGCAGGCCGCCGACGAACGGCATGATCGCCAGCGCGATCATGTGCGGGGCCGACCAGTTCGGGGACACGACCAGCACCGTGGCGCAGATGGCGAGGATCGCCCCGGCGATGCGCGGCGCGCTCATCGCCTGCTTGAACGGGACGCCGATGCCGAGCCGGTCGCACACCACGCCGGAGATGACCATGCCGGAGATCAGCGAGGTCTGGAAGATCGCCACGCCGAGGAAGCCCACCGTCACGCCTTCGGAGAGCACGATCACCGCGCCGCACAGGCCCGCGAAGAAGTTCCACCGCGGGATCTCGCCGCGTACGAGCTGACCCGGCAGCCGGAAGAACGCGGCGCGCGTCCGGGCCCGCGCCAGCACGATGACCAGCATCAGCACCAGGCCGGTGCCGAAGGACACCAGCGCGGCGGCGTGCCCGTCGCCGAGTTCGGTGCCGAGATGTCCGTTGACCAGCGACTGCAACGGGCCGAGCATGCCGGCGAAGACGGTCGCGATCGTCAGCACGACGACCGAGGTCGCGCGCCGGGTGGGTGACGTACTCATCGAATCCTCCTTGATCCCGAGTGCGCGCGGCTCAGCTGTCGCGTCCGGCGAGCCAGGTCAGCGCCTGGGCGAAGAGCTTGCGGTAGCCGTCCCAGCTCATGAACTCCTCCGGAGCCCAGTGCGGGGAGATGTCCGAGGTGAACGCGAGGGTGCGGCCCTCGCCGAACCGCCGCGCGGCCAGCATGACGTCGCCCTCGACGGTGGCGAGCAGTTCGGCGTCCGGCTTCAGCGTGGTGTGCTGGTAGCCCAGCAGGATCGGCCATTCCTGATCGAGACCGGCGACCACCGGGTGGCCGGACTGCACGACCTGGGCGCGGACGCCCTCCGGGGTCTCGACGCGGTCGTCGAACGGGTCGATGTCGACCGGGAGGATCTCCTCGATCGGCGTCCGGTGGTAGTTGGCCTTGCCCTCGAAACCCTGGAAGCTCAGGTAGCCGCCCGCCATCATCAGGCCGCCGCCCCGGACCCACTCGCGCAGCAGCTTGAGCCGGTTGGGCGTCGGGCGGCCGCGGGTGAACGTGTCCGGGTGCAGCAGCAGCGTGTTGGAGCCGACGTCGGAGAGCAGCACGACGTCGTAGGCCCCGAGTTCCTCCAGCGTCTGCGGGAACTTCTCGGCCACGTCGTGCGAACGCAGGTGAGTCACCTCGACCCCTTCCGCCGCCAGCACCGCCAGCAGCCGCTCGCACCCGATCTCCACCTGCGTGTGCGCGAACGGGTCGTATCCCTTGTGGTCGATCGTCGCACTGACCCACGACTCCCCGGCTAGCAGGACCTTGACCATCGACGACTCCTTCGGGCGAAAGCTTTAGCGTGTGTTGCGCAACATAGCGCAACAACGCCAATATAGGATGCGGTTGCAGTCGCCGTCAACGCTCGAACGGGGAGGAGCCGGATGTCGCTGGCGAAGGTGGCCCGAGAGGCCGGGGTGGCGGTGTCGACGGTGTCGAGGTACGTCCGGGGCGAGCTCAACGTCGCCTCCGAGACGGCCCGGCGCATCGATGCCGCACTGTCCGCCGAAGGGCATCCGCCCGTCCAGAAACAGGTGACCGGGCTCAGCCTCGGCCTGGTGGTCCCGTCGCTGGACAACCCGTATTTCTCCACGCTGGCGGACGCGGTGGCCGACGCCGCCGCGACGGACGGCATCGACGTGTTCACCGCCCTCACCGGCTCGTCGCCGTCTCGGGAGCGCGCCAGCGTCGAGCGCCTGATGCGGGTGCCGGACGTGGGCGGGCTGATTTATTTGGGGATGAACAGCACCAACGAGGCCTTCGCGGGCCGGCTGGCGGGCGATTTCCCGGTGGTCTTCCTCGACAAGTACGTCGAAGCCGCCGGACCGAGGATCGCGCACATCACCGCGAACAGCTTCGGCGGCGCGTACCAGGCGACCACCCACCTGATCTCCCAGGGCCACCGGCGCATCGCCCACGTCGGCGGCCCGGCCGGGCTGCGGACGGCCGACCAGCGCGAGGCCGGGTACCGCGCGGCGCTGAAGGCGCACGGGATCGAGGCCGACGAGGCGATGATCGTGCGCGGCACGTTCAGTTCGGCGTTCGGCATGAACTTCTTCGCGCACATGGCGCGAGCCGGCGCGGAGCCGACCGCGGTGTTCACCGCCAGCGACATCGCCGCGGTAGGCCTGCTCGAAGCCGCCCGCCGCGCCGGGGTCGCGGTGCCAGGGGACCTGTCGGTGATCGGCTGCGACGGCATCACCCTCGGCGAATGGACCTCGCCGCGCCTGACGACCGTTGCGCAACCGACCGAGCAGATGGCCCGCAAAGCAGTCGACGAGATCACCCGCCTCGCGGCCGGGGACAGCCCCGCCGACCACGTGCTCTCGATGCAGCTAGTCGTCCGCGAATCGACCCGGGAGTACTCCGCATGACCGACGACGCCCTTGACCTGCTGCGCGACCTCGTGCGCCAAGACACCACCTCCGGCAGCAACGCCGCACAGGCCGCCGCCCAGGAACTGGCGACCTCCTACGCCACGGCTATTGCGGGCGTACGCGTGCTGCAACGTTCCACCACCGGCCGCCCGTGGGTACTGCTCGGCACCGGATCGGGCAGCGGGCCACTGTTCGTATGCCACATCGACACCGTCCCGGTCGGCTCCCCCGATCTGTGGGACCGCACCCCGTTCTCCGCGGACACCGACGAGAAGTACCTGCACGGCCGAGGCAGCGTCGACATGAAGGGCGGCCTGGTAGCCGCCCTGGAAGCGTTGCGCAACGCCGCGGAAGCCGGTGCCGACGCACAAGTCCTGATCACGAGCGACGAAGAAATCGGCTGCCGCGGCGCGGCGGAGGCCGCAAGCTCGCTGGAGCTGACGCCGCAGATCGTCGTAGTACCCGAGGCAACGCAAAACCGCGTCTCGCTCGGCCATCGCGGAGCCACGTGGCTGCGCCTCGCCGCGTCCGGCAAAGCCGCTCACGGGTCCACACCGCACCTCGGCCGCAACGCGATCCAACTACTCGCCGACCGGGCCCTGGGTGCGCTCGACTCGTTTCCGCTGTCCACTGAGGACTATCTGGGCAAGGAGACCGTCAACGTCGGCACCTTCGAGGGCGGAACCGCGACGAATATCGTTCCCGCTGCGGCAGTTCTGACGCTGGACGTGCGCACCGTAGACGGAGGAGCGCCCGCGATCGCCTGGGCGTCTTCGCTCGATCCGGCAATCAGTACCGAGGTGGATCTCGACCTGCCCGCCGTCCGGACCCCACGCCTGCCGGACGCGCTCTCCGACCAAGTCACCGCTCCAGCCGCCACCTACTTCACCGACGCCTCAGCATTGGCCGGATCGGTGGCCGGAGCCCCGATCGTGATCTGGGGACCAGGAGACCCACGCGAAATGCACGCAGCGAACGAAAAACTGGAACTGAAATCCTGGCAAGAGGCGTCGCGCAACTATCAAGAACTGGTACTTTCCGCCGCACGGTGACCCCACAGTCCAATATGGACTGAGACCCCGCCGCTCGACCCCCCAACCCAATACGCCCCCGCACCGATGCACCCAACGAGCGAGGCACCCACACCACCCCCGCACCCCAGACCGTCAGCACAATCAAGCTTCGGGGTGCCCCACGCAACCCCCACGGCAATGTCGCCGCCAGGCGACGAGCCGAACACGAACAGCCGACTACCCAAGATCAATACGAGGCCGAGTCCGCACAGTCCCGAACAACAACGCCTGCCCAGTAGCCGCCATATGATCCGAAATCACCTGCTGCGTCTTGACCGGATCCCCCGACTCAATAGCGGTGACGATCTCCAAATGCCGCCCAGCACTCATATTCGACAGCGCCCGCTCAAGCCCCCGATACATGATGCACATCCGAATCGCCCCCTCGAGCAGCTTCCAGGACCGCACCAGCGCGTCATTGTCCGTAAGCTCCACAAGCAGCTCATGGAACGCCAGATCAGCCTCGATCTGCGCCTCCAGCGACACCCGCTCCGCACGAGCCATCGCATCGACCGCTTTCCGCAGCTTGGCGCAGTGCTCCTCCCGGTAGTAACTCGAGGCCAGCGTCTCCCCCGCGAGCGCCTCCAGCGCGGCGCGCACGGTGAAGGTGTTGATGATGTCCTTCTCGTTGATCGAGCGCACGGTGACGCGACCCCGCTCGCCGTACGAGACCAGGCCTTCCTGCTGCAGTTCGCGCAGTGCCTCGCGCAGGGTGCCCCGGCTGATCCCGAGCTGTTCGGACACCTGGACCTCGCCGAGGTGGCTGCCGGGCGGGAACTGGCCGGTGGTGATCGCCTCGCGCAGCGTGTCGACCGCCATCTGGCGCAGGTTGCGGCCGGGTTGGCTAGCCGAAGCCGGACGGCTCACCGCACGCCTCCTCTCTGACTCGGCGTCAGCACCGTTCGTAGTCGTCGAGCAACTGTACCTTCGCCGCGCTCGGCGACCGGTCGTCGAAGGCGTACCCGAGCCATTCGCGCACGAGCCGGCGGGCGAGTTCGAGGCCGATCACCCGCTGGCCCAGGGCAAGCACCTGGCAGTTGTTGGACAGCACCGAGCGTTCCGCGGAGAACGAATCGTGCGCGGTGGCCGCGCGGATCCCGGGCACCTTGTTCGCCGAGAGCGCCATGCCGATCCCGGTCCCGCACACCAGCACCGCGCGGTCGGCCGTGCCCGCCCGGATCGCCTCCCCCGCGGCGAGCCCGATCTCCGGGTACGGCCGGTGTTCGTCCTCGGCGCCGCGGTGCACGCCGAGGTCGAGCACCTCTGACACCCGCGGATCCGCGCGCAGGTCGCGGGCGAGTTGTTCTTTGTAGTCCAGGCCGGCGTCGTCGCAGCCGACCGCGATCCGGTAGGTCATCGGATTCCTTCCGCGAGAGTGCGCACGATCAGTGCGAGGGAAACGGCACCGGCGTCCGGGGTGCCGACACTGCGTTCGGCCAGCGGGCGCGCCCGGCCTTTCTTCGGGGTCAGCGCGGCGGTGTCCCGCGCCGCGGCTTCCGCGACCGCGGCCGCTTCCGCCCACGGCTTCCCCACCACCAGCGCGGTACGGAACGGTTCGAGCGCGTCGACCATCGTCTTGTCGCCTGGTTCGGCACCGCCGAGTCGCACGACCCGGTCGGCGAACGCGTCGACCACGACCCGGACGTCGACGACACCCGATTCCGCGCCGATGGCTTCCCCTGCCGCACGCAACCCGGCGCCCCAGAGGACACCGGACGTGCCACCGGCCCGAGCGGCCCACTCGTCCCCGGCGGCCGCGAGGCAATCGCCCGCGCCCGCCCCGTCGTGCCAGGCGGACTCGGCACCCGCGAGAGCAGCGTCGATGCCGCGGACCATGCCGCGTCCGTGGTCGCCGTCCCCGGCGACGGCATCGATGGCGCCCAGCTCGGTTTCGGCTCCGTGCAAGGCTTTTCGGACCGCGCGCAGGCCGTCCAGCACCGCTTCGGCGAGCTTTCGCGACTCAGGCGAGGCAGCGGCGTAACGCGGCGCAGCGGGTTCGGCCACGACCTCGGCTACCGGGGCGGCGGCCGGTTCGTGCCGGGTTTCGCCGCGACGGAAGGCGGGCGTGGCGGCAGGCGCGCGCCACCAGCGTTCCAGTTCCTCGTCCAGCCAGGTCACGGTGAGCGAAACGCCTGCCATGTCGAGGCTGGTGACCAGCTCGCCGACCTCCGGGAGCACCGGGGTGTGGCCGGATTCCCGCAGCAGCGCGGCGATCCGCGTCCACAGCACGAACAGTTCCTCGTGCTTGACCGAACCGAGGCCGTTGAGCACCACCGCGACGCGATCGCCCGCACCGCCGGGCTTTTCGGCGAGGATCCGGCCGACGAAGTCCTCGGCCAGGACAGCGGCGGACGGGAGCGGGAGGTCGCGCAACCCGGGTTCGCCGTGGATGCCGAGGCCGAGGCCCATCTGCCCGTCCGGGACGGTGAACAGCGGGGTGTCCGAGCCGGGGAACGTGCAGCCGGAGAACGCGGTGCCGATCGTGCGGGTCGCCGCGTTGGCCTTGCGCCCGGCGCGCACGACCTCGTCGAGATCCAGGCCTTCTTCGGCGGCCGCGCCAAGGATTTTGAAGACCACGAAGTCGCCGGCGATGCCGCGCCGCTGCTCCGCTTGTTGCGGCGGGGCGCTGGCGATGTCGTCGGTGACCACGACGTGTTCCGCGCGGATCCCGCGTGCCCGCAGCGTTTCCGCGGCGAGACCGAAGTTGAGCACGTCGCCCGCGTAGTTGCCGTAGCTGAACACCACTCCGGCACCGGAATCCGCTGCTGCCGCCACCGAACAGGCGTCCTGCGTGGACGGCGAGGTGAAGAGGTTTCCGCTCACCGCGCCGTCGGCGAAACCCGGCCCGATCACGCCGTAGAACGCCGGGTAGTGCCCGGATCCGCCGCCCGGCAGCACCGCGACTTTCGGCCGGGCGGGCCGGTCCGCGCGCACCGCGCCGCCGGGCACCCGCCGCACCGCGCCGGCGTGCAGATCGCAGAACCCGGCGAGCGCGTCCTCGGCGAACGCCGCCGGATCGTCGTAGAGGTAGGTCATCGCGTGTGCTCCGTCCTCAAGGGAGGGTCAGTGGAGGAACGAGCCGCCGTTGACATCGATCGTGGTGCCCTGCAGGTAGCCCGCGTCTTCGGTGGCGAGCCAGGCGATCACCCCGGCGACGTCGTCCGCGGTGGCCTGCCTGCCGAGCGGGACGCTGCGGGTGATCGCGGCTTCCAGTTCGGCGGTGGTCGATTCGGCGCGGATGTCGGTCTCCACCGCGCCGGGCGCGACCGCGTTCACCGTCACCCCGGCGTCGCCCAGTTCCCGCGCCAGCGCCTTGGTGAAGCCGAGGATCGCGGCTTTCGCCGTGCTGTACGGGGTCCGGCCGAACACGCCGCCGCCCTGCTGCGCCGACACCGAGGACATGTTCACGATCCGTCCCCAGCCCGCCTCGATCAGGTCGGGCAGGAACGCCTTCGTGACCAGGTAAGTGCCGGTCGCGTTGACCGCCAGCACTTTGTTCCACAGGTCGAGCGTCGTCTCCAGGAACGGGACCGGAGAGGTGATGCCCGCGATGTTGACGACCGCGCCGACGCCGGGCAGGCGGCCAGCGTCGACCTCGGCCCGCACGGCCGCGTACGCGGCGAGCACGGACGCTTCGTCGGCGACGTCGACGCCGTGCGAGAAGGCGGTCGCACCGGTCGCCGCGAGTTCGCCGGCCACTTCCTTGGCGGCGGGCTCGTCGAGGTCGAGCACGACGACCGCCCAGCCGTCCCTGGCGAAGCGGGCGGCGGTGGCGCGGCCGATTCCGCGGGGCGCGCCGGCTCCGGTGATCACGGCGGTGCGACGGGTTCCGGTCATGTCCGTTGTCTCCTTGGCGTCAGAAGGGAAATCAGAGAGCGGCGAGGTAGGCGGCGGCTTTCACCGCAGCGGCCGGACGTTCCTCGTCGGTGACGTCCCGCGTTTCGAGTTCGAGAGAGCTGTGGCCGCGGTAGCCGGTGGCGCGCAGCGCGGCGAAGGTCGCGGTGAAGTCCACGTCGCCGTTGCCGATGCTCAGGTTGATCTGGCCCGGCGTCGCGTCGCGGAGGTGGACGTGCGCGATCCGTCCGGCGAACCGGTGCGCGAACGCGGCCGGGTCGCCGCCGGACGCGACGATGTGGCTGGTGTCGAGGACCAGCCCGACCGCCGGGTCGAGCCGGTCGGCCAGCTGACCGGCGAGGTCGACGGTGTGGCAGAGCCGGAACAGATGCGGCGCTTCGCACCACAGCTCGAGGCCCCGGCTCGCGGCCAGCGCCGCCGCCCGGCCCAGCTGGTCGGCGACGAGGTCCAGATCCGCTTCCAGGCTCGTCACCGGCTCGTGCGACGACGCGCCGCACGGCAGCACGAGCGCCCGCGCCCCGCACGCGGCGGCCAGGTCGAGCAGCCGCCGCAGGTGGGCCGCCCGGTCCGCCGCCTCCGCCGGGGCGAGCGGGCGGTTCAGGTCGCCGACGTCGCCGTTGACCGAGCGCACCGCCAGCCCGGACGCACGCACCTGCCCGGCGACGATGCGCACCGCCGCGTCGGTGAGGTCGTACGGCACGTGGTCGCAGACCCCGGGCAGCGCGCCGAGGTCGATCTCGGCGAAGCCGCAGTCCGCGACAACCGCCAGCGCGGCGGGCAGAGGCAGGTGCCGGAAGCTGATCGTCGAGCAGCCCGGCGCGGGGAGGCGTTCCATGGTCGGCAATGTTAACAGAGAAGTGTCAACAGACAAGGCCACGCCGAATGATCAGTTCTCACAAGGGATTATCTCCGGTATTCACTGTTGACAGAGCAGCCAGCAGAGCGCACGATACGCTCCATTGTTGACAGCCAGGCAGCTCGATTACTGTCGAGACGGCCGCTGGACGAGAGAGGCGATCGACATGCGCAGCGAAGCGCTCACCATGCGGGGCCCGGTGCACGGCACCGCGGACGCCCGCCGGGTGGCCTGGGGCTCCACCGCCGGGGCCGTGATCGAGAGCTACGACTTCATCGGGTTCGGCACCGCCGCGGCGCTCTACCTCGGCCACGCCTTCTTCCCCGGCGCGTCGCCCATCGCCGGCACGCTGTCGGCGTTCGCGACCCTCGGCGTCGGATTCATCGCGCGGCCGCTCGGCGGGATCGTCGGCGGGCACCTCGGCGACCGGATCGGCCGCAAGCCGGTGCTGGTCGCGTCGCTCATCATCATGGGGCTGGCGACCTTCGCCATCGGCCTGCTGCCGACCTACGCGACGGCGGGCGTGCTCGCGCCGGTCCTGCTGGTGACCGTCCGGATCGTGCAGGGCCTCGCCTACGGCGCCGAGTGGAGCGGCGCGATCCTGATGACCTACGAGCACGCGCCGTGGCTGCGCAAGGGCAGGTTCACCGGGATCGTGCAGTCCGGGTTCCCGATCGGGCTGCTGCTGGCGAACCTGGTGTTCCTCGTGTCGGTGAACCTGCCCGGCGACTGGGCGTGGCGGGTGCCGTTCCTGGCCAGCCTGGTGCTGGTGATCGTCGGGCTGGTGCTGCGGGCGAAGGTGCCGGAATCGCCGGTGTTCCAGGACGTGCGCGACAGCGGCGACCTGGTGAAGGCCCCGATCGCGGCGGTGCTGCGCGACGACTGGCGCAACGTGGTGCGCGGCATCGGCCTGCGGATCGCCGAGACGGCGGGCTACGCGGTGTCGATCACCTACCTGATCTCGTACCTGAAGTCGGAAAAGCTCGCCAGCAGCGGGGAAACGATCCTGGCGCTGTGCATCGCCTCGGCGATCGGCATCGCCGCGACCGTCGGCTGGGGCGCGCTCACCGACCGGGTCGGCCGCCGCTCGGTGTACGTCTGGGTGACGCTGTTCGCCGCGCTGTGGGCGATCCCGATGTTCCTGCTCGTCAACACCGGCACGCTGATCGCGATCGTGTGCACCGTCGTCGTCTCCTACGGCGTCTGCCAGAACGCGCTCGCCGGATCGCAGGGCGCGTGGTTCCCGGAGCTGTTCCAGGCGGGCACCCGCTCCTCGGGCGCCGCGCTGGCCTACCAGATCTCGGCGATGATCTCCGGTCTCACCCCGTTCGTCACGACGCTGCTGTTCCTCGGCATGGGCTGGCTCGGCCCGGCGCTGCTGTTCCTCGCGTTCTCGCTGCTCGGCCTCGTCTCGGCGCTGGTGACCCGGGAAACCTGGGGCCGCGCGGAGCGCGAGGCGGCCCGCGCGGCGGTCGCGAGCTCCGCGCCGGCCGCCCAGCCCGCCGCCTGAATCCCTGTCGCCGAAAGGAAAATCGCTGTGAGTCTCGACCTGATGACGCCGACTTCGTTCCGGCGACGGCTGGACGCCTGCGCGGAATCGGCGTACCGCATCCGGATGGGCGTCCTCGACGAGGGCGAAGCGCAGGGCGAGGGCTACGTCGGGCAGGCGCTCGGCGCGGCCGACCTTCTCGCCGTGCTCTACCGCGACGTCCTGCGCTTCGACCCGGCGGATCCGGAGTGGCCGGACCGCGACCGGTTCCTCCTGTCCGTCGGCCACTACGCCCTGCTGCTCTACTCCGCACTCGCCGAGGCCGGGGTGCTCCCCCGCGAAGAACTGGCGACCTACGCCGCGGACGGCTCGCGGCTGCCGATGTCGGCGATGGCCACCTACACGCCCGGCGCCGAGATCTCCGGCGGTTCGCTCGGCCACGGGCTGGGGCTCGCCGTCGGGATGTGCCTCGGGCTGCGCGCGCAAGGCCGGACCGGGCAACGGGTCTTCACGCTGTTCAGCGACGGCGAACTCAACGAAGGGTCGACGTGGGAGGCCGCGATGAGCGCGGCGAGCTGGCAGCTCGGCAACCTCGTCGCGTTCGTCGACATGAACGGGCTGCAAGCGGACGGACCGACCCGTGACGTCCTCGCCCTCGACCGCCAAGAAGACCGCTGGCGCGCCTTCGGCTGGCACGTGCAACGCGTCGACGGCAACGATCCCGAGGCGTTGCTGCGCGCGGTGGACGAGGCGACCGGCAACGCGTCGGCCGTCGGACAGCCGCACCTGGTCATCTGCGACACCGTGGTCGGCAAGGGCGTCCCGTTGCTCGAAGGCCGGGAAAAGCTCCACTTCATGAAGATCGCCGCCGAGGAATGGCCTGTGTGCAAAGAGCAGCTGACCGCCGGACACGAGAAGAGGACCCGCCGATGACCGTCGCCCAGCCGCAGCGCTCGGCCGCGATGATCGCCTCGATCGCCGACCCCGGGGTGCGCACGACGCGGGCCCCGTTCGGCGACGCGCTCGTCAAGGCGGCCGAGGCGGACCAGCGGATCGTCGGGCTCGCCGCGGATCTGGCGAAATACACCGACATGCACGTGTTCGCCCGCGCGTTCCCGGACCGGTTCTTCCAGATGGGCATGGCCGAGCAGGTGATGATGGCCGCCGCCGCGGGCATGGCCGAGGTCGGCCAGATCCCGTTCGCCGCCACCTATTCGGTGTTCGCCACCCGGCGCGCCTACGACTTCCTGTGCCTCGACATGGCCGAACCGGGGCTCAACGTCAACATCGTCGCGGCGTTGCCCGGCCTCACCACCGGCTACGGCCCGAGCCACCAGGCGACCGAGGACGTCGCGATCCTGCGCGGGATGCCCGGACTGACCATTGTGGACCCGTGCGACGCGGTGGACATCGAGCAGGCCGTGCCCCAGCTCGCCGCGGCACCCGGCCCGAGCTACACCCGGCTGCTGCGCGGCGCGGTCCCCCGGATCCTCGACGACTACGACTACTCCTTCGAACTCGGCAAAGCGAAACTGGTCCGGCCCGGCGACGACGCCGTTTTCGTCTCCTCCGGCCTGATGACCATGCGTGGCCTCCTCGCCGCCGAGCAGCTGGCGAAGCGGGGAATCGACGTGGCGGTCGTGCATTGCGCGACGCTCAAGCCGTTCGACGAGGAGACCGTGCTCGCCCAGATCGCGGGCGACCGTCCGGTGTTCACCCTCGAAAACCACAGCGTGATCGGCGGCCTGTTCGAAACCGTCGCCGCCGCCCTCGCCCGGCGCGGCATCGGCAAGAAGGTCGTGCCGATCGCCCTGCCGGACGAATTCCTGGCCGCCGGCGCGCTCCCGACGTTGCACGACCGCTACGGCATTTCGACGAACGCCGTGACCGACCGGGTCCGGGAGGAGCTGTCCGCGCGGGCCTGACCGAACTGGCGCGCGCCGGACGTCTTACGCCCGCCCGGATTCGTCCGGGCGGGCCAGCCGCTCGACCAGATCCAGCTCGAGCCGGACGTTGGCGAGAATCCCTTCCACCGTCGGGGATTCCGGTGCGCGGTCGTCGCTCCGGACGGTGCGCACGGCCATCTCCGCGAGCTGGTCGGCGGTTTCCTGGTCGTCGCCGCCTTCCTGGTGCCACCAGGCGATCCAGTTGAGCATGCCGATGACGCCGAGCGCCGCGGTGCGCGGGTTGACGTTGCGGAAGCTTCCGTCGGCGATGCCGCCGTCGATCACCTCGACGAGTTCCTTCAGCACGCGCCTTCGGCTCGCCCGGTAGGACTTCGCGAGGTGCTCGGGCAGATCGGATTCCGACCGGATCATCAGCCGGAACCGGTCCGGGTCCGCCATCTGGTGCAGCGCCAGCGTCTGTGCCATGCGCCGCAGCTTCGCGGACGGGCTCAGGTCCGCCAGCGCGTTGATCTCGCGGAGCAGCTGGGCGGGCTGGTCGGCGATCTCGCTGACCAACTGGGCGAACAGGTCGTCCTTGCTCGCCACGTAGTGGTAGACCGCCTGGCGGGTCAGGCCGGTCGCGTCGGCGATGTCCTGCAGCGTCGTCCCGGCGACCCCGCGCTCGGCGAACAGCCGGGCGGCGTTCTCCTTGATCTCCCGTTCGACCAGTTCGCGCCGCACGCTGGGGCGGCCCCGGCGTTTGGGCGGCGGGTCGGCGGCAGGGGAAGTCATAGCGGCCAAGGCTAGTCCATCACCCGGTGAAGGCCACGAGATCGACACGCTCGCTGGCGAGCGCGCCCGCGGCGACGGCCCGGAACCCGGCGGGCACGTCCGCGACCAGGAGCGCGCCGGTCGCGCGGCGGATGCGCTCGCCGAGGTCCAGCCGGTCGAGGGTCGCCTCCCGGTCGCCGGGGCCGGTCAGCCAGTACGCGCTCGCGGGTGGCAGGCCCGCGATCAGTTCGGCCGCCTCGGGGCTCCACGGCCGGACCGAGATCTCGACCGGCAGCGTCCCGGCCGCGGTCCGCAGCGCCTCCGGAGCGGTGCGGCCGGGGAACCTCCGCCCGCCCGCGGTCAGTGGCCGGTCGAGGATCCACTCCGTGACCGAGGCCGGGCACGGGACCTCGTCGGTCCCGACCCCGCCGAACGCGGCGAGACCGGGGACGGCGACCTGCGGCGCGGACTCCGCGAACCGGTCGACGGGCACCTTCCCGGCCCGCGTCATGTACGCGACCATCAGCTGCTCCACCGGCATCGACAGGCGCTCCGGGAACGAGTCCCACCACGCCATCGAGCGTTCGGCGATGGACTGCAGGTGTTCGACGGCGGGCCGCCGCTCCGCCTCGTATGCGGCGAGCGCGTCGTCGAGGCCGTCGGCGACGAGCACGGCCCGGTCGAGCGCGATCGCGTCCTCCATGGCGAGTTTCGTCCCGGAACCGATCGAGTAATGCGCGGTGTGCGCGGCGTCTCCGAGCAGGACCACGTTGCGCGTGTGCCAGCGGCGGCACCGGATCGTGCGGAACCGGAGCCATTTGGTGCGATTGCCGATCAGCCGGTTTCCTTGCAGGGTCTCGGAAAACGCCTCCTGGAGGTAGCCGAGCGAGCGCTGGTCGCTGTCTCCGTTGGGCGTCTCGCGGGTCGAAACGTCGAATCCCGCCCGCCGCCACGTCTGCTCGTCGGTTTCGATCAGGAAGGTGCTGCGGTCGGCGGCGTACGGATAGGCGTGCGCGACGAAGGTGCCGTGCTCGGTAGTGACCGGGGTGAAGATCGCCCGCGGCAGCGCGAAGTCGGTGCCGCACCACAGATACAGGCCCTCGCCCTCGGCGATCTCCGGACCGAACTCCTCGGCCAGGTCGGTCCGGGTCGCGCTCGAAATCCCGTCGGCGGCGACGATCAGGTCGGCATCGAGCTCCGACACCGCCCGGCGCTCGCCGAAGCGCAGCTCCACTCCGGCGGCTTCGGCGTGCTTTTGCAGTACGGACAACAAGGTCGCGCGTCCGATGGCGAGCAGTTCGCCGTGCGCGAGACGCACCTCCGAGTCGCCGACGCGCATCGACATCTCGTGCCCGTGCGAGGCGGCGACGATGCTGTCGAGCGATTCCTCGTCGGCGAGCCGCAAATTCCGCTGCGTCCGCGACGCCAGCCCGACGCCGAATCCGAAGGTCTTGTCCGGCACGCCTTGTTCGTAAACCGTCACCTCGGCGCCGGGATGACTGCGTTTGAGCAGCCGGGCGGCGTACAGGCCGCCCGGCCCTCCGCCGAGGACGGCGATGGTGTCGAGCTTCATGCTCCGGCTCCTCGCGGGGTCGGTCCGGCCGCGAGCGGTGCCGCCGCTTCGGCCCGGAGGCGCTTCTTGTCGATCTTCCCGACGTTGGTCTTCGGCAGTTCCGGCACCCAGACCAGGCGTTCGGGCCACTTGAACTTGGCCACGCCGAGCCCGTCCAGATGCCGCTGCACCTCGGGCATCGTCAGGGTCTGCCCGGTCGCGGACACCAGGAACGCGCAGGCCTTCTCCCCCAGCCGCGCGTCGGGCATCGCGACCACCGAGGCGATCGCGACGTCCGGGTGCTTCATCAGCAGCACCTCGACCTCCTCGGCGTTGACCTTCTCGCCGCCGCGGTTGATCAGGTCCTTGATCCGGCCCTCGATCGACACATGCCGGCGGCCGTCGACGACGTGGACCGCGGCGAGGTCGCCGGTGCGGTAGAAGCCGTCCGAGGTGAACGCGATCGCGTTGTGTTCGGGCGCGTCGAAGTAGCCCGGGATCGTGTACGGACCGCGGCAGCACAACTCGCCGACCGCGCCGTCCGGCACTTCGGTCTCGGTGCCCGGTTCGAGGATCCGGACTTCGTCCGACGGCGCGATCGGCGTGCCGACGGTCGTCGTGCGCAAGGCTTCCGGATCGCCGGCCCGGCTCGCCAGGAACATCCCCTCGGACATCCCGAACATCTGTCCCGCCCACCGCGTTTCGCCGTCGTCCACGCGCCGGAACACGTCCGGCGGGACCTTCGCCCCGGACAGCACCGTGCGCCGGACCGTGGGGAGGACCGCGTCGAACTCGGCTGATCGCAGCGCCTGGTAGTGGCCGTGCCCGATGAGGACGTCGGTCACGCCGTGCTCCGCCATCAGCGCGAACGCGGCGACGTGGTCGGGGTTGGCCAGGACCAGGGTCGCGCCGACCGAGTGGGCGGCGTGCAGTGCGCAGGAGATGCCGGCGTTGTGGATGACCGGGATGAGGTGCGCGAGCCGGGTGCCGGCGTCCCATCCCAGCGCCTGGGCGTACAGGAGCGCGTTGTTCCAGTACTCGGCGTGGATCCGCGGGATCACCTTCGGCACTCCCGTTGTCCCGCCGGACAATTGGAACACCGCGACGTCCTGCGGATCGGTTTCCGCCTCGACGCTTTCGACGAACGCCCGTGCTCGCGCCGGATCGATCCCGGCGCCGAGGTCCTCGATCCGGTGCGTTCCTTCCGCCGCGCCGACCGTGAGGACGGTGCGCAGCGTCGGATGTCCCTCGGCGACCTGGCGGGCGAACGCGACCAGGTCGAACCCGAGCCCGGCCTCGACCAGATGCGCCGCCGCGCCGACCTTGCGGCTGATGTGGCCGATCTCGTGCATCCGGTGCTGCGCGAGCGTCGCCACCGGCACCAGGCCCGCCTTGAGACAGCCGTACCAGGCGAGCACGATCGCCGTCCGGTTGGTCGACTGGAACAACACCGGATCGAGCCGACGCAGGCCCAGGCTGCGCAGCCCGGCCGCGATCCGGTCAGTGCGCTCGTCGAGTTCGCGGTAGGTGAGGACACCTTCGGCGGTAATGAGCGCGGGGCGATCGCCTTGCCGCAGCGCGGATTCGTGCAGCCGCGCGCTGATCGGCAGGTCGCTCCATTCGCCGCTCTCCCGGTAGCGGCGGGCGCGATCGGCGGGGTACCGGACCACTCGCCCGTCCCAGTCGAATGCGGTCACTGAATGCTCCTCAGTCGATCGGCGCGGCGGTCAGCAGCGCGGTCAGTTCGCCGACGTGGTCGGGGTGGTCGGCCGGAACGACGCCGGAGTAGACCGCGGACCAGCAGCCCGGGCAGCACTGCTGGCGGAACACGACCTCGGCGTCCACGTACTCCGACGGAGCCGAAACCACCTGCGGTCCCGCCGTGCTCGACGGCCCCTCGTAGCGGGCCAGCGCCAGCTTCCCGGATTTGGTGTCGCCCAGCAGCCGGCCGCAATGCGCACAGGCGATCACGCGGGCCTCGCCGATGGCGACCTCGGCCAGGTTGTCGTCGATCCGGCGCGCGTTGCGCAGATCCACTGTCGCCTCTTGGGAAAGCGGCGTCTCGGAACGGTCGCGCCGCTCGTCCAGCATGCTCGCACGCAATTCGGCGGTGGCGGACTCGTCGAGTTCGCCGTTCGCGATCACGACGCCGTAGTTGGTGCGGGCGCCTTCAGCGGTCACCTTGCCGTTCGCCACATCCCAGGCGACCGCGTCGGCATCGCGGCGCAGCGGATCGCCGTAGCCTCCGCCGCCCTGCCAGTGCATGTACAGCACTTCGCCGGGAGCCAGGTAACTCTCCGCGTAGCAAGCACCGATTTCCTTGGTGCCATTGAGTTCTTCGAGGTTGCCCGGCAGCTGGCCCGACGAAAGCAGTTCCTGCACCCCGGAATCGCGCGCCAGGATCTCGAGACCGGTGTTGCCGGGGAGTCCGCCCGCGAGGCCGCCGTTCTGCGCAACGGCCTTCCCTGCGGACGCGAACACCAGCCCCATCGGCAAGCTGCTGCCGTACGGGGTCACGGCGAGCGACGCACTCACCCCGCCGCGCATCCGCCCCGGTCCGCCCGAGTCGGGTTCTTCCCGGCGCCAAAGCGTCAGCAACGGGTAGAGGAATTCGGTCATTTCGGTGTCCGGGATCCGGCCCATCGGAATGCAGAACAGGCCGCCGGTGTCCATGCCGTCGGCCACCGGACGCGCGCCGTAGCCGCCCGCCATCGGCTCCATCAGGATGTTCAGGAACGGCGCCGGCTGCTCGCCGCGCTCGTCCAGCCCGGCGACGATCGCGGTGTCCCACGTCCCGCAGCACGATGCCTGGACGCTCTTGCCGAGGTCGACGTCGCGGTCGAGCATCTGCGCGAGGCATTCGGCGATCAGGTTCCCGGTGAGCCAGGCAGGTCCGATCGGGCCCCGGCTGACCGCGGCGGGGAAGGTGGCGTTGTTGATGGTGCCCTCTTCGGAGATCAGCTCGAAGCAGCGCATCAGCCCGCCCGCGGCCCACGGGATGTCGCCGGCCAGCACCGGCAGCACGGCGAGCATGACCCCGCCGCGCATCCCGGCGTAGGTGCAGTTGATGACGCCGGCCTGCGGGTCGGTGCCGGTGAAATCGAAGACCAGGCGATCGTCCGATTTGGTCATCGCGACGGTGATCTTGTGCAGCCGGCGGTCGCCGGTCGACGCCTGGTCCTGGTAACCGGTGGCCTTCCAGGTGCCGTCCGGCAGCCCGCGCAGCTTGGTGCGCAAACGCGCCTCGGAGTCGTTCATCATCCGCTTCATCACGGCCTTGACGGTGTCCGCGCCGTACTGCTCGATCACCGCGAGGAGCCGGTCGCGGCCGACAGTGTTGGCCCCGATCTTGGCGCGCAGGTCGAGGCCCACGAGCATCGGGACGCGCGAGCGGCGGGTCCAGGCGTCGGCGACGTCGCGCTGCAGGACGCGGTCGCGGACCACCTTGATCGGCGGCGTCGGCACCGATTCGGAGAAGACGTCCTTGGCCCCGGGGTCGAACGAGCCGAGGCCGGAACCGCCCAGATCGGGTTCGTGGCAGATCGCGCTGGTCCACGCGAAGAGCTTGCCGTCGTGGAAAATCGGCTGGTACACGATGACGTCGCTCTGGTGCAGCCCGCCGCCGACCCAGGGGTCGTTGCACAGGAACATGTCGCCGTCGGCGATGCCGGGGTTGGCGGAGCGGTGCTCCAGGGTCCAGTAGATCGCGAGGTCGACGGCCCCGACCAGCATCGTGTTGTAGAGGCCCACCTGGACCTCTTGGCCCACCTCGTCGCTCACGGCGAAGTCGAAGTCGTTGGCGTCGGTGACGATCGGGGAACCGGACATGCGCTTGAGCGCCTCCCCCATCTCGTCGGTGACCGACCACAGCCGGTGCCGGATCACCTCGTAGGTGAGCGGGTCGACGGCGTCGATCTGGTCCTGGGTGACGGTGTGCAGCGGGACGGTCCCGCCGACGGCCCGGCTGAGCGCGTCGGGGTCGAGCGGGCGGCTGGAGAAGATTTCCGAGCCGGGGATCGGTGCGGTCATGCCAGTTCTCCTTGGGGCTCAGGCCTGGTCGAGAGCGATGTGCAGGTTGCCGAGCCGGTCGACGGTCCCGGTCGTGCCGTGCGGGACCACGACGGTGGTGGTGGGTACCTCGATCACCGCGGGACCGCGCAGCACGTGGCCCGCGCGGAGCTTGGTGTAGTCGTAGATGGCGGTGTCGGCGTAGCCCTGGCTCGCGCCGAGGCACACCTTCCGGGTGCCGGTGAGCGCCGGGGACGCGTCCGCGGAATCCGCCTTTTCGAGTTCGGGCAGGGTCGGCGAGAACGGCAGGACGCCGGTGCCGCGGACGCGGTAGGTGATGGCCTGGATGCCGGCCTCGCGGAATCCGCTGTCCTGCCCGAAAAGCGTGGCGTAGCGGGCTTCGAAGAGATCCGCCGCCTTCGCCACGTCCTCGGCGGCCAGGTCGCCGCTGGGGATCGGGGTCGCCACTTCGGCCAGCTGCATCGTGTAGCGCATGTCGATCTCGCGCTCGATTTCGACGGCCGAGAACCGCATGCCCTGGCGTTCGAGCATCTCTCGGACCTCGGACTCGAGCTCCTCGAAGTTGCGCTGCACGCGGACCGGGTCGAGCGGAAGCGCCGCCGGGTCGGAAAGTTCCTTGGCCAGCACGATGTCCGACGAGGCGAGCCCGTACGCGGAGAACGCGGAAGCGACCTGGCCGAGCGGCACCACGACATCCGTGGCGCCGATCTCCTGCGCGTACCGGCCGCAGTGCGCGGGACCGGAACCGCCGAAGGCGTACACGATGAAGTCGCGCGGGTCGTGTCCGGCCTCGACCACCGTCTTCCGCAGCAGGTCGCCGGTCTGCGCGTTCTGCACCTCGTAGATCGCCGCGGCGGCTTCTTCGACGCTCAGCCCGAGCGGTTCGGCGATGCGGGTGCGGATCGCGTCGCGGGCCAGCCCGACGTCGAGCGCGCGCCGCCCGCCCAGCAGGCCGCGTTCGGGGATGATGCCCAGCACCAGGTTCGCGTCGGTGTTGGTGGGCTCGGTGCCGCCGTTGCCGTAGCAGGCCGGGCCGGGGACCGCCTGCGCGCTGTGCGGGCCGATCTGGAGATTGCCGCCCGCGTCGATCCACGCGATCGCGCCGCCGCCGGAGCCGATGGCGTGCACCTCGAGGGTGGGCACGTTGATCGGATGGTGGTTGATGATCGTGGTCGACGACCGCACCGGTTCGCCGTCGACGACGAGCCCGGCCAGGAAGGTGGTCCCGCCCGCGTCGGTGGCGATGATGTTGCGGTGGCCCAGCTGCTCGCCGAGCGACACCGCGCCGACCACGCCGCCGGTGAGCACCGAGCCGACGGTGGAGATCGCGTTGCCCGGAGCCTCGGACGCGGCGACCGCCCCGCCGTTGCTCTGCATCACCAGCAGCGGTCCGGCGAGCTTTTCCTTGCGCAGCTTGCTTTCCAGCTCGCCGAGGTAGTCGCGCAGGCCCGGGCCGACCTGGGTGCTCATGATGGTGGTCGCGTTGCGCGCGAACTCGCGGATGCGCGGGGACACCTCGCTGGAGATAGCGACGAACAGGCCGGGGTCGATCTCGTGCGCGATCTCCCGGATCCGCTGTTCGTGCGCGGGATTGCGGAACGACCACAGCAGCGACACCGCGATCGCGGAGATGCCGTCGGCGACGAGGGCGCGCACGGCGGCGCGGACCTCGTCCTCGTTCAGCGGGACGACGACCCGGCCGTCGCGGTCGACCCGCTCGGTGACCTCCAGCGCGTGGCGCTTGCGGACCAGCCCGTGCGATTTGCTCTGCCCGATCGGGTTCTGCAGCTCCTCCGGCGCGCGCCCGAGGTAGCGGCCCTCGACGTTCATGATGTAGATCGAGTCGCGGTGGCCCTTGGTCGTCAGGAAGCCGATGTCCGGGACCTGGTTCATCACCAGCGCGTTGAGCGACGAGGTGGTGCCGTGCGCGATGTGGTGGGTGCGGGACAGCATCTCCGCCACCGGGACGCCCAGCTGCTCCGCGAGCACGCCGAGCACGTCCATCACGCCGTCCGAGTAGTCCGGCGGGGTCGAGGCGGTCTTGCCCGCGAGCACCAGGCCCTCGCCGTCGTCGAGGACGGCGTCCGTGAACGTGCCGCCGACGTCCACTCCGATTACGTATGCCATGAGCTCCGCTCTCCCTTGAGCTGAACGATCCTAGGTGACCCAGATCACTGGTTCGACTACAATGACGATTATTCGACGCTTGCGCAGAAAAAGTCAAGGGGATGTGCGCATCGCCCCCTGCCTGCGCGGACGACTTGACTGTTTTACATGAGCGTCGAATACTCGTCGTAGACGCAAGGAAGTGAAGGGACCCGCATGAGCACCCACCGGATCGGGCTCGTCGTACCGAGCAGCAACGTCACCGTCGAGACCGAGATGCCGGCCCTCCTCGCGAGGCACCCCTCCGCGGAGTTCTCGTTCCACTCGACGCGGATGCGCATGCACACCGTGTCGCCGGCGGGCCTCGCGGCGATGAACGCCCAGCGCGAGCGATGCGTCATGGAGATCGCGGACGCTTCGCCGGAGGTGATCCTGTACGCGTGCCTGGTGGCCGTCATGGTCGGCGGCCCGGGCGAGCACCGGCGGGTCGAGTCCGCCGTCGCCGAACAGCTCGCCACCGGCGGGTCCGAGGCCCTGGTCCGGTCCAGCGCCGGTGCGCTGACGGAAGGTCTGCGCGCACTCGGCGCCCGGCGGGTCGCCTTGGTGACGCCGTATCTGAAGCCGCTCGCCCAGCAGGTCGTGGACTATCTCGAGGCCGAGGGGTTCGAGATCGCCGGCTGGCGGGCGCTGGAAGTGTCCGACAACAACGAGGTCGGCTGCATCCCCGGCGAACGGGTGATGGCGGCCGCGCGGTCGCTTGATCTGTCCGATGTGGACGCTCTGGTGCTCAGCTGCTGCGTGCAGATGCCCTCGCTCAGCCTGATCGAGCCCGCCGAGCAGGAGTTCGGGATTCCCGTGCTCTCCGCCGCGACCGCCGGCGCGTACAGCATTTTGCGCAGCCTCGGCCTCGACGTCTCGATCGACGGCGCGGGCAGTCTCCTGCGCGCCCGCGCCACTGTCTGATACCGCCGGAAAGGAGAACCAGCATGTCCGAAACACACCTGGTGAAGGGCGTCGACCACGTCGCCTTCCCCACGTTCGACCCGGCCGGGACGGTCCGCTTCTACCGGGACACCCTGGGTTTCCCCGTGGTGCACTCGATCTGCGCCGCGGGCTGGGGCCCGGAGCAGCATCCGGATTTCATCCACTTCTTCTTCGACATCGGCAACAACGACCGGCTCGCGTTCTTCTACTACTTCGGGCTGGACCAGTTCGACGGCGGCCCGCAAGGCGACGTGTACGCGAAGTTCGCCGAAGACGTGCCGCTCTTCTTCATCCGCTCGCGCCACCTCGCGATCCACGTGGACAGCGAGGAGCACCTCCTGGAGTACCGCCGCCGGCTCGACGCGAGCGAGTGGCCGGTCGAAATGCAGATCCAGCACGAGACCATCGAGTCGATCTACACGCACGACCCCAACGGATACATGGTCGAGATCACCCGGGCGCTGCGTCCGGTGACCCCGCAGGAAGACCTCGACGCGAACCTCACCATCGACGCCCTCCTCGACGTCGTGTCCGGTCCGGCGCCGTCGATGGACGCACTGCTGGTCCGCAAGGCGGAGCTCATCGTCGAGCGGTCTTCGGCGGCGGAGGTGCCCGCGCGATGACTGCCGTGTTCTTGTTGGATGTCCCCGAAAACCAGCCGATCGTGGCGGTCGCGGCCCAAGCCGACACCGTCACCGTCGACCGGGTCGGCGCGTATTTCAAAGTCAGCGCCCCGGGTCCGATCGTGATCGATCGCCGCGCCACCGGCTGTCGGCACGCTGTCTGGTACAGCAGCATCGCGGGCCTGCTGGACGCGAAAATCACGCAGTGGGACAAGGACGCGCTGCGGCTGGAAGCACGATGACCGCGCGACTCGGCGCTGGACGGTACATTGAGACCGCCGAAATCCCTTCTGGCACCGTCACTTCCGCCCACGAGCTGACCACATTAGACGGCGCGAAAGTCTCCGGCGTGCTGCGCGCACTGCCCGGTGCCGACACCGTCGTGTCGATCATGCATCCGCGGATGGACACGACCCACCACGTGCTCGTCCCGGAACTGGTGGCACGGGGTTTCGCGGTGTGGACGCAAGGCACGCGCTCGCCGAACAACGACCTGAACCTGATCCACGAACAGGCACTGCTAGACGTTGCCGCCGGTCAGGTTTTCCTGCGGGATAAGGGATTCTCCGCCCGGGTCACGCTAGGCCACTCCGGCGGCGGCACCCTGTTCGCGTTCTACCACCAGCAAGCAGGACTGCCGCCGGAACGACGACTCACCGCCGCCCCGTCCGGCCGACCGGTCGACCTGGCGTCCGCAGACCTGCCCGCCCCGGACGGTGCCGTGTTCCTCGCCCCGCACCCCGGCCAAGGTGCGCTGCTGCAACGGCTGATCGACCCGTCAGTTGCCGACGAGTCGGATCCGCTGTCCGTGCTCCCAGAGCTAGATCCGTTCTCGGCCGCCAACGGTTTCGCCCCTCCCCCGTCGTCTTCGGCTTATTCCGCTGACTTCATCGAGCGCTACCGCACAGCTCAAGCCGCCCGGATCGCCCGCATCGACGCGGAAGCCCGCGCCCGCGTCGCCCTCGCCACCGAAGCCCGCGCCCGGTTCAAGACCACCCAGGACCCCGCGGACCGCCGAGCGTCCCTGGCACCCCGAGTCCTGACTGTCTACCGCACCGACGCTGACCTGCGCTTCGTCGACCTGTCGCTGGACCCGAACGAGCGCCCGTACGGCTCCCTGTTCGGCCGCCGCCCCGACCTAACCGACTACGGCTTGGTCGGCTTCGCGCGGCTGGTGACCCCGGAAGCATGGCTGTCGACCTGGTCGGCGAACACGAGCAACGCCTCGTTCCTGCGCTGCGCGCCGGGCGTGCGGACCCCGTCGCTGTTCGTGGAACTCACCGGAGACGCGGCTTGTTTCCCTGACGATGCGAAGGCGATGGTCGCTGCGTTGGGCGCTGAGGATGTCGAGCATCGTCAGGTACCGGGGACCCATTTCGGCGGCCCGCTTCGGCCGGGCGAACCTACCGGGGCCAGTCTGGCGGCGGCGGAGATCGGCGAATGGCTTTCGGCTCGGTTTCCGGGGTGAAGGTGCGCTCACCGCGGTGCCGCAGGGACTCCGCCGACCTCAGCGCTTCACCACAACCCTGCGGTAATCGCGAATCCCCACGACGGTCAATGCCACCACGATCACCCCGGCTGAGCAAACCTGCGCGAGCACTATCTCGTCGAACGGGATGATGCCGTTCTTCAGCACCAGGTTCTGGACCAACGCCAGCGCGATGCACAGGGCCAGCGCGAACGTCCATGCCGGGCGTGGTTCGGAGCGGAGCCGGAGCAGCAGGTATCCGGTTCCGGCGATCGCGCACAGCCAGACGAGCGGGGACAACCCGGTGAGCCGGTCGAGGCCGCCCGGGAGCCCGAACCTGAGCGCGAGGACGGGAGCGAGGAGCAGGCTTCCGCCGATGGCCCACCACCACGGTCGCGTCGGGGGCAGCGGGGCGTCGGCGTGGAAGGCTGGCAGCAACAGCACCAGCGGAAGCCACTGCGGAGCGAAGTACGCGGCCGCTTCCGGGCTGGGATGTTTGATCAGGAACCAGATCGCGCCGGCGGTCAGGATCGTCACGGCAGCGACCCGCGCCAGGCGGCGCCAGCCGTCGACCAGCAGGACGAGCGGGATCAGCGCGGCGGCCAGCGGGATGAGCTCGGTGATCAGGTCCGATGTCAGCGCGGCGCGGAAGGTGCTCGGGTAGGGGCCCGAGAGGGTGCGGAGCGTCCAGAGCGTGTTGCTGACGTTGCAGGCCGATTTGAGCACGTCCCAGAGCAGGCCGAGGAGCGCGACCTGCCGGACGAGATCACCGAGGGCGACTGTTCGGGCGGGTGCTGCCCGGGCTGCCAACCGGGTGCGTACGCCCAGCGCCAGCACCGCCCACAGTTCGCTCCACAGCGCCTTGCGGTCCTGCTCGTCATGCAGGTCAAGCAGGGCTCCGACCATCTCGTCGCCTCGGTCGGCGCGGTACCAGGCCGGGAGGACGCGGACCAGGGCGCGGTACTTCGTCTCGGTGCCGATCATGCTCGTGCCTCCGCTGCGTGCCGGCTTCGCACCATGGTCCACATATATCCTAGGACGATATATAGCGGCGTACGTTGCTTCGTCGGCCGCGAAACTTCGCCGAAGCGGCGTTGAGGCTGCTCATCCGCCCCTACGGTCACTCCATGAAGTCTTTGCGGGATGCCCTCTCGCTGGATGAACTCAGGGGGAAGAAGGAACGGTTCTTTGCGGTCTCGATGGCGATCCTTTACCTCGGCACCGGCCTGTCCTACTCCGCGCTGGCGATCTACCTGATCCGCTACGTCGGCCTGCCTCCGCCGGTCTACGGGGCGGGCATGAGCGTCGCCGCGGTGGTGGGGATCGCGGCGGGGCCGCTGGCGGGATGGCTGGCCGATCGGCGCGACGGACATGCCGTTTACGCCGCGCTGGTGTGGTTGATGGGTATAGCCACCTTGAGCTTCACCGTCGTGCCGGGCTGGGTGGCGCTTGTTCTGCTGAGCGTGCTGGTGGCATGCGGCCGAGGCAGCGCGGCGGTGATCGGTGCGCTGATCGGGCGGGCCGTCGATGCCGAACACCGGGTGCCGTACCGAGCGGTGGTGAAGTCGCTGAGCAATGTCGCGATGGTCGTCGGCCTCAGCCTTGGTGCGCTGGTGCTGGGATTCGGGTCGATTGTCGCGTTCCGGGTCAGTTTTGCCGTCGAGGCAATGACTTTCGTGGTCGCCGGGATGCTGGTTCGGACAGCCGGGAAGCCCCTCGCGCCGAAGCGAGCGGATCCGGCGCGGACGGACGAGCCGGGTGCGGGCCGGGCGAACGTGGTGCGGGACCGGCGGTTCGTGCTGCTGACGATCGCCAACGGCGTGCTGACGTTGTCGGAATCGATGATCACCATCGCGTTGACCGATGTGCCGACGGCGGCCAGGGCGGCCCGGCTCGGTGCGCTCCTCCTCGCCGCGGCTGCCGTGCTGTTTCCGGTCGGGGCGCTCGCCGATCGCGGTGCTATCGCTGTCGCCGCGATCGCGCTGGCCGTCGTAGCGGAGAAGTGCTGTACGGCACCGCTTCCTGGTGCTTTCTCCACGACCCGGCGCTCGGCCGATCCGAAGGCTTCTGCAACATGGGCTTCGGCCTGACGGCCGCATTTCTGGCGACCGGAGCGCGCAGCCGGAACACGGCGCTCGCCCGACAGCCTAGGCGAGCACCGCGCCCCGCTTCCCGATCCCCCGGGGCCTACCGTGCCGTCAACGCGACAGCGAAAGCGTTCCCTTCCCCCTGAAACAACGAACTGAGGTACCCGGTGAAGGCACCGCAATCAGTCAACGGCGGGATCGCATACGTCCCAGTCACCGGGCCGCCGGCGGCCAACGCGAACCCGGTGCCAGTGCGCAAATCGACCGGGATCGGTGCGCTCGTACGGCAATTCTGGTCCGCGACGGGCAGGCCGAACAGCGACACTTGCGGCACCGCCAACGTGAGGTTCGTGTGCGCGACGAAACCGCCGTCGCCCAACGAGCCGGTTTGCTCGCCGTCTGGTGCGAAGCGCAGTTCGGCAGTTCCTGGCACGAATCCGAAGAGCTTGAACGCCGCTTGGGCCGGGTCGAATGCCGGGCGGTCGCTGAAAGACGGCTGCGTGGTGACGGCGAAAGAACCGTTGAGCGGCACCGTCGTGCCCAATGCCTTCACCGTCGTCGTGCCGGTGAGGCTGTAGTGGTAGCCGCTCTGCGTGGTGCCGACGTCGAAGCTCAGCAGTACCGAATCCTGTCCCGGGTCGAGTGTGCAGTCCGAGGTGAACGAGCCCAGTCCGGTGAACGATCCGTCGGCCTTCTTCGGGGTCAGCCGGGTGCTGAAGCCGCCGAGGGCGACCGTTGTCTTGCCTGCGTTCGGGACCACTATCGGCGGTACCGAGCCGGTCGCTTGGGCGGTGAACGGACCCGACTGCGGCAGCGTCGTCTTCGCCACGGTGAGCGGTACGGTCACGGGGAGGGTCAGGGAGCCGTTGGCCAGCGTTACTTCTGCGGCGGCAGTCCCTTCGACGCTCGCTGCGCCGACTAGTGCCAAGCCGCGCGTGGCCTTGTCCGGAACGATCACCGAGACGGCGAGACCCGAGGTCGTGAGCGTGCCGCCCGGTGCGGACGGTACGTCGAACGACGCCTTCACCTCGACGTCCAGTTTCTGTTCCCCGATCAGGGGAAACGGGCAGGTGTAGCTCAGCTTCTTGTCGACCTGCGTCGCCGCGGCCGAGGGAGAAGCCAGGCAGGCGACGGCGAGGCAGGCGAGACCCGCCGCGAGCAACCACCGGGCTTTCGGCACGGGTTTCCCCCTTTCCGAGGGCATGGCACCGGTCCCCGCCGCGGCGCGGCGGGGACCGGCAGATCGGATTACTGGCGGGCGAGGTTCAGGTCGAGCGTGTTGCCGTCGCTCTTGGCGAACGCGCTGATCCAGTCGTTGAACGAACCGCAGTTCTGGAACGCCGACAGCGCGTAGGTCCCGGTCAGCTTGCCGCCCTTGAGCAGGTCGAAACCGTCGCCGGTGCTCATCTCGCTGGTCGACGGGCTGACCGTGCCGCACTTCGGGTCGGTGCTGATCGGGAAGCCGAACAGGTTGACCGTGGGCAGGAAGACGTCGAACTTGATGTGCGCCTTGAACCCGGTGCCGACCAGTTCGCCGCTCTGCGTGCCGTTCTGCACGACCTTGACGTCCGCGCTGCCCGGCAGGAACCCGAGCAGCTTGAAGTCGGTCTTGGTCGCGTCGAGCTTCAGCGAGCCGGTGAACTTCTTGGCCGCGATGTCCACGTCGGCGTCGAAGCCGCCCTTGATCGGCGCGGTGCTGCCGAGCGCTTTCAGCGCGGTCTTCCCGTCGATGCCGAACACGAACTTGGTGCCCCCGGGCGGCGGCGTGTCCGACGTCGGCGGCGGGGTGGCCGAGGTCGGCGGCGGCGTGTCGGACGTCGGGGGCGGCGTGTCCGAGGTCGGCGGCGGGGTCGAGGTCCCGCCGCCGCCGTTGATGGTGATCGTGGCGAGGGTGTTGTTCTGGCCCGGGTCCTGGGTGCACGGCGCGTTGATGGTGCCGTCCGGGGTGATCCCGGTGACCGAGCC
The DNA here is from genome assembly GCF_004522235.1 of Amycolatopsis nivea. Classification (GTDB taxonomy): domain Bacteria; phylum Actinomycetota; class Actinomycetes; order Mycobacteriales; family Pseudonocardiaceae; genus Amycolatopsis; species Amycolatopsis nivea. The sequence continues at coordinate 103,443 of NZ_SDLT01000017.1, forward strand.
GTCCGCCTTGCGCGGGGTGACCTTGAGCGCGAGGTCGCCCACGGTGATCTTCGCCTGGCCGGGCTGGGTGAACGTGAGCGACGGCGTCTTGCCGGTCGCGTTGATGTTCATCTCGCCCGAGGGCGGGATGTTCGTCTTGTCCAGCGCGATCGGGACGCTGACCGGGAGGTCGAGGCCGGGTGCGGCCACCTTCGCGCTCGCGGTCGCGCTGCCTTCCAGGGTCGTGGCCCCGATCAGGCCAAGTCCGCTGACCGTGTCCGCGTTGATCGTGGACACGGCCTTGATGTCGAACGCCCCGGTCGCCTGCCCGGCGTTCACCGCGGGCGGCAGATCGGTGTTGATCACCACCTTCAGCGACTGCGATCCGACCAGCGGGAAGGTGCAGTGGTAGTTCAGGGTCAGCGAGATCGGGTCGGCGGCACTGGCCTGGGCCCCGACCACCAGCGCGGCGGCGACGAGCCCCGCCGCGCCCGCGGCCGCGGCGGCCACGACCGTCTTCTTCTTGCCTCTTGGGTGACTCACGATGGTCCTTCCGGGTATCAACAGTGATACGAAAAGGCGGAGCGGTAAAACGGTAATCGCTACCGGTCAGCAAGCTAGCGAGCGAGGAGAGCGCCGATCAAGGGCTGGCGCGTAAATCTCCCGGGCAGTCCGGCAAATTGTCATCCCGGCACGCCGTGCGGGCCGTTTTCCTAGCAGGCGCAGGCGACTTTCCCCGCGCCCGCCGCACGAACGGGGCGCTGACGCGGGTGACAAAACCGAATCCGGAAATGTTTACGCGCGTGCCAATCAGGCATTCCTTTCTTGCCCGCCCGCGACCGTGCTGCGTAGCCTCGAAAACCATGAACAGAATGCACAGCGCGGTGCTGGCGACGTCGGCCGCCGTGCTCATCTCGTGCGCCGCCTGCTCCTCGGCCGCGCCCGCCGACACCGGCCGGCACGCCGACCCCGCGGCGCTCGCGTGGGTCGACAAGGTGTGCACCAGCGTGGCCGCGGGCTCGGCGAAGCTCTCGCAGCCGCCCGCCGCCGACAGCGCCGCGCCCGGCAAGACCCGGGACGCGATGGTCGCCTTCCTCGACCGGCTGGGCTCGGCACTCGGCGACATGGCGAGCGGTCTCCGCGCGGCGGGCGTGCCGCCCGTCCCGGACGGACAGTCCGCAGTGGACAAAGCCGCCGCCAACCTGAGCGAGACCACGAACAAGATCGCCGCGACGAAGTCCGCGATGGAGCAGGCGAAGGTCGACGACCAGGCGAGCCTGCACCAGGCCATCGCCGCCGCCGAAGCGACGATGGGCCAGCTCACCGACCCGGAGGGGCCGATCAAGGACCTCAAGGCGAACCCCGAGCTGAACCTCGCCTTCGCCGAATCCCCCACCTGCAAGCGCGTTTACGGGACGAGTTCGTGACCGCCCGCCGCGCGCTCGCCGCGCTGGTCGCGCTCGTCCTCGCCGCGGCGCTCGCCCCGGCCGCCGCGGCGGAGCCCAGCCCGGGCCCGCCCGACGACTCGTTCTACACGCCGCCTTCCCCGCTGCCCGCGGGCAAACCCGGCGACGTGATCCGCTGGCGGCCGTCGAAGGCCGGGCCGCGCAAGGCGTCTGTCGATGCCTGGCAGGTGATGTACTTGTCCACCAACGCACTCGGGAAGCCGGACGCGGTCACCGGCACCGTGCTGGTGCCGAAGAACGCGGACCGGGCCAGCGCGCCGGTCGTCGCGTTCGCCCCCGGCACGCACGGTCCGGCCTTCGCCTGCGCCCCGTCGAAGATGATCGACATGGGCGCTTTCTACGAGCAACCCGGCCTCGACGACCTGCTCGACGCGGGCTACGCCGTCGCGGTCCCGGATTACGAGGGCTACCAAAGCTCCCCCAAGACGACGTACGTCGTGGGGCGGTCCGAAGGCCCGGCCGTGATCGACGCGGTCCGCGCGGCACAACGGCTCGCGCCCGCCGGGCTCTCCAGCACGTCGAAGGTGGTCTTCCGCGGCTACTCCCAGGGCGGCGGCGCGGCGGTGTGGGCGGGCGAACTGCAACCGTCGTACGCGCCGGAGTTGAATCTCGCCGGGATCGCCGCCGGCGGGGCGCCCGCCGACCTGGTCCAGGTGACGCTGCAACTCGACGGCAAGTTCGGTTTCGGCGTCTTCGCCTACGCCCTGCTCGGCCTCGACCAGGCCTACCCGGAGCTGAAACTCGATTCGTTCCTCAGCGACAACGGCCGCGCGAAGCTCGCCGAGATGACGCAGAGTGCGTGCACGTTCGAGCTGCTGACGACGTACGCGAATCAGAAGATCGCCGACTACACCACGAGTCCCGGCTACATCCAGCCCGCGTGGGCGGCTCGGCTGGCCGAGAACAAGCTCGGCTCCACCCCGCCGAAGGCCCCGTTGTTCCTGTATCACGCCACCGGCGACCAGCTGGTGCAGTTCGCGCAGGCCGACGCCCTGCACAAGACGTACTGCGCCGCCGGCGTCCAGGAAACCTGGAAGACCTACGACACCGACCACATCACGCTGGTCTACACCGGCAACGCCGACGTCCTGTCCTTCATCAAGGACCGGATCGCCGGCAAGCCGGCCACGTCGAACTGCTGATCCATGCCCGAGCCGCGCGCGCTGTTTCGCTTCGCCGTCGTCGGAGCGGCCGCCTACGGGGTCACCGTGCTGGTCGACTACAGCCTCAAACTCACTGTGCTGCAAGAGAAACCGGTGACCGCACTGGCGATCGCGACGGTCGCGTCGACGGCCTTCGCGTACTTCCTGTCCCGTCAATGGTCGTTCGTGGACAGAGGCGGCCACGGACGGCTGCGAGAGGCGACGCTGTTCTTCGCGGTCAATGCCGGTGCGGTCGCGGTGAATCTCGTGCCACTGCTGGTATCGCGGTACGTGCTTCGGCTCGAAGAGCCGCATATCGGGTATCTGGCACAGGAAATCGCGGACTTCGTCGCGGGGATGATCCTGGGCACGGCGGCGGGCACGGCGTTCCGCTGGTTCGGTTACCGGCGGTGGGTCTTTCCGCGACCGGCTCGTCCGAAGGAGATCGACGGCGAGCTGGTCGCTAAACTTCCGTAAATATCGCCCGGCGGAACGGGCGCTCCCGTCAGCCCCGCTCCGGGAGCGCCCGTTCCGCCAGCAGCGCCAGCTCGAGCCGGAGCCGCTCGCCGGGGTCGGTCAATCGGTTCCCGAACAATTCCGCGAGCGTTTTCAGCCGCGCGCGGATCGTTTGCGGGTGCAGGTCCAGCATCCGCGCGAGCTCCGGGGCGCTGCCTCGTGTCCGGACCAGCGCCAGCAGCGTCTCCGCCAGGTGCTCGCGCCGTTTCTCCGGAAGCCCGGCGAGCGGGGCCAGCGTCGTCTCGGCCAGCTGCGCGGCCAGGAATTCGTCCGCGAGCAGCAGCAGCGCGGGCACGTGGTCGCGGCACCAGACCACCGGGCCCGGCGCGTCCAACAACCCCCGGGCCGCCAGGCCGGCCGCGCGGCGGGCGACCCGGAACGACTCGGCCGCCGAGCCGGACGGCACCAGCGGGCCGACCGCCGCGGTCCAGCCCGCGGGCAGTCCGGCGAGTCCCGCCAAGTCGGCGTCCGGCGCGGCGGTGAGCGCCGCGGGCGGATCGCCCGCCAGGTCCGCGATGACGTGGTCCGGCAGCAGGTCCGGCGGAAGCCCGGGCGCTCCCGGGACCGCGCGGAACACCACCGCCGCGACCCGCTCGGGCAGCCCGGCCGGACTGTCCTCTTCGGTCCGTTGCCGGTCGCCGAGCAGCGCGCGGAGCACGCGGCGGTTCCGCTCGCCGTCGCCGGACAGCTCCGCTTCGGCCGCGCTGTAGCCCTCCGCCACCGCTGTCATCGCCGTCTCGACGTCGCCGAGCATGCCCTCGGCCATCCCGTAGACGACGTCGCCGGACAGGCCGGTTTCCTGGGCTATTTCGGCGATCCAGCGCCACATGACCCGGCTCGCGACGCGCACCGCGGCCTGCACCGACTCCCGGCTGAGCCCCTCGTGGAACGCCGTCCGCCCGTGCGCGCGGAAATCGGCGAGCCGGTCGCTCTGCCACATCGCGGGAGCGCCCACGCGGTCGATGTCCCGCTCGATCCCCCGCCGGGTCTGCTCGATCGCGGCGCCCCGCCCGGGTTCGCGGCCGAAGCAACCGGAATATTCCGGGATCTCGGCGGCGACGGCGTCGACGCACGCCCGGGCGATCTCCGGGATCCGCGGGCGCACCGCGTCGCCCAGCCGGCGCGGGATCCGCGCCCACACCGAGCCGTCGGAAGCGGCGGAACTGCGCATGGCGATTTAATCCCTCACTCGGAAATTGAAGTTTCAGGAATAACCGGCACCAGCCGGCACGGAGCGTAGAACGCGCACTCGTCCGTGTCAAAAGGACAGGTTCGCGTCGCTCTTTCGGGCGCCGATCGTTCATTTTTAGTGACGCACGTTTTCAGCTACGCTCACCTCCCTCCGTCCCAGCGCCTCGAAGGGGGATTCGTGGTCGAGTACCGCAGCTTCGCTCTGCTGGCCTCGCTGCCGCGCGCGCTCGGCGCGTGCCTGCGCCCGCACGCGGCGCACGCCGCCGCCGCGATGATCCAGGAGACCCAGCGCGCGGTCCCGGCCTACGGCCAGCCGCTCAAGGGGGTTTTCGGGAAGGTGCTGGTCCGCAGCGTCGAGTACGCGGTGCTGCACTGCGTGGACTCGATGGGCGCGCCGGACCTGCCGCACGAGCAGTGGATCGCGTTCTACCGCGCCCGCGGCGCGATGGAGTTCAGCGAGGGCCGCAACCTCGACGCGCTGCAGGACACCGCGACGATCGGGGCCAGGGTCGCGTGGCGGGCGATGCACCCCGCGGTGGTCGCCGCGGGCGTCGACCCGGCCGTGATCTCGGTCGGCGCGGAAGCGATCTTCGCCTACGTCGACGAGCTGTGCGCCACCGCGATCGCCGGCTACCAGCAGGCCCAAACGGACGCCGAGGGCGCCGTGCCCGCCCGGCGGCGACGGCTGCTGGAGCTGATCGTCCAGGCCCCGGAAGGCGCGGCGAGCAGCATCGCCGAACTGGCGAACGGGGCGGGCTGGCCGCTGCCCGAAACGGCCGCGATGGTCGCCCTCGAGCGCGGTCCCGAGGCCGGCGACTTCCCGGCCGAACTGCTCGGCGGCGGCGTGCTCGCCGACCTCGACGGCCCGGAGCCGCATCTGCTCGCCGTCGATCCGGACGCCGACCTGGCCCCGCTTGCGGCGATGCCCGGCGGCTGGCGGGCCGCGGTGTCGCCGACCGTGCCGCTGGCCGACGCGCCAGCCGCGTTGCGCACCGCGCGCCGGGCACTGCAGCTGTCCGGACCGGAGACTCCCGGGCCGGTCATCTGGTGCCGCGACCATCTGGCCACGCTCTGGCTGCTCGCCGAGGACTTCCTGGCCGCCGAACTGGCCCGGCAGAGCCTCGACCCGTTCGCCTCGCTGAGCGCCAAGCAGCGCGACCGGCTGAGCGAAACCCTGCTGGCCTGGCTGGAAACCCGGGGCGGGGCGCCGGAGATCGCGCAGCGCCTCGGCGTGCACCCGCAGACGGTCCGCAACCGGCTGCGGCAGCTGGAGGAGCTGTTCGGCGACCGGCTCAAGGACGCCGATGACCGGCTCGGCATGCAATTGGCCCTGCGCGCCCAGCGCCTCATGCGGGCACACCGTCCGACGGACAACTAACCCGCGACCGGTCCACGGGCGCGCCCCGGTGTCGCGAACGTCCGTAAAGGACTCCTTTTCGGCGACTGGCTCGGCATGCAACTCACCCTGCGCGCCCAACGCCTCATGCGGGCGCACCGTCCGACGGACAACTGACCGGCGACCGGTCCATGCGCGCGCTCCGGCGCCGCGAACGTCCGTGAAGGACTCCTTTTCGGCGACCGGCCCAAGGACACCGACGACCGGCTCGGCACGCAACTCGCCCTGCGCGCCCAGCGCCTCATGCGGGCACACCGTCCAACGGAGAACTAACCCGCGACCGGCCCACGCGCGCGGTCCTGCGCCGCGAACGTCCGTGAAGGGCTCCTTGAGGGAATCTGAGTCCGGCAAGGAGTCCTTCACGGACCTCAGCGAAGCGGGGCGCGCCCCCAGGGCCGCGCCGCCGGGCGCGCCGGAACAGGCGGAGCAGCCGCGCGGTCGTCATCCGGGGCAGTCCCCGGCCGGTGCCCGCTCCAGCCTGCTGGCAGGCATCGGCAGCATCCGCCGCCACGGTCTCCCGCGCGGCCGCGGCGAGGGCGGCCGGTGCTCTTGGCGGGCGAAATGAATCCTCGCGCGGCACGACATCAGCGCGTCCGGTGCGTCATTGCGACCATGCGTCGAGGATGACCCGGACCCCGCCGCGATGTCGACAAGCCGTTCGGCGGTCCCGGAAAATCCGCACCCGCGAACGTTTTTTCGTTTCTTTTACTGTCACGCGCGTCCCGAATTCCCGGAAAGTGGCGTTTGCCACAGCGGGGAAAGCGAGCGGCTGCCCTAATTTCGGATTCGCGAGAAAGGCTGCCGATGACACTCGAGACGTACACCCTCGTCCTCCACGGCCGACGGGTCCGGCTGCGCGAATACCGGCCCGCGACCGACACCGGCGACGAAGCAGTCGTGCTGCTGCACGGAATCGCGGGCAGCATGGCGACCTGGAACCCGGTTTTCGACCGCCGCACTACCTTCGACCGACGCGTGCTGGCACTGGATCTGCCCGGACACGGCGATTCGGACGCACCCCGCGCGGACTACGGGCTCGGCGCGATGGCGAGCATCGTGCGGGACGTGCTCGCGGTGTCCGGCGTCCGGCACGCGACCGTCGTCGGGCATTCGCTGGGCGGCGGCATCGCGATGCAGTTCTCCTACCAATTCCCGGAAATGTGCGACCGGCTGGTCCTGGTCGGCAGCGCCGGGCTCGGCACGGAGGTGAGCCCGGCGCTCCGGGCCGCCGCGTTGCCCGGCGCGGCGGCCTTCCTCGCGCTGGCCGTCAACCCTGCGACGCTCGCGCTCGCCCGCGAGGCGGCGCGGCTCGGCAGGCGGCTCGGCGGGTCGTTGAAAACTGAAACACGAGAGCTGGCCCGGCATTTCGGCTCCCTCGCCGATCCCGGGCGGCGGCGGGCGTTCCTGTCCATCGCGGGCAGCCTGATCGACCTGCGCGGCCAGCGCGCGAGCGCCGCGGAGAAACTGTACCTGGCCGAGTCGGTGCCGATGCTGCTGGTCTGGGGCGCGCGCGACCCGCTCATCCCGGTCGCGCACGGGCGGCGGACCGCCGAACTCCTGCCGCACAGCAGGCTCGTCGTCCAGGAAAACGCGAAACACTTTCCACACGTGGCCGACCCCGACGGGTTTTGCCTGCTGCTCAACGAGTTCCTCGCCGACACCGAGCCCGCGCGGCTCACCGCCGCCGACGTGGCCGCCCGGCTCGCCGCCTCGGTCGGGGACGCGAAAACGCCCGCCGGAAAATTGTCATCCGGATAGCATTCGCGGCGTCCGGAGGTATCACCTCCACCCAGGTGTTTCCACCCGTTCGGGTGTAGTCCGGACGGGCGACGGACCCGGCGGTCACCGGCCCGTTGACAGTGCCGTTCCGGGGAAATTATGTTGCCTGTGCCGCAAAATCTGGATCGGCTTCGACCGCGAAGAGGCCGGTTTTGTTGCCAGCAAGGATAAAAACATGACCGACGTGGACTCCGGGTTCGTCCGTCCCGCACCGCTGGGCTACCGGCCGCACCCCGGCGAACGCACCGCCGGACCTTCCGCCCGCCCGCGTTCCGGGCCGGTCCCGCCCGCCCCCCGGAGCCCCGCGGAAACCCGGCCGGTCCGGGCTTCCAGCGCGCTCGGGCTGTGGGCGTCGCTCCCCCGCGAGCTGGCGGTCCGCTTCACGCCGCGGGTCGATCCGCTGGCGACGGCCATCCTGCGCGAGGTCCAGCTGGCGGTGCCGGAGTACCGGCAGCCGATCGAAGGCGCGTTCGGGCACGTCATCACCCAGGGCGTGCGGCAGGCGATCGTGCAGTGCCTCGACAGCGTCGGCAAGCCCGCGGCCGCTCCGGCCGCCGCCTGGTCGGCGGTCTTCCGCGACCTGGGCAAGATCGAGTTCGCCGAGGGCCGCAGCCTCGACTGCCTGCAGACCGCTTACCGGGTCGGCGGGCGGGTGGCGTGGCGGCACCTCTCGGAGTTCGGGCAGACCGCCGGGCTCCCCGCGGAAACGCTCTGCACCAGCGCGGAAGCCATTTTCGCCTACGTCGACGAGATCTCCGCGCTGTCGATCGAGGGCTACACGGCGGCGCAGACCCGCGCGGCCGGGAATCTGGCCCGCCGCCGGCGCCGGCTGCTCGACCTGCTGCTCGCCGATCCGCCGTCCGCGCCGCAGACCATCGCCGCGCAGGCCGCCGCCGCGCAGTGGGCGCTCCCGGAAGAGGTCACTGTCGTCGCCCTCGAACCGCGCTCCGGGCAGCATCGCCTCGCCACCCCCGACCTCCATCCGGACGTCCTCGTCGACTTCGAAGGCACCGAACCGTGCCTGGTCACCGGAGCCCCGGACGAGCATCTGGCCGACCTCGCCGAGCGGCTGCCCGGCTGGCGCGCGGTGCTCGGCCCCGCCGTCCGGCTCGCCGACGCGCCCCGGTCGCTGCTCTGGGCGCGCCGGACGCTGCGGCTGGTCCAGCGCGGCGTGCTGGCGGACGCGCCGGTCACGCACTGCGCGGACCACCTGTCGACGCTGTGGCTTCTCGCCGACGAATTCCTGGTCCGCGAACTGTGCGAGCGCAGCCTGGAGCCGTTCCGGGACCTCACGCCGAAACAGCGCGCGCGGCTCGGCGAGACCCTGCTGATCTGGCTGCAGTCCCGGGGCAGCGCACCCGAGATCGCGAAGATCCTCAAGGTGCATCCGCAGACCGTCCGGTACCGCATGCACCAGCTCACCGAACTGTTCGGCGCGCGGCTCGACAACGCCGACGACCGGCTCGACCTGGAGATCGCCCTGCGCGCGGAAGCGCTGCTCGGCTCCTGAACCGCGTCATCCCAGCGAAGTGGTGAGGCATGTGACAGGACTGTCCGGCGAGACAGCCTTCGGACCGATGCTGAGCGGAGACGGACGGCCGGGGCGGCTGTGGGCGATGCTCCCCCGCGAACTGGCCGCCGTTTTCCGGCCTCGGCTGCTGGACGTCGCCGACGAGGTGCTGCGCGAAATCCAGCGCACCGTGCCCGGCTACGCGCAACCCCTCGAAGGCCCGTTCGGCAAAGCGCTGCGCGGCGGCGTGCAGACGGCGCTCCTGCAGTTCGTCGACCGGATCGCGGCGGCGGGCGCGGTGGCCGACGACCGCCGGAGGGTGTTCGTCGCGCTGGGCGTGCACGAGTTCGAGCAGGGCCGCAACCTCGACGTCCTGCAAGCGGCGTACCGGGTCGGCGCGCGCGTGACCTGGCGGCGGATGGCCGAGGTCGGCACCCGGGCCGGGGTGCCGTCGGCGACGTTGTGCCTGCTGGCCGAAGCGATTTTCGCCTACATCGACGAGCTGTCGGCGTTGTCGGTGGAAGGACACGCCGCCGCTCGGGCCCGGGCGACGGGCGCGCGGGAACGCCGCCGGCGCCGGCTGCTGGATCTGCTGCTCTCCGACCCGCCGACCCCGATCCAGATCCTCGAGGAAGCCGCCTCGGACGCGGCGTGGCCGTTGCCAGGGCGGTTGGTCGCGGTCGCTTTCGACGGACCGGCCGACGTCGTCGGGCTCGACGCTCTCGAAGACCTCGAAGACGCGGCGCCGCGGTTGTTGCTGGCGATACCCGAGGAACGAGGCCCGCTCACCGCCGCCTTGTCGGGACATCGGGCGGCGGTCGGCCCGCCGGTGCCCCCGCACCGCGCGGGCCGCTCGCTGACGGCGGCGCGGGAGGCGTTGCAGCTGGTCGCCGCCAACGTGCTCCCGGACGAGCCGCTGATCTGGTGCGCGGATCATCTCTCAACCCTGTTGCTGCACAAGGATCCATTGCTCCCGGCGAATGTCTCCCGCCGCCGGCTGGCTCCGCTGGCCGCCTTGACGGCGAAGCAGTACAGCCGGTTGGCCAGGACGTTGCTGGCCTGGCTGGAGACGCGCGGGAACGTCCGCGAGGTGGCGGACCGGCTCGCGATCCATCCGCAGACCGTGCGCGCACGCGCCCAGGAGCTGGAGACGATGTTCGAGGGCCGGTTGTGGGACCCGGACGACCGTTTCGAGCTGATCCTCGCCCTCCGCGCGACCCTGGTCTGAACGCTGCCCCGGCGCGGAGATGTGTGAGGGGAACCCTGACGGAATCAGATTCCCGCAGGGTTCCCCTCACGCACTTTGCCGGAGCGTTCAGGCGGCGGACATCCCGGTGATCCGCCACTTCCCGTCGATCCGTTCGGCGGTGACGCTCAGCTGCGCGGCCCCGGTGCTGCGCTGCCCGTCGCCGCGCGTGCCGGTCTGGTCGAGGAACACCAGCAGGGCCGCGCGATCTCCGTCCAGGAGCTTCACCCCGGACGCGACGGCGGTCGAGGTCACGACGAGCTTCTGTTCGGCGGCGAGCTGGCGGACCTGGCCGAACAACCGGGTGTACTGGGTGAGCGCGGACCCGGTCAGCAGGTCCTTGGCCGCCCGGTCGTTGCGGGCCGGATCGTCGTAGCGGTAGGAGAAAAGCGCGCCGAGCGCGGAGCTGATCTGTTTGCCCGCGTCCGCGGTGCCCGACACGTCGGACAGCGCGGTGTTGTGTGCCACCACCGCGTTCGTGTCGCGCGCCTCGACGGTGAACCACACCGCCAGCGCGGCCATCACGACGGCGACGGCCGCGAAAACCAGTGGTGCTCGGCGCTTCCGCGGCGACGAGGCAGGCTCCTCGACCAGTGCCGCTGGCTCTTCGACGGTGTCGTCCGGTTCCGGTGCCGGATCACCGTGGCGTCCGGCTACTTTCACGACCCGTTTCTTCGTTCGCGTGGTCACGGTGCCTCCCCTGCCGGGACTTGGCCCAGTGCGGTGACCCGCCATCCGTCCGGAGCGCGGGTCAGCTCGGCCTGGAACCGGGACCGTTTGGTCACCGCCTCCTGACCGGCGGGCGTCACGACCAGTTCCACGGAGGTGATCAGCTTCGCCGTGCCCGCGCCAGTGTCCACTTCGGTCACCGCGGCGTCGGTCACCTTCCCGGTGGTGACGGTTTTCGCCTGGGCGATCCGGTCGAGGCTGCCTTGGCGATCTTGCGCCAGCTCGTCGTGCAGCGCGCCGCCGGACACGTCCAGCCAGTGCTGGTATCCGGCCGCCGCCTGCCGGTAGTCCAAAGTGGTCAGTCCGGCGATCGCGGAACGCCCGGCTTGCAAGGCATCCTCCCGGACGACCGCGCGCGCGACGCCGTCGTCGTGCGCGGCTTGCCACCAGGTGTACCCGGTCCAGCCGGCCGCCGCGGTCGCGAGGACCGCGGCGATCTGGGCCAGCGACGCGAAAATCCTCACGGCTGTCCTCCCGGTGCGTTTTGCGAGCCGCGCACGTTCGTCGGGTCGCCCTTCGGCAGCGCGCACCGTGCGGCGGTGTTCAGCGGCCTGGTCGAGGTGTCGAGACCGTCGCGATACGGCGTCGTGTATCCCGTCGTGCACGGCGGCGGGTCGAAGAACGACAGCGACAGTCCGAAATGCGCCCCGTCCGGCCGGACGACCGCGCTGGCCGCGCCGACTGCCCGCGGCGCGGTGATCAGCAGCTGCCGGATCCCGCTTTGCCGGGATTCGAGGACGTCCGCGGTGGTGAGCAGGTTCGCGAGCAGCACGCCCAGCTGCGGACCGGAGTCGCGGATCAGCGAACCGACCTCGTTCGCCGCGGCGGGCACTGCCGGAATGAGCTTGCGGAGGTCCCCGTCGGATTGCTTCAAGGTCGACGCGAGCAGTTTGGCATTGGCGCCGAAGCTGCGGATCGCGTCCGCCTGCTGCGCCTGGGTGTCCAGCACGGTGTGTGCGTCGGTGACGAGCTGGGTCAGGGGCGCGACGTGCGCGCTCGCGGCTTGCACGAACTCGATGCCGCGGCCGACCAGCTGGTCCAGCGCGGGACCGGCGCCGGACGTCGCGTTGTACAGCTCGTCGACGACGGTGCGCAGGGCGGGCTTGGGCACCGACGACGCGAAAGAGTCCACAGTAGACAGCACGGTGTCCACCGGAAGCGGGATCTTCGTGTTGTCCTGGGTGATCACCGAACCGTCGTGCAGCATTGGCCCGCCAGCGGTGCGCGGCCGCAGGTCGACGTACTGCTCGCCGACCGCCGACCGATCGGCGACGACGGCTTCGGTGTCGGCGGGGACGGATGCGGTGCCGGAATCGATCTCGAGATCCGCTTCCATTCCAGCGGACGTGAGCCGGAGCTGCCCGACCCGGCCGATCGGCACTCCCCGATACGTGACCTCGGCGTTGGTGAAAATGCCGCCGCCGGTGGGGAATTGCGCCTTCACGGTGTAACCGCGGCCGAAAAACACCTTGTCCAGACCGGCATAAGTGGCCCCGACGTAGGCCACGCCGACAACGGCGATGACGACGAACAGCGTCACCTGGACGCGCACGAACCGGGTCAGCATCAGTGGCCTGTCTTGAGGAAGCCGTTGAGGTAGTCGCCGCGGATCGCGTCCAGCGTCGCGTCCGGGAACGGGAAGGTGAAGATCATCTCCATCGCCTTCGGCAGCTTGTCCCCGGAATCGGCCAGCCGCCGCAGCAGGGGCGCGAGGGCCTGGAGGTCGGCGACCAGGTCGTCCTTGCTGCGGTTGACCGTGGTGACGGCGACCGAGGTCAGCCCGTCGAGCGATTTGAGCATCCCGACCAGCGCCTCCCGCTGCTGGTTGAGCACGCTGATGCCCGGGGTCAGGCCGTTGAGCGTCGTGGTGATCTGGTCGGTGTGCGCGTTCAGCGTTTCGGCGAGCCGGTTGACGCTCTCGATCGCCCGGGTGATCTCGCCGCGTTGTTCGTCGAGCCCCTTGACCAGCGTGTCCAAACTGGACAGCAGACTGCGGGCCGCGGTTTCCTTGCCGCCGAGCGCCGCGTTGAGCTGGTGGCTGATGTTCTGGACCTGCGCCACGCCGCCGCCGTTGAGCAACAGGGAAAGCGCGCCGAAGACCTCCTCGATCTGCGGGGTCAGCGTGGAGCGGTCGAGCGGGATGACCGCCCGGTCCACCAGCCTGCCTGCCGGGGTCGCGTCGGGCGGCGGGGCCAGCTCGACGAACTTCTCGCCGAGGATGCTGGCCTGCCGCAGCCGCGCGACGGCATTGGCGGGCAGGTCGACGTCGCCGTTGAGCACCAGGTCCACGATCGCGCTGTGCCCGTCCGGCGCGAGCCGCACCTTGGTGACCTGGCCGACCGGCACGTCGTTGACCTTGACGCCGGACTGCGGCACGAGGTCCAGCACGTCGGCGAAGCTCGCGGTGACGTGGATCGGGTGGTCGCCGAGCGCGGCGCCGCCGGGCAGCGGGAGGTCGTACACGCTCACCCCCGTCCCGCATCCGGTGGTGACCAGGACCAGCGTCAGCACCGCCGCGGCCTTCGCCAGGGATTTCATTTCGTCTCCGGGAATTCGAGGAGGTTGCCGCGGCCGTCGATGACGCCGGCGTCCGGGTCGTAGGCTCCGAGCAGGTTGGTCAGCGCGTTCGGGGCGGCGCTCAGCGCCTCGGCGAGCGAGTCCTTCTGGTTCACCAGCACCTTCGTGACCCCGGCCAGTTTGTCCACATCGGACTGCACCTTGCCCCGGTTGTCCTTGATGAATCCCTGCACGACGCCGAGTGCCTGGGTCAGTTCGGTCAGCGCGCCGGAGAACTGGTCGCGCTGGTCGGCGAGGACCTTGCTGAGCGACGAGATCTGCGCGATGGCCTGTTTCACCTGGCCGTCGTTCGCGGCGAGCATCGCGGTGAACTTGCTGATGTTGTCCACCGAGCTGAACAGGTCGTCCTTGGAATCGCTTGCCGCGCGGGCGAATTCGCCGAGATTCTTGATCGCCTGCCCGATCGTCGCGCCGTTGCCGTCGAGGTACGCGGCCGACTTCGTGAGGACGTCGCTGACCGCGCCGTCCTTGTTGGCGCCCTGTGGGCCGAGCGCCGCCATCAGCTGGTTGAGGCTGCGCAGCAGATCGTCGACCTCGACCGGCGTCGCGGTGCGCTCGCGCGGGATCGACGCGCCGTCGGGCAGCTCGGGCCCGCCGGTGAAGACGGGCGTGAGCTGCACGTACCGGTCGGCGACCAGGCTGGGCGTGATGACGACCGCGCCGGCGTTCGCGGGCAACCGCACGTCCGGCTTGAGCGTCATGGTCACTTTGACGTCGGTGCCGTTCGGCTCCACTTGGGACACCGAGCCGATGGCGACCCCGAGGACGCGCACGTCCGAGTTCGGGTAGATGCCGACGGCGGCGCTGAAATACGCGGTCACAGTGCGCTCGCGCGGCGCGGTCGCCAGCTGCCATCCCGCCGTGACCAGGAGCGCGCACACCACGCCGAGCGCGAGCGCGCGCAGCCGGGCCCGCCGTCGCGCGTGGGCTCCCAGGTCGATGAGCTGGTGCGCCATCAGCGTCCCCCGTTCTTCGGTGGCAGGCAGCTGCCCGGTGCGGCGCCGTTCGGGACGAGCCCGCACAGATAGGTGTCGATCCAGCGGCCGTTGCCGACGGCGTTGCCGAGCAGCCGGTAGAACGGTCCGGCCAGGCGCAGGCTGTCCTCGAGCCGCCCCTGGTTCCGCTGGAGCACGGTCGCGACGCGGTCGAGCTGGTCGAGTGCGGGACCCAGGGTTTTCTGGTTCTCCGCGACCAGTCCGCGCAGCTGGATCGACAGATTCTTGATCCCGCTGAACAGCTTCGCGATCGCGTCCTTGCGGTCGTTCAGTTCCTTGAGCAGCGTGGTGCCGTCGCGGATGAGGGCCTGGATCTGACCGGAGCGCTCGCCGAGGGTCTTCGAGACCTTGTTGGTGTTCTGGAACAGCTTCACCAGCTCGTCGTCGCGGGACGCGAGCGTTTGGGACAGGGCCGCGATCCCGTTGAACGCGGTCCGGACGTCGCTGGGCGCCGACGCGCCGAGCGTCTCCGACAGCGTGCGGAACGCCTGTGCGAGCTGGCCGGTGTCGATGGCCCCGACGGTTCCGGCCAGGTCGTTGAAAACCGCGGTGACGTCGTACGGCGAACTCGTGCGCTCGACCGGGATCGGCTGGTCCGGGTTCAGCTCGCCGTTGCCGACCGGGTCGAGCACAAGGTTCTTCTGGCCCAGCAAGGTCTTGATCTTGATCGCCGCGGTCGTCCGGTTGCCCACCCAGGCGTCCTTGACCCGGAACAGCACCTCGACGTGGTCGCCGGCCAGCCCGACCTCGGTGACCTCGCCGACCTTCACCCCGGCGACCCGGACCTCGTCGTTCGGCCGCAGCCCGGCGGCCTCGCGGAACTCCGCCTTGTAGGTCGTGCCGCCGCCGATGATCGGCAGGTCGTCGGAGAAGAAGGTCGCGGTGCCGATCAGTGCCATGACCAGCGCGGTCACCGCACCGACGGCGATGGGGTTGCGCAGCCGGAACGGCTTGATGCGCGGCGGTTTCACCGGCACCTCGCAGCGGTCACCGGAATGCCGGGCATCGGCCCGCCGGGCGCGGGCTTCGCGTCGGTCTGCACGGAGCAGAGGTAGAAGTTCGCCCACGAGCCGTAGGAGAAGATCGTGCCGATGCGGTCGAGTTTCTTCGGCAAGTTGGCGAGGAACTGCTCGAACACCGGGGTGTTGTCGGCGAGGTTCTTGGACAGGTCGCCGAGCGCGGAAATGCTGTCCTTGAGCGGCTGGCGGCCGTCCTGCAGCAGCCCGGCGGTGGATGTCGTGAGTTCGCCGAGGCCGCCGATGGCCTGGCCGATCGGTTTCGCGTCCGCGGCGAGGCCGGTGACCAGTTGTGCTGTCGTGTCCACGAGCGCGTCGAACTGGTCGCCCTGCGCGTTCACGGTGTCGAGGAGCGTGTTGAGGTTGCCGATCACCTTGCCGATCACGGCGTCCTTTCCGGCCAAAGTGGACGTCAGCGACGCCGTGTGCTGCAACAGGCTTTCGATCGTGCTGCCCTCGCCTTGCAGGACCTGGATGATCTCGAAGGACAGCTGGTTGACGTCTTTCGGCGACAGGGCTTGGAAAAGCGGTTTGAAGCCGTTGAACAACGTGGTCAGGTCGAGCGCCGGTTTCGTCTTGTCCGGCGGGATCAACGCGCCGTCGCCGAGCGTCGGGGCCGTTTCGGCGGTGCCGGGGTCGACCGAGAGGTAGCGCTGCCCGACCAGGTTGCGGTAGCGGATCACGACCGAGGCCGCGGCGGTGAGCCGGTGGGTCCGGTCGACGGAGAAGGTGACGTCGGCGAGCCGGTGCTCGACCACGCGCACCTCGTCGACCTGGCCGATCCGCACGCCGGCCATCCGGACCTCGTCGCCGGGGTTGACCGAAGTCGCGTCGGTGAAGCGGGCGGTGTAGCCGACCGTCGTACCCACGCCCGAGTTGGCGATCGTGATCGCCAGCACCGCGGTGGCGCACACGGTGACGACAAAGAAAAGCAACCCCTTGAACGCAGGCCCCACGACGCTCCTCATCGGCAATCCCCGGAGCTCAAGGCGACGCGCGTCGATCCGGCTCGGCGACGGTTCGTGAGGGGAACCCTGAGGGAATCTGATTCCCTCAGGGTTCCCCTCACGAACGGCAGGCCGCGAGTACCGGTCGGGAGTCCGCTTCGGGCTGGGCGAGTGCGGCGCCAGACAGTGCTCCTCATCGGACAGTCACCTCCGTTCCGCGCAGTGCCGGTCCGATGAGGACACTGCTCCAATCCGGCACTTCCCCCAACGAGGGCCGCAGAATCTCGGCGACCAGCTGCCGCTCCCCCGGCGAGTTCGCCGGGCCGAGATCGCCTCCCGGGGCCGCGCCGCCGCCGTAGCACTTCGGGCCGCCGGTCGCGTCGTAGCGCGGGCTGTCGCGGCCGGGCACGTACTTGTCGCGCGGGTCCTGCACGGTCAGCGTCACGTGCAGGCCCGGTTCGTTCGTTCCTTTGCCGAGCGCTTTCTCCATCAGCGGCTTGAGCCGGTTGACGGCATCGAACAGGCACGGGAACTCGGGCGAGTACCGCGACAGCAGCTCCAGCGACGGACGGCTCGCGGCGGACACCCCGATGAGGTTGTCCGCGTTCTTCCGCAGGAAATCGTTCAGGTTCCCGGCGGCCCCGGTCACGCTCGAGTAAAGACTGCCCAGGTCGCCGCGAGTGTCCACAATGGTCTTCGCGGTAGTCGACAAATCGCTCAAGGCCTGGAGGATGTCCGGCGCCGCGCCGGTGTAGACGTCGGCGGCGTCGGCGAGTCCGGTGATGTCCGCCTTGAACTGCGGCAGCAACGGGTTCAGCTTGGCCAGCAGGTCCTGCAGCTGCACGATGCTGTCGCCGAGCGGTTTCCCGCGGTTGTCGAGGGCGAGCGAGATCGCGCCGAGCGAGCTGTTCAGCTTCTCCGGCTGGACCGCCCGCAGCAGCGGCAGCAGATCGCCGAGCACGCGCTCCAGCTCGATCGCGTTGGCCGAGCGGTCCTGCGTGATGACGTCGCCCGCACGCAGCGCGCCGACCGGGCGAGCGGGCAGCACGAGGTTGACATACCGCTCGCCGAACACCGTCTTCGGCAGCAGCCGCGCGGAGACGTTGCCTGGCAGCTGCCCGATCTTCGCCGGGTCGAGGGCCAGGTCGATCTCGGCTCCGGACGGCGTGCTGCGCACCGCCCGGACCTCGCCGAAGGGCACCCCCTTGACCTTCACCTCGGCCGTCGGCGCGAGCTGGCTGCCGACCCGGTCCGCTTCCAGCGTCACCAGCACGGAGTCGTCGAAATCCTTGTCGTAGATCGCCACCGCGAGGTACCCGAGCAAAGCGAGCACGCCGAGGAACGCGACCCCGGCCAGCTGCGTGGCCGCCCGGTTCATCCGGACACCTTGACCGTGGTCGTCGCGCCCCAGATGGCCAGCGAGAGGAACAGGTCGAGCACGCTGATCAGCACGATGGACGTCCGCACGGCCCGGCCCACCGCGACCCCGACGCCCGCCGGTCCGCCGCTCGCGCGGTAACCGTAGAAACAGTGCGTGAGGATCACGCCGACGCTGAAGACCAGCACTTTCCCGAAGGACCACAGCACGTCGCCCGGCGGCAGGAACAGCGTGAAGTAATGGTCGTAGGTGCCGCCGGACTGTCCGAAGAAGACGACCGTGGTCAGCCGGGAGCCGAGGTAGGAGATCAGCAAACCGATGACGTACAGCGGGATGATCGCGACGAACCCGGCGACGATCCGCGTCGTCACCAGGTACGGCATGCTCCGCACGGCCATCACCTCGAGCGCGTCGATTTCCTCGGAGATCCGCATCGCGCCGAGCTGGGCGGTGAACCCGCTACCCACTGTGGACGAAAGCGCGAGCCCGGCGACGAGCGGCGCGATCTCCCGGGTGTTGAAGTACGCGGTCAGGAAGCCCGTCATCGCCGAGATGTTGATCTGGTTGAGCGCGCTGAATCCCTGCAGCCCCACCGTGACGCCGGTGAACACGCACAGCCCGACCATCACGCCGATCGTGCCGCCGATCACCGCGAGCGCGCCGCTGCCGAACGTCACCTCGGCCAGCAGCCGCACGACCTCGCGGGAGTAGCGGGTCACCGCGAGCGGGACGGCCGCGAGCGCGCGGACGTAGAACAGCAGCTGGTCGCCGAGGTCGAACAGCTTGTCGCCGGGCTTGCTGAGGTTGACCACTCAGGTTCCCTTCGCCGGAACGAGTTGCAGGTACAGGGCGGTCAGCACGGTGTTGACGAAGAACAGCAGCAGGAACGTGATGACGACCGACTGGTTGACGACGTCGCCGACCCCCTTCGGCCCGCCCTTCGGGTTCAGGCCGCGGTAGGACGCCACCACCCCGGCGAGGAAGCCGAAGATGACCGCTTTCACCGAGCTGGCGACGAGATCGGACAGCTGCGCGAGCGCGTTGAAGCTGGCCAGGTAGGCCCCGGGAGTGCCGCCCTGGACGATGACGTTGAAGAAGTAGCCGCCGAGCACGCCGACCACGCTGACCAGTCCGTTGAGCAGGACGCACGCGAGGACCGCCGCCTGNTCCGTTGAGCAGGACGCACGCGAGGACCGCCGCCTGCACGCGCGGCACGACCAGCCGCTGGATCACCGAAACGCCGAGCACCTCCATCGCGTCGATCTCCTCGCGGATGGTGCGCGCGCCGAGGTCGGCGCAGATCGCGCTGCCGCCCGCGCCGGAGATGATCAGCGTCGTGACGATCGGGCTGGCCTGCTGCACGACGGCCAGCACGCTCGCCGCGCCGTTGAACTGCTGCGCGCCGATCTGGCTGGTGAGCGAGCCGAGCTGCAGCGAGATCACCGCGCCGAACGGGATGGAGACGAGGATCGCCGGCGAGATGGACACGCTGGCGATGAACCAGAACTGCTGGACGAATTCCCGGACCTGGTACGGGCGGCGGAACATCGCGAGGATGATGTCCAGCCCCATCGCGCACATCCGGCCGAACTCGCGCAGGCCGCTCGCCGCCCGTTGCGGGAGCTCGGTCAGCAGGGTCGTCACGGCGCCGTCCCGCACCCGTTCGGGCCCGAGCTGCCGACGCAGCGGAGCACCAGATCGGTCGTCAAAGTGTTGCCCGGTCCGGAAACCAGCCCGGTGAACAGGCGGCTGTAGTCCTCGTGGCCGACGCAGCCGGCGAACGGCGGCGTCGTGAAGGTGGTCGTCACCTTCGCCGGCGGTGCGGGGAAAGCCAGCGGCAGCAAGGCTTTCAGGGTCACCTCGGCAGGCTGCGCGGTGCGGCAGTCCGGGCCGACGTCGAGCGGCTTGCCGTCCACTTTGACGTTCGACAGCTTCACGAAGACCTTCGCAGTGACCTCGGAATCGGCGCAGAGGTTGGTTCCCGTCTGCTTGCAGTTGGTGTCCTTGCCGGTCAGCACCTGGGTGGTGCCGGTGACATCGCCGTCCGGGACGAGCTCGACCGTGCCGGTGGCGGGCATGAAGCGGAAGGCGACGAAATAGCTTTCGGTCACGGGGATGCTGAGCTTGCCGGTCAGCGGCACGCGGCCGCTGAGGCCTAGCAGGGCGCCGTCGAACCGGCCCTGCGGAAAGCTGATGTCCGAACCCAGCTTCGCGACGTGGCTGGTGGTGGGCTGCTGTGCGTCGCCGACATAGAACCCGACGGGGAAATTGACGGCAGCGGGCGCCGGTGCTGGCGCGTTGTCGCCGGGCGCGGCTTGCGCGGAGCCCAGCGAGAACGCGGCCAGCACCAGCACCAGCACCAGCGAGAACCGGGTCAGCGCAGACATTCGGACTTCCTCATCGAAGGCGATCCTTTCCGAAGCTAATGCCGATTCTCGTTGCCGCACAAGGATTTTCGCGTTCTTGTCACGCCGGTCGGCGTTTTCGCGGGACGAATTCACTTCCGGGTGAGCGTCACGTCCAGTTTGTTGCCCGGGCCGGAGGCGAGATCGGTGATCTGGCCGGTCAGGAAACCGCAGCCGGTGAATGCCGGAATGGCGTAGGTCGCGGTCAGCTTGCCGCCGGCGGTGGGGTCGAACCCGGACGCCGACGCGAGCGGCACCACGGCCGGAGTTTTCGTGCGGCAGGAGTTCGAGGTCATGACCGGGAAGCCGAGCAGGCGCACTTTGGCGAGCCGGACGTCCACCTTGGCGTTCGCCTTGGCCGTCCCGTTGGCGAGGGTGCCGTCGATCGCGCCGGCCTGGCTCAGCTTGACCGTCGCGGAGGCGGGGAGGAAGCCGAACAGCCGGAAGTGCACGTCCTCCGCGGGCAGGGCGAACCGGGCGTCGAACGTGCCCGCGGCCGCGTCGAGTTTCGCTTCGAGCTTGCCGGGGCCGAGCGGCAGGGTGGCGTGCAGTTGCTTGAGCGTGGTTTTGCCGCGGAGCGAGTAGGTGAAGGAGGTGCTGCCCGGCGGCGTGGTGGTGGGCTGGGTCGGCTGGGTGGTCGGTTCCGTGGATTGGGTCGGGGACGTCGGCTGGGTCGGGGACGTCGGCTGGGTTGGTTCGGTGGAGGAGGTCGGCGAGGTCGGTTGGGTCGAGGAGGTGGGCTGGGTCGGCTCGGTCGACGACGTCGGTGAGGTGGGCGAGGTGGGTTGCGTCGGCTCGGTGGAGGACGTCGGTTGGGTCGGGGACGTGGGCTGCGTCGGTTCCGTGGAGGACGTCGGCTGCGTCGAGGAAGTGGGTTGGGTCGGCTCAGTGGACGACGTCGGCTGGGTGGGCGAAGTCGGCTGCGTCGACGTGGGCTCGGTCGGAGACGTCGGCTGAGTGGGCTCCGTGGACGACGTCGGCGACGTTGGCGAGGTCGGCGAGGTCGGCTGGGTCGGCTCGGTGGACGAGGTCGGCACGATCGAGGAGGTCGAGGAAGTCGGGGAGGACGGCGTCGTCGTGCCTCCGCCGGGCTTGATCTCGAAGGTGCCCAACTGCTGGTTCTGGCCGGGGACGACGACGCAGTCCGAGGTGAACGTGCCGAGATCGGTGGGCTGGCCGGACGCGGTGCGCGGGGTCATCGTCGTGCTGAAGTTCCCGACGGTCACCGACGCGGTGCCCGCGCTGGGGAACGTCACGGCCGGGGCCTGGCCGCTGGTCTTGACGTGGAACGCGCCGGACGGCGGCACCGGCGTCGAGGGGATCGTGAGCGGGAGGCCGAGGTTCAGCGTCTTGTCGACGGGATACTTGAGCTGGGCCGCCGCCTTGGCCGAACCGTCCAGGGTTGTGGCGCCGACCAGCGCGAGGCCTTCGGTCGCGGTCTCCGGGACGGTCACGTCCACGTCGAACTTGATCGGCGTGGACGCCGAACCCGCGACCGCGTTGTCCGGCAGGTTGGTGTCGATCTTCACCGCGAGCACCTGGTCGCCGATGAGCGGGAACGGGCAGGTGTAGTTCAGGGTCAGGCTGGCCGGCGCGGCTTGCGACAGCCCGGCCCCGGCCAGCGTGGCGGCCGCCGCGGCGCTCGCGACGGTCAGGGCGGCCAGCGCACCGGCCGCTTTTCTCGACTTCCACGGAAACTTCACGGCTCGTCACCTCGGGGAATCGGGACAATGTTTCCGGAAAATACCGCCGCGATTGCCCGCGCACCACCTCCCGGACATTTCTTTGTCATGCCCGCCGGAATGCCCTGGCGGAAAAGGGTCACCTGGCTCATGACTTGTCACGCACGTGCTATTCGCCGCACGGAAAACTGTTACGCCGAGGACAGCGGGCGACCGGATTCTTGCTTTTCCGGTCGGCGGCTCGTTACCTTTTCCGGGAAAGGGAAGGAGCGGCCATGCGCCCGCCGGTCATCGCCGTGACAGACCTCGTCAAGAAGTACCGCGAAGTCACCGCGCTCGCGGGGATCAGCCTCGCCGTCGCCCCCGGGACGGTGCTCGCGGTCCTCGGGCACAACGGAGCCGGGAAAACCACGCTGATCGACATTCTCAGCACGCGGATCCGGCCGAGTTCCGGCACCGCCCGGGTGTGCGGGCACGACGTCGTCCGGCGCGGGCGCGCGATCCGGCGGCGGATCGGGGTCACCGGGCAGTTCGCCGCGGTCGACGACGCGTTGTCCGGACGCGGGAATCTGCGGCTGATCGCGCGGCTGCTGGGTGCGAAACCGGCGCAGGCGCGGGCACGCGCCGCCGAACTGATCACGTCGTTCGGGCTCGAGGACGCGGCGGACCGGCCCGCCGGGACCTACTCCGGCGGCATGCGGCGGCGGCTCGACCTGGCCGCCGGGCTGGTGGGCGCGCCGGAAGTGCTGTTCCTCGACGAGCCGACCACCGGACTCGACCCGGTGAGCCGGTCCGCGTTGTGGAACGTCGTCGAGGAACTGGCCGCGCGCGGCACCACGATCGTGCTGACCACCCAGTATCTCGAAGAGGCGGACCGGCTGGCCGACCACGTCGTCGTGCTCGGGCTCGGGCGCATCACCGTCTCCGGCACGCCCGCGCAGCTCAAAGCGCGGCTCGGCAGCCGCACCGCGACGCTGACCCTGGGCAGCGAACTCACCGTGCGCCGCGCGGTGGACGCGGTGTCCCGGCTCGGTCTTTCAGCGGGCCGCGCCGGGCTGACGCTGACCGTTCCGCTGCGCGGCCCCGGAGACATCACGATGCTGGTGCGCGCACTCGACGCGGCCGAAGCTCCGCTGCGGGACCTGACGGTGACCGAGCCGACGCTCGACGACGTGTACCTGTCCCTGCACACGACAGCCGCGAACTCGTGACGCAATCCCGCCACCGCGCACCGGCCGCGGTCCTCGCCGATCCGCCGAGGTGGCCCGAAACCACCTTCTGGACCCAAGTCCGCGTACTCGCCGCCCGCTCGCTGCGCACCGCGTTCGGCGACTGGCGGCTGGTGTTCTTCGGCTTGCTGCAACCAGTCGTTCTGCTGCTGCTCTTCAGCCAGGTGTTCAGCGGCGTCGGCGCGCTGCCGAGTGTCGCCGCCTATCAGGGATACGTGAACTTCCTGGTGCCCGCGACGCTGGTCAACATCTCGATGACGACCGCGATGAGTTCGGGCGCGGGTCTGCTCGCGGAGATCTACAGCGGGTTCACCGCGCGGCTGCGCTGCCTGCCGATCTCGCCGTTCTCGGTGCTGGTGGCCCGCACCCTCGCCGATTCCGCGCGGCTGTGCGTGCAACTGGTCGTGACCTCGGCCGCGAGCGTGCTGTTCCTCGGCTTCCGCCCGGCCGGCGGGGTGCTCGGGCTCAGCCTGGCCCTGGTGCTGACGCTGGTCGTGGGCTGGTGCCTGAGCTGGGTGTTCGTCGCGATCACGACGTGGCTGCGCAAGGCCGAGACGCTTCAGGCCGCGTCGTTCGTGGTGATGTTCCCGCTGATGTTCTCCTCCAGCGCGTACATGCCACTGGACTCGATGCCGCAGTGGGTCCGCGCGGTGTCGGCGGTCAACCCGCTGACGTACGCGATCGACGCGACCCGAGCGCTGGCCTTGGCCCGCCCGGTCGGCTGGTCGGTCGCGGCGGCACTGGCGATCGCGGCGGTGGCTGCGGTGGTGGGGAGCACGTTGGCTGCGCGGACGTTTCGCGACCGAAGCTAACGCGCCTGCACCAATGCCTCCAGCCGAGACGCAGCCTCCGGCGCGCCCCCAGCCGCGGCGAACGACGCGCCGATCCGCGCCGCACCCGCGCGATACTCCTCGGCCGATTCCACCGCCGCGCGGATGTCGGCAGCCCGCGCACGATCGAAACGCAACCGAACCCCCGCCTGCGCCGCGACCACCTGCTGAGCCAGCATCGACTGGTCATCACGGATCGGAGCGAGCACCAGCGGCAACCCGGCCGCCAGTGCTTCGCACACCGTGTTGTGTCCGCCGTGGCAGACCACCACCGACGCCTGCGCGAAGACCTCGACCTGCGGGATCCGCCACGCCAGCGTGACTTCCTCGCTCTCCAGCGTGCCGGTCGGATCGACGACCAGCCCTTGGACGTGCGGCATTCCGGCCAGCGCGGCGACGCTCTCGGCGAGGAACCGCTCTCCCGCCGAAGCATTCGACGTTCCGAGAGTCACGACCACGAGCGGTCGAGTGTCCACAAAGGACCGCGCGAACCCGTTGGGGGAAGCGGGAAGCACCGGGCCGACGTAACAGACCGGTGCGGAAACCCGTGGCCGCCCGGCCAGGGCGCGCGTCGTGAACGCCAGCACCAGGTGCGGGGAGAACCGCAGGTCGGCGACGCGGGCTCCGTGCCGTGCGCACAAACCCGTCTGGAGCCCGGCCACCCACGACGCGATCCTCGGCATCGAGGCAAGCGGATCGGCCAGTTCGGTGGACGTCGAGGCCGACGTCGCCCACGGCAGCCCGCGGCGGGCGGCGACCAGCGGGCCCGCCAGCGCCTGCTGGTCGGCCACGACGACGTCGGGGCGGAAAGCGTCGACGGCGAGCTGGACGCCCGGAACCATCGCGTCCGCGAGCGGGACCAGATAGGACTCCCAGAGGTACTTCAACGCGGCGAATCCGCGCAGCTCCGGAGGCCGCAGCGCCACCGAAAACGGCCGGGAGTCGCCCGCCGCGAACACCTGCCCGGCGACCAGTCCGGACACTCCCGGCGAGGGCCCGCACCAAGCCACCTCGTGGCCGCGCGCGGACAGCTCCTCGGCCACCCCGCGCAGCGGTGCGATGTGCCCGGCCAGCGGCGGGACGACGAGCAGGAACCTCATGCCGAATGCCGTCCGATCCATTCCAGCACCAGCTTGCGCACCTCGCGATGCTGTTCCACGAGCACCGAATGCCCCTGCCCTTCGAACACGTGCAGTTCGCCGCGCGGCAGCATCGAGGTGAGCGCTTCGAGGTCGTCGGCCTGGTAGCCGTGGCTGCCCAGGACGGACAGCACCGGGCAGCCGATCGCCGCCACCTGTTCCCAGGAGAGCAGCGGCCCGAGCGGGACCTCCTCGGCCATTTTCGTGGACGTGATCCGCTCGGCGGCCAGCCGCGCCAGCCGCCGGTGGTGCGCGCTGAAGTTCGCCTCGATCCAGTCGAAACTCTCCTCCTCCTGGAGGAATCGCACGGTGTGCGCGAGGATTTCGCTCATTTTCCCGGCCCACGCCTCGGTCGCGGGCTCCGATTCGATGCAGACGATGCTGCGGACCCGCGACGGGTTGGCGACCGCGTAGCTGTAGGCGAGCGTCCCGCCGAAGCTGTTGCCCACCAGGTGCACCGGCTGCTCGACGCCGAGCTGGCCCAGCAGGTCGTCGAGGTCGGCGACGAAATCGGCCAGGGTGTACCCGTGCACCGGCCGCTCGGTCTTGCCGTGGCCGCGCAGGTCGTAGCTGATCACGTCGATGCCCGCGGCCGCGACCGGGGGCGCGAGCGTCAGGTAGAAGCTCGCGAGGCTGTCGGTGCCCATGCCGTGCAGGAACACCACGGTCTCGGCGCCGCCCGCGCGGACGAGCTGCACGTTGGTGCGCAGCCCGTTCACCGTCATCGTGGGCACGTGCGCTCCCCCACGAACCGGGCGATGTCGCCGACGGTCAGCCCGATGACGTCGTCGAGGTCCTTCTCCGCCAGGTACTCGGCGAGGTTGACGTCCTCGCCGAAGTGCTCGGCCAGGATGCTCGCGAACGTCACCAGGTCGATGCTTTCCAGCTGCAGGTCTTCGTGGAACGTCGTGTCGGGCGTGATCTCGGCGCCGAGCACGTCGGCGTCGCCGACCAGCTCGCCGAGCAGTTCCGCGACGACGTCGAAGACAGCCGAGGCGTGGTCGATGGTCATGTCGTGCTCCTGAGTTGTGCGATGGCGGTGTCCCCGTTCAACTCGACGGAAACAGCGAAACGAGGCAGCTCCCGACCCCGACCGGACACCCGGCCGTCGGCATGCACGCGGATCTCGGCCGGGTAGATCTCTTCAGCCAACTCCGAGCGGACAGCGTCCTTCGCCGCGATCCGGGTCAGCAGCCAGCCACGCTGCTCGAGCGGTGGCACCGCGGCGAATTCGGCCCGTTCCTCGGCCGCGAGGTAGACACCGCCGTAAATCTCGCGCGCGGCGACAGTCGGCCAGCGGTCAGTGACAGACACGCGCCCGCCGTCCAAGCGCTCCGAAAGCAGGTGCTGGTGCGGGAAGGCGTAGACGCGATGGGCCGCGCGGTCGCACGGGAACCGGACGTCTCGCCAGCCCTCGACGGTCGCCAGCACCTGGCCGTCGCGCACCAGTTCGGCGTCCATTTCCAGCACGTCCGGCCGGGGCAGCCGCGTTCGCACCAGGCATTCGACCCGGGTGCCCGGTCCGGGTTCCGCGGCGTGCCAGGTGATCCGGCCGATCGAGCGGGGGAAGGCGAGCAGATCGTCGGACCGGGTCGCCATCAGCCAGCAGCCCAGCAGCTGGCCCACGTTGTCGAGCAGCCCGCCGGGAGCGGACGGCACCACCAGCTCGCCCCGGATGTGCTGTTCGCCGAGACCGGTCAACCGCGCCAAGCCTTGGTACGCCGGGCCGTGGAACATCTCGCGGCGCGCGTAGATTTCGGCCGCGGCCAACGGCGGCGGGGTTTCCGGCGCTGGAATCAGCGCGCGGGGCGGCGGTGGCCGGTACGAGCCCAGCTCGACGGTCAGCAGTGCGTACGGTCCGATCTCGACAGTCACCTGGTCGCCCCGGCGGCTGAGCGACAGCGGCACTTGCTGGGCAGGAGCGGCGATCAGCCACCGCGAGAACACCGCGTCGCGCACTGTGGCCGCGGTCGTGCCCGGCCACGTCCGTTCGACGGCCCGGCAGGCGAGGTCCACCAGCGTGGTCGCGGGCACCACCGGGCGGAAGTCGGTCTCGTCGGGCCAGTCGTCGCGCTGCCGGAAGAACCGGTGGTCGCGCAGGTACGGCATCGCGGCGAGCGATACGTCCACAGTGGACTCGACCGGACGCTGGACCGCAGCCGCGACGACGTCCGCCGCGCTCTGGCGGGTCTGGTCGAGCAGCGCGCGGAACTCCGCGGCGATCGCCTCGGGCGTCCCCGCGGGCAGCTCCGGCAGGCTCCGGTCCTCAAGCAGCCCACGCGCCCGTTCCCTTAGTGTCAGCAGCGGTCGCCCAGTGTTCAGTCGGATCCGCCGCGGCTCCGCAGCCGCGAAGTCGGGTGCGCCGCCTTCGGTCCACCACGCCGTCGCGACCCGGCGGAGCTGAGCGAGTCCGGAGCGGGTGCCGGATCCGGCGGCGACGACCAGGTGCCGCCGGTCGCCGAGTGTGTCGGCGACGAACGAGCCCAGCTGCCCGGCGCCGACCTGGACGAACACGCGGAATCCGGCCTGGTGCAGGGACTCGGTCAGCTCGCGGAAGCGCACCGGGCGCACGAGGTGCTCCAGGTACAGCCGGCGGATCGCGTCCGGTTCGGCGGGATAGGGCTGCGCGGTCGTAGCCGACCACACCGGCACGGCGGGTTCGCGCAGCTCCAGCTCCGCCGCGAGCCGCGTGAACGGCTCCAGGTGCGGCCGCAGCAACGGCGTGTGGAAGCCGGACCGGAACGGTAGCGTCCGCGCCACGATTCCCTTGCTGCGGCACGACTTGGCGAACGCCGCTATCGCGTCCGGCGGACCGCACACGATCGTCTGCTGCGCCGCGTTTTCGTGGGAGACAACGAGATCTTCGGTGAGCAGCTCTGCCGCTCGCCCAGCCGGGCAGCCCACCACCAGGTAGTCCGCGGCGGGCAGTTCGAATCCTTCCGGCCAGTACCGGTCCAGCAGATCCGGCTCCGGCTGGTACATCCCGGCGGCCTGCATCGCGGTCCACTCGCCGGCGCTGTGCCCGGCGAGCGCGTCCGGGCGGATCGCCAGCCGCCGCAACGCCTGGTCGAGCACGAGCCCCGCCGCCGACACGCTCGCCGCCCGCGCGGGCACGCTCGCGGTCGACCAGTGCGGACGGTCGAGTCCGAAGTGCCGGGCGACATCGGCGAGGCGCGGTTCGGCGTCCGCTTCCAATCCCGGGTACAGGAACACGGTTTTCCCGTGCGGCAGCAGCGGGTCGGCGGTGCACCAGAGGTCGGCGCTGCGCCACGCCCGGCCGGTGGCCGCGACCTTGCCGATCACCTTGCGGGCCATGGCCAGTTTGCGTTCGTCCGGGCCGACGATCCCGATCCGGCACCGCCCGTCCCCCGGCTCACCCGGCCGGTCGAGGCGGTCCAGCAGCTCCGCCGGGGAGTTCGCGGCCAGCCGCAGCACGCGTTCCGGCTCGGTGACGCGTGCTTTGCGTTTCGGCGCCGGATCCCCAGCCTCCACCACCAGGTGCGCGTTCACGCCACCGAATCCGAACGCGCTCACCGCGGCCACCCGCGGCAACGCGCCCCACGCCTCGGCTTCGGCCAGCACGCGGAACCGCGTCTTGTCGAGCAACGGGTTCGGGTCGCCGCAGTGCAGCGTCGGCGGAAGCACCTCGTGGTGCAGCGCGAGCGCCACCTTGACCAGCCCAGCGACCCCGGCTGTCGACAGCGTGTGCCCGATCATCGACTTGACCGAGCCGATCACCGCGCGCGGACCGCTGGTCGTGCCGAACACCTCGGCGACGGTGGTCAGCTCAGCCGCGTCTCCGGCGGGCGTGGCCGTGCCGTGCGCCTCCAGCAGGCCGATTCCCGCCGGGTCCATTCCGTCCCACGCCCGGCGCAGCGCGAGGGTCTGGCCCGCGACGGACGGGCTGAGCAAGCTCGCGCCCCGCCCGTCGCTCGACGTGCCGCTGCCCCGCAGCACGGCGTACACGCGGTCGCCGTCGCGCCGGGCGTCGGCCAGCCGCTTGAGCACGACGATCGCGGTGCCCTCGCCGATCAACATTCCGTCGGCACCGCGCGAGAGCGGGCTGATCCGCTGGCTCGGCGACAGCGCGCCGAGCTGGGTGAACAGCGACCAGAGCGTGTCGTCGTGCGTTTGGTGCACACCGCCGGCCAACACGGCGTCGCAGCGGCCCCGGGCCAGTTCCCCGATCGCCTGGTCGACCGCGACCAGCGACGACGCGCACGCGGCGTCAACGGTATAGGCCGGGCCGCCGAGGTCGAGCCGGTTCGCCACGCGGGCCGCGGCGAGGTTGGGCACCAGCCCGGCGGCGGTCTCCGGCCGGAACTCGCCCAAGGTTTCGCGCAACGCCGTGCGCAGCCGGTCGACCACGTCCGGGCTGGCGGACGGGACCAGTTCGCCGACCGTGCGGGCGATCTGCCGGACCGTGCGGACCCGCTGGTCGAATCCTTGCAGCCCCGGCGAAAGATAGCCGCCGCGGCCGAGCACGACGCCGATCCGTTCGGGGTCGCCGAGCCCGCTGAGACCGCCAGCGTCGTCCACTGCGGCCACGGCGACCGCGAGCGCCGTCAGCTGGTCCGGCTCGATCCCGGCCAGCGACGTCGGCGGCACGCCGTAAGCGGCTGGGTCGAATTCGAGCGTGTCCGGAGCGAATCCGCCGCGGCGGCCGTGCGTCCGGTCCGGCGCGGAGCCGTCTTGCCCATGGAACGCCGGGTCGCGACGATCCTCCGGAATCTCAGTGACGGCGTCAGCACCTTCGACAAGATTCCGCCAGTACTGGTCCACAGTGGACGCTCCGGGGAGGAAAACACCCATCCCGACGAGCGCGACCGGTTCCTGCCTCACCATAGCGACGCCGTGTACAGGACCGCGCGATCAGTTCCGTAGGCGAGTTCGCGCAACAGAGCCGCGACGCCTTCTCCGGCGTCGAGCAGGGCGACCTCCCGGCGTTCGTACTCGCGGGCCAGCTCCGGCGAAACCATCCCGCTGTGGTCAGCGCCGGGGGCCCACGGTCCCCAGTGGACAGTGACTGCGCGGCCGGGCCAGCTCGTGCTCAGCGCTTCCAGAGCGTCGTTCGCCGCGGCATAGTCGGTCTGGCCGCGGTTGCCGAGCACTGCGGCGATGCTGCCGAAGAAGGCGACGAACCCGGGTTCAACCCCGAACTCCGGCAACGCCGAGAGCAACGCGCGCGCACCGTCCACTTTGGTCTCGAAGACGGTGCGGAACGACTGTTCGTCCTTGTCCGCCATGAGCTTGTCGTCGATCACGCCCGCGGCGAAGACGACGCCGTCGATCCGGCCGTGCCGCGCCACGAGGTCTTTGACCAGTTGGTGCACGGCGTTCGCGTCGCGTACGTCGAGCGACTGGTACGCGGGGTCGCCGCCCACAGCCCGGATCTCGTCAAGGGTGCGGCCGATCTCGCGCTGCGCCAGGACGGTCCGCACCTGGCGTTCGATGTCGGCCACCGATCCGCCGCGTCCGGCGAGCACGGCCCGCATCGCGGCGGGGTCGGCGGGCAGGTCGTCGGGTTCGCCGGGCCACGGAGTGCGTCCGGCGAGTTCGATCCGGCAGCCGGACTCGGCGAACGCGACCGCCGCGCGGGCGGTGATCCCGCGCGCCCCGCCGACGAGCAGGACCAGGGAATCCGGGCCGAGGTCCAGCGCGGCGAGTTCGCCGCCGCCCGGCCCGGCCCCGGAGTAGGCGATCGACCCGAGTTCCTGAGGCTGCGGCTCGATCGTGAAGCGGCCGTCGTGGTCATGGCCGACGACGGACGGGCCGTCGCTGCAGGCTTCGTCGACCAGCACCTTCGCGAGGTCTTGCCCGACCTCGACCAGCCGGGTGACGCCCGCGCGTTCCAGCGCGGCCGAGCGGACCAGGCCGCGAAGCCCGGCAGTTCCCGGCTCCGCCGCGATCAGGACATCTCCATGCACGGCCTTGAGCCGGGTGAACAGCTCCGGTGCCTCGGCGCCTTCGGCGAGCAGCACGGTGAGTTTGGCGTCCTCGGTGACGATCTTCGCTCCCGCGCACGCGAAAGCCTCGCGGACCGACGCGTCGCCGCCCAGCACCGCCACGGACTTTCCGCGCAGCCGCGCGGGATCCGGGTCGAGCGGGAACGGCACTCTGGCCAGCCGGTACCGCTTCGGCGCGGCCGCCGCCGGAGCGGGCGACAACCAGCTCTCCAGGTGCGCGGTGAGGGCGTTCGCGGTCCGGTCGCGGCTGAGCTGATCGGTGCGGTCGTCGGCGGGCAGGCCCAGTTTGCCCAGCAGGGTTCCGGCGATCTCGGTCCGTTTGATCGAGTCGATCGACAGGTCCGCCTCGAGGTCGAGGTCGCCCGCGATCATCTCCGCCGGGTAGCCGGTGCGTTCGCTGATCACGCCGATCACGGTCGTCAGCACGTCGGCGGGCGCTGCCTCGATCGCCGCTGGTTCCGGTGCGGCCGCCGGCTCCTCGATCACCGGGGCGAGCGCCGGGACGAGGGCCGGGGCGGCTGGCGCGGGTGCGGTGCCCAGGTACCCGAGCATCACGTCGCGCTGCGCCGCGACGAGTTCGCGGGCGGTGCGCAGGAAGTCGACGACCGCTTGGTCGCGGCTGGGGGCGGGCTCGGTCATCGCGGTGCTCCGTATCCGTCGGGCAGGCGGGAGGGCGGGGGTTTCGGCGCCGGGTGCGCGGACGGACCGGCCGTCGACTGCCCACGCGGTGGCGGCGGGTTCGGGGCGCGACGGCCGGACCAGCCGTTCGGTGCGGACGGCGACGCCCGCTTGCGCGAGGCGGGACAACGCGGTCAGGAATCCGTTGAGGCCAGGTCCGCACGCGACCGCGGTGTGCGGGCGGTCTCCGAGGATCTCCCCCACCAGCGCGGTCAGCACGCGGCCGGGCCCGACCTCGACGAACGTCCGCGCACCCGCCGCGTACATCGATTCGATCTGGTCGAGAAACCGCACCGGTGCGCCGATCTGCACCGCGAGTTCGCCGCAGACGTCGCCTTCGTACGGTTGCGCCATCCGGTTCGACCACACCGGCAACCGAGGCGCGGAGAGGTCTTCCTCGGCAAGCGCCGCCGCGAAGGCGTCGCCAGCTCCGGCGACCAGCGGGCTGTGGAACGCGCAGGCCACCGGGATCCGCTTGGCCGCGATACCGGTCTCGCGCAGCCGCCGGATCGCGCGTTCCACCGCAGGCACCGGCCCGGACAGGACACTCTGCGTGGGCGCGTTGTGGTTGGCCACCACGACGTCCGGGCCGATCAGGGTCGAGGTGAGGACGTCGCGCGACGCCTTTACCGCGGCCATCGTGCCGGGTGCGGCGACGTCGGCGATGGCCTTCGCCCGGGCCCGGCTGAGCCGCACGAGGGTCGCGGTGTCGAACGCGCCCGCGACCGACAGCGCGACCAGTTCGCCGTAGCTGTGCCCGCCGAGGAAGTCCGGCCGGACGCCGACTTGGTCCAGCAGCCGCGCCACCGCGGTTTCGACCAGCCCCAGCGCGGGCTGCGCGACGCGCGTGTCGGTCAGCGCGTTCTCTTGCGCCGCAACGGAATCAGGGTCGAAGGCATTCGGCGGGAAAGCGGTTGCGGCGACGTCGGGGGCGAGGCGCAGGATTTCGGCCAGTTCGGGGAAGTGCACGAACAGCTCGGCGAGCATGCCGACGCGCTGGCTGCCCTGGCCGGGGAACAAGAACGCGACTTTGCCGGGGTCAGCCGCGCTCGGGACGATGCCGGCGAGGGTCTCCGCGGTTCCGGCGGGCCAGTCGCGGAGCCCGTGCCGCCGGTCGGGAGCGACCGGGCCCGCGCCGAGCACGGCGTGGAAATTGGTACCGCCGAACCCGAACGCGCTCACTCCGGCCAGCCGCGCCGGGTCCGCCCACGGCCGGGCCGAGGTGGTGAACGTGAACGGGCTGGCCGCCGGGTCCCAGGCCGTGGTGGGCTTGGTCAGGTGCAGCGTCGGCGGGACGACCTCGTGCCACAGCGCGAGCGCGGCCTTGATCAGCCCGGCCAGCCCGGCCGCGCACTTCGTGTGGCCGATCTGGCTCTTGACCGAACCGAGCGCGCAGGAGCCCGGCGCGGCCCCGGCCTCGGCGAAGAAGCTCGTCAAAGTGCGCAGTTCGGTCGCGTCGCCGACGACCGTTCCGGTGCCGTGCGCCTCCACCAGCCCGACGTCCGCCGGAGACACCCCGGCGTCGCGGTAGGCCCGTTCCAGCGCGCGGGCCTGCCCTTCCGGACGCGGCGCGGTGAGCCCCAGCGCCTTTCCGTCGCTCGCCGCGCCCACGCCCTTGACCACGGCGTAGATCCGGTCACCGTCGCGTTCGGCGTCGGCGAGCCGTTTGAGCACCAGGCAGGCGACGCCCTCACCGAGCGCGATGCCGTCGGCGGACGCGTCGAACGGACGGCACCGCCCGGTCGGCGACAACGCGCCGGCGGCGGTGAACATCAGGTAGTCGTGGATGCCGTTGTGCAGGTCGACCGCCCCGCACAGCACGAGCGAACTGGTTCCGCTCCGCAATTCCTTGACCGCGAGATCCAGTGCGGCCAGCGAGGATCCGCAGGCGGCGTCGACGGTGTAGTTCGCGCCGCCGAGGTCGAGCCGGTTGGCGATCCGGCCGGAGATGACGTTGGCGAGCGTGCCGGGGAAGGTGTCCTCGGTCGGTTCGGGTAGCTGGTCCCGGAGTTCGCTCGGGACGTCCTCGAAGTAGCCGTCGAGCAGCGAGCGCAGCGTGCCCGCGTTCGCGAGGTCGCCGCCGGCCTCGGCACCGAACACGACGCTCGTGCGTTCCCGGTCGAACTCCCGGTCTTCGTACCCGGCGTCGGCCAGCGCGCGGCGCGCGGTCTCCAGCGACACGAGCTGCGCCGGGTCGATGCTGCTCATCGCGGACGGCGGAATGCCGTAGTCCAGCGGGTCGACCGGCAGCGGCGGCAGGAAACCGCCCCACTTCGACGTCGACTGTCCGAAGTAGACCTCCGGGTCCCAGCGCTCGGGCGGCACCTCGGCGACCGAATCCTCGCCGCGCAGGATGTTCGACCAGAACGCTTCGAGATCGGGCGCGCCCGCGAAGGTACCGGCCATGCCGATGACCGCGATGTCGCGGCTCGCCGTCTCCGCCTCTTCGACCGGGCGAGCGAACGTCCGTCCCGAGGAGACTTCGGCGTGCAGTTCCGCGATTGTGGTCCGGCGGTCGCGCAGCACGGCGACCTCCCCGGCCATGTACATCCCGTCGGCGAGCTGAGTCTGCGCGCTCAGCCGCGTTCCGTCGCGGCGCACGCCCTTGCTGGCGATCCGCGACCGTCCGGTGTTCAGCTCTTCGAGCCGTTGCCAGGCCTCCCGCGCGGGCACGTCGGTCAGGTCTGCCTTGAGCTGCTGGAACTCCGTCGTGTACGGGCTGAGCAGGCAGCGCGTGCGATGGCCCGGCGCGGTTTCGAGGGTGACTGTGGTGTCGGCGGCGAGCACGCATTCCTGGAACAGCCGAGTGATCGCGCCGTGCTGCACGGCTTCCTTGGTGAAGAGGTAGGCAGTGCCGAGCAGAACGCCCGCACCGTCAAGCGGCGCGGCCATCGCGGCGACCATCGCGGCCGAACGGGCGTCGTGGATCCCGCCCGCGAACAGCACCTCGACGTCCTTCTCCCCCGCCAGGACAGCCAGCTGCTCTTCCCACAGCTCGAAGCTCGACCGCGGTCCGACGTGGCCGCCGCATTCGGCTCCCTCGAACACGAACCGGCGCACCCCGGCGTCGAGGTACTGGCGGAGCAGGATCGGCGAGGGAACGTGCAGGAAGGTCGCGATGCCCTCGGCTTCCAACGCCTTGGCCTGCCCCGGTTTCCCGCCCGCGATCAGCACGCAGCGCGGCCGGGCGGCCCGGATCGCGGCGAACTGCTCGGCGCGCAGGTCGTCGGGGACGAAGCCGAGGATGCCCGCGCCCCACGGCCGGGCGCCGAGCCGTTCGGCGGTGCCGCGCAACAACTCGGCCGTGCGCGCGCCGTTCGCGGTAGCCACTGCGATGAACGGAAATCCGGCCGCGTCCGCGACCGCGGCGGCGAACGCGGGCTGGTCGCTGACGCGTGTCATCGGGCCCTGCACGATCGGCAGCGCGGTGCCCAGCGTGCGGCACAGCCGATCGCCCAACGCTGCCGAGGGCAGCTCCGCCCCGATGACCCGACGGACGCTGGCCTCCGTCGCGGACGGCAGGAGCACCCCCGCCGCGCCGCCCGCGAGCGCGCCCACTGCCGTCCGCTCTCCGGCCGCACGGCCCCACACCGGGACGTCGAACCTGCCGAGAAGCTGTTGCAGCAGAACGAACTCGCTCAACTCGCCGACCCCGGCGACGAGCCCCAGCGCACCGCCGCGGACCGCTTCGGCGGCGGTTGCCGCGTCGGTCACCTCGGCGAGCGCGCCCTGCCACGGCGCTTTCGTCCGGATCGCGAAGGCCGCGCCCGCGGGCAGCGGTCCGTCCGTGCGCACGCCGTAGGGCACGCGAACCCGGGCCGCGACCAGGCGCAGCTCGACCGGGTCGGCCCCGTCGAGCACGCCCAGCCCGCCGCCGCGCGCGACGGCCGCCACCGTGTCGGGATCGCCGACGCCCAGGCACCGCAGCCGTCGAGCGTGCGACGGCGGGACGAGCTCGACCATCGGCTGACCTCCTGTACCGGGATGGGCAGTGGTGCGCGGACGATCGCCGCGGAACCGTTTACAGCAATAACGCATGGGCTGCGGAAAACGCAATACCGGCCGGGAATAATTGCCGCGGAGCGTACCACCGGCCCCCTCGCCGTGCTAATGTCCGAAACCGTGGACCGACCCCTCATCAAGCCGCTGAGCAGGGCTTTTGTCATGCGAATGACAGTCCGGAAATACACTTTGCTCACCCCGGTAACACTGTCGCCGAAAATAGTGGAGAACAGGTGGAACTGATCGGACGGGTAGTCGTGCTCACCGGCGCGGCGCACGGAATCGGCGCCGCCATGGCCCGCAGATTCGCCGCCGAGGGCGCGAGCGGAGTGGTCGTGTCCGACCTCGACGCGGACGGCGCCGAACGCGTGGCGGCCGGGATCCGGGACGCGGGCGGGCGGGCCGTCGCGGCGGTGACCGACGTGACGTCCAAAAAGGACTTGAAAGCGCTGGTCGCGGGCGCGCGAGCCGAGTTCGGGCCGGTGGACCTGTTCTGCGCCAACGCGGGCGCCGCGTTCGGCACCGGCGTGCACGCCGCGGACGAACAGTGGGCGAAATCCTGGGAAATCAACGTGATGCAGCACGTGCACGCGGCGCAGGCGGTGCTGCCCTCGATGCTCGCCCGCGGCGAGGGCTGCCTGCTGCTCACCGCGTCGGCCGCCGGCCTGCTCGGCGTGCCGGGCGACGCGCCGTACTCGGTCACCAAGCACGCGGCCGTCGCGCTCGCCGAATGGCTCGCGATCACCTACCGGCCGCGCGGGGTGCGGATCAGCGCGCTCTGCCCGCTCGGCGTGCGCACCGCGCTGCTGGAGCCGGGCCTCGCCGCGGGCCACCCGGCCGCGCTGGCGATCGCGGCCGCCGCGCCGCTGCTCGAACCCGAGGACGTCGCCGACGCGGTCGTGCGCGGGCTCTCCCGGGACGAATTCCTGATCCTGCCGCACGAAACGGTGCGGGACACGTTCTCCCGCAAAGCCAGCGCGGTGGACGCGTGGATCACCGAGATGGCCGCCCAAGGAGGCTGAAGTGGAATACCGCAGGCTCGGCACCAGCGGCCTCGCCGTCAGCGAAATCGCCTACGGCAACTGGTACAACCACCACGCCCCCGGCTGCGTCGCCGCGGCGCTGGACGCGGGCGTCACGACGTTCCACACGGCAGCGGCCTGGGACGGCGGCGCCGCGGAAGCCGCTTTCGGCACGGCGTTCGCCGGCGCCCGCCGCGACGATCTGGTCCTGTGCACCGGAGTGTTCTGGCCCGAAGGCCCCGGGCCTAACGACGCGGGCCTGAGCCGCAAACACGTGATCGCGTCCCTCGAGGGTTCACTGCGTCGGCTGCGCACCGATTACATCGACGTCTACCAGCTCTTGAGATTCGACTACAAGACACCGGTCGCGGAGACGTTCCTGGCCCTGTCGGACCTCGTGCGGCAAGGCAAAGTGCGCTACGTCGGCACCGCGGAGTGGACGGCGGACCAGCTGGCGCAGGCAGCCGAGGCGGCCGCGCGGTACGACGTGCCGCTGATCTCGAACCAGGCGCACTACTCGATGCTGTGGCGCGTGCCGGAGGCACAGGTGATCCCGGTGTCCGACCGGCTCGGCATCGGCCAGTTCGCCGCTGTCCCGCTGGCACAAGGCGTCCTGACGGGCAAATACGGCAACGGCACGGTCCCGCCGGGCTCGCGCGCGACCGGACCGGCGTACGCGCGCCCGCTGCGGTACCCGGAACTGGTCGACCGAGTCGAACTGCTGCGCGGCGTCGCCGACGACGCGGGGTTGACCATGGCGCAGCTGGCGCTCGCCTGGACCCTGCAACACGAAACCGTCGCCGCGGCGGTGGTCGGGGCGAGCACGCCGGAACAGCTGACCGAGAACGCGAAGGCCGCGGGTGTCCGGCTCGATCTGGATGTGCTGATGCGAGTGGACCAACTGCTGGGCAGCTTCGTGCAGACCGATCCCCGGCTGGTGTGGATGCCGCCGCCGGGGAACTGACGCGACGTCGGCGGCAAATGGGCACCGCTGGACCACCAGCCGCAGCCGCGCGGCAGCGCTGGTGCCGAGTGCCGCCCGGATGACGCCTTCTCGTTGATCGACAAGGTGTTCTGCGCCTGAGCGACGTCCGATGGACAGCCGAGTACAGGCGTCTCGCGGACAGCGCAACCCGCTCCAGCCTGTGCCGCTCGAGCAGCACGAGTATTTCAGCGCTCGGTAACACGCTCCGGGATCCCGCCGTCTGTCCTGGTACAGACGAGGAGTTCACGCGATGATCGGTTCCCATTCTGGCGGCCCCGCGCCGTGGCCGGGCGCGGTGCCCGCCGCGTTCCCGTGCCCGTACTGCGCACAGCAGGTCCCGGCGGGCACGGTGCGCTGCTGGCGCTGCGGCAACCGGCTGGCTGCCGAGGCCACGCCGGGCGACACTTTCCGGCGGTTCGCCGCCGCGACCGGGCTGGCCGCGGGCGGCGTGCTGGTCGGGGTGTCGCCGGTCCTGCCGTGGTTTCAGGTCGTGCTGGTGGGGAACGCGAGCCTGTTCGACGTCGCTCGCCTGGCAAGCAGCCGAACCGTGCCGCTCGTCTTTCTTCCCGCGGCTCTGGCGGTCTGCGGGGCCGCCGCGATCGTCGCGGCCGTCGTGCTGCGGGAGGGCGTCGCGGTCCGGGCGACTGGCTTCGTCCTGTTCGGCGTATCCGGTGTCCTGGGCGGATTGCTCCTCTTCAGCCTGCTGAGCGGTCTCGACGGCGCTGGCGGCCTCCTGCACATCGGGCTGGGCCCCTGGGTCAGCGTCGCCGGTGCGCTCTTCATGCTCGTCGGCGCGGTGGTGCCGCAGCCTGCCGTCCGGCCACCGCGCACCGACGGCCGCACCGTCTTCTCCGCCATCACCTGCGCGGTCGCCATCGTGGTCGCCGCGCTGGGACTGACCGCCGTCACCGGCATCGACAGAACGACCCGCAGCACTGCGGACGGCGCGACGGCCCCG
The DNA here is from genome assembly GCF_004522235.1 of Amycolatopsis nivea. Taxonomy (GTDB): domain Bacteria; phylum Actinomycetota; class Actinomycetes; order Mycobacteriales; family Pseudonocardiaceae; genus Amycolatopsis; species Amycolatopsis nivea. The sequence continues at coordinate 142,206 of NZ_SDLT01000017.1, forward strand.
ACGCTGGCCGCCCCCTCGTCGCCGGAACCCGTTCTCCCGGTGCCGTCCACCAGCGACCCGCAGCCAAGCAGCGCCCCGACTTCCACCGTGACCAAGGATTCAGCGCCCCCGGCCGCCCCGCGCGACACCCTCGCCGACGCCGAAGCAGTCGTCCAGGCGAAGGGCTACCGCCCCTATCCAGCCACCTCCTGGGAATCGGCCGACGGCCTGCAGGTCGTCCTCGCCACCATCGCCGAGTCGGCTGACGGCTACGCGAACCGGGCCTTCTTCTTCCACGACGGCAAGTACCTCGGCACCGACACCTCGGTGGACAGCGCCGGCATCCAGGAAGCGTGGTCCACCGACAGCACCATCGCCCTCTCGTACGAGATGTACAACGCCGAAGACCCGCAGTGCTGTCCCACCGCCGACGCGGCGACAGTCCGCTACCACTGGACAGGAACCCGCCTCGTCCCCCTCGACGCGATACCGCCCGCCGACCCGAGTGCGAGCCCGAGCCGACGCTGACCTGAACTGCCGGAACCGACCTATATCCGCAACAACCCAGCTACGCGGCCGAACGTGAGATGGAGTCGCCGTTGCCCACCCTTTCAATCCCTGACCGAGACAGTGGACCGAGCGGGGCTCTTCCCCTCACGTTCGACCGCGTTTTTCGCCCGTGGCGCTATGCCGTCAGCCATTCGGAACTTCGGTTGCGCACCGTCGACACCGAAGCCGGCGACCTGATCGAAGCCGCCTTCTTCGGGGTGGTCGGGATGAAACTCAAATCCCTCTACCAGTCCCTGGCCATAGACTACGCAGACCGTGCGCAGACCGCGGAAATACTGCGGTTCGCGGACATCAAAGAGAAGTCCGCCCATCACGTGCGATGTTTGACACTCCACTCGACCGGCGACAGCGGATTCATCGCATGCCTCAGCTTTGTCGTCAGATCCTATCCCTCTGGATCCGACCCCGACCGCACCGACAATTCTGCTTTGATCGCGAGGAGCAATCGATAAGGTCCCTTTCTGACACTTCGTTAAGCCGGATGCGAAAGCCTCGTCCAGCGTGTGCCCCGGCAGGCCTCACTCCACCGCGGGACCGATCGGCCCGAGCACCCCGGTCTCGGTCCGGACCCCTTCTTTGAGTTCGATGAACAGGGCGTGACTGTCGGTGTCGCCGATGTTGTGCCCGGCGTGCTGCTGAGCGGCCAGCCAGCCGACCTTGCCCGCGGTCAGCTCCAGGTCGTGCGTGCTGTCGTCGGCGGCGTACATCCGGCGGCGGAACGAACTGAGCACCACCAGCACGCTGTCGGGATGGGCGTGGCGGGTGGTGCGGTCGCCGGGCTTGTCGGTGTATTCGAGCACGCGGACGCGCTCGTTCTCGAACACCACGTGGTAGTGCTCCGGGTTGGTGACAGTGGGATCCAGGGCGGTTGCCGCATCGATGGTCATGACTGCCTCACCGAGAAGGTTCGAGGTCCGCCCGGCGGACGCCGGACGTGCGGCCCGGCCGCCGTCGCGGCGGGTACCGCAACGGAGGATTTTATTGCACGCATGCGTGCATGTAAATGAGTAGACTGGACGCATGCCTCGCCGTTATTCAATGCAGACCCGGCGCCGCGCCAGCGAAGAAGCGCGGACCCGCATCTTCGACGCGACCCTGGACGCCCTGGTCGCCTCGGGCGGGCAGCAGGTCACCATGCAGGAGATCGCCGAGCGGGCCGATGTCGCGCTGCGCACCCTCTACAACCACTTCTCCAGCCGCGACGAACTGCTGACCGCGGCGTTCGACCACCACACCGCGCAAACCCGTGCGGCCGTGGAGGATCTCGGCTTGCCCGACGCCGCGCCCGAACATCAGCTGCAGCACATCATCGAGGTGTACTACTCGCGGTACGAGCAGATGGGCCCGCGCCTCACCGTCCTGCTCGCCCAGCAGGACGCACCGGAACTGGACGAGCAGATCCGCGCGATCCGCCGATGGCGGCGCACCCTCCTGAACAGCATCGTCGAACGCGCCCACCGGGACGGCAGACTCGCGGTCTCCGCGTCGGCCGCCCTCGCGCTGGCCTACACCCTGACCAGCCACGCCGGCTGGCAAACCCTGCTCGACACCTTCGACGGCGACACGGCATCAGCTGCGCGCGCCGCTACCGAGGCGCTAACCTCCGCGCTGTTCCACCAGCAGCCCAGCGTCGATCATTGACCTGACCGAGGAGCACCTCATGGCAACCGGAGCCGACCGGACCGCGTTCGGGCCGATGGTCATCGTCGCCGCCGACCAGCACGAGGCCCGGCCGCTGATCGACGACCCGTGGGCCCGCCGCCTCCTGCCCGCCAGCGGGAGGCTCGCCGCCGCGCTGACGAAATACCGGCCGATCCGGCGAGCGCTGATCGCCGCGACCGAGAAGAAGATCCCCGGCCTGTGGGCCAGCATGCTGTGCCGCAAACGCTATGTCGACGACGCCCTCCGCGCGGCTCTCGACGAGGGCGGGATCGAGGCGGTGGTCATCCTCGGCGCGGGTTTCGACACACGCTCCTGCCGCCTGCCCGCGCTCGCGGAGATTCCGGTCTACGAGGTCGATCTGCCCGCCAACATCGGCCGCAAACGCGCCGCGCTCACCAAGGCGCTCGGCCGCGTCCCCGCCAACCTGACGCAGGTGCCGGTCGACTTCAATACCGAAAACCTCGCCGACGCCCTCGCCCGGCACGGCTACCTCCCCGGCCGGACTTTCTTTATCTGGGAGGCAGTCACCCAATACCTCACCGAGGACGGCGTCCGCCGCACGTTCGACTTCCTGGCCACCGCGTCCGCGGGCAGCCGCCTGGTGTTCACCTTTGTCCGCAAGGACTTCCTCGACGGCACCCGCCTTTACGGCGCCGAAGCCGCCTACACCGAGTTCGTTCGCAAGCGGCCGCTCTGGCGCTTCGGCCTGGCCCCCGACCGCGTCGAAGCGTTCCTCGCCGAATACGGCTGGCACGAACGAGAACAAGCCGGGCCGGAGGAATTCGCCGCCCGGTACCTGCGGCCCGCCGGACGGGACCTGCCGGTGTCGGAGATAGAACGCTCGGCGCTGGCCGAGTTCACCGGCTGATCCCCGCCCGCGGAAGCCGGTCAGGTCAGATGGTCGAATTCCCCGCTGACCCAACGGATATGCGCGTCGGCGGAACGATGCACGACCGCCTTGGCGTCCGCGTCGATGGTGTCGCCGCCGAGCGTGTACAGCCGGTCGTAGGACCAGCCGTCGAGCCGGTCCACGATCCGCCGGACCACCGCGGCGGACAGCGGGATGTGCTTCGGGAAATTGCGCTGGAACGACACCCAATTCGGCGCCAGACCGCCGCTGATCGAGTCGCCGGAGAGGATCGTGCCGTCCTGGGTGCGCAGCACGGCACTGCCCAGCATGTGCCCGCCGACCTGGATCAGCTCGACCCCCGGCACCGGCTCGGCGTGCTCGGTCCAGAACTCGAGCACGGGATCGGTGCGACCCAGCCATTCGCGGCCAGCGGCGTTCACCAGCACCGGAATCCGCCCGAACGCGTGACTCCAGCTGACCTGGGCGGCGAACATGTGCGGATGGCTGGTCGCGATGGCGGCGACCTCGCCGAGCGCCCGAACCGCGGCGAGCGTGTCCGGCTCGATGGAAGTCGGCGGATCCCACAACACGTTCCCCCGCGCGGTCCGCACGACGAACGACCACTGCCCGATCCCCACCACCGGTTCCCGCCGCAGACTGTGCACGCCACGGCCGTGGTCCCGCTCCCGCACCACGTGCGGTTCGGCGGCAAGCTGTTCGTGAGTGCGCCAACTCCCCGAATGCGGGCCCAAGTCGCCGCGCTCCTCGATGCCGACCTCGCCGCGGTCCAGCACACAGTGCGGGGGTTCCGGGGAGCCGGGTTGTTCGATGCCGCATCGGTCGCAGATCCACAATGTCATGATCGAGATTCTTGAACCTCGACCATGGTGGAGGTCAACCTCCGATCGACGAACCACGCCGGTTGCTCCCCCGACCTGGCTCGCGAGCTACCGAATCCTCCAGCGCCGCAATCATTCCCGTCAGCGCGCCGAGGCTGACGGTCCGGACCTGGTCGCGGGTGAGGCGGTCGTGTTCGAGCCATTCCAGGCACAGGGTGTGCACGAACATCAGCCAGGACGTGAGCGCCGCGGACATGGTGGCGCGCTGTCCGCCGCTGAGGCCGGTGGCGGCGAGCATGACGTCGTGCATGGCCCGGTGGTCGCCCAGCACGATGGCTTGCACGACGGGGTCGCCGGCGAGATCGCGGTTGGCGGCCAGCACGGTGTGGCGGTTGGCCGCGAAGTAGTCCATGTGCGCGTCGAGGCCGGCGGCGATCTGGCCGGTCAGCGGCAAGTCTGGCTCGATCCGGATCTCGGCCTGCAGCTGCTCGGCGGCGCGCTGGTAGATCGCCGCGAACAGGACGCTCTTCTTCGGGAAATGCCGGTACAGCAGGGCACGGGAGACCCCGGCGCGTTCGGCGACGCGGTCCATCTGCACCTGCTCGTAGGGCAGTTCGGCGAACAGCTGCGCGCCGACGTCGAGGAGTTCGGCACGGCGCTGGTCCGGAGCGAGACGGCGGCGAGGCGGCATCGCCCCACCTTAGTTGACGCGCGTCCACTAGCGCGGTTACGCTTCGGCGGCTTAGTAGACGCGTGTGTACTAGTGGCGCGCATCCGGGACCGGGAGGCGATCATGAAGGCCGTATTACGGTGGTATCTCGTCGTTTTCGGGATCGCGTGCGCGCTGATCGCGCTGGCGCACATCCTGATCGGGCCGAGCACGATCATCGGGGCGAACACCCCGAACGCCACCCTCGACGGCGATCTGCGGTTCTCGATGCTGCTGTTCCTCGCCTACGGGATCGCCTGCGTGTGGGCCGCCCGGGACCTGGACCGGCACGCCGGCCTGATCCACCTCCTCATGCTGGTGTTCTTCGCCGGCGGGCTGGTGCGCTTGCTGACCGTCGCCTACTCCGGCTGGCCGCACTGGTTCTACGTCGCGATGCTGGTTGTCGAACTCGTCACGCCGCTGATTTATTCGCCCCTGCTGCAGAAAGCCACCGGACGCCCGGCGACCGCGGACCTCGCGGCGTTGACGCGATAGGGCTTCCCGTTGCGAACTAAGGAAAACATCATGCTGGCCGGTTTCATCGCTTACCACTATCCGCATCCGCATTACCGCGACGAGTTCTTCCGGCGGGTGGAAGGCGTCGCCCGGGTTTTCCGCAGCGCGCCCGGATTTCTGTCGGCGGATTGCTGGCTCACCACAGACGGGGAAACCATCGTGTGCGTAGCCAAAGCCGAATCTCGCGAAGCTCTCGAAGCCGCCATGATCCTGCGCCATTCGCCGCAGACCCGGCTCGCGCTCGACGCGGAGTTCGGCGAAGCGCCACCCGGGGTCGTCGACGGCACGAACACCGAACTGTTCGCGCGCCCGCACTTGGTTCACCAGCTCGTGTCGCGGTAAATCCGGCTCGTTTCCCGGTCAACGGTGAGGACAATCGTGATGAATGCGCAAGAACCCGCTCGCATCGAGGTTTTGGTAGTCGGAGCCGGTCCGGCCGGAATGGCGGCAGCGGCCTCCCTGTCCGATCAGGGCGTCGAAACGATGGTCGTGGACAAACAGGCCGAAATGATGAACACCTCACGGGCTGCGGTCGTGCACGCCCGCACGCTTGAGGTGCTCGAGGAAATCGGCGTCACCGAGGAACTCGTGGCACGCGGCATCCGCGTCTCGAAATTCACTGTGCGCGAGCACGATCGCGTGCTGCTGCACATCGATTTCGACCAACTGCCCAGCGCTCATCCCTATACCCTGCTGGTGCCGCAGGACATTACCGAGCAGGTACTGCTCAAGCGGCTGCACAAGGCAGGCGGGCAGGTGACCCGGCCCAGCGAGGTGACCGCGTTGGCGCAGGACCCCGCAGGCGTCACCGTCACCCTGACCACCGGCGAGCAGATCCGGGCCGGATACGTCATCGGCGCCGACGGGATGCACAGTCTGGTCCGCGAGCAGGCCGGCATTACGTTCCACGGCGACAGCTACCCGCAGTCGTTCGTCCTCGCCGACGTCGTCCTGACCGGCGACGTGACCGACGCGGAAGTCCGGCTCTACTTCGCCCCCGAGGGAGTCACCGTGCTGGCACCCCTGCCCGGCGGCCGGCACCGAATTGTGGCGACGGTCGACGACGCGCCGCCGCACCCCGACCGTTCCCAGGTACAGGCGTTGCTGGACACCCGCGGTCCGCGGACCGGTTCGATCGAGGTGACCGATCTGGGCTGGAGTTCGCGGTTCCGCGTGCACCACCGCCTCGCCGACCGTTACCGCGCCGGACGCGTCTTCCTTGCTGGCGACGCCGCGCACGTCCACAGTCCGGCCGGCGGCCAGGGCATGAACACCGGCGTCCAAGACGCACTGGACCTGGCCCGCCGACTGAGCGCGGTACTGCGCGGCGGCGCCCCAGACAGCACCCTGGACGGCTACGAAGCCGAGCGGCGTCCGGTCGCCGAGGAAATCGTCGCGTTCACCGACAAAATGACCCGGGCAGCCACCCTCGGCAGCCCCGCGCTGCGGGCCATGCGCAACACCGCGATGCGCACGCTGGACTGGCTGCCCGCGGTCCATCGCAAGATGGCACTGACGCTGTCCGAACTCAAGACCGGCCACTGACCCCCGCGAGTTACTTGAGGCGCAACAGATCCGGGTGGGGCTGAGAAGGCTGCGGCATCTGCTCCGCACGCAGCCCGTGGAGCTGGCCAATGGTCAGCGGAACCGAGAAATCAGCACCATATTTCTCGCCGCGCGTCTGGTGAAACTCCAGACCGTCCGGAGAAATGCCCACGCCGACAGTCGCCAAGTAGACAACGTCCAATTCGTCACTGAGCGCCAGCCAAGCGCCCGCGAAGTGCAGCACCGCTGCCTGCACGCGGACGCCGTCCACCGTCCACATCGAACGCGGCCAGCTGGACAGGTCAGCGACGCGCTCGGCCAGATGCGCCTGAACAGCCTTGCGAAGAGCGGCGCGATCCGCACCGGGCGGGGTCGGTTCGATGACGTTCAGTAGCTGCCCGAGCGCCATGCCGGGCGCACCCCATTCCAACGGCCCCGTACCCGCCGCGAACGCTCCGCGCGGCAAGGTGCCCACCAGCGCAGCCCGGTCTCCGGCATCGGTCCGGTGTCCGAACCACACCGGCGTCGTAGGCGAGTTTTCGATCGCCGCGACCCACTGCTTGTGCGGACCGGGAAAGTCCAGGTCGTACACCGGGTCGACGGCGGGCGCGGCCTGGTCGTCTGCGTTCATCCGCTCGGCTTTCACAGCACGAGATCCTCTCGACGGGGTGTGCACGCAGTAGAGCACATGCACGCGCTGAACCGCCTCAGCCAGGACCGAATGAGCAGCGCAAGCGAGCGTGGAGTCACGATGAAGCTGTCATTCAGCGATGACTTCCGCTTCCGGGGCCGTTTCAGCGGGTCAATACGACCGCGGCAAGCCGAGTGTGTGGCTCGCGACGTAGTTCAGGATCATCTCCCGGCTCACCGGTGCGATCTTGAGCAGGCGCGCCATTCCCCACAGGTGCGCGAGACCGTATTCGGTCGCCATTCCGTTGCCGCCGTGGGTTTGGATGGCTGCGTCGAGGGCTTTCAGGGCGGCATCGGCGGCGCTGTACTTCGCCATGTTCGCCGCCTCGCCCGCCGGGCGGCCCGCGTCGTGCAGCCACGCGGCTTTCGCGGTCATCAAGCGTGCGAGTTCGACGTCTACCGCCGCCTCCGCGAGCGGATGGGCCACTCCCTGGTGCGCACCGATCGGCGTGCCCCAGACCGAGCGCTCGTTCGCGTAACGCGCGGCTTTCGCCAGTGCGTACCGCGCGATACCGGTTTCGATCGCGGCGCCGCCGATTCGTTCCGGGTTGAGGCCGCGGAAAACGATGCGCAGTCCGTCGCCGACCTCGCCGATCCGGCGGTCGTCGTCCACCCGGACGTCGTCGAAGCTGAGCGTGTACTGCTTCTCCGGCGCGCGCATTTCGACCGAGATCCGGCTGCGGTGCAGGCCGTCGGCGTCCGTGGGCACGACGAACAGCGTCATTTCGCCCTGTCCGGAGTCGCCGGCGCCGGTGCGGGCCACCACGAGCAGGTTCGCGGCCTCGTCCACTCCGGAGATGTAGTACTTCGTGCCCGACAGCACCCACCCGTCGCCGTCGCGGCGCGCGGTGGTGCGCAGCTGGTGGCTGTTCGACCCGGCGTCCGGTTCGGTGATCGCGAAGACCATTTTCTCCGCGCCGGAAGCCATCGCGGGCAGCCACCGGCGCTGTTGCGCGGGCGTGCCGAATTCCTTCAGCACCTCCCCGGAAATCGCGGCGGACACGAGCAAAAGCAGCAACGGCATCCCGGCCGCGGTGGTCTCCTCGACCACGATCGCGAGTTCGGTGATGCCCGCGCCTCCCCCGCCGTGCTCCTCGGGCAGGTTCACGCCGACGAAGCCCGCGTCGCCGAGGGCGTGCCACAGCTCGTCGGTGCGCCCGTCTTCGTCCAGCACGCGCCGGAAATACCCGTCGCCGAACCCCGCGCAGATCTTGCCGACCGCGGCCCGCAGATCGGCGTGCTCGGGCGATTCGTCGAAATCCATCAGTGCCGTCCCGAGGCTTCCGTGGCCGACGCATACTGTCGGCGCAGCTTGTACTTCATGACTTTTCCGCCGACTGTTTCCGGCAGCGCGTCCACGAACCGCACTGTTTTCGGGGTTTCGAAGCCAGCCAGGCGTTCCCGCGCGAACGCGATCAGCTCTTCCTCGGTGACCGCCGCGTCCTCGGCCAGCACGACGAACGCCGCCACCCGCTCGCCCCAGCGTTCGTCCGGAACACCGATCACCGCTGCCTTCGCGACGCCTGGATGCAGGTGCAGTGCCGACTCCACGCGAATCGTCGAGACGTTCTCGCCGCCGGATTTCACGATGTCCTTGTACCGGTCGACCATTACGCGCTGGCCGCTTTCGCCGTACGAGCAACTGTCGCCGGAGTGGAACCAGCCGTCGCGGAACGCTTCACGCGTGGCCGCTTCGTCGAGGTAGTAGCCCGCGGTGGTGACGGGCGAACGGTAGACGGCTTCGCCGGGCACGCCTTCCTGTCCCTCCAGGGAAACGCCTTCCGGATCCACGATCTGCGACGCCAGCAGCGGACTGGGCGCTCCGACGTAGTTGTCCTGCGGCGCGGTCCGTTCGTACAGGTCCGGATGCTGGTCGGGCCAGAACCGGTGGCAGGCAATGGATTCCGTCTGCCCGAAGATTTCCGTGACCGTCAACTGTGGACAGTGCTCGCGAAGACCGGCGAGCACCGCGGGCGGGAGCGCGGCCCAGCCGTAGACGGCGATCCGCAGGGACGACACGTCACGCGGGTGCGCGTCGAGTTCCTGCCGCAGCGCGCCGAGCATCGCCGGGGAACCGCCCCACAGCGCGGTGCTCCGCTCGCGCTCGATGCAGTCGGCGGTCGCGACCGGGTCCGGCCGCCGGCCGATGACGGCCGAGCCGCCTGCCGCGAACGCCGCGAGGAGAAATATCTGATGGCCGACGTGATACATCATCGGCAGGAAGCTGGCGACCTTCACCGCGCCCTCGAACGGGACCCCGCGGGTGAGGGTGAGCGCGAAGCCGTGCGCGGCGAGCGTGGACGCCGCGTGCGAGCACATCACGCCCTTCGGCATCGCCGTCGTGCCGGAGGTGAAAAGGATTTCGTAGATGTCGTCGCCGTGGATCGTGGTGTCCGGCGCGGTTTCGGAGACGCCGGAGACGAAGTGCGAGAACGACTCGCTGCCTTCCGGCGCGGGTCCGCCGATTTCCACCGCCACGTCCGGAGAAACCCCGGCACCGCGCCACTGCTCCGGCGCGGCGGCCCAGATGTCGGCGTCCACGACGCACATTCGCGGCTGGACCCGGTCGATCAGGTAACGCACCACGTCTGGCGCCATGGCCGGGTTGATCGGTGCCGCGACCATGCCCGCCTTCGCGACGCCGAGCTTGAAGGCGTAGCCCTCGACGGAGTTCTCGCACACCATCGCCACCCGGTCGCCCCGGTGCAGACCCCGGGCGAGCAGGGCGTTCGCGACTTGGCTGGTGAGCGCGTCGAGCTCGGCGAAGGTCAGCCGGGCGAAGCGGGGATCGCCGAACGCGCCGGGCCAGCCCGCGATCGCGGTCGCGTCCGGGACGCTCCAGGTGAGGCGTTCGACCAGATCGGACACGCAGATGCGGTTCCAGCGGTCGTCCGCGCGGCGGTTGTAGAGGCTGGTGACATCGAAGGCCATGAAGCTCCCCCTTTGGAACTCCGCGGTGAGCACGCCGCGTGCTCGGATGCCCCTCACCTTAGAGAATCATCATTCACTAAGCAAGGGGCTCCGCGGCCGGGGTCACTGGTCCGCGGCGATCTCCAGCACGAGCTCGGCGGCGCGGGCGAGGCAGTCGAGCAGCCGGTCGGCTTCGAGGCCGACGTTGTGGAACAGGTTCGACTGGACGGCGCCGACCGCGGCGTGGACGAGCGTGCGCGCCACCGCGTCGTCGAGGTCCGGATGCGCCTCGCGGGTGAGGTGCACCCACTCCTCCAGGTACAGCCGCTGCTTGCGGCGCAGCCGGACCTGGTCCTCGGCGGGAAGGCTGCCGATCTCGTTGTGGTAGACCCGGGCCAGCGCGCGCTGGCGCACGACGAACTCGGCCTGCCCGCGCACAAGCCGCCGCAACGTCTCGCGCGGCCCGGCATGCTCGGCGAGCGCGACCTCCTGATCGGCGATGAGCCGGTCGATGATGTCGTCGAAGAGCGCGACGAGGATCGCCGCCTTGCTGTCGAAGTGCCGGTAGATCCCGGAACCGACAATCCCCGCGTCGCGGCCGATCTCGGCCATCGACACCGCGTGGTAGCCGTTGCGGCTGATCAGATCGCCCGCCGCGACGAGAATCTTCGCTCTCCGGTCGGGATCCCGCGTCCGGGTGGCCGAACGTGCCACACCCACCACCTCCAGCCTGTCGCTCCCGCCACGATATCGGCCGCGCGACGGGCACGCCGAAGCGGACCCCGCGGGGTGAACGGCGGGTCACTCAGGGTTGGCGGGATTGCGGCGGGAGGACGGGCGTGGGCGGGACGGGCTCGGGTGGAAGGACGGGCGCAACGCTGGAAGACCCACGCGGGCCGGGAAGCCCGAAGCGCCCGCCGTCGCAGCGAAGGGTTGGCCACGAAGCGCCACGCGGGCACTGGCGCGGCGAAGCTTGACCGCAAACCCACGAGCGAACGCCTGGCTTAAACCCCCGCCCGGGCCCGGCTCAGCCGCGGCGCTGCCCAGACCACTGACACTCCCCGGCGAGGGCTCGGCCGCAAACCCGCAGCGGCTACTCGGCCACATCCCGGCCCGGACCCACCTCAGCCAGGGATCTGCCCCGGTCACCGACCCACCCCAGGCGAACCGGCGAGCACTCGGCCACAACCCAGCCCCAGCTCAGCCCCGAGCCTGCCCCGCCACCGACCCTCCCCGGCCAACCGACGAACACTCGACCACAACCCCGCCCGAACCCACCTCAACCAAGGAACTGCCCCGGCCTCCAACCCTCCCCGGCGAACCGGCGAACACCCAGCCACAACCCAGCCCGGCCCAGCTCAGCGGCGAAACTGCCCCGCCCGCCGCCCAACCCCAGGCGGGCCAGCGAACGCCTGAGCCACCCGCATCCATTCCCCCGCGATATCACCGCGCGTGCGCAACGCCGTGTCCGCCACGTGCCGTCGCTGGGTCACCACCAGGCAGAAGTCCTCGGCCGACCCGGTCACCGAGTTCGGGGAACCCGGGTCGCCCCAGGTCCAGTAGCCGCCGTCCGGGGCGGTCAAGGCCACGTGCACCTCGGCGTCGGGCACTGGCCGACCCTGCGCCCGGTAGCTGTTCGGGAAGGCCAGCACTCCGATCCGCGCCACGTGTCGCAGCCGTGCGGTCGCCTCGCGGCGCACGCCGAAAGTGTCGGCGACATCCTGCCCGTGCGCCCAGGTCTCCATGATCCGCGCCGTCAGCTTCGACGCCAGGCTCATCGACGGCCCGAACCACGGCACCCGGACCGCGGGATCCGCCGCCTCGGCCGCCGCGCGCAAACGGCGGTGTTCGTCGTTCCACCAGGCCAGCATCTGCGCACCGGGACGATCCGCGTGCACCGCTCCGATGCCGTCCACATAGGACTGCAGATCTTCGAGCGAATCCCGCAGTGCGACGAATTTCTCCGGCTCGCCGACGCACAGAGCGGTGACTCCGTCGAAATGCGCCAGGTGCGCGATCTGGTCGCGAACCGTCCAGCCAGGCGCGGGCGTCGGCGCGGACCAGTCGCGGTCCGGGCGTCCGGCCAGCAACGCGGCGAGCGCGTCGTGCTCCGCCGCCAAGTCTGTCAGCAATCCGTCGATCATCGCGCCCGCCACTGCGGCGCCCGCTTCTCGGCGAACGCGCGCGGACCCTCCTGCGCGTCCTCGCTCAGATAGACCGGTTCCCAGATCCGCTCAGCCACCTCGAAGGCATCCGACCGGCCGTGCTCGGCGACCGCGTACACCATTTCCTTCGCCGCCCGGACCGAAAGCGGTGCGTTGGCGGCGATGCGGGCGACCAGTTCCCGTGTCGCGTCAAGCAGTTCCGCGCCCGGCACCACGCGGTTCACCAGCCCGATCTCGTAAGCGCGCCGGGCGCTGATCGGCTCGCCGGTCACCAGGATCTCCATCGCGACGCGCGGCGGGACCAGCCACGGCAGCGGCGCGGCCCACGGCGAGCCGCGGCCGACTTTCGCTTCCGACACCGCGAACTTCGCCTCTTCCGCCGCGATGACCAGGTCCGCGGACTGTGCGAGCAGGAAGCCGCCGCCGTACGCGCCGCCGTTCACCGCGGCGACGACCGGTTTGGCGAGCTTCAGCGTGCGGCCGGGTTGGGGCACGAAGTCCGGCGGTGGCACAGTGAGCTTGGTACTCGCCATCTCCTTCAAATCGCCGCCCGCGCAGAACGCCCGGTCCCCGGCCCCGGTCAGCACGATCACCGAAACCGCCGGATCAGCGTCCGCCTCCTCGAAGCGCGCTTTCAGGCCGCGCCGGACCGCCGCGTTGAGCGCGTTGCGCGCCTCCGGCCGGTTGATGGTGATCCACGCGGCGCCGTCTTCCACCGCGTATCGGACCTCGTCAGCCATTCTCGCCTCCCGCACCGGTTTCCTCGAGCACGATCAGCACGGTTCCGGTGTCCACAGTGGACCCTTCAGCGACCGGGACGCTGCCCACGACGGCGTCGGCGGGCGCGGTGACGGCGTGCTCCATCTTCATCGCCTCCAGCACGATCAGCTGCTGCCCGGCCCGCACCTGCTCGCCGGGCGCGACCGCCACCCGGATCACCGTGCCCGGCATCGGCGCGACCAGCGACCCCTCCAGCAGATGGTCGGCGGCGTCCGGGAACCGCGGCAGCACCGCCAGTTCGACCGTCCCGCCCGGCCAGCCCGCGTAGACGGTCGCGCCGGCCCGGTCGATCGAGAACGCCCGGCGCACGCCGTCCACGACGAGATCCGCGTGCTGCGGCGTGCAGGCGTGGATGACGACCTCGTGCGGCTCGCCGTCCACTTCGAACCGGACGTCGCGGCCGAGCCGGTAGCCGACGGCCAGTTCGCGGTCCAGGTGCCGGTACGACCGCGTCTGCAGTTGCGCGGGCGAGGACCGGAAACCCGACGTCACGTGCGGCAGGACCCGCGCCGACGCCCGTTCGTGCGCTTGCTCGGCCAGCGCGGTCGCGAGCGCCGCGGCGCGCACCACCTCGGCGTCGTCGACCTCGATCAGCGTCGAGGGCCGGCGCCGGTCGAGGAAATGCGTGTCGATCCGCGCTGCGGCGAACTCCGGGTGTTCGAGGATGCCGACCAGCAGCGCCCGGTTGGTGGTGACGCCGTGCACGCGGGCCCGCCGGAGCGCCCGGACGAGCCGCGCGGTCGCTTCTTCCCGCGTCCGCCCGTAGCCGACGACCTTCGCCAGCATCGGGTCGTAGTTGGTGGACACCACCGAACCCGACTCGACGCCGCCGTCGACCCGCAGCCCCTCGGTTTCCGGGATCTCGAAGCGGTCCAGCAGACCGGCCGCGGGCAGGAAATCGCGCGCCGGGTCCTCGGCGTAGAGCCGGGCTTCGATCGCGTGCCCGCGGATCCGCGGCTCGTGCGCCTCCGGCGGCAGCGGCGCCCCGGCGGCGACCTCCAGCTGGAGCCGCACCAGGTCGAGGCCGGTGACCAGCTCGGTGACCGGGTGCTCCACCTGCAGCCGCGTGTTGACCTCGAGGAAGAAGAACCCTCCGTCCGGCGCGACGATGAACTCCACCGTGCCCGCCCCGACGTAGCCGAGCGCGCGCCCGGCGTCCACCGCGGCCGCGCCCATCCGGGCCCGCAGCTGCTCGTCCACCACCGGCGACGGGGCTTCCTCGACGATCTTCTGGTGCCGCCGCTGGATCGAGCACTCCCGTTCGTTCAGGTGCACCACGGTGCCGTGCCGGTCGCCGAAGATCTGGATCTCGATGTGCCGCGGATTGTCCACGTAGTGCTCGAGGAACACCGTGTCGTCGCCGAACGCCGCTCCGGCCTCGCGGCGGGCCGACGCGATCGCCTCGAGCAGCTCGCCCGGTTCGCGCACCACCCGCATGCCGCGCCCGCCGCCGCCGAACGACGCCTTGACCAGCACCGGCCAGCCGATGTCGGCGGCGATGCCGAGCACCTTGTCGTCGGCGACGCCGGTCAGGTCGCGCCCGGGCAGCACCGGCACGCCGGCGCGCTCCATCATCTCCCGCGCGGTCAGCTTGCTGCCCATCGCGGCGATCGCTTCGGCGGGCGGACCGACGAACGTGACGCCCGCGGCCTCGCACGCCCGCGCGAATCCCGCGTTCTCCGAAAGGAAACCGTAGCCGGGGTGGATCGCGTCCGCGCCGACCCGTTCCGCTGCGGCCAGCACCCGGTCGGCGCGCAGGTACGACTCGGCCGGCGTAGCCCCGCCGAGCGGGACCGCTTCGTCGGCCTCGTGCACGAACGGCGCGTCGGCGTCCGGATCGGCATAGACCGCGACCGTGGCGATGCCGAGTTCGCGGCACGTCCGGAAGACCCGGCGGGCGATCTCGCCGCGGTTGGCGACCAGCACCTTGGTGATCATGTGTCCCTCGCCTACATCCGGAAGACCCCGAACCCGCGGGTCCCCTCGATCTCGTTGTTGTGGCACATCGACAGGGCGATGCCGAGCGTGTCCCGCGTGTCGCGGGGGTCGATCACGCCGTCGTCGTAGCACTGGCCGCTCATGTACAGCGCGAGCGATTCGGCCTCGATCCGTTCCGCCAGTTCGGCGCGGCGGCGCGCGTCGGCCTCCTCGTCGAACGGCCGCCCGGCCGCGGCGGCGGCTTGCCGGGCGACGATCGACATCACCCCGGCCAGCTGCTCCGGGCCCATGATCGCGGTCTTCGAGTTCGGCCAGGTGAACAGCAGCCGCGGATCGTAGGAGCGGCCGGACATGCCGTAGTTGCCCGCGCCGTAGGAGGCGGCCAGGTTGACCGTCAGGTGCGGCACCCGGCTGTTGGTGACGGCGTTGATCATCTTCGAGCCGTCCTTGATCATGCCGTTCTGCTCGTACTGCGTGCCGACCATGAACCCGGTGGTGTTCTGCAGGAAGACCAGCGGGGTGTCGGTCTGGTTGCACAGCAGGATGAACTCGCTGCCCTTCTTGGCCTCCTCGTTGAACAGCACGCCGCGCGCGTTCGCCAGGATGCCGACCGGGAAGCCGTGGATCGAGGCCCAGCCGGTGACCAGAGCCGTGCCGTAGAGCGGTTTGTACTCCTCGAACCGGGAGCCGTCCACGATCCGCGCGACCACCTCGCGCGGGTCGAACGGGACCTTCAGGTCGACCGACGCGATCGACAGCAGGTCCTCGGCCGGGTACAGCGGTTCGTCGGCCGGTTCGGTCGGGCCGGGGCCGAGCTTGCGCCAGTTCAGGTGCTCCACGATCTCCCGGCCGAGCGACAGGCATTCGTGCTCGTCCCGGGCGAGGTAGTCGGCCAGCCCGGACGTGCGGGCGTGCATGTCCGCGCCGCCGAGGCTTTCGTCGTCGGCGTCCTCGCCGGTGGCCATTTTCACCAGCGGCGGGCCGCCGAGGAACACCTTCGCCTGGTTCTGCACCATCACCGCGTAATCGCACATGCCCGGCACGTACGCGCCGCCCGCGGTCGAGTTGCCGAAGACCAGCGCGATGGTCGGGATCCCGGCCGCCGACAGCGCGGTCAGCTCGTGGAACAGGCGCCCGGCCGGGACGAACAGCTCGGCCTGGCGTTCCAGGTCGCCGCCGCCGGACTCGACCAGGTTGATCACCGGGAGCCGGTTCTCGCGGGCGATCTGCATGGCCCGCAGCACTTTCTTCCAGGTGTAGGGGTTCGACGCGCCGCCGCGCACGGTCGGATCGTGCCCGACGATCATGCATTCGACCCCGCTGACCACGCCGATGCCGGTGACGACGCTCGCGCCGACCGGGTATTCGGTGCCCCAGGCCGCGACGCCGCCCAGCTCCAGGAACGGCGCGTCCCGGTCGAGCAGCAGCTCGATCCGTTCCCGCACCAGGAGCCGGCCGCGTTTCCGGTGCCGTGCCACGTATTTCTCGCCGCCGCCGTCGACCGCGCGGCCGAGCTGGCGGCGCAGTTCGGCCAGCCGTTCGAGGTTGCCCTCGCGGTTGGCGGCCGCGGTCGCCGAGGAGAAGTCGAACGTACTCGTGAGTGTCTTCATCCGGCCTGGATTCCTTTCCCGCACCGGGTCCGCGCCGCCGCTCCGGCGAGCAGCGCGGCGGTTTCGGCGATGTCGCCGGCGCTGCAGCCGCGCGAGAGGTCCGCCCAGGGCCGGCGCAGGCCGAGGACGAACGACCCGAGCGCCCGGGCGCCGCCGACCCGTTCGGCGACCTTGTACGCGATGTTTCCCGCCTCCAGCGACGGGAAGACCAGCACATTGGCCCCGCCCGCCAGCACCGAGCCGGGCGCCTTGCGCGCCGCCACGCCCGCGTCCACCGCGACGTCGAACTGGATTTCCCCGTCGGCGACCAGGTCCGGCCGAGCCGCGCGCAGCAGCCGGGTCGCCTCCCGGACCTTGTCCGCGCGCGGGTGGACCGCGCTGCCGCTGGTGGAGAACGACAGCAGCGCCACCCGCGGCTCGGTCCCGAACAATGCCTGGTGGTGATCGGCCGCCGCGGCGGCGATCCGCGCCAGCTGCGCCGCGTCCGGGTCGGGCACGACCACGCAATCGGCGTAGGTGGCCCACGTGCCGTGGTGGCGGATCGCGAAGCAGCCGCACACGAGGTCCGCGGTCCGCAGCTGTCGGATGCCCGCCCGCAGCACTGCCGCGCTGGTGGTGAGGCTGCCGCTGACGCCCGCGGCGAGCCCGGCCGGTTCCAGCACCCGGGCCAGGTAGTCCACTGTGGACTCGCCAGGCGGCGGGGTCAGCTCCTCGGCGCCCGGGGGTACGGTGCCGGGCGCGGCGCCGATCAGCACCGGCGTGATGCCGCCCTGCTCCACCAGCCGGGCCGCCGCTTCGATCACCCGCTCGTCGCTCGCGTCGGCGAGTCCGATTCGGACGGTCATCGCGCGAGGTCCGCGGGAACGTCGAATTCCATTTGCAGCAGCCCGAGCGAAAGGGTTTTGCCTTGCGCGTCCGTGCGCAGCGAAGCCGCTCCGCCGCCGTCGAGCGCGTCGTGGAGGATGAAGTTCAGTGCCCGCAGGTTCGGCAGTTCGTAGCGTACGACCTCGCCGCGGCACAGCGCGCGGAAATGCGCGGCGACGCGTTCAGCGGTCAGGTTCTCCCGGAGGAACTCGTACGCCGCGTCGGTTTCGGTCCAGACGCCGATGTTCGCGTCCGCGCCTTTGTCACCGGAGCGCGCCGAAGCGAACTCGCGCAACTGCGTCGTCCTGGTCATGCCGCCACCTCGCTGACTCGCACTGCCGGGCGCACCGCGGATTTCTCGAGCAACGCGGGCCAGAACCCGACGATCGCGCTGGCCTTGGGCCGCCCGCCGGCGAAACCGGTCAGCCCGGGCGGGCCGGACGTCAGCAACGAGGCCAGTTCCGCGCCGAGCCGGTCGACCGCCGCCTTGTCCTGCGACCGGACCGACACCCGCAGCACGACTTCCGACGGCGGCGCGGCCGGCTCCGGCAGCATTCCCTCGTACAGCACGTTGGTGCCGACGACCTCCACCCGGCAGTCTTCCGCGGGAAACCGCACGCCGTCCTCGGCGAGCCGCGCCAGCAGAAGATCAGCGGTGCAGCGCGCTTTCGCCGCCGCGTCCGGGCCGCCGACGGTCAGCTGCGCGGTGGTGCGCCAGCCGTCGAGCGTGCTGACGGAAACCTTGTAGGTGTCGGTGGGCGCGCTGCCGCGCACGCCATGCACGCGGACGCGGTCCGGGCCGTCCTGGGTCAGCTGGATCGAGGTGAAGTCCGCGACGACGTCCGGCGTGAGATACCGGGCGGGGTCGCCGAGTTCGTAAAGCAGCTGCGCGGTGACGGTGCCGACGTCGACCAGTCCCCCGGTGCCCGGTTTCTTGGTCAGGACGAATTCGCCGGATTCGCCGACCTCCGCGATCGGGTAGCCGATGCCGGCCAGGTCGGGCACGGATTCCCAGCGGTCGTAGTTGCCGCCGGTGCTCTGCGTGCCGCATTCGAGCAGGTGCCCGGCGACGGTGCCGGCCGCGAGCCGGTCGTAGTCGCTCGCGGTCCAGCCGAACTCGTGGATGAGCGGGGCGAGCACGAGCGACGGGTCGGTCACGCGCCCGGTGACGACGATGTCCGCGCCGTCGGCCAGCGCTTCGGCGATCGGGAACGCGCCCAGGTAGACGTTCGCGCTCTGCACGCGCGCCAGCTCGCCGGCCAGCGGAGTGCCGGTCGTGAGGTTCGCCAGCGCGTGCCCGTCCTCGATGAGCGCGGGCAGCCTGGCGAGGATGTCGTCACCGCCGACCGTGGCGACCCGGACCGGGACGCCGAGCCGCCGCGCGACCTCCTCGACCGCGGCCGCGCACGCCGCCGGGTTCACCCCGCCCGCGTTCGCGACGATCTTGATGCCGTGCTCCGCGCAGTCCGGAAGGATCCGCTCGAGCTGCGCGACGAAGTCCGTCGCGTACCCGGCCTCGGGGTTCCGCGCCCGCAGCTTCTGCATGATGCTCATCGTGACCTCGGCCAGGAAGTCCATCGTCAGATAGCCGATGCCGCCGCCGCGCACCAGCTGCAGCGGCCCGCGCACCGAATCGCCCCAGAAGCCCTGGCCGTTGCCGATCGAGACGGTTCTGCCGGTCATGACCCCTCCTCGCTAGTGAATTGCTATTCACTATGGACATCCCGCTCGCGCCTGTCAAGACGAGCCCCGCGCCGTGATCGCCGCGCTGGCATCCGGCCCGGGCACGCGTTACAGTGCCGCATTAGTGAATGGGAACTCACCTGAAGATCCCGGAGGACCGCCCCGGTCGGGATTCCCGCGATCCGTGGAGGAGCAATGGAGCTCGCCGCCAACCTGATCCAGCGCGTCAACGTCGCGGATTCCCTCCGCCGGAGCGCCGCCGCCCGCCCGGACCGCCCGGCGCTCGTCGACGGCCCGCGCGCCTGGACCTACGCCGAACTGGACGACTGGGTCGACCGCCTCGCCGGCGGCTTGTCGGCGAAGGGCTACGAGCGCGGCGACGTCCTCGCCCTCGCGTCCGGCAACAGCGCGGAATTCCTCGCGGCCTACTACGCCTGCGCCCGGCTGGGCGTCGTCTGCGTGCCGATCAACCTGGGCTGGCGGCCGAAGGAAGTCGGCTACGTGCTGACCCACTCCCGAGCCCGCGGCCTGGTCGTGGAAACCCAACTGGTCGCGACGATGGCCGAGTCGCTCGCCGAATGCGCCCAGGTGTCCGACGTCTTTGTCGCGCCCGGCACCGATGCGCAGTGGTCCCCGGCGCCGACGGACCGCTCCTGGACCACGCTGGAGGAGGTCGCCGCTGGACCGGCCGCCCCGGGAGAAACCCTGGTGGCCGACCGCGATCCGCTGAGCTACCTCTACACGTCCGGCACCACGTCGTTCCCCAAGGGCGTCGTCGGCACGCATCTGGGCATCTACCTGGAATCCATGTCAGCCGCCCTGGACAACGGCTGGAGCGCGGCCGACCGGTTCCTGGCGATGATGCCGATGTTCCACACCGCGCAGCTCAACGCGTTCTGCACGCCCGCGGTCCTCGTGGGCGCGACAGTGCACATCCATCGCGGTTTCGAGCCCGAACGCTTCCTCGAAACGATCGAAGGCGAAGGGATCACCCAGGTGTTCGGCCTGCCGATGATGTACCGGGCAGCGCTGGAACACGCGTCGTTCGGCGCGCGGGACCTGTCTTCGCTGCGCCGCGCCACCTACGCGATGGCCCCGATGCCCGAAGCCCAGATCAAGGCCTGCCTGGACGGCTACGGCTGCGAATTCGCGCTGCTGTTCGGGCAGACCGAGATGTCGCCGGTCACCACCCTGTTCCGGCCCGAGCACCAGCTCACCCACGTCGGCGCCGTAGGCACCCCGCTCACCGGCGTCCACGTCGCGATCATGGACGAGCAGGGCGAGCTGCTGCCTCGCGGGGAAACCGGCGAGATCGTCTACCGTGGACCGTCCACAATGGAGGGATACCTGCGCGACCCGGACGCGACGGAAACCGCGTTCCGGCACGGCTGGTTCCACTCCGGCGACGTCGGCCGGTTCGGCCCCGACGGCGTGCTGTGGTTCACCGACCGGGCGAAGGACGTCATCAAGACCGGCGGCGAGAACGTCGCGTCTCTGGAGGTGGAACGCGCGGTCTACGACGCCGAGCCGAACGTCGCGGAGGTCGTCGTCGTAGGGCTGCCGCACGAACGCTGGACGGAGGCGATCACCGCGGTCGTCGTCCCGAAACCCGGCTGCCGGATCGACGCGGAAACCCTGCGCACCGCGCTCAAGGACCGGCTGGACGGGTACAAGGTGCCGAAGGCGGTGATTGTCGCCGACGAACTGCCGCGCACTTCGACGGGGAAGATCCAGAAGAACGTGGTCCGGGAACAGCACGCGAACCACTACGGGGAGCGGTGAAGGAGCCCCTGTTCGGCACACCACTCCTCAGCGAGCAGCCCGAGCACGACCTGGTCGGCGAACTCCCCGGCGACCCACGCGGCGCGCCGCAAGGTGCCCTCCGGCACGAACCCCGCCGCGGACGCGGACCGGATCATGGCGACGTTGTCTGCCAGCGTTTCGGCTTGGAGCCGCTGCAGACCGCGGACGGTGAAGCCGTAGTGGCACAGGATCTGTACCACGTCGGCACCGAGGCCCTGACCTCGATAATCCGGGCGGAGAGCGACACCAACGTGCGCGGTCCGGTTGTGGAGATCGATGCCCCACAGCAACGCTTCTCCCGCCAGCGTGTTGTCCGCGAGCCGTACCACTGAGAAGCACGCGGCGTCGTCGACGGGATCGGACACCGCATACGGAGACTTCGCGGAACCCGGCGGAATCGGCCGCCACGGGCGGGAATCGGCCCGCGAGCGGACCGCGACGTCGTCGTAGAGTTCGGCTTGCAGGATCGAGACGTCGGCCTCGTGCCGGGCGCGGAGTCCGACCGATTTTCCGGTGAGCATTCCCGGTTCTTACCGGATTGTGCCGCGAAATCCCAATCTATTTCCGGCGTCGGGCGAAGCTGGTGTCGTCGCAGATCACACCGCGGACAGTGTCGGCGTACTAGCGAGCTCCTGAGCGAACTTCCGCAGCAGCAGCACCGCGGTCGCGCCGAAGCCGAAGCACAGTCCGAGCCAGATCCCGGGTCCGTGCCAGCCTAGGCCGAAGCCGCACAGCACCATGACGGGAATGCCGATCACCCAATAGCCGAGCAGGGTCGCACGGAAGCCGCTTTTCGTGTTGCCCAGGCCGCGCAGCAGGCCGACGCAGACGTTCTGCGCTCCCTTCAGGTACTGCTGCGCGATCCCGAAAAACAGCAGCGTGTGCGCCAGCGACAGCACTTCCGGCGGCGGGTGCTTTTCCAGGAACAGCCCGAGCACCCAGCCCGGCGCGACGAGATACACCAGGCCCGCCGCCGTCATCGCGGTCACCGACAGAGTGAGCGCCTGTCGCGCGATCCGGGTGACCTCGGGACGGTCGTGGCGGCTCACCGCCCGGCTGATCAGGATCGACGAGCCTTGGGACAGGCCGATGTTCAGCTGGTACACGATGTAGACGAGCTGGTTCACCACGCTTTGCGCGGCCAGCGTCACCGGGCCGAAGCTGCCCATGAGCACCGTCGCGACGGACGTGATGCCGGCTTCGGAACCGTAGGTGAGGCTGATCGGGATCCCCAGCCGGAGGATTTCCCGCGCCGTCGGCAGTTCCCGGCGGCTGAAGCCCGCCGACAGCAGGGGCGCGAGATGGTCGTCGCGGCGCAGGATCAGCAGGAACGCGAAGCAGTTCAGGAACTGCACGATCGTGGTGGCCAGCCCGACGCCGGGGGCGCCGAGTTCCGGGAACCCGAACCAGCCGTAGCCGAATCCGCCGTCCAGCAGGATGTTGACGCCCACCGAGCCGATGGTCACCCACAGCAGGGACCCCGGACGGCGCATGCCGACAGCGAATTGGCGCAGCACGTTGAGCCACAGCATCGGGATCAGCCCGGGGGCGAGCGCGAGCATCGTCGGGCGGGCCAGTGCGAGCACGTCGGCGTCCTGGCCGAACCAGGCCAAGGCGTAGCCCAGTCCGATCAGGACCAGCGCGGCCAGCAGGCCGACCGCCGTCGCCACGAGGAAGGACGCGCGCACGGTGTCGCGGACCTCGGTGCGCGCCTGCTCGTCCAACTGGTCGGTGCCAGCACGGGTTTCACCGCGGCCCGCCGCTGCGGCGACGAGGTTGCCGACCGCGGTGACGGTGCCCACGCACATTGTGCGGACCTGGTTGTACAGGGTGATCGCCAGTCCGCCCGCCGCGATCGCGCGCACGCTCATCCCGCCGAGCATCGCCAGGTCGGTCGTGGTCAGCGCGACCTGCGCGAGCTGGATCCCGGCGATCGGCACGGACACGGCGAGCAGCGGGCGGTACCCGGCCAGCCAGCGGGTCGGGGGCATTGCGCGGTCCTTCCTCGTGTTCACGACACCCACTGCAGTGCGTGGCCGACCTCAGTATGTCGCGTCAGCCGTTCCAGGACTCGCTCTTCGACGTCCGGCGCGAGCAGCCCGTGCTCGCGCAGCCATTCGTCGTCGTAGACGCTGTCCAGGTATTTCTCGCCCGCGTCGCACACCAGCACCACCGCGGTGCTGCCCGGCGGCAGTGCGTCGATCCGTTCCAGCGCAACGTGAATCGCGCCGCCCGCAGATCCGCCGACCATCAGGCCGGTGTGCCGGGCCAGCGCGCGTGCGGTCGCGAACGCGTCCACATCGGACGCTTGCACGCCCTCGTCGATCAGCTCCGGGCACACGTTCTTCCCGACCGGGAACCCCGCGGGACTGCCGCTTCCGGTCTGCCGGTACGGGCCCGGCGGGGCGCCGAAGATGATCGAGCCGTCCGGTTCCACGGCGATCGTGCGCGCCGGGCAGCGCAGCCGGCGCAGCTCCCGGGCCGTGCCGCAGAGGGACCCGCCGGTGCCGATCGCGCCGATCAGCCAGTCGACCTGCCCGGCGTCGGCGAGCAGCTCCTTCGCCAGTTCGCGGTAGCCGCCGCCGTTTCCGGGATGGTTGTGCTGGTCGGGCCAGTAAGCCTCGCGGTCCGCCGCGACCAGCTCGGCGGCGACCCGGCGGCGTTCGACCGAGCGGAGCGTGCCGCTGCCGTCGTCGGCCACGTAGACGAGTTCCGCGCCGAGCGCTTTCATGGCGCGCAATTTGTCTTTGCTGGCATGGTGATCGACCACCGCGGTGAACCGGTATCCCCGTTCGAGCGCGGCGAGAGCCAGCCCCAGCCCGGTGTTGCCCGAGGTCGGTTCGACGATCCGGCCGCCCGGCCGCAGCCTGCCCTCGCGTTCCGCGTCGGCGATGATCTGCTCGGCCATGCGCACCTTCGCCGAACCGGTCGGATTGAACTGTTCGAGCTTGAGCAGCAGGCGAACGCCCGAGGCGGTCGTGCACAGCTCGAACAACGGCGTGCGCCCGATCAGCTCCGACACGTGCGAGACGATGCCGCGGCCGCGGCGCGGGATGAACTCGTTCACCGGCCCTCCCCCTCGATCCGCCAGCCCGCGCCGGGCAGGTCCAGCACGACCCGCGCGGGCAGCGGAAGGCCGTGGAAACGGGTTTCGTTCTTGTCCATCTGGTATCCGGCGGTGTTCGGGTACACGAGCAGGTCGCCGTGCGCGGGCGGCCGGGGGAACGGGATCTTCCGCCAGCTGAGCATGTCGTACTCGAGACAGCTCGAACCGCCCACGCAGGCCGCGACCGGTTCGCCGGGCCCGTCGGCGGGCCACAGCACCGGGTCGGGCAGGAACTCGCTGCCCTTCCACTGTTCGGAGACGCTCATGCTGAGCCCGGCCACGGTCACGATCCCGTAGCCGCCGCGTTCCTTGAAGCCCTGCACCGGGAAGACGGTGAACCCGGCCTGGTCCAGCAGCGCCCGTCCCGGTTCCAGCAGCAGCTCCGTCCCGGTCCGGGCGAATTCGGCGGCGATCGTCGCCCCGCCGGACGCCGGGCTCGCCAGCACCTCGGCCAGCATCTCCGCACCGGTCGGCGACTGGTGATAGGGATAGAAATGGGTGAACGTCTGTCCATTGTGGAACCAGGACGGCCGGTACTCCTCGGTGAACCGCGTCCAGTCCGCCGGTTCGAGATAGCTCGCCGCGAACCCGCCGCCGATCGAGACCGCCGCCGCGGGCAGCCCGAACTCCCGCGCCCGCAGGCACTGCGCGAGCGCCGCCGCGGCCATCCGCGCGCGCGGCGCGACCTCGTATCCCCCGAGATGGAAGGAAAATCCCTCCATCCGCACCGCGGAACCCGCGTCCGCGCACCGGTGCAGTGCCTCGGTCACCTCGTCCGGGGTGAGCCCGAACCGGCTTCCCAGCGCGGTGTCCGGCACCAGTCGCAGCAGGATCCGGACCGGCTCGGCGGAACGGCCGATCGCGAGCACCCGATCCAGTTCGTCGAGCGCGTCGACCGCGACCAAGCTGCGGTGCCGGGCCGCCAGCCAGACGAGATCGCCGCTCTTCGCCGCCCCGGTGACCATGACGTCCTCGCCGCGCACGCCGCCCGCCAGCGCCGCCACCAGCTCGGGCACGCTGGCCACGTCGACGCCCGCCCCGGCGTTCGCGCATTCGGGCGCCCAGCAGGCCGAACGGTTCGCCTTCTTGCCGAAATACACCTGCCCGGACACTCCCGCGGCGACGAGCGCGTCGGTGAACGCGGCGAGGTTGTCCGCGAACCGCCGCGGGTGCAGCACGTGGAACGGACCGCCCACCGCACGGGCGATTTCGCCCAGCAGCAGCGGATCCTCTTGCGCCTGCCGGGCCCAGTCCGCCTGGCGGGCCGGCAGGGAGATCGTCGACGTCGTCAGCTCCACAGCCGCACCCGCGTCCCTCGGCCGGCCTCGATCGCACGGGTCGCCAGCGCGTGCGCGACCGGGATGTCGGTGATCACCATTCCGCTGCTGAAGGCGAACACGCGGTCCGACGCATGACGCCGTCCGGGTTTGCGCCCGGCGAGAACGTCCGGGAATTCCGCGTCGATGGTCGCCTTCCCTTCTCCGTCGTCGAAACGGGAACCGGTCACGCCGAGCTGGCCCTCGCTCGTCGCGAGCGCGTAGTCGGCGTCTCGCAGCGACGAGGAGTCGACTCCCTTGCTGGACACCGAAATGAGCAGCCCGCCCGGTTTCAGCCAGCTCGTCTTGACCTTCGGATGCGCGGCCCGCCCGGACGCCGCGACCGCGATGTCCGCCTCGGCGACGGCTTCCGGCACGTCGTCGACGATTTCGACCTCCCGGTCCGGGAAATACCGGTGAAACGCCTCCACGCAAGCCTGGATCCCCTCCGGTGCGGTGCCGAAGAGCATCAGCCGTTCCAGGCCGGGCAGCGCGGTCTGCAGATACGGCAGGGTGAGCTGGCCCTGCACTCCGGTGCCGATCAGCAATGCCGACCGAGCGTCCGGTTTGGCGCATTCCAGCGCGATCAGCGCCGTGGTCGCCGGGGTCCGGGACGCTCCGACGCGGTCGCAGTCCATCAGCGCGAACGGCATTCCGGTCGTGTCGTCGTACAGGCTGATCACCGTGTAGTACTTGTCCCGGTTGTCGTTTCCCTGCCGGTACGAGGTCTTGAATCCGACCTGCTGGGAATTCGCGTCGAATCCGAGCATCGAATAGGCGACCGCGTCCCGCGCCTGGTCCGGCAGCGGCATCATGAGCTTCGTCGGACAGCGGGAATCCCCGGCCGCCAGCGCGAGATATCCTTGCCGTACCGCGGAAATCACGTCCTCCGGGCCCAGTGCCACGTCGGCCAGATCGCTGCGGGTGAACACGTGGAAATCGGGCTGCGTCATCTGAAAAATCCCTCACCATCGAAACGGGGAACCGTGCGCGTGGAAATCGGGTCTCCGGCCGGGAAGCGCATTCCCGGCGGTCCGCGGGCGGCTGCGCCGACCGCGTCGCAGCGACGGTAACCGACCCGTCACACTTAGGCAAGGCTCACCTAACTTTCTCCGGCTGTCGAAGTATCCTCCGGCACCGCGGGCCCAGCCCGGCCTGGGAAAACGGTCCGCCCCAGCACTCGCGTCGTGAAGCACCTCACACCGCTGCCTCGCCCGGCAAACCGTTGCGGCACAAGAAAAGTGTTCAGAGGCTGTCGGCGATCGCGACCGTCAGCACCCCGTTGGCGGCGTGCTGGACGGTTCCCTCCACCTCGTAGACCTCGCCGAGCAGGTCCGCGGTGATCACCTCGGCGGGTGATCCCGAGGAGTGCACCGTTCCTTCGTGCAGCACGACGATCCGGTCCGCGATCCGGGCCGCGAGCGACAGGTCGTGCACCACCGCCACCACCGCCGCGGGCTGGTCCCGGGCGAGCTCCCGGACGATCCGCAGCACCCGCAACTGGTTGCGCAGGTCGAGATTGCTCGTCGGCTCGTCGAGCAGCAGCACGTCGGGTCTGCGCGTCATCGCCTGCGCCAGGCCGACCATCTGCCGCTGCCCTCCGGAGAGATCGGACAGCCGCCGGGTGGCGAGCCCGTCCAGGCCTAGTGTCAGCAGGGTCGCCGCCACCCGGTCGTCGTGGTCCCGTCCGCCGCCGCCCAGCTTCCGGGCGACCAGCACCGCCTCGAAGACCGTCAGCGAGCTCGGCGGCGGCGGATCCTGGGGCAGGTAAAGGATTCCGCCGCCGTCCGGGCGTGCGGCCGCGTCCCGCCCGGACAGCCGGACGTGCCCCCGGACCCGGTGGAACCCCGCGACGCACCGCAGCAACGTCGACTTCCCCGAACCGTTGGGCCCGACGATCGCGGTCACTTCCGGCGCCCGCACCTCGGGCAGCGTCACCTCGCGCAGCACCGGAGTGCGCCCGTAGCCGAACGCGAGCCGTTCGACGTGCAGGGTCAGGTCCACAGGGTCCTCCTGCGGGACAGGATCAGCCCGAGAAAGACCGGCACCCCGACGATCGAGGTGACGATCCCGACCGGGACGAGCACGCCGGGCACGAGCAGTTTCGCCACCAGCGACGACGCACACAGCAGAAACGCCCCGCCGAACAGCGACGCGGTCACGAAATAGCGCTGGTCCTCCCCCACCAGCATCCGCGCGATGTGCGGGCCGACCAGCCCGACGAACCCGATGCTGCCCGCGATCGACACCGCCGTCGCCGCGACGAGGGAAATCCCCGCCAGCACCACGATCCGCACCCGCTCGACCCGCACGCCCAGCGCCCGCGCCCGGTCGTCGCCGAGCCGCATCGCGGTCAGCTTCCAGGAAGCCCGCAGCACCAGCGGAACCGCGACGAGCACGACGACCGCGAGCATCCCGACCTGCGGCCAGGTGGCCCGGCTCAGGCTGCCCAGCGTCCAGAACACGACCTGCTGCAGCTGCGCTTCCGACGCCACGTACTGCATCAGCGACAGCAGCGCGGTGAACAGGAACACCATCGCGATCCCCAGCAGCACCATGGTTTCCGTGTGCGGGCCGCGCACCACACTGAACGCGATGATCACCGCGCTGGTCAGCATCGCGAAGATCCACGCCATCCCGGCCGTGCCGACCAGGCCGAGAACCGGGATCGCCGACACGCCCGCCACCAGGCTCAGCGCCGCCCCGAAACTCGCCGCGGCCGACACCCCGAGCGTGAACGGCTCGGCCAGCGGATTGTTCAGCACGGTCTGCATTTCCGCCCCGGCCAGCGACAACGCCGCGCCGACGAGAATGGCCGTCGCCGTCATCGGCATCCGGAGGTGCCAGACGATCTCCGTGTCCATCGCCGGCGCGTCCCACGGCGTGAAGATCGCCCGCACCGTGTCCCCGATCCCGAGCGCCTCGCCGCCGACCGCGATGTCCGCCACGGCCACGGCAATCGTCAGCAGCACCAACGCCGTCACGGTCAGCCGTTTGCGCCGGGCCCGGCCGCGGTGTGCGTCGACGACCTCCGCGACGCGGACTTCCGGGCTCGCCAGTTCAGCCTGAGCCGTCACGGCAGCTCCGTCCAGAACGTGCCCTGGTACGGGACCGGCAGGAATTTCGCGTGCAGTTCACGGATCGTCGCGTCGGGATCGACGTCCTGGAACAGGTCCGGGTGAAGCCACTTGGCGAACCACTCGACGGCGAGGAAGTTGTACGGCGAATCGTAGAAGTGGTGCCACGCCGCGTACGTCCGATGCTCGCGAACCGCTTTCAGCTGCGGAAATCCCGCCTGTTTCTGGACGATCGACTGCAACTGGGCCTTGGCGTCCTCCGGCTTCTCGGCGTATCCGAGCGACACGAACGAACCCGCCTTCGCCGGGGTGCCGGGCGCCCAGTCCGCACCGGTCGCGATGACGACGTCCGGGTTCCGGCTCAAGACTGTCTCCGGCGAAACCGTCCCCTGCCGCGTTTTCAGCACGTCGTCGGCCAGATTCGCGCCGCCCGCGAAGGTGACGATCTTGGCGAGATTGGACTTCGCGAAGCTGGAACAGCAGTCGAAATACCCCGGCGCACGCCACAGGAACGTCGGCGTCGGCGGCTGGTGAGCATTGTCCAGCCGCGACCGGACCCGATCTATGGCCGACTGGTAATAAGCTGCGAACGCGTCCGCCTGGGCGGTCCGGCCGGTCAGCTTGCCCATCAACTGCACCGACGGGACCGTGTTCCCGAGCGGATTCTCGAAGTAGTCGACCACGACGGTCGGGACCCCGACCCGGTCGAGCTTGTCCACGACGCCCGAATCCTGCGCCGCCTTGAAGTTCGCCGCGCTGATCACGAACACGTCCGGCCGGAGCCGGAGCGCCGCCTCGACCGAGAACGACCCGTCGTACACCTGTCCGGTGCGCTGGATCCGGTCGAGCCCGGGGAACGCCTTCCGGTACTGCTGCCAGGAATCGGGATCGTTCTGCTCCAGGTCGTTCGGCAGCCCGACGATCCCCCGCAGCGGATCCTGCTTGTCCAGCAACGCGGTCGTGTACAGCATCCGCGCCCCGTCGAGCAGAATCCGCTTCGCCGGCACCGGAACCTCCACCTTCCGCCCCAGCACGTCGGTGAGCGGCTGTTTGGCAGCCCCGGCGTCCGCGCCTTGCGGCGCCGAACACGCCCCGGCCGCCAGGACCGCCGCCAGCAGGACTGCGCCCGGCCGGAGCCGTTCCGGACGTCGACGAAGCCAGGTCAGGAAGTTAGGCATGCCTTACCTTAACAGCGGACCCGCCGTGCGCAATGCCCTGACCGAATCGCCCCGATTCGGCCGGATTCATCCATGCGAAACCGAGAATGCGTCCCGCCCGATTCCGCGGACCAGAAGAACTGCGTTTCAGCGAGCTTGCTCGGGAGACCACTGCAGCAGGAATCGCAGCGCCTCCTCGCTCAGCGAACCCGGTTCCGCGGTATAGGCGACCAGCAGCTGCTCCGGATGAGTGTCCACTGTGAACTGCTGCACGTCGAGTTCGAGCCGCCCGGCGACCGGATGGCGATAGACCTTCGACAGCGCACGCGGCCCGCGCACCTGGTGATCCGCCCACCACCGCCGGAAATCCGGGTCCCGCACGCTCAGCTCGCCGACCAGCGCGCTCAACGCCGGATCGTGCGGCGTGCGTCCGGCTTCCATCCGCAGCACCGAAACGCACTCGCGCGCAGCCCGCGGCCAATCGGCGTACAGCGACCGGAACGATTCGTCCACAAAGGTCAGCCGGATGAGATTCCGCTCAACCACCGGCAATTTCTCGAAATCAGTGAGCAAGGCGGCGCTTCCGCGGTTCCAGGCCAGCACGTCCATCCGGCGGTGCAGCACCATGGCCGGAACGTCGCGCATCGTGTCCAGCAACTGCCGCAGCCGGGGCGCGACCTCGGGCCGGGCCGGTTGCCGCGGGGAGACCGGCGCGACGTCGGCGACCGTGAAGAGGTACGCGCGTTCGTCCGGCGCGAGTTGCAGGGCATCGGCCAGCGCGTCGAGCACCGACCGGGAAACGCGGTTCGTGCGGCCCTGTTCGAGCCGCACGACGTAGTCGATGCTGAGGTGTGCGAGCTGAGCCAGCTCCTCGCGCCGCAACCCGGGGACGCGCCGCCGTCGTCCGTCGTCCGGATACCCCGCCTGCCGCGGATCGAGCGCCGCCCGGCGGGCGCGCAGGAAGTCGCCCAGTTCGCTTGCCATGCCACCAGTGTGCCGTGCGGGCCGGGCCGCTTGCCTGGTACTGGGATGCATAGGCAGCACTGACCCTGGTTCAGACCCTGGACCGCGCCGAAGCTGGAGACATGCGAAACGACATCTCCTTCCTCAGCAACAACCTCCGCATCGCCGCCCACCTCTATCTCCCGGACACCCCCGGCCCGCACCCCGCGCTGGTCGTCGGGCACCCGGGCACCGGTGTCAAGGAACAGACCGCGGGCTCGTACGCCGAGCTGATGGCCGCGCAGGGCTACGCCGCTCTCGCCTTCGACGCCGCTTACCAGGGCGAAAGCGAGGGCCTGCCGCGCGGACTCGAAGACCCCGCTCAGCGAGTCGAGGACTTCAAAGCCGCGGTCAGCTACCTGACCGGCCGCGAGGACATCGACCCCGCCCGGATCGGTTTGCTCGGCATCTGCGCGTCCGGCGGCTACTCGCTGACCGCCGCCTCCACCGACCGCCGAGTGCGAGCCGTCGCCACGGTCAGCGCCGCCGACGTCTCCCGCCAGCTGCGCCTCGGCGCAGACGGAACCCAGGACCCGGCGGTGTTCGACGCGATGCTGACCGCTTCCCGCACCGCGCCCGGCGGCCTGCCGGTCTTCCCCGCGAACGAACAGGAAGCGCGCGCCGCCGGCCAGCACGCCTACGAAGGCTGGGAGTACTACTGCACCCCGCGCGGCGCGCACCCCCGCTCCGCCAAGACGCTGGCCTGGGACAGCATCGACCGGCTCGCGTTCTTCGACGCTTTCGCACCGCTCCCGCTGCTCGGGCCGCGACCGCTGCTGATGATCGTCGGCGACCGCGCCGAGACCATGTGGATGAGCATCGAGGCGTTCCAGCGGGCGACTGGTCCGAAGGAGATGTTCCGCGTCCCCGGAGCGTCCCATGTGGACCTTTACGACCGCCCGGCGGCGGTCGGCCCGGCGGCGGAAAAGCTGGCCGAGTTCTTCGGCAAGCACCTGTGACCGTTGGGCGGCAGGGTCTCTACTGTCCAGCGCCCCCGGAAGCAGTGTCGAGCGGACGTTCGAAGAAGGTCTCGAGGACGACGATCGCCTGGGTGCTCGTGACTCCGTCGATCGCGTAGAGGCGGCGAAGCGAGGCCTGCAGTTCCTCCGTAGTCGCCGTGCGGATCTTCACCAGGAGAGCCGCCGGGCCCGCGATGACGTGCGCCTCGACGACCTCGGGGAGCGCCGCGATCGCTTCGCTCGTCGGCGAGTCGCCCATCCAGGCGTTGGCCTCCACCAGCACGAACGCCGCCACTCCCCGGCCGACCGCCGCCGGATCGACGTCGACGGTGGTCCGCCGGATGACGCCCTGCTCGCGCAGCTTCCGCACCCGCTCGTGCGCGGCGCCCGCGGACAGTCCCACGGCCTGCCCCAGCGCGGCATAGGCCTGGGTGGCGTCGCGCTGCAGCTCAGCGAGGAGTTTGCGATCCAAGTCATCCACGCCTTGGCGATATCAGGTTCGGCACGACAAGCTCTCAACGAGATGACATTCAGAACCTGGGGGTAACCAGTGGACCTGGTCAAGACTAAGTTCGCAGTGCTGGACGAGCGGTTCGCGCGCTGCAACGGCGACGAGTGGATGCAGCGCCTGCACACCGGATGCCGCTGGACCGAGGGACCGGTCTATTTCCCGGCCGGCCGCTACCTCGTGTTCAGCGACATCCCGAACGACCGGACCTTGCGCTGGGACGAGACCACCGGCCAGGTCGGCGTGTTCCGGCAGCCCTCGGGCTACGCCAACGGCCACACCAGAGACCGCGCGGGGCGGCTGGTCAGCTGCGAGCAGGGCCACCGCCGCGTCACGCGCACCGAACCGGACGGCAGCGTGACCGTACTCGCGGAGCACTATCGCGGCCGACGGCTCAACAGCCCTAACGACGTCGTCGAACGATCCGACGGATCCATCTGGTTCACCGACCCGAGCTACGGCATCGACAGCGATTACGAGGGCTACCAAGCAGAAAGCGAGATCGGTGCCTGCCACGTCTACCGAGTCGACCCGGCGGACGGAGAGGTCCGGATCGTCGCAGATGACTTCGAACGCCCCAACGGACTGGCCTTCTCCGCGGACGAGAGCAAGCTGTACATCGCGGACACGCGGCAAAATCCCAGCCACATCAGGGTTTTCGACGTCACCGACAACGGCAAGCTCACCGGCGGCGAGGTATTCGGCACTTCCGACAACGGCGGCTTCGACGGGCTCAGGGTGGACACCGCAGGACGAGTCTGGGCAGCCGCCCACGACGGACTGCACTGTTTCGCTCCCGATGGCACCCGCATCGGCAAGCTGCTGGTGCCGGAGATCTGCTCGAACCTGACCTTCGGCGGAGCGCGCCGCAACGAACTGTTCATCACCGCGTCCAGTTCGGTCTACACCTTGCGCGTCAACTTCAACGGGGTTCGCTGACCGGAATCGCCCACCCGGCAACTTGATCGCGAACGGCTTCGGCCTGAGGCGGGGACGGTCGACTCCGGTCAACGCACTCTCGCTTGTTCCCCGTGCGACGAGACGCTCACCGCTATGCTCGGGAGCCACAGGAGGGGACGGGATGGCGGTCAGACTCCGGGTTTCGCCCGGCAAGCGCGGAGCTCACCGGAGCATCGAGTCGGCACTGCGCAGTGCCGCCGGGCGGCGGGGGTCGTGCGTTGTCGAGGTGGATCCGGGGCGTTATCCGGAAAGCCTGTTCGTGCAGGGGGACGTGCGGATCGCCGCGCGGCAGCCCGGGACGGTGGAGATCTGCCCGCCGACCGGTGCGGGCGTCGTAGCCTCGGGCACCGTCCGGCTGGAGGGCCTCGTGCTCCGGGCGCGGGACAACGACGTGGTCCGCTGTGCCGCCGGCACTCTCGCGATCAGCGCGTGCACCCTCGTCGCGCACGGGGACACCGCCGCGTTGCACGGGCCGCCCGGCAGTTCGGTCACGGTGACGGACACCGAGTTGCAGTACGGCCGCGCGCTCTTCACTGGTTCGCACGCTCTGCTCGAACGATGCGTGTTCATCGACTCCGCCAACACCGGGCTGTGGGCCACCGCTGGCGCCGACGTCACCGTGCGCGACAGCCGATTCGACCGGTGCCGGGTCCACGGCCTGCTCTCCCGCGGCTCCCGCGCCGCCGTGACCGGCTGCCGGTTCACCGGCACCGGCGACGCCGCGGTCGCCGCGGACCAGAACGGGAGCCTCGACGTCGCCGACTGCCGTATCGAAGCCGCGCAGACCACCGGCATTCGCTACGCCCAGGGGGCCCGCGGCACGATCACCGGCACGCACGTCGGCCCGACCGACACCGGGCTGGTGGTCGCCGACGGCGCCGACCCGCTCGTGCGCGGATGCACCTTCGAAAACCCCCGGGTGGCCGGAATCGATGTGAACACCCGCGGGGCCGGACGGTTCGAGAACGTCACGGTCCGGCAGGCGCGGAAGTTCGGCATGTTCGTGGCCACCCAGGGCACGCCGGTCCTGAGCGGCTGCCGCTTCGACGGCGGCAACATCGGGATCTACGTCGAGAACGCGCGCCTGGTCGCCGCCGACACCGTCATCGAGGGGTTGGACAACACCGCCGTGCGGTTCGCGGGCCAGGGGAATTCCGAACTGACCAGGCTGCACGTCGCGCGGTGCCCCGTCGCGGTCGAAGCCAACGGAACCGCCGACGTTCAGGTCACCGAAGCGCGAGTGCGCGACTTCGAGCTCGTCGGAATGCTCGGGCACGAAAATTCGTCGGTGCGCGCCGCGAATTGCAGTGTGTCCGGCGGCCAGATCGCGTTCAGCGCGAGCAGCAGCGCCCATCTGGACCTGCACGACTGCGAGGCCAGCGACACCGAACTCAGTGGCGGGGCCGTGTTGGGCAAGGCGACGCTGACCGCACGGCGACTCACTGTTTCCGGGTCGCCGTCCATGGGCGTCTTCGTCGCGGAGAAGGCCAACCTGGTTCTCGACGACAGCGTCTTCACCGGCACTACGACCGCCGGCCTGAATTTGCACGGCGCGACGGCTCTCGTCCGCAACGTCGACGTCAACGGGTCCGCGGGCTGCGCCGTGCACCACAACGGCAGCGCCGTGCTGAAAGAGTTCCGCTCGCCGCTGCGGGTGATCGAGGTCGAGCCGAAGCCCGAGCCACCGCAGATCGTGCACAATTACCACGGCCCGGTCATCCACGGGGACGTCGTCCAGTCCGTGCTCACCTGGGGCAACACCGTCGTCCAGCAAGCAACACCCGACCACCGCACCTGACCGGGAGGAAACCCGTGCCCACCGAAGAACACCATCACCACGGCCCGGTCATCCACGGCGGCGTGCACAATTCGCAGCTGGCGTGGAACAACCGAAACGTCACGCAGAAC
The DNA here is from genome assembly GCF_004522235.1 of Amycolatopsis nivea. Lineage (GTDB taxonomy): Bacteria > Actinomycetota > Actinomycetes > Mycobacteriales > Pseudonocardiaceae > Amycolatopsis > Amycolatopsis nivea. The sequence continues at coordinate 177,312 of NZ_SDLT01000017.1, forward strand.
CTCGCGCACACCGAGCAAGTGGCGCCCGGGTTCGAAGCCGTCGCCGAGGTCGTCGCCGAGGTCAAGCGGCAACTCGGCGGCCTCGGGCTGCCCGAAGCGGACGCCCGCGACGCCCGCGAAACCGCCGACGCCGTCCTCGCCGAGGTGGTCAAGCCGGAGCCGGACCGAGGCATCGTCCGCAAGGGCCTCACCGCGTTGAAGGGCCTGCTGGCCCAGCTCGCGATGGGGCTGCTCACCGGAGCACACGAGGGCGCCGTCGAAACCGGCAAGGAGCTGGTGCACGCGCTCAGCCAGCTGCCTCTCTGAGGTTCGCCTGCCCCGCCCTTCACGGTCTACAGTGGACGGTCGGAAGGCGGTGCCGGGCACAGTCCGCACCACGTTCCCGGCCGGGTGCCGGACGCCGCAGTCGATCAGCACCGGAATGATCTCCCGGTCCTGGAGTTCGACGGCCCTTTCCCTTTCGCAGGGGCTAGCAGTGCCTTCAACGCATTTTCACGCAAGCCGGTCGGCGGATGGTGCGGCACTCGCGCGCCAAGATCGTCTGCACGGACGTTTCCGCAGGTCACAGCCTATGCAAAGGAATGCAGAGCGGGCCGGTCTCGAACCGGCTGCCGGGTCCTTCTGGGCCTAGCGGTGTGCTGACCAGCGACAACGCAGGTCATCGGAGAGCACGGGGACCAAAATCCCTTGGGTTTGGAGAGATCCCCCGAATCGGAGGTCGCCGCCAGCGTCCACCGTACCCCTCGGAGCGGCCGCGCCACCGGGTGTGGAGCGCGCTGCGGCATGTCGCGAGCAGCTGGGACGGGCCGGACGAAGACGCCTGGGACCGGTCGTCTCGGAGCACCCGACGAGTTCCCGCTGAAGAATCCTCATCGCGGACTCCTGACGCGGCAGTTTCTCCAGTCACGTTCACAGAACTTGTGGTCAGCCTGTTCCTTTGACGGGTGTCGTAGGTGTGGACCTAGTCGGTCACCTGTCCCGCTCGGGGTCGCGTGTCCAGCGTCGAGTCCGGCAGCGCCGGCGAACTGCTCGCCCGCGCTGCTGGAACGAGTCTGAAGATCCCCCACGCTGCGGCAGCATGGCACTTCCCGCGTGCGGCCGAACTCGCCGCTTGCGTCGTCGCCGAACTGGCAGGCTGGACGACCTCGTTTCCAGACGTCACGATCGCCTGCCGGCTCGCCTGCGCGCCGCGCGGGCGAACCCCGGCCGCCCGCATTCGCTGCCCGGGCTCCGTCGCGCGACCCGAACGTCGAAGTCCCTTCGCACGGCGACCCCAGATCAGGAGCGGAACTCCTGCACGTCGATCCCGTACTGCGCCAGCTTCCGGTAAACCGCGGCGCGGCCCATGCCGAGTTGCTCGCCGGCCTGCTTCCCGTTCATCCGGCCCCGCCGCCCGCTCGTCCCGGTCCCTCCGCCGCCCGTTCGATCGAGCGGGCTCCGGCCGCGCGGCGGCTGGTAAGAACACCGGTACGTCCGCATGCGAGCGGGCATGCCGACCGCGCGAAGGGGTGCACATGGCTTTCCCAGGTTTGCAGCACATCGCGATCACCGTGTCCGATCTTCAGCGCAGCACCGAGTGGTACACGAGGCTGTTCGGCGCCGGGCCCGTCCTGGACGAGGACGAGGAAGGCGGCGAATTCCACCACACGGTCTTCGCTCTCGGCGGCGGCATGCTCTTCGGGCTGCACACCCACCACGGCAAGGAAACCCGGGACCGGGCGGACGAGCGCCGCACGGGGCTGGACCACATCGGGTTCGCGGTCGAATCGCACGCCGCGCTGGCCGGATGGGCCCGGAAGCTGGACGAGCTCGGCATTTCGCACGGCGGGGTGAAGAAAGCGCACTACGGCAGCGGCGTTTCGTTCCGCGATCCGGACAACATCGCGCTCGAGTTCTTCGCCGGTCCGGAATGACCAGGCCACCGGGAAAGCCATGTGCGATCAGCGAGTAGCCGACGTCATGGCACGCCAGGTCGTCTCGGCCGGACGCGACACCTCGTTCCGGGACCTCGTCACGACTCTGCTCGAACACGGCGTGCCCGCGCTGCCGGTCGTCGATCCGGCCGGCCGGCCGATCGGGCTCGTCACCGCGGCCGACGTGGCGGCGAAGAGCGAGTTCCACGGCGGCGCGGACCGGCTGCCCGCGTTCGGCGGGCCGCGCCGCCGGAGCCGGTGGCGAAAAGCGCTTGCGCGCACTGCCGGCGAGCTGATGACGGCCCCCGCGCCCACGATCGCCGCCGACGCGCCCCTGCACGTGGCGCTCCGACGGCTCGCGGACGCCAAGCCGGCCCAGTTGTGCGTGGTGGATCAGGCCGCCCGGCTGGTCGGGCTGATCTCCCACCGCGACGTCCTGTCCGCGTTGCTGCGGTCGGACGCCGACATCCGCGCCGAGGCCGAAGCCGGTGCGCCGGAAGGCGTCACGGTGCGGGTCGCCGATGGCGTCGTGACGCTCACCGGCACGGTCGGGCTGAGAAGCGTTGCCGAGCAAGCTGTTCGGAGCGCACAGTGCGTGCGCGGGGTAGTGGCCGTCAGCGATGAACTCGACTTCGGCTTCGACGACCGCACCGCGCACGCACTGTGAACCCGGCCGCTCAGCAAAAGCCCATGGGCACTTTCTCCCGGCCCGCCGCGGCGCCGAATTCCGCGGGCTGGCAGGTGGTTTCCAGCACCGACAGCCACAGGTCGCCATCGGGGTCGACTTGGTTGCGGCGGCTGGTCATCAGAGACAGCGGGACGTGCACGAAGCGCCGCCGCCAGCGCGCGACGGCCGCCGCGGTACGGCCCGCCATGGCGGCGTGCACCGCCGCGTGCGCCAGCCGCAGGCAATACACGCTGTCGTAGGGGTTGGCCGCGATGCTCCGGATCGCATAGCTCGGGTCGATGTAACGCATCGTGGGAGGAAGGCCTGCCGCGGTCAGGTGCGCGGCGATGCGGTCTTTGAGCAGTTCCCCCACGTTGCCGAGCTTGACGTTGCCCGACGCGTCCGTGGCGCGCCCGTTCCGGTGCGCCGCGCCGGGCCGGTCGAGCAGTTCCTGACCGGCCCCTTCGGCCAGCACTATCACGACGTAGCCCTTCGCCCGCACGCGTTGCTCGACGTGGGCGAGCAGTCCGTCCCGTCCTTCCAGCGCGAACGGGATCTCCGGGATCAGCACGATGTCCGCGCCGTTGGCGGCCAGCGCGGCGTAACTGGCGATGAACCCGGAATGCCTGCCCATCAGCTTCACGATCCCGACCCCGTTCGGGCTGGACGCGGCTTCGACGGAAACCGCCGAGATGAAGTCCGTCGCCCGGGCGAACGCGCTCTGGAAACCGAAGGACTGGTCCGTGAAGGGCAGGTCGTTGTCGATGGTCTTCGGCACCCCGATGACCGCGATGTCGAGGCCGCGCGCCCGGATCGCGTCGCTGAGGTACGTCGCGGCGCGCATCCCGCCGTCGCCGCCGATGACGAACATGACGTCGACGCCCCGCAGAACGAGGCTGTCGACCATCTCGTCGGCGTCCTGGCCGCCGCGCGAGCTGCCCAGGATGGTGCCGCCGTCCTTGTGGATGTCGCGGACGTGCGCCGGCGTCAGTTCGACGGTGTCGTGCCGATGCTCGGCGGTCAGCCCCTGCAGGCCGTTCCGGAAGCCCAGGATCCGCTTCACCTTGTAGTGCACCGCGAGTTCCTGGACGAGGCCGCGGATGACGTTGTTCAGCCCCGGGCACAGCCCTCCGCAGGTGACGATCCCGGCGGTGACGCGTGCCGGGTCGAAGTAGATCTTCCGGCGCGGGCCCGCCCCTTCGAAGCTCGGAAGGCGCGCCGGCGGGAGGCGGTGCCCGGCCAGCATCGACACGGTGTCCTCGAGCAGGACCCGGTCGCCCTCGGCGACATAGTGCGGAGAGGTCTGTTTCGTCGACACCATCTCGGCGAGCGGCGAATCGTAACGACACTCGCCGAGATGACGAACGCGGAGGTCGTCCAAATGCAGCGTCACCGGATCTCCCTGGTCGTGCGGACAGCGTGGGTCACTCGAAGGTGGTGTGGGTGAGGTAGCGGATCTCGCCCCGGGAAATCAGCAGCGATTCGCAAGTGGTCTTGCCCTCGCATTTCCGGGGGCGGTCGAGGAGCGTGCCCCCGGTGACCCCGGTCGCGACGAAGAAAGCGTCGCCTGCCGCGAGTTCGTCGCATTCGTAGACGCGGTCGAGGGACATGCCCGCCGCGCGGATCGCGTCCGCCTCTTCGTCCCGTTGCGGGGCGAGGCGGCCCAGCATCCCGCCGCCCAGCGCGCGAACCGCGGCCGCGGTCATCACGCCTTCGGGCGTGCCGCCGACGCCGAGCAGCAGGTCGACGTCGAGCGTCGGCAGGAGCACGGCCAGGCTTCCGCCGACATCGCCGCCCGCCGGGGTCTGCACCGCCGCGCCCGCCCGCAGCACGCGGGCGATCAGGTCCTGGTGCCGCGGCTTGTCCATGATCATCACCCGGAGCTCGCTGACCTTCTTGCCGAGCGCGGCGGCAACGTTGGCCAGGGTGCGTTCAGGCGGATCGTCGAGATCGACGACGTTTTTCGCCTGCGGGGGCACGACGATCTTGTCCATGTAGAACCCCGGCCCCGGCGACCAGAGCGTGCCCGGCTCGCCGAAGGCGATCGTCGCCAGGGAGCCGGGAAGATCCTTGGCGCAGAAGGACGTTCCTTCCAGCGGATCGACCGCGATGTCGAAATCCGGGCCGTTGCCGGTGCCGACGATCTCGCCGTTGAACAGCATCGGGGCGTCGTCCTTTTCGCCCTCCCCGATGACCACCGTTCCCCGGCCGGGAGCCTTCGCCAGCGCTTCGCGCATCGCCTTGGTGGCAGCGGCGTCGGCGGCCTTCTGGTCGTACCGGCCGACCCAGCCGTAGCTGGCGACGGCGGCGCTGCGGGTCGCGGCCAGCGCCACCGCCTCCAGTGCGTGGACATCGACGCACGTGCGCGGCGCGGCCTCAGTCTGACAGTGCATTTCGGGCTCCCATTCCGGTCGGTCGCATCAGGACGGCGAGGCCGCTATTCGAGATTCGCGTGGAGCCGCCACAGTTCGCGGGCTTGAGTGCCGCTGGTCTGCCACAGCGCGTGGAAGAGCGAATCCGTGATCAGCAGGACGGACTGTTCGAACAGGCTGCCCGCGTACTGGACGGAGGAGTTGCCGTCGAAGTCCTGCTTGTCCGCGGCCGGGATGACCAGCACCTCGGTCGCGGCCTTGGCCAGCGCCGACTCGGGAGCCGTGGTCAGCGCGATCACGTCGGCGCCCTGGGCCCGAGCGGTCTCCGCGGCCCGCACCACCCGAGCGGTCGACCCGGAGCCCGATGCCGCGACCAGGACGTCCCGTTCGCCGATCGCCGGAGCCGTCACCTCGCCGACGACGTGCGTCGGAAGCCCGAGGTGCATGAACCGCATCGCGGCCATCTGCAGCGCGAGGCCGCTCCGCCCGGTGCCGATGGTGAACACCGCCGGCGCCTTGAGCAGCAGCGCGCCGGCTCGGAGCCACGACGCGGACTGCACCGCCGCGCTCACCCGGTCCACCTCTCCGACGACCGCGCGGGTCGCTCCGGTGAAGAGCGCGGCGTCCAGTTTCTTGGGAATCGTGTTCGTCAACGAGATCTTCCTCCACTCGCGGGCGGGCGACCTTGGGGCGTCGCCTGCGCGGCCATCGCGCGGGCCAATCTGCTTAGACCACAAGGATTCTCCACTGCCGGTCCGGCCAGCAAGCCTTGCGGCATCAGGAAAAGCTATCCCCTGATTGGGATGACGAATAATGACGGCGAAAAGGAAGCGGCCCCGGCGGAAACACCGCCGGGGCCGCTTCGTGCGGGCGTACCGTTCAGGAGGCTCCCATCAGCCCTTGTGGACGCGTTCCGGGCGGATGTTCCCGGATCCTCCTGCCGCCCGCGGCAACGACATCACCGCCGAACGGAACGCACGCTTCGGCGTGCGGCTTCCGCCACGGCGTCGACGGTGATGCCGAACTGGCTGTACAGCGTCGTGAAATCCGCCGAAGCGCCGAAGTGCTCCAGCGACACGATTTCGCCGGCATCGCCGACAAACCGGTGCCACGGCTGGGCGATCGCCGCTTCGACCGCCACCCGGGCCCGCACCGAAGGAGGCAGCACCTTTTCCCGGTAGGCCGGATCCTGCCGGTCGAACCACTCCACGCACGGCATCGACACGACCCTCGTGGGAATCCCTTCGTCCTCGAGGATCTTCCTGGCCGCTACCGCCAGCTGCACTTCGGAACCGGTGCCGATCAGCACCAGCTCGGGCGTGCCGGTCGACGCTTCGGCGAGCACGTAGCCGCCGCGCGCAACGCCGTCGGCGGAGGTGCCCTCCAGCGTCGGCACGTTCTGCCGGGTGAGCGCGAGCCCGGTCGGGCCTCCGGTGTTCTCCAGCGCGGCTTTCCAAGCGTAGGCGGTCTCGTTCGCGTCCGCGGGGCGAGCCACCGACATTCCCGGGATCGCCCGCAACGAGGCCAGGTGCTCGACCGGTTGATGCGTCGGGCCGTCTTCGCCGAGGCCGATCGAGTCGTGCGTCCACACATAGATGACCGGCAGTTCCATCAGCGCGGCCAAGCGCACCGCCGGGCGCATGTAATCGCTGAAGATCAGGAAAGTGCCGCCGTACGGACGGGTTCCGCCGTGCAACGCGATGCCGTTGAGAATGGACCCCATCGCGTGTTCACGGATGCCGAAGTGCAGCGTGCGGCCGTAGGGCTGGGCGGTCCAGGCGTCGGTGGAGATTTCGGCCGGGCCAAAGGAATCCGCACCCTTGATCGTGGTGTTGTTGCTCTCGGCCAGATCCGCCGAGCCGCCCCACAGCTCGGGCAGCACCCCGCCAAGCGCAGCCAGCACCGCGGCCGATGCCTTGCGGGTGGCGACCCCCGGTTCGCCCGGCTCCCAGACGGGCAGGTCGGCCGCCCAGCCAGCCGGGAACTCGCGCTTGGCCAGGCGGTCCAGCAGGGCCTTGCCCTGCGGGTTGCTTCGTGCCCAGGCGTCGAATTCGAGCTGCCACTTCTCGTGGTCCGCCCGGCCCCGCGAGGCTGCTTCGCGGGTGTGGCGCAAGACCTCGTCGTCGACCTGGAAACTCAGCTCCGGATCGAAGCCGAGAGCGCGCTTGACCGCGCCGAGTTCTTCCGCGCCCAGTGCGGCGCCGTGCACCCCGCCGGTGTTCATCTTCGTCGGGGCGGGGTAGCCGATGACGGTGCGCAGCACGATCAGCGTCGGACGGGAGGTCTCCGCCTTGGCTTGCTCGATCGCGCCGAGGAACCCGGCTACGTCCTCGCCGCCGTCCACAGTGAGCACGTGCCAGCCATAGGCCTCGTAGCGCTTCGCGGTGTCCTCGGACAGCGCGATGCGCGTGTCGTCCTCAATGGAGATCTCGTTGCTGTCGTAGATCACCGTGAGGTTGCCGAGCTGCTGGGTTCCGGCGAGCGACGATGCCTCGGACGTGACGCCTTCTTCGATGTCGCCGTCGGAGGCGATCACGTAGACCTGGTGGTCGAACACGCTCGTGCCCGGCTCGGCGTCCGGATCGAACAGGCCGCGCTCGCGGCGGGCCGCCATTGCCATGCCGACCGCGCTGGCCAAGCCCTGACCGAGCGGGCCGGTGGTGATCTCGACGCCCTTCGTGTGCCCGTATTCGGGGTGGCCCGGGGTCAGCGAACCCCACGTGCGCAGCGCCTTCAGATCGTCCAGTTCCAGGCCGTAGCCCGAGAGGTACAGCTGGATGTACAAGGTGAGGCTGGAATGTCCGGCGGACAGCACGAACCGGTCGCGCCCGATCCACTCCGGGTCGCCGGGGTCGTGCCGCAGAACCCGTTGGAACAGCGCGTAAGCGACCGGCGCGAGGCTCATGGCGGTGCCGGGGTGCCCGCTCCCGCACCGCTCGACCGCGTCCGCCGCCAGCAAGCGGACGGTGTCCACCGCACGCTCGTCCAGACCGCTCCAGTCTTCCGGGAGCCGCTTGGCGGTCAGGCGGGCAATCTCGTCAGGGGATTGGTTTGCTGCCATGGAAGCGCACTCCCGATGATGTCGATTCTTCGGCGGGTTTCGGAAAAAGCAGATCCGCTCCGCTGCGCGCCGGCGCTTGTCCGGCGCGCAGCGGGCGGGTGTGGTCAGGCGGTGAGGCGGCGGAGTTCGCGGGCCGCGGCGGCGGGATCGGGCGCGTTGTAGATCCCGCCCCCGACCACCGCCACCGCCGCGCCCGCCTCCTTCACCAACCCGATCGTCGCGGCCTTCACCCCGCCCGCGATCGAGAAC
>NZ_SDLT01000018.1 GCF_004522235.1 Amycolatopsis nivea
CCCTCGTAAGCCCCTGTCCACCGTTCGGGGTGAACCTCAGGTCCGTATCCTCGAACGTTTTGAGACCGACCTGGCGAGTGCTCTCCGTGCGCCAACGCCCGACCTGGGCACCACCATTGACATCTATGTCGACTCGGTGGTGCGGAATATCTCCCGAGCCGGGAACGTCCTCCGCCAGCACATCGCGGAGACCCGTACCGAACTGCAGCCCGAGGACCCGGCGCTCAGCGCCCTCGCGGCCGCCCAGCGGCTGCTGCTCGACGCCGCCTCCGGCCACGTCGGCGAGGTTCGACGATCCGACCCCATCACCGCCCTCTCGCTTGTCGCTCGCACTGTGCTCGGAGCCTGCGTGCAACGCGCCCTCGCGGGAAGCGGTTCGCCCGACGGGCTGTCATGGGACCGGTGGCGTGACGAGATCGCTGACATGACCATCGGTTATCTGACCAGGCCAACGTCCGCATGAGCAGGTAACGCCCCGCACGGCCTGGCCGCGAGGGCGAGCCGCGAGATGCCGTTACGACAATGTCGGCCAGTCTCGGCCCGGATACGCGACACTCGACCTCACTGGAGCCACCGCACGAGCCGTTCCTGGTGTCCTTGACGCATCCCAGCTCCGGATGCGCCTGATGCGGTCACCATCGACGGCACGCTGACCGTCGACCGCGCCCACCAGCTTGCCCACGACGCCGACACGCCTCCTGCACGAAGTCCCCCGCCTCGACCTTCGGCAGGGTGGGACCAACGCCCGCCGTCCGTCGTGGAAGTCGCGACAGCTGCACGGCACCATCAGGATATTGGCCGAAATGGCCGGTAAGCGATGAATCTACGGCAGGGAGCCGGGTTGTCGCGGCCGATCTCACATGACTGGAGAATATTGCGGACATCGAACATGCGCGTCCCCGGTTTCACCTATTCGCAGGTCAGCGCGGTGACATACGCCGAATTGCCCACTCTGCAGATGTGCAAGCTGAACGCGATGCCAGCAGGTGCGGCTTCCGTCCGAGCCCGCGAACAACTGACAGGTCTGTCGATCTGCACCCGGACCGAAGAAGCTCAGCGGGGATGATGCATATCGTTCACATCAACGATGCGACCGAATCCGAACGGCTGCATGGGCGGTAGGCACGCAACGGGCTGGCACCGGCTACAAAGGACGAATCCGATCAAGTCCCGACCGCGCAGTAGGTTCTGCCATCCCGGAAATGCCCAGAGTGCGGCAATGCCGTCTGCCCGAGCAGTCCGCCAGCCTGAACGACATGCAGAGGCTCCCCGATGAACGCCATCGCCGCTGTTCGCAAACGGGCAGTGCCTTCAAGGTGCGCCGGATCCGAGGAACCGATGACGCGCACGACCTTTTCCGACTATTGCGGGCTTTTCCTCGTTTCCCTCGCACCGCGCAGAGTGCCGCCCGCACACCCCGGTGACGAGCTGCTCAACGGAAGTAGTGGCCCTTGTCGATGTCCTCGATCAGCCCTGGCTCTACCGGTCGCCAGCCGAGCAGCTCACGGGTCAGCGCGGCAGAGGCTGGCTGGTCGATCGAGAGAAGCCCGCCGAGGAAACCGAAGTCCTCGGCCGGAGCGGACGCCGTCGGCAGGCTCAGGTGACGGCCGATCGCCTCAGCGATGTCGTGGATCGGGACGCCCTCGTCGCCGACCGCGTGCAGCATGGACCCGGCCGGAGCCTGCTCGACAGCCAGCCGGTACACCCGCGCGGCATCCTTCACGTGCACCGCCGGCCAGCGGTTGGACCCGTCGCCCACATAACCGGAAACACCCTTCTCCCGTGCGATGTCGACCAAGCGGCCGATGAAGCCGTGATCGCCCTCGCCGTGCACCGATCGGGGCAGGCCCACCACCGACGAGCGCACCCCGCGCTGCGCCAACGCCAGCGTCAAAGCCGCGTTCGCCGCACGCGCCGCCGCGGGCGAGTCAGCGGGCGGCTGATCCCTCTCTGTCGCCACTTGACCCGGCACCGCGGGCGTACCGGCGGTGACGACCAGAGGCTTGCCGGTCCCCTCCAGGGCGGCACCCATCGTCTCGATCGCCCGCGCGTCCGCAGCGATCGACTCCTCGAACTGACCGAAGTCGTGGACGAACGCCAGATGGACGACTCCGTCGGATTCGACTGCGCCCGTCCGCAAGACGTCCAGATCGTCCAGGGAGCCGCGAAGCACCTCGGCACCGGCCTTGGCAAGGGAGGCAGCCGACGACTCCGACCTGGCGAGCCCGACAACCTGATGGCCCGCACCCAAAAGCTCGGGGACGACCGCCGACCCGACCCAGCCTGACGCGCCCGTCACGAATACCCGCATGAGAATCCTCCACCACCGTGATGCGACTTGCTCCCATCACCGTAACAGGCGACGACACCAAGTGTCATCACCTCGATCGGATGAGGCGGCGGCACGCGCCGGACGAACCCTGGTACGCCGCCGCGCGGGCGAAAAGTCCTTTGTGGAACAAGTGGCCTCAACCGGATTTCCGTCCTTTTCGGCCCCATCCGACGCCAGCCGGCCAGGCATGACCGGACCGGCGATGATCAGCGGTCTCGTGCAACCCGTTTGCCAGAAGCCATTGAGCGATGACGTATCGCGCGCATCGTCGCCGGTCAACCCGCTGATCGCCCGATACGTGACCCCGGAGGCCGGGCGGCCAAGCCTGGATCGCGCATGAAACCCGGGACGGCGGGCAGGTCGAGTCGTTGCGGATGCGGGATTCACGGTCCGCGGCTCAACCGTGGATCCGGCCGCGCGTCGCGACCGAGCGGACAAGAAGATCGACAGCGCAGAAGACGCCTGAGGATCCGATGCATGATGGCCGCAGTTTTCCCAGGCTCCCTGACCCCGGGGTATTTCCGCCGCCTGCGCGACTGGTGAAGCCGGAGCCGATGCCGAGTATTCCCACCGGCCGCCAGCGCTCTAATCCCCAGACACTGCCGGATGCCAGCCGTCCGATCCCGCCCTGCGCCCGGCCGATTACTGCGAGCGCAGGAGCAGATGGATCATCTGGATGGCCGTGGCGGGGTCGGGGTTGAGGTCAGGGTCGCCCCCGTGGTGGAGAAATCTCTCGCCGATGACGACGATCCCCTCTGCCAGCGATTCCGCGGGAGCGGGCGGGCGATAGGCACCGGTTTCCTCCTCCTCGGCGATCACGGCCGTGAGCACCTGAACGAATCGGCGACGGACACGACTGGAAGGCAAGGTGAGCAACCGCAGACCGGCGTCCCCCTCGTTGCACAGGAGCGCTCTGATCGCAGACGCCGCGGCGATCAACTCGATGAAGCTCGCGACGCCGCGCTCGATGCGCTCGATTCCGGCACCGGCGGTGCGTTCCTCGAGACGAGCCGCAATGGCGTCGAACTCGGAGATCAGAATGTCCGCCAGCAGTCGCTCACGGTCCCCGGTCCACCGGTACAGGGTTGCCCGCCCGATCCCGAGTTCGGTGGCCAGGGCGGCCATGTCGAGGCGGTCGCCCCGCCTGAAGTGGTCGCGCGCGACTTCGAACGCACGCGCCGGCGTCACGCGAGGTGCACGGAGTCCGGACGAGTGCAGATACGCGAGCGACGTTCCGGCGGCCGAAGGTTCCACGGACATGATACTACCAGCGACTCACTGTGAGACACATTGCCAACAACGTCTCACGGCGGTTACCCTCTCCTCGCTCCGACCAGAAGGCCGAGTTCGAGCGAATTGCCGCAGCGCAAAGGAGCGCGACGTCATGGGAGACAGGAAGTTTCTGCGGACGATGCTGAGCTGCGTGCTGACGCTTGGCTTTATGAACGCACTAGCGGCCGCACCGTCTGCCGCCGCGACCGGCTCGACGGCCAAGCCGTGCGCATTGCCGAGCAGCGGGGGCTTCGAATCCGCATCTCCCGCACAAGAGGCTCTGGACCCCGCTGCCGTGCGAAAGGCAGTCGCCTATGCCGCCACCCACCTTCGCCTCTCGGTCCAGGTCTTCCGCAACAACTGCCGCGTCGGCACCGGACCGCTTGATCCGATCACGGAGGAGGTGCCGTGGAACGTATGGAGTTCGACCAAAAGCGTCGTTTCCATGCTGACAGGGATCGCGATCGGCCAAGGCCGGCTCGGTCTCGACGACCCGATCGGCAAGCATCTGCCGACCGGCGCCGGGTGGGGCGACGCGGCGCATCGCGCCATCACGGTCCGCCAACTGCTGGACGAAAGCTCTGGGCTCAAGCAGTCGATCTTCGCTGAGACCGCGACCGCGGGCACCGATGAGAACGTCGCGCAGGAGGCCTTGGCCCAGCCGCTGACACACCGCCCGGGCACTCGCTTCGCCTACGGCCAACGCGACCCCGATCTGCTGGCCTATGTCGTCCAGCGTGCTGTCGGCGAGGACCTCCAGGAATTCGCGCAACGAAATCTTTTCGCCCCGATCGGGATTCCCAGGTCCAGCTACTTCTGGTTGCGAGACCGTGCAGGCAACACCTACGGCTACGCCTTCTTGTTCATCCCTCCCCTGCAATACGCGAAGCTCGGCCTGCTCATGCAGAACGACGGCGCCTGGAACGGCCATCAGGTGGTACCGGCGGACTACGTGCACCACGCCGGGAAGCCGTCATCGACCAATGGCTGTTACGGCTTCTTGTTTTGGACCAACGCCGGCACGCCGTGCGCCAGCGGGCCTGAAGTCACCACGCGCACCATGCTTCCGAGCGCCCCGCGCGACACCTACCTGATGATCGGCGCGTTCCACCAGAACAATTTCGTCATTCCGAGTCTGAAGATGACCGTCAGCTGGACCGGGTTCCTCGGCGACACCACTCCCGACATCGGCGGCTTGACCAGTGGCAGCCCCAACGTCTCGGACCTCTACTACACCTTTTTCCGGATCCTGATGCGCGGCGTCCGCGACAAGCAGGTACCAGACCCGGGGCCGTACACGCTGCCGTCGACGACATTCGACCCCGACGGCGCGAACGATCTCGACCCGAGCGTGCTGCTCACAGATGCCTTGCCGAACTCGACCTGCAACCTGCTCTTCTGCGACGGAACCATCCCGCAGCGGGGCGCTGCGCTCAATGCCGAGTCGGTCATCCGCACCGTCCTGACGCTGGCCCGGCGGCAGTGACGTCCGAGATGCCTGATGCCACCACGAACAGCGTCGACAGAGGAGCCGCGATGGCGATCACGCGCCGAGGATTTCTGACCAGCGCGGGCACCACGACCGCATTCGGCGTCGCGGGGCTCTGGCTCGGCACGGGAGGCCAGGCGGCGGCCGGAACATCCGGCCTTCTGCCACGGGTGCCACGCGGTTTCCGGTGGGGTGTGGCCGGTCCCGGATTCCAGGGCGAGGGATACGCACCGGACAGCAACTGGTCCCGCTACGTCTCAGCGAAGACCGCCTCCGTCCAGGATCCTTACCAGAACTCCGTCGACTTCCGGCACCGATACGCCGAGGACATCCGGACCGCGGCCTCGCTCGGAGTGGACACTTACCGGTTCGGCATCGAGTGGGCTCGCGTCCAGCCCGAGCCCGGAGTCTGGTCGCCAAGCGCTCTGGCGTACTACGACGACGTGGTAACCCGGATCCGCGCCGCGGGCATGAGACCGATGATCACCCTGTCCCACTTCGTCCACCCCGGGTGGGTCGTCGACAACGGCGGCTGGGCGGCAGAGCGGACTGTCGTGGACTACGTCGCCTACGCGCGATCCGTCTCCCGCCGCTACCGCGGCATGGGCGTCACCTGGATTACCTTCAACGAAGTCTTCGCCTATATCCTGCTCGAGCGGAAGAACGGCGGCCTCGACCCGGCGCAGATCCCCGCGGCCACCCGAAACTTCGTGGACGCACACCGGCAGGCGTACGACCTGATCCATGAGATAGATCCCGGCGCACAGGTCACCAGCAACAGCGCCTATTTCCCCGCGCTCTACGCGGCGGCCGACGCCGTCTTCATCGACCAGGTGGCCGACAAGCTCGATTTTTTCGGCCTCGACTTCTACTACGGCGCGGCTGTCAGTGATCTCTCCGCCCAGCACCAGGTCACCGACGGGAAGGTATGGGAGATCCGCCCGGAGCCCAAGGACCTTTACTGGGCCTTGCGGTACTACCGCGAGAAGTTTCCCCGGCTGCCGATCTACGTGGTCGAAAACGGCATGGCCACCGACAACGGATCCCCGCGCAGCGACGGGTACACGCGCTCGGCACATCTCCGCGACCACCTCTACTGGCTGCAACGCGCTCTTGCCGAAGATATCCCCGTCATCGGCTACAACTACTGGTCGCTCACCGACAACTACGAATGGGGCTCCTACCGCCCGCGCTTCGGCCTGTACACCGTCGACGTGCTCACTGACCCGACGCTTACGCGCAGGCCGACCGACGCCGTTTCGACCTACCGCCGCACGATCGCCAACGGCGGCGTGCCACGCGACTACACCCCCGTCGCCCAGCCCGCGCTCGGCTCGCTGGCGGACCCGCCGGCGAGCCTGCTCGACGGAGTGGCTCAATCTGTACTGCCGTATCAGCCAGAACCTCGACGAGCCAGCACGGCCCTCTCCGCACCGTTCAGGAGCCCGGCCGGACAACCCGGCTCATGACAGCCGCACACGTCGCGTCGCTCCGGATCCGCGCAACCTCGCGAAACCCGGATCGGCGGGAGCGATGGCATGGTCAGAATCTCGGAAGGTTCCCGGTTGCTCGTGATCACGGTCGAGGCCTCGCGGTGGCGTTTGACGCTCAGCTCGTAGAAGTCGTTGGGCTCGGGCGCTTCGAGCCGCGTCCGCCATTGGCATCTCCGGCTCCTCCTCCCTGGTGGCACTTGTGCTCGGTGGCGGACGCGGTCGGCACAAACTGTCCGATCAGCCCCGGGATACGGGAGTTCGGGACCAGGAAGATCGTCGGCACCGCCGGCACCGCACTCGCCGATTCGCTTCTGAGGCCGCAATGCCGAGATCGCACGTCTCGCCGATGTCGGAATTGGCGACTCTGTACTGCGACTTCCCCAGGAGGCGGGAACTTCTCGAAGCGCTCTATGCCGACGGGTTTGCGGCTCTCCGCGCGACCGCCCACACCGGTGACGAGCTGGGTGCCACACTCGCCACCTGGTTACGCCGGCTGTTCGAGTCCTTCCCCGGCAAGCGTCTCATCGCATCCGAACTACTCGGATTCACCCACCAAGACGGTCCCTTCGTCCGCAACAGTCGCACTCTGGCGCTAGCAGCTGACCACTGCCCAGGAGGCCCGCGGAGGTCCGGCCGACCTCACCTTCGACATGATCGTCGCCATCGCCGAGCGACCGGAAGCCCCGCAGCCATGCCGGGTGTCCCGTCAGCGGCACCGAATGGTCCCGTGTTCCTGGCAAACCGGCTCCGAAGCGGTCCTTCCTCGTGGCAGCCGCCACCGACTGCGAGCAGGAAGCTGCAGCACCTCAGCTCCGCGCGCAACACAACGAGACGGTCGAGCTGCGACTGTTCGGGACGTCGCTCAGCGCATCCCGGTCCCGGACGGACAGAAGGGTCGAACAGCGGCTCGTCCGAGGCCTAGACGTGTTCCTGCCCGCTGCAGCCCTGCCGCTCCGCAGAGCTTCGTGCGGCCGGTCGAGTTCCTGCTCCGGCCTCCCGGCGAGGCGAACGGCGACGGGTCAGAGCGGCCCGGGCTGAGGAGAGCGGCGGGCGGGCTCGGCCGCCTGGGATTGCGTAGCGGCCCAGCTGGCGAGGAGTTTGAGCCGGTCTTCGGATTCGGTGCCGGGTTCGGCGGTGTAGGTGATCAGGTCGTGCACGGCCCGGCCCGGCAGGGGCAGGTCGAGGGACTGGAAGGTCAGTTCCAGACGGCCGACTTCGGGGTGCTGGAGCCGTTTGATGCCGTCGTGGCGGATCAGGACGTCGTGCGCGGCCCAGAGGCCGCGGAATTCAGGGCTGAGGGTGCACAGTTCGCCGATGAGTTCGCGTAACGCGCGGTCGCGGGCCTCCCGCGCGGCCTCGGCACGCAACAAGGCGGCGGTGGCAGCGCAGGCGGCGTCCCAGTCGACGAAGAAGTCACGTGCACCGAGGTCGAGGAAGATGTAGCGAGCGATGTTCGGACGGCCGCGCTTGTCGACGGTAGCGCTGTCGAACATCGGCGCGAACAGGGCCCGCGCCAGCGGATTGCCCGCGACGACGTCCGTGCGGCCGTTGCGCACGAACGCCGAAGACATCGTCATGGAGTCGAGCAGCCACCGGACCCGGGGCGGGACCTCGACGTCCCGGCGACGCGACGGCGCGCGGGTCGCAGGTCGCGATGACCGGGCCAGGTCGAACAGGTAGGTGCGTTCGTCGTCGTCCAGCCGCAGGGCGTGGGCGACCGCGTCGAGAACGTCTTCGGACACGCCGCCGATGTGCCCCTTCTCCAGCCGCGTGTACCACTCGGTGCTCACCCCGGCCAGGACGGCGACCTCCTCCCGCCGCAACCCAGCGACCCGACGACGGGCGCTGGCCGGCAGACCGACCTGATCCGGCGTGATTTTGGCTCGCCGGCTGACAAGGAAGTCCCGGATCTCGCCGCGATTTCCGGGCTGCTGGTCCATGGCGTCCAGAATAGCTACCGGTCGCGGTGCGAAGGGGGTTGAACTCGTACCCCCCATAAACGCGACCTTCTCCGACAGCGGCGATCGGGGTTTCCTGAGGATCGAACGTTCCGGCACAAACCCAAGAACAAGCAACGGAGACAGGACATGACGAGCAAGACGCTGACAGCGCCGCCGGTGGCGCTGGGCACGTGGGCCTGGGGAGACAGCGGCGAGGCCGGCGACGGCTATTTCGGCAGTCAGCTGAGCGAGACCAGTCTGCGAGAGGTCGTCGAAAAGGCACACGCGAACGGACTCACGCTGTGGGACACCGCGGTGGTGTACGGCATGGGCCGCTCGGAGACGGCCCTCGCTCAGGCACTGAAAGGCTACGCCCGCAGCGAGTACCAGCTGTCGACGAAGTTCACCCCGCAGGTCGCGGGCGACGGCGACGATCCGGTCGCGGACATGCTGGAGCAGAGCCTCGACCGGTTGGGCACGGACTATGTGGACCTGTACTGGATCCACAACCCGGCCGACGTGGCCCGCTGGACGCCGCTGCTGATTCCGCTGCTGCAGAGCGGCCGGATCAAGCACATCGGCGTCTCGAACCACAACCTGCAGGAAATCGCTCTCGCCGACCAGATCCTCGGCAAGGCCGGCTTTCGGGTGGAGGCGGTCCAGAACCACTACAGCCTCCTGTACCGCAGCTCCGAGCGCGCGGGCATCCTCCAGCACTGCCGCGAGAACGATGTGCGGTTCTTCTCCTACATGGTCCTCGAACAAGGCGCGCTGACCGGCAAGTACAGCCCGTCCCGTCCGTTGCCGGAAGGCAGCAGCCGGGCGGCCGTGTACAACGAGATCCTGCCCCAACTGCAGGCATTGACCGACCGGATGGCAGCGATCGGCGCGGCCCGAGGCGCCTCCGCCGCCGACGTCGCCACCGCCTGGGCCATCGCCAAAGACACCACCCCGATCATCGGCGTCACGAAAGCGGATTACGTCGACGGGCTGGTCCGAGCGCACGGCATCGAACTCGCCGACGAGGAGATCGCGGAACTGGAAGCGCTCGCCGACGCCGCGAACGTCGACACGCGCGGCACCTGGGAGCACGCCATGTAGCAGGCGCCGACGGGCCGAGAGAGACGTCGTGCGGAAGGGAGAGATGTTCATCCGCCAGGTCCGGCTGCCGAACTCTGTCGCCCGGCATGGCAAGTGGTCGGGTGACCCGGCGCCGGCGAAGCGACGATGCGACGGGCATGCCGCTCCCATCGGATCGGGCGGTGACCTGGACGACCGAGCCGGTGCCCAGCCAGCCCGGAATGGTGTTATGGCCACGGAGTGTGCTGTTCTGCGCGCATCGCCGGACGGGTTGGCGCGGGCGGGGATGCTTGACCGGGACAAGGGAGCGGCTCCGCTCGGACCAGCCGACCAGATTTGATGCGGTACAGCGGGCGCACGTGGTCGCTGATCGCCTCCGAACTGTCAGCCGCCCACGGAATGCGACCGTCGCGCTAGTCCAGCTTTTGAAGGGGCGTGCGACGCGGCCGAGGCCGGGATCGCGGCAGGCATCTCGCCGTCCGCAATGGCCTGCTGACTGACCGAGGGCCGCGCCCAAACCCTGCCCGTCCCGGCGTTGACGGCGCGGTTGATCACCGCGCCGATCGCTGAACCTCTGGTCTCTGTCGTGCCGGGTCAGCCCTTGAAGGTCTGCCGGTAAGCGGTGGGGGTGGTGTTCAGCGCGCGCCGGAAGTGGAGACGCAGGTTGGCCGCCGTGCCCAGTCCGCATTCGCGTGCTACCAGATCTATCGGCTGATCGGTGGTCTCCAGCAGTTCCCGTGCCCGGCCAAGACGGGCGTCGAGCAACCACTGCAACGGGGTCGTGCCAGTCTCCTCGGCGAACCGGCGGATGAGAGTGCGCTGGGAAAGGCCCGCGTGCTGGGCGAGTTGCCGCAGGGAGATCTGCTCGCCGAGACGTTGCAGGGCCCAATCGCGGGTGTCGGACAGCGCCGCGTCCCCGGCCAGCGGGACCGGGGCCGGCACGTACTGGGCTTGCCCGCCTTCGCGGTGAGGGGCCGCGACCAGGCCGCGCGCGATCCGGTTGGCCACCACCGCGCCGAGGTCGCGACGCACGATGTGCAGGCACAGGTCGATGCCGCAGCACACGCCGGCGGAGGTGAGGACGTCGCCCTCGTCGACGTAGAGCACATCGCGATCTACCGACACGGCAGGGAATTCGCGTTCGAACTCGTCGATGTACTGCCAGTGGGTCGTTGCGCGCAGCCCGTCGAGTACACCCGCGGCGGCCAGTGCGAACGCTCCCGTGCAGATCGACACGATGCGCTTGCCCTGTTCGTGCGCTTCGGCCAGCGCGGCAAGCACGGCTTCCGACGGCCGGCAGGGCGGTTCGGACCCCGGCACGATCACAGTGTCGGCGGAGCGCACCTGTTCCAGGCTTCCTTCCGCGACGACCGCGAATCCCCCGGCGGTGTGCGTACTCGCACCGAAAGTGCACACGGTCGTCTCGTACGGGGTCTCCGGGCGAGCGGAGAAAATCTGCGCTGGGATCGCCAGGTCGAGGGGCATGATCCCGTCCAGGGCGAGGATCGCGATCCGATGAGCCTTCATGGCAATATCCTATCGATAGGCGGCGATTTTGCCTATCGCCAGGTCAGGGCCAACTTAGGCAAGCTAACGACATGACCGCACATACCCACGAGACGCCCCCTGCGGGAGCAGAGGGCCTGACCGCGCTGCCCGGTACGCCGTTGGCTGAGGCCGTCGTGGAACTCATCCGCCCGGTGGAGACGCCGTCGGTGTTCAACCACAGCATCCGCAGTTACCTGTTCGCCCGGCTGCTTGCGGACCGCCTCGGCCTGTCCGCGGGCAGCGACTACAGCGACGACCTGCTCTTCACCGCGTGCGCGATGCACGACCTCGGGGTCGCCGCGGACAGCCCGAACCGTCAGCGTTTCGAGGTCGAGGGCGCCGATCGCGCGGCCGAATTCCTCGTCGGCCGCGGAGTGTCCGCTTCGGACGCCGATCAGGTGTGGCAGGCGATCGCCCTGCACACATCGAGCGGCATCGCGAACCGCAGGGGCACCCTGTGCCTGCTCGTCCGCGAAGGTGTCGCGCTCGACTTCGGCGGCCCGATGGGAAACGAGCACGTCGAAGCGGTCAGCGACGACCAGGCCGATGCCGTGCACGCGGTGTACCCGCGGCTGAACATGGTCGGTTCGCTGGTCGACGCGATCGTCGCGCAAGCCGCGAAAGACCCGAAGAACGCGCCCCGGTATTCGATCCCCGGAGAGCTTCTCCGCGAACGCGAGGAGTTCGGCCGGACCAGGATGGAGCATTCCTTCCGCTCGTCCCGCTGGGGCAACTGAAACCCGCGATTCAGCACTACGAAAGGGAAACCGCAATGAGCCTCCACCGCGTCGAAGTCCCCGAGGACTCGGAAGTGTTCGGGAAGACTGTCAGCGCTTTCGCGAACTTCGGCTACTCCGCCGCCGTTCGCTCGCACGGGCATCTGTTCATCGCCGGCACGATCGGCCGCCGGGCCGACGGCACCATCCCCGACGACATCGAGGAACAAACCGAGATCGCCATCCGCCGGATCGAGGAGATCCTGCGGCTGGAAGGGCTCGGCCTGTCCGCGCTCGTCGACGTCACCAGCTACCACGTCGACATTCACCAGCACCTGCCCGGCTTCTCCGCGGCCAAGGCTCGCCTGATCACCCCGCCCTTCCCCACCTGGTCGCTGATCGGTGTCAGCGGACTGGCCAGCCCCGGGCTGCTGGTCGAAATCCGCGCTACGGCCGCCTACCCGGACCCGTCCTGACCGACCGCCGCTCCTGGGCCGGGTGCGAGCGCCTGACACCAGGAGCGGCCGACAGCCTCTCTGGAACTGCTCATGAAGATCGTCCGGCGTCCGCGCCTTCGCGACCTCCTGTTGCCGGCCTCGATCATCGTCTCTTTCCTGGCCTCGTCCAGCGCTCCGACGCCGCTCTACGCCGCATACGCCGATCGTTGGCATTTCTCGCCGATAACAACCACCGCCGTCTTCGGCGTGTACGCCATTACCGTCCTGGCCGCGCTGCTCGTGCTCGGCAGGGCATCCGATCACCTGGGCCGTAAACCGGTGCTGCTGGGCGCATTGGGCCTGCAGGTCGCCGCCATGGTCGCGTTCGGCGAAGCCGACGGCACCGCGGCCCTGTTCGGCGGGCGGATCATGCAAGGGATCGCGACCGGAAGCGCCTTGGGCACACTCGGCGCGATGATGCTGGACGTCGACCGCGAACGCGGCACCCGCGCGAATGCCGTCGCGCCCGGGCTGGGTTCCGGAACCGGCGCCTTGTTCTCCGGGCTGATCGTGCAGTACCTGCCGGCACCGACCCTGCTCGTCTATGCCGTGTTCATCGGGATCTTCGCCGTCCAGGCCCTCGGCGTCGCACTGCTGCCGCGAGGCGCCGGGCGCAGGCCCGGTCTGCGGACCGCCCTCGTACCCGAACTCGTGGTGCCCCGCCGCCTTCGACGCGCTTTTCTCACCGTGGCACCGGTGCTGTTCGCCGTATGGTCGCTCGGCGGCTTCTACGGCTCTCTCGCACCAGGCCTGGCGCGTCAGTTGTCCGGTTCGAACTCGGCAGTGCTCGGCGCGCTCGGACTATTCGTGCTCACCGCGGTTTCCTCGACCACCGTCGTCGTGTTCGCGCGCATGGCGGCGAAGACGGTGATGTTCCTGGGAATCGCGCTGCTCGTACTTGGCTCGCTGTGCACCCTGGCGGCAGTCGAAGCGTCGTCGATCACCGGATTCTTCGCCGGCACTTTCGTCTCCGGAATCGGTTTCGGCGCGGGATTCCAGGGCGGGATGCGCACCGTCGTGCCGCTGGCCGCCGAACCCGAACGCCCCGGCGTTCTCTCCTCCATTTACGTCCTCTGCTACCTGGGCATGGGGCTTCCCGCCATCGGCGCCGGGTTCCTTGTCGTGTACGGCGGCGGCCTGCTGAACGCCACCCGGGACTATTCCCTGTTCGTCATCACGTTCGCAGTCGCGACGCTGATCATGCTCCTGCACGGCATCGGCACCAGACGCTCCGCAGAGCCACCCCGTGAGCCGCGCTGCGCCCCCAGTGCGAAGCTCTGACCACCAACCGAGGATGACGAGCCGTGCCAAGCCTTTTCGATCCGATCAGCCTCCGCGGAACCACTGTCCGCAATCGCGTCTGGCTCGCTCCGATGTGCCAGTACTCCGTCAACGCCCAGGACGGCGTGCCGGCCGCCTGGCATCTCGTGCACCTGGGTTCGCGTGCCACGGGCGGATTCGGGCTCGTGATGACCGAGGCCACCGCGGTCACTCCGGAAGGACGCATCACACTCCAGGACACCGGGATGTGGAACGACGGCCAAGCAGCCGCGTGGCGCGGCATCACCGATTTCCTTGCCTCGCAAGGAGCCGTCCCGGCCGTCCAGCTGGCACACGCGGGACGCAAAGCTGCCACCGCGCAACCCTGGCACGGTGGGGTCCCGCTACGTCCGGACGAGGGCGGATGGACACCCATCGCGCCGTCTCCCTTGCCGTATCAGGAACTGGCCGCCCCGATCGCGATGACCGCCACCGACATCGACGCAACAGTGCGCGCCTTCGCTGACGCCGCTTCTCGGGCAATGGCAGCAGGTTTCGAGGTGGTCGAAATACACTCGGCACACGGATACCTGCTCCACGAGTTCCTCTCCCCGCTGTCCAACAGGCGGACGGACCTTTACGGCGGCTCGTTCCGGAACCGGGTGCGGTTTCTCCTCGCGGTCGTCGACGCGGTCAGGGCGGCGATACCGGACAGCACGCCCCTGTTCGTCAGGCTGTCCGCGACTGACTGGGTCGAGGACGGGTGGACGCTTGAGGAAACGGTCGAACTGTCGGCCCTGCTGGTCGAGCACGGGGTGGACCTCATCGACCTCAGTTCCGCGGGCAACGACCCGCGACAGCGGATACCCGCGGGACCGGGCTATCAGGTGCCGTTCGCGCGCGCCGTACGGGCTGAGACAGAAGCACCTACTGCGGCGGTCGGGCTGATCACCGAATCTCGGCAGGCCCAGGAAATTGTGGACGAGGGGGCCGCCGACGCGATCTTCCTCGGCCGGGCGGCACTGCGCGAGCCGACCTGGCCGCTGCGCGCGGCCCACGAACTGGGAGTGGCGGTGCGGGACGCTCCCTGCCCCGTGCAGTACCTGCGAGGCGCGTACCGGTCGTGAGCACGGCTCCCCCGGCCGACGACGGGTTCGACGCGATCGCTTTGCACATGCGGGCGGAGTCGCACCGCACCCCGTGCTGGCCGCTCGCGGGAATCCTGGTCGGGTGTCATCGGTGCTGAGAATCGTCCCGTAATGATCAACCACGATTCGGGCACCGCCGATGTCGCGGAGTCCGAACGGGATACGTCCCGCGATGGCGAGCTCGCGTACCAAGGCAGTCGCCGCGGTTGCGCGGTGTCGGTGTTCCTGCCGCGACCCGTCCTGCGGGTGTCGACGTTGGCGACGACCGACCCCGGGAGTCTTGATCAACGCCCCCCCCCGGCCATCCTGAGACAGTCCTCAGCCCATCCGCTTGCAGTTGTTCGCAGGCGCTCAGCCGGCGGGCTTCGCGCTCAGCACGCGAACGTGGCAATTTCCTGACCGCTGAAGGCAATTTTGCTACTCGCCTAGCCTCAGCAGTGCGGGCTAATTTTCAGCAATGATCAAACCCGCTGCCGATCGTTACGCGATGGGCCGAACCGCCGCGGAGACCGAGCGGCTTCAGCTGCAGGCCGACGTCCTCGCCCCGCACAGTGCGCATTTGGCGCGGCTAGCTGGGATCACGCCCGGCATGCGGGTACTGGACATCGGTTGCGGCGCGGGCGACACGAGCATGCTGCTCGCTGAACTCGTCGGGCCGGAAGGCTCGGTCGTCGGTGTCGATCTGAACCCTGCCATGCTGGACCTGGCCCGCACCCGCACCGCCGCCGCGGGCCTGACCGGTGTGTCATATGTCGAGTCGGACCTGACCTCTCTCCGGCTCGACGAATCGGTCGACGCGCTGTTCGGCAGGCTCATCCTGCTCCACCTCCCGGAACCGGTCGCCGCGGTGCGCGAGTTGTCCCGGCTGGTTCGCCCCCGGGGTGTGGTGACTTTCCAGGAACTCAACGCCACCGCTACCCGGTCGGTGCCATCGACTCCGCTGGTAGCCAAGAGCGTGGGCTGGATCGTGGATGCGATGCGCACCGCCGGGCTTGACCCGGACCTTGGCGAACAGGTCGGATCGATCCTGCGCCGTGCCGGTCTGTCGGTGAATGGTGCCGCCAGCGCCGGACCGGCGGGTTATGCGGAATCGGCCATGCCCGCGTATCTAGAGGGCACGCTTCGCAGCCTCCTTCCCTTCGCGCTCGCGCACGGAGAAGCCACCGAGGCCGAGATCGACATCGACACGCTGGCCGAGCGGACGGCCCGGGAGTTGAAGACCGCCGATGCGACGTTCTGGAGTGCCGAATTGGGTGCCGCCTGGGCTCGCGTTCCCTAAGCCGCGACGAGAGAAACAACGGCGTCGATGGATTCGACGACAGTTCGATCAACGGAGGATGATGTTCGCATGGAGCAGTCGGTCGAGGCGATGAGTGCCATTGCGGAGCGGATGTATGAAGCGTGGAACCGTGCTGACGCCGAGGGTTTCTTCGCTGATTTCGCCGAGGACGCCCTGTTCGTGGAACTCGAAGGAACCACGTACCGCCGCCGCGCGGACATGGTCGCGGCGCAGGCGGAAGCATTTCGGACCGTGCTGAAGGGCTCCCGGATGGTGCGGGGCGAGGTGCACGAAGCGCGGATCATCAGCCCCGGTGTCGGCGTGCTTCACGCCCGCGTCGCTGTCCTCATGCCGGGCGAGGAGGAGCCGCCTCCGACGCGCACCTCCATGCAACTGTTCGTCACGGTGTGGCGGGACGACCGCTGGGTGGTGGTCGCCCTCGAAAACGCGCGCGTGCTTTCCCTCGACGCCATGATGACTCTCGAATCCCTGGCCGGGCGCTAGCGAGAGCACTCGGTCCTGTCTTGGACCCGCCGCGCCGAGTTGGAGCCGAAGCTGTGGTCGGGATCGCGCACACCGCCGCGATCGTCGTTCTCGCCACGATCACCGGATCGCGTACGAGAGAACAACTGAGCATCCAGATCGGCTGTCGGCGGGTACCTGCTCTGCACGAAAAGGCAGCGGCGGCGCATTGGCACGCGGTGCCGGTGGAGGATGGTGCCAGCCGATGGCCGACTGACGCCCGACTGAGCACCCAGCTCCTAGCCCGTGGAGCCGGACTGGCAGCCGGGGACGAGTTCATAGATCTGATCCGGGCCGAGTTGCCGAGCGCACCGAGGGCGGTCTCGCTTGGCTGTCGCTGGGGGTGGGGGCTGTCGTGCGAGGGTGCTCTCAGCCCACAGGGTCAATGGGCGACGGCGGGGTGCCACCGGCTTCGATCGCTTCGCCCGCGGACAGGCAAAGATCCTCGCGATAACGACCAGCGACCACCTGTACACCGACCGGCACGCGTCCGACAAGGCCGGTGGAAACTGTCAGAGCCGGGAGTCCCATGAAGGCGATGCCGGCCTGAGGCGCCTGTGCGCGCCAGACCCGCGCGAACGAGGCAGCGTCCTTGAGGTCAAGTTGATCGGGAAACGGCAGTTCGCCGGACACCGGCATCACCAACACCGGATGTTTCTCGAGAAAAAACTGCCATTCCCGGGTAAGCGTCGCGCGACGCCGCAGCAACGCCGAAAACTCCTGGACATCGAGCGCTGCGACTTCGTCGCGGTGGCCGCGCAGCCAGGCCAGCGCACCGGGATCACCTTCGCGCTCGGCGGCATCCAGCATCACCGCATAGCCGTCGCCGAGCCAGAATTTACGCTGCAACTCAGCGGCTTCACGAAGCGGCGGAGTGTCCTCGACCTCCTCCACCGCCCAGCCCGCGTTCTGCAGCCGGCACCCGGCATCCTTCACCGCGTCGATCACTTCGGGTTCGGTCTCGAGATCGTCAGGCCTCAGGCACAGCGCGGCGCGACGTACCACGTGCGGTCCTTCCAGCGGTGCCGGCACCCACCAAGGATCTCGCAAGTCCTGTTGTGACATCGCCGCAAGCGCTATGCGCAAGTCACCGACGGTGCGCGCCAGCGGTCCCGATACGGCCGAAATCTGCGGACTCAGCGCTCGCTCGGGCAGCGACGGATTGTAGGCCGGAACGCGCCCGAACGTCGGCCGCAGACCGTGAATGCCGCAGGCATAGGCCGGATAGCGGACCGAGCCGATGATGTCGGTGCCGTGCGCGATATGCCCGATGCCGACGGCGGTCGCCGCACCCGCACCGCCGGACGAGCCTCCCGGCGTGATTCCGGCATCACGCGGATTCCTGGTGTGGCCATACAGCAGGTTGTCGGTGAACCAGCGGAAGGAGAACGCCGGGGTATTGGTGCGGCCCAAAATGACCGCGCCGGCGCGGCGCAGGTTCGCCACGACCGGATTGTCTTCGCGGGCGATGTGCCCGCGCTGAGCGCGAATGCCGTTGGTCGTGGCGAAGCCCGCCTGATCGACGTTGTCCTTGATCGTGATGGGCACACCGGCCAGCCCGCCGGGATCTTCACCGCGCGCCACGCGCCGGTCGACCGCCTCGGCCTGCGCCAGCACATGTTCGGCACGGTGATCCACGACCGCGTTGACCTCCGGATTGACCTCCTCGAGCCGCGCGATGGCGGATCGGGCCGCCTCCGCCGCGGAGAGCTCGCGTGCGCGCACCAGCGCCGCGAGCCGGGCCGCCGAAAGGCGCCAGATATCCTGCATGACCTTCTCCTCGGCAGAACGCACGGTTTATCGCGCGATATACGGGAATCGTCAGCCGCTCGTCCTGATCGACGCGGGAACCTTAACCAACCCGAACTGGCTCACTGTCGCGACGTGCTGGCCACCACGGTCGAAGACGTCACCGGTGCCAAGCGCCCGGCCGTGAGCGATGGCATCCACGCGGCAGTCGATCTGATTCCACTCTGACGGGTCCGGATCGGAATGGAAAGTCAGAGAATGCGTGAGACTCAAAATTCTCGCGCCTTCAGTGTGCCTGGCGACGCCCAGCGCGAGAAAGGCCGGCTCGAGAATGCTCATGTCGGTCGCATAGGCGAACACCGCCGCCCGCAGCCCGGGCTCGTCGGGCAGTTCGCTGGTCGCCTTGAAGAAGGTCGTCTCCGTCCGGTCCGACTTCGCGGCCACCTGGTAGGCGGGCGGTCCCGCGTGCCGGAAGTGCACGGGGCGCTCGATGCGCCACCAGAGAGGAATGGATTCGTCAGCATGAAACCGGTCGGCGACATCGCTGAGCATTTCCGGGCTCGGGGCCGCCGCGGGCCGGGCCGAACCGTGCGAAGGCAGGTCTTCCCGTGTCGTCGCCCAGCGCGTTACCGCGCTGAACATTTCCTGGCCGCGCTCGCCGAACAGCGAACTGCGACGGGTGGACAACGAAGGCGTGTCGGAAATCCGGGTGACCTCCCATTCGAGCGGACGGTCGGTCGGCACACCGCCGATGAAGTCCGCCTGCATGCTCACGATCTTCTGCCGGCTCGCCACTGTCCGCGACGAGGCGACCAGCGATTGGGCCAACAGCAACCCGCCGAAGATCCGCCCGCCGGGGATCTCCTGCGGTTCTCCGGTCCATCGGGTCTTCCAGGCATCAGCGGGACCTTCAAGACGGAGTCGCAGGAGCCGCCGCAATTCGGCAAGCGACACGGCAGGCACCGCGCCTTCGCGACCGCGCGCCGGGCTCAACGCTCAGCCCGCGGTACCGGGTTGAGAGCGCCCGACGATGCGGGGCCGCCCTCGTCCGTCCGATCACGCTCGGGCACCTGGCTTTTGGGCAGCAGCAGGCAGCAGAGAGTCATGACGACGGCCGCGGCCGAGGCGAATCCCGCAACCGGCCAGATCGAACCGCCGCCCACGTCGAGGAGATACGTCGCGAGAAGCGGCGACAGTCCCCCACCAATAACCCCGGCGAACTGGTAACATACCGATATTCCGGTATAACGGAGTTCCGTGGGGAAAAGCTGCGACACCAAACTCGGCAGTACGCCGTACGACGCCCCGACGAAAATCATCGTCACGAACGTCGATACCCACAATGCCGCTGGTTCCCCGGCGCGCATCAAGGCGTAGGCGGGAAATGCCCAGACGAGAAGACCGATCGAGGTCGTCCACGCGATGGTGCGAGAAGCGATCCGCAGGCTCGCCAGCGCCGCGACCAGAATAAACAAGCCCTCCGAGATCGCCGCGATGATGTTGGCGGGCAACGTGACCGATTTCGACATCCCCAGCGTATTGGTGGCGTATACCAGAGCGAAGGACGTCAGCAGGTAGTACGCGGCGAAGTTGCCCGTGAACGCCCCGATGCCGATCAGCAGCTTCGACCAGTGCCTGCGGCCCACCTCGGCGATCGGCACGCGCGGCAGCGCCTCCTTGACCTCGGCCGCCTCGAACTCCGGGCTCTCGGTGAGCTTGACGCGGATGACGAAGCCGACCGGGATGAGCAGGACGGAGAGCAGGAAAGGAATCCGCCAGCCGAAGGACTGGAGCGAGGACGAGGGCAAGGCCTGCACAGCCAGAAACACTGTCGTGGCCAGAAGCAGGCCGATCGGCGAGCCCAGCGGCACGAATGAGCCGAACAACGCCTTCTTCCGCGGAGTCGCGTGCTCGACGGCCATCAGCGTCGCACCGCCGAATTCGCCGCCGACCGCAAACCCCTGGATGATGCGCAGAATCACGAGGAGGATCGGCGCGAGGACGCCGGCCGTCGCGTAGGCAGGCAGCAGCCCAATGGCGAATGTCGCCAAACCCATGAGGAGCAGGGTGATCATCAATATCTGGCGACGGCCCCGCTTGTCGCCGAAGTGACCGAAGAAGATCGCGCCCAGCGGTCGTGCCACGAATCCGACGCCGAAGGTCGCGAAGGACAACATGGTTCCCTGCAACGAGCCGACTTCCGGGAAGAAGACCTTGTTGAACATCAGCGCGGCCGCGGTGGAGAAGATGAAGAAGTCGTACCACTCGATTGTCGTTCCGATGCAGGACGCCGCCGCGACCCGGCCCGGGGACGCAGCACTGGATGGTTGACTCCGCATGGTTCCTCGTCTCCGGGGCCTGCCGGCTCGCCCAGCATGGACCCCTGGAACTAGTGGTTGCAGTTGCTGTGGAACGGCATCACTCCGCCGGTGCTCCCCGCTTTTCCAGGCCGCCGAGTTCGGCGACGATCTCCGCTCGGTGCTCGTCGATCCCCGGCACCGAAAGGGGCCCGGCGACCTTGACCCCGTCCGAGTGCACCTTCACCGGAACCCCCCACGTCGGCACAGTTTCCCCGCTCGGCAACCGCGTGTCCGTCACCATTTCACGGGCGCGCAGCTGCGGGTCCTTCGCCACCTCCGCGAAAGTCTTGACCGTCGACGCCGGGACACCGAGATCCGAGAACAGTTCGGTCCAGTCGTCGGCGGAGCGTTTTGCCAGCGCTT
This sequence comes from Amycolatopsis nivea, assembly GCF_004522235.1. Classification (GTDB taxonomy): domain Bacteria; phylum Actinomycetota; class Actinomycetes; order Mycobacteriales; family Pseudonocardiaceae; genus Amycolatopsis; species Amycolatopsis nivea. Next base: position 21,049 of record NZ_SDLT01000018.1, read on the forward strand.
CGACGAGAAGCGGCCGCAGCTCCGCCCGGTTCTGCACCCGGTCCGGATTGGTCGCGAAGCGCGGATCGTCCCGATAAGACTCCGAGTCCGTCCCGGCGCAGAAGCGCTGCCACTGGTGTTCGTTGCTGACCTGCAGCATCAAGTCTTTTCCGTCTCCAGACGGAAAAACTCCCAGCGGGTAGATGCCCATCGTCTCCGACCCGAGCCTCCCGGGAAGCGGTGACCCGAACAGCGCGCCTTGGAAGTAGGCGTGCGCGATCCCGATGGCCGATTCCATCAGCGAGAGGTCGAACCGCAGCCCTTCGCCGCCGCCGCGCAGGTTCGCGACGCAGGCCATGATGGCTCCCCAGCCAAGGTAGGACGTCGCGATGTCGATGGGCGAGCCGCCGGCACGCACCGGGGCGCCATCCGCCTCGCCGGTGATTCCCATGAGCCCGACGTACGCCTGCATCATCGAGTCGTACGCGGGTTGTGCGGCTCTGGGGCCGGTCGGCCCGTAGCCGGTCACCGATACCCAGTTCAGCTCAGGGTGTTCGGCGTGCACCTCGTCCCAGGAAATACCCAGCCGCTCGAGTGTTCCCGGCCGGTAGTTCTCCACGAACACGTCCGCCCGGGCCAGCAGGGCGTCGAAGATGCGGCGGTCGCCCTCGGCCTTCAGATCCAATGCGATGCTTCGCTTTCCGCGATTGCAGCTCACGAAATACGCACTCTGCTCGTCGCGGAACGGAGGCCAGCGGCGCATCTCGTCCCCGCCGGGCGGCTCGACCTTGACGACCTCGGCCCCGAATTCGGCGGCGAGCATGGTCGCGACCGGCCCGGCGATGTTCCGGGTGCAGTCGAGGATTCGGACCCCGTCCAGCAGCGGCCGGTCGTGTGCTGGCGAACGCATGACGCCTCCTACTTGAACGCGGAGAGCCCGGTGAGGGCGCGGCCGATGATCAGGGTGTGCATTTCCTCGGTACCCTCATACGTGTTCACGGCTTCGAGGTTGGCCAGGTGCCGCATGACCGGGTACTCCAAGGAGATTCCGTTCGCGCCCAGCACCGACCGTGCCGTTCGGGCCACTTCGAGTGCCGCCTTCGCGTTGGACACCTTGCCCATCGAGATCAGGCTGTCGGAGGCAGTGCCGGCGTCCTTGGCACGCCCGATGTGCAGGGCCAGCAACTGGGACTGGGCGACCTGGATCGCCATCTGGGACAGCTTTCGCTGGGTCAGCTGGAAACTGCCGATCGGCTTGCCGAACTGGGTACGCGTGGTGGCGTAGTCCACGGCTGCCTCAAGGCAGCTGCGAGCGGCCCCCGCGGCGCCGAACAGAATTCCCAGCCGGGCATAGGTCAGGCAGGAGAAAGCCGCGGAAAGCCCTCGGCCCCGCACACCGGGGAGTTCGGCCTCTTCGGGAACTCTGACGCCGTCGAAGGACAGTTCGCTGGTGGCAGACACCCGCATCGACAGAAGGCTCGGGATCGGCCGGGCGGTGAAACCCGGAGTGTCCTTCGATACCAGGAAGGCCCTGATGCCGTCGTCGGAAACCGCCCAAACGACCGTGACATCTGCGGTGTGCCCATTGGTGATCCACGTCTTGGCGCCGTCGATGATCCAGTCCTTGCCGTCCCGTCGAGCGCGGGTCCGCATTTCGACGGGGTTGCTGCCGACGTCCGGCTCAGTAAGAGCATAGGCCGCGAGCAGGTCGCCCGTCGCCAGACCGGGCAGGTACCGGTTCTTCTGGTCGTCGCTGCCGAACTTGTGGATCGCGGTGACCGGCAGCCCGCTCGCGTACTGCCTGATGCCGGAATCGCCGGCCTCGAGTTCCGCGCACACCAATCCGTACTGGACCACGGATGCACCGCCGAACCCGTAGCCGTCGAGATGCATGGCGAGGACGCCGAGGCGCCCGAGTTCGCGCACGAACTCCCGGTCGTGTTCTCCTGATTCGAAGCGGCGTCCCGCGTTCGGGAGGAAGCGCTCCCTGATGAACTGCCGAACGGTGTCCCGGACCGCGACCTCGTCCTCGCTGAGGAACGAAGAAACGCCCGCCGGGTCCATCGGGTCCATCCGGGTTTTTTCCTTCTGTGCCACGTCGCCTCTTCTCTCGTGATTCGAACTTGAACTACGCCCCGAGCGCATCGCTCAGCCACGGCGACAACGCCGGATCATTTACCTCGTCCCAGGCCAGCAAGACGTCGCACTTTGCCCGCCAGCGCGCGAACAGCCCACGTTCGGCTTGGAACACGGGACCGCCCGCGTCCCGGCTGAGTCCGTACCCGTTCGTCCAGATGACGTCCATGGCCGCGCTGTCCGTGATCACCTGCGCTTCAAGGAGTCGTCCAGTCGCATTCATGATCGCGAACATGCAGGCGTCGACGATTTCGTTGTCGGCGAACGTCTGCGCCGGGACCTCGTGCCTCTTTCGGACTTGCTGAAGCACGTTGATCGTCTCGGCCGACTCCTGCGGCGGCTCTCCGGCCGGGTAGTCGTACCACCCGGCCCGTGCCTTGCGGCCGAGCCTCCCCGCCTCGTAGAGCGCGTCCGAGACAGGCGCCCACGGGCGAATGTCGTTCACCCGAGCCGATTCGTTGCGGCCGTGCCACCCCACGTCGATGCCGGCGAGATCCGCGACCGCGAACGGGCCCATCGCGAATCCGAACTCCCGCAACGCTTCGTCCACCTCGCCGCAGGACGCCCCGCGCAGAACAAGGTTTTCGGCCTGGCGAAGATAAGCTCTGAACGTGTAGTTGGCGGCGAGCCCGTCGTGGGCTCCGACGACGACGGGAACCTTCGACATCCGCGTGGCGACATCGGCTGCTGTTGCCACGGTGTCGTCCGAGGTCTCTTTCGCGCGCCCGATCTCCACCAGGCGCATGTGCGTCGCGGGGTTGAAGAAATGCATCGCAAGAAATCGACTGGCGTCAACGGTTCCCGACGCGAGGTAGTCGAGGTCGATGCCGGATGTGTTGGTGGCGATGAGCGTTTCGCGGCCGACAGCGCCGCTCACCTCCTTCAGCACCTTCACCTTGACCGCTGGTTGCTCGACAACGGCTTCGACGACGAGATCCGCGGCTGCTCCGCTGTCGAAATCGGACTCCCAGGTGATGCCGGTGGCGATCCTGCCTGCTTCGTCGGCGGTGACTTTCCCCGCCTGCAGCTGTCGCTCGGCGAATGCGGCCGACCAGCGTCGGGCGTCGCTGGTGACCTCTCTACTGACGTCGTATCCGCTCACCTTGCAGCCGGCCCGCGCCGCCGCCACGGCGATGTGCCGGCCCATCGCCCCAAGTCCCACAACAGCGATGTGCGTGATGTGACGCGCCTTGGCCCCGCGTGGCGTGCGCCGTGCGATTCGTTCCGCGAAAAAGAGGTGCCGCCGCGCGGCTGCCGCCCGCGAGGCACGAGACACCTCGAATAGTTCGCGTTCGCGTGCGAGTCCGTCGTCCATGCCAAGGGAGTGCACGTTCATCACAGCTTCGGCACAAAGAGCTTCGGGCGAGCCGGGACGAAGACAATCAGGCACTTTAGCGGCTAGGCGCTCGAGGGCAGCGCGATCCTCTTCCTCGGTCGACGCGATCCGTCGATCGCGAGCGAGGAGCAGTTGTTCCGGACGAGCGTGGTCCAGGAACTCGAGAGTGTCGTTCACCATGTCTTCGCCGATGACGGCTTGCACGAGGCCGGAGGCAGCGGCATCCGCACCCGAGACGGACCGTCCGGTGGTGATGAGTTCGAGCGCGGAACCCACCCCCATGAGTCGTGGAAGCCGTTGTGTCGCACCGGCGCCGGGCACCATGCCGAGCACCACCTCCGGCTGGCCGAGTTGTGCGTCTTCTCGAGATACGCGCGCATGGCAGGCTGCGGCGAGTTCGAGGCCGCCGCCCAACGCAACCCCGGAAATGGCCGCGATGACCGGGACCGGGCTGGACTCGATCAGCGAGATGATTTCGCGCAAGGTGGGCGACTCGAGGTTCCCACCGGAGTCGAATTCACGGATGTCGGCCCCACCGCAGAAGGTGCCGCGTGCCCCCGTGAGCACGATGGCTCGGGCGCTGTGCTCGTCGGCGTGCTTCGACACCGCACGATAAATTTCGGCGCGCAGGGGCAAGGACAGCGCGTTCACCGGAGGGGACGAAAACTCGATGAACACGACGCCGCGGCGAATCCGTTCGGTCACGTACCGGCCATCTGGCTGGTACCGGCTTTGCCTCGTCATGTCGGCGAATTACCTTCCGGTGAAGTGCGGTGCCCGCTTCTCGACGAACGCGCGGAAGCCTTCGGCCACGTCCTCGGTGTCCTGGATGTCCTCGAGGGTCTCCCACGCGAACGGAATTCCTTCGAGAAAGCCGCGGCGGAGCGCGCCGTGAACGGCGCGCTTGGTGCCTTGCACGGCCAGCGGGGACGCCTTGTCGGCGATGTTCCGCGCGATCAGTGTCGCCCGGGCGAGGAGATCCTCTCGAGAGGTCACCTCCGTGACCAGTCCCCAGCGGTAGGCGTCCTCGGCGTCGACGACGAAGTCCCTGCCTTCGATCGCCATGCGCATGACGATGCCGACCGGCATCTTCCATGCGAAGCCCGCCGCCTCCACACCGTTGATCAGCCCGATGTTCACGTGCGTGTCGAGAAACCGTGCGTTATCGGAACAGAGGACGATATCGCTGTCGGCGACGAGGTGCCATCCACCGCCGACGCACGCGCCGTTGACCGCACAGATGATGGGCTTCTCCAGCGACTGCATCATGTCCGTCCACGGCCGGAAGATCGTGTATCCCTGGGTCCGCCCGGATTTCGCCGAATCCTCCGCGGCCTCCGTGACGTACATCCCGCTGCAGAACGCCTTTTCACCCGCGCCGGTAATGACGAGGGCAAGGAGGTCGTGATCGTCCCGGTACGCGGTGAGCGCGTCGAGGATCTCGTCCCCGGTGGCTTTGCTGATGGAGTTCATCCGCTCCGGCCGGTTCAACACGAGAGTCATCACGCCGTTGTCGATCGAGACCTCGATGTCCTGGTATTCCACGGAAATTCCCTTCTTGCTAGGTGTCTTTCCCCTTGGCGCAGCCAGTGCGTCTCAGGCTTTGCCGGACCGCGGGCTTACCGCGGTGACCTCGATCTCGACCGAGGCCTCGGCGAACGGCGAGGTGCCGACGATAGGGACGACGGTGGTGGCCGGCAGCGTCGGACCGAAAAACAGCGTGGCGACACGCTCGACCGCGGGCAGCTTGTACGGCTGTCGCAAATAGACAGTCTGGTGCACCACGTCGGCCAGGGAGGCCCCGTGCGCGGCCAGCGTCTCACCGATCTTGTTGTAAATGAAGTGAGTCTGCGAGGTGTTGTCGATTTCTTCGACGATCCGGCCGCTCAAGCGCGGCTTGAGCGCGACGTCGAGGTCGTCGAACCCGTCGATGTGCTTCGGCAGCTCGGTGTTGATCGGCACCTCGCCCGCGGGGAAGATGACGTCGCGGGCGCGGGTGGCCGGCACGTAGTACGGTCCGACCCCGTGCGGCGCGGGCGGGTTGTGCCGTTCGCCCCCGGTGGCACGCCCTGACTCGGAAACCGCGATCACGCCGAACATGACGGCCGCATGGGGGTCCGGAAGCCAGCTCATCGGGAACGCGCTCATCGCCGAACGGTTTTGTTCGGACATAATGTGCTTCCTGATGTGGGCCGTCGGCGCGTAATCCTGCAGCGACTGTCCCAGCCAGCCGCACTGGCGGACGAGCTGACCGAAGTCGGAGCCCACGCCCTCCAGCACCGTTCGCACGTTGCGCCACAGTGCGATGTGCTCGGCTACCGCGGCTTCGCTCCACGGGTCAGGACAGTTGGCCCGGCCATTGGCGGCGTCCGGAGCGGAGAGCTGCTCGAAGCTTCCGACGGCGAGCCCCGTCGCCGGGTCGACACCGCCTACCGGTGTGGTGAAGACCAGCGAGCCCGCTACGGTCGCGTTCGGGAACGGCGCGGTCAGCCGGCCCAGCGGGTCCACAGTCCGATGGTCGGGCCTGCGGTCCCCGTGGAGCGCGATCGCGTCGAGCAGCACGTCGACCCGCGGGTCGACGCCAGGAGCGGTCGCGCCCAGAACGGTCGCCGACGGGAGATTTTCCCCGAACACATGCCGCAGAACCCGCACGACGCCTCGATAGTGCTGCGGGTCGCGAAGGAACACGCGCAGATGCGCGACCTGAACGAGGGACGAGCCCTGCTTGCGGAGCGAGTCCTCCAGGTTCTGAAGTGCTTGCCATGCCTGGGGAAGAACGCGCCGCTCCGGTGCGTCGACGAGCAGGAAGCCCGTGCTCAGCTCGTGACGGACCGACGGATCGAGTTCATCGAACGAAAGCACCAGTTTCCCGTCCGCGTTGTGCCCGGTCTGGCCACCGGTGAACACGAACTCCTGGGACGTTCCTGCCTCGAGGTAGTAGTCCGCCGCCGACACGACCTCGGCTCCTCGATGCGACATGCGGTGGTTCCCCTTCCTCGAGCGTCCCTCTGTGCGGGACACTGTCCCAGAGACAGTAGGTGCCGTGAAATGGCCGTGTCAACCATCAGGCGGGAACTCCGGCAGGTCGAATCCGAGGCGATTTGCCCTCAGCGACCCGGTTTCTGGCAGCCTTCGAAAGACGCTGGACGCGAGGTGGGCTCACGGCGAGCGCCCCGGAATACGGGTCGCTTCCGCCTCGAGCGGGTGGAAGAGAACACGGCCGTCCATCCGGACGGCCGTGTGGGCTCAGTGGCAGCGCGGGCCTGGTGGCCCGGGCAGGAAGGACGCGAAGTCGGCGACTCCCGCACGCGGAGCGTGTTACAGCGAGGTCATCCCCATCGCGCTGAGGAGCTGAGCGATCTGGGCGGCGTAACGGCGAACGTCCGGGCCCAATGACTCCAGACCCGCCTCCGGAGTGCGCCCGACAGGAAACGTGACCGTCAATGCGCCGACCACGGCTCCGCCCACGCAAATCGGTGCCGCCACTCCCGCGGCGCCTTCGATGTACTCGTCGACACTCGTCGCGAACCCGCGTTTCGCGATCGCCTTCAACTCCGCACGCAGTGTTCGGACCGCCGTGATCGTGTTGTCCGTGTAACGCACCCGGTCGATACGCTCGAATACGTCCTCGCCGCATTCGGCCAGGATCGCCTTGCCCGCGGCACCGGCGTGCAGCGGAATCTGCGTGCCCAGCTCATGGACGTACCGCAGCGGCTTGGTGCACTCGACCCTGCGCACGTGCACAGCGACGAGATCCACCGGGTCGAACCTCGACAGGTAAGCGCTCTCGCCGACCTCGTCCACCAGCGCGCGCATGACCCCTTCGATCGACGCTGCCGTCGACGAAACGGACATCACGCGGGCGGCCAGCTGGACAAGGCGCGGTCCGACCGAGTACTCGCCGTGCCGGGACTGGGTCGCGTACCCCTCTTCGGCGAGGGACTGCAGAATGCGATGCGTCGCGCTGCGGCTCAAGCCCAGCTGCTCGGAGACTCGCCGAATGCTGGGACCCGGATTGCTGGTAGCCAACATGTCCAGCACGACCAACGCGCGATTGGTCGATTCAACAGCCATGGTCACCTCACGCGAGCGGAACGAGACAGCCCAGAATATGCACAGTCGCCACCGCGCGAAGCACCTGGTCGGTCACACGGCATTAAAGCGGCTGCAACACGGGACGGGCAAGCGCGACGCACAACCTTGGTCCACATCCAGCGGACCGCTGCGCGAGAATGCCCCTGAGCAGCGAGGAGTCGATTGCTTCGTCTCCTCCCCTCTGCTCAGCGGGTGCACCTCGATGTGGAACCTACTAACCCGACCGGCCTGTCTTCGCCAGTTCCCCGAGAACCTTCCCCCGGGGGGAGAGAGAGACCTCGCGGCTCGGCGATTTCGCACAGCGCTGGCCATTCGGGACCGCGTCAGCGGCTCAGCGATGAGTCACTCACCGGTCAGGTCGCCCGGACCGAAGCGGGGCCGGATGCCTGTCGACCGCAATGCGCCAGCGGTGGCCTCGTCGGCCGGTACCAGGAAGCTGGCGCGGATGCCCGAAGCGTCCTGGGTTCGCAGGGGCACGTGCTGGAACACGAGGGTCCCCAATTCCGGATGATCGAGCGTGGTGGTGGCTTCGGCGCGGGTTTGCGCGGGATACTGCTGCCACCACTCGCGGAACTCGGGGCTCTCCTGGACGAGCCGGTCCACCATGGCGCTGAGCGCGGGATCGCCCGAGTGCAGCGCCGTGCTCAGCCGGAACTCCGCGATCAGCCGCCGCGCCTGCTCGTGCCAGTCCCGGAACAAAGATCGAATGAACGGATCAGTGAACATCAGGGTCAGGAGTCCTCGATCGGCGACGTCCCGGCGCGTCCAGTCGCCGAACACCAGCCGCGCGCTCTCGTTCTGCCCGAAGCCTTCCCAGCGCGGCCCGATCAACCAAGCCGGAGACGGGTCTTGCTGAGCCACCAAGCCGACGAGTCCCGCCGCCGCGGCGCCATCGTGCTCCGGTGACGCCGGCCCGCGTCCGCTGAGCAGCGTGAGCACCAGCTGCGTTTCCTCGTCGGTGCACGCCAGCGCCGCGGCGACACGGGTGAGGGCGGCGACAGAGACCGGCACCGGGCGTGCCTGCTCGAGCCAGGTGTACAGGGTGACGCTGATCTCAGCCAGCGCGGCCACCTCTTCCCGGCGCAACCCGGCCGTACGGCGCCGGCCGGTGGTCGGGAAGCCCGCGGCCACTGGATCGAGCGCGGTGCGCCGGGACCGCAGGAAGGCGGCGAGCTCCTTCCTGCGTTCGCGGTCCTCGATAACCACAAGCACTCTCCGCCGAGCCAGGTAACTGCCGTTACTAGGAAGGTCCCGTAACTGGTGACCCGCCTATCAGGTCCCACACACTACCCGTCAGCACACGGCATCCCGGTCAATGCTGACTCGGAGAAGGACGGATACGAGCATGGTTGTTCAGGGAAGAACACATGGTTCACAGCGGCTGGTTCTGGTGCTGTGCTTCCTCGTCATCCTCGTCGAGGGTTACGACCTGATCGTCTACGGCACAGTGCTGCCGACAATCCTGAAGACGCCTTCCTGGGGGCTCACCCCGGCGACAGCGGGACTGATCGGCAGCTGCTCGCTCGTCGGTCTCCTGATCGGCTCGCTCGTGGCCGGTGCGCTGGCCGACCGGCTCGGACGGCGTCGGACGATCATCGTGGGCACAGTGTGGTTCTCGTTCTGGATGGCCGTGTGCGCCTTGCCCGCAGGCGTCGCGATGTTCGGCATCGCGCGGTTCATGGTCGGCCTCGGCGTCGGGTCCGCAGTGGCCGCGGCCGGTGTGACCGCGGTGGAGTTCGCGCCACGAGGCCGCGGTCAGTCCTACAGCGCCATCGCCTGGACCGGCGCCGCGGGAGGAGGCATCGTCTCGTCGTTGCTGGCGCTGGCGCTGCTGCCCCAGTTCGGGCCGCGCGTGATGTTCTGGACCGGCGCGCTTCCGCTGGTCGTCCTCGTGCCGGTGTTGGCGCTCCTGCTGCCGGAATCACCGGCGTGGCTCCGTGCCCGGGGTCGCACCAAGCAAGCCGACTCCATTGCCGACGCATTCGGGCTCGACGGCGGGGCCGTGACCGACTCGGCCGGTGCTGGGCGCGGCAGCAACGGAATGAAGGGGCTGTTCTCTCGCGATCACTTGCGGGTGACCGCTTTGCTGGGGTTGCTGAGCATCCTGACTCTGCTGCTGGTTTACGGGCTGTCGACCTGGCTGCCGGTGCTGATGCAGAGCACAGGGCACAGTCCGTCGACGGCACTGCTGTTCCTGCTCCTGCTGAGCGCAGGCGGCATGATCGTCCCCGTCTTCAGCGGTCGAGTCGCCGATCTTGCCGGGCCTCGCGTCGTGACCGCTTCCGTCCTCGTGCTCGCTGCCGCATGCATCGTCCTGCTGACTGTCGACCTGCCCACGCCGGCGCTCCTCGCGCTCGCATTCCTCACCGGCGGCGGCACGCTCGGCACCCAGGTCCTGATCTACGGGTTCGCCGCGAACTTCTATCCGACGTCCTGCCGGGCATCGGGCGTGGCGTGGGTATCGGCCGCAGGACGGCTTGGGTCCGTCGTCGGTCCCGTCGTCACGGGTTTGATCGTCGGTGCGGGCGCCAGCGCGGCCACCAGTCTGCTGTTGTTCGCGTCTGTGGCCGTTGTCGCCGCGGCGTGTGCGGGCTTCGTGCGGCAGCGGACCGCGCCCGCACGCGAGATGCGGTCGCCTCAGGTCGCCCAACGCGACACAGCCGCCTGAGCAACGCAAAACGGTGTACCAGCCGACCGGCTGACAGACACGCGGCGCGCCGTCGCCGGTCCCGTATTTCCCGCCTCGTGCGGTGCTGGATCCGCAGAACTCCGGGAGCGGGCTACGCGGGCGCACTTCCTCGTGGCCGGACGACCTGCTGCCGAACACTTCGACCACGCGGGACGTCACCGTTGCGGACAATATAACCGGCCAGTGAGGAGTTCTTCCATGCACGCAATCCACCATCCTCTTTCCGCGCGCGACGCCACGCGGATGGCGGAGGTCCGCACGAAAGCACACGGCGCCGCCGACACCGGAGAACGCCTTGTGAGCATGGCAGCCGACCAGGGTCCGACGATCGCGACCTCTCCGTTCCAGGTCGGCGGCATCACCGGCGAATGGGTCGCCGCGCCGGGCACCTCCGTCGACGGAGTCGTCCTGTACCTGCACGGCCGTCGTTTCCAATTCGAGGAACCGGCGAACGTGCTCGCCGGCAAGCTCTCCGCCGCCACCGGATGGCCGGTCCTGATGCCGCGCTACCGGCTGGCCCCAGCTCATCCCTATCCGGCCGCACTGGACGACACGCTCGACGCCTACCGAGCGCTGCTAGAGCAGGGGTTCCCCGCCGACCGCATCGTTCTGATCGGCCATTCCGCCGGCGCGACGCTGACATTGCAGGCATTGCTGCGGCTTCGCACGGCTGGTGAACCGCTGCCGGCGGCGGCGGTCACGGTCTCCCCCATCACGGACTTCACCTTCGGCGGCGCGAGTATCGCGAACGGCCATGATGACGTGGTCACGCACCAGGAGCTTCGCCAGGCGCGGGACGCGTTTCTCGGGGACGCGGACCCAGCTGGTGATGTTTCGCCGCTCACCGGAGCGTGCCCAGGCTTGCCCCCGCTCATGATGGTGTGCGGCGGCGACGAGCGGCTACGGGACGACACCGTGCGATTCGCCGAGCGGGCCGCGGCCGCCGGCAACGAGGTCAGCCTCGAGCTGTACGACGGCATGCCGCACGGCTTCCCGGTCCTCGACACCGACGCGACGAGCCTGTTGCTGGACCGGATCGCCGCGTTCGCCACTGAGCACCTCGCGGGTCGTCCGGCAGGCAACGCGCTCGGTCCCCTGACCATCCGGCGGGTGGGCTGGGCGAGCTACGTGATCACCACCGAACGAGGGACCAGAGTCCTGGTGGACCCCTACCTCACGGGCAGTCAGGGCATCCATCACGGACTCCCGCAAAGTCCGATCCGGCCGGTCGACCTGGCGGACGTCGATGTGGTGGTCGTGACCCACGCCGGATTCGACCACCGTGCCCAGGCGCTGGAGATCGTCCGATCAGGACACTCCGTCCTGGTGTGCGGAACAGCCCTGTTCGCGTCCGCTCGCGCCGCGGGAGTTCCCATCGAACGGATTGCCGTCACGGTCTCCGGAGTCGAGGTGCGGCACCGGGACGTGACGCTGCGCTCCCTGCCCGCCCGCCACGAGTCGAGCATGACCACCGAGAGCGGATTCGTCGCCGACCAGCCGCAGTCGTTCATGCTCACCACGGACAACGGCGCGCGCGTGTTCTGCGGCGGCGACACCTCCCTGTCCCAGGACCTGCGAACCTGGGGCGAGCTCTACCGTCCGGAGACAGCCGTACTCGGAATCGGCGGGCTGTGGCTCGGCGCGACTCGCGTAGTCGAACTACCGCCCCTTGACGCGGCAGCCGCAGCTCGATGGCTCGGGGTATCGACCGTGATTCCGGTCCACCACACCCCCGGCGACGCTCTGCCGACCCAGCTCGCGGCAAATCTTGCCGGTGACCCGATCGAGGTCGTTCCCCTCGAATTCGGCCAGAGCTGGACCGCGGCAGGGGCGATGTCCAGCAGCCGCTGATAGCTGCCGGTTTCCGGACCGGTGAGGTCACCGGTGGGCGCGACGTCAAAGACCTCGTCGAGCTGGACGTCGTGCTCGCTGGCCTGGGCGCAGACCCAGGCCAGCGCCACCTGAGCCGGGGCGACCCGGCCGGTCGCAGGCTGCGGTGACCGGCGAATCGCGGGAGCCCTGCCGGAACGAGAAGTTCTACGATTCTTTCAGAACGCTGTCGAGGGCCTCCAGCGCGACCGGCACCGCGGCGCGGCCGAGCCCGAACCGGAGATACCGATCCGGAAGGTGGAGCGCGGCTCCGGGCACCGCGAAGACCGAATGCCGTTGCGCGAGCCGGCGCGCGACTGCGGTCGCCTCATGGTTCCGGAGTTCGAGCAAGGTGGTCGTGCCTGCTTTCGCCGAGGTAAAGCGGACGAGGCCCGGGTGTCCAGCGGCGAACTGCTCCAGCGCGGCCTTGTTCGCACTCAGCAGTGTTTTGGCGCGATCGATGAGGCGGGCCGATTGGCGAAGTCCGGCGAGCGCGAGGACTTCGCCGACAACGTTGTTGCTCAACGACGTCCAGTAGCGGTAGGTGCGCAGTTCGTCCATGAGCCTGGCGTCCGGTGCCGCGACCCAGCCGAGCCGGACGCCGGGCAAACCGTAGACCTTGGACATCGAACCAATGCTCACACAGCGTTCGCCGAGTTCAGCCGCGGCAGGCAGCCGGTCGGCGTCGTCTTCTACCCCTTGGTAGATCTCGTCGTTCACCAGCCACGCATCCGCTTCGCGGGCGATGGCGAGCACCTCGTCGAATTCGTCCCGGGACAGCGACGTGCCCGTCGGGTTGTTCGGGAAGTTGAGCACGACGACCCGGGTCCGCGCGGTGACCGCGCGGCGGAGTTCATCGAGATCGAGCGCCCACTCCCGGTCGGCGCGCAGGTCGACCCGCCGGACCTGGGCCCCGATGGCCACGGGCAGGTCCGACACCAGCTGATAGCTCGGACCGACGACGACGACTTCGTCACCAGTCGCGACCAGAACGTTCAGCAGAGCGAAAATCGCCTCGGTAGCGCCGCTGAACGTGTGTACCCGCTCGGCGTCGATGCCTTGGTAGCGCTCGGCAATCTCGTCCCGGAGGGCCGCCGCTCCGCGGGAGTGGCCATAGGACAGGGTCAGTTTCGACCAGAGCCCGAGGATCTCGCTGTCGGCGCCGGACAGCAGTTCGTCGAGCGTCAAGGGATCGACATCGGAACTACCGATCGAATAGGCGCAGGCAGACCGGTACTGGGCAACCCAATCCTCGAGCGCGAAGCGGGGCATCCGCATATGTCCTCCTCGTTCGCTGCCGCGGTCAAGAAAACGCACGGCTCGACCGGATCCGTACCCGGGCACCGGCCGTCTGCCGCGGCCTGCCGAACCGCACGGCAATACCGTGCCCGCAACCGGCATCTGCTTCCATGGCCAATTCGAAGAAACTGGTCTCGGCCGAGTGCCCGCGACCCATGCGAACACTCCCACCAAGGACCGGCGGGTGTTCGCGGAAGACTCCCCCGCCGACCGGCTGAAGAACCTCGCACTGATCGCGAAGAACGGCGTAATCCACGAGGAACCGCTCTGACTGAGCCATGCGCCGCATCGAGGTGAACGCCGTTCCCGACGGCATCCGAGAACGACGGTCCACAATGGATATCAGGATGGATCCCCCGCGACGAAGAAGCCGTTCAGTTAGGCACCGCGGACGCTGTGTCCGGGTGGTTGGTGGCCACGGTTCGGCCATCGAAGTTGCCGTATGCGTGCCCGAGCACGACGGCGGGTCCATGGCCGAGTTCGCCGACGGTGATGCCGGTCATCGGTCCGGTCGACCGTCCGGTGCCGGGCGGTTGCGGTCGCAGGCCCCGGTAACCCCGCGTCGGCCAGAACGCCGGTGACCGTGTCGAAGTCCTCGCCGCCGTCCCGGCCGCAGGGCGGCAAGGTCACCGCGTCGGGCCCGGTCCCGTCGACGCAGGTCTCGATAGAGGCCTACGTGGTGACGAATTCGCTGTGCCGGTTCACGACTCGGCCCGAGGGGACAGTACGACGCGCAGCAACGCGGCCTTGCGGAAGACCCCGTCCGGAGGGGCGGTGGTACCGCCGTCCGTGGTCACGTACATGACCCGGCCGTAGTCACCGGAGCTTCGACCCCAGACGGCACTGGAAGGACCGACCAGGACCTCGTCGAACGGATCGCCGGCGAGGTGGCGGACCTCGCTGCCGTGCCGCGGCTTGAGCGGCACCCGGTCGAGCGTATTGGCGCGATGCCGCGTGACATAAGCGAATCCGGCGTCCTCGTCGACGCAGAAGTCGTCGGCGTTGTCGATCGCGGCGACGAACTCCGCGCCGCCTGCCGGGTCGAGCGTGCCAGGGTCGACCGGTACCCGCATGAAGACCTTCTGCGCGGTCGACGTGTAGTAAAGGTATCCGGTCCGCGCGCTGTAACGGACGCCGTTGACGCCCGGCTGCGGCGGCGGCGCGATCTCGCTGTCCGGATCGTCGGCCATCGTGTCGTGCTCGAGCCAGACCCGGGCGCTCGCACTCCTCGCGCCTTCGCCCAGGTCGACCCGCCAGATCCGCCCGGGGTCGAAGCAGTCGGCGACGGCCAGCACTCCGGGGCCGAGCAGGCAGCTGCCGTTGAGGGCACGGACGCGGTCGTCGAAGGTGAAGACGATCTCCGGGGCCACTGGCTCGCCGGGCGCCCAGCCGCTCAGGTCGATCCGCACGAGATGCGATTCGTGAGTGGCGTACCCGTCGGTAACGCTGACGATGAACACATCGGGTTCGACCTCGACGACCCCGGTGATCAGGTGGTCGAAAGCGTGCACCAGAACCGGTTCGACCGTCGAACCCGGCGGCGTGCTCGGCACGATCCAGAGTTGTTTTTGGAGTACCGCGGTGATCAGCACCGAACCATCGGCGCGGACCGCGAGGTTTTCCAGGAAGTACTTTTCCGGGAAATAGGCGACCGGAGTCAGGGCGACGTCCGGGACAGGTGTCATCGGCATGGCAATTCTCCGATTTCTCGAATGTGGGTTACTGCTTCAGGCCGGCCGCGTTCGAGGGCACGTCGAACGCGGCGAGGGTGAGCGAGACGCTGGTGAACCAGCCCATCAGCACGGTGACATCGACGATGCCCGCCACGCCGATCGTCTCCTCCGCCCGGCGGTACAGGCCGAGGGGAACCACGCGCGGCCGCACCAGGGTCGACGAGAGTTCGTACACGAGTTGCTGCCGGGGGTCGTCGAACGAGGTCGGCAGGCCGGCGATCAGGGCCTCGGCCTGCCGCGGGTCCAAGCCCCCCAGTTCCACCCCGATCTTCTCGTGCTCATAGTTGCCGTAGGCCGCGAGCCAGCGGCCGTTGACGACGTTGGTGACGATTTCGATCTCGGCCTTCGACAGCGACGAGTCCTTCTGGAAGTACGCCCCGGTCGGCACGATGGCCTTCAGCAACGCGGGGTTGGCGAGCCAGATCTTGTGCGGACCAGGGACCAGGGACCAGGCCGCGCAGCTCCATGGTGTAGTCGTACGCGCTGCGCATTTCCGTCGGCATTTCGGCTACTGGAGTTTCCGTGTAGCGGCCAAACGTTCCGAAATCCGCGGGATCGGGGGTTCCGTCGAACATGGAATTCTCCTCCTTTCTGTTATGCCGCCAAAACTGTCGGGTCGCCAGGTGACGGCGGTCGGGCTGTGCTCCCGGCTCCGGCCGGTCAGCTTGCGGCGGGCGCCTTCACGTCGTAGGCGTTGAGGATGGCGCCGAGCGCCAGGTAGTGGACGGTCACGAACACGATCGCGTCGAGGGCGTCCTGCCCCAGCCGTTCGACGACGTGGCCGTAAAGCGGCCCCGGCAGAGGGCCGCTCTCGGTCAGCGCCGTCGCGACGTCAGCCGCGAGCACCTCGTCCTCGGCGAGGCCGGCCGGACGGCCGCCCGCGCACAGAGTGGCGATCTGGTCCGCGCGCAGCCCGGCCCGAGAGGCCAGCCGAGCGTGCGCGTACATCTCGTACGCGACGTTGAAGCGCGCCCCGACGGTCAGGATGACAACCTGGCGCGCACGCTCGGACAGGCCAGGCAGCTGCTGGGCGAGGTCGACGAAGCGCCCGAGCGCCCGGCCCATTTCCGGGAAGTGCAGCATCACGCCCCACGGCCCGACGTATGCACCGTCGGCATCGCGCACCTCGAAGCCCGTGTACTCCTCGCCGCCTTCGACCATCGCGTCGAAGGCCTGGTAAAGGGACTGCTGTTCGGCGGTCAGGTCCGCAGGGCGGAGCAGTGGCAGGCGCATGGATCCTCTCCTCGTCGTGCTGCGGACTAGACGGATAAAAAGAACGGACGTCCGCTTTTCTTAAGATAGACTTGTGTCCGACGGGTGTCAACCGGCGAGGAAGGACGGCCCATGCCGCGGGTGAGCCAGCAGTACAAGGACGATCAGCGTGCCGAGATCCTGGCCGCGGCACGCCGCTGCTTCGTCCGCAACGGCTTCCACCGCACGTCCATGCAGGACGTGTTCGCCGAGGCCGGCAAGTCCGCGGGAGCCGTCTACCGGTACTTCACGAAGAAAGACGACCTGATCCTGGGCGTCGCCTCCCAGAACCTGGACGACGTCGCCGAGGTGCTGCACGCCGCGCTGACCCGCAGCGGCGGCGAGCGCGGAGTCGGCCAGGTGATGGCGGAGCTGCTGGAGGCGGTGACGGAGCGACACAGAGACAAGCAGCTTGCCGCTGTGGCACTGATGGTCTGGTCCGAGGCGCTGCGCAACCCGGCATTGGCCGAACGGCTGGAAAAGGCGAGCGTCGACATGAGCCAGGACCTCGCCGACCTCATCCGCGAGCGCCAGCGGGCCGGTGCCTGGGCCGGACGGCCAGCGGAGGAGTTCGCCGCTGTGGTCCTGTCGATCCTGCCGGGATTCCTGTTCAACCTGGCTCTCAACGGCCCACGCGGAGTTGCCGGATTCCCCGGCACCGTCCGGACGCTGTGGCGAAGCTGAGCGGCCCGGCACGACACCGAAGACCGGTCGTTCGCCGAATGGCACCGCCGCGTCAAAGCCTGCGAAGACGGAGCGGCTGGCGAGAGTCTTGACTGCGCACTTGGTGCACGCCTCGATCACGCCCTTCATCGACGAGCAGCCGAAGTACACCGGATTCGCGACATACCGGGCACGGCCAACCGTCGCGCAAGTGTGGCGTCAGCAGTTCGCTAGCAGGATCGGCCCCTTGACGTGGACCTTGCAAAGTCGCCCATCGTGTCGGGGCCGGTCCGGCCGCGGGGTCTTTCCATCGAAGCCGCCGCTGGCCTGCCGGTCTCGTGCGTGCAGTTCCATGACGAACCTTCCGTGTCGCTTCGCAAACCGGCACGGCCCGGCGGAGAGCGGCGGCGGCCCGATCCGGACACCGGCCAGAGCGCGAACAACCCGGCCGGCTGCGGGCGAATCAGCCGCCCGCAGCCAACCGGTCTCGCGGCGCTTCCGATCCCGCGGGATCAGCGGGCGAGACTGCCCGGATGTTCCGCGGATTCCGTCATCCACCGCCTGCCGACGGTCAGCGCGATGACGAGCGTGACCAGAGCCGCCGCGACGATGTAGCACGAGAACCCCAGCGAGGAGCCAAAAATTTCGTTGAGCGCGACGGCGACCAGCGGCGCGGTGCCGCCGAGCGCGGAGGCGGCGAGGTTGTAGGACAATCCTCCCGCGCTGACCCGGAACCGCGCCGGGAAGATCTGGCTGACCGCCAGCAGCGACGGCACAGCCAGCACTCCCTTGGCCATGCCCAGCAGGACGGCGCCGAGGTAAGCGCCGGCCAGATTGGTTCCGGCGAGCAGGAATCCGGGCACGATCGCCGCCGCCACGAAGATGCTGGCGATGACGGTCGCCCGGGACAGCCCCACCCGGTCCACGACTGGCGCGAAGAGCAGGACGAATACCACCGCCGACGCGGAGGCGGTGGTATTCGCGCCGTAGGCCTGGGCTTGCGTGAGCGCGTGGTTCTGTTTCAGGAAGGTCGCCAGGTAGGAGGTCACGATCGCGGAGACGATCGACCAGGTGCCGAGGAAGGCGACGAACACCAGGATTTTGCGCCACGAGGTGCGGATCGCCTCCAGGACCGGCGAGCTGCGCAGGGCGGCCTTCCGCCGCTGATGGTTTTTCACCTGCCGGAATTCCTCGCCGTCACGGGCGTTCCGGCGCACGTAGAGCCCGATCAGTCCCATCGGGAGCGACAGCCAGAACAGGACGCGCCAGCCCCAGGAGGTCCACGCGCCGTCGGGCAGGATCGCCGAGAGGCCGGTCGCCAGCAGCGTCCCGGACAGCAGTCCGGCGAGCGTCAGCGCGCTGAGCATCCCGACTGCTTTCGCTTTCTTGCCGCTGGCGCCGTGCTCGTAGACGAAAGCGATGGCCGTGGCGTGCTCCCCGCCGGTGCCGAGCGACTGGATCAGCCGGCACAGTACGAGCAGCAACGGCGCCGCGGCGCCAATCGAGGCGTAGGTCGGGATGAACCCGATCATCGCGGTCGACGTGCAGGTGAGGACGATGGTGAAAGTCAGCGCCTTCGGCCGGCCCAGGCTGTCGGCGATGTGCCCGAAGACAACGGTTCCGAACGGCCGGGTCAGATACGCGATCGCGAAGATCGCGTAGGCGCCGACGAGCGCCAGCGCGCTGTTGCCGGCGGGGAAGAACTGTTGAGCGATCAAGGTGGCGACGACGCCGTAGATGCCCCAGTCGTACCATTCCGCGAAATTGCCCACGGACGCCGTCATGATCATCCGCCAGCGTTCCCGGCCGCCGCGCGCGGCCGGGCCGTTCTCATTCGAATACTGCGCCCGTTCCGTGCTCGCGTCCGCGTCCATTGAGTGCTCCCTGATCGTCGTTGAGGGGAAGTGGGGCGGCGAGCCCGAGTTCAGCCGCGAGAACGTCGAGACTGTGCGCGGTCGCCGGGGCGATCGGAACGCCGCTCTCGCTCGTCGCGGCGAACCGCGCCCGTTCGGGATCGCCCGGCGCGAGCACGCGCTCGACGTCGCGGGCCGGTTCGCTGCGGCGGACGTGGTCCGCGATGTCGCTCGCCCGGCGGCGCACGGCCGCGGCGTCGCCGAACATCGCCGCGTCGAGGACCAGGAAGGCATTGCCGACGGTGACGTCGGCGCCGAGGTCGGGAGTGCCCGCCGCGGTGAACCCGGCGTGCCGGATGTCCTGGGTCAAGTGCGCGCCGGTCAGCCCGGAAGCCAGCATTTCGACCATCAGCGACAGCGCCGCGCCTTTGTGCCCGCCGCTGGGCAGCACTCCCCCGGCCAGCGCGGCCGCCGGGTCGCGGGTGGGCAGGCCGTCGCGATCCACCGCCCAGTCCGGCGGCAGCTCCTTGCCCTCCGCCGCGAAAACCTTGATCCGCCCGCGTGAACTGACCGACTGGGCCATGTCGAGGACCAGCTCGGGCGCATCGGTTCCCGGCGCGGCGAAGGACATCGGGCTGTTGCCGATCCTCGGGCCGCGTCCGCCGAAGGGCACCACCGACGGCGACGTGCTGCTCATCGCGAAGGCCAGGAAGCCCTGTTCCGCCGCGCGGCGGGTGAAGAACGCGGCCGCCCCGAAATGCGCAACACGCCGCACCCCGCCGAAAGCGACCCCGGTTTCGCGGGCTTTCGGCAGGAGCCGGTCGATCATGCGGACGCCGACCGGAACCCCGAACCCCCGGTCCGCGTCGACCAGGACCGCGGACGGCGTTTCAGCGAGGACTTTCTCCTGTGGCAACGGATTCACCTGTCCAGCCCGGAGCTGGGCGAGATAGGCGGGCAGACGAGTCAGCCCGTGCGTCGCCACCCCCGTCGCGTCGGCTTCGACGAGCGAACGGGCGAGCAGCCGCGCGTCTTCCGGCCGCATTTTCGTCGTCCGCAGCACATCGCCGGCGAAGGCGCACAGCACGCCGAGGTCGTAACGCACCGCTCCCGAACTGTCGACAGTCGCGTTCACGGGCGCCTCTTGCAGAACAAGCGCTGCCCGGCGTCGAGCAGTTGCGCGTCGGAGTCGGCGAAGTCCGCGTAATGGACGATGACCCCCTCCTGAGTCTGCGGGACCACTGACGAATGCGGCGTGTGCGCGATGACCGCGTGGACCAGGTCATCGTCCATCCCGGCTTCGAGCATCCAATGCGCGCTGAGGAAACCGTGCTGGAACCGGCGTCCGGGCGTGGACCACTGCCCGCCTCCCGCCGGAGCCGGCTCGAACTCGTGGATCTTGCAGACGTCGTGCAGCAGCGCGATCGCCAGCACCGCGTCGCGGTCGACGGCGATGCCGTGCAGCTGCGTGACGGTGTCGGCCATCTGCGCCGACATCCGGGCCACCGCTCGCGAATGCGTCGTCAGCGTCCGGCTGCTGGGCAGGTCGACCGATTTCGGCACGTCGGACAACTGCTGCCAGGCACTGGAGCGCCAGGCCCGGACCCAGACGTCCAGGACGCTGTCGCGCAGGTCCTTCCTGGCGATCTCGCCGGCTTCGGGAAGCAAGTCGCGGACGTGGTCCACGGTGATGGGTACTTGAGACATGAGGGCCAATCTGTCGACACTTTATGGAGTGCGCCCCACAATAGGCAGCCGCTAGCGATGATTGCAAGCAATCTGGCGACAGATTGGCGGGTACGCGCGGACACCGCGGCAGGTGCCGGGGCGTCGGCGGCCGGGATAGGGTGCCCCCATGCACGCGCAGGAACCCGCCTCACCGGCCGCCCCCGCGGGGATCACCGAGGCCCTGGCGCATTCGCCCAGCCTCGCCGGGCACGGGGAGCTGGTACGGCGAATGACCGCGGAGCTGGCCAGGGAGATCATCGAGGGCGAGCTGCCCAGCGGGTGCCAGCTGACCTCGGCCGAGCTGGGCAGGCGATTCGGCACCAGCCGGACCCCGGTGCGCGAGGCGCTCGGGGTCCTGCAGCGCGAAGGACTGGTGGAGATCGAACCCCGGCGCCGCCCCCGCGTGGTCACGCTCTCCCTCCCCGAGGTGCGCGATCTCTACGAAATCCGCGCAGGGCTGTATGCACTGATAGCCGGGGCGGTAGCCGAACGGGCCGCTGACGATGAGATCCAGCAACTGGACGAGCCGCTCGCCCGGTTGCGGACAGCCCGCGACGCGGGCGACGCGCAGGCGTACTTCTACGCCACTGTGGACTTCCGCCGCGTCGAGGCCGCCATCTGCCCCAACCGCCGGGTCGGCGCGCTGATCGACTCGCTCGGCCTGCGGATTTACCGGCTGCGCAGTTTCGGATTGTCGCTGCCGGGCCGGCTGGAGGTCTCTTGCCGCGATTACGGCTACCTCGTCGACGCCTACCGAGCACGCGACCGCGCCCTCGCCGAGGCAGTCACCCGGTCGCTGATGTCGAAAGCGCTCGCCGCGATCGAGAAGCACTGGAGCCGCCTCGCCGAACCACTGCCCGCAGCGCGCACGACCTCAGCTCGAGCCAGACAGCACAGCCGCTGATCATCAACGGTGCCTCGCGATTCGAAGCAGAGCCCCTGGCGGGTACCCGTGGTTGTTCCGTGAATTCAGGATCAAGCCAACGTCTCGCCGAAGGAACAGGCACCTCCATCCCCGGCTGGGTCGCGAACTCCGCGAACTGCTTCACAGCCAGCAGCGACGGGTGGTTCAGCGGATGTCTGCAATGCTCCGGTATGTCGTCAGAGTGCTCGACGATGGCCGGGCCAGGTCGGCACCCGCGCGGCCCCGCGAACAGCGAGCCTGGCGATCTCTCGAACGGGGGAGCCTGATCTGCGACTCAGCCTAGTTTGGGTATCGCGGCCCGCAGTGCCTGGTGCTCGGCCTTCCGGCGGCCCGCCCTGGCAGGCGAGCCAGACTCAAGGGGCGAGATCATCGTCGCCGACCTGTTTGCTCTCGCTCTCGTCGAAGCACGGCCAATCAGGCTGACGACGAAACAGCTGATCGTCGTCACCGAGCTTTCTCTTTGTCAGATCCGGAACAGCGTCTGATGGATCGGGAAGCCGCTACGCGGCGCGACACACCGCTGACCTGGATACGGCTCGGCAGCTGTTCTTCACTCACGAACTGCCGGCGTGGAGTGGGCTTCGAAACGAAGAGTGCGCAGACCAGCGCGAATTTCATTGACCAGGATATCGGGCTGCTCCAAGGCCGCGAAGTGTCCGCCTTTGCCGGCCTCGCCGTAGTGGATCAGATTGCTGTAGGCGTCTTCGATCCAGCTTCGCGGCAGGCGTGGGATGTCCTTCGGGAAGACGGTCACGGCGACTGGAAGCCTCAGCTTCGGGCCGGCGAAGGTGAGCGATTTGTTCTCCCAGTAGATGCGGCCGGACGACGCCGCGCTGTTGGTGAACCAGTAGAGGGAAATCGCGTCGAGCATGTCGTCGATGCCGATCGCATCCTCGGCGAGCCCGTGGTTGTCGGTCTTGGACTGGAACTTCTCGTAGATCCAGGCGGCCTGGCCGACGGGAGAGTCCGCCAGGGCGAATCCGACAGTTTCCGGCCTCGTGCCCTGGAGGTGGTTCGACCCGCCGAGTTCGCCGGCGTAGCGGGCGAGGGTCTCCACGGCGTGGCGCTGTTCGGGCGACAAGGTATCGGGGATCTGTTCGGGGAAGGCGTACTGAGTGTTCAGGTGAATTCCGAGCAGTCCTTCAGGTTCCATGGCCCCGAGCGCGGTGGTGACGACAGCGCCCCAATCGCCGCCCTGCGCGGCCCAGCGCGGATAGCCGAGACGCTTCATCAGCTCCACCCACGCGTTCGCGACGCGCGATACGGTCCACCCCGTCTCCGATGGCTTTTCGGAGAAGCCGAACCCGGGGAGAGACGGGACGACAACGTCAAAGGAATCGGCGGCGTCTCCCCCGGACGAAACCGGATCGGTCAGCGGGCCGATCAGCTTCAGGAACTCCGCTGTCGAACCTGGCCATCCGTGCGTGAGCAGCAGCGGCATCGCATCGGGATTCTTGGACCGGACGTGGATGAAGTGGATGTCCAGCCCGTCGATCTCGGTCAGGAATTGCGGGAAGCGGTTCAGTTCGGACTCGAAACGCCGCCAATCGTAGCCGCGCTCCCAGTAGCCGACCAGAGATCTGGCGTTCTCCACGCGAACCCCTTGCGACCAGTCGGCCACCGTTTCCGGGTCCGGCCATCGGGTTCTGGCAAGTCGCCGCTTCAGGTCGTCGATCTCCGAATCCGGGATCGAGACGGTGAACGGGCGGACGAGAGCCGAGGCCGGCGGCGTCGGTGCGGTCATTGCCTTCTCCTGAGCGTCGAAGCACAGCACAACCCTTCATTGCACACTGGTGTGCAATCTACGCCGTTGCACACCAGTGTGCAACAATGGTGTCGTGCCTGCCGAGTCCTCCCGCACGCGCTCGATGATCGAGAAGCGCGACCGCATCCTCGACGTCGCCCTCGACGTGCTGGGAGAGAACCCCGACGCCGGAATGGGCGACATCGCCTCGGCCGCCGGCGTCGTCCGACGCACCATCTACGGCCATTTCCCCTCCCGCCTGGACCTGGTTCGGACGCTCACGGAACGGGCCGTCGCCGATATGACAGCCGTGCTCACCGAGGTCAACGCGTCGGCCGCGGAAGCGGACGCGGGATGGGCCGAATTCGTTGCCCGCGTCTGGCCGGTGACGCACCGGTACCGAGTGCTGCTGGCGCTGCGCCGAGGCGAGTACAGCGAGGCGATTCACGGCTTGCTCGGGCCGGTCGACGACCTCCTGGCCGGCCTCGTGAAGCGGGGCCAGGACAGCGACGTGTTCGCGGAGCACCTGCCTGCAACCATCCTGAGCCAGCTTGCCTACAACGCCGTGTTCGCCATCGCGGACAACAGCCTTTCGAACGGGACTCTCAGCGCTCGTGCGGCGACGATCACGAGTCTGCTGATGCTGGGAGTTCCCGAGGAGCGCGCACTCGCTCTCGCGGGCGACCAGCCCTGACCGCGGCGCCGCACGAGCCGGATCGCCGCTCGCAAGTCCGCGAACCGGCAGGCCGAGTCCGCCACGAGTCAGTGGCCGACGTTCCTTAAGCGAAGCGCCGATTCGGCACCGGCAGCCCTCTAGACGACGTCGTTTCGCAACGGCCGTCGGTCACCGTCCGCGCCAGCACCTTGCCGGGCAAAGGGTCATCACCTCGCTTCGAGGTGGCGAGCAGGGCTCGCACAAGCACACGGCCCCGAGAACCTGCTGCAGGGCAACGATGACAGCCGCAACGCAGTGTGGCCGCACCTCGCCCTCCGAGATGGCGGCCGCCCGGACGAATCGGGTGCTCGCGAGCCGGAGAAGCAACGTGTCAGTTGAGATCGGCTGGCTGGGCCGTCCACGGACATTCGATTTCAGATCGACAGCGGGCTCGAGCGAACCTACCTGGCACGCGGCTGGATCGTGCAACCTCGATCGCTGCGTGTGCTTCCTCTCGGGCGGCCACTGGACGACGATGACCTCGCGCTCTTCGGCGCGGACGACGTGGCCGCTACTGCGCTCGGACGAACTGAACAAGTCGGTGATGCTCGTGCCGAGCTCGCCGGCCGGGACTCGATCAACAACCCGAAGCCGCCCCGGAAGTTGCATGCACATGTCGAGCGACTAATCGGCATGGCGAGCGGAATCCAACCGCGCGAGTACTGACAGCGGCCGGCGCGGGCAACCACTCCACCGCTTCAGACTGCCACCGCCTACCGCAGCGGCCCACAGACGACCCCGACCGGCCAGCCGCTTAAACGATCGCCAAAATCGACCCTAAATCGCCCCTACTTACGGGTAACAAAAAAGCCCAAGTCAATGACCTGGGCTTTGCTCCCCCGCTTGGACTCGAACCAAGAACCCTCCGGTTAATTGATTCGTATCGGCATGTGTCGAACTCAGTCGATCTGATGATCGTGCAGTCCGCCTGAGATTGGCTCGCGCCTGCGCACCACGGCTGGAATTTCCGGCACTGCCGGAGGAGAGAATGCACTGCACTTGCATGCATGACCGTCATGGGCCGCGGGAAATTCACGCAGTACGGCGCACCACTCGATCCCGCAGCACAAGCTGAGCCAATCTGGCTACCTGCGCTCGCTGTGCTGCGACATCGACGTCAAGCGGATCCTCCTCCAAATCGACGCCCAACCCTCCCGCTCGATCGCTGGTAACTGCGCTGGGAGGACGACGCGGCCTGACTACTGCGGAGCGCAGCTCCACGGCGTCGAGAAACTCGGCCCGCTCCCGCGCACCAAGCCCCGCTGCGTCCGCAACCAACGACGCTCGCTCGCGCACCCGTCCGCAGTTCTGCTGCCGAGCAAGGAGGAGCGCATCGTAGATGTCGATGATCTCTCGACCAGGCACCCCATCCGCCGGGATCCGATCTGCCATCGTCTGTCTGATCGGCTCGACGTAGCACCACAATCGCCGGACTCTCTTGCTCTCCACTCCCCCGCGGAAATGAGCGACCAAGTCCGCAGCTTCGGCGTACCACGACCCAGTGGCGATGAGCATGCCGCCGAGGCTCTGCACCAGCAGGCCGCGCCAGACGCTGCCTCCGGTCAAGTCCGGCCCTCCGACCGCGGCAACCAGGCTGGCCGCTACCCCTATTGCACAGCTCGTGCTGCCGACAAGGCTGAGTGCGCCCGCTCTTCGCACACGCGACGGCGACTGCCGGATGATCTTCGCGAATCGCGTCGCGAACACGGCGAAGGCGAGTCCTGGGACACCACCGCTGATCCAGACGACCGCACCGAACAACTCAGGCTTATCAGGCGGCAGCGAGGCACCGAAGGCAAGCCACGCCAGCGCGCCGGTCCCGGCGACGACAGCAGCCACGCCATAGCGCAACCGCAACCAGGTCCATCCGCCGAGTCCGAGCAGACCGACCGGCCCGATGACCGTTCCCAACGAGCACACCCCGCGCACAAAAGTCGTCAGGTTCGGCGCTCCGGTCGTCTCGGTCACGACCGCAGTCATCTCAGGTGCCCGAAACGCCAGCGACACGCCGAACAACGTCAGCATCGTTCCGAGGTACGCCTTGCCCGGCGCGTCACGATGCCGGGCGAATACAGCCAGCGTCCGGACGCCTTCCGCCGCGACCAACGCCCCCGCTGCCAGCGCGACCAATCCGTACGGCTCACGCATTCACGCCGCGCAGGTCCGTCCTCGCCGCGAAGGTCTTGCCCAACGCCGCAACGGCGGGATTGTCTCCGCACCAGTGCCTGCGCAGGGGTGCGCATCGATCCTCTCGGCCAGTTGATGGGCGAACTCCTCCGCCATCAACTCGTCGGCCGCACGAGCACGGGGGTCCGCCTGCGGCAGGCACGGCCCGGCGAGGTCCGCGTCCTCCAGGAGGATGTGTCCGAGTTCGTGGAAGTGGATGTGGCGGGCATGCCCGCGCTGGACGTCGCGGATCACGACGATGTAGTCGGCAGCCTCGGTTCTGAGCAGCAAGCCGGTCGGCATGGTTCCGCTCAGATCGCCGCGCATGAGGCGGATGGGTTTGCCTCGGTGCCGGTTCAGCCGGTCGACCAAGCCGTTCATGCTGAACGGCCGAGGAATCGGGACTTCCCTGACCAGTCTCGCGACGTCCGCGACCATGCTCGGTTCCAGCCTGGGCTCTTCTGCTCGGTTCGCGCGCATTCCCACCCTCGTGAACTCAGCCCGCCGCGAAGGCGGGCCGCCCTTTTGCCCGTTGGCGAGGCTTGGGCGTGCGGCCTGCTCCTGGCCTCGGCCCAAGCCTCGCGCTTGTGTGCGGCGCCAGGCGGTCAATCCCGGCTGCGGCATGCCTACCAGGCACTCTGCCGACTCAGGCAAGAGAAAGGCGTCGACTCACGCAGGGGTGTTCCGGGCTGCATTCACTCGTTCGGCCCACGCAGCACTCGATCTGCCAGTCAGCGAGACAGCACCCTGCGAATGGTGTTAGCTGGCAACGTGTCGAGCCAGAACATGTCGTACCAAAAGACCTTCGAGTCGGCGGTCGAGATGCTCCGAGGACGGTGGATGATCGTCGTGCTCGCCGCGCTCTCCACCGAGGACAAGCTCCAGTACCGCGACATTCGCGACCGCGTGAACGAAGGCGAAGTACGACCGGACAACGGCGAGGACGCCAGCCCGCTCTCCGACCAGAGCCTCACCAAAACACTCAAACGAGCACAGGACCACGGTCTCGTCCGCTTGTACGCCGACGAGGGCCACTTCAAGCCGACTTGGTACGAACTCACCAGGAAGGGCGCGGAAGCATTGCGCGCCGTCCGGCCGCTGATCGAGTGGATGCACCGCTACGAAACGGCGCCTAGCCAGTAGCCGAGGACCTCAGCGGGCTTGCCTGGCGTAGCCGGCGTTGATCCGGTCGCGTCCCTGCCCCTTGGCGAAGAACAACCGGTTATCCGCAGCAAGAAGCAACTGACTCAGGTCGACGTCATCGTCGCTGTACCCGTCGTCGCACGCCACGCCCGCGGTGATGCGCACCGGAACTGCCGACGAAGCGCCGCCTGCACCGGGAGAGATCTCGAGCGCCGCGACAGCGCTGCGAATCCGTTCAGCGATCTCCGTCGCCCGCACGAGATCCACGTCGGCGAGGAAGACCACGAACTCCTCGCCCCCGAAGCGACCCACGAGATCCGTCCGGCGAACCTCGCTGCCGAGCACGTGCGCCACCGCGCGCAGGACGTCGTCGCCGAAGAGGTGGCCGTGCGTGTCGTTGATGCGCTTGAAGAAGTCCAGGTCCAGCATCACAACGGCGACCGGCACGCGGTGCCGGCGTGCCTTCTTCAAGCCGGCTTCGGCCAGGCAGCGCCAGGTTTCCATGTTCAGCAGGCCGGTTTTGCGGTCGGTGCTGGCCGCGATCTCGAGGTGCTTGACGGAGTCGCTGCGGTGCAGAACGTAAATCAACGGCAGCAGGAAGAGCGCGAGCCACGGCCGCAACTGGATGACGACCGCAGCGATCGCGCCGAGGAACAGCGTCACGACCTCCAAAGCGTTCGCGCTCCAGCCGCCGACGAGGCCCGTGACCGAACGCAGCTTCTCCGCGGCCACGATGGCGGCACCGACAGCGAGCGTATTGACGAGCCAGAACGTCGCGAGCGCGGCGAAGAGCACTGCGGCGCTGGTCTCGCTCGGCGCGCTCACTACTCCCCCGGGCGCCAGCGCGTGAACAACGCCGTAGGAGGCACACGCCGAGACGATCATCGCGCTGGTGTTGAACACCGCGCGGTACGGGTCGATCCCGCTGG
This sequence comes from Amycolatopsis nivea, assembly GCF_004522235.1. Lineage (GTDB taxonomy): Bacteria > Actinomycetota > Actinomycetes > Mycobacteriales > Pseudonocardiaceae > Amycolatopsis > Amycolatopsis nivea. Next base: position 49,302 of record NZ_SDLT01000018.1, read on the forward strand.
TCCATCGCGACGCCCTCCACCAGAGATGCAGGTAGCGGGTATCACCGTCTGAGCTGATCGAGATACCCGACAAGGTCGATATTCCGACCTTCGCCGAGTACCTACCCGTGGTTGTCGACGCTGTTTCCCCAAAATCCGTGAAAACGTGGCAGCACTACTGGAGTGTGCTTACCGAAGAGTGGGCAGACCGACGGATCGACGAACCGACCGCCTCCGAAATCGGCAAGCTCGCCAACGTCGTGCAACAACGTTCAGCCCTTCGCGAAAACTCACGAGACGGACGAGGCGCAAAGACGACCTTCATCGACGCCGTCCGGGCGTTTTACAGCCAAGCAGTCTCGGACAAGTTGATCGGGTCGGCCGAGAACCCAGCCGCAAGAGTGAAGAGGCCGCGGCGACACAACAGTCTTCGCCGAGCGCTGTCGCACCAACAGCTTTCCGACATCAACGAAGTCGCTGCCACGACGGGGAATGATCCGCACTTGGACGCTCTCTTGATCCGACTGCACACGGAAACAGCCTGTCGGCGCGGCGGTGCCCTCGCCCTTCGGCCAGTCGATCTCAACGACACCGACTCCACAATCCGACTGCGCGAGAAGGGCGGGACCAGCCGCGAGCAGCCGGTGTCACCGACCCTGCTGGCTGCCCTGATCGAGCACACGGAGCTGCGCAACCCGAACGGCGACAGCGGTGACCGGCTGCTGCGCACGCGTAACGGAACTCCCATGCAAGCGTCACGGTATGCCGCCCTGTGGTTGCGACTGGGACAGCATCTGCCCTGGATCAGCGCAGCAGGCATCACCGCTCACTGGCTGCGCTACACGACGCTGACCTGGGTGGAACGGAACTTCGGCTATGCCGTCGCAGCAGCCTTCGCCGGTCATGCCGGCGGATACCAGACCGGGACGACTCTCACGTACGTCTCGGCGACGATCGAGGAGATCGCCACCGCGGTGGCGGCTCTGACCGGCGAACCACACCCGCTCGCGGCTCGACCCTGATTCGACCCTCACCGCAACTGCGGCCGGCAAGAGCAGGAGCGGCGCTCGATCGCAGCACTGTCTCCGCCGTTCCAGCCACTGCGTATGGTGTGCGTCGTGTCTCACCCTGATGCTCGCGTCGTAGCTCTGATCGACGCCAACCTGCACCTGGACGCTGACGAACTGGTCGCGGCATTCGAACTGTGCGAAGAGCTCGACGATCAGGTGCACCCGTATGAGGCCGCTGAGCGACACGCACACGACCTTGTCGGCGCGTGGCTCGTCCACACGGGCGCACGCCATTACCGTGGCGACCGCGACCTGATTCCGCAGGACGACAACTCGCGGGAGGCGTTCCTGCGCGCAGCCGGAATCGACCGTGGCTTGACCGACGAACGGGGCCAACCCGAGGCAGTTCTTCCGCTCCAGGTCTTGATCGAACTGCTAGAGGACCTGACCGTGCACCTGGCGTCGTCCAGCGGTGCCCCGTTGGCACATCATCACAGCTATGTCCGCCACCGGCTCACGATGGACGCCGCGTACCGCGCCTACCACGGTCCCGCATAGCCGGAGTTCGACCACGGCATAGCAGCCTCGGCTCGTACCTCACCGCCGACGACGCGGAGTCCTCGCGACGCAGCCATGAGCAAGCTAGCCGATGGGCAACACGCGCAGCCGACGTGCTGTTCCTGCGTAGCCTGCCGCACCGCAGCACCTCCGGTATACATCTGATGAATGCCGCCGCTGAAGGCCGACCTCGGGTGGTTCCGACGGGCGAAGAGGCCCGTTCCGGCGGCCGCGATCCAGGGCTCACAGGTGCTACCTTTCTCGGCCGTGGCCGCCGCGACCCACTAAGCTCATCGGTATGTCATCCCCGATTGCGGGAGATATCACCGGATTCCTCGACAAAGCGAGCGCTTACACTCGACAGACGACGGGCGGACTCACCGGCCGGCGCGGGACTAGAGGAGGATCGCCGGATGACCACGCTCTCGGCCGACCTGTGGCCCGACGTGCAGCCTGAGACCGCGCGACGGCTGATGCTCGCCGGGGTGGAGTCGTTCGCCGAGCGCGGCTACCACGCCACCACCACGCGGGACATCGCCGGTGCGGCGGGGATGAGCCCGGCCGCGCTGTACGTGCACTTCCCGTCCAAAGCCGCGCTGCTTTTCGCGATCAGCCGCAACGGGCACGAGCAGACGCTGGCCCTCGTCGAGGACGTGATCGGGCGCGTCACCGGTCCGGTGGAGCGGATGCGGCTGCTCGTCGAGGATTTCGTCGCCTGGCACGCGCGGCGGCACACGGTCGCGCGGGTCGTGCAGTACGAGCTGAATGCGTTGCCGGAGAAGGAATACCAGGTCGTCGCGCAGCTTCGGCGGAAGATCGAGCAGCGCGTGCGCGAGGTGATCGCCGACGGGGTCGAGTCCGGTGCGTTCACCGTCGGCGACGTCGGGATCGCGGCGCGCGCGGTGCTGTCGCTGGGCGTCGACGTCGCGCGCTGGTACAGCGAACGGACCCGGCAGACCCCCACCGAACTCGGCAAGGAGTACGGCGAACTCGTCCTCCGCATGCTCGGCGCGGGCTAGAGCACCAGCACCAGCTTGCCCCGCGCCTGCCGCGACTGGCTCAGTTCGAGCGCGGCCCGCCAGTCGTCCAGCGGGAAAATCCGGGAAACCGGGATCGAAAACCGTCCCTCCGCCGCGAGCGACGCGAACTCGCCGAGGACGTCGTAGCGCGGCTGAGCGCCCGAGCTGACAATGGTCTGGACCCCGGGCTGGTCCGAGCTGAGGTCGAGCGTCAGCACGTGTCCGGGTTCCTTGACCGTGCGCACGAGTTCGGCCGCCTTGCCGCTGAACGGCGCCGCGTCCAGCACTCGATCGACCGGCCCCCCGGCCAGCGCCGTCACGCGTTCGGCGATTCCGTCCTGGTAGCCGGTGACTTCCGCACCAGCCGAACGGAGCGCGGCGGCGTGCGTTTCGCCCGCGGTGACGATCACGCGTGCCCCGCGCAGGAGCGCGATCTGCGCCGCGGCGAACCCGGTGGTGGTGCCCGCACCGTGTACGAGCAAGGTGCCGGAGCCGAGTGCGTCGAGCGCCGCGTAAGCCGTTCCGACCGCCATCGGCAGAGCCGCCGCGTGGACCGCATCGAGCCCGTCCGGCCGCGGGAACCACGTGTCGAGCAGCGCCTGTTCAGACGCGCCCGCGGTGGGGCCGGTGAACGGCGCGATGCCGAAAACCGGGTCGCCGACCTCGACGCTGGTCACGCCTTCGCCGAGCGCGTCGACCGTGCCGGACACCTCCAGGCCGATCCCGCGCGGCAGGTCACCGGCGAAGAGGCCCTCGCACAACGCCCAGTCCGCCGGGTTCAGACCGCACGCCTGGACCGCGACGCGGATCCGCCCCGGCCCGGGTTCGGGGACCGCGGCGTCCTCGACCCGCAGGACCTGGGCCGCAGGACCGTGTTCAGAGAAACGAAGGGTGCGCATCCGGCTGTCTCCTCGTGAGTGATGACAGAAGCTGTCGTCACTGACGCTACCAGAGTGATGACAGCATCTGCTGTCGCTACACTGGCCCCATGGCGCGATGGGAGGGCAACACCCGGAACCGGCTCGAGCAAGCCGCACTGGAGTTGTTCGAGGAACAGGGCTACGACCGCACGACGGTCGCGCAGATCGCCCAGCGCGCGAACCTCACCGAGCGGTCGTTCTACCGCTGGTTCGCGGACAAACGGGAAGTGCTGTTCGGCGGCAGCCAGGAACTGGAAACCGAATTCGTCACCGCGATCGACGCCGTCCCGCCAGGAACGCCCGCGCTGCCGACCCTGCTGGCCGCCTTCGCTACGGCGCCACGCGTATTCCGTCCGCGCGAATTCCTGCTGCGCCGAGCGACCGTGATCGCTGCCAATCCCCCGTTGCGTGAACGGGAATTGATCAAACTCGTCACCATTTCCGAAACCCTCACCAGCGCACTGAAAGACCGCGGCATCGATCCCCAAACCGCCCGGCTGGCCACCGACCTCGGACTCTCCGTCCTACGACTCGCCACCGAACGCTGGATGACCGAGAAACACCGCGACAGCAACAGTTTCCCCGGGGCCCTGTCAACCGCCGCCGCGGATTTGCTCGCCGTCGCCACCGGCGGAAGTCCGGCCTGACGTCGCCCGCGCGAATCGTTGCGCGATGTTCGCCATCCGGTCCAGCAATTCCGGCGGCCCGTCCTCCACCACGAAGTCGAATTCCCACTGCGCCAGGTAAAACGGAATGGATTCGAAGGTTTTCGCGCCGGTGCGGATCCGGCAGGTTTCGTCGTCGATCGGCTCGATCACCGCCGTCGTCGGGGAAATCCACGCCGTCAGCACTTCCGCCGGAGCCGACACGCGCAGCGTCACGATGTGCGGATACGGCGCGGTCGCGATCCGGCTCGACACGTAAGCGGCGAGGTCCTCGGCCGGCGGTTCCCTTGGCGTGAAACGGAAACTAGGCACCGGGAGACCGTCGATGCGGTCCAGCCGGAAGGTGCGCCAGTCGTCTCGGCCGAGGTCCCACGCGACGAGGTACCAGCGCCAGCCGGCGTGCACGAGCCGCAACGGTTCCACGTCGCGTTCGGCCACCTCGCCCGCGTGGGTGCCGTAGGTGAACCGCAGGCGCTCGTTGTCCCGGCACGCCGCCGCGACCACGGTCAGCAGCTCCGCGTCGATCTTCGGTCCGCCGCCGGGGATCCGGACCATCGCCGAATCCATCGCCCGCACCCGGTGCCGCAGCCGCGCGGGCAGCACCTGTTCGAGCTTCGCCAACGCCCGCACGGACGTCTCCTCGATGCCCGCCACCGTGCCGTTCGCCGCCGTGCGCAGGCCGACCGCCACCGCGACCGCCTCGTCGTCGTCCAGCAGCAGCGGCGGCAGCGCCGCACCGGAACCCAGCCGGTACCCGCCCGCGACCCCCGGCGTCGCGTGCACCGGATAACCGAGCTGCCGCAGCCGTTCGACGTCGCGGCGGATCGTCCGCACGTCGACCCCCAGCCGGCCCGCGAGGTCCGGACCAGGCCATTCGCGACGCGCCTGCAACAGCGAGAGCAGGCGCAACAGGCGTTCGGAGGTTCCGTACATGCCGAGCACTCTGCCACGCTTCGCGGACAGCTTCGGTCCTCGATCGCCAGGGCGTCGCGGCGGCGTGCGAAAGTGACGCATGCTCGACGACCTGCTCGCTGTCGCCCGCGAAGAGGCGGAAGCCGGAAAAGCCGAGGGCGGCGTGCCGATCGGCGCGGCCCTGTTCGACCGCGACGGGAAGCTGCTCGGCCGCGGCCACAACCGCCGCGTCCAGGACAGCGACCCGTCCCTGCACGCCGAAACCGCCGCGTTCCGCGCCGCCGGCCGCCGCCCGCACTACCGCGACACGATCATGGTCACCACGCTGTCGCCGTGCTGGTATTGCAGCGGCCTGGTCCGGCAATTCGGCATCCCGCACGTGGTGATCGGCGAATCCCGGACCTTCACCGGCGGCCACGGCTGGCTCGCCGACCACGGCGTCCGCGTCGACCTCCTCGACGACCCCGCCTGCGTCGCCCTGATGACGGAATTCATCGAACGGGAACCGGCGCTCTGGTTCGAGGACATCGGCGAACCGACGTGACTCATGCCAGCGGCGAAAACTCCAGCGGCACCGCGATGACCGAGTCCGCGTCGAGAATCTCCTCCGGCGCGCCCGGCGGCGGCCACATCCCCTTCGCGTAGAGGTCGCGACGGATCGCGAGCCGTTCGTCCAGACTCGCGAACGGCCAGATCTGGATGATCCGGTCCGGGCCGTCGAGCGCGTACATCACGACGGTCAGCGGATCGACCAGATGCCGCGCGGGCAACGCTTCGCGCCAGCCGTCGATCGTCGCGGTCAGACCGCCCGGCCGGAGGTGATAGTCGCGGATCTCGTACACCGAGCCGTACTTGCCCGGCCGCACCGGCGGCACGAACGGGAATGGCGCGAAACTCTGCAGCGACAGGTCGGTCAGACAGCCGCCGCCGAACGGTGCGCGGCTGTGCCGGGCGCGCAAGCGTTCCTCGTCCAGCTCTTGCTGATTCTCGAACCCGCGCAGCACGACCAGCCTGCCGAGCGGACCGTTTTCCGTCTGCCAGCAGCCGAGCAGTTCGCCGTGCCCCTCGACCCACGGCAGCACGCCTTCGACGGCTTTCGGCCCGTCGAGCAGCTGGAACGACAGAATCGCCAGCTCGTATCGGACAGCCTGCTGCTCCGGGGCGACGTCGGCACCGCTGATCCGGACCGGTTCGGTCATGACGCTCCCACTTCGTTCGCTCGCCCTTCCAGCCTGACACAGCCGCGCGGCCGCGCTCGCTGAGCGGACTCGGCTGCCCTCCCGGCCACGCACCGCTTCCCGATCGTCCCGCTGACCGGCGCCCCGGAACCTCCCGGCGACCTCGGCGCCCTCGGTGAGGTTTTTTCCCACTCCCGCCCATGTCTTGACACTTCTCAATGGTCTAGTCCATTGTGGCTGCGCACACACTCCCCCGAGTGCCTGCGGGGCGCCGCCGCCACGTCCGGCTTCGCCAGGTGCTCCGATGACGCGTGCCGCGAGGTGCGCGTTCCCCCGTTGGAGGACCCATGAAATCCTTGCGCCGCACCAGTTCCCGCCGGAAACTCGCCGGACGTCTCGGCGTGCTGGCGCTCGCCGCGGGCGCCGCTTTGTCCACCGCGACCGGCACCGCCTCAGCCGCGGGAGACCCGGTCCTCGCGGCCCCGTACCTGTACCAGTGGGGCGGCCAGAGCGATCCGTCCGCCGCGATGGACGCGACCGGCGTCAGCGCGTTCACCCTCGCGTTCATGCTTTCCGGCGGCGGCTGCACGCCCGCCTGGGACGGCAACCGCCCGCTCGACGGGACCGACGCCGCGATGATCCAGAAGATCCGCTCCGCGGGCGGCGACGTGATCCCGTCGTTCGGCGGCTGGCAGGGCAACAAACTGGGCCCGAACTGCGGATCGCCGGAGGAGTTGGCCGGCGCGTACCAGAAGGTGATCGACGCCTACGACCTCAAGGCGATCGACCTCGACATCGAGAACACCGACGAGTTCGAGAACGCGGCGGTGCAGGACCGGATCCTCGGCGCGGTCAAGATCGTCAAGGAGAAGAACCCGAACGTGCGCGTCGTGATCACCATGGGCACCACGCCGCAGGGCCCGAACGACTGGGGCAAGCGCTTGGTCTCGCAGGCGAAGGCACTGGGCGCGGACGTCGACGTGTGGTCGCTCATGCCGTTCGACTTCTCCGACGGCGGCGACATGGTCGCGATGACGAAATCCGCGGTGGACGGCCTGGTCGGCGAACTGAAGTCGACGTTCGGCTGGGACGACGCCACCGCCTACCACCGCGCCGGACTGTCGTCGATGAACGGCAAGACCGACCGCGCGGGCGAGGTCGTGTCGGTCGCGGACTTCACCGCGATCCGCGACTGGGCCGCCGAACACCACCTGGGCCGCGTCACGTTCTGGGCGACAAACCGCGACTGCGGCGGCTGCAGCGGGATCGACCAGGAGAACTACGCGTTCACGAAGGTCGTGGCCGGGTACAACGGCTGACCGGGGGCCGGGCCGGGTTGAGCCAGGCGAGGTGGGTCAGGTTGGCGACAGCTCTGCCGACCTGGCCCAAGCCGCGCAACGGTTCGACCGGCCCGGATCAAACCGGCGGCGGTTCGGCTGAGCGAACCGGGCACCCTTCGAGCGAAGACTCGCGGGTCACCCCGGTGGACTGAACCACCTGGCGCACGCCTGGATCGCGGCCGCCGGGTCTGGCGACGGGGACCTTCCCGCCCGGGAGGTCCCCGTTCTGCCGCCCGTCACACACCGTGCGCGGATACGTCCGAACGAGTGAAGATCAGGCAGCGGCGGTGACCGACAGCGCGGCCGCGCCGGCCTCGGTCAGTTCGGCGGGGACCCGGCCCGCGGCGGTGACTCCTGTGCCCGGACGGACGTAGCCGCCCTTGGCGAGTGCGTGTGCGGTCATCTGGTCGCAGCAAGCGAAACCGTCGACGAACAGGTCGGGCTCGCAGCTGGTGGACATCTCCGCGCGCTGCTGCGCGACCGCTTTGAGCATGGCCATCGCGCGATGGGTCAGCTCGACGGTCACCCCTTCTGCACCGGACACCGGGATCGCCTTCTTCCTCGTGGGCTACTTACTCAACGTTATCGCCGATTGGGCCGAATGTGTTAACAGCCACACTGTAGCGGTTCGGGAATGTGACGATGCCTAGACCTGTTCGGTTCCCGCCAGGCGAGACTCGAGCGTCCGCGCCCACTCGCGCACGATCTGCTCGCGGCGGCGGGTGTCGTCGGTGAGGAGGTTGGCGAGGCCGAGCCCGCGCCCGAGGTCGAGAGTGGCCTGGACCAGTTCGCGAACGCCCGGCTGGGCCTCGTCGACCCCGAGCAGTTCGACCGCGACCCGGTGCGCCTCCCGCCCGACGCGCGCCTCCAGCGGCACCAGCACGTCGCGCAGCTGGTCGTCCGTCGACGCGACGGCCCACAGCTGCAGCGCGGCGCGGAACATCGGCCCGGTGTAGAGGGTCAGCAGCATCTCGACGACCCACTCGATCCGCGACGAGCCGCCCGGCGATCCGGCCGCGCGTGTGCGCAGTTCGTCCAGCTGGGCCTCGCCGAGCAACTCGACCGCCGCGGCGACCAGCGATTCCCGCGTCGGGAAGTGGTGCTGCGCGGCGCCCCGGGAGACCCCGGCCCGCTCCGCGATGACCGCGACGGTCACCCCGTGCCACCCGCGCTCCCCGATGCAGTCCATCGCGGCTTCGATCAACCGCCGCCGGGTGGTGCGGCTGCGTTCTTGTTGCGGCTCGCGGAGCATCAGCCCTCACCTGCCCGAGCCAGTGCGCACCCAGACCTCAGACCAGACACGCGCCGAGTGGTGCGACTGCGATCCTGCGGCGGCTCGCGAAGCATCAGCCCCAGCCCGCTCCGGCAGAAGTCCGTGACGGGAGCCCTGCGGGACTCTGCTCCCCTCCCGGACCTCAGACCAGGCCCGCACCGGGGACCCGGCCGCTCTCCACGGCCGGGCCGCCGATCGCCGACGCACCTCATGACTTCACCCTTGCTCAGTACGACTTCGGCAGTCCGAGGCTGTGCTGCCCCACGAAATTCAGCACCATCTCGCGGCTCACCGGCGCGATCCGGCCCAGGCGCACGGCCGTCACCAGGGTTCCCAGGCCGTATTCGGTCGCCAGCCCGTTTCCGCCGTGGGTCTGCACTGCCTGGTCGACCGCGCGGATCGCGACCTCCGCCGCCGCGTATTTCGCCATGTTCGCGGACTCCCCGGAGGCGAAATCGTCGCCCGCGTCGTACAGCGAGGCGGCCTTCTGCGTCATCAGTTTCGCCAGCTCAAGCTCGATTTTCACCTGCGCGAGCGGATGCGCGAGCCCCTGGTGCGACCCGATCGGCGCGCCCCACACCTGCCGTTCGTTGGCGTAGCCGACCGCCTTGTCCAGGGCGTACCTCGCGGTGCCCAGCGAGAACGACGCGCCCATGATGCGTTCCGGGTTCAGGCCCGCGAACAGCTGCGCGATCGCCGCGTCCTCCTCGCCCACCAGGGCTTCCGCGGGCAGCCGCACGTCGTCCAGGAACAGCGAGAACTGGTTTTCCGGCGCGACGATGTCCATGTCGATTTTCGTGAACTCGAACCCGGGCGCGTCCGTCGGCACCACGAACAGCGCGGGCTTCAGGCGACCGGTCTTCGCGTCCTCGGTGCGGCCCACGACGAGCACCGCGTCCGCCTCGTCGACGCCCGAGATGAACACCTTGCGCCCGGACAGCACCCAGTCGCCGCCGTCGCGACGGGCGGTCGTCGTGATCTTGTGCGAGTTGGAGCCGGCGTCCGGTTCGGTGATCGCGAAGACGATTTTCTTGCTGCCGTCCGACATTCCGGGCAGCCACTGCTTCTTCTGGTCCGGCGTGCCGAAGCGCGACAGCACCGTCCCGACGATCGCCGGCGACACCACCATCAGCAGCAGCGGCGAGCCCGCGGCCGCGAATTCCTCCAGCACCGCGGCGAGATCCGCGATCCCGGCTCCCCCGCCGCCGTATTCCTCCGGCAGGTTCACGCCCAGGTAGCCGAGCCGCCCGGCTTCGTTCCACAGCTCGTCGGTCTTCTCGCCCGCGCGGGCCTTTTTCGCGTAATAGTCGTGCCCGTACTTGCCCGCCAGATCGGCCGCGGCCTTCCGCAGCGCCACCCGCTCTTCGGGCTCGACGAAGTTCATCGCGTTCATTCGGTCTCTCCCACCACAGCCAGCACCGCGCCTACCTCGACCTGTTGCCCGACCTCGACCGGCAGTTCGGCGACCACACCGTCCGCCGGGGCCGAGATCCGGTGTTCCATCTTCATCGCTTCCAGCCACAGCAACGGATCGCCAGCCCGCACACTGTCCCCTGCGGACACTGCGAGCCGCACGACTGTGCCAGGCATCGGTGCGAGCAGTGAACCCGCCGCCAGCGCCGAATCAGGATCGGCGAATCGCGGCTCGGCGGTCAATGCCACCGAACCCAATGGTGAATCCACATAGGACACCGCACCATGCCGGGCAACGGCGAAGGTCCGGCGCACTCCGGCGATGTCGAGGACCACCTGGTCCGGCGTCGCGGCGACCAAGGCGACGTCGTCGTAACCCTCGGCACGCAGGCCGTCGCGGGTCAGCGAATAGACGACCTCGTAACGGTTGTCTCCCTTGGCGAATACCTTGCGCTGGCCGCCGGAACGGACGTTGCGCCAACCGCTGGGCAGCCGTCCCAGAGTGGTCGCGGAGGCCCGGTTTCCCGCAGCATCGGCCAGTGCGGCGGCCAGCGCGGACCAGCGTTCGGTGTCCACAGTGGCCAGTGGCGCGGCCAAAGTGTCCAGTCCGTGCCGGTCGAAGAAGGCGGTATCCGTTTCTCCGGCAAGGAAAGCTTCGTGGCGCAGGATCCGGACCAGCAGGTCGCGGTTGGTCACCACGCCGTGGATCTTCGCGCCAGCCAAGGCACCGGCGAGCCGACGCGCGGCTTCCGCCCGCGCGGGAGCCCACGTGATGACCTTCGCCAGCATCGGGTCATAGTGCACACCGATCACCGAACCGGATTCCACCCCGGAATCGAGGCGCAGTCCGGCACCGTGGACGAATTCGCGGTCCACTCCGGACACTTCGAACGTGTGCAGCGTCCCGCTCTGCGGCTGCCATCCGGCCGACGGGTCTTCGGCATACAGCCGGACTTCGATCGAATGCCCATTAGCAGCAGGCGGTTCGGCAGACAACCGACCGCCTTCGGCCACCGAAAGCTGCAACGCCACCAGATCCAGTCCGGTGACATTCTCCGTCACCGGATGCTCGACCTGCAGCCGCGTGTTCATCTCCAGGAAGTAGAACCGACCGTCCGGGCCAGCGAGGAATTCGACCGTTCCCGCGCCGACGTAGTCGATCGCCTGCGCGGCCTTGCGTGCCGCGTCGAACAACTCCGCGCGCATGGCATCGTCCACAAAGGGCGATGGCGCTTCTTCCACCACTTTCTGATGCCGCCGCTGGATGGAGCACTCCCGCTCCCCCACCGCCCAAACCGTGCCGTGCGAGTCGGCGAGCACCTGGACCTCGATGTGCCGTCCGGTTTCGAGATACCGCTCGCAGAACACCGTCGGGTCGCCGAACGCCGATCCCGCCTCCGCGCGAGCACTCTCAACCGCCTCAGCCAACTCGTCCAGCGAGCGGACCACGCGCATGCCGCGACCGCCGCCGCCAGCGGAAGCCTTGACCAGCAACGGAAGATCGGCATCGGTGACCGAGGAAGGGTCCAATTCGGACAGCACCGGAACCCCGGCGGCAGCCATCAGCCGCTTGGACTCCACTTTGGAGCCCATCGTCTCGATCGCTGCGGGCGGCGGGCCGACCCAGGTCAGCCCGGCGTCAAGCACTGCCCGGGCAAACCCGGCGTTCTCGGACAGGAAGCCGTATCCGGGGTGGATCGCGTCAGCACCGGCGTCCGCCGCGGCTTTGACGATCAGTTCGCCGCGCAGATAGGTCTCGCCCGGTGCGTTGCCCGGCAGCCGGACGGCGACGTCGGCTTCCCGCGCGTGCGGCGCGTCGGCGTCCGCGTCGGAAAACACCGCGACGGTGCCGATTCCGGCGTCCCGGCAGCTGCGGAACACGCGGCGGGCGATTTCGCCCCGGTTGGCGACCAGCAGATTCTGGATCATGGCCCTCACATCCGGAAGACGCCGAAGCCGCCTTCGACGCCCTTCACTGGTCCGTTGTGGATCGCCGACAGGCTCAGCCCGAGCACCGTGCGGGTGTCGCGCGGGTCGATGATGCCGTCGTCGTAAAGCATGCCGGAGAGGAACATCGGCATCGATTCCGCCTCGATCTGGTTTTCCACCATGGCGCGCATCGCGGCGTCGTTTTCCTCGCTGTACTCCTGTCCCCGGCTCGCCGCCGCGGCGCGGGCCACAATGGACAGCACACCGGCCAGCTGCGCCGGCCCCATCACCGCGGATTTCGCGCTCGGCCAGGCGAACAGGAACCGCGGATCGTAGGCGCGGCCGCACATCCCGTAGTGCCCGGCGCCGTAGGACGCTCCCATGAGGACGGACAGGTGCGGCACCTTCGAGTTCGACACCGCGTTGATCATCAGCGCGCCGTGCTTGATGATGCCGCTCTGCTCGTATTCCTTGCCGACCATGTAGCCGGTCGTGTTGTGCAGGAACACCAGCGGCGTGTCGATCTGGTTGGCCAGCTGGATGAACTGCGCGGCCTTCTGCGATTCCTCGCCGAACAGCACGCCCTGGGCGTTGGCCAGGATTCCCACCGGATACCCGTGGATGCTCGCCCATCCGGTGACCAGGCTCGGCCCGTACAGCGGCTTGAACTCGTCGAAGTCCGAACCGTCCACGACGCGCGCGATCACCTCGCGCGGGTCGAACGGGATCTTCAGGTCGGTCGGCACGATGCCGAGCAGGTCTTCGGCGTCGAACAGCGGTTCGGCGTAGTCCGGTTTGGGCGTCGGGCCCTGTTTGGTCCAGTTGAGCCGCTTGATGATGCTGCGGCCGAGCCGGATCGCGTCCTCCTCGTCGACCGCGAGGTAATCGGCGAGCCCGGACGTCCGGGCGTGCATTTCCGCGCCGCCGAGGGATTCGTCGTCGGACTCCTCGCCGGTCGCCATTTTGACCAGCGGCGGTCCGCCGAGGAACACCTTCGCGCGTTCCTTCACCATCACGACGTAGTCGGACATGCCGGGCAGATACGCGCCGCCCGCGGTGGAGTTGCCGAACACCAGCGCAACGGTCGGCACCTTCGCCGCCGAGGACCGCGTCAAATCACGGAAGACACGGCCGCCCGGGATGAAGATTTCCTTCTGCGTCGGAAGATCCGCGCCGCCGGATTCGACCAGGTTGATCACCGGAAGCCGGTTCTGCGCCGCGATGTCCGCCGCCCGGAACGACTTCTTCGTCGTCCACGGGTTGCTCGCGCCGCCCTTGACCGTCGGGTCGCTCGCCGAGATCAGGCATTCGACGCCTTCCACGACGCCGATCCCGGTGATCACGCTCGCGCCGACCTTGTAGTCCGAACCCCACGCGGCCAGCGGCGACAGCTCCAGGAACGGCGAGTCCTCGTCCAGCAGCAATTCGATCCGCTCGCGCGCCAGCAGTTTCCCGCGCTTGCGGTGCCGTTCGACGTACTTTTCCCCGCCGCCGGCGACCGCTTTCGCCTGTTCGGCGTCGATCTCCGCGAGCTTCTCCAGCATCGCCTCGCGGTTCGCGGCGAACTCGTCGGCCCGGGTGTCCACTGTGGACCTGATAGTGGTCATGCGGTGTATCCCAATCGCTTCGCGGCCAGTCCGGTGAGGATTTCGGTGGTGCCGCCGCCGATGCCGAGAATGCGGACGTCGCGGTAGTGCCGTTCCACTTCGGACTCGCGCATGTAGCCGAGCCCGCCGTGCAGTTGCACCGCCTCGTTCACGACCCATTCGGCGGTCTGCACCGCGGTGTTCTTCGCGAAGCACGCCTCGGCGATCACTTCTTCGCCGGACACGTGCCGGAGCGCGACCTGCCGGGCGTACGTCCGCGCGACGTCGACCTTGCAGGCCATCTCGGTGAGTTTGTGCTGCACCAGCTGCCGCGAGATCAGCGGACGCCCGAACGTCTCGCGCATCCGACACCAGTCCAGCGTCAAATCCAGTGCCCGCTGCGCGTGCGCATATGCCTGTACCGCCAGCGAAAGCCGTTCGGTGACGAACTGCGTGGCCACCTGAGCGAAGCCGCTGTTCTCCGCGCCGACCAAGTTCTCCGCCGGAACCCGGACGTCCACATAAGACAGTTCCGCGGTGTCCGAAGCCGCCCAGCCCATCTTCTCCAGCTTGCGCGACACCGTGAACCCTGGTGTTCCGCGCTCGACCACGATCAGCGAAAGCCCGTGCGCGCCCGCTTCACCGGTTCGGACCACAGTGGTCACAAAGTCCGCGCGACAGCCGGAAGTGATGAACGTTTTCGCCCCGTTGATCACGTACTCGTCGCCCTCGCGCACCGCAGTGGTGCGGATCCCGGCGACGTCAGAACCGCCGTCCGGTTCGGTGACCGCCAGCGAACCGATCTTCTCGCCTTCGAGCGTCGGCCGCACCCAGCGTTCGATCTGCACCGGGTCGCCGGCCTCGACGATGTGCGGCACCGCGATCCCGCAGGTGAACAGCGACGCGAACAGCCCGCCGGACCCGCCCGCGTAGTGCATTTCCTCGGCGACCACGAGCGCGTCGAGGTAATTGCCGTCGCCCCCGCCCGCGGATTCGGGGAACGCGACCCCGAGCAGGCCCAACTCTCCCGCCTTGCGATGCAGGTCGCGCGGCAGTTCCCCGGCCCGCTCCCAGTCGTCCAGGTGCGGCAGCACGTCCTTCTCCACGAACCGGCGCACCGTCGCGCGCAGTTCGGTGCGTTCCGGCGTGCGGAACGGATCCACGGTCACAGCAGCGCCTCCGGGACGTCGAGTTCGCGCGCCCGCAGCCATTCGCCGAGCGCCTTCGCCTGGGGATCGAACCTGGCCTGCGAAGCGACGCCGTCGCCGAGAATGCCCTCGACCACGAAGTTCATCGCCCACAGGTTCGGCAGCAGATGCCGGGTGACCGGCAGTCCTTCGGTTTCCGGCAGCAGACGGCGGAATTCCCCGACCGTCAGCCGGTGCACCAGCCAGCGCCACGCCTCCTCGGACCGCACCCACACGCCGAGGTTCGCGTTGCCGCCCTTGTCGCCGCTGCGCGCGCCCGCGACGAGACCGAGCGGAACGCGCCGCACCTTGTTCGCCTGAAACGGTTCCGGCAGTGCCGGTTCGTCTACTTCGGACAAGGAAACCGTCTCGGCAGCGGGCGCGATGTCCACCTTGGACCCGTCCGGCAGGACCGCGACATGCGGAACCGCGGCAGCGTCCACAAAGGCCGCCGAGTACACCCCGAACGGCGAGGCGTCCGAGGGCGGTGCGGTCACGTGGAATCCCGGGTAGCTCGCGAGAGCCAACTCGATCGCCGCTCCGCTGAACGCACGTCCGGCGATCTTCGGATCGTTGTCCTTCACCGCGACATGCAGCAGCGCGCTGGCGCGTTCCTCGGTGTCGGCGTCCGCATGATCGGTGCGCGCGAGCGTCCACCGGACCTCGGCTGGCGGACGCTTCGCCAATGCGCCTTCCAGCTGTTCCCGTACCAGCGCGGCTTTTTCTTCGATGTCCAGTCCAGTAAGGACGAACGTCGTCTCGTTCCGGAAACCGCCGAGCCGGTTGAGACACACCTTCAACGTCGGCGGCGGCGCTTCCCCGCGAACCCCGCTGATCCGCACGCGGTCCGGTCCGTCGTCCGACAGCGACAAAGTGTCGAACCGCGCCGTCACATCAGGATTCGCGTACCGCGCACCGGTGATTTCGTACAACAGTTGCGCCGTCACAGTCCCTTTATTGACCACGCCTCCCGTGCCCGGATGCTTCGTGATCACACTGGAACCGTCCGCGTGGATCTCCGCCAGAGGGAACCCTGGCAGGCCGATCGGCTGTTCCCGGAAGAACGAGTAGTTCCCGCCGGTCGCCTGCGCGCCGCACTCGATGACGTGTCCCGCCGCGACCGCTCCGGCGAGCGCGTCGTAGTCGTCGCGGGCCCAGCCGAAGTGCGCCGCCGCCGGTCCGACGATCACCGACGCGTCCGTAACGCGCCCGGTCACCACGATGTCGGCCCCAGCCTTAAGGCACTCCGCGATGCCCCACGCTCCGAGATAAGCGTTGGCAGTCAACGGTTTCTCGAAGCCGAACTCGTCCGCTCGCGCGATCAGGTCGTCGCCCTCGACGTGCGCGACGCGGACCTCGAGACCGAGCTTCTCAGCCAGTTCGCGCAACGCGTCGGCCAGCCCCGCCGGGTTGAGCCCGCCCGCGTTCGCGACGATCCGGACGCCCTTCTCCTTCGCCAGGCCGAGGTTTTCCTCCATCTGCCGGAGAAACGTCTTGGCGTAGCCGCGCGCCGGGTCCTTCATCCGGTCGCGGCCGAGAATGAGCATGGTCAGCTCGGCGAGGTAATCGCCGGTCAGGACGTCGAGCGGGCCGCCGGTCAGCATTTCCCGCACGGCGGAGAACCGGTCGCCGTAAAACCCGGACGCGTTCCCGACGCGCAACGGCGCGCTCACGCGAACTGCCCCGGCTTGCGCCCCGCCCCGGGCGGCCCGGCGAACGCCTGCGCGATGCCCAGCCATTCCTCGACGTCCGCGCCGGTCGCGACCAGATCAGTGTCCGCCGGATGCCGCCGCTGCGTCGCGACCAGGCAGAAGTCGAGCGCGCTGCCGGTCAGCCGCTGCTCCGCGTCCTCCGGCCCGAACGCCCACGTGCTGCCGTCCGGCGCGGTCAGCTCGACCCGGAATTCCTCCGCCGGCGGTGCGAGCGAGTGGAGTTTGTACGCGAAATCGCGCGTGCGCGTGCCGAACCGGGCGATGTGCCACAGCCGTTCGGTGGGTTCGCGGGTGACGCCGAGCGCGTCGGCGATGTCCTGGCCGTGCGCCCAGGTCTCCATCATCCGCGCGGTCGCCATGGAAGCCGCGCTCATCGGCGGGCCGTACCACGGCAGCTTCTGCCCGTCCGGGACCGCGGCGAGCGCCTCGGCGAGGGCGGCCCGTCCCGCGCGCCACTGCGCCAGCAGCTCGTCCGGCGGCAGCTGAGCCCAGTCCTCGGCACCCTGGTCGACGTAGTTCTCGCCGATGCTCAACAGGTTTTCGACCTCGGACTGCCAGTCCTCCGGCCTGCTCGCGGAGATCAGCGATTTGCCGTCGGTCCACGCCAGATGCGCCACCTGATGCGCGATGCTCCAGCCGGGCGCGGGCGTCGGCCGCGCCCATTCCCCGGCGGGCAACCCGGCGACCAGGTCGTCGACCGCCTGCGATTCGGCCGCGAGATCCCGGAGGATCCCCGCGAGATCAGCCATTCCTGCGCCTCCCTGCGTCCGCCGCACCACCTCGTGCGGACCCAGCGTGGACCCTGGCCCCGGAAAAATCAAGCGCGCATGATTGTTTTGCTCCGGCACCGGGTCCGTGAGGGCCACCCTCATTGACTCTGATTCCGTCAGGGTTCCCCTCACGACCCGTCACCGGTCGTGAGGGACCCCTTCACGGACTCGGATTCCCTCAAGGAGCCCTTCACGGACCGCCCCGTCCGCCGCCGGCCACCGGGATGCCGCCCCAATGCGGCATTGGTTGCGTCAGACGCACCGAACGCCACATTGGGTGCATGGGACGCACCCAATGTGGCATTGGGGCGCTAGCCCCGCGCCAACTCAAACCGCACCGGTGCACCCAACCATCGAGGCACCCACACCTCCCCCACACCCCGATACGAAGCTCCCCTGCGGTTTGGGGGTGCTTGTCAAGGCATCTTTCCCGCCTTGACAAGCACCCCCAAACCGTCAGCACAATCAAGCTTCGGGGTGCCCCACGCAACCAACGAGGCCGATGTCGCCGCCAGGCGACGAGGCGGACCCCACCGCTATTGACACCGCGAAAACAAGCCCCCTACCGTCCTCCCATGGACTCCTACGCGGAGATCGCCTACGAGGTCGCCGCCAAGGTCGCGACCGTCCTGCTCGACCGGCCCGAAGCCCGCAACGGCTACACGATCCGGATGGCCGACGAACTAGCCCACGCCCTCGACCGCGCCGACCGGGACGAGGACGTCCGCGCGGTCGTGCTCGGCACCACCGGCAAGGATTTCTCCGTCGGGGCCGACCTCTCCTCCGGCGGCTTCGACTTCGGCGACCGTCCGCCGGACGACTGGCAGGAACCGGCCGGCCGTGTGTCGAAGCGGATCTTCACGATGAACAAACCCGTGCTCGCCGCGTTGCGCGGGGCGTCCGTCGGCGCGGGCATCACCATCACGCTGTCCTGCGACTACCGGTTCGCCTCCACCGACTCCAAGTTCGGCTTCGTCTTCACCCGCCGCGGCATCTACCCCGAAGGCGCGTCCGCGTGGTTCCTCCCCCGCCTCGTCGGGATGGGCGCGGCCGTCGACTGGATGGTCAGCGGACGGCTCTTCGGACCCGACGAGGCACTCCAGGCCGGACTCGTCCACCAGATCCACGCCCCCGGGGACGTCCTCGCCCAAGCCCAAGCCAAGGCGAGGGAGATCGCCGAAACGACCGCGCCGGTCGCGGTAGCGGTCACCCGGCAGCTGCTCTACCGGATGGCCTCGGCCCCGTCTCCGTTCGACGTCCACCAGGTGGACTCGAAGCTCATCTCCCAGCTGGGCTCAAACCCGGACGCTGTCGAGGGCATCGCCTCGTTCTTCCAGAAACGCCCGCCGGAGTTCCCCTTGCGCGTGGACCGCGATCTGCCGCCTTACCTGCCATGGATCGACGAATGACCGAGTACCCGCCCGAACCGTGGCACCTCGCCGCCGACGCGTGCGTGTCGATGTGGCGAGTCCCCGTCGACGAGCTGCCCGCCTTGCCCGCCGGCACCGAACCGCTGCTCCTGGGCAAGCAGGCCGCCGTCTTCACCGCCTGGATCGACTACCTGCCGTCCGGTCAGCTGAGCTACCACGAACTCCTCTCCTGCGTCGCCGTGCGCGGCCGCGGGCTCGCCGCGTCGATCACCGACATCTGGGTCGACAGCGAGGTCTCGCGCGCGGGCGGGCGCGAGTTGTGGGGCATCCCGAAGGACCTCGCGTCCTTCGCCTTCACCGGCGGACGCACCTTCACCGCAGCGACCTCCGACGACTGGATCGCCACCGCCGCCTTCACCCCGCGCCTCGGGCTCCCGATCACGCTCCCGGTACGCTTCGAGATCGCTCAGGACCGCGGCGGCAGCCCGCTGCGTACCACGGTCGAGTGGCGTTCGAAGCCCCGCGCGGCGGCCGCCGACTGGTCGGTCAACCCGGCCGGGCCGCTGGCGTATCTCGCCGGGAAACGGCCCGTGGCCAGTGCCGCACTGGGCGCCACGAGGCTCCGTTTCGGATCTTGCCCTCGGTGATCGGATAACCCGCCAGGGTGAGACCGACACGCCATACCTTGGGGCCCGTGCGAGCCCCCACCCCAACATGTAGTCTCTGGGAACCGGCAGCCCCCAGCGACGGGGAGACCGCTTGAAGAGGGCGGCCGGGCTGTTTCGCCGAAACCGCAGCGCATGGCCTTGACCGGCCGTGTGCCGCTCGAACGCGCCCATTTCGAGGAACTGTTGGAGACACGCATGTCAGTGGAAACCGGTCAGCGGCCGCCGTCGGCGGCGGAGGGGGCCCCGAGCGCGGTCCGCGTCATCCGGCGGGACGGAAGCGTCTCGCCCTTCGACGCGGGCAAGATCTCGGTGGCGCTGACCAAGGCCTTCCTCGCGGTCGAGGGCGGCGACGCCGCCGCGTCCTCCCGCGTGCACCACGTGGTCGCGGAGCTGACCGGGCAGGTCGAGGCGGCGCTGCTGCGCCACACCGGCCCGGAGACCGCGCTGCACATCGAGCAGATCCAGGACCAGGTCGAACTCGCCCTCATGCGCGGCGAGCACCACAAGGTCGCCCGCGCCTACGTGCTCTACCGCGACGAGCGCACGAAGGCCCGCGAGGCCGCCGCGCCGGCGTCCGCCGAGGTCGCGCTGAGCGTCAAGGGCGCCGACGGGACGCTGCGCCCGCTCGACTGGGCGCGCGTTTCGCACGTCGTCGGCGAGGCCGTCGCCGGGCTCGAGGACGTCTCCGCCGAGCCGGTGCTGGCCGAGGCCAAGCGCAACCTCTACGACGGCATCACCGCCGACGAACTGGCGCTCGCGCAGATCATGGCCGCGCGCGTGCTCGTCGAGCAGGAGCCGAACTACTCGTTCGTGTCCGCCCGCCTGCTGCTGGACAAGCTGCGCGGCGAGGCGCTGAGCTACCTCGCGCAGAAGCCGCGCCAGGCCAGCCAGGACGAGATGGCGGCCGAATACCCGGCGTACTTCCGCGCCTACCTGCGCCGCGCGGTCGAACTGGAACTGGTCGACGGCGAGCTGCTGCGCTTCGACCTGGACAAGATCACCGCCGCCATTCACGCCGAGCGCGACCTCGACTTCGGCTTCCTCGGCCTGCAGACCCTGTACGACCGGTACTTCCAGCACCACAACGGCGTGCGGTTCGAGCTGCCGCAGGCGTTCTTCATGCGCGTCGCGATGGGCCTGGCGATCCGCGAGGACGACCGCGAAGCCCGCGCGATCGAGTTCTACGAACTGCTGTCGACGTTCCACTTCATGGCGTCCACCCCGACGCTGTTCAACAGCGGCACCAACCGCGCGCAGCTGTCGTCCTGCTTCCTGACCACTGTGGACGACGACCTGGACTCGATTTTCCAGGCGTACAAGAACAACGCGCTGCTGGCCAAGTACTCGGGCGGCCTCGGCAACGACTGGACCCCGGTCCGCGGCCTCGGCGCGCACATCAAGGGCACCAACGGCCAGTCCCAGGGCGTCGTGCCGTTCCTGAAGATCGCCAACGACACCGCGGTCGCGGTCAACCAGGGCGGCAAGCGCAAGGGCGCGGCGTGCGCGTACCTGGAGACCTGGCACGTCGACATCGAGGAATTCCTCGACCTGCGCAAGAACACCGGCGACGACCGGCGGCGCACGCACGACATGAACACCGCCAACTGGGTCCCGGACGAGTTCCTGCGCCGCGTCGAGGCGAACGCCGAGTGGACGCTGTTCTCCCCGAACGAGACGCCGGACCTGCACGACCTCTACGGCAACGCGTTCGCGCAGCGCTACCGCGAGTACGAGGCGGCCGCCGCGCGCGGCGAGATCAAGGTGTTCCGCAAGGTCCGCGCGGTCGAGCTGTGGCGGCGGATGCTGACCATGCTGTTCGAGACCGGCCACCCGTGGATCACCTTCAAGGACCCGTGCAACCTGCGTTCGCCGCAGCAGCACGTCGGCGTCGTGCACTCGTCCAACCTGTGCACCGAGATCACGCTGAACACGAACACCGAAGAGGTCGCGGTCTGCAACCTCGGCTCGGTGAACCTGCTCAAGCACGTCACTCCGTCCGGTTTGGACACTGAGCGGCTCGAGAAGACCGTGCGCACCGCGGTCCGCATGCTCGACAACGTGATCGACATCAACTTCTACACGATCCCGGAGGCGCGCCGTTCCAACCTGCGCCACCGTCCGGTCGGCCTGGGCATCATGGGCTTCCAGGACGCGCTGTTTGAGCTAGGCGTGCCGTTCGCGTCCGCCGACGCGGTGAAGTTCGCCGACGTCTCGATGGAGCACCTCTCCTACTACGCGATCTCGGCCTCGACCGACCTCGCCGAGGAGCGCGGCCAGTACCAGACGTTCGAGGGTTCCTTGTGGAGCAAGGGAATCCTGCCGATCGACTCGATGCAGCTGCTCATCGACGCCCGCCAGGGCGACGGCCTCGACGTCGACACCTCCACGACGCTGGACTGGGCCCCGCTGCGCGAGCGCGTCAAGACCGTCGGCATGCGCAACTCGAACGTGATGGCGATCGCGCCGACCGCGACGATCTCCAACATCTCCGGCGTCGGCCAGTCGATCGAGCCGCTGTTCCAGAACCTGTACGTCAAGTCGAACATGTCCGGCGACTTCACCGTCGTCAACCCGCACCTGGTCAAGAGCCTCAAGGCGCGCGGCCTGTGGGACGAGGTCATGGTCAGCGACCTCAAGTACTTCGACGGCAGCCTCGGCCAGATCGACCGCGTTCCGGACGACCTCAAGGCGCTGTACGCGACCGCCTTCGAGATCGAGTCGAAGTGGATCGTGGACGCCGGTTCGGTGCGGCAGAAGTGGATCGACCAGGCGCAGTCGCTGAACCTGTACATCGCGGCGCCGAGCGGCCGCAAGCTCGACGAGCTGTACCGCTACGCCTGGCACAAGGGCCTCAAGACCACGTACTACCTGCGGGCGCAGTCCGCGACGCACGTGGAGAAGAGCACCCTGCGCGGCACGGACGGCAAGCTGAACGCCGTCTCCGCCACCCCCGCCCCGGCCGCTCCGGCTGCCGCTGCTCCAGCCGCCGCGCCTTCCCCGGCACCGTCGCCGTCGCCGTCCGCCGCGGTCCCGGCCGCCTCCCCCGCACCGTCGCCGTCGCCCGCCGCGGCCGTCCCGGCGGAGCCGAAGGAGATGCCGAAGACCGACGTCGACTTCGTCGCCACCGAGGGCGCTGCCTGCCGGATCGACGACCCCGACTGCGAAGCCTGCCAGTAAGGAATTCCTGAACCATGACGAACGTGGAAACGACGGACGCGACCGGCCTCGGCGAGATCGAGGTCGGCGCGGCCCGGATCAACGTCGACGACAAGCGCATGATCAACGCGCGCGCCGACGTCAACCAGCTGCTGCCGATGAAGTACCGGTGGGCGTGGGACAAGTACCTGGCGGCGTGCAACAACCACTGGATGCCGACCGAGGTCGCGATGCAGGCCGACATCGCACTGTGGAAGTCGCCGGACGGCCTCACCGAGGACGAGCGGCAGATGCTCAAGCGCAACCTCGGCTTCTTCGCCACGGCGGAGTCGTTGGTGGCCAACAACATCGTGCTCGCGGTGTACCGCCAGATCACGAACCCGGAGTGCCGCCAGTACCTGCTGCGCCAGGCGTTCGAGGAGGCCGTGCACACGCACACCTTCCAGTACATCTGCGAAAGCCTCGGCCTGGTCGAGGGCGAGCTGTTCAACATGTACCGCGAGGTCCCGTCCATTTCGGACAAGGACGCGTGGGCGCTGAAGTACACGCAGAACCTGGAGAACCCGGACTTTGAGACCGGCACGCCGGAGGCCGACCAGGCGTTCCTGCGCGACCTCGTGGCGTTCTACGTGATCTTCGAGGGCATGTGGTTCTACACTGGTTTCGCGCAGATCCTGTCGCTGGGCCGGCGGAACAAGATGGTCGGCATCGCCGAGCAGTACCAGTACATCCTGCGCGACGAGTCGATCCACCTGAACTTCGGCATCGACTGCATCAACCAGATCAAGATCGAGAACCCGCACCTGTGGACCGAGGAGTTCCAGGCCGAGGTGCGCGGAATGCTGCAGGACGCGTGCGAGCTCGAAGTGAAGTACGCCCGAGACACCATGCCGCGCGGCATGCTCGGCCTGTCGGCTGACCTGTGCGAGCAGTACATGCACTTCATCACCGACCGGCGCGCCCAGCAGATCGGCCTCACCCCGATCTACGGCGAGAACGAAAACCCGTTCCCGTGGATGTCGGAGGCGATGGACCTGAAGAAGGAAAAGAACTTCTTCGAAACCCGCGTCATCGAATACCAGTCCGGCGGCGCGCTCGACTGGGACTGATCCCGGTTCCGGCACAACGCTGAACACTCGGCCCCGTCCTGGTTCGCCAGGGCGGGGCCGAGTCGCGTTTCGGCGAGCCGGTCTGTTTCGCCACCACTGCGTGGTCCGAGGCCGCACTGAATCCCGCCATCCGGGAGCCGCGTCCGGCTTGTGCCGGATCCGCGCGGAAACCGCTAAGCTCAGCCCCGCCACTGGTTCGCCAGGACGCAGCCGCGTCCCGGCGAGGCAACAGGGAACCCGGTGCGATTCCGGGACTGCCCCGCAGCGGTATGTGGGAACGAAAGCTGTCACCGCGAAACGCGGTAAAGCACTGGGCGCCCCGCCCGGGAAGCGACAGCCGGTAGGCACGAGCGATACGCCCACGAGTCCGAATACCTGCCAATGGCACGCACGCCGACGGCGTGCGTGAGTCCGGGCCTCGCGGGAAGGGCACCGACCGAAGCACGACTTCCGCGTGCCCGGACTCTTCCGGCGAGCACGTGAGGATGCATGCTGTGAACACGATCGGCACCACGATTCTCGGCTATCCGCGGATCGGCCCAGCCCGAGAACTCAAACGAGCACTCGAGTCCTACTGGTCAGGAAAAACCACCGAAGAAGACCTCTTGACCACCGGACGGCAGCTGCGCGAGCAAACCTGGACAGCCCTGCGAGACCAGGGCCTCGGCTCAATCCCGTCCAGCACTTTCTCGCTCTACGACCAGGTCTTGGACACCACCGCCCTGTTCGGCGCTCTGCCGGACCGCTTCACCCGGCTGGGCCTCTCGCCACTGGACACCTACTTCGCCGCCGCACGAGGAGTCCCGGACGCACCCGCCCTCGAAATGACGAAGTGGTTCGACACCAACTACCACTACCTGGTCCCGGAACTGGGCCCGAACTCCCGCTTCGCACTCACCGGCACCGCCCCGATCGACGAAGTCCGCGAAGCACAAGCGCTAGGCATCACGCCACGCCCGGTACTCGTCGGACCGGTCACTTTCCTACTGCTGGCCAAGCCCACCGAACCCGGCTTCACCCCGCTGGAACTGCTGGACGAACTACTGCCCGCCTACGCCGAACTTCTGGGCAAGCTGGCCGACGAGGGCGTCGAATGGGTCCAGTTGGACGAACCAGCCTTCGCAGCCGACCGAACCACGCCTGAGTTCAACGCACTCACCCGCGCCTACCACTGGCTGGCCAAGGAAACCCACCGCCCGAAGCTCCTGGCAGCCGGATACTTCGGCGGCCTCGGCCGAGCACTGGGCGTCCTGGCCCGCTCCCCCATCGAAGCAATAGCCGTAGACCTGGTAACCGACGAGTCCTTTGTGGACACAGTCGCAGCGGAAGGAGCACTGCGAGACAAGGAAGTCCTAGCCGGAGTAGTAGACGGCCGAAATGTCTGGCGCACCGACCCAGACGTCGCACTAGCCCACGCAGCGCAACTGCGAGACACCGCCGCACACGTGAGCATCTCAACGTCATGCTCGCTACTTCACGTCCCCTACGACGTGAACGCGGAAACAGACCTCGCCCCGCGCCTCAAGAACTGGCTGGCTTTCGCGAAGCAAAAGGTGGACGAGGTCGTCCTGCTAGGCCGAGCCCTAAGCGGAGAGAAGGCCGACCTCACTCCAGCCCGAGCCGCGGCCGCCGACCGAGCCGGAGCCGCCGAACTCAACGACGCCAACGTCCGTGCACGAGTCAACGCACTCCGCCCAGTAGACACCGTCCGCGCGCCGTATGCAGAACGCGCTGCGGCACAACAACAATCACTGAACCTGCCCCCACTCCCGACCACCACAATCGGCTCCTTCCCGCAAACCAGCGAGGTCCGCCGAGCCCGAGCCGCACACCGCGCGGGCAAACTCGACGACACCGCCTACCGCACCGCGATGCGCACCGAAATCGACCGCGTCGTACGGCTGCAGGAAGACCTCGGCCTAGACGTCCTGGTCCACGGCGAACCCGAGCGCAACGACATGGTCCAGTACTTCGCCGAACAACTGACCGGCTTCGCGGCGACCGCCCTCGGCTGGGTCCAGTCGTACGGATCCCGTTGCGTCCGCCCGCCAATCCTCTTCGGCGACGTCTCCCGGCCACGCCCGATGGCTGTCGAATGGGCGCAGTACGCGCAAAGCCGCACCGACCGCCCGGTGAAGGGCATGCTGACCGGCCCGGTCACGATCCTGGCGTGGTCGTTCGTCCGTGACGACCAGCCCCTGGCCGACACCGCACGCCAGGTCGCGCTGGCCGTCCGGGACGAGGTCGCGGATCTGGAGGCCGCCGGAATCCGCATCATTCAGGTCGACGAACCGGCATTGCGCGAGTTGCTGCCGCTGCACGCGGCGGACCGCGAGGCGTATTTCGACTGGGCAGTGCCCGCGTTCCGGCTGGCTACCTCAGGCGTCGCGGAAACGACGCAGATCCACACGCACATGTGCTACTCGGAATTCGGCGACGTGCTGCCCGCGATCGACGCCCTCGACGCCGACGTCACCAGCATCGAGGCCGCCCGCTCGAAGATGGAAGTACTCGCCGACCTCAACGAAGCGGGCTTCGGCCGCGGCGTCGGACCCGGCGTGTACGACATCCACTCGCCGCGCGTGCCGGACCAGACCGAGATGACGGACTTGGTGCGCACGGCGCTCGGCGCGGTTCCGGCGGAACGGCTGTGGATCAATCCGGACTGCGGTCTCAAGACCCGCGGTTACGCCGAGGTCGAGCCGGCGCTGCGGCATCTGGTCGGCGCGGCCCGGGAACTGCGCGCCGAACCTCGCTGACGCGTCCCGGTGCCGGGCATCGCGTCCCGCTGCCCGGCACCGGTCCGAGGATCACCCGAACGGCAGGCCCGCGAGGTATTGTCAATGCGTCAATAACGCGGGACCGTGGAGGCGGCCGATACCCTGACCGGGAGGTGGTCGCCATGGCGGACGTGACCGGAAAGACGAGGCTCCCGGCGGCAGGCGGCGCGCTCGGCAAGGTCGCCCACGCCGGGAGCGACGGCGTCACGCGGCTGTCGGAGAACCTGCGCGGCCGGATGCCGCCGCTGACCGCGATCCCGTTGCCGCGCAAGTTCGACGAACGCTGGCTCGGCGCGCGCTGGCCGGTCCGCGAACTCGCGGCGCCGCCGGCGGGCAGCGGCCTGAAGCCGGTGCTCGGCGACGACGGGCCGCCGCTGATCGGCCACACGCTCGACGGGATGCGGTTCGGCCTCGACTTCAGCCTGCACCGCTTCGAGCAGTTCGGCCCGGTGTCGTGGATGGGCGTGTTCGGCCAGCGGATCGTGACGCTGTCCGGAGCCGAGGCCACCCAGGCCGCGCTCGTGAACAAGGACAAGGCGTTTTCCCAGGAGGGCTGGAAGTTCTTCATCGAGCGGTTCTTCGAGCGCGGGCTCATGCTGCTCGATTTCGGCGAGCACCACCTGCACCGGCGGATCATGCAGGAGGCGTTCACGCGCGACCGGCTCCGCGGCTACGTCGCGCAGATGGGTCCGGCGCTGCGCGAAGGCGTCGCCGCGCTGCCGTCCGGCCGTCCCCAGCTGTACTGGGCGTTCAAACAGCTGACGCTGGACGTCGCGACGCAGGTTTTCATGGGCATGCGCTCCGCCTCCGACGCCGAGCGCATCAACCGCGCGTTCGTGGCCGCTGTGCGCGCCGGTACCGCCGTCGTGCGCTATCCGGTGCCTGGCGGTCGCTGGGCCGCGGGTTTGCGCGGCAGGCGGACGCTGGAGCGCTATTTCGGCGAGAACCTGGCGGCCAAGCGCGACGCGGACGGCGACGACCTGTTCTCCGCGCTCTGCCACGCCGTTTCCGAGGACGGCGACCGGTTCAGCGACGCCGACATCGTCAACCACATGATCTTCCTGATGATGGCCGCGCACGACACGACCACCATCACCGCCAGCGCGATGGCCTACTACCTCGCGAAACACCCGGAATGGCAGGACCGCGCCCGCGAGGAGTCGCTACGCCTCGGCGACGACCTGCCGGACCTCGACGCGCTGGAAAGCCTCGAAACGCTGGATCTGGTGATGAAGGAGGCGCTGCGGCTCCGCGCGCCGGTGCCGTCGCTGGCGCGAAAGACCACAAAGGACACTGCCGTCCTCGGCCATTACCTGCCGGAAGGCACCATGGTCGCGGTTTCGCCGACGCTGAACCACCACTCCCCCGAGCACTGGACCGATCCGCTGCGCTTCGACCCCGAGCGGTTCGGCCCGGACCGCCGCGAGGACAAGGCGCACCGGTTCGCGTGGATGCCGTTCGGCGGCGGCGCGCACAAGTGCATCGGGCTGCAGTTCGGCGGTCTCGAGGTGAAAGCGCTCATGCACGAACTGCTGCGGGCGCACCGCTGGTCGGTGCCCGAGGACTACGTCGCGAAGTGGGACTACGTCTCGCTTCCGGTGCCCGCCGACGGACTGCCCGCCCGGTTGGCCTATCGTTGACGGCCGCCGAGCGGGACAGAAAGGTCGACAGCTGGAGACAAAACTGCAGTACAAGCCACCTTCGTGTACTCAAGGTGACTTGATGTCACCAGTTGTGTAGTGCCCATCACTCGTTCAGCCGGTAGACACCCTGTTTGGTCCGTGATGCCGTGGCATCACTTGCGGCCAACTCGTACCCAGTGTGGGTCTTCGGATCCTCCGCACCGGGTCTGAGCTGGTCTTTGTCCGCGTATGAAGAGGTGGAGTGTGCCGGAGCCTGGTGCCATGCCAGGGTTGGTCGACGTCGCGCGCAAGTACGCGGCGGCGCTGACCGACACCAACGGAGTAACGCTCCCTCCCGCCGAGGTGGAGCGGATCCTGCTCGACTTCGCCGGCGAGGTCGCCGCGCGTCCTGAGGACGCGGGCGCCACGCGGCGGTTCACCGCGCTCTTCTCCTCCGCGCCGCTCGGCATCGCGCTCACCGACCCGGCCGGGAACGTCGTCGAGGCGAACGGCGCGCTGGCCCGGTTGCTCGGCACGTCCGCGGCCGCGTTGCGGGACAAGCACATCGCGGATCTCGCCGCCGGCCCGCAGGACGCCACCCGGCTGCGCACCGCGCTCGAAGGCCTGCCGCTCACCGCCGACGCGCGCCGGACCGTCCAGAGCGTGCAGCTCGGCCACAGCCGCGACGGCGAACTGACCACGAACGTCACGCTCGCGTCGCTGCCCGGCGACCGGCCGGGCACGTACTTCCCGGTGTTCATGGCCGCCGATGACGACGACCTGCACCTGCTCGGGGAACGGCTGCGCCACCAGAACCTGCACGACCCGCTGACCGGTCTGCCCAACAGCGCCGCGTTCAACGCCCAGCTCGAACTCGCGCTCGGTTCGGGCGGCTCCTCCGAGATCGCCTTGCTGTACCTGGACATCGACGGGTTCAAGGTGATCAACGACGGGCTCGGTGCCGGCATGGGCGACCAGGTGCTGAAGGAGATCTCGCGGAAACTGAAGGCGGTGTTCGCCGGCAAGCACGAGGGTTACGTCGCGCGGCTGTCCGGCGACGGTTTCGCGGTGCTGCTGCGCGGCCCGGAACTGACCGGGCAGGAGACGGTCCTGCTGGCCGACCGGGTGCTCGAGGAACTCAGCGAGCCGGTGTACGTCGACGGACACGGCATCGGCGTCAGCGCGAGCATCGGGATCGTCGTGCGCCCGGCGAACGAAGGCAGCCACGGCGACCTGCTGCGCGCGGCCGAACTGGCGCTGCACCGCGCCAAGGAGGCAGGCAAGGCGCAGTGGATGCTGTTCGACCCGCAGCTCGACGCACGGGACCGCAACCGCTACCAGCTCGGTGCGGTGATCGCCGGTGCGCTGGAGAACGGCGAGTTCTCGCTGATCTACCAGCCGACGGTCAAACTCGCGAAGCCGGACGAGATCGCGGCGGTGAACGCCGGACTGCTCTGGAGCCACCCCGAACGCGGCGAACTCGGGCCCGAGGAGTTCTATCCGCTCGCGCAGACCACCGGAATGACCGTGCCGCTCGGCAAATGGCTGCTGCAGGAATCGCTCGGCGCGACCGCGCGCTGGCGCGAACAGTACGGCCCCGCCGCGCCGGACGTGTGCATCCGCCTGCCGAAGCGCCTCGCCACCGACGAGGACCTGGTGCTGATGGTCAAGAACCAGCTCGACCGGCACCGCCTGCCCGCACGAGCGCTGCGGCTGTGCACCGACCGCGAGTCGATGTTCGACAGCGAGGGCGAACTGCTGGACTCGTTCAGCAGTTCGCCGACCTCGGCGCGCAGCTCGTGCTCACGATCACCGGATCGTCCGACCTGGAACTCATCCCGCGCTACCAGCTCCCGGTGAAACACGTGATCCTGAGCGGCCCGGTCGTCGACGCACTGGCCGACCCGAACCCGGCGGAGACTGACGTGCGGCACCTGTCGCTACTGGTCACGCGAGCGAAGGAACTGGGCCTGCGCATCGGCGCGGAGGGCGTGCGCGACCACGGTCATGCCGCACGCCTGCGGGAACAGGGCGTGCTGGCAGCGCGGGGTTCGTTCGTAGCGGAGTCCGCGACGGGCGACGAGGTCGACGAAATGATCGCCCGGCACGCCAGCTGACGCTGGCGTTCGTGCGCCTATGCCGCCTGCCGGTTCGCCTCGCAGCGCTTGAACAGGTAGTAGCCCACCACTTCGCCTTTGACCGCAACGTTCTGTCCGGACGACATGAACTTGTCACGGCTCTCCTGGCCCTGCTCGACGAAGACGAACGAACCGTTGACCAGGTCCCAGCCTTCGCGGCACACGGAGTTGAGCACGTCGACAGGGTCGCTCGTCCGCTGAGTCGTCGTGCCGCCGACCATCGCGACGATGACGGCCTTCTGGTTCATTACGTCGATAGAGAACTGGAAGACGTGGTCGCCGTTCCTGAATGCCGCCCGGGCGCGCCCGGC
Organism: Amycolatopsis nivea; assembly: GCF_004522235.1. Lineage (GTDB taxonomy): Bacteria > Actinomycetota > Actinomycetes > Mycobacteriales > Pseudonocardiaceae > Amycolatopsis > Amycolatopsis nivea. Next base: position 79,907 of record NZ_SDLT01000018.1, read on the forward strand.
TGGGGACTGCTCGAACGCTTGCCTTTCCTTCTCCAGTTGCGCCTGGCGTTTGCGGTCCTCCGCCGCAAGGCGTGCCTGCTCCTTCGCCGCGGCTTCCGCGGCTGCCTCTTCGGGCGTCTTCTTCTTGAGCAGCGCCACAGTTTCCTCCGCAATCGACTTCAGCCGCAGTTGACGTCCTTTCTTATCGGTCTCAGCGGCTCAGAAGTTACGGACAGCTGATCTCGATCAGGCGACGGCCAGCACGCGGGCTGGTGAGCAGGAGGGTTCAGACGGTCTCGCGGTCGTTTGCCGAGGTCGCCGCGACGACGTGTCCGGCACCCAGGCAAGATGACGTTGCCGACGACCGAAAGGTTACCCCGATGCAGCCTGGCGACCTCGCCCCCGACTTCACCCTCCCCGACGACCAGGGCGTCGAACGCACCCTGTCCGCCCTGCTGGCCGACGGCCCGGTCGTGCTGTTCTTCTACCCGGCCGCGATGACGAGCGGCTGCACCGCCGAAAGCTGCCATTTCCGGGACCTCGCCGCGGAATTCGCCGAGGCGGGCGCGCAACGGGTCGGCATCAGCCCGGACGCGGTCGGCAAACAGCGCGAGTTCTCCGCGAAGCACGGTTTCGACTATCCGCTGCTGTCCGATGTGGACGGCACGGTGGCGAAGCAGTTCGGCGTGTGGCGCAAAATCCTGCCCCTGCACACGAAACGCCAGACGTTCGTGATCGGTGAGGACCGGCGGGTGCTGGACGTGATCAAGAGCGAACTGAACTTCACGGCGCATGCGGATCGGGCATTGAAGGTGCTTCGGGAGCGAGCGGACGCCTGACCTCTTCGGTACCCGTTCCGGCCGGGATTTCCCCAATGTGGCATTGGGTGCATGCGACGCACCCAATGTGGCGTTCGGTGCGTCAGACGCACCCAATGCCACATTGGGGCGCTCTCAAGCCGCAGGCAAACAGCGCTCAAGCGGCCCGTTCAAGCCGCCACACCACATTCACCCCGCTGCAAGCCGACGGAAGCCGCCCCTCGGCCTTCTCCTCCCCCACCCGCGAAAACCCCAGCCGAGCCGGAACCGCGCCGCTGCGCACGTTCTCCGAATCGTGCTTGATTAACACAAAAGTGGCGTCCAGCCGCCAAGCCAAAGACACCAGCAAAGCACTCGCCCGCGTCACATAACCCTTGCCAGTCTGGGACTTCGCGAGCCAGTACCCGATCTCCCACCCGTCCCCGCGGCGCATCAGCCCGCAGCTGCCCGCCAGTTCGTCGTCCGGCGTGAAGATCGCGTAGTTGTACTCCTCGCCGCTCTCCCACTGCGCGGCCGCGCGGGCGAGGAACTCGTCTCCCTTGGCGGAGTCGTAACCGTCGATCGCCCAGGGCATCCAGGCGGCCAGGTGGTCCAGGGATCCCACGACGGTCGCCACCTGCGCGTCGCGATGGTCCGGGCGCCAGCGAACGAGGGTGATCACACCGTCGGCGAGAGTTTCCATGCGAGCCATCCTGACAGCAGAAACGGCGGCAGGCTCGCGAATTTCGCGAAGGCCGCCGCCGTTTCCCAAGAAAACGTCAGTTCACCACGATGTCCTGCGGCACCTCGGTGTCGTTCTTCAGCGCGTCGAACAGCTGCGCCGACTTCTTCTTGTCCCAGTGCTGCGCCGAAGCGTCGGTGATCGGCATCGTCGTGGTCGTGACGCCGTCGGAGGAAATGCCGCGCATCGCGATCGCCAGGCCGACCAGGTTGTGCACGTGGTCGCCGGTGTCCATGGTCAGCGCGTCCGGCGCGGAGCCCAGCAGCGGGAAGAAGTCGAACGGGTTCAGCAGCGTCCCCGGGCTCGCCACCTGGCTCACCAGCGCGCCGATGAACTTCCGCTGGTTCGCGACCCGGTCGAGGTCCGAGCGCGGCGTCGCGGAGGCGTGCCGCATCCGGACGAAGCCGAGCGCCGACCGGCCGTCGAGCTTCTGGCAGCCCGCCTTGATGTCGATGCCGGTCATCGGGTCGCTCATGTCCTTGTCGATGCACATGTCGACGCCGCCGATCGCGTCGACGATGTTCGCGAATCCGCCGAAGCCGATCTCCGCGTAGTGGTCCATCCGCAGCCCGGTGGCCTGTTCGACCGTCTGGACCAGCAGTTTCGGCCCGCCGAGGGCGAACGCGGCGTTGATCTTGCTCGTGCCGTGGCCGGGGATCTTCACCTGCGAGTCGCGCGGCAGGCTCAGCAGCGTCGGCTTCGTCGAGTTGTCCGGGAGGTGCGCGATCATGATCGTGTCGGTGCGCTGCCCGCCCGCCTCGCCGGTGTCGCCGGTGGCCAGCCGCTCCTCGTCCTCCGCGGTCAGGCCCTGGCGGCTGTCCGAGCCGACGATCAGCCAGTTCGTGCCCGACGCGGCGGCCGGGCGCCCGGAGTAGTCGCCGATCGCGTCCACCCGGTTGATGGAGAACTCGAGATACGCCCAGATCGCGCCGACGAACAGCACGAACACGATCAGCAGCGTCATCAGGATCTTGCCGATGCTCCACCGGCGGCGACGGCGCGGCCGCGGCTGGCGGCCGCCGTGCTCCGGCGGGTCCTGCCTCGGCGGTCCGGGCGGCGGAGCGGGGGCCTCGCCGCGCGCGCCCATCGGCCGGGTGCGGGCGTCGTAGGGGCTCTGCCCTCTCCCCGGCAGCGGCAGCATCTGCGCCCGCTGCTGCTGCTGACGCGGGCGTGCGGGGGGCTGCGGTGGCCTGGGCGGCATCCGCCGCCTGCCGTCGTCGCCTCCGTACGTCATGGGCCTGTCTCCCCGATCCGGTGGGTGTGGCCGCGCAGGATCCTGCACGGTCCTCCTGCGGTGGACGTGCGGGACCCTACGCGGGTTGTTCCGGAAGGGGGAGGAGAGGTCAGCGCGGGTCGGCGAACCCGAACTGGTGGACCTTCAGGTGCCCCGACCGGAACCCGGCCTCGGAGTAGGCGAGGTAGAACTCCCACATCCGCCGGAACACGTCGTCGAACCCGAAGCCGCGGATGTCGTCCCAGCGCTGCTGGAAGCGGTCCCGCCACAGCTTGAGCGTGCGGGCGTAGTCCTGGCCGAACTCGCGCATCCCGGCCAGCTTCAGCCGGGTGTTCTCGCGCATCCCGTCCTCGATCGCCTGCACCGACGGGATGATGCCGCCGGGGAAGACGTACTTGTGGATCCACGTGTAGGACTTGGCCGAGGCCTCCATCCGGTCGTGGTCCATGGTGATCGCCTGCAGGCCGAACTGCCCGCCGGGGCGCAGGCGCTTGCCGATCGTGGAGAAGAACGTGGGCCAGTAGGACGCGCCGACCGCCTCGATCATCTCCACGCTGACCACCGAGTCGTACTCGCCGGTGGCCTCGCGGTAGTCGCACAGCCGCACGTCGACGCGGTCGGACAGGCCCGCCTCGGCGATCCGCGCGTCGGCGAGCACCTTCTGCTCCTGCGAGATGGTCAGCGACGTCACCTTCGCGCCGCGCGAGGCCGCGCGGATCGACAGTTCGCCCCATCCGGTGCCGATTTCCAGCACCTCGCTGCCTTTGCGCACGCCGGCGTAGTCGAGCACGCTGTCGAGCTTGCGGTGCTGCGCCTGGGTGAGCGTGTCCCCCGGCCCGAACAGCGCCGAGGAGTACATCATCGACTCGTCCAGGAACGCGCTGAACAGGTCGTTCGACAGGTCGTAGTGCCGGTGGATGTTCGACCGCGCGCCCTCGATCGTGTTCTCTTCCGCGGACGGCTGCATGCGCTCGGCGAACCGGCGGAACCGCTGCAGGAAGGGCGGCACGAGCGTGGCGAGCCGCTCGGCGAACGGCGTCAGCACGCCGGCCAGGTCCTCCGCGGTCCAGTCGCCGACCAGGTACGCCTCGCCGAAGCCGATCTTCGCGTCGGCTCCGAGCCGGTGGAAGAACGCGGCGGGCCGGTGGATGCGCATCTCCGGCGCGTCCGGGCCGCCCGCGCCGAGCACCGTGCCGTCCGGGAACGTCACCCGCACGTCCAGCGTTTTCACCGCGTGCCGGAAGAGCGCCTCGGCCGCGCGCGCCCGCAGCGGCGAATGCGGCGGCGTGGCGAGACCGGGCCATCGGGATTCGTCGGGCACCGGCTGCGAGACCGCTGAGACCACTGTCGGATCGACTCGTGACGTGGACAAGACACTCCCTCCGAACGGGCTTTTCGAGCCCTTCCCCATGATATTCCCGCTTCGTCCCCGTCGCCCTCGCGACCGGGCCGCACCCTCCGGTTACCCCGGAATGCGCAGCCGGTCGCCGGAGGGGCGGGACCAGGCCTGACGAAGAGTCTCGTCCGTCTCGCCCACTCCGATCCGGTCCAGTGTGAAAGCACACATGAGCCGGGTCCAGACCGCGGGACGGCGGATCATCGAATGGCCCTCGCCGGCGATCTCGAACCGCGCGACCAGGTCGGTGACCTCGCGGGCGCGCGCGGCGAAGGCGTAGGACTCGGCGGGCGAGGTCATCCGGTCGCGGGTGCCGTGCGCGATCAGCACCGCGCGGCCCGCGACGGCGTCCACGGGCTCGCCCTGCGGCGTCCACGGGGCCATCGCGCACACCCCGGTCACCGCGGGATCGTCGGCGACGCGCAGCGCGACGCGACCACCCATGGAATGCCCGACGAGGACCACCGGGAGCCCCGGATGGTCGGCGCGGATCCGTTCCAGGGCCCAGCGCGCGTCCGGCACCGGGCTTTCCGTCCGCCCGTTCCAGCCGTACAGCCGGTTCCGCATGAGCCGGACTTCCAGCCCGTGCCGCTTTCCGGCGCGGTGCAGCGAGCGGGCCAGCGGCACCATCCGCTGGTAGGCCAGCCGCCACGGCTGGACGGCCGCGGTGCTGCGTTCGGCCCCGCCGTGCAGCACGAGCGCCACCGCGCGGGTCTGCCCGGGGGCCCGCCACACCCGCACAGCCGGATCCGTCCGGCCGTTCCGCCGTTTCCCGTTCACCGGCACCCCCGTTTCGATCAACTCCACGGTAATCCACCACGAAGCGTGTCCACCCGATAGATTCGGTGCCCGGACCCGCGAGGAAGGGCAGGTGTGGTGAGCGCCACGGATCTCGTGAAGAACACTTCGGACCAGCTTGCGGCGGCCGCGGAGGCCAACGCCGCGCACGTGTCCGCCGCCGCCGACCTGCTGCTGGGGGTGATCCGGGCCGACGCGCTGGTCTTCACCGCGGGCGCCGGGCACTCGCTCGCGGCGGTCGCCGAGACGTTCTACCGCGCGGGCGGGCTCGCCTGCGTGTATCCCGTGTACCACCCGGAACTGCTGCCGCTGCACGGCGCGCAGCAGAGCACGCGCACCGAGCGCCGTTCCGGGCTCGCCGAAGAGGTCTTGGCCGAACGCGCACCGGGACCGGACGACGTGCTGGTCGTGTTCTCCACGTCCGGCGTGAATCCGTACCCGGTCGAACTGGCAGCCGGCGCACGCCGCCGCGGCGCCTCCGTGATCGCCGTGACGTCGCGAGCCTGCGTGGCTGCGGCACCGCGCCGGTCCGCCACGACGCTGGTCGAGGAAGGCACCGTGGTGCTGGATTCGCTGGTGATTCCCGGCGATGCCAGCTATCCCGCCTCCGCACCGCGCACCGGTCCACTGTCCACTGTGGTCAATGCGTTTTTGTGGAACCTGATCCTGGCCGAGGTTTACGACCGCGGCACCGCCGAGGGGCTCGACGTTCCGTTGTGGCGCAGCTCCAATGTGGAGGGTGGCGACGCGGCGAACGCGGCGCTGCTGGCCAAGTACGAACCCCGGGTGCCCGCGCTGCGCTGACCCACCCTCTCCGCTGAGGGCCGTGAAGGGCTCCTTGAGGGAATCAGATTCCCTCAAGGAGCCCTTCACGGACCTTGCCAACGGCCGGGGGCATTCGGGTCAGGCCGCAGCGGGCTCCTCCGCGAACTGCGTGTGGTACAGCTCCGCGTACCGCCCCTCCGCAGCCAGCAGTTCGTCGTGCGTGCCGCGTTCCACGATGTTCCCGTTTTCCACCACCAGGATCAGATCCGCCGCCCGCACGGTCGACAGCCGGTGCGCGATCACCAGCGACGTCCGGCCTTCCAGCGCGCCGGTGAGCGCTTCGCCCACCGCGGCCTCGGATTCCGAGTCCAGGTGCGCGGTCGCCTCGTCCAGCACCACGACCTTCGGCTGCGCCAGCAGCAAGCGCGCGATGGTCAGCCGCTGCCGTTCGCCGCCGGAGAGGCGGTAGCCGCGTTCGCCGACGGTCGTGTCCAGTCCGTCCGGCAGCGAATGCACCAGATCGCCCAGCCGCGCCTTCTCAAGCGCGGCCCAGATCTCGTCGTCGGCGACGTCCGGGCTCGCGTAGCTCAGGTTGGCCCGGATCGTGTCGTGGAACAGGTGCCCGTCCTGGGTCACCACGCCGACGGTTTCGCGCAGCGAAGCGAAACTCAGGTCCTTGACGTCCACATCGGACAGCCGGACCGAACCGGCGTCCACGTCGTACAGCCGCGGCAGCAGCGAAGCGATCGTCGACTTGCCCGCACCGGACGAACCGACCAGCGCGACCATCTGCCCGGCTTCGGCGCGGAAGCTGATGCCGTGCAGCACCTCTTCGCCGCCCCGGCTGTCCAAAGTGGCCACGTCCTCCAGCGAGGCGAGCGAGAACTTGTCCGCCGCCGGGTATCCGAACTTCACGTCGGAGAACTCGACCGAAACCCCACCCTCGGGCAGCTTCTTCGGCTCCGCCGGCTCCTTGATCATCGGCTCCAGGTCCAGCACCTCGAAGACCCGCTCGAACGACACCAGCGCGGTCATCACGTCCACGCGCACGTTCGCGAGCGCGGTCAGCGGCGTGTACAGCCGGGTCAGCAGCAGCGCCAGCGCGACCACGGTGCCCGGTTCGAGCTTGCCGGTGAGCGCCAGGTAGCCGCCGAGTCCGTAGACGAGCGCCTGCGCGAGCGCGGACACGAGCGTCAGGCTGGTCATGAACCAGCGCGTCAGCATCGCGGTGCGGACGCCGATGTCGCGGACCCGTCCGGCGCGGAGGCCGAAGTCGGCGACCTCCTGGCGCGGCCGTCCGAAGAGCTTCACCAGCGTGGCGCCCGGCGCGGAGAACCGTTCGGTCATCTGCGTGGTCATCCCGGCGTTGAGCTGCGCGGCCTCGCGCTGCAGCCCGGCCATGCGGCGGCCCAGCCTGCGGGCGGGCAGCACGAAAATCGGCAACAGGACCAGTGCGACGAGCGTGACCTGCCACGAAAGCGACACCATCACCACCAGCGACAGCACCAGCTGGATCACATTGGTGACCAAACCGGACAAAGTCGCCGTGAACGTGCGCTGCGCCCCGATCACGTCGTTGTTGAGCCTGCTGACCAGCGCACCGGTGCGGGTGCGGGTGAAGAACGCGATCGGCAGCTTCTGCACGTGCTCGAACACCGCCACGCGCAGGTCGTAGATGATGCCCTCGCCGATCCGCGACGACTGCCAGCGTTCCGCGAGACCGAACCCGGCGTCGAGAATCGCGAGCGCCGCGATCACCACCGACAGCCAGATGACCACGTTCAGCTCGTGCCCGCCCACGATCGCGTCGACGACCTTGCCCGCGAGCACCGGCGTCGTCACGGCGAGCACCGCCGAGATCACGGTGAGCACCAGGAAGGCCAGCAGCCGCTTCCAGTGCGGCCGGGCGAATCGCGCGACCCGGCGGACCGTGCCTCGGGTCAGGGCTTTCGGCGCGTCGCCCGCCCGCATCGCGGAGCTCAGCAGCGCCCAGGTGTTGTCCATCGGAGTGTCCCCCAGCTCGTGAAAACCTCTAGATTAGTTGAACTTTTTTCCGGAGATGCCCTGCACAACACCGGGACGCCCGGCATTCTTCCCGATGTCCGTGAAGGACTCCCCAGGGACTCGGATTCCGATCACGGACCTCGGGCCGGTGCGGGCCACGGGCGGTGGGATCCGGCGCGGCCCGGCTCGGTAGCCTGGCGTTTCGGGGTCGGCGAGCCGGGGAGGAAACGCGGGTGCAACTGCTGATGGCCCCTGCGCGTGCCGAGGAAGCCCATCCCGTGCGCGTCGCCGCCTGGGATCTCGTCTTCTATCTCGGCTGCTTCGCCTTCGCGCTCGGCACCGCGCTCGCTTCGGAGTTCTACGGCTATCGGATCTGGGGCAATTTCGCCGTCGCCGGATACGGATTGGCCGCCGCGCACAGCGCCTGGCTGACGATTTCCGCGCGCCGCGGAATGCAAACTAACGGCAAATTCGGGTCGCGCTGGATCGGTATCGGCGCGGTTGTCGTGCTCGCGATGTGCGCGCCGCTGGTGACGCTCGTGATCCGGCGGCTGACCGGAACGGACTGGCTGATCACCCCGTTCTCCTGGGCCGCGCAGCCGGAGGTGTGGGTGATCGAACGCAGCGCGGACCTGTTGCTGCGGAACGGAACCCCGTACATCGACATCACCGCGCTCCACCGCGCACCGGAAGTGAACGACTACACGCCGTACGGCCCGGTGATGACCGTTTTCGGGCTGCCGCGCGCGTTGTTCGGCGGCAGCCCGGTCCTCAATGCACTGACCGACGCGCGGTGGATGTTCGCGCTGGCCGCGGTGCTCTGCGCGTACGCGTCCTGGCGGCTGCTGAACCGGCCCCGGATCCCGGTTTTCGCCGCACAGCTCGCGATCGCCTGTCCGCTGACCGCGCTGACCTGGGCGGTCGCCGGACCGGACCTCGCGATCGTGGGCCTGCTCGTGCTGACGTTCGCGCTGGCCGCGTCGGGCCGTCCAGGATGGACCGGGTTCGTGCTGGCGCTGGTGATCAGCGCGAAACTCATCGTGGCGCCCGCCGCCGCGGTGCTCGCGGTCTTCGTTTACCAGCGGGCTCGCGGCGAAAATCCTTGGGCGGCAACAGGTCGCTTCGCGGGCGCACTGGCCGCGGCGACGATCGCGCTGCATCTGCCGGTGTATCTGGCGAACCCGGCGGCGTTCACCGAGCACGTGATCCGCTTCCCGCTCGGCATGGGCGCGGTCCGCTCCCCCGCGGCGAGCCCGCTGCCCGGGCATCTGATCGCGCAGGCCGGACCGGCCGGCACCGTGATTTCCCTGGTGCTGGTGGGTGTCGCGGCGGTGGCGATGCTGATCTGGCTGGCGCGCCGGCCCCCCGCGACGGGATCCGCTGCACTGACGCGAACCGCCGTCGGACTCGGCGCGTTGATCCTGCTTACTCCGGCCACCCGGTACGGCTACCTCGTGTACCCGCTGGTACTCCTCGGCGCCGCGCTGACCTTCCGGACGACCTCTCCGACCGTGCGCCCCCCGCGCAGCGGCCGCGCTGACGCTACTTCTTCTTGACTCGCGTGGCCCCGCCGCGCCCCCGCAACTGGACCCCGGACTCCGACAGCACCCGGTGGACGAACCCGTAGGACCGTCCGGTGGATTCGGCCAGAGCCCGGATGCTCGAGCCCTTCTCGTATTTCTTCTTCAGGTCAGCGGCCAGCTTGTCGCGCGTGTTGCCGGTGATCCGCGCGCCTTTCTTGAGATCAGCCACGTCGATCGCCTTCCCGCCGAGTGGTTGTTCCGGGCCATTCACGGCCCCTGCCGGGGCAATGATCGAACACTACGCGCCGGATTGCCAGACGACAGCCGTAAAACGATCGAAACCGCGATCACATTGGGCCATTCCAGTGCTTTGCCCGACACGGTCAGCACCCGAACGGACGCACTCGGTCAGGCAAGCTGGACAAGTTCCAGATAATCCGCCGACCAGTGGTCCTCGGTTCCGTCCGGAAGCAGGATCACGCGCTCGGGTTCGAGCGCCTCGACCGCGCCCGGGTCGTGCGTCACCAGCACGACCGCACCGGCGAAGCTGCGCAGCGCGTCGAGAACCTGTGCGCGGCTGGCCGGGTCCAGGTTGTTCGTCGGTTCGTCGAGCAGCAGCACATTGGCTTGGCTGGACACGAGTCCAGCGAGCGCGAGCCGGGTCTTCTCGCCGCCGGACAGGGTTCCGGCGGGCTGGTCGAGCTGTTCGCCGGTGAACAGGAACGAGCCGAGCAGGTTCCGCAGCTCCTGCGCGCCGGTGTCCGGTGCGAGATGGCGGATGTTTTCCCACACCGAAGCGTCGTGGTCGAGCGTTTCGTGTTCCTGTGCGTAATAGCCCAAACGCAATCCGTGACCCGGTTCGACGGATCCGGTGTCCGGGGTTTCCATTCCGCCGAGCAGCCGGAGCAATGTCGTCTTTCCGGCGCCGTTCAATCCGAGCACGACGACCTTCGAGCCGCGGTCGATCGCCAGATCGACGCCGGTGAAGATCTCGAGCGAACCGTACGACTTGGACAGCCCGTCGGCGGTGAGCGGCGTGCGCCCGCAGGAGGCCGGGTCCGGGAACTTGATCCGGGCGACCTTGTCCGCCTGACGCGTCTCGTCGAGCGAGGACAGCATCTGCTCGGCGCGCCGGGCCATGTTCTTGGCCGCGACGGCCTTGGTCGCCTTCGCCCCGAGCTTCGCGGCCTGCGCCTGCAGCGCGGACGCCTTCTTCTCGGCGTTCGCGCGCTCGCGGCGGCGGCGCTTCTCGTCGGTGGCGCGCGCGTCGAGGTAGCGCTGCCAGCTCATGTTGTAGATGTCGATCTCGCCGCGCGTCGCGTCGAGGAACCAGACCTTGTTCACGACGTCGCCGAGCAGTTCGACGTCGTGGCTGATCACCACGAGCCCGCCGTCGTGCTGCTTGAGGAAGCCGCGCAGCCAGTTGATCGAGTCGGCGTCGAGGTGGTTGGTCGGCTCGTCCAGCAGCAGGATCGTCTCGGACTTGCCGCCCGCGCCCGCCTCGGCGGCGGCGAACAGGATCCGCGCCAGCTCGACGCGGCGGCGCTGACCGCCCGACAGCGTGCTGAGCGTCTGGGACAGGATGCGGTCGGCGAGGCCGAGGTTCGAGCAGATCCGCGCCGCCTCGCTCTCCGCGGCGTACCCGCCGAGCGAGGAGAACCGCTCTTCGAGCCGCGCGTAGCGGTTGATCGCCTTGTCCCGCTGCTTGTCGTCGACCAGCTCGGACATCGAGGTCTGCGCTTTTTCCATGTCGCGCAGCAGGGTGTCGAGCCCGCGCGCGGACAGCACGCGGTCCTTCGCGGTGACCGACAGGTCGCCCTCGCGCGGGTCCTGCGGCAGATAGCCGAGTTCGCCGCTGCGCCGGACGTCGCCGGCGTGCGGTTCGCCCTCGCCCGCGAGGACCTTCAGCGAGGTGGTCTTGCCCGCGCCGTTGCGGCCGACGAGGCCGATGCGGTCGCCGGACTGGATGCGGAGGGTGGCGCCGTTGAGCAGGATGCGCGAACCGGCGCGCAGCTCAAGGCCAGTGGCCGTGATCAAGAGAACTCCCGGATACGGGGGCGGTCAGGTGGACGTGCTGGAGCGCCCCGGCACCGCGTGCGATGCGGGGCGGGCGGCTACTCTCTCTGGATCCGCACCAATGCCCTGTTGACCACGAACCCAGTGTACGGGTCGGCGTCGAACGGTTTTCGCGGCCGTGTCCGGATTCACTCGGGTCCCGGTGTCCGATCCCTCACCACCAGGTGGACGGCACGCGCTCGCTGTGCCGCTTCGGCCAGCACCTCATAGCCGGGCTCGGGAATCTCCAGCACCCGCGGCTCCGCCCGGTCGAACAACTCGGCTAGCCGTCGGTCCGAGCGCAGTCCATCGAGCGCGCGACGGTCCCCGCCCAGCACCACAGCGTCCACTTCGGACAGTCGCGGCAACAGAACCTCGTACGCGTCCTGGGCGGCTGAGCGGAGCGCGGCCCGCGTCTGGCCTTCGCGGCGGCGGGCGAAGCGTTGCTGCGACCAGCCGCCCGCAGCGGTTCGGCCTTGCACGTGGTGGCGATCGGTTCGGGAGAGGACTACGCGGCCGTCGTAGGCGAGTCCGAGGGAGTGTCCGCCTTTCCGGACCAGCAGCAGCGCGATCAGCCGCGGTGTCTGCACGTGGCGGAGCAGGGGTTCGACGGCCAGTCCGGGGTATTCGCCTTGCTCGCTCAACGGTCCAAACGGGACAGTCGCGGTAGCTATGGTGCCGTTCTCGGCGGTGACTTGCACGTGCGTCGCGGCGAGAACGGTCGTGCGCACGCCGTGGTTGCGTTCGGCGAAGCGCGCGAACCAGCCGTCGAGCCGTTCGGGCGGGACTTCCACCGCCCGTCCGCCGCCTGCGACCTGTCGTGCCATGCCGGAAACGGTACGGGGCCGCCGCGCGGTGCGACGGCCCCGCATCGCTCAGGCCAGCTGAGGCCGCACCGGCCCGGTGGTCACCGTCTTGTGCACGTCCGCCGGATGCCCGGCCGAGACGTACCCGTTGACGTGCAGCGAAACGCTGCGGATCGAACCGGTGTCGCCGCCGGTGGTGTCGACGACCTTGAGCGTCCACGTGCCGTCCGCCGAAGCGCCGAGCTGGCTCTGCGCCGCGACCGGCCGGTAGGTGCCGGTGTACGGCGCGTCCCCGGACCCGGCCGAGCTGAACAGCTTGGTCGCGGAATCGTCGAAGACCACCTGGCAGAGGTTGTTCCCGCTGCCGCCGCCCTTCTGGAACAGCGTCGCCGTCGCACCGGAAGGCGAGGTCAGCGTGCCGACCAGGTCGTTGACGTAGGTGTGGTCGATGCCGACCGTGGTCGCTTTCTCCGCCGTAGTGCAGGTGGCGCCGTCGATCGAAAGCGACACCTTCGACGCGGGACCGACGCCGCTCACCACGAGCGGGACCGACGCGCCGAGCTGCGAATTGTCCGGGATCGCGACCGCCGGACCGGCGTAGGCGAACGCCTGCGAAACCGGCGACGGCGTGCCGACCGGCAGCGAGAACGTGCTGGTGCGCGGCGAGTACGAGCCCGCGAAAGTCACCTTCGCGCTGAGCACCACCGGCGAGCCCAGCTGCTGGCTTGCCGGAACCGTGACGGTGAAGTCGTTGATTCCGGTCTGTCCCGGGCTGATCGTGCCGTACGACTTCGCCCTCGGCTCGATCGTGACGCCCTGGGTCGGCGAGGTGAGCACCACGCTCGTGGAGACCGCGGTGCCGTCGCCGGTGTTCTTCACCGGCAGCGTGACAGTCGCGGTGTCACCGGGGTTGAGCGTGCTGCCGCCGCTGGGTCCGCGGACCGTCGGCTGCCCCGCTTCCGCGTACGGCTGCGGGCTGGCTCCGGTGTACGCGAGCACCTTGTCCGCCAGCAACACTCCGGCGCCGGTGAGGTTGTCCGTACCGGGTGCTTCGATGTCCACCGCGGTCTTGAGGAACGCCTCGCGAATGTCCGAAGAGGACAGTCCGGGATTGCCGGACAGCACCAGGCTCGCGATCGCGGCCGCGTGCGGTGCGGCCGCCGAGGTGCCGAAGAACGGGTCGAACCCGCTCACCGACGTGTGCACGCCGTCCGCCGCGGTGATTTCCGGCTTCTGCCGGACCTCTCCCCCGGTCGACGACACGTCGCCCGGCGTGATCGGCGTTCCGTTGGCTTCGTAGAACATGCGCCGCGGACCGTCCGAACTGAACCGTTCCGCCTTGCTGGCAGCGGAATACGCCGCCGGGTACGGTCCGGTCGGGTTCGCCGGGTCGCCCGGTTCGAGCGGCCGCCCGAACGCCGCCTCGGCCGGTGCCGCGGCGACCGCGAACGCCTTGCGCGCCGCGGCGTGGCCCACGACCGCACCCGGCGTGGAGTACGCCTTGAGCCCGTCCGCGGAATCGCGGAACCGGCTGCCGAACGCGGTCAGCGAGAGATACCGGCTCGCCCCGGAGAACTTCACCACGGCGAGCCGCAGCCCGGTGCCGCCGAACAGCGGGGTGGCCAGCTGCTCGTACGGGTCCTGGGTGCCGTTCTGGACGTCCTGGCTGAAGCTCACGACGTTGCCGCGCGCGTCGAGGAGGTAGAGGTCGTAGTCGTCCGAGGCCGCGCCGATCGGGTCGGACCAGTGCAGCGTCACCGGGATGCTCGCCGACGACGCGTCCGAGATCGGTTCATACACCTGTTTTCCGGCTGCGCCCGCGAAGTTGTGCGCGGTGCCGGCGAACTTGCCGATCGAGACTCCCGAATCGACGAAGTCGCCTTCCCAGTGCGCTGCGGTGCCGTCGGCGACATTGCCTTCATTGCCCGCGGAGGAGAAATAAAGCGCGCCGTCGGCCGTCACGTCGTTCACCGCTTGCGCGATGATCCAGTCCTGGAACGGGGATTCCTTGAAGTAAATGACGTCGTCGACGATGACGTCGCAATGCGCTTCGAAACGGAGCTTGCGGATGTTGTCGGCGAAACTCGCGTCGGAGGTGAATGCCGTGGCGAACCCGAGCTTGGCGTTCGGCGCGAGGTCATGGATGATCTCCAGCATCGCGGTGCCCTCGTCGCCGCTGCCGGCCTGTCCGGTCAGGACATCGACCGCCGGAAGCTCGCCCTTGGTGCGGGAAACCTCCAGGGAATCGACGCCGTCGGACAGCGCGCACGCCTTCACGCCGGTTCCGGTCACGCCGAACTGCTGGCGCGCCGTGTCCGCGTTGTGCGCCCGGTCGCCCGCGCTGACCACCTGCGTTTTGGTCCCGATCGCTTCCTTGAGCTGCCGGTCGATTCGATCGGCTTTCTGCTGCTTGGTTTCCGTGCCGTTCTTGTTTTCCCGCTGCCGCGCTGTCATCGCCTGATCCGCGGTTTCGACATGCTTCACGTCGCCGCGCTTCGCAATCTCCGGCAGTGCGGCCAACGGCACGTCGGCCCGGATGCTCGCCGCCGTGCTCGACACCGCACGCACCTCGGCCCCGGCCTTGCGCAGGTCGTTGACGAGCTCGTCGCTGACCTTCGTGACCCGGATGTCGACCAGTGCCTTGTCCGCGGTCTTGCCGATTCCGGGCAACGCGGCCGCGCTCAGGCTCCGCGTGCGCATCTTCTCCTGGACGAGCAGTTTGCTGTCTATTTTGGACTCAGTCGCGGTCTGTCCTGCTTTCACCGCTTGCAATGCGGCGATCTGACTGTTCGCGGTAGAGTCCACAGTAGACTCCTGCGCATCGGCCAAGGGCGGTGTCACCAACCCGGCGGCAAGCACCGCCGCGGCGACCACGCCCGTCCGTCTTCTTGTCGAGGCTCCAGGTGAACGGGTACGACGCACGTGCGCCCTCCGATCTCGCACCGCGTGCCCCGACTCACGCTGGCCAACGCCGGTGATCACCGGCTGGATCCAGCTAAGTACCACTTCTGTCCGGGAAAAACGGCCGTTGGAGTGACGTTGGTGAGGCAATATCCGTTGCCCGCCGGACGTCGTAGGCCGTTCGGCGGAGCTGCTGCCGCCTCGGTTGTCCTGGCGAGGGTTTACTGGACAGCGGATTCACGCTCGTGCAGTTCGATGCGGTGGTCGGCGAACACTTCCGCGACCGCCTCCACAAACGCATCGCCCAAGGTTCGGCGGGATTCCGCCGCGGCGTGCCAGACCACCGGATAGCGCGGAGTTGAAGCGGGTTCGCTGCGGAGACAGTCGTCGAGTGCGTCCAAGTTGCTGCCGAAGTGACCTCCCGGCCCGTTCGCCGCCTCGCCGAGGGCGCAATAGAACGAGTCCTCGGAGGACAAGCCCTGCCCGTCGATGACGATGTCGCCCGTGTTGTAGCGCATCGCGCGCTTCCCGGAGAAGAACCACGCGTTTTGCACGACGTGCAGCCAGTCGCCGTGCTGGGCCGCGGGATACCGCGTCCACTCGCCGGGCAGGATCGAGCCGCGGCGCCATCGCGACCAGATCGCCTGCGCGTGCGGATAAGGCCAACCGTCAGGAAACGGAACTTCGAGGTGCACCGATCCATCCGGTGTCCGGACAAGGTTCTTCGGCCGCAATTCCAGGCGGCCGAACCAGTAGTGGCCGATGGCCTTGCCAGCGCCGTCGACCACCTCGATCTCCGCGTCCTCGACAGTCACCGGGATCGCCTCAGCCGCGCCGACCACGTTTTCGATAGTTACCAGCCCAGCAGCCCGGCCCTCGCTGAGGAAGCCGGACATCGATTCGAAGGCCAGCGCAAACCCCGGACGGTCCGCTTCGGACAGAAGCCGATACAACGCTCACAACTCCAGCCACATGATCCGCAACCCCACCCGCCCCTCCACCGGATGCTGAAACGCCCCCGGTGCGATCCCCAATGTCACGAACCCCAAACTCTCATACAACCGAACCGCATGAACATTGGTCTCCACCACCGCGTTGAACTGAATCGCCGCGAACCCCGTCCGCCGGGCCCAAGCGATCAAGTCCACCACCAAGGCCCGCCCGACGCCGTGGCCTCGGGCGTCCCTGGACACCATCAAGCTTCCCGAAGCGACATGACTGCCCGGGCCCGGCCGGTTGGCGTACATGTTCGCCGTGCCCAGCACCCGATCCCCGTCGGCCGCGACCACGACCCGCGCCGGGGCTGCGACCAGCCACTGCTGACGGGCTTCGGATTCGCTCATCGCCGGGTCGTAGGGGAACGTCTGCTGCTCGGTCACCACGTCCCGGATGATCGGCCAGATCCCCGGCCAATCGTCGGCGCCAGCGTCCCGGATCGTCAACGGCATCTGTCTACCGTGCTGACCGGCCCCGGCGAACGCAACCTATTTACAGCACAAAGGAATCCGACCAGGGCTGGCTCGACCGGCCCGACAAAGCGTCCAGCAAGGTCACCGCCTGCTTGTCCGTCAGCGAAGCCACGAAGTCCACGACCGCGCGTCCCCGGGCCAGTCCGCGCACCGCGTCCGCGCCCTCGATTCGTTCGCCCGTCGCGCCCACCAGCAGTTCCGGCGCGACCCGGGCGAGGTCCGAGTACTCGCCGTGCGCCAGTTCCATCAGATCGTGCAGCCGACGCGGCAAGCGGGAAGCCTCGTCGCGGTCCAGGAGCCACGCGTCCAGCGCGTCGACCAGCGTCGTGACCAGACTGGCCTGGCCGCGCTGGTGCAGGGCGAGATCGGGGCGCAGCAACACAAACCGCCGGTGGACGAACTTCAGGACCTGCACCTCGTGCCACTGCGCGGGACGCAGCGACACATGCCCGGACCGGGTCGGGGGCGACGACAGGACGAACACCCCGTCGACCAGCCGTGCCATCCAGCTCGCCGAGAAGGCGGCCGTCGCTTGTTCGGCTTCGGTCGAGCCGTCGAAGCCGTCCGCGAGAAGGCCGTCGACCAGTTCTCGCTGGACTCGGGCGACGGCCGCGGCGAAGGCGTCGTCGTCCACGATCCAGCTGTCCTTCAGGTGCATGCGGCGGCGCATCCGCTCCAGGGAACGGCCTGGCCGGCGAATTTCCGCGGTCAGCCGGGCATCGTCCAAAGAGGCCAGCTCGACCGCGTGCGCCAGCCACTCCCCCAGTTCGGCGGCGACGGGGGCGTGCTGCAGGACGCCGATGCGGTGGAAATCTTGCAGATCGTGGATCGCGTACGCGATGTCGTCGGCAGTGTCCATAACGGACGCTTCGACCGTCTGCTGCCACGGCTCGATCCGCCCGGCGAACGGGGCCCGCGACTGCTCGAAGTCGTCCAATTCCGTGACATACGCGGAAAACTTGCTCGCGCCGGTGCCGGGAGCGTCGTCCGGCTCGGCCGCGCCGCGAGGCGGCAGCGGCATCGCGGTCGGATGCGGCTGCGGGTAATGCAGCCGCGCCCACGGGTACTTCAGGACCGCGGCGCGGACCGCGGTCGTCAGGTCCAGGCCGATGGCGGACGGGCCGCGCACGTCGGTCGTCGTGACGATGCGGAACGACTGCGCGTTGCCCTCGAAACCGTCGGCCAGGCCGAACCGGTGCCGGGCGATCCGGTCCAGGATCTGCTCGCCGAGATGCCCGAACGGCGGGTGCCCGAGGTCGTGCGCCAGCGCGGCGGCCTCGCACGCGTCCGGATCGCAGCCGCCGAGTTTCGCCGCGAGTTCGGCCGACTCGCTCGATCCGGTGATCCGCTCCGCGATCCCGCGCGCGACCTGCGCGACCTTCAGGCTGTGCGTCAGCCGGTTGTGCAGCAGCCCGGCGCCGCCGGCGCTGACCACCTGGGTGACCCCGCCGAGCCGCGCGAAGAACGGCGACGCGGTGATCCGGTCGCGGTCGACGCGGAACGGGCTGGTCGCCAGATCGGTGAACCCGCCGGTCCCGTCCTGCGGGTCCCGCCGCGCTGCCCTCGGATCGGTCTCGTCCATGTGTCCCACCGTATCCGGCCGTCCGGCAGGATTGCGGGATGACCGACGTGCTGGTGGCGGGCGGCGGCCCGGCCGGACGGGCGCTGGCGGCCGCGTGCGCCCGGCGAGGACTGGAAACGGCCGTGCTCGACCCGGATCCGCACCTAAAGTGGCCGAACACTTACGGACTGTGGGCAGACGAAGTGCCGGAGCTGCCGGATAAAGCGATCGCCGCGGCTCCGGCGACGACGCTCGCGTTCGGGACCCGCGAGCACCGCGTCGACCGGGCTTACCGGGTGCTCGACAACGCCGGGCTGCGCGAGTGGCTCACCGAACCGCAGGTCGAGGTCGTCACGGGCAAGGCGACCGGCGCGGAACACGGTCCGCACGGTTCGACGGTCCTGCTCGCCGACGGTCGACGGCTCGCAGCCGCTGTGTTCGTCGACGCGTCCGGTGCGCCCAAGCTCCGGGCTCCGCGCGCTGAGCAGACCGCGTACGGGCTCGTGCTGCCCGCCGACCAGGCCGAGCGGCTGGCCCCGCCCGACACTGCTGTCTTCATGGACTGGCGCGACGGCACCGACAGCTTCCGCTACCTCCTGCCCCTCGGCGACGGCTCCGTGCTGGTCGAGGAGACCTCGCTCGCCCGCAAACCCGGGCTCCCGGTGTCCGAACTGGCCCAGCGGCTGCACGCGCGGCTCAAAGCGGCGGGAATCCGTCCGGCGGGCCGGGTCGAACAGGTGCGGATCGTGCTCGACGTCCCGCTGCCGAAGCGCGGCCAGGCGGTGCCGTTCGGGGTCGCGGGCGCGCTCGTGCACCCGGCGACCGGTTTCAGCCTCGCGACCGCACTGCAGCTCGCGCCTCGCGTCGCGGAGGCTCTCGCAGACGCGTTCGACGCAGGTCCGGCGGCCGCGGCCGGCGCTGCCCGGAAGGCATTGTGGCCGCCGGAAGCCCGTGCTGTGCATGCCTTGCGCCGCCACGGACTCCGTGCATTGTGCGGAATGTCACCCGCTCAGTCGGCGCAATTTTTCGACCTGTTCTTCGAGCTCCCGATCCCGGCGCAGCGCGCGTTCACCTCGGGCCGCGCCGACCTGCCCGGCACCGCCTCGACCATGGCAAACCTGTTCCGCGCCGCCCCGGCCCGGCTGCGTCGGCGGCTGCTCGGCTGAGTCCGTGCCGGGATTGTTGCCTTGCCCGATCGAGCGAACGGGAAAACCATTTTGTTACTCCGATCCGGTGGCCGAAGTGCCGCGCCGGTGAACATCAGCTGACAACGGTTTCGCGGCCCCCTTCGGCGGTGCGAGTATCGCGTCCGTGACGACGCTGCGTGCGGTCCGATTCGCCTTCCAGCCGATGTACAGCTTGCACACCGGCGGGGTCGTCGCGTACGAAGCGCTGGCCCGGCCGGGCCGGGGCACAGCGCACGAACTGCTCGCCGAAGCGCGCCGCGCGGGCAAGCTCACCGAGGTCGACCTCGGGCTGGCCGCCGCCGCGGTGCGCCAGGAGGCCGAGCGGCCCAGCGCGCTCCCGCTGCACCTCAACGTCTCCGCCCGCACGCTCGCGTCGCCGCTGGAGGCGTTCGACGAGCTGATCGCCGAACTCGGCGCGGCCGGACGACGCACCCGCGACGTGGTGCTCGAGGTCGGGCCGCCGTTCACGCACCTGCCCACCGGCCGCCTGCTCGACGGCATGCGCGCGCTCACCGAACAGGGCTTCCGGCTCGCGCTCGACGGGCTCGGCCGCGGCGACCTGCCGCTGGCGCTGCTCGCGCAGTCGCCGGTGGACCTGGTGAAACTCGACCGCAGCGTGCTGCGCGGCCTGCCCGGCGACCCGGCGTCGACGGCAGTGGTCGAGGCGCTGCTGCACTTCACGACGCGCACGAACATCCGGCTGGTCGCGACCGGCATCGAAACCGAGTCGCAGCTGGACGCGGCGCAGAGCCTCGGCGTCCGGATCGCGCAGGGCAACCTGCTCGCGCCGCCCGCCGCGCACCGGTCCGCGCCCGCCTCCGGCGCGGTCATCCCGGAGGACCGGCGCACGCCCGCGCCGCCGCAGGCCCCGCGCGTCGGCGACTTCCTGCGCCCGGCCACGACCCTGCCGGTCGACGCGACCTGCGACGACGTCCGCGAGGTGCTCGCCGCCGCGGACGCACCGAGCGGGGTGGTCGGCGTCGACGCGGACAACCGTCCACAGTGGTCAGTCGACCGGACCCGGTTCCTCGTCACCATCACCGGTCCGTACGGACACGCCTTGCACGCGAAGCGGCCCGCCGCCCGGCTGGCGGACAAACCGCACCTGATCGAGGCGGGCGCGAGCGCGCTGGAATTCCTCGAACTGGTCACCGACGCCGACTGGGGCCGCACCGGCGACGACGTCGTAGTGGTCGACGCGTCCGGGCACTGTCTCGGCGTGGTGCTGGTGACCGAGGTCGTGCGCGGGGTCGCCGAGGCGAAGGTCGAGGAGGCGGTCACGCTCAGCCCGCTCACCCGGCTGCCGGGCAGTGAAGCGGCGGCGCGCGACGTGGAACGCCGGATCGCGAGCGGCGAGCAGTTCGTGGCTGCGTGGCTGGACGTCGACGCCTTCAAATCGGTCAACGACAACGCTGGTTTCGCCGCGGGCGACGACCTGATCCGCGCCCTGGGCGAAACGCTCACCGACCTCGCCCGGCGGCTGCCGCGGATGCGCGTGAGCCACGTGGGCGGCGACGACTTCCTGATCGTGTGCGACGTCGACGAGATCGGCACGGTCGCCGCGGCTTTGCTGGACACGCACTGGTCCGCCGAAGGCATGCCGGTCACGGTTTCCCTGGCGACGCTCGTGTGCGGCAGCGGCGCCATTCCGTCCTATCGGGACGCTTCCCGGCTCCTCGCACCGCTGAAGAAACGCGCCAAAGCGGTTCCGGGTTCGAGCTGGGTCCTCAGCCGCCCCGGCAGCGACCGCGTCGAAGTCCTGCGCGGCATCGGCCGGGACGTCGCGATCAGCCGGTCGGCCTGACGAATCCCGACTCGTAGGCCCGGATCACCGCCTGCGTCCGGTCCCGCGCGCCCAGTTTCGACAGCACATTCCCGACGTGCGTTTTCACCGTCTGCAGCCCCAGGAACAGCTCCGCCGCGATCTCCCCATTGGACAGTCCCGCCGCCATCAGCCGCAGCACGTCGCGTTCCCGTTCGGTCAGGAAGTCCAGCGGGGCGGCGGCACCCGGCGCGCGGCGAGCGGCCATGCCCCGGATCGCGGCCGGGAACAACAGCGAATCCCCCGCCAGCACCGTGCGGATCCCGGCGACGATCTCCTCCGGGCGCGCGCGTTTCAGCAGGAATCCGCTCGCCCCGGCGAGCAGCGCGTCGTACACGTAGTCGTCGTTTTCGAAGGTGGTCACCACGATCACCTTCGGCGGATCCTCCACAGTGGACAGCAGATGCTCCGTCGCGCGGATCCCGTCCACCGCGGGCATCCGCACGTCCATCAGCACGACGTCCGGCCGCAGCTGCCCGACGAGCCCGGGTACCTCCGCGCCGTCGGACGCCTCGCCGACCACGGTCAGATCCGGTTCGCTGTCCACGATCGCGCGCAGCCCGGCCCGGATCAGCCGTTCGTCGTCCACCAGCAAGACTCGCACGCTCACCGGTTCCCCCACGGCACCGTCACCACGACCTCCCAGTTATCGCCGACCGGTCCCGCGGACAGCTTGCCACCCACCAGTTCCGCCCGCTCCGCCATGCCCCGTAGACCGCGTCCGCCGCGGGCGCGCGACGGCCGGGCCGAGCCGAGCGGATTCGCGACCGCCGCCCGCAGCCGCCCGTCCGCGACCGCCAGCGCGACGGTGACCGGCACCTTGCCCGCGTACCGCACCGCGTTGGTCAGGCATTCCTGCAGGATCCGGTACACCTCGCGGGAAACCACCGCCGGCACCGCGGCGATGTCGCCGTGCACCTCGTAGCGGCACTCCGTCCCGGACTGCTGCGTCACGGTGATCAGCGCGGGCAGGTTGGCGAGACCCGCGTGCGGCGTCCGGTCGCGTGCTTCGTCGCGGAGCAGGCCGAGCACGTGGTCGAGGTCGTCGAGCGCGGTGCGGGCGGATTCCTCGATCGCGGTGAGCGCTTCCTCGGTGAAACCGGGGTCGGTGTGCAACGTCCGCCGCGCGGCCCCGGCTTGCAGCGTGACCACCGAAAGCGCGTGGCCGACGGAATCGTGGAGTTCGCGCGCGAGCCGGGTGCGTTCGGCGAGCTGGTCGGTGCGGCGTTCGAGCTGTGCGATGCGTTCGGCGGCGGACCAGCCGAGCAACCGGGCGGCCACGCGGCGCAGCACTCCGCCGAGGCCCCACACGACGTAGATCAGCACGACGAAAGCCGCCACGAACGCCGCGGGCAGCCACGCCGAAGCCCAGCCGCGCGGAACCGTCAGGTGGAAATCCGGCGTGTCGACAAGCCGACCGGTGAAGACGGCGTTGATCGCGAACCCGAACCCGGCAGGCACCGCGAGCGTCGCGAGACCGGTGCACAGACCGGTCACGACGTGCAGCACGAACATCGTCGCGCACCGCAGCCGTCCGCGTCCCGGCGCGGGCTGGGCGAGCAGTTCCCGAACCGCCGCCGCCTCCAGGACGCGCACCGCGGGCAGGAACGCGGTCGCGGCCAGCACCACGAGCATCACGACGAACCCGGCGAGGCTCGCCCACCCCATCGTCGTGGCGAACGGCACCAGCGCGGGCATCGCGACCATGGCGAGCAGCAGGTACGGCACGCTGAGCGCGGCGCCGAGGATCAAGTACACCCACCGGCGATAGGTGACCCCGCTGACCAGCGGACGGAAGAAACGCACCCGCCAATCCTGACAGGCGGCGCCAGCGGACGCCTCCCTCCAGGGCGGGACCCGGCGGCCGATTTTCTGGCACCGTGGACCGCATGCCGCCTGAAGAGAGCACCGTCGTCAACGACTACGACCTGCTGGCCGACACCTACACCCGATGGTCGGACACCGAAATCCAGAACGCCTACTACGAGCGGCCCGCCGTGCTGGCGCTGGCCGGGGACGTGGCCGGGCGGCGGATTCTCGACGCGGGCTGCGGCGCCGGGCCGTTGACCGTCGCGCTGCGCGATCGCGGCGCGGAAGTCTCCGGTTTCGACCTCAGCAGCGGCATGCTCGACATCGCCCGCGAGCGGCTAGGACCGGATGTGGACCTGCGCATCGCCGACGTGGCCGAGCCGCTCCCCTACGCGGACAACGCGTTCGATGACGTCGTCGCCTCACTGGTGCTGCACTACCTCGAAGACTGGGGCCCGACGCTCGGCGAGTTCCACCGCATCCTCAAGCCCGGCGGACGGCTGATCGTGGTGGTCGACCATCCGTTTGCCATTCACCTGCTGCAGCGGCAAGCCGGGCAGCAGACCGACTACTCGACCACCTACGAGTGGACCGAGACCTGGGAAATCGACGGCCGCACCATGCCGATGAGCTTCTGGAACCGGCCGGTGCACGCGATGACCGACGCGTTCACGGCGGCCGGGTTCCGGATTGCGGTGCTCAGCGAGCCGAAACCGGTTCCGGAGGCGGAAAAGCTGTTCCCGGAGGACTACCGGATGCTGTGCGTCAGCCCGAGCTGCCTGTTCTTCGTGCTGCACGCGGAATGAGAGCGCGCAGGCCGGGTCCGCTCCGGCCTGCGCGCAGTCCTCAGTAGACAGTCGACGTAACCCCCGGCCGAGATCGTGCTCCCTGCGCGTGCCTGTTCTTCCGGCAGCAAGCCGAATGAGAGCGCGCAGGCCGGGTCCGCTCCGGCCCGCGCGCAGTCCTCAGTAGACAGTCGTCGTGACCCGCGTGCCCGCGGCGCGGACTCCGTTGGCCCACAACTGCTGCACCTTCGCCGACTCCTGCGCGTCCGGCTTCGCGTTGGTGCACGACGTGCCCGGACCGTGCCCCGACATCAGTTCCGTGCACGGCCCTTCGTAGTGGTCCGGCAGCCCGAGGTTGTGCCCGAGTTCGTGCGCGGCGATGCGGGTCGGGTCGTAGCCCTCCGCGACCTGGCTCGTGTCCAGGTAGACGTCGCCGTTGCCGTGTCCGTCGGTCTGCGTGTACGAGCCGCCGCTGTGCACCTCGTGGATGGTGATCGTCGCCTTGCCCTCGTCCTTGACCAGTTGCACGTCGGTGACCGCGGCGTTCCAGTTCGCCGCGCCCTGGTCGATCTGCGCGAGGTAGTCCGGCGCGCCTGCCGAGCTGTAGTAGACGGTGGTCGCCGCGGCGGCGGACGCGGCGGGTGCGGTCGCCAGGCCGAAGCCGAGCGGCACGGCGGCGACCGTGGCCAGTGCGGCGATCCGCCGGAACCCTCGTGCGTGCATCGTGTCCTCCGTACTCATCGGGGAAAGCAAGCAACCCTTTGTCCGCTCGATGACGTTAGAAGTTCACCACCGGGGCCGACTACGTCCGAAAGTAGGGCGCTCCCCCGCGAGAGGGAGGCCCGTCCCGCCCCGGCTGGATCCGCACGCGCCGCCGTGCTGGTGTGCTCTTCGGCATGCAAACGCTGCTGCTCGGCCTGGTGGCCTACGTCGTCGTGCTGTGGCCGCTCGTCGCCGCGGCCCGCAAAGTGCTCGGGGTGCGCGTCGGTCTCGTCCGCGCGCTCGGCGCCGCGCTGGCCGGCTGGCTCGTCGCGGGCACTGCCGTCCGACTGTTCCCGATCGCCGTGCTCACCAACGCCGGGGTCGCGATCGGACTGCTGATCCCGTTGGCGGGCAGCGCGCTCGCGGTGACCCTGCTGGTCCTGTTCGTCGCCGAACTCGCGGTTCCGTCCGGCGGATCGGGACTGTTCGCCCGGATGCGCTCGCTGCGATCCCGCGCGTCCCGCGCCCGTCGTTACTCGCGGATCATGCGCATCGCCATCCGCCACGGCCTCGGCTCGTTCCTCACCGGCCGCCGCACCGCGGGACCTGACGGCTCGGCGAAACTCGCGCGATCGCTGCGGCTGGCATTGGAAGAAGCGGGCGTGACGTTCGTAAAGCTCGGCCAACTGCTCTCGACCCGCGCCGATCTCCTGCCGCCGGTGTACATCCGCGAACTCAGCAAGCTGCACGATCAGGTCCCGCCCGCGCCCGAAGACGAGGTGCGCGCTTTGCTGCGGGAGGAAATCGACGTCACCGCCTTCGCCCACATCGACGACGAACCCCTTGCCGCAGCGTCGATCGCGCAGGTTTACGGCGCCCGGCTGCGGTCCGGCGCCGAGGTCGTCGTGAAAGTGCAGCGGCCCGGGATCCGCGAGCAGGTGGAACGCGACATCGACATCGTCCGCCGCCTAGCCGCCGTGCTGTACGAACGCGCCGGCTGGGCACGTTCGCTCGGTGTCCGGGAACTGGCCGACGGCTTCGCCGAATCCCTTGAGGACGAACTCGATTTCCGCACCGAAGCCGCGAACATCGAAGCCATCGCCGCACATCCGGTCCCCGGCGTCACGCTTCCGACTGTCCACAAAGCACTGTCCACAGAGCGCGTTCTGGTGATGCGACGACTGGACGGCAAACCGCTCGCCACAGGTTCCGCGCACTCCCGCGAAGAACTCGCCCGCACTTTCCTGCGCGGCCTGCTAGACCAGGTACTGCTCGGCGGGGTGTTCCACGCGGATCCCCACCCGGGCAACGTTTTGCTGCTCGAAGACGGCACCCTCGGCCTGCTCGACTTCGGCTCCGTCGGCCGCCTAGACACCGGCCTGCGCGCCGGCCTGCAAGCCCTGCTGCCCGCCATCGACCGCGGCGACCCAGCCGGCGTCCGCGACGGTTTGCTGGAAATCGTCAACCGCCCGGACGATCTCGACGAACAACGCCTGGAACGCGCCCTCGGCGCCCTGCTGGCCCGACACTTCGGCCCCGGCCGGACGCCCGGTCTCGACCTGTTCACCGGCCTGTTCCGCGTCATAGCCGACTTCCGCCTCGCCGTCCCGCCGCCGATCGCCGCGGTGTTCCGCGCGTTGGCGACGATGGAAGGCACCCTCGCGACGCTAGCCCCGGACTTCGACCTGGTCGCCGAATCCCGCGCATTCGCCACCGAACGCATCGGCCTGCGCCCGGACACCTTGCGCCGCACCGTCACCGACGAATTCACCGCCTTGCTGCCAGTGCTGCGCCGCCTCCCCCGCCGCGTCGACCGAATCGGCGCGGCACTGGAGGAAGGCAGACTGTCGGTGAACATGCGCCTGTTCTCCGACGAACGCGACCGCGACCTGGTGACCGGCCTGGTGCACGAGGTACTGCTGGCCCTGGTCGGCATCGCAACCGGACTTATGGCCGTACTACTGCTGTCCAGCTCGAGTGGCCCGCAGTTGGTGCCCGGACTGACGCTCAACCACGTGTTCGGCTACAACCTGCTGATGATCAGCGCACTGGCAGGACTGCGACTGCTTTTCGTCGTCTTCCGACGCTCCGGACGACGGCCCCGAACCCGCTGACCCTCGCCCCAACCCTGCTCGGCGAAGTACGTGAGGGCCACCCTGAGGAACTCTGATTCCGTCAGGGTTCCCCTCACGACCGCACTCCGGTAGCGCCCCAATGCGGCATTGGGTGCGTCAGACGCACCGAACGCCACATTGGGTGCGTCCCACGCACCCAATGCCACATTGGGGCGCTATCCCACCCACCAACCGCAGCCGGTGCACCCAACGAGCGAGGCACCCAGCCCCTCCCCCGCACCCCGATACGAAGCTCTCCTGCGGTTCGGGGGTGCTTGTCAAGGCATCTTTCCCGCCTTGACAAGCACCCCCGAACCGTCAGCACAATCAAGCTTCGGGGTGCCCCACGCAACCACCGTGCGCGATGTCGCCCCCAGGCGACGAGCCGCCCGAAACCGCGACACCCTCACCACCGCGGCAAGTCACGCCAAGCATCACCCGGCCCAGCAGAGTGAAATACCCCTGCGCAACGGCATACGCGCCAGCCCCGCCGAAAACCGGCGAAGCACGCAGAAAACCAGCCACGGGGGCCAGAAACCCGTCGATCACCGAGCGAGGATCAACCGGACCCGCGAATCCGTCACGCAGCCCAGAACCGCGCAGACGACCAACGCCCCTCTATCCACAACGGACCCACAACCACCCACCCCCGTATAGGCCGTTATACAACCCCTACTCCCGAAGGATCGAATTAAGCGGCCGCCCAACATCCCCATAAACAGGCATCAACCCAGGACTAACCGTGAACGCGACCGTCCCGGCCAGCGCCACCACCACCGTCAGCCCGCCCAGCAGCGCGCCTTTGCGGGCCAGGTCGCCGCCGTAGCGCAGTCCTCCCCCGAGCCGCCCCAGGACCACCGCCAGCACCCCGGCCAGCAGCGCCAGGAACCACAACGCACCGAGCACCAGGACGAACACCTCGGCCACGAGCGGATACACCCCGGCGGTCAGCATCCGGGGCCGGACCAGCAGCCAGGCCAGCCAGGTGAGCACCGCGAGCGAGAAACTCACCGCGGCCACGGACACCGCTCCCACGGCCAGGCCGCGGCTGGGTCTTTCCTCGGAAGAACGCACGGATTCGGAGTCGGGTTCGGTCATTGACCAGTAATAGCACCCGCCCCCGACAGAATCCGGCGTTCCGCCCGGCAGCGCCCGAAAGCACCAGCCCGGATACGCCGAAAGCCGCCCCCGGCGAACCGGGAGCGGCCTTCTCGAAGCACAACGTCAGACAGTGAAACCGAGCGCCCGCAACTGCTCGCGGCCGTCGTCGGTGATCTTCTCCGGGCCCCACGGCGGCATCCAGACCCAGTTGATCCGGAAGTCGTTCACGAGACCGCCGGACGTCAGCGCGGCCGACGTCTGGTCCTCGATCACGTCGGTGAGCGGGCACGCCGCGGACGTGAGCGTCATGTCGATCGTCGCGGTGTTGTCGGTCTCGACCCGGATGTCGTAGACCAGGCCGAGGTCCACGACGTTGATGCCGAGTTCCGGGTCGACGACGTCGCGCATCGCTTCCTCGACGTCCTCGATCTTGGCGATGTCGGCGGGGACGGCGGCGGACTGCTCGGGCAGGTCCGCGGCGGTGCGCCCCTCGCGCGGGTCGGTGGCCGTCTCTTCGCTCATGCCTTCTCAGCTCCTGTGGTGGTGCTGGACACCGCGTCCTTGAACGCCATCCAGCCGAGCAGGGCGCACTTCACGCGCGCCGGGTACTTCGCGACGCCGGCGAACGCGACGCCGTCCTCCAGTACGTCCTCGTCCGGTTCGACCTTGCCCTTGCCCTGCATCAGTTCCACGAACGCGTCCATGGTCGTGAACGCCTCGTCGACCGTGTGCCCGACGACCAGGTCGGTGAGCACCGACGCGGACGCCTGGCTGATCGAGCAGCCCTGCCCGTCGTAGGACACGTCCTCGACCTTGCCGTCGCTGACCTTCACCCGCAAGGTGATCTCGTCGCCGCAGGTCGGGTTGACCTGGAACGACTCCGCGTCGAACGGATCGCGCAGGCCGCGCCCGTGCGGGTTCTTGTAGTGGTCCAGGATGATCTCCTGGTACATGCTCTCCAGGTTCACTTCTCGGCCCCGTCCTGGGCCACCCCGAAGAACTTCTGCGCCTCGCGGATCCCGGCGACCAGAGCGTCCACTTCGGACAGCGTGTTGTACAGGTAGAAGCTCGCCCGCACGGTGGCGGGCACCGAGCACGCCCGGTGCAGCGGCCACGCGCAGTGGTGCCCCACCCGCACGGCGATGCCGAGGCTGTCGAGCACCTGGCCGGCGTCGTGCGGGTGCACGCCGTCGATCACGAACGCGACGGTGGCACCGCGGTCCTCCAGGTCGGTCGGCCCGACGATGCGCACGCCCGGGATCGCGCTGATGCCCGCGATCGCGGCCGCGGCCAGCTCGTGCTCGTGCGCCGCGACGCGGTCCATCCCGATGGCGGACAGGTAGTCCACCGCCGCGCCGAGGCCGATCGCCTGCGACGTCATCGGCACCCCGGCCTCGAACCGCTGCGGCGGCGCGGCGAACGTGGTGCGCTCCATCGTGACGAGCTCGATCATCGAACCGCCGGTCAGGAACGGCGGCATCGCGGACAGCAGTTCGGTCCGGCCGTACAGCACGCCGATCCCGGACGGGGCCAGCATCTTGTGCCCGGAGAACACCGCGAAGTCGACGTCCAGCGCGTGGAAGTCCACCGGGAAGTGCGGAACGGACTGGCAGGCGTCGAGGACGGTCAGCGCGCCGACCTCTTTCGCCTTGGCCACCAGCTTGGCCACCGGGTTGACCGTGCCGAGCACGTTGGACTGGTGCGCGAACGCGACCACCTTCGTGCGCGGCGTGATCACACTGTCCATGTCGGACAGATCGAGCCGGCCCTCGGCGGTCACCTTGAACCACTTCAGCGTCGCCCCGGTGCGCTGGCACAACTGCTGCCACGGCACGAGGTTCGCGTGGTGCTCCATCTCGGTGATGACGATTTCGTCGCCCTCGCCGATCCGGAAACGCTCCGCTTCCGGTCCGGCGGTGGCGGCGTTGCTCATCGCGTACGCCACGAGGTTGATGCCCTCGGTCGCGTTCTTGGCGAACACCAGCTCTTCCGGGTCCGCGCCGACGAATTCCGCGGTCTTGGCACGCGCGGATTCGTAGGCGTCGGTGGCCTCTTCGGACAGCTGGTGGGCACCGCGGTGCACGGCCGAGTTCGACGTGAACACGTACCGCCGTTCCGCGTCGAGCACCTGCACCGGCCGTTGCGAGGTCGCTCCGGAGTCCAGGTACACCAAGGGTTTCCCGTCGCGCACGGTGCGCGTCAGGATCGGGAAGTCGGCACGCAGTGCCGCCACGTCAAGGGGAACAGAGTTGGTCGGGCTGTTCGAAGCCGTGGTGGTCATCGAGCCAACTCCTCTCTCTCGGTGTCGTCGGGAACGGGGCGCGGGGAACGTCAGGCCTTGGCCGGCTCGGCGGAGCCGACGTACTTGACGTAGCCGTTCTCCTCCAGCTCGTCGGCCAGTTCGCGGCCGCCGGACTCGACGATGCGGCCGTCGGCGAAGACGTGCACGAAGTCCGGGGTGATGTGCCGCAGGATGCGGGTGTAGTGCGTGATCAGCATGACGCCGACCTCGTTGCCCGCCTTGTACTCGTTGACGCCCTCGGACACGACGCGCAGCGCGTCGACGTCCAGGCCGGAGTCGGTCTCGTCGAGGATCGCGAACTTCGGCTTGAGCAGCGCCAGCTGCAGGATCTCGTGGCGCTTCTTCTCGCCGCCGGAGAAGCCCTCGTTCACCGAGCGCTCGGCGAACTCCTGGGAGATGCCGAGCTTGCCCATCTCCTCCTTGACCTCCTTGACCCAGTGGCGCAGCTTGGGAGCCTCGCCCCGGACCGCGGTGGCCGCGGTGCGCAGGAAGTTCGACATCGAGACGCCGGGCACCTCGACCGGGTACTGCATGGCGAGGAAGAGGCCGGCGCGGGCGCGCTCGTCGACGCTCATCTCGAGCACGTTCTCGCCGTCCAGCAGCACCTCGCCGGAGGTCACCGTGTACTTCGGGTGGCCGGCGATCGCGTAGGACAGGGTGGACTTGCCGGAGCCGTTCGGGCCCATGATCGCGTGCGTCTCGCCCGACCGGATGGTCAGGTTGACGCCCTTGAGGATCTCCTTGGCGCCTTCGTCGGTGGTCACCGACGCGTGCAGGTCCTTGATTTCCAGGGTAGCCATTCTTCGTTTCCTAAAGTCTGCGGTGGAGGGCGTCAGGCGCCGACGGCTTCGAGTTCGGCCTCGATCGCGGCTTCGAGGCGCTCGCGCACCTCGGGGACGTCGATCTTCACCAGGATTTCGTGGAAGAACCCGCGCACGACCAGGCGGCGGGCGGCTTCTTCGGCGATTCCGCGCGACTGCAGGTAGAACAACTGCTCGTCGTCGAACCTTCCCGTCGCGCTCGCGTGGCCGGCGCCTTCGATTTCGCCGGTCTCGATTTCCAGGTTCGGCACCGAGTCCGCGCGCGCCCCGGGCGTGAGCACCAGGTTGCGGTTGAACTCGTAGGAGTCGGTGGACTCGGCCGCGGCCCGGATCAGCACGTCGCCGATCCACACCGCGTGCGCGCCCTCGCCCTGCAGCGCGCCCTTGTAGCCGACCCGCGACTTGCAGTTGGGCACCGCGTGGTCGACGAAGAGCCGGTGCTCCTGGTGCTGGCCGCCGTCGGCGAAGTAGACGCCGAGCATGTCGACGTCGCCGCCCTTGTCGGTGAAGGTCGCGGTCGGCGAGATGCGGACCAGGTCTCCGCCCAGGGTGATCACGGTGTGCCGCAGCGCGGCGTCGCGGCCCAGCTTGAGGTGCTGCTCGGAGACGTGCACCGCGTCGTCGGCCCAGTCCTGGACGCTGACCACGGTGACCTTGGCGCCGTCGCCGATGACGAACTCGACGTTGTCGGCGTAGGTGCCGGACCCGACGTGGTCGAGCACGATCACGGCTTCGGCGAACGCCTCGGCGCGGACCTGCAGGTGCCCGTAGGCGACCTGGCCCTCGCCCGGGCCGTGGATGCGCAGCACCGACGGCGTCGACGCCTTCGTCTCCTTCGGCACCGTCACGACGGTGGCCTTGGCGAAGGAGGAGTACGCCTGCGCGGCGATGCGGTCGCTCGGCACGCCCGCCTGGCCGAGCCGCGAGTCGTCGCGGCCGACGGTCTCGATCTTCAGCTCGGGCGCGGCCTCGGTCTCCAGCGTGATCTCGCCGGAGGCGACGGCGGAACCGTCGTGCAGGCCGCGCAGGCGCTTCATCGGCGTGAAGCGCCAGTTTTCCTCACGCCCGCCGGGGACCTCGAAGGCCTCGACGTCGTAGGAGGTGAAGCGCTCCGCGCGGGAGGCCGCCGGAACGACGACCCCCTCGCGGACCGCTTCGGAAACGTTGTTCTCTGCCACGGACATTTAGCCGACGGACCCTTCCATCTGCAGCTCGATCAGGCGGTTCAGCTCGAGCGCGTATTCCATCGGCAGCTCGCGCGCGATGGGCTCGACGAACCCGCGCACGATCATCGCCATCGCCTCGGCCTCGTCGAGGCCGCGCGACATCAGGTAGAACAGCTGCTCTTCGCTGACCTTGGACACGGTGGCCTCGTGGCCCATGGACACCTCGTCGTTGCGGATGTCCACGTACGGGTACGTGTCCGACCGCGAGATCGTGTCCACCAGCAGGGCGTCGCAGACCACGCTGGAGCGCGAGTGGTGCGCCCGCTTCGCGACCTTGACCAGGCCGCGGTAGGAGGTCCGGCCGCCGCCGCGCGCGACCGACTTCGACACGATGGTCGAGGACGTGTGCGGCGCGAGGTGCTCCATCTTGGCCCCGGCGTCCTGGTGCTGGCCCTCGCCCGCGAACGCGACCGAGAGGACCTCGCCCTTGGCGTGCTCGCCCATGAGGAAGACCGACGGGTACTTCATGGTCACCTTGGAGCCGATGTTGCCGTCGACCCACTCCATGGTCGCGCCCTCTTCGCACTTGGCGCGCTTGGTGACCAGGTTGTAGACGTTGTTCGACCAGTTCTGGATCGTCGTGTAGCGGCAGCGGGCGCCCTTCTTCACGATGATCTCGACGACCGCGGAGTGCAGCGAGTCCGACTGGTAGATCGGCGCGGTGCAGCCCTCGACGTAGTGGACGTAGGCGTCCTCGTCGACGATGATCAGCGTCCGCTCGAACTGGCCCATGTTCTCGGTGTTGATCCGGAAGTAGGCCTGCAGCGGGATCTCGACGTGCACGCCCTTCGGCACGTAGATGAACGAGCCGCCGGACCACACCGCCGTGTTCAGCGCGGAGAACTTGTTGTCGCCCGCCGGGATCACGGAGCCGAAGTACTCCTGGAAGATCTCCGGGTGCTCGCGGAGCGCGGAGTCGGTGTCCAGGAACAGGACGCCCTGCTCCTCCAGGTCCTCGCGGATCTGGTGGTAGACGACCTCGGACTCGTACTGCGCGGCGACGCCGGCCACGAGGCGCTGCTTCTCCGCCTCGGGGATGCCCAGCTTGTCGTAGGTGTTCTTGATGTCCTCGGGCAGGTCTTCCCAGCTGGCCGCCTGCTTCTCGGTGGACCGCACGAAGTACTTGATGTTGTCGAAGTCGATCCCCGAGAGGTCGGCGCCCCAGTTCGGCATCGGCTTGAGGTCGAACAGCTTGAGCGCCTTCAATCGGGCGTCGCGCATCCACTCGGGCTCGGACTTCTTCGCGGAGATGTCGCGGACGACATCCTCGTTCAGGCCGCGGCGGGCGCTGGCGCCAGCCTCGTCGGAGTCCGCCCAGCCGAAGGCGTAGTTGCCAAGGGACGCGATGGTCTCTTCCTGGCTCAACGGCTCGGTGGTGGGAGTGCGCTGCTCGGCAGCGGCAGTCATGCGGGTTTCCCTCCATTCGGGATCCGTGGTGCGTGCCCTTCGGGCGGCGGGGCCGCTGGTCCGGGCGTCGTGCGGTCCGGCTCGGGATGGGCCGGGATACCCGCCGGTCCGGCGGGTACGTGTGTGGTGCACGCGTTGTCTCCGCGCGCGATGGTCGCCAGCCGCTGGACGTGGGTGCCCAGCAGCTTCGCGAACGCTTCCGTCTCGGCCTCGCACAGCTGCGGGAATTCCGCGGCGACGTGCGCGACCGGGCAGTGGTGCTGGCACAGCTGCGCGCCGACGTTCGCGGCGGGGGCGCCCGCCCCGACCTGACGGGTCGAGGCAGCGTAGCCCTCCCTGCTCAGCGCGGTGGCGAGGGCCTCGGCGCGCTCGACCGGATCAGCCGATCCGGTGATCGCCTGCCGGTGCGGCCCGACGAGCCCCTCGACCCGGCGCTCGGCGAACGCGCGCACCGCGTCCGGGCCGGCGTGCTCGGCGAGGAAGCGGATGGCCGAGACCGCGAGGTCGTCGTAGGCGTGCCCGAACCGGGCGCGGCCCGCTTCGGTGAGCAGGAACAGCTTGGCCGGGCGGCCGCGTCCGCGCGGGCCCTTGCGGGGGGCGTCGCGGGTCTCGGCCTCGCCGTCGGCCTGCAGCGCGTCGAGGTGCCGCCGGATCGCGGTCGGGCTGATCCCGAGCTGCTCGGCGACCACCACGGCGGTCATCGGGCCCTGCTCCAGCAGCAGCCGGGCGACCTCGTGCCGGGTGCGCCCCTCGGCCACGTTCGCGGCGCTGACCTGCACGGGAACGCCGACAGCCGCGGTGCGCGGCTGCTCGCCGCGCCCCTCGCCGGTGGTCCCGTTCTTTTTCACAACACAAGTGTGTCTTATTTCCGGCCGCCGGGCAAAGGCAGGGTGTCGCCCAGTGACCCGACTCACGCGGAACGAGCCTCGCCCCGCACCCGGCACCACCTTCCCGCCGGGCTCCCCGCGCCGACCGGACTCGATCCTCCCCTCCGCCCGAACCAGACCGATCCGCCCCTCCGCACCGCCCGCCAAACCCACTCGCGACCCGCCGCCCCGCACCCGCCCGCAGCCTTCCGGCCGGACTCGCCACGCCGCCCGGACCGGACTCGATACGCTTCCGGGCGTGGCAGTCGGCGAACACCCGGACCAGCGGGCACCGGAACCGGACGTATCCGGCGGCGCCGACAGCGCTGACCACCCGGCGACCGTGCCGTCGCCGGTCGGCCCGCGCCGCACCGATCCGCTGAACGCCGCCGAGACCCGCGGCCTCGACGCGGTCCGCCGCTTCGGCACGGTCGGCTCGCTGTTCCTCGCGCTCGGCTCGCTCGGGGCCGGCGCAGCGCCGGTGATCAACCCGGTGCAGGACCTGCCGGTGCTGCGGCTGTTCATCCGGATCCCGACGGTCTCGCTCGCGATCGCGTTTTCCGGGATGGGCATCCTGGTGCTGAGCTGGCTCATGCTCGCCCGGTTCGCCCGTCCGGCGAGCGCGCGGCTGGCCACCAGCGGGCAGCTCGCCCGCACCGTCGCGATGTGGGTCGCGCCGCTGCTGCTGATCCCGCCGCTGTTCTCCCGCGACGTCTACAGCTATCTCGCGCAGAGCGAGATCGTGCACCGCGGCATGGACCCGTACCAGCTCGGCCCGGCGCAGGCGCTCGGCGTCGCGGACCCGCTCACCGCGGGCGTCACCAACATCTGGCGCGAAACGCCCGCCCCGTACGGCCCGCTGCTGCTGCGGCTCGGCGGGTGGCTGGCCCCGGTCGGCGGCAACAACATCGTCGTCGGCGTGCTGCTGCAGCGCGGCCTCGCGATGGTGGGCGTGCTGCTGATCGTGTGGGCGGTGCCGCGGCTGGCCCGGCGGTTCGGCGTGCAGCCGGCCACCGCGCTGTGGCTCGGCGCGGCGAACCCGTTGCTGATCTTCCATTTCGTCGCGGGCGCGCACAACGATTCGCTCGCCATCGGGCTCATGGTGGCCGGGCTGGAGATCGGCATCCGGCGGCTGCCGGTGCGGGTGAAGGGAGACAGTCCGCCGCCGCTGGCGAAGGGCGAATTGCTCTTCATCGCGCTCGGCGTCGTCATCATCACCGTCGGCGCCACCGTGAAGATCCCGGCGGTGCTGGCGCTGCCGTTCCTGTCGGTGATGGTCGCGCGCAGATGGCACGGGCGGCTGAAGGACCTGGTGTGGGCGGGCGCGCCGATGGCGTTGCTGTTCGGCGTGGTGCTCACCGCGATCTGCGTCGGCACCGGGCTGGGCTTCGGCTGGATCGGCGCGACGGCGAGCACGCCGGGGCTGGTGCGGTCGTTCATCTCCCCCACCGCCGAGATCGCGAACCTCAGCGGCGTCCTCGGCATCACGCTCGGGCTGGGCAACCACACCGACGCGCTGGTGCCGATCCTCGGCACGCTCGGCAACGCGATCACCGCGGCCGTCACGATCAAATTCCTGTGGGCCAGCTTCAAATGGCGGTACCGGCCGATCATCGGGCTCGGCGTTTCGCTGGGCGCGGCGATGATCCTGCAGATCAACCTCCAGCCCTGGTACCTGCTGTGGGCGGTGATCCCGCTCGCCGCCGCGGCCGGGACGTCGCGGTTCCGGGTCGTCGCCACGGTCATCAGCGCCGGGCTGCCGTTCCTGCTGCCGCCCACCGGCGGCACCTTCGACGGCCGCTCCTACGTCCTGCCGTGGGCCTACGGCGCGGCCGCTCTGGTGACCCTCGGCGGCCTCGCGATCGTGTACCGGGTTTCGCCGCTGCTGTTGTCCAGGACACCTCCGGCGTCCCCAGCACCGCGCGCGCCCGCCGACGTCGTATCGTGATTCGTTGTGGACAACCCCGCCGTCGAGATCTCCGGCTTGGCGAAAAGCTACGGCTCCACCACCGCGGTCGACGGCATCGACCTGCGCATGGAGCGTGGCTGCGTGCTGGCCCTGCTCGGGCCGAACGGCGCCGGAAAAACGACCACTGTCGAGATTTGCGAGGGTTTCCGCAGACCTGACGCGGGCCGCGTTCGCGTGCTCGGCCTCGACCCCGTCGCGGACAGCTCCCGGCTCCGCCCCCGCGTCGGCATCATGCCCCAGGGCGGCGGCGCGTACCCAGGCGTGCGCGCGGAGGAAATGCTCCGGCTAGTGGCTTCCTGCGCGGCGAACCCGCACGATCCGGCGTGGCTGCTCGACGTGCTCGGGCTGGCCGGCGCGAAGCGCACCCCGTTCAAACGGCTTTCCGGCGGGCAGCAGCAACGGCTTTCGCTGGCGTGCGCGCTGGTCGGCCGTCCGGAGCTGGTGTTCCTGGACGAGCCCACCGCGGGCATGGACCCGCAGGCGCGGCGGCTGGTCTGGGACCTGCTCGCGGCCCTGCGCGCGGACGGCGTGAGCGTCCTGCTCACCACCCACCTGATGGAGGAAGCGGAAACGCTGGCCGACCAGGTGGTGATCGTGGACCACGGCAAGGTGGTCGTCGAAGGCACGCCGCATGCGCTGACCCTGGAGGCCGGCGAGGCGGCGCAGCTGCGGTTCCGCGCCCGCACGAAACTCGACACGACGCTGCTCGCGGCCGCGCTGCCGGAGGGCTACCGGGTCAGCGAAACCGCGCCCGGTTCTTACCTGGTGGAGGGCGCGGTCGACCCGCAGGTGGTTTCCGCCGTCACCGCCTGGTGCGCGCAACAGGGCGTACTGCCCGAACAACTGCAAGTCGGACGGCGGACGCTCGAAGAAGTGTTCCTCGAACTCACCGGACGGGAGCTGCGCGCATGAGTTCTCCGTTCCCCGCGGGCACTTTCGCCCCCGCGCCCGGCCGCGGTTCGCTCGGCAAGATGCTGCGCACGCACGCGCGCGTCGAGGCCGCGCTGACCCTGCGGCACGGCGAGCAGCTGCTGCTCACCCTGATCATTCCGCTCGCGCTGCTGATCGGCCTGAGCCTGCTGGACATCCTCCCGGCGAGCCAGCTCGGCTCGACGTCCAAAGTGGACTGGATGACGCCGAGGATCCTCGCGCTGGCGGTGATGTCGTCGGCGTTCACCGGCCAGGCGATCGCGCTCGGCTTCGACCGGCGGTACGGCGTGCTGAAGCGGCTTTCGGCGACGGCGCTGCCGCGCTGGCTGCTGGTGGCCGGACGGGTCGTGGCGGCGCTGGTCGTGGTGGCGCTGCAGTCCGTGGTGCTCGGCATCGTGGCGGCATTCCTGGGCTGGTCCCCGTCGGCCGCCGGGATCGGTTCCGCGGTGGTGCTGCTGGTGCTGGGGACGCTGGCTTTCGGCGCGCTGGGCGTGCTGCTGGGCGGCGCGTTGCGCGCGGAAGCCGTGCTGGCGCTGGCGAACATCGTGTGGTTCGTGCTGCTGCTGGCGGGCGGGATTCTGCTGGCCCCGTCGGCGCTGCCGTCCGGGGTCGGGTTCGTGGTGTCGCTGCTGCCTTCCGGGGCGCTGGCCGAAGGCATGCGCGCGGCGCTGGTGGACGGCCAGTTCCCGCTCGGACCGGCCGCGGTGCTGGTGGTGTGGGCGGCGTTGGCCGGCGTGCTGGCGACGCGAACCACAAAACTCACCTGAATCCCACACCGCGATTTCCGCGCGGAATTTCGCACCGGAATGTGACCGCCGCCGCACCCGATTCCTTGCGCACGCTGGCAAATCCGGGCGGAACAATACCGCCGCGTGCAGGCGGGAAAACGCGCGCGAGTATTCTTTCGGCGTGTCCCTTCGCAGTTTGATCGCCCGCCTGCCGTATCCGTCCGCCGCGGTTCAGCGCGCGGTCGGGATCGCCGCGGTGGTCGCGCAGGCAGGCATCGGCGTCACCGGGTCCGTGGTGCGGGTGACCGGGTCCGGGCTGGGATGCCCGACCTGGCCGCAGTGCGTCGCGGGCAGCCTGGTGCCGGTGCGGCACTCCGGCATCGACGCGGTCACGCAGTGGATCGAGTTCTCGAACCGGATGCTGACCGGCGTCGTGATCGTGGTGGCCGCGCTCGCCGTGCTCACCGCGTGGCGGATCCAGATCGACCACCCGGAGCGCAAGCGGCTGGTGAAGCTCGCCTGGACGATGCCCGGCGGCGTCGTGATGCAGGCGGTCATCGGCGGGCTGACGGTGCTGGCGAAACTGGAATGGTGGACGGTCGCGATCCACTTCCTCGCTTCGACGCCGCTCGTGTGGCTGGCGGTCCTGCTGCTGAAGGCGTTCCGCGAAGGAGACGAACCGGCGCGCCCGCTGGTCCCGAAGCTGGGACGGCAGATGCTGGTGCTGCTGACGGTGCTGATGTGGGCGGTGCTCATCGCCGGCACGACGGTCACCGGCGCGGGCCCGCACGGCGGCGACGTCAACACGCATCGCCTCGACGCCCCGATCGAGCAGCTGGCCCGGATCCACAGCGGACTGCTGATCGCGTACCTCGTCGTGCTGGGGGTCTTCGGGCTCACGCTGATGCGCGTCGGCGCGCCGAAGAGCGTGTGGCGGCGGTACGCGTGGGTGTGGATTGTCGCGCTGCTGCAGGGTGTTCTGGGGACCGTGCAGTACGCGCTGGGCGTGCCCGAGGCGATGGTGTCCTTCCACGTGCTGGGCTCGGCGCTCGTGATCGTGGTGACGGCGGTGCTGTGGACCGGCACTCGCGACCGGGGCCCGGTCACGTCGCTGGAGCCCGCCGAGAAGCGGGAACTCGCCACCGCGAACTGACGGTCATCCGGGCGTAACTGCGCGTCGGCCCGACGGACAGGTCGGCGGCTTACCGTCGTCGCCGTCCGGCTTTCCGAAAGCCCGAGGTGCCGCCATGCCGACCGCCCCTGCCCGTGCCGCCAAACCCCTGCTCTCCGGCCGGCGCGGGACCGCCGAGATGCTCGTGCTCAAGACGTTCCTGCTCGTGCCGTTCGCCGCGTTGATCGCCGCCGTGCCGCTGGTGTGGGGATGGGGCATCGACTGGACCGACCTGATCCTCGCGACCGTTTTCTACGTGCTCGCCACGCTCGGCGTGACCGTCGGGTACCACCGCTACTTCACCCACGGCGCGTTCAAAGCGGGCCGCCCGCTGCGGATCGCGCTAGCCATCGCGGGCAGCATGGCGGTGCAGGGTTCGGTGATCTTCTGGGTCGCGAGCCACCGCCGCCACCACGCGTTCTCCGACCGCGAGGGCGATCCGCATTCGCCGTGGCTGTTCGGCACCTCGCCGACGGCGCTGCTGCGCGGGTTCTGGCACGCGCACATGGGCTGGATGTTCCAGCGCGAGGTCACCAACGCCGACCGTTTCGCGCCCGACCTCGTCGGCGACCGCGACCTGCGCCTGGTGAACCGGTTCTTCTGGCTGTGGATCACGCTCAGCCTCGCCCTGCCCGCCGCCCTCGGCTGGGCGTTCAGCGGCACCTGGCAGGGCGCGCTGACGGCGTTCTTCTGGGCCGGGCTGGTGCGGATCGCGTTCCTGCACCACGTGACCTGGTCGGTGAACTCGGTGTGCCACCTGATCGGCGACCGCCCGTTCGCGAGCCGCGACCGCGCCGCGAACTTCTGGCCGCTGGCGCTGCTGTCCATGGGAGAGTCCTGGCACAACTCCCATCACGCCGACCCGACCTGCGCCCGGCACGGCGTCCTGCGCGGCCAAGTGGACGTCTCGGCGCGGGTGATCTGGACCTTCGAACGCCTCGGCTGGGCGACTGACGTCCGGTGGCCCCGGCCGGAACGACTCGCCACTAAACGCGTCCACCAACCCGGCTGACAGTCCGTGAAGGGCTCCTTGAGGGAATCTGATTCCCTCAAGGAGCCCTTCACGGACCTTCAAGCATTGCCGGGCGGGGCTAGGCCAGCTGCTGCCGCACCGCCGACGCGAACCGCAGCGGCGCGCCCGCGTCCGCGTGTCGGAAACCCAGCGAAGGCTCGGTCAATTCCAACTCCAGCACCAGCGGACGCCCGTCGTCCCCGCGGACCAGGTCGACCCGTGCGTACAGCAGTTCCGCCCGCAAGATCCCGAGCAGCCCGCAAGCGGCGTCCAGCGCGTCCTCCGCCACCGCGCGCACCTCCGGGGCCGGGACCGCGGCCGCGAGCCGCTCCTCCCGGTACAGCCCGGAACTGTCCATTGAGGACTCCAGCGGCGCGAATTTCGTGAAGGCGTGCGAATAAACGCCGCCGAAATACGTCACCGCAATCTCGCCCTGAGCGTCCACACTGGACTGATACGGCTGCACCAGACCCGTGCGGCCCTCGTCGTGCAAAGTGCGCAGATGCTGCTCCGCGTCCGCACCGGCGGCGGAGAACCGGGCGGCGCCGCGGCCTCCCGCGCCCACCGAAGGCTTCACCACGAACGGCTTCTTCGGCCAGCGCGGCTTCTCCCCCGGCGGCACGATCTCGACCGGCACCGTCGGCACCCCGGCGTCGAGCAGTTCGCCGAGATACGTCTTGTCCGTGTTCCACCGCACGACCGCGGCCGGATTGCTCAGCCCGGGCACGTCCTCGCACCAGCTGAGGAATTCCTCGCGCCGCTCCGGGTAGTCCCAGGCGGCGCGCAGCACGACGATGTCCGCCGAGGCGAAGTCCGCGGCCGCGTCCCAGGCCGCCCAGCTCACGGTGAATCCGAGGTCCGCGAGCGCGGGCAGCACCGCGGCCTCGTCGCCGTCGCCCTCGGGCAGCGCGGCGCAGCCGACGAAAATCGCCGAGCGGGTCACCGGCCTGCTCGCGGCCCGGCCATCTTGCGCCGGTGCGCGGCACCGATTTTGACAGTCTTCACGGTTTCGCTGTCCCACTCCGCGGCCTCGAGGTCGTCGACCTGCTCGACCAGCGCGTTCCCGGTTTCGACCCCGGCGACCAGCACGTCGCCCATCGCCCCGTCCGGGCCCACGAGCACGACCCGCGCGCCGGCGAGGCCGATGTTCTCGACCACGGCGCGCGACGGTTTCCCGTGCTTCGCCACGAAGTCGCGGGCGGACGCCAGCTGGCGGGCAGTCGGCGCGGTCGGCGTGTTTTCGGTCTCCTCAGCCACGTCCGGAGCTTAACCCGAGACCCCCGCCCCCGCGGCCCGACCGTGTTCTCGGCCATAGTGGACGCCAGACGCGCCCATCTCGAGGAGGAACGATGCCGACCGCAGTGCAGGTGACCCGGACCGGCGGCCCGGAAGTGCTGGAACTGGCCGAGATCGAGCCCGGCCCGCCCGGCGCGGGCGAACTGCTGGTCGACCTCGCCGCCGCGGGCGTCAACTACATCGACACCTACCAGCGCCAGGGCATCTACCCGATCGACCTGCCGTTCGTCCTCGGCTCCGAGGGCGCCGGGACCGTCGTGGAGACCGGCGAGGGCGTCACCGAATTCGCCCCCGGCGACCGCGTGACCTGGCAGGGCGTGCTCGGCAGCTACGCCCAGCGCGCGGTGGTCCCGGCCAGCGCCACGGTGAAGGTGCCGGACGGCGTGTCCGACGAGCTCGCCGCCGCCACGATGCTGCAGGGCATGACGGCGCACTACCTGGTGCGTTCGACCTACGAAGTCCAGGCAGGCGACGACATCCTCGTCCACGCGGCGGCCGGCGGCGTCGGTCTGTTGCTGGTCCAGCTAGCGAAGGCGCGCGGCGCGCGAGTGCTGTGCACCGTGTCCACCGACGAGAAGGCCGAACTGGCTCGCGGCGCCGGCGCGGACCACGTGATCCGCTACGACCGCGAGGACTTCGCCGCCGTGACCCGCGAGCTGACCGACGGCGAAGGCGTCGCCGCGGTCTACGACGGCGTGGGCAAGAGCACCTTCGACGGCAGCCTCGCGAGCCTGAAGATCCGCGGCACCCTGGCGCTGTTCGGCGCGGCCAGCGGCCCGGTGCCGCCGGTCGACCCGCAACGGCTCAACTCCGGCGGCTCGCTCTTCCTGACCCGCCCGACGCTCGGCCACTACCTGCGCACGCGCGAGGAACTCGACTGGCGCGCCGGCGAACTGTTCGCCGCCGTGCAGGACGGTTCGCTGAACGTCCGCATCGGCGGCCGCTACCCGCTCGCCGACGCCCGCAAGGCCCACGAGGACCTGCAGGGACGCCGGACGACCGGGAAGCTGCTGCTGATCCCCTGACTCAGGAAACCGAGAGGGCGTCGGTCACGAACACCAGCGTTTCGTTGGGCGCGATGCCGCGTCCGCCGTCCTTGTAGGCGAGGGCGGGCGGGATGATCATCAACCGCCGCCCGCCCTGTTTGACGCCGACGAGGCCCTGGTCCCAGCCCTCGATGACCTGGCCGGCGCCGAGATCGAGGCCGAACGGCTCGCCGCGGTCGAACGAGCTGTCCAGCTTCTTCTTGTTCGACCAGGTGACGACCAGGTAGTTCATGGACAGCTTCGACCCGGCGGCCGCGGCCTTCCCGGCGCCCGCGGAGAGGTCCTTGGTGAGCAGCTTCTTCGGCGGGGCACAGTCGTCCGGGATGGTGATCGTCGGCGCCTGGCCGAAGTTCCCGGTGGTCTTGATGTCGTCCGCGGTGCACTCGCGGCTCGGGGTCGCCGGAGCCGCGCTGCTGTCGCCGCCGCAGGCCGTGAGGCCGAACGCGGCGACCGCCACGACCGCGCCGAGGACAGCTGTCCTGCCGATGTTCTGCATGCCCGGACTTTATCCGCACGGCGCAGCCGTTCCGTTGAGGGCGGTGGTGGGGCGGGGTCCGGGTTAACCAAGCCCGCCGAGCGCGGGCACCGCCGGACCAGTCCGCACCACGCCGAGCCGCTGCGTCGCCCGGGTCAGCGCCACGTACAGGTCGTTCAGCCCGCGCGCCGAGCCAGCCACGATCTCGTCCGGCGACACCAGCACGACCCCGTCGAACTCCAGTCCCTTGGAACGATCGACGGTCAGCACGCTCAGCCGGTCGTCCTCCGGAAGCAGCTTCCGCACCTCGTCCATGCGCGAACCCGGCACCAGGACCGCGACCGTCCCACCGTCCACAGCGGACAGTTCCGCGGCCACCAGCGGCGGCAGTTCCTCGTCCAGCGAGGCGACCTCCACGCCCCACGGCGGCACCCCGGTCTCCCGCACCGATGCGGGCGCGGCCAGGTCCACGTCCAGTTCAGCAAGCACGCCCGCCGCGACCGCCATGATCTCCGCCGGGGTGCGGTAATTCACCGTCAGCTGCTCCAGCCGCCAGCGGTCCGCGACATAGGGCGACA
This sequence comes from Amycolatopsis nivea, assembly GCF_004522235.1. Taxonomy (GTDB): domain Bacteria; phylum Actinomycetota; class Actinomycetes; order Mycobacteriales; family Pseudonocardiaceae; genus Amycolatopsis; species Amycolatopsis nivea. Next base: position 123,284 of record NZ_SDLT01000018.1, read on the forward strand.
GCACCTCGTCCCAAGTCCGCGCTCCCCCGGCGGCCCCGGTCTGCGCGACGTCGCCGACCAGCGTCATCGACCGGTTCGGCGTGCGGCGCATCAGCAGGCGCCAGTCCATCGCGGACAGTTCCTGCGCCTCGTCCACGATCACGTGCCCGAACGTCCACGTCCGGTCCTGCGCCGCCCGTTGCGCCGCGGTCAGCTCGCTGCGCGCCTGCTGGCGTTCGGCGAACAGTTCGGCGTCCAGCACGTCGGACACCCGCAGGATCTCCTCGTCCTGGATTTCCTCGTCCTGCTCGAGAATGTCCAGCACGCCTTCGGCATACGCGCGCTCGACGCGTTCCTGGCGCTTCTGCTCGGCCTCCTCCTCGGAGTCGTCGCTGCCGAGCAGTTCGGCCAGTTCGTCGAGCAGCGGCACGTCGGCGGGCGTCCACTTCGCGTCGCGGCCGCTCTCCAGGTGCTTCCGGTCCTCTTCGGACAGCAGCTCGCCCGCCGCCCGGTCGAGGTGTTCGCGCTCGGCGAACAGGTCGTCCAGCAGGCCCGCGGGCGTGAGTTTCGGCCACAGCGAGTTCAGCGCGGCGGCCACCGCGGGGCTCGACGCGAGCTCGGCACGGATGTCCTGGACGTCCTGCGCGTCCAGCAGGTCCTCGCCCAGCGCACGCGCGGCCTGCCGGGTGAGCGCGTCGAGCACGTCGGAGACGAACAGCCGTCGCGCGAGGTTGTGCGGCCGGCGCGAACGGCGAGCCCGGGTGCGGGCCTGCGCGCAGGTCTTCCGGTCGAGCTTGAGGATTTCGCGTTCGTGCTCGATCTCGATCACCGGATCGGGTACACCTTGCCGGTCGCGGACTGCCTTGGCGAGCACCTCGGCCATCACCAGCCGGCCCTTCACCTCGGCCGCTTCCGGCGACTCGACTCCGTCCGCGTCCAGGCCCGGCCACAGCTGCCCGATGGTCGACAGCAGCACGCCGGTCTCGCCGAGCGACGGCAGCACCTGGCCGATGTAGCGCAGGAAGGTCGAGTTCGGGCCGACGACGAGCACGCCGCGCGTGGTCAGCTGCTGGCGGTGCGTGTAGAGCAGGTATGCCGCGCGGTGCAGCGCGACCGCGGTCTTGCCGGTGCCCGGCGCGCCCTGCACCACCATCACCCCGCCGAGCGGCGCGCGGATGATCCGGTCCTGTTCGGCCTGGATGGTGGCGACGATGTCGGCCATCTCGCCGGTCCGCCGGCGCTCCAGCGCGGCCAGCAACGCGGCCTCGCCGGCGAGCCCGAGGTCCTGGCCCTGGTCGGCGGCGGTCAGGTCGAGGATCTCGTCGTCGAACCCGGTGACGCGACGGCTCAGCGACCGCAGGTGGCGACGGCGGCGCACGCCGTCCGGCGAAGCGGCGGTGGCGAGGTAGAAGGGCCGCGCGACCGGCGCGCGCCAGTCGATCAGCAGCGGCCGGTAGTCGTCGTCCTCGTCGAACAGCCCGAGCCGTCCGATGTAGGCGGTTTCCTCGGTGTCTTCGGAGGCGCTGCCGGGCCCGAAGTCCAGCCGGCCGAAGCACAGCCCCTGTTCGACCGAACCGAGCTGGGCGAGCCGGTCGCTGTGCAGGTTCGTGGCGGCTTCGCGTTCGGTCCGCGCCTGCGGCGTCCCGCCGGTCTGGCGCAGGGTCTCGTCGAGGCGGCGCTGGGTCTGGGTGCGTTCGGCGTCGAGCTTCGCGAACAGCGCGTCGACATAAGCCTGCTCGCGGCGCAGCTCGGCTTCGTAGGCCGGTTCCTCGGGCAAGGAAAGGTCCTGCTTTCAGGTCGGGATCGGGGCCGGAAGAGTGCAACCGGCGAGGATCCCGGGCCATTCCTGCCCGGCGCGGATCGGGTGCGAACGGGTCGGGTCAGAAAGGCAGGCCGAGGACCGGCAAGCCGATCGCCGAGTCGACCGCCAGCGCGACGAACACGATCATCAGGTACGTGTTCGACCGGTGGAACAGCGCCATCGGCTTGGTCTCCTCGCCGCGGTGCACGGCGGCCTGCAGCCGGTGCGCGTAGAAGAGGAACCAGCCGCCGGCGAGGATCGCGAAGGTCGCGTACAGCCAGCTGGTGACCGGGAGCAGCAGCAGCGTCCAGGCGACCATCACCCACGAGTAGATGACGATCTGCCGGGCCACGTGCTCGGCGGTCGCGACGACCGGGAGCATCGGCACGCCCGCGCGCTCGTAGTCGTCGCGGTACTTCATGCCCAGCGCCCAGGTGTGCGGCGGCGTCCAGAAGAAGATCACGCCGAACATCACGAACGCCGGCCACTGCACGGTGCCGGTGACCGCGACCCAGCCGATCAGCACCGGCATGCAGCCCGCGGCCCCGCCCCAGACCACGTTCTGCGACGTCCGCCGCTTGAGGCCGAGGGTGTAGACGAAGATGTAGAACAGGATGGTCGCGATCGCGAGGACCGCCGCCAGCAGGTTCACCGTGAAGTACAGGACGGCGAACGAGGCGATGCCCAGGACGAGTCCGAAGACCAGCGCGTTGCGCCGCGGCACCGCGTCCTTCACCAGCGGCCGCCGCTTGGTGCGGTTCATGACCTTGTCGATGTCGCTGTCGATCACGCAGTTGAGCGCGTTCGCGCTGCCCGCGGCCATGGTGCCGCCGACCAGCGTCGCGACCACCAGCCACGGGTTCGGCACCTCGCGCCCGGCGAGGAACATCGCGGGGATCGTGGTGACGAGGAGAAGCTCGATCACGCGCGGCTTCGCCAGCGCGGCGTACGCGCCGGCCACCTGGCGGAAGCTTCGCCGGGCCCCGCTCGGCCGTCCGCCGTCCGGGGGTACGGCGCTGGTGTCTTCACTGCGTCCGTGCGCAGCGTTCACCAACGACATTTCTCTCCCTGAGTCAGTCCTGGGCCGGGCGGCGCGGAAGAAGAGGTGGTGCTCATGGAGAACTTCCGTGCCTGGCCCGCGATCGATGTTAGACGTGACGGACCGGCCCGACGCCCGCGGGTCCGGGACACGCCCGGCGGTGTTCCCTCCGTCACGTCCGCCGCGGCGGGCCGCGATGAGTCGGGACGGCCCGCGGCGGGTAGCCGGAGACAGACAGGCGGGCAGGATCACCTCACCCGCAGCGCCCGCGCCCGCGCTCGCGCGCACGCACTAGGGTGACAGCGACGGGCCGCTCGCTCCGCCTGCACAGCGCCGCCAGCAGGAATATCGTCCCTTCGGGATCGATTGAGATAACTGAGGGCGCACACCGCAGCACTTGAGCGGCACGCACGGAATACAGCCACCACTTCACCGACGCAGGAGTTCGAGTTCAGTGTCCGAAACCTCTAGCAGCGAGACCAACCCCTTGCTCCGGCGCAACGTGCCGGCCGACTGGACCGAGACCGACACCCGCGCCGTGGACACCGCCCGCGTGCTGGCCGCGGACGCCGTCGAAAAATGCGGCAGCGGGCACCCGGGCACTGCGATGAGCCTGGCGCCGCTGGCGTACACGCTGTTCCAGCGCACGATGCGGCACGACCCCGCCGACCCGGAGTGGCCCGCCCGCGACCGGTTCGTCCTCTCCGCCGGGCACTCCAGCCTGACCCTCTACATCCAGCTGTACCTGGCCGGGTTCGGCCTGGAGCTGGAAGACCTCGAGCAGCTGCGCCGCTGGGGCTCCAAGACCCCGGGCCACCCGGAGTACCGGCACACCAAGGGCGTCGAGACCACCACCGGCCCGCTGGGCCAGGGCCTCGCGAACGGCGTCGGCATGGCGATGGCGGCGCGCCGCGAGCGCGGCCTGCTGGACCCGGACGCCCCCGCCGGCGAGAGCATCTTCGACCACCACATCTACGTGATCGCCTCCGACGGCGACATCGAAGAGGGCGTCACCTCCGAGGCCTCGTCCATCGCGGGCCGCCAGGAACTGGGCAACCTGATCGTCTTCTACGACGACAACAAGATCTCCATCGAGGACGACACCAACATCGCGCTGTCCGAGGACGTCGCGAAGCGGTACGAGGCCTACGGCTGGCACGTGCAGACCGTCGAGGGCGGCGAGGACGTCGTCGCGATCGAGGCGGCCATCAAGGCGGCGCAGGCCGAGACCACGCGGCCGTCGTTCATCCAGCTGCGCACGATCATCGGCTACCCGGCCCCGACGAAGATGAACACCGGCAAGGCGCACGGCGCGGCGCTGGGCGCGGAAGAGGTCGCGGGCGTCAAGAAGGCGCTGGGCTTCGACCCGGAGAAGAACTTCGACGTCGACGAGGCCGTGCTCGCGCACACCCGCCAGGCGATCGAGCGCGGCGAGAAGCAGCGCGCCGAGTGGCAGGAGCGCTTCGAGGCGTGGGCCGCGGCGAACCCGGAACGCAAGAAGCTGGCCGACCGGCTGTCGACCCGCACGCTGCCCGAGGGCTTCGCGGACAACCTGCCGTCGTGGGAGCCCGACGCCAAGGGCATCGCCACCCGCAAGGCCTCCGGCGAGGTGCTCAACGCGCTGGCCGAGCCGCTGCCCGAGCTGTGGGGCGGTTCCGCGGACCTCGCGGAGAGCAACAACACCACCATGAAGGGCGCCGACTCGTTCGGCCCGGCCGCGGCCGGCACCGACATGTGGAAGACCAACCCGTACGGCCGCACGCTGCACTTCGGCATCCGCGAGCACGCGATGGGCTCGATCCTCAACGGCATCGCGCTGCACGGCGGCACCCGCCCGTACGGCGCGACCTTCCTCACCTTCTCCGACTACATGCGCCCGCCGGTCCGGCTCGCCGCGCTGATGAAGGCCCCGGTCATCTACGTGTGGACGCACGACTCGATCGGTCTCGGCGAGGACGGCCCGACGCACCAGCCGATCGAGCAGATCGCCGCGCTGCGCGCCATCCCGGGCCTCAACGTCGTCCGCCCGGCGGACGCCAACGAGACCGCGTACGCGTGGAAGGCCGTGCTGGAGGACGTGCACCACCCGTCCGGCTTCGCGCTGACCCGGCAGAACGTGCCGGTGCTGGAGGGCACGAACGCCGAGGGCGTCAAGAAGGGCGGCTACGTGCTGGCCGAGGCGTCCAACGGCACCCCGGAGGTCGTGCTGATCGCGACCGGTTCCGAGGTCCAGCTGGCCGTCGAGGCGCGCAAGACCCTCGAGGCCGACGGCATCCCCGCCAGCGTGGTCTCGATGCCGTGCGTCGAGTGGTTCGACGCGCAGGACCAGGACTACAAGGACGCCGTCCTGCCGCCGACGGTCAAGGCCCGCGTTTCGGTCGAAGCCGGGATCGCGATGCCGTGGCAGCGCTTCACCGGCGACGCCGGCGAGAACGTGTCGATCGAGCACTACGGCGCCTCGGCCGACGCCGCGACGCTCTTCCGCGAGTTCGGCTTCACCGCCGAAGCCGTGGTCGACGCCGCCCGCCGCTCGATCGCCAACACCAAGAACTGAAGGGAGAGCAACCATGAGCACTGATCGGCTCGCACAGCTGTCCGAAGCAGGCGTCTCGATCTGGCTGGACGACCTCTCGCGGGAGCGCCTGAACTCGGGCAACCTCGCCGGGCTCATCCGCGACAAGCACGTCGTCGGCGTGACCACCAACCCGACGATCTTCGCGAACGCGCTGTCGAAGGGCGCCGCCTACGACGAGCAGGTCAACGACCTCGCCGCGCGCGGTGCGGACCTCGACGGCACCGTCCGGGAGCTGACCACCACCGACGTGCGCAACGCCGCGGACCTGTTCCGCGACGTGTACAACGCCACGAACGGCGTCGACGGCCGCGTGTCCATCGAGGTGGACCCGCGCCTGGCGAAGGACACCGACAAGACGGTGGCCGAGGCCAAGGACCTGTGGAAGACCGTCGACCGGCCGAACGTGATGATCAAGATCCCGGCGACCGAAGAGGGCCTGCCCGCGATCACCGCGGTGCTCGCCGAGGGCATCAGCGTCAACGTCACGCTGATCTTCTCCGTCGAGCGCTACGAGGCCGTCATCAAGGCCTTCTTCGCCGGTCTCGAGCAGGCGAAGGCCAACGGCCACGACCTCAAGGGCATCCACTCGGTCGCGTCGTTCTTCGTGTCCCGTGTGGACAGCGAGGTCGACAAGCGGCTGAACGCGATCGGCACCGACGAGGCCAAGGCGCTGCTGGGCGAGGCGGCCATCGCCAACGCGCGGCTCGCGTACGCGGCCTTCGAGAAGCTGTTCGCCACGGACCAGTGGAAGGCGCTCGCCGAGGCCGGCGCGAACGCGCAGCGTCCGCTGTGGGCCTCCACCGGCGTGAAGGACCCGGCCTACTCCGACACCCGGTACGTCGACCAGCTCGTGGTCAAGGACGTCGTGAACACGATGCCCGAGAAGACCATGGACTCGGTCGCCGACCACGCCGAGATCACCGGCGACACGGTTTCCGGAAAGGGCGAGCAGGCGCAGGCGATCTTCGACAAGCTGTCGGCGGCCGGCATCGACGTGCCGGACGTGTTCGTGACGCTGGAGACCGAAGGCGTCGAGAAGTTCGAGAAGTCCTGGCAGGAACTGCTGGACACGGTGACCGGGCAGCTGAACAAAGCGAGGGGCTGAACCAGAGACCATGAGCGGGGACGAAACCGGCGTCGTGATCGTCGACGCCGAACTGGCAGAAAAGGCAGCGCCGCTGGCGCAGCGGCTGGCCGCCGACGGCGCCGCTGCCAAGCTCGCCGCCAAGGACTCCACCCTGTGGGGTCCGGACGCCGAGTCCGAAGCGTCGATCCGATTGTCCTGGACGACGTTGCACAAGTCGTCGCGTCCGTTGATCGGGGAAATCGAAGCGCTGCGCGCGGAACTGCGCAGCGAGGGCGTGGACCGCGTGGTGCTCGCCGGCATGGGCGGTTCGTCGCTCGCGCCGGAGGTCATCACCGCCACCGCCGGCGTCCCGCTCACGGTTCTCGACACGACCGACCCCGGCCAGGTGGCCGACGCGCTCGCGGGCGACCTCGAGCGCACCGTCATCGTGGTGTCGTCGAAATCCGGCGGCACCGTCGAGACCGACAGCCACCGCCGGATCTTCGCCAAGGCGTTCGCGGACGCCGGGATCGACGCGGCGCGACGCATCGTCGTCGTCACCGATCCCGGCTCCCCGTTCTCCGAGCTGGCGGAGAAGGAGGGCTACCGCAAGACCTTCCTGGCCGACCCGCACGTCGGCGGCCGCTACTCCGCGCTGACCGCGTTCGGCCTCGTGCCGGCCGGTCTCGCGGGCGCGGACGTCGCGCGGCTGCTCGACCAGGCGGCATCGGTCGCGGAAACGCTCGCCGAGGACGCGCCGGAGAACCCGGCCGTGCAGCTGGCGGCGGCGTGGGGCGCGGCGCACGAGGCCGGTGCGGAGAAGGTCGTGCTGGCCGACACCGGTTCGGGCATCAAGGGTTTCCCGGACTGGGCGGAGCAGCTGATCGCCGAGTCCACCGGCAAGCTCGGCACCGGCCTGCTGCCGGTGGCCGTCGAGGGCCCGGACGCGCCCGGGTTCGCCGACCACGGCAAGGACGCGACCGCGGTCGCGATCGGCGCGCCGGAAGGCGCGGCGCAGATCTCGGTGACCGGCCCGCTCGGCGCGCAGTTCCTCTTGTGGGAGTTCGCGACCGCGCTCGTCGGTCGGCTGATCGGGATCAACCCGTTCGACCAGCCGGACGTCGAAGCGGCCAAGAAGGCGGCGCGTGCGCTGCTGGACGACCCGGAGAAGCTGAAGGGCGGCGAAGCACCGGCCACTGTGGACGGTACCGTCGAAGTCTTTGGCAGCGAAGGGGTTTCGACAGACGGCAAGCTCGCCGACGTCCTGCGCGCGTTCTTCGGTTCGGTGGCCGACGGCGGGTACATCGCCGTGCAGGCGTACCTCGACCGGCTGGACGACGCGTCGACTTCGTTGCTGCGCGGCGAAATCGCCAAGCGGACCGGCGTGCAGACGACGTTCGGCTGGGGCCCGCGGTTCCTGCACTCCACCGGGCAGTACCACAAGGGCGGCCACCAGAACGGCAGCTTCCTGCAGATCACCGGAGCCGTCGAGGACGACCTGTCGGTGCCGGACCGCCCGTACACGCTGGGGCAGCTCCAGCACGCGCAGGCGCTCGGCGACGGCCAGGTGCTCGCCGAGCACGGGCGCCCGGTGCTGCGGCTGCACCTGACCGACCGCGCCGCCGGGCTCGCCGAGCTCGTGCGGGCAGTGCAGGAGGCCGCTCAGTGACCACCTGGCGCAACCCGCTGCGGGACCCCCGCGACAAGCGGCTGCCGCGGATCGCCGGGCCGTCGAGCCTGGTGATCTTCGGCGTCACCGGCGACCTGGCGCGCAAGAAGCTCATGCCCGCCATCTACGACCTCGCGCACCGCGGGCTGCTGCCCGCCGGGTTCTCGCTGGTCGGCTTCGCCCGCCGGGACTGGGAACACCAGGACTTCGGCGAGCTGGTGCACGATTCGGTGCGAGAGCACGCGCGGACGCCGTTCAAGGAGTCGGTGTGGAACCGGCTCGCCGAAGGTATCCGGTTCGTCCAGGGCACTTTCGACGACGACGACGCCTTCGACCGGCTCGCGAAGACCGTGCGCGAACTGGACGAGGAACGCGGCACCGGCGGCAACACCGCGTTCTACCTGTCGATCCCGCCGGGCGCGTTCCCCGTGGTGACCAAGCAGCTGGCGCGTTCGGGCCTCGCGCAGGCCGACGAGAACACCTGGCGACGCGTGGTCATCGAGAAGCCGTTCGGGCACGATCTCAAGAGCGCCAAGGAGCTCAACGCGATCGTGAACGACGTCTTCCCCGAGGAGTCGGTGTTCCGCATCGACCACTACCTCGGCAAGGAGACGGTGCAGAACATCCTGGCGCTGCGGTTCGCGAACCAGCTGTTCGAGCCGATCTGGAACGCGAACTTCATCGACCACGTGCAGATCACCATGGCCGAGGACATCGGCCTCGGCGGCCGCGCGGGGTACTACGACGGGATCGGCGCGGCGCGCGACGTCATCCAGAACCACCTGCTGCAGTTGCTCGCCTTCACCGCGATGGACGAGCCGCTGTCGTTCGAGCCGAAGGCGCTGCGGTCGGAGAAGGCCAAGGTGCTGGCGGCGACCAAGCCGATGCTGCCGCTCGACCAGACCACCGCGCGCGGGCAGTACGCGGGCGGCTGGCAGGGCGGCACGAAGGTGCCGGGGCTGTTGCAGGAAGCCGGGTTCGCGAAGGACTCGAAGACCGAGACGTACGCCGCGGTGACGCTGGAGGTGCAGAACCGCCGCTGGGCGGGCGTGCCGTTCTACCTGCGCACCGGCAAGCGGCTCGGCCGCCGCGTCACCGAGATCGCGGTCGTGTTCAAGCGCGCGCCGCACCTGCCGTTCGACTCCACCTCCACCGAGGAACTGGGGCAGAACGCGCTGGTCATCCGCGTGCAGCCGGACGAGGGCATCACGCTGCGGTTCGGGTCGAAGGTGCCGGGGACCACGATGGAGGTCCGCGACGTCACGATGGACTTCGGCTACGGCCACGCGTTCACCGAATCGTCGCCGGAGGCCTACGAACGGCTGATCCTGGACGTGCTGCTGGGCGAGCCGTCGCTGTTCCCGGTGAACGAGGAAGTCGAGCTGTCGTGGGAGATCCTCGACCCGGTGCTGTCGCACTGGGCGAAGCTCGGCACCGCGCCGGAGCAATACCCGCCGGGCAGCTGGGGACCGAAGTCGGCTGACGAGATGCTGGAACGTACCGGCAGGCACTGGAGGCGTCCGTGATCATCGACCTGCCGTCGACCACGACGTCGGCGCTGAACAAGAAACTGGTGGAGATCCGCGAGCAGGGCGGCCAGGTCGCGCTCGGCCGGGTGCTGACGCTGGTGATCGTCGCGGACGACGACGCCAAGCTCGAGGACGCCATCGAGGCCGCGAACGACGCCAGCCGCGAGCACCCGTCGCGGGTGATCGTCGTGGCGAAGGGCGCGCGCACGGCCGCGCCGCGGATAGACGGCCAGATCCGCGTGGGCGGCGACGCCGGCGCGAGCGAGGTCATCGTGCTGCGGCTGTACGGTCCGCTGGCCGCGCAGGGGCAGAGCGCCGTGGTGCCGCTGCTGCTGCCGGACGCGCCGATCGTCACCTGGTGGCCGGGCGCCGGTCCGAAGGCTCCCGCGGAGGACCCGCTCGGTCAGCTGGCACAGCGGCGGATCACCGACTCGGCCGCGGAAAAGAGCCCGATAAGGTCTCTCACCACGCGCGCGAAGTCCTATGTGGAGGGTGACACCGACCTGGCGTGGACCCGGCTGACCCGCTGGCGGGCGCAGCTGGTGTCGGCGCTGGACCTGCCGCCGTACGAGAAGATCACGAGCGCGACGGTCACCGGCGAGGCGGATTCGCCGTCCACCGAACTGCTCGCGGGCTGGCTCGCCGAGTACCTCAAGGCACCGGTGCACCGGGTCAAGAGCTCGAGCGCGCAGGGCATCATCTCGGTGAAGCTGGAGCGGAAGTCGGGCGCGGTGGAGCTGACGCGGCCGGACGGGCGGGTCGGCACGCTGACCCAGCCGGGCCAGCCGACGCGGCGGATCGCGTTGCAGCGGCGCAGCAACCCGGAATGCCTCGTCGAGGAACTCCGGCGGCTCGACCCGGACGAGATCTACGAGGCGGCGCTGCACGGGCTGCACAAGATCGCCGCTTCCAACGGATCGAAGCCCGCTGCCGCCAAGCCTGCGGCCGCCGCTAAGCCCGCTGCGGCCGCGAAGCCGAAGACGGCACGCAAGACGGCGGAAAAGAGCAGCTCATGAGCCGGACCGAGGTCGTCGTCTACGAAAACCCGGACCTGCTCGCCGCGGCCGCCGCGGCCCGCTTGGTGACCCGGATCGTCGACGTGCAGGCGGCCCGCGGTGCCGCGTCGGTGGTGCTCACCGGCGGCGGCACCGGCATCGCCGTGCTGCGCGAACTGCGGGAGTCGAGCGCGCGGGACGCGATCGACTGGTCGCGGCTGGACATCTACTGGGGCGACGAACGGTTCGTCCCGGCGGATTCGGACGAGCGCAACGAGAAGGGCGCCCGCGAAGCCCTGCTCGACCACGTGCCGCTGGCTCCGGAGCGGGTGCACGCGATGGCCCCGTCGGACGGCGAATTCGGCGACGACGTCGACGCTGCCGCCGAGGCCTACGCGAAGGTCCTCTCCGACGCGGCGGGCCCCGGCGCGGACGTGCCGGAGTTCGACATCATGCTGCTGGGCCTCGGCGGCGAGGGCCACACGGCGTCGCTGTTCCCGGAAACCGCCGAGGTGCGCGAAACACAGCGCTCGGTAGTGCCGGTCCGCGACTGCCCGAAGCCCCCGCCGACGCGCGTATCGCTGACGCTGCCCGCCATCCGCCGCGCCCGCGAGGTGTGGCTGATGACGGCAGGAACCGCCAAGGCGGACGCGGTCGCGCAGGCACTGGCCGGTGCGCCCGAAACGCAGATCCCCGTCTCGGGCGCCCGCGGCTACCGGCGGACGCTGTGGCTCCTCGACCGCGAGGCGGGCGGGAAGCTGACGAAGGTGTACCAGCCGCCAGCCGAGTAAGACGGTTTGCCGGGAAGGGCTCCTCGCGCGTGTGGCGCGGGGAGCCTTTTTCGTTGCGGTGCAAGGCGGTTGCTGAATGGCTCACCAGCGACTCCTCGCGCATTGCCGCTGAGTTCTTCTCCGCCGCGCTGCACCGAATCCGCTACTCTCCCGCCGCGCAGCATCGCCGCCGAATGGTTCGCCAGCGACTCCCGCACATTCCTGCCGCGCCCGAATCCGTTGCGCGGCAACGAATCCGCCACCTTCCCTCCGATCGGAAGCGCCTGCCAGCAACTCCCGCCGGACCCATCTCCCTCGCGCCGCAAGGAATCCGCTACTCCCCCGCCGACTCCGCCCCCGTCAGCAGCGCCGCCGTCGCCCCGAGGTGGTCCGTCAGCAGTCCCGCCGCCTCCTCCGGGTCCCGGCTCAGCGCGGCCCGTTCCAAGGCCTCGTGCTGGGCGAGCACCTCCTCCACCGGCAGCCGGTACGCCGGGTGCACCGTCCAGCGCCGGGCCAGTTCGCTCGCCATCCACATCCGGTCGAAATTCTCCAGCAGCACCGCGTTCCCGCAGCCGTCGAGCAGCGTGCGGTGGAACAAGCGGTGCGCCTCCGCCCAAGCAGCGGAGTAGTAGCTGCCTTCGTCCGGCACATACATCGGCGTCCGGGCGAGCCGGTGCCCCGCCGCGCGCACCCGCGTCTCCCACTCCAGGTCTCCGCGCGCGACCGACAACCGCAGCATCGCGGGCTCGACCGTCTGGCGCGCCTCGACGATCTCCTGCCACCGCCGATCCGCCAGCGAGGGCACCGCGAACCCGCGGTTCGTCAGCCGTTCCGCCAAGCCCTCCCCGACCAGCCGCACCAGCGCTTCCCGCACCACGGCCAGGCTGACCTCGTACCGCGCCGCCAGTTCCTGCGGTTTCAGCGCCTGCCCCGGCTCGACCTCGCCGCGCATGATCGCGTCGCGGACCTGGTCGTAGATCTGCTCGGACAGCATCTGCTTCATGCGCTCAGGATAGACGATCCCTCAAATCATCGATTATTAGTGTTATAGTCGATGACATACCGCTTCTCTTGAGAGGAACCCATGTCCGCCAACTCCCCGTTCGCGCGCCTTCCCGAGGTGCCGAGCTTCACCGTCACCAGCACAACCGTCGCCGACGGCGCGGCCTGGTCCGCCGAGCAGTTCTCCGGGATCTTCGGCGTGCCCGGCGGCAAGGACACGTCGCCGCAGCTGTCCTGGTCCGGCGCTCCGGAAGGCACGAAGAGCTACGCCGTCACGGTGTACGACGCCGACGCTCCGACCGGTTCCGGCTTCTGGCACTGGGCCGTCGCCGACATCCCCGCCACCGTCGCCGACCTGCCGGAAGGCGCGGGCGACGACACCGGCTCCGGACTCCCCGAGGGCGCGTTCCAGTTGCGCGGCGACGCGGGTGCCGCCCGTTTCATCGGCGCGGCCCCGCCCGCCGGTCACGGCGAACACCGCTACTTCGTCGTCGTGCACGCCCTGGATGTCGCGTCGATCGGCGTCCCGGCCGACGCGACGCCCGCCGTCCTCGGGTTCACCATGTTCGGCCACGTGCTCGGCCGCGCGGTTCTCGTCGCGACCGCGGAGACGCCCGCGTAAGCCTCAGCCCGCCCGCTTACCCGGCCGCCGCGTCCGTGCTCGCCACGACGCGGCGGCCTTCGATTGCGCAGCGACACGTCCCACCCACCCGCACGGGTGATCTCTCCCCTGTACGCGTGGCACGGACCCGGCGTCGACCTGGGCGGCAAACGGAGTAACTGACACTGCGCCAAAAAGCGGCTCACCAGTATGTGGGAACCGCCGTATGGTGAACATAAGGTGATGTGATCGACACAAGGTGATGTCGACCGCGCTATGTTCATCCTGTTGGAGCAGTTGTGGAGATTACAACACCACAAGAACCACTCTGGGTGAAACTTACTGGCAACACACACGTTCCCGTTAGCATCCGCACATTTGTTCACCGCCGCGCGTCCCGATCGGGTGGCCGGAGCATCTCATCACTAAGTCCACAAGACGAATGGGGTCGCCGCGATGAGCACTGAGGGACTCTCGATTCCTGGCATCTCGATGAGCAGCTCCGCCGCGGGAGCCGCCCGGCGGGACAGGCGAGTCAGCCTGACCGGGGCGTTCGCCGTGTTCCGGAAGCCCATCGTCGCGACGATCGCCGTCGAAGCGGTGGTCGTGCTGCTGGCGGTGCTCGACGTCTGGCTCGTCGTGCCGCCGAAAGCACAGCCCTATTCGCTCTACCTGTCGGCCGCCGCGTGCCTCGCGGTCGTGGTGCGGCGGCGGTTCCCGTTCCTCGCGGTGCTCGCCGCGGCACCGGGGTTCTTCGCCGGATGGGCGCAGCTCGCGTCGATGCTCAACCTCGGCATGCTCGCGACACGGCGGCAGCTGCACTGGCAGACCTGGGTCGGCGCGGGACTGGTGTTCACCTGCCGGTTCGTGCGGTGGCCGCTGTCGGAGTTCGCGGAACTGAGCTGGCGCGAACACGTCCTCGACGGGATCTACGGCGTGCTGGTGGCCGGGATGCCGATCGCGATCGGCCTGCTGATCGGGGCGCGCGCGGAGATCTCGGCGAAACTGCGCGAGCTGGCCAAGAGCCGCGACCGCGAACGCCGCTTCCACGCCGACGCGGTGCGCGCCGAGGAACGCGCCCGGCTGGCCCGCGAGATGCACGACGTGGTTTCGCACCAGATCACGCTGATCGCCATGCAGGCCGGCGCGCTGCAGGCGCAGGCGAAGGACGGCCCGGCGCTGGAGACGGCGCAGGTCATCCGCCAGCTGTCGACGCGAACCCTCGAGGAACTGCGCTCGCTGGTGAGCGTGCTGCGCTCCGGCTCCGGGGACGACGGCCCGCGGCCCGGCATCGGCGAGCTGGACCACCTGATCCGCGAGTGCGACGTCCCGGTGCAGCTGACCGTCGAGCAGCTCCCGGACACCCTGCCGAGCCAGGTCTCGGCGGCGGCGTACCGGACGGTGCAGGAATGCCTGACGAACGTCCACAAGCACGCACCCGGCGCGACGGCCACGATCCGCATCCACGCGGCGAGCGGCGCGCTGGACATCGAGGTGGAGAACGCCCGCGCCTGCCGTGCGGGCGAGGCCTTCCCGTCGGGCGGCCACGGACTCACCGGACTAGCCGAACGCGCCCGCCTGCTGGGCGGAAGCTTCGAAACCTCCGGGACGGAGGACGGCGGATTCCGGGTGCGGGCACGGTATCCGCTGGACCGCTGAACCTGACGGGGATTGGCCTGGACCGGTCAAGAGCCTTGGCCGGGTCGGGCCTCGATGGCGCCAGAGCGGGAATCGGGCCTTTCCGGAGGTCTAGACCTGCTTCTGCGCGGTCTGGACCACTCGGGCGGCATCCAGTTCCGGCGGTCCGAACGGGAGCTTCTCCGCCGGGCTGAGCCGCCCGGGCGACAGCCACTCCCCCGGCGCAAACCGAGGGTCTTCGGGCCCGCAAAGGTCCTGAAGGTCCGGACCACGCAGGCTAGGTCCCGCGCTCCGAACCGCGCCACAGATCCAGGCCCGCCCTCTCCCCGCCTGGACCGCCCGGACGACAGCCAATCCCGCCGCCCGAACTGCCGACCCGGCTGCGGTCCAGACTTGCCTCATCGCCGGTCCGGACCGCCGAGGCATCCCCACTGCACGGGAGTTCCCGGGGGTGGTCTGGACCTGCCGAGGTCCAGTCCACCCCGGGAACTAAAAAACCACCGGCCCTCGCCCTCGCGGACGGGAAGCCGGTGGTCCCGGAGAAACCGTGCCTCAGATCAATTCGCGGCGTTGGCGGAGGCGCTCGAGCGCTTCGGCGAGGATGGCCTCGCCGTCGGCGTCGCTGCGGCGTTCCTTCACGTAAGCCAGATGTGTCTTGTACGGCTCGGTACGAGGCGCGGCGGGCGGATTCTGC
The DNA here is from genome assembly GCF_004522235.1 of Amycolatopsis nivea. Taxonomy (GTDB): domain Bacteria; phylum Actinomycetota; class Actinomycetes; order Mycobacteriales; family Pseudonocardiaceae; genus Amycolatopsis; species Amycolatopsis nivea. The sequence goes on from NZ_SDLT01000018.1 coordinate 138,642, forward strand.
TCGTCCTGACCGCCCGGGAGCCCGCAGCGCGGGCAGTCCCATTCGTCGGGGATTTCCGCGTCCATCGCGAACGACGGGCGAGCCTCGTGCCCGTTCGCGCACCAATACGACACCCGGCGCCGTGGCGCCGATTCACCCCGCTCCGATTCGCCCGAAGGACCGGCACCCACGCGGGTGCCGCGAATCGCGTTACCGCCAACCATGAATCCTCACCCGTTGGAATCGGCGGCGCGCCCCCCAATAGGCACGCCGATCGCAAGTCCCCTTCCGGGGACCCGGTCATACCTTGAGCAGGAGGCCGAGACCCACGATGCTGATCAGCCAGATGGCCCCGAGCAGCAGCGTGATCCGGTCGAGGTTCTTCTCGGCGACGCTGGACCCCGCGAGGCTCGACTGCATCCCGCCGCCGAACAGGGACGACAGGCCGCCGCCCCGGCCGCGGTGCAGCAGCACGGCCACCACCAGCAGGACGCTGGAGGCGATCAACAGGATTTGCAGGAACAGCTTCATGTCATCCTCTGTGCTTGTCGGAGCATGCAGGGGTACGGCCGAACCCGCACAGCGTGCGGATCTTCACCGTACCCCTGGACTCGTCCACTGCTCTAGTGACGGACCGAACACACAGGCTACCCGGTAGTGCCCACGATCAGGGCAGCGGGCCACCGGCGGCGAGCGCGCAGAGCTTGGTGAACTCCTCGCCGTCGAGGCTCGCGCCGCCGACCAGCGCCCCGTCGATGTTGTCCGCGGCCACCAGCTCGGAGACGTTCCCGGACTTCACCGAGCCGCCGTAGAGCACGCGGACCGCGGTGGCGACCTCGTCGCCGTACTTCTCCGAGAGCGTCCCGCGCAGGGACTTGCAGACCTCTTCGGCGTCGGCGGCGGTCGCGACCTTGCCGGTGCCGATGGCCCACACCGGCTCGTACGCGATCACCACGGCCTGCACCTGTTCGGCCTTGAGCCCCTTGAGGCCCTCGATCAGCTGGTTGCGGGTGTGCTCGAGGTGCTCGCCCGCCTCGCGGATCTCGAGCTCCTCGCCCACGCACAGGATCGGCGTGATGCCGTGCTTGAGCGCGGCCTTGACCTTCTTGTTGACCAGCTCGTCGGTCTCGCCGTGGATCGCGCGCCGCTCCGAGTGCCCGACGGTGACGAAGCTGCAGCCCAGCTTCGCCAGCATCGGGCCGGAGATGTCGCCGGTGAACGCGCCCGAGTCCTGCGGCGACAGGTCCTGCGCGCCGTAGGTGAGGGAGAGCTTGTCGGCGTCGACGAGCGTCTGCACGCTGCGGATGTCGGTGAACGGCGGCAGCACGGCCACGTCCACCTTCGCGTAGTACTTCTCCGGCAGCGCGAAGGCGATCTTCTGCACCAGGGCGATGGCCTCGAGGTGGTTGAGGTTCATCTTCCAGTTGCCTGCCACCAGGGGCTTGCGTGCCACTTAGTTCTTCCCCTCCAGCGCCGCCACGCCGGGCAGCTCCTTGCCTTCCAGGTACTCCAGCGAGGCGCCGCCGCCGGTGGAGATGTGCGAGAAGCCGTCCTCGGGCAGGCCCAGCTGCCGCACCGCGGCGGCCGAATCGCCGCCGCCGACCACGGTGAACGCGTCGCTCTTGACGAGCGCCTCGGCCACCGCGCGGGTGCCGCCGGCGAACGCCTCGAATTCGAAGACGCCCATCGGGCCGTTCCAGAAGACGGTCGCCGCGTCGGCGAGCTTCTGCGCGAACAGCTCGGCGCTGCGCGGGCCGATGTCGAGGCCCATGCGGTCGGCCGGGATGGCGGTGACGTCGACGGCCTCGTGCGCCGCGTCGGCGGCGAACCCGTCGGCCGCGAGCACGTCGACCGGCAGCACCAGTTCGACGCCGCGCTTCTCGGCCTCGGCGAGGAAGCCCTTGACCTGGTCGAGCTGGTCTTCCTGCAGCAGCGACGTGCCGACCTCGCAGCCCTTGGCCTTGAGGAACGTGTACGCCATGCCGCCGCCGATGAGCAGCCGGTCGACCTTGGTGAGCAGGTTCGCGATGACGCCGAGCTTGTCGGACACCTTCGAGCCGCCGAGCGCGACCACGTACGGCCGTTTGACGTCGTCGGTGAGCTTCTTCAGCACGTCCAGCTCGGCCAGCACGAGGCCGCCCGCGTACGCCGGGAGCACCGCGGCGATCTCGTAGACCGAGGCCTGCTTGCGGTGCACGACGCCGAAGCCGTCGGAGACGAACGCCCCGCCCGGGGTCAGCGCGGCCAGCTCCGCCGCCAGCTCGGACCGGTCGACGGCGTCCTTGCTGGTCTCGCGCGCGTCGAAGCGCACGTTCTCCAGCAGGACGACGCTGCCGTCGGCCAGACCGGCGGTCAGCGCCTTCGCCGACTCGCCGACGAGGTCGCCGGCCAGCGGGACCTCGGCGCCGAGCAGCTCGCTGAGCCGCTTCGCGACCGGGGCGAGCGTGAACTTCGGGTCCGGCTCGCCCTTGGGGCGGCCGAGGTGCGCGGTGACGACGACCTTCGCGCCCGCGTCGGCGAGCTTCTTGATCGTCGGCAGCGCGGCGCGGACCCGGCCGTCGTCGGTGATGGCCGACCCGTCGAGCGGGACGTTCAGGTCGCTGCGCACCAGCACGTAGCGGCCCTGAACGCCCTCGCCCAGCAGGTCGTCGAGGTTCTTGACGCTCATCAGGTTCAGAGCTTCGAGCCGACGAGCTTGATCAGGTCGGCGAGGCGGTTGGAGTAGCCCCACTCGTTGTCGTACCAGCCGACGACCTTGACCTGGTCGCCGATCACCTTGGTGAGCGGCGAGTCGTAGATGCAGGACGCCGGGTCGGTGACGATGTCCGAGGACACGATCGGGTCGACCGAGTACTTCAGGATGCCGGCCAGCGGGCCTTCGGCGGCGGCCTTGTAGGCGGCGTTGATCTCCTCGACCGTGGCGGACTTCTTGAGGGTCACGGTGAGGTCGGTGGCCGAGCCGGTCGGGACCGGGACGCGCAGCGCGTAGCCGTCCAGCTTGCCGAGCAGCTCCGGCAGCACGAGGCCGATCGCCTTGGCCGCGCCGGTGGAGGCCGGGACGACGTTCAGGGCGGCGGCGCGGGCGCGGCGCAGGTCCTTGTGCGGGCCGTCCTGCAGGTTCTGGTCCTGCGTGTAGGCGTGGATCGTGGTCATCAGGCCCTGCTCGATGCCGAAGGCGTCGTTGAGGACCTTGGCCAGCGGGCCGAGGCAGTTGGTGGTGCAGGACGCGTTCGAGATGATCGTCTGCGAGCCGTCGTACTTGTCGTCGTTGACGCCGAGGACGACGGTCAGGTCCTCGCCCTTGGCGGGCGCGGAGATGATGACCTTCTTCGCGCCGCCGGCGATGTGCGCCTTGGCGGCGTCGGCGTTGGTGAAGAAGCCGGTCGACTCGACGACGACGTCCACGCCCAGGTCGCCCCAGGGCAGGTTGGCCGGGTCGCGCTCGGCGAGGGCCTTGATGGTCTTGCCGTCGACGACGATGCCCTCGTCGGAGACGCTGACCTCGCCCGGGAAGCGGCCGAGGATCGAGTCGTACTTGAGCAGGTGGGCCATGGTGGCGACGTCGCCGAGGTCGTTGAACGCGACGACCTCGATGTCGTGACCGCTCGCCTTCACGGCACGGAAGAAGTTGCGGCCGATCCGGCCGAAGCCGTTGACACCTACGCGAACGGTCACTGCTGCCACTCCTCTGGTGTTGATCACGGCGGCGGCGCGCCGGCCGCCGACCGCTGAAGTTGGTCACTGCGGAAGTTCCCCGGGGCGCCCGCCCCGGACGACTTCTGCGACTTCCGGAATCGGTGCAACCCTAGCGTGCGGGCCCCGTTGCCCCGGACTGCCCTGACGAGACTTCCACCACTGCCGGGAGACGTCAAGAATCGATTAAGAACCCAGCTCAGCCGGGTGAGGACCGAAAACGCGGCGGACGCTCCCGCGGTGTCAGGGGGAGGGAGCGGACCAGTGGCTTGATCGGTCTTGGTGCCCCGGTTCACGCTGTCGGGACGGTTTCGCCGGGGGTGGTGGGGCGGGGTCGCGGGGGTGGGGCAGAGGAGGGGGGCGGCTCGGGTTGGCCGGGTGGGGGCTTGGGGCAAGGTCGGCAGGACCGAGACGGGGTGGCTCGAGGGCTGGGCTCGGCGGGAGCGGCGCAGCAGGAGCTCGGGGCCAGGCTCGGCAGAACCCGGCCAGCAAGAGCACGACGGCCGAACTCGGCAGGGCTAGGGGGTCCGGCGGGAACCGGCACGGCATGCGCTCGGCACGGGCCCCGTCGCGCGAACGTCCGAGTGATTCGCGGCCGAGTACCGGACTCCCGCGAAGCGCACAGCGAACTCGCACCAGCCGCCGCGTCCCACGCTGCGCCGGTCTAGGTCGCCTCGGGCGAGTTGGGCAGGCGCGGCCTACCCGCCGAACCTTTAGGACATGCTTCGTTCCGGGCTCTCTTCGGCGACTCGGCAGCCGCGCGGTATACAGCCGTCCGCGTGTCCCCGGCAGGACTGGCTGCCAGGCGTCCCGAGGCTGGACAGCCTGGTCACGAGCCCGGCCACCGGGTCGTCTGGCTGTCGCCTGCCCCACCCATCGCCGGGTCGTCCGGCTCTCAGCAGCTCCACCCGCCGCCGGTCGGTTCGGCACCGTGCACGGGCGCTATCCGGACAGCTCCTTCTCCACCGGCGTGCGGAACTTCGGCACGACCCGGGCGTCTCCCAGCCAGGCGCTCAGCCGGGCTGCCTCGGCGTCCACCGCGGCGGTCTTCTCGGTTCCGATGTCCTCCAGCAGGCGCACCGCGACTTCTCCCGACGGGCGGTGGCACCAGGCTCCGACGATGCGGCCGTCGCTCCAGACCGTCGGGCCGATGTTGCCGCTGCGGTCGAACAGGGCGGGGCGGTGCGGGCCGACGTACCAGTCTCGGGACTGCCAGCCCATCGCGGTCGGGTCCAGCGCCGGGAGCAGGGCGATCCACGGGTCGGGAGCGGCGACCGGGGCCAGGTCGTCGGGCAGGGCGATCGCTGGTTCGCCGTCCAGGTCGACCTCGGCGGGGGCGACGGCGGTCAGGGCCTTTTTCGTCTGACCTGCCGTCCAGCCGGTCCACCAGCGGAGGTCGGCGACCGGGGCGGGGCCGAACGCGTGCAGCCATCGCCGGGCCAGGGTGGCTCGGGCTTCGTCTTCGGAGAGGCCTGGCCAGTCGGGGGACCCGCTGATGGTGCCCAAGTCAGAGCCGTTCGGTCCTCCGGCGGTGCCGGGGTGGGAGCGGCCTGGCCCGCTGGTTCCAGAACCCGAGCCCGCGACGCCGGGAACGGAGTGGTGCGGATTGCCAGCAGCAGAGCTCGGAGGGCCCGGCGAGTCGGCGGGGACGAGGGCGGGGCTGCCGGACCCAGCACCGGTTTTGGCTCCACGGCCAGCGCCAGAACCAGCCGACCCCTCGGCGTTTGCCAGCCAATCGGTCAACGGGGACCAGTGGTACTGCGTGCTCTGCCAACTCCCCCGCGGGCGTCCGCGCACGATGTGGCCTTCCGCAGCCAGCTGGAACAGCACCCGGCTGGTGACGTTGCCGATCGACTCGTACGGTTTTCCCTTCGCCATCAGCAGTTGCTGCCGCAGGCGCGGTTCGTCGTCCGCCAGTTGCTGGGCGGTCGCCGATCCCCTGGCGCGCAAGGCTTTTTCGACGCTCGCCATGACCTCGTCCAGCCATTCGCCAGGACGCGCGACATTCTCCGGATGGCCCAGGGTGCCCAGCTGCTTCTCGAGCAAGCGGCGTTGCCGGGCGGCGACGTCGTATGAGCACGCGGCTTGCACCGCACCGGCAGTGGCGACGTCGGTGACGAAAACGGTGCGCCGCATGCCCAGGATGCGCAGCAGGGTGCGCCGGGAGTACAGCGAGTCCTCGACGTCGGCGATCGAGACGTCACGCACGCGCGACCAGGCGGACAGGTACACCGAAGCGGGATCGGTGGCGTGCAGCGCGACGACGCCGTCGACTGCTTCCTCGACGGTCGTCGCCCGTGCCGCGAGGTGGTGGCGTATGCCGAGGCGGGCCCGGCGTTGGGCGAGGGTCATCTTCACGGCTCGATTTCTACCAGCTAGGTCCGACAGAAAACGCATCAGCGCTGGTCAGGAGGATGCGAGCAGGGTGGAGCGCACGTGGTTCCGGAACCAGGCCTGGGCGGGATCGGCTGCCGTCCGGGGATGCCAGGCCAGGCCCAGTTCGACGGGCGGCAGGTCGAGCGGGATGGCGAACGTCAGCAGGCCCAGAGCGGTCAGCAACGGGTCCAGCCAGCCTGCGATGCCGATGGTCACCAGGTCGCTCTCGCTCGCCAAAATCAGGGCGCTCGGGTGGCCGGGGACGACCGCGGCGACTCGGCGGTGCAGGCCCAGCCGGGCGAGGGCGGCGTCGATCGGGCCTTGTTGCTTGCCTCGGCGGGAGATGCCGATGTGGTCGGCGGCGGCGAAGGAAACCGGATCGATGGGGGCAGAGAAGAGCGGATTCCCTTGGCGCGCAATGCCCAGGACCGTCGAGTGCATCAACGGCTCCGTGCGGGTTTCCGGGTCGTGGTGACCGGCGGCGCCGATTTCCAGGTCTACCCGGCCGTCGCGCAAGGCTCCGCTGTCCTCTGTGGACTCCGGGACGAAGATGACCTCGACGTGCGGGGCTTCGGCGCGGAGGCGGGCGGTCAGAGAACCAGCCAGGCCGCTCACGACCAGGTCGGTCGCCTGGACGGTGAACGTGCGGCGGAGGTTGGCGGGGACGAAACCAGGGCCGGGGCCGAGGATGCGGTCGGCGCGGTGCACCAGGGTGGCGACTTCGTCTTTCAGTTCCAGCGCGCGCGGGGTCGGTACTAGGCCTTGACCTGCGCGGACCAGCAAGGGATCGCCGGTGGCGCGGCGCAGTTTGGCGAGGGTTCGGCTCACCGCGGCGGGCGAGCTGCCCAGTCTGGCCGCGGCGCGCGTGACGCTGCCTTCCTGAAGCAGGACGTCCAGCACGCGCAAGAGGTTCAGGTCCATGGCCGTCCCGGAAGGTTTGCGTTCAGCGGAAGAATTCCGTGCCGATTCTTGCATCGACGCGCAATCCGCGGCCGCCCAGAGTGGATCTCGTAGCCGAACACAAAGGAGAGAGCCAATGCGAGAAGCGATACTCGCGGTCGCTGGAGCGAAGGGGCCGGCGGTCGCCTTCTTCCACGTCGGGTCCGGGAAGCATCTCGGCACCGTCGAGGTGCCTGCGCAGCCGCACGACCTGTGCTTCGACCCCGTCCACCGCCTCGTCTGGACCGCGAGCGCGTACCGCCGCGGGGCGTACCACAGCCATGGCGAACGAGCGACCGAGCTGACCGCGATCGATCCGGATTCGCGCGAGGTCCTGGAGGTCGTCGATCTCTCGCCGGATCACGCGCCGCACGGTCTGGCAATCGATGCGACGCGAGGGCTGCTGTACGTGACGGTCGAGGCCAGTCCGGAAAGCGAGGGCGGCCTGGTGGTCGTCGATACCGCGACGCGACGCCCGGTCCGGCATCTCGCGACCGGCGCGCCGGGGCCGCATTAGGTCGCCATCAGTCCGGACGGGCGGCGCGGGTTCGTGACCAACAAGGAAGCGCCGTTCGTGTCCTTTGTGGACCTGGACAGTGGCGAGGTCGAGAAAATCTCTCTGCCCGGCAGTGAAGGGCTGGAGGTTTCCCGGGACGGCAAGCGGCTGTACGTCGCGGCTCCGTATCTGGAAAACGGGACCGAGCCGGTTCGCGCAGCGCCCGGGATCCGGGTGTTCGACGCGGTCACCGGAACTCTAGAAACCCTGTTGCCGACGGAACATCCGGTGCTGCCGATCCATTGCACGGCGTCCGGCGAGGTGTTGGCCGCCGAACTGGGCGGGCGGTTGCTGGCGTTTTCGGCGACCAGTCACGAACTGCTCGGGTCCATGGACCTGCGGACGGACTTTCCGCTCGCGATTCTCGCCGCCCCGGACGGCCGGATCGCGTTCGTGTCCGGGGCGGCATCGACCGAAGTGGAGGTCATCAATCTCCAGACCCGCACCCTGGTGACCACATTGGACACTGAAGCGGCCGGAGCGGCAGGCGGTCACGGGCTGGCGTACGTGCCCGTCAGCTGACGGGTCTCGGCGCGCGGTGTGCCGCCTGGGCAGACCGCGCGCCAGCCGTCAGGCCGGTTGTTCTTCTTCGGCGGACGAGTCCACCGCGGGAGCGGAAGACCCACGGCTGAACATCCGCGTCGCCGAAAGCCGGGCGACCCCGTCCGGGTCCCCGAGGTCGTCGAGGGAATTCCGGATCGTCGCGTCCACCGACAGGTACTTCCGCCCGGCCCGCAGGTCCGCGTCGTTGCGCAGCCGCACGATCAGCGGGAATTCCGCCAGCGCGCCCGCGTCGAACAAGCCCGTCGTGTAGATCAGTTGCACGCCCAGCGCCTCCGCGACGGCCCGCTGCAGTTCCAGCAGGTATCCGGCGGACGCACGGCCGATCGGGTTGTCCAGGAACAGCACGCCCGAATGCCGGTTCCGCGCCTTGCCCCGGTTGTTGGCGCGCAACGCGGCCAGCGTGCAGTACAGGATGATCGCCGCGGTCAGCTGCTGGCCGCCGGAGAACACGTCGCGGATTTCCGACACCCGCTGGCGTTCGGTGCGCAGCACGGAGTCCGGCTTGAGCATGTCGACCCGGTACCCCTTGGGCGCGGCGACGTGCACCCCGCGCAGCACCAGCGACAGCCCGTCGCGCTTCACGTCGCGGCCGTCGGCGGTCTTGCCCGCGGCCGCCTCGTCGACGACCTCGCCCAGTTTTTCCGCCAGCACATGGTCTTCCAGCTCGGTGAACCGGATCCGCAGGAACTCCTGGCCGGACCAGTCGCCGAGCCCGTCCGGCAGCCGCGACACCCGCTGCGCCGACCGCAGCGTACGCAACGCACCTTCGACCATGCCCTGCAGCCGCGTGATGATGCCGCCGCGGTGCCGGTCGATCTGCGCGAGGTCGTCGGTGAGGGTCCGCAGCCGAGGGCGCAGCGCCTCGCTCCATTCCGCCGCGTGCGCGGGAAGCTGGTCCCGCTTCACGGAAATCACCTGCTGCCGCACCGGCGTGCTGAGCTTTTCGAACCGCTTCTCGGTCGCGTACTGCGCCAGCTGGTCCGCCGCCGCGCGCACCCGCCGGTCGCCGGAATCGGCCGCCGACTGCGCGTCGTTCAGGACGGTGTTGAGCTGGTTGTACCGGGTCCGCGCGGACTCGACATCGCCGTCGTACGCGTCCGCGGGTTCCTCGGAACGCAAGTGCGCCAACGATTCCGACAACAATCCGAAGCCGGACGCCGAAGCCTTGCCCGCGTCCAGCGTCGCTTCCGCCGCCGCTCGGCGCTCTTGCAGCTCTTCCCATTTCCGGGCCGCCGCTGACACTTCCAGCGAAGCCGCGTCGATCAGCTCAAGTCCGTGCTCGATGTCGCGCGGCCGCTCAGCCGGAGAAGCGACGCCGGTTTGCAACGGCAGCACGTCCAGCTCCGCCCGCCGCGTCGACACCTGCCCGATCGCCTCGGTGCGTTCCTCCTCCAGCGCGTCGACGACCCGCCGTGCCCGCGCCAACGCCGCCGCCCGGGTGGAAGCGTCCGAGCCGTCCGGCGTCTCCAGCAACGCCCCCGCGCGCACCCGGACCTCTTCGTCCAGCGCTTCCAAGGCCGACGACGCCGCTGCCTCAGCGGATTCCGCCTGCTCCAACTCGGCCCGGAGATCGCTGCCGACCTCGACCTTCGCGTACGACTCGGAAGCCGACACGAAGGTGCGCCGCAACGCGTCCACCGGTTCCGAAGGCGCTTCGACGTCCTCCGGCAGCTCGGCCGCGCCAGGCACCTCAGCCAGCTCGGACCGTGCGGTGGTGACGGTGCGACGGTGTCCGTCAGCGGTCCGCTGCTCCTCCGCCGCCTGCTCGCGCAACCGCGCCGCTCGCGCCGATGCCTCAGCTGCCGACGTCTCCGCGCGTTCCGCGATTTCCGTTGCCCGCTCGACTTCTTCGGTCCACTCCGCGACACGCGCGGCCCGAGTGGACAGTTCGCCGAGCCGACGCGCCTTCTCCTCGGCTTCTGCCGCTGCGGTCCGCAACGCCGGGACTCGCTCCCGCAAGGCGGTGATTTTTTCGCTCAACCGGGCGAATTCCGCCTCCGCTTGCGCGAGCGCGGTCTGCGCGGTCTCCCGGGCGACGCGAGCGCTTTCAGCCTGCTCAGCAAGCGTCCCGATCGCCCCGGCCGGATAGTCCTCGCGCCAGGTGGTCAGCTTCCACGTCAACGCGCCATCAGCCGCCAGCGACTCCGACAGCTGCTCCAGCCGACGCTGCCGTTCGGCGTGCCGCTGCGCCACGGCTTCCCGCTCGGTGTCCGCGGCTTCCTCGTCGTACATCGCCGGGTTCGGCGGCACGAGGAACTCGACACCCGCGGCGGCCGGACCGTCCTTTTGGAACGCGTCCGTAGTCCCGACCGCGATCACCGCGCTCGGCAGCAGCCGCGAAGCCGCCAGCACTTCCCGCGCCCGCTTCGCCTGCGCCGCGTCGTTCAGCAGTACGCCGGCGACGAGCTGCGGCATCCGCTCCAGCACTTCGTCGCGCCGCACCGAGTCCAATTTGGACAGATAACGCCAGCCCGACCACGCGGTGATTCCCGCCTGCTCCAACGCATCCAGCGCGGCCTGGACGTCCTCCGGCGGCGGCAGCAGCCCGCCCGACCCGAGCGCGGCCAGCGCCCGTTCGTCGGCCGACTCCTCCATCCGCAGCGCGGTCTGCTCCTTCTCCACCGCCGCACTCGCGTCGCGCAAGCGCTGCAGCAGCACCGGAAGATCGCTCTCCAGCTTGACGTCGTCCGCGCCGAGCAGCTCCATCAACCGCGGTTCGGCGGCCAGCGCGTCGGTCCGCCGGTGCGCGCGTTCGAGGTCTTCGGCCGCCCGCACGAGACGGTCCTGAGTGGACCCGGCGAGCTGATGCGCCTCGTTCACCGAACGCTGCGCCGCTTGCAGATCCTCGCCGACGCGGTCGAGTTCCTGTTCCCGGCGAACGGATTCCGCCGCCGCGGCCTCGGCTTCCGCCCGCGCGGACCGCGCGGCTTCGGCGACATCCGCCCCGGAGGGCAACAGTCCACTTCGGACCGACTCGGAGATTTCCTCGCGCAGCTCAGCAATCCGCGACGACAGTCCACGCGCCTCAGCCCGGCGCCCGGCAGCCAGGTTCGCCGCCTCGTCCCGCTCGACCTGCGCCTTCTCCGCTTCGGCGCGCAACGCGTCCGCGTGTGCCTCGGCTTTGTCCGCCTGCCGTTGCGCGTCACGAGCCAGCGAAAGCAAACCGCGCCCCAACGCGACCGCCGCCGCATCCCGGGCGGCCAACGCCGGTTTCGCCTTCTCCTCACGGTTTCCGACCAGCTCACGCAGGTCTTTCGCCTTGCGCGCAGCGTTCAACCGGTTCAGCACGGTCGCGGTTTCGCGCCACGCTTCGGCCTGCGTCTTCGCCTCGGCCAGCTCGCCGTCGACGCGCTCGCGTTCGATCTGCGCTTCTTCCAGCCGCAGCACCGCGACCAGCCGCCGCAGCTCGGTGACGCCCGCGGTCAGCCGCCGATGGTCGCCCTCGGCGAGCTTTTCCGCACTGCGCACTTCCTCGACGTGTTCTTCCAGCCCCGACAGCCGCGCGTTCTCCAGCTCGTTGCGCGCGTGGATCCGCCCGGCCAGCTCGCCGAGATCCTCGCGCGCCGATTCGGCGATCCGCCGCGAAGCCGCGGCCACGCCTTCCTCCTCGGCCAGCGGACCGAGCAGTTCCAGCGCACCCTCGACGAATTCCTTCTCCGCCATCAGATCGCCGCGCTGCGCGAGGTTGTTCGCGTACGTCGACACGACCTCGGCGAGGTCCTTCGGCTCGTCCTCGGACAGCACCGCGCGCAGCAGGAACTCCACGAACGCCTCGTCGGTGGAGAACTGGAACGCGTCGGCCGCCTCGCCCTCGCCCGCGTTCATCGCGCGCTGGTAGCGGAACAGCTCGGTGTCGAGGCCGAGCTGGTCGAGCCGCCCGGTCCACTCGTGGTGCCGGCGCGTCCAGAACAGCTCCAGCTCCGGTTCGGCCATCGCCGCGCCCGCGATCCGGTCGTGGAACCCGGACATGGTCAGCAGGCGGCCGTCCTCGGTCAGCGGCAGCGAATCGAGCGCGACGTCGGCGGTCGGGCGGAAGCAGTACCAGGAGTCGACGAGGTTTTCCGAGTCCGCCGACGTCACGTGCCCGCGCCACTCCGACACCTTGCCGGTGATCACCCGCTGGCCGGTCTCGACGTGCAGCCACTCCAGCACCACGTGCGCGACGTCCTTGGCCGTCACGAACTTCTCCAGCACCTTCGTGCTCGTGGTGCCGACGACCTGGCGCCGCCCGGGCAGCATCACCGAGAAGATCAGCTTGATCAGCACGGACTTGCCGCCGCCGTTCTCCAGGAACAGCACGCTCGCCGGAGACGGGCGGCGCACCGGCCCGCCGGCGTGGATGCCCGCGGAGAACAACGCGTCCTGCTTCGGCGCGGTGATCGTGGCCCCGACGCCGCTGAAGTCCAGCACCACGTCCTGGTACCGGGCGCCCGCCGGGCCCACCGAATGCAGGCGGACCCGCGAAAGCTCGTACATTCCCGTCCCCTCTTACTGCAGCGTGTCCGAGGCCGTCGCGCGCAGCGTTCCCCCGGCCCCAGCGACCGCGACGACATCGAGCGCGAGCAGGTCGTCGAACGCGGCGTCCGCGGCCAGCTCCCGGACCTGGATCTGGTACCGCGGCGTCGTGCGGTACGTGCCGCCCTGCTCGTCGCTCACCTGCACCAGAAAGCCTTGATCGGCAAGGAATCGCAGCGCCCGCGACACCATGCCGCGCGTGGTGTCCGCCGCCATCCGGCCGTCCTTCGTCGCCGCTGCGGCCGGACGTCGAGCGTACGCGCGCCACGCCTGCTCCAGCTCCGGCGCGTCCGCGAGCGGGTCGTTGTTCGCCTCGGCCAGCTGCGCGCGCTCGTCTAGCACCCGCGCGGCTTCGCGGACCATCGCGTCGACCTGCTCGACGCTCACCCGGCCGATGTAGGTGTCGTTGGCCAGGTCGTCCGGCCGCGGGTAGCCGAGCGCGGCCGTCGCGAGGTGGATCAGGCCGTGCAGCACCTTTTCCGTCTCGCGCCGCTCGCGGATCTTGGCCTGCCGCGCGTAGCTGTCCATCTTGATCTCGAAGACGGACTCGTCGGTGGCCGCGAGCACGCATCCGGCCTGCTGCGTCACCTCCAGCACCATCAGCCCGAGCCCGGACGCGACCGCGTGGGTGAGCGCTTTGAACGCGTTGTCCTCGCCGTAGCGGCGCACCAGCTCGCCGTACACGACGTCGCGGGCGGGCAGCTGCTTCGGGCGCATCCCGAACGCGACGAGGCGCGCGGCGGCCTCGGCGTCGACGCTCGTGTGCGTCACCGGCATCAGGCGACCTCCTCGGTCTCGTCGTCAGCTCGTTCGACCTCCGCGGTGGTCAGCAGCAGATCGGCCCCGCCGAACTCCGGGTCGTCGAGCAGGGTGCCGTCGTCGACGGCGAGCAGCACCTGGCGTTCCCCCTGCCGGCGCGCCGCGCCGACCTCGGGACTGTAGGCGTGCAGCGCACGCAGCGCGATCAGGGACGCCAGGTTCGGCTGCCCGGAGCGGCGCGCGTCCTCCAGCAGCCCGGACAGCCGCCGCGGCACGTCGGGCAGGTCGAGCAGTTCGTCGGCGAGCCGCCACACGTCGTCGCCGAACCGGTCGGTCACCTCGGCGGGCACCAGCTCCGGCTCCGGCACCTCGCCGACCAGCTGGTCGCGCTCCGGGGCGGGCCGCAGCAGCAGCGACACCAGCGAAGACAGCGACGGCACGACCGGCGTCGTGATCCCGGCGACGGCATGGAAGAAGTGCTCGGCGGGCGCGGTGGCGTCGGCGAGCGGCAGCCCGAGTGTCGGCATCAGGAGCTGGCCGAACAGGTCGATGGTGGCCCGCTGCGGCGGGCCGGAGAACTGCTGGCGGTCCTGTTCTGCGCGGAAGACCGCGCCCGCGTCGGCGAGCCGCGACTGGAGGCGGGTGTGCCGCCGGATGCAGTCGGCGACGATGTCGACCAGCTCGGCCGCTCGGCGCTTGTGGTCGGCGTCCTCGGACTCGTCGCGCGCGGTGGTGATGTTCTTCAGGATCGCGTTCTCCGCGCGGAACCGGGACTCGATGTGCCCGAGCGCCGATTCGATCAGCTCTGGCACCTCGCTCTCCCAGTCGACCGCGCGCACGTCGCGGCGGGTCGCGTCGAGCTTCGCGCGCAGCGTCTCGCCATACTGCACGGTGCGGTAGCGCGCCTGCTCCGCGGCGAGCTTCGCGTCGGCGAGGCGGCCGCGGTTGATCAGGTTCTCCAGCTTCACCTCGGCCGCGATCTGCGCCGATTCGACGTCCGTGTCCAGCGCGCCGACCAGCACGTTGATCGCCTCGTCGGTGGCGCGCAGGTACACCTCGCCGTCGGGGGCGGCCAGCTCGACCAGCAGCTTGAAGTCGAACTGGCGGCGCTGGTAGCCGCCGGGACCGAGCGAGCCGTACACGCGCCGGAAGCCGCGGTCGGTGGTGCCGACGTTGATCAGGTTGTCCAGCACCCACTTCGCCACGCGCACGTGCTCGTCCGGCATCCGCGAGGGCGCCTGCAGCGAGATGAACGGCAGCAGCCGGTCGATGACCTGGTCGTGACCCGCGCCGGTGTCGAAGTCCATCGCGATGGTGACCTGGTCGATCGTGTGCAGCGCGATCTCGGCCATCTGGTACACCGTGGCGTCGGCCCAGTCGAGCTTCGCCTTGCGCGCGTCGAGGTCGTGCAACGGCGCGGTGCAGGCGAGCGCCTTCAGCCGACGGGTCAGCCCCTCGTCGGCGAGCCCAGCGGCGCCCATCTCGTCGTATCGCACAGCAGGTCAGGCTAGTCGGCCCGGCCGGGAGCCCGCACACGCGGACGGCTAGCGTGGCGGGCATGCGGGAGATGACCAGGGCGGAGTGGTGGAAGTTCGCGAGCGAGGGCACGCGGACCGGGATGCTGGGGATCGTGCGGGCCAACGGGGCCCCGGTCGTCACGCCGGTGTGGTTCCTGCTGAACGAGGGACCGAACGGCGACGAGTTGATCTTCACCACCGGGACGGACACGCTCAAGGGCAAGGCCCTGCGCCGCGACGCGCGGCTCTCGCTCGCGGTGGACGACCAGCGGCCGCCGTTCTCGTACGTCCAGTTCACCGCCGAGGCGGAACTGCACCACGACTACGACGAAATGCTGGAGTGGGCCACCCGGCTCGGCGCGCGGTACATGGGCGAGGAGAACGGCCCGGCCTACGGCAAGCGCAACGCCGTCCCCGAAGAATCCCTCGTCCGGGCGAGGATCACGAAGGTGATCGCGCGGGCGGACATCGCCGGCTTCTGACCTACCCGTTCTTTCTGCATGCGCTCCGCGGCCACGGCTGCGGAGCGTAATGCCGCGATCGCACTATTGACACCGCACCTGCCGAGGGTGTGTGATCTGTCCCGATAAATAGGAAACTTTCCTAACGAAGACCGTGCAGTTCCCCGCCGCCGCCCCGATCCCCCTCAAGCAGGAGGCCCCCGTGGCACGACGCTCGACGTTGAGCGCGCTGTTCGCCGGTACCGCGGCGACCGCGCTCGGCTGCGCACTGCTGACCCCCGTGACCGCCACCGCGGCGACCGGGGATTACGAGTCCGAGGACGCGACGCTCTCCCAGGCCAAGATCGCCACGAACCACCCCGGCTATTCCGGCAAGGGATTCGTGGATTTCGAAAACGTCGTCGGCAGCTACGCCGACTACTCGGTCAACGCGGCACAGGCCGGCACGCACACGCTGACTTTCCGCTATGCCAACGGAACCGCCGACGACCGGCCGATGAAGCTCGTGGTCGACGGCGGTGACAAGGGCACGGTTTCCTTCCCCGGCACGGGTTCCTGGACGACGTGGAAGACCGTCACCGCGACCGTCCAGCTCACCGCGGGCGTCAACCACGTCCGCACCGTTTCGGCGTCCGCGAACGGCGGGCCCAACACCGACAAGATCACCGACAGCTTCAGCGCCCCGGTCGACACCGAGCCGCCGACGCCGCCGAAGAACTTCCAGGCGTCGAACATCCGGCCCACCGCGGCCGATTTCCGCTGGGACGCGGCGACGGACAACGTCGGCGTCACGCGGTACGAGATCAACCGCGGCGGCAACACGCTGAAGGTCGTGGACGGCAAGACCACCTCGGCGACCGTCGACCAGCTGACGCCGAACACGTCGTACGACATCTCGGTGATCGCCTACGACGCGGCGGGCAACCCGTCCCAGCCGAGCAACGTCGTCGGCGTGAAAACCCCGCCCAGCGACGACAAAACCCCGCCGAGCGTGCCCGGTTCGCTCAAGGTCACCGGCAGTACTTCGGACAGCATTTCGTTGTCCTGGAAGGCTTCCACCGACGACAGCGGCTCGATCGCGGGCTACGACGTGTACCAGGGCGGCACTGTCGTCTCGTCCACGTCGCAGACTTCGGCGACGGTCACCGACCTCAAGCCGAACACGTCCTACACGTTCACGGTGAAAGCCCGTGACCCCAACGGAAACGCCTCCGCGGCGAGCAACGCGGTCACCGCGAAGACGACCAGCAGCAGCGGTGCGGGCGGCGGAATCCCGTCGTACGACAAGGACATCGCGAAGGTCGACCTCGGCTGGGCGGTCGGTTTCCTGCCGAACGGCAACGCCTTGGTGACCGAACGGGACCGGTTCGAACTGCTGCAGATCACCCCGGACGGCAAGAAGACGATGCTCGGCAAGATCCCCGGCGTGGTCACCACGAACGGCGAGGGCGGCCTGCTCGGGCTGGCGATTTCGCCGCAGTGGAACACCGACCACGCGGTGTACCTGTACCACACGTCGTCCAGCGACAACCGGATCGTGAAGGTCACCTACGACGGCACCACGCTGTCGAAGACCACCACGCCGGTGCTGACCGGGATGTCGAAGAACCAGTACCACAACGGCGGCCGGATCGCGTTCGGCCCGGACGGCAAGCTGTACGCCACCGTCGGCGACGCGAAGGTCAAGGCCAACGCGCAGAACAAGAGCTCGCTCAACGGCAAGATCCTCCGGCTCAACCCGGACGGTTCCGCGCCGAGCGACAACCCGTTCTACGCCACCGGCGGCAACGCGCGGTACGTCTGGAGCTACGGGCACCGCAACCCGCAGGGCCTCGCCTGGGATTCGCAGGGGCGGCTGTGGTCGTCGGAGTTCGGCGAGAGCAGCCAGGACGAGCTGAACCTGATCCAGAAGGGCGGCAACTACGGCTGGTCGGCGTGCGAGGGCACGATCGGCGACTGCAAGGGGACGATCGCGCCGAAGAAGACGTGGCCGACCTCGCAGGCCGGGCCGTCGGGCATCGAGATCGTGAACGACTGGATCTACATCGCGGCGGTGACCGGCAAGCAGTTGTTCGCGACGCAGATCAAGGGCGACAGCGTCGGCACCGTGTCGGCGGTGTTCTCCGGCCGCTGGGGCCGGCTGCGCTCGGTGACCAAGACGCCGGACGGGCGCCTCTGGGTGACCTCGACGAACAACGACAAGCTCGGCGGCACGCCGGACACCATCGACAACGTGGTGGTGCAGCTGAAGTTCCCCGGCGCGGCGTTCGCCGGATAAAGCCGCGGCAGGGGTGACCGGAGCGGCGCCGGTCACCCCTGCCGCACCTTATTCTTTCACCAGTTCGTAGCAGCGGATCCGCGCCTTCGCGTCGAAGACGGGGACCGTGACCATGATTTCGTCCGCGCCGGTCTGCTTCGCCAGCTCCGCGAGCCGCGCCTGGACCTGCTCCCGCTCGCCGTACGCCTGAGCCGCGCGGAAGTGTTCGAGCTGCGGAACCATCTCCGGCGCGAACTCGTACCCGGCGGCCTCGTCCGGCGTGAGCATCGGCTGGTCTCCCCCGCCACCGGTGAGCAGATGGGACTTGAGGACGTTCATCGGCCCGGAGAGGTATTCGGCTTCGGCCTCGGTGTCCGCGCAGATCGTCTCGACGCACAACAGCACGTACGGCTCGGAGCGCCACTTCGACGGCCGGAACTTCTCCCGGTACCGCTCCAGCGAGGGCGCCGTGTTGTCCGGCCGGATGTGATGCGCGAACGCGATCGGCAACCCGCGCTCAGCCGCCACCTCCGCGCCCGCCGGACTGGAACTGAGCAGCCACGGCTCCGGCACGGTCACCCCGCCGGGGAGGACCTTGTCGCTGCCGAGGTGCTTCAGGAGCTCGTCGACGTCAGCGTGATAGTCGGCTTCCCCGGCCGGCTCGGCTCCGCGGCGCAGCGCGCGGATGATGTCCGGATCGAGCGCCCCCGGCCCTCGTCCCACCCCGAGATCGACCCGGCCGCCGTTGAGCGCGGACAGGGTGCCGAACTGCTCCGCCAACGCGAACGGGGCGTGATTGGGCGCGAGAACGCCGCCGGACCCGACCCGGACCCGGGACGTCACCGCGCCCGCGTGCGCCGCGAGCACCTGCGGGGAGGCACTGGCGATGGCCGGGGAACCGTGGTGCTCGGCAAACCAGAGCCTGCGGTAGCCGAGCTCGTCGACCCGGCGCGCGACGGCGGAGAGCGGTTCGAGCGCCGCGGTGGCCGACTGCCCGGCCTCGACCAGCGCGAGTTCAAGTGCGGAGAGCGGCAGATCGATCATGCCCCCTACGGTAGCGAAGACGGTGGTGTGGCGGGGGTGATTTGTCCACTGTGGACGAAGTCTTGACGGCCGGGGCGGGTCTCTCGGTGCGGCGGGACGGGTAGGCGCCGAGTAAAGCGCAGGGTGGGGTGGGGCGTGGTACGGAAGGCGTAGCGGGAGGTTCGCGGTGCAGGGGATGATGCTGGGCTCGGCCCGCGCGGCGAGGTTTTCGGCATGCGCACTCTCGTGAGCGTTTTTGCCGGTTAGAACCGGCCTGAACACTCACGAGACTCCCGCCAACGATCGGGCAGGCCTCCGGCGACCGCGGCTGGTCTTCCGACGCGGCTTCTTGTCGCGCGGATCTTGGCGGGCCGATCCTCGCCAGCAAGCCGCCTCGGCTGGTGGCTCCGCAACTGGGCTGCTCCGCCCTCGCAAGCCACCGCGGACGGATCAGGCTGGCCGCCAGACCACGCGACCGGGCGAAGCGGGTGCCCGCCTGAGAAAGCCGCAAACCGGGCCGGACAAGCCACTGCGAAGGGATGAAGCAGACCTCGCCCTTCCCGGGCCAGCGACCGGGCGAAGCGTGCTTCCGCCCGAGAAGCCGCAAACCGGGGCCGGGCACGCCACGGCAAAGGGATGAAGCAGGCCCCTCCCTTACCCCAGCGACGCGCGAAGCGGGCTCCCCGCTGAGAAGCCGCAAACCGGGCCACGCAGGCCGCTCCCCCAAGCCACCGCGGCGGGGCTAGGCCGTCCCGAACCAGAACCCCGCCGTCAAGCGTGTCAGGCTTCTTCTTCCAGCATTTCCGGAGTCACCGCCGATTCGGTGTCCGGGATGCTCAGCTCCTTCGCCCGTTTGTCCGCCATCGCGAGCAGCCGGCGGATCCGTCCGGCCACGGCGTCTTTCGTCATCTGCGGGTCGGAGAGCTGGCCCAGTTCCTCGAGCGACGCCTGGCGGTTCGACAAGCGCAGCCGTCCGGCGGCGAGCAGGTGGTCGGGGGCGGTGTCGCCGAGGATCTCCAAGGCGCGTTCCACTCGGGCGGCCGCGGCGACGGCGGCGCGGGCCGAGCGGCGCAGGTTCGCGTCGTCGAAGTTCGCGAGGCGGTTGGCGGTCGCTCGCACTTCCCGGCGCATCCGGCGTTCTTCCCACTGCAGCACGCTCGTGTGCGCGCCCAGACGGGTCAGCAGGGCGCCGATGGCGTCGCCGTCTCGGACCACGACGCGGTCCGCGCCCCGCACTTCACGGGACTTCGCTTGGATGCCCATCCGCCGCGCCGCGCCGACCAGGGCCAAGGCCGCTTCCGGGCCGGGGCAGGTCACTTCCAGGGAAGACGAGCGGCCCGGTTCAGTCAGCGAACCGTGGGCCAGGAAGGCACCGCGCCAGGCTGCTTCGGCGTCGGCCACTCCGCCGGACACCACGGCGGCGGGCAGGCCTCGCACGGGGCGGCCGCGCTGGTCAATCAAACCCGTCTGGCGCGCCAGGCCCTCGCCGTCCTTCACCACGCGCACGACGTAGCGCGTCCCCTTGCGCAGGCCGCCGCTCGCGGTGATCACGTGCACGTCCGAATGATGCCCGTACAGCTCGTGGATCTCCTTGCGCAGCCGCCGCGCGACCGAACCCGTGTCCAGCTCCGCTTCGACCACCACCCGGCCGGCCACGATGTGCAGCCCGCCCGCGAAGCGAAGCAGCGACGCGACCTCCGCCCGGCGCGGCCCGATCTTCGTGATCTCGAGCCGGCTCAGTTCGTCTTTCACCGCGGCGGTCATCGCCATGTACTGCCCCTCCTGCCTTTCGCTGCGCGCCCGCCGTCACCCACAGTGCTCCCCGCCGAGGCCGAGTGCCTCTCGCATGCACTGGGCGAGCGCACCAGGATCATGCCGTCCCGCCACGACCGGGTCGGCCACCGCCCCCAGGCAGGCCCTCGCCCCGAGGCGTTCGGCCGCCCGGCGCAGGCTTGCCGGGTCAGGGACGGAATCACGGTCCGCGACGACGGCGTCGACCCGCAGCGCGGGCGCGTGCTCGAAGAGTACGTCCAGATGCCGCTCCGGGGAGAATCCGCCGGTTTCCCCCGGTTGGGGGACCAAGTTCAGCACGACGACCTTCGTCGCCGTCGTGCGCACGAGCGCGTCGTGCAGATCCGGGACCAGAAGATGCGGCAGCACGCTGGTGAACCACGAGCCGGGGCCGAGGAACACGACGTCCGCCTCCAGCACCGCCTCGATCGCCTCCGGGCAGCCGCGCGGCGGACGCTCCTGGCGGCCGGCCGGGTGCAGCGTGATGCGGTGCACCTGGCCGGGCGTGCTCGCGACCGCGACCTGGCCGCGGATGCGCCGGATCGCGTCCGGGTCCTCGCTGTCCAGGCCGCTGACCTCCCCCTCGATCTCCAGCGGCTCCGGCGACATCGGCAGCACCCGGCCGGAGATGCCCATCAGCCTGCTCGCCTCGTCGAGCGCGGCCACCGGGTCGCCGAGCACCTCGAACAGCCCGGCGAGCAGCAGGTTGCCGACCGCGTGCCCGGCGAGCGCGCCGTCGCCGCCGAAGCGGTGCTGGAACACCTCCGCCCACAGCCGCCCGCCGTCCTCCGCGGCGAAGGCGGCGAACGCCTGGCGCAGGTCGCCCGGCGGCAGCAGCCCCAGTTCGCGCCGCAGCCTGCCGGACGACCCGCCGTCGTCGGCCACCGTGACCACCGCCGTGACGGCGCGGGTGATCCGCCGGAGCGCGGTCAGCGTCGCGTGCAGCCCGTGTCCTCCGCCCAGCGCCACCGCGCGCACGTCACTCCCGGCCAAGATCCCGGTGCACCACCTTTACTGCCATGCCGTCCTCATTGGACAGTCGCTGGGCGAGTTCCTCGGAGATCGCGACGCTGCGGTGCTTGCCGCCGGTGCAGCCGACCGCGAGCGTCAGGTACCGCTTGCCCTCGCGCTTGTAGCCCGCGCCGATGAGCCGCAGCAGCTGGTGGTAGCGGTCGAGGAATTCCTCGGCGCCTTCCTGCGACAGCACGTAGTTGCGCACCTCGCCGTCGAGGCCGGTGTGCTCGCGCAGCTCCGGGATCCAGAACGGGTTCGGCAGGAACCGCACGTCCATCACCAGGTCGGCGTCCATCGGCAAACCGTACTTGTAGCCGAAGGACAGCACGGTGACGCGGGTCTGCGTGCTGGCCTCGGAACCGAACGCGTCCTCTATTTTCGCGCGCAGGTCGTGCACCGACAGCGCGGACGTGTCGAGCACCAGGTCGGCTTCCTCGCGCAGCGGCGAAAGCAGCTTGCGCTCGGCGGTGATGCCGTCGGCGAGCCTGCCGTCGCCCTGCATCGGGTGGCCGCGGCGGACCGACTCGAAGCGGCGCACCAGCACCGCGTCGGTGGCCTCCAGGAACAGCACGCGCGGCTTGTACCCGCGCGCGTCGAGGTCCTTGATGACCGAGGCGAGGTCGTCGGTGAACGCGCGCGAGCGCACGTCCATCACCACCGCCACCTTCGTGATCGCCCCCCGCGCCTGCGCGCCGAGCTCGACCATGGTGGCGATCAGCTCCGGCGGCAGGTTGTCGACCACGAACCAGCCGAGGTCCTCCAGGCACTTGGCCGCCGTGGAGCGGCCCGCGCCGGACAGGCCGCTGACGACCGCGACCTCCATCCCGCTGCCCCGCTTTTCCTCTTCCGCACTCACGTCTGTGCTTCCTTCCCGATCACGACCCCTGGTCCCCTCCCGGTACTGCCCGCGGTGCGGCGCCGGTCTCCCCGGCCAGTGCCGCCACCACGGCCTCGGCAGTGCGCCTGCCGAAGCCGGGCACCGCTTCGATTTCCTCGACCCGGGCCTGTTTGAGCTTCTTCACCGAGCCGAAGTGCTTGATCAGCGCGGTGCGCCGAGCCTGCCCGAGTCCGGGCACACTGTCCAATTCGGACGTCTGCATGCGCTTGGCGCGCTTTTCGCGGTGGTAGCGAATGGCGAACCGGTGCGCCTCGTCGCGAAGCCGCTGCAGCAGATACAGCGCGTCCGACGTGCGCGGCAGGATCATCGGATCCGGTTCGCCGGGCAGCCACACCTCTTCGAGCCGCTTCGCGAGCCCGACGACGGCGATGTCGGTGATGCCCAGTTCGGCGAGCACGTCCGCGGCCGCGGTGGCCTGCGGGCCCGCGCCGTCGACGACCAGCAGGTTCGGCGGGTAGGCGAACTTGCGCGGGCGGCCGGTCTCCGGGTCGATCCCGGCGCGCACCGGCCGGACCGCCTCGTCCGCGGTCTCCGACGCGGTTTCCGTTGCCTCCTCGGCGTTTTCGGCCGTTTCCTTGAGGTACCGGTAGAACCGCCGCCGCACGACCTCGGCGATGGACGCGACGTCGCCCTCCGTCGCCGCTTCGCGCAGCGCGAACTTGCGGTACTCGGACTTGCGCGGCAGCCCGTCCTCGAACACCACCAGCGACGCGACGACGTCGCTGCCCTGGATGTGGCTGATGTCGATGCATTCGATGCGCAGCGGCGCGCTGTCGAGCGCCAGGTAGTCCTGGAGCTCCTGCAGCGCCGCGGACCGTGCGGTGAGATCGCCCGCGCGGCGCAGTTTGTGCTGGGTGAACGCTTCCTTGGCGTTGCGCTCCACCGTTTCCGCGAGCGCCTTCTTGTCTCCGCGCTGCGCGACCCGCAGCCGTACCCGCGACCCGCGCAGGCCGGACAGCCACTCCGCGACCGCGTCGGCGTCCGCCGGCAGCTCCGGCACCAGCACCTCGCGCGGGACGACCGGACCGGTCTCGACGTCGTCGCGGCCCGCGCGGTCGGATTCCTCACCGTAGAACTGGGTGAGGAAGTGGTCGACCAGCGCCTGGACGTCCATTTCCTCGGCCTTGTCGATCACCCAGCCGCGCTGCCCGCGCACGCGCCCGCCGCGCACGTGGAACACCTGGACGGCGGCTTCCAGCTCGTCGTGCGCGAACGCGACGACATCGGCGTCCGTGCCGTCGCCGAAGACCACGGCTTGTTTCTCCATCGCGCGCCGCAACGCGCCCAGATCGTCCCGCAGCCGCGCGGCGCGCTCGAACTCCAGCTCCTCGGAAGCGGCGGCCATCTCGCGTTCGAGCCGCTTCACCATCGCGTCCGTGCGGCCGGCGAGGAAGTCGCAGAAGTCCTCGACGATCGCCCGGTGCTCGTCCGCCGACACCCGGCCGACGCACGGAGCCGAGCACTTGTCGATGTAGCCGAGCAGGCACGGCCGCCCGATCTGCCCGTGGCGGCGGAAGACGCCGGCGGAACAGGTGCGGGCGGGGAAAACGCGCAGGAGAAGGTCGAGCGTCTCGCGGATCGCCCACGCGTGCGAGTACGGCCCGAAGTAGCGGACGCCCTTCTTGCGCGCGCCTCGGTAGACGTGCAGCCGGGGGAACTCCTCGTTCAGCGTGACCGCGAGGACCGGGTAGCTCTTGTCGTCGCGGTAGCGGACGTTGAACCGCGGGTCGAACTCCTTGATCCAGTTGTACTCCAGCTGGAGCGCCTCGACCTCGGTGCCGACGACGGTCCACTCGACGCTCGCCGCGGTGGTGACCATCTGCCGCGTGCGCGGATGAAGGCCGGACAGGTCGGCGAAGTACGAGTTGAGCCTGCTGCGGAGGCTCTTCGCTTTGCCGACGTAGATGACCCGCTTGGCGTCGTCGCGGAACTTGTAGACGCCAGGCGAGTCCGGGATGCTCCCCGGCTGAGGTCGGTAGGTGGTCGGATCAGCCACGTGCCCCACTGTATGGCGAGGGTCCGACAGTTTCCGTGAGACCCCTTGCTGCGGGCAGGGGTGCCGGGCCGCGACGTTCGCGGGCGACAGTGTGCTCGCGTCCCCTGGCGGTCGTGCGGCGGAAGGCGTCCCGAGGCACGGAACTGGCCTGCCGTAGCCTAGCCTCGCCGACCCGCCGAACGATCAGGGAGCAGCCATGACCGTCCGCGTCGCCACCTGGAACGTGAACTCCATCGTTCCCCGGCTGCCGCGCGTGCTCGACTGGCTCGACAGCACCGCTCCGGACGTTCTGTGCCTTCAGGAGCTCAAGAACACCACCGAAGCCTTCCCCGCCGACGAGATCACCGCGCGCGGGTACGAGGTCGCCGTGTACGGGCTGGGGCGGTGGAACGGCGTCGCGATCCTCTCGAAGATCGGGCTCGACGACGTGGTGCGCGGGCTGCCGGGCGAACCGGGCTTCGACGGGAAGGCCGAGGCGCGCGCGATCGGTGCGACGTGCGGCGGGATCCGTGTCTGGTCGGTGTACGTGCCGAACGGGCGCGAGCCGGAAAACCCGCACTACGCCTACAAACTCGAGTGGTTCGAGAAGCTCGGCGACCTCGTCGGCGAAGAACTGAACCACGCGCGCCCGTTCGCGGTGCTCGGCGATTTCAACGTCGCGCCGACCGACGAGGACGTCTGGGACATCTCGCTGTTCGCCGAATCCACGCACGTCACCGAACCCGAACGGGCCGCGCTCAAGAAGCTCCGCGACGCCGGGTTGTCCGACGTGTTCCCGCGGCCGCTGAAGTACGACCACCCGTTCACGTACTGGGACTACCGCGGCGGGAACTTCCCCAACAACAAGGGAATGCGCATCGACCTCGTCTACGGGAACGAGGTTTTCGCCAAGGCGGTCACCGATTCCTACGTGGATCGCGAAGCCCGCAAGGGCAAGCAACCGTCCGACCACGCGCCGATCGTCGTGGATCTGGACCTGTAGGAGACCTCAGGCCTCGGTGGCGGCGCGGTGCAACCGGCGCAGCGCGCGCACCGCCGTCACCGCGCGTTCGCGGTCCACTGCCTGCACGGCCATCACCGAGAAGTACTCGTCGTCCGGCAGTTCCAGCCGGGCCCACGAAGCCCCGTCCGGGAAGCTGATCGACAGCACCTGATCCCAGGTGAAAACCCGCCGCGCCAGCACGTTGCGGACCTCGATGCCGGTGGCGTCCGCGCGGACGCGGGCGTTGCCGAACAGCATCGTGCCCGCCGACAGCGCGACGCCGATGCCGATCATCGCGATCTGGTCCGACGCCTCGAACACGACGCCGGTGTGCGAACTGCGCAGCAGGACCGCCACCACCACGAACGCCGCGAGCAGCGCCACCGCGAGCACGCTGCACATGATCAGCGCCCGGCGCGGCCGGATCACCAGGGCGGTCTGCTGCTCGGTCATCACGCTCACACGAATCCCCGCTCGGTCCACGGCTTGCCGAGACCGCGCAGCACGTGCGCGGTGTCGAGCGCCGCCACGGCCGCCTCGTAGCCTTTGTCCTCCACGGAGCCGGGCATGCCGGAGCGGTCCAGCGCCTGCTGCTCGGTGTCGCAGGTCAGCACGCCGTTGCCGACCGGGGTGCTCTCGTCGAGCGCGACCCGGGTCAAACCGGCGGTGACCGCGTCGCACACGTACTCGAAGTGCGGGGTGCCGCCGCGAATCACGACGCCCAGCGCGACGACCGCGTCGTGGTTGCGCGCGAGCGCCTGCGCCGCGACCGGAAGCTCCACCGCGCCCGCCACCCGGATGACCGTGGGCTCTTCCTCGAGCCCGGCGTCCTTCGCCGCGGCGAGCGCGCGCTCCAGCAGCACGTCGGTGATCTTCGCGTTCCACCGCGTCGCGACGACCGCCAGCCGCAGGGACTTGCAGTCGCGCAGGTCGAGCGCGGCTTCCGGCCGCCCCTCGCCGCTCATCGCGTGGTGTCCTCCTCGGTGCCCGGGTCGGACGCGCCGACCTGGTCGTAGTGCTCGAGCTGGCTGAGGTCGTGCCCCATCCGGTCGCGCTTGGTGCGCAGGTACCGCAGGTTTTCCGGGTTCGGCGAGATCGGCAGCGCGACCCGCCCGGTGACGCGCAGGCCGTAGCCCTCGAGGCCAACCCGCTTCGCCGGGTTGTTCGTGAGCAGCCGCATCGACCGGACGCCGAGGTCGCACAGGATCTGCGCGCCGGTGCCATAGTCGCGCGCGTCCGCCGGGACGCCCAGCGCCAGGTTCGCGTCGACGGTGTCCGCGCCCGCGTCCTGCAGCTGGTACGCCTGCAGCTTGTGCAGCAGGCCGATGCCGCGGCCCTCGTGCCCGCGGATGTACAGCACGACCCCGCGGCCCTCGTCGGCCACCTTCTGCAGCGCGGCGTCCAGCTGCGGGCCGCAGTCGCAGCGCAGCGAGCCGAACACGTCGCCGGTGAGGCATTCGGAGTGCACCCGGACCAGGATGTCCTCGCCGTCGCCGATCTCGCCGTACACGAAGGCGACGTGCTCGATCCCGTCGAGCAGGCTGTCGTACCCGACCGCGCGGAACTCCCCCGCGGCCAGCGGGATCCGCGCCTCGGCGACGCGCTCGACCTGCTTCTCGGTGCGCCGCCGGTAAGCGATGAGGTCCGCGATGGAGATGATCTTGAGGTCGTGGTCGGCGGCGAACACTTCCAGCTCGTCGCGCCGGGCCATGTCGCCCTCGTCCTTCTGCGACACGATCTCGCAGAGCGCGCCCGCCGGGTGCAGACCGGCCAGCCGGGCCAGGTCGACCGCCGCTTCAGTGTGACCGGGCCGGCGCAGCACGCCGCCTTCCTTGGCGCGCAGCGGCACCACGTGCCCGGGTCGGCGGAAGTCCTTCGCGGTGGCTTCGGGGTCGGCCAGCAGCCGGGTGGTGTGCGCGCGGTCGGTGCCGGAGATGCCGGTGCTGATGCCCTCCGCCGCGTCGACCGTGACGCTGTACGCGGTGCCGCGCTGGTCCTGGTTCGTGTGGTACATCGGCGGCAGGTCGAGCCGGTCCGCCTCGGATTCGGTCAGCGCGACGCACACGTAGCCCGAGGTGTAGCGCACCATGAAGGCGAGCAGCTCCGGCGTCGCCTTCTCGGCGGCGAAGATGAGGTCGCCCTCGTTCTCGCGGTCCTCGTCGTCCACGACGACCACCGCACGCCCGGCGGCGATGTCCGCGATCGCCGCCTCGATGGCGTCCACGTCGACCGCCGCGCCTGCTCCGCACGGGGTCCATCCGGTCTGCGGCTCGGCCGCCTTCGTCTCGCTCACGGGTGCTCCTTCGCTGCCGCCGCCGGGTGGATGTCACACATTGTGCGCGTTCGCCGCCACGTGTGGCGCAGTGAGCTTCTCCACGTACTTCGCGACGACGTCCACTTCGAGGTTCACGTGGTCACCTTCCTGCCGCCTGCCGAGGGTCGTCACCTCGAGCGTGGTGGGGATCAGCGCGACCGAAAACCGGTCCTCGGAGATGCTCGCGACGGTGAGCGAAACGCCGTCGACGGCGATCGAACCCTTCTCCACGACGTACCGCGACAAGGCCGGGGGCAGGGAGAACGTCGTCACGCCGCGCTCGTCGCGGGAGACGAAGACGCCGGTGCCGTCCACGTGGCCCTGCATGATGTGCCCGCCGAGCCGTCCGCCCGCCGGGGTCGCGCGCTCGAGGTTCACCGCGTCGCCGACGGCCACCTTCGCGAGGCTCGAACGCTGGAGTGTTTCGTTCACCACATCGACGGTGAACTCGCCGCCGGAGACCGTGACGACGGTCAGGCAGACGCCGCTGACCGCGATCGAATCGCCGTGGCCCGCGTCCGAGGTGACCAGCGGGCCGCGGACGGTGAGCCGAGCCGCGTCGGTGAACTGCTCGACCGCGGTGACCTCGCCGACCTCTTCGACAATTCCCGTGAACACTGCTGCCTCCTCGCCCGGCCGCCGTCTTCGGCGACCCCTCCATCCAACACCCGCCCGGCCCCGGGAGCTTCCCCGGCCGGAACGTCAGCCGACGCGGAGGCGGGCGGCCTGTTCGCGCAGCGCGGCGACGGCGCGACCCGGGTCCTCGGCCCCGTAGACGGCCGAGCCCGCGACGAAGCAGTCGACGCCCGCTTCGGCGGCCTGTTCGATGGTGTCGGAGTTGATCCCGCCGTCGATCTCGACGACCAGCTTGAGGTGCCCGGTGTCGACCAGCCGGCGCGCGGTGCGCACCTTGTCGAGCACGTCGGCGATGAACGACTGCCCGCCGAAGCCCGGTTCGACCGACATGACGAGCAGCGTGTCGTAGTGCTTGAGGGTTTCCAGGTGCGGTTCGAGCGGCGTGCCCGGCTTGATCGACAGCCCGGCCTTCGCGCCCGCGGCACGCAGGTTCTTCGCCAGCATGACCGGGTCCGCGGCGGCTTCCACGTGCACCGTGACGTTGTACGCGCCGGCCTCGGCGTAGCCGATCGCCCAGCGGTCCGGGTCGTCGATCATCAGGTGGCAGTCGATGGGGACGTCGGTGGACTTGAGGATCGACTGGACCACCGGCAGGCCGAGGGTCAGGTTGGGCACGAAGTGCGCGTCCATGACGTCCACGTGCACCCAGTCGGCCCGGGTCTCCCCGGGGCGCGCGACGGCCGCGATCTCCTCGCCGAGCTTGGCGAAGTCGGCGGACAGGATGCTGGGTGCGATGAGAGGTGAAGCCACGACCCGAGTGTAAAAGGACCCGGTTCCGGCCTGTTCACCGGCCGTGACCGCACCGGAGTTCGCTTTACGGACATCCGGCGCTCATCCGGATTCTCCGCGTCGAACACATCGTCGAGCACTAATGGGTCACGTCCGGAAGTTCCGGACGAGAGGCACTTCGAGGAGAACCATGAGAACGGTCTTGGCAGGCCGCCGCAAGTGGCTGGCCGCGGGCGCGCTCGGCGTCGCGATGGTCGCCGCCGCCCCGGTCGCGATCGCCGCGCAGGGCAACCAGGACGACCAGGGCGCGCGGGCCGCTTCGGCCGGTGCGGGCGACCGCACGCAGGAGATCCGCCAGGCGATCCAGGGCGGGCACGCGCGCAACGTCATCCTGTTCATCGGCGACGGCATGGGCCAGTCCGAGATCACCTCGGCGCGCAACTACGAGCGCGGTGCGGCCGGGCGGCTCGCGATGGACGAATTCCCGCTGACCGGCGACTACACCACGTACGCGGTCGAGAAGGGCAACCCGGCGAAGCCGGACTACGTCACCGACTCCGCGGCGTCGGGCACCGGCTGGGCGACCGGCACGAAGACCTACAACGGCGCGATTTCCGTGGACGCCTACGGCAACCCGGTCCCGACGCTGCTCGAACTCGCCAAGCGCAGCGGCCTGCGCACCGGCGACGTGACCACCGCCGAGGTCCAGGACGCGACCCCGGCCGTGCTCGGCGCGCACGTCGTCGACCGTGACTGCAAGGGCCCGGACGAGACGACCAAGAAGTGCGCGCGGAACGCCAAGGAGAACGGCGGCGCGGGCTCGATCTCCGAGCAGCTCGTGCAGACCCGCCCGGATGTGCTCCTCGGCGGCGGCGCGAAGTACTTCGACCAGAAGGCGACCGCCGGGCAGTTCAAGGGCAAGCCGGTGCTGGAGCAAGCCAAGGCCGCCGGGTACACCGTGGTCAACACCGCTGACGACCTCGCCAAGGCGCGTCCCGGCAAGCCGCTGCTCGGGCTGTTCGCGCCGGGCAACCTGCCGGTGAACTGGACCGGCCCGAAGGCGACGCAGGGCGGCACCGCACCGACCCGCTGCACCGCGAACCCGGCGCTGCCGAAGACTCAGCCGAAGCTGGTGGCGCAGACGCAGAAGGCGTTGCAGCTGCTGGAAGACCGCCGCAGCAACAAGGGATTTTTCCTCCAGGTGGAGGGTGCGTCGATCGACAAGCAGGACCACGCGGCCGACCCGTGCGGGCAGATCGGCGAGACGATCGACTTCGACGCCGCTGTCGCCGCCGGGCTCGCGTATGCGCGCAGCCACACCGACACGCTGGTTGTGGTGACCGCGGACCACGGGCACACCAGCCAGATCGTGTCCAACGACGCCAAGACGCCTGGGCAGACTGCCACGCTGATCACCAATGAGGGCGTGAACATGACCCTCAACTACGGCACCGCGCTGCCGGGTTCCTCGATGGAGCACACCGGCACGCAGGTCCGGATCGCGGCTTACGGGCCGCAGGCGGCGAACGTCGTCGGGCTGACCAACCAGACCGACC
Organism: Amycolatopsis nivea; assembly: GCF_004522235.1. Lineage (GTDB taxonomy): Bacteria > Actinomycetota > Actinomycetes > Mycobacteriales > Pseudonocardiaceae > Amycolatopsis > Amycolatopsis nivea. The sequence goes on from NZ_SDLT01000018.1 coordinate 169,197, forward strand.
TGTTCGGCACCGTGAAGCGCGCTCTTCGCCTCCGCTGAGCCTGAAGTCCGTGAAGGGCTCCTTGAGGGAATCTGATTCCCTCAAGGAGTCCTTCACGGCTTTTCACGCAGGAGAGGGCAGCAGATCGAGCGCTTCCGACCAGGGTCGGCGCGGGTCGAGCCGGTGCAGCCGGACGCCCGCCTCGGCCAACGTGTCCAGATGCCGCCGCCAAGCCGGATGGTGCTCCCGGGTCGGCTGGATCTGGTAGGCCACGACGATCGTGATCCCTGGCGCGCCAAGGACATCGCCGAGCAACGTGAGCGCCTGGTTGTCCGCGATCCCCAGCGCCAGCTTCGCCACCGAGTTCGCCGAAGCGGGCGCGAAAAGGAACACCTTCGGATCCGGATGCGGACGCGGCTCGCCGGGAAGGCGGGACGTGCTGCGCACCGGAAGATCCGTCGTGGCTTCGAGTTCGCCCAGCCCGCCGGTCGCTTTCAGCCAGCCCCAGGCGGTCGGCGTGAGGGTGACGGCCAGCCGCCAGCCTCGGGCTACCGCTGGTTTCGCCAGCTCGTCGGTGAACCGGGTGTCCAGTCCGCCGCACGAGCTGGCGACCAAACCCAGATCTGTCACGGCTTGCGCAGCACCGCGCAGAACATCGCGTCGGTGCCGTGTCGGTGGGGCCACAGCTGGACGTACGGGCCGTCGCCGAGTTGCGGGACGTCCGGGAAGAACTCGCGGGCGTCGACGATCTCGGACTTGGTCCGGCGGGCGGTTTCGCCTACCACGCCTTCGGTTTCGGCCAGATGCGGCGAACACACGACGTACGTGACGATGCCGCCCGGACGCACCAGGTCCAGCGCCGCCATCAGGAGTTCGCCTTGCAGTTTGGTGAGGTCCGCGACGTCCGACGGCTTGCGGCGCCACCGGGCTTCCGGGCGTCGGCGGAGCGCGCCAAGACCGCTGCACGGGGCGTCGACCAGGATCCGGTCGTAACCCGGTTCGAGGCCGGATTCACGACCGTCGGCGACGTGCACGGTGACCGGCAGGCCCTCGGTCGCGTTCTCGATCAGCCGGGCCCGGTGCGGGGCCTTCTCGACGGCGTCCACGTGCGCACCGCTGATCTTGGCCAGCGCGCCGAGCAGCGCCGCTTTGCCGCCGGGGCCCGCGCACAGGTCCAGCCAGCGCTCGTCGGAGCCTTCCAGCGGGGCCTTGGTGACGGCGATGGCGCACAGCTGGCTGCCTTCGTCCTGCACCGCGGCGAGGCGCTCGCGCACCGGTTCCGCGTCGGCCGGATCGCCCGCGCCGGCGGGCAGGTGGACGCCGTAGGGCGAGTACGGCGCGGGGTCGCCGCCGGTGATGGCGGCCAGTTCGTCGGCGCTGATCTCGCCGGGACGCGCGACCAGGTGCACCTCGGGGCGGGCGTCGTCCGCTTCGAGGGCGGCTTTCAGCTCAGCGCCCTTGTCCCCCAACGCTTCCGCGAACGACCGGGCGACCCAGCGCGGGTGCGCGGTGCGGAGCGCGTACGCGCCGATCGGGTCGGTGGCCTCGTCCGGCGTCAGTTCGTCGAGCCACTGCGTCTCGTCCTTCGCGGACACCGCGCGCAGGATGGCGTTCGTGAATCCCGTTGCCCACGAACCGGCTTCGGCGCGCACCAGGTCCACAGTGGACCCGACAGCGGCGTGCTCCGGGATCCGGGTGCGCAGCAGCTGGTAGACGCCGAGCCGCAGCGCGTCGAGCACCACCGGGTCGGTCTTCTCGATCGGCCGGTCGGCGCACGCGGCGATCACCGCGTCGAGCAGGCCCTGCGCACGAGAGGCGCCGTAGGTCAGTTCGGTGGCCAGCGCGGCGTCGCGGCCGGTCACGCGACGTTCCCGCAGCAGCTGCGGGAGGACGAGGTTGGCGTACGCGTCCTTCTCGCGGACGGCGCGCAGCACGTCGAACGCGACCTGGCGGGCCGGGTCGATCTCCGGCGGACGCCGCGGTCCCTGTTTGCGCGGAGCCGGACGGCCCCGCTGCGGCCGCGACGGCCGCCGTTCTCCACGCTCGTTCACTGGAGGCGCTCTCCTTCGTCGATCCTCGTGCCGCGCGCCCAGTCGGTGGCCGCCATCCGTTTCTTCCCGGCCGCCTGGACCTCGCCAAGCCGCACCGGTTTCGTCGCCGTGCCCACGAGCACGCGCTTGCGCTCGACCACCAGCTCGCCCGGCCGCGGACCGGGTTCGTCGAGCACGGTGACCGGCCCCAGCTTGAACCGCTCGCCGCGGAACTCCGCCCACGCGCCGGGATCCGGCGTGACCGAACGGATGTGCCGGTCGACCGCGGAAGCCGGGTCGGCGAACGACACGCGCGCGTCCTCGACGGTCACCTTCGGCGCGTAGCTCATGCCCTCGCCCGGCTGCTCGACCGCGCGGAGCGTGCCGTCCTCGATGCCGTCCACGGTGGACACCAGCAGATGCGCCCCGGACTCGGCGAGCCTGCCGAGCAGCGCACCGGACGTGTCGTCCGGGCCGATCGGCTCGGTCACCACGCCGAACACCGGCCCGGCGTCGAGCTCCTTCACGATCCGGAAGGTGGACGCGCCGGTCATCTCGTCCCCGGCCCGGATCGCCGCCTGGACCGGTGCCGCGCCGCGCCACGCGGGCAGCAGCGAAAAATGCAGGTTGACCCAGCCGTGCGCGGGAATGTCGAGCGCGGACTGCGGCAGCAACGCCCCGTACGCGACGACCGGGCAGACGTCCGGCTCCAGCTCGCGCAACCGGGCGAGAAACGCCGGGTCGCCGGCGCGCGCGGGCGTGAGCACCTCGATGCCGTGCTCGTCGGCGAGCGTGCCCACCGGGGACCGCAGCACCTTGCGCCCGCGCCCGGCCTGGGCGTCCGGCCGCGTGACGACCGCGACGACCTCGTGCCGCTCAGACTCGATCAGCGCGCGCAACGACGGCACGGCAGGCTCCGGGGTGCCGGCGAAAACGAGACGCATCACCGCACCTCCGGAAGGGAAAAGGGGATTTCAGGCTGGTCGGACATCGGAAGCGAGTCTAGAAGACCCCTGCATCGACGGCGCGGCGCGGGCAGCCAGCCGCGGCGGGCGCCAGGATCGGGTATATGACCACGCTGAAGGCGACCCTGCACGACGACCTGACGACCGCGATCAAGGCCCGAGACCAGCTGCGCTCGGCAACGCTGCGGCTGACCCTCTCGGCGATCGGCTACGAAGAAACCGCAGGCGACACCGCCCGCGAACTCTCGGACGACGAGGTACAAAAGATCATCACCCGAGAGGTGAAGAAACGCCGCGACGCCGCCGAAGCCTTCGAGAAGGCAGGCCGAGCGGAATCAGCGGAACGCGAACGAGCCGAAGCAGAGGTCCTCACCGCCTACCTGCCCGCCCAACTCTCGGACGACGAGCTGCGCACCTTGGTCACCGAGGCAGTGACGGAAACCGGTGCCTCCGGAATGGCCGGAATGGGCGCCGTGATGAAGGCCGTACAGCCGAAGATCGCAGGCCGCGCCGAAGGCTCCCGCGTCGCCGCAGAGGTGAAACGCCAACTCGCCAACAGCTGACCCCGACTGCGCCCCCTCCCGGCCCGCACTTCGCCGGCCCGCTGTCCGTGAGGGCCACCCTGAGGAACTCTGATTCCGTCAGGGTTCCCCTCACGACCCACCGCCGCCGGAACACGCCCCAATGTGGCATTGGGTGCGTCAGACGCACCGAACGCCACATTGGGTGCGTCCCACGCACCCAATGCCACATTGGGGCGCTATCCCACCCACCAACCGCAGCCGACGCACCCACGCATCGAGCACCCAGCCCCACCCGCAGCCGGTGCACCCAACGGTCGAGGCACCCAGCCCCTGTACCGCAGCTGGTGCACCCAACCATCGAGGCACCCAGCCCCTCCCCCGCACCCCGATACGAAGCTCCCCTGCGGTTCGGGGGTGCTTGTCAAGGCATCTTTCCCGCCTTGACAAGCACCCCCGAACCGTCAGCACAATCAAGCTTCGGGGTGCCCCACGCAACCACTCAAAGCGATGTCGCCGCCAGGCGACGAGCCGAGCCAACTCACTTAGAAGCAGCCATAGCCACCGCAGTAATAGTCGCCAACCCCCCAACCCCAGCCGCCCCCACAACCAACCCGGCCACAGCCGCAACCGAAGCAGCCAACCGCACCGCCAGCCCGGCAACCCACCGCAGCACCCGAACCACCGCGATCAACACAACCAGCGCCAGCACCAAAACCCCAGCCGACACCCCTTGCCCCCCGCTCTCCGCAGCAGCCAGCACGGCACTCATAACCGCACCTCTATCCGCGGTTCGGCCAAACTCTCCCGCCCGAATTCGCGCACGTTCTCGTACGCCCGCCTGCGCATCTCCTCACGCGCCCGCACCCGCCGCCGTTCCGAGCCCAGCTGCCACACCCACCGCCAGCCGATGACCGTCGCGACGACGGAACCGGCGAGGGTCACCAGGAAGGCCTGCCCGACGAGACCGTGGAGCGATTCGAGGCTCAGCAACACCAGCAGCGCCCACACCTGAGCGACGGTGAACGGGATGACCAGAGCTGCCGCGTACACCCCCCGACGCCAGCGAACCGGCTGAGGAGCGGGAAGAAACGGTTCCATGACTGCCTCCCTCGGTGGTGTGCTTCCAGAAAACCCCGGCGGCGCCGGGAAATCTGTGTCAGCTGACACGTTTCAGCGGGCGAGCCTCCGCAGTTCCGCGAGCCGGTGAACGGTCACCTTGCCGCGCGCGGTGCTGATCACCCCCTGGCGGCGGAGTTCCCGTGTCACCCGTGCCCACGATTCGCGCGAAATCGCTGCTGTCATAGCGAGTTCTGCTTGCGTTCCGGGCACCGCGACTTCGATATCCGTACCTCGCCGCACGCCGTGCTGAACCGCCAGCTGCATCAACTGCGCGGCGACGCGGCGGGTGGCCGTCCCGCCGCCGATGTCGAGCCATTGCCGTCCGACGTCGCGCATCCGGTCCGCCAGAACTTGCAGCAGCGCCCAGGAAATCGCCGCCTCGCGCCGGCACAGCGCGACGAACCGCGCGGCGGGCACGACCAGGACGTCCAGTTCGTCGAGCGCTTGCACTGTCGCCGACCTCCGTCCGCCGTCGATCACGGCGAGTTCGCCGATCACGTCGCCCGCGCCGCGGACGCCGATCACGACCTCGCGCCCGTCCGGCGTCGCGTTGGTGATCCGGACGTGCCCGGCAAGGAGGAGAAGCACCACCGAGGCCCGCTCGCCTTCGCGGCAGAGAACGTCCCCGCGCCGGTAAGCCTTGCGGACGGACAGCTCTTCGAACTTCGCGCGCTCCGCGGCGCCCAGCGCCGGCCAGAACCCGATCGTTTCCACGGCGGTCCCCCTCCTCGTCGTCGGCCGGACCGGTCAGGCGATCAGTCCCGCTCCCGGCCGGACGGCGTCGGTGGTGCGGACCCAGCCGCGGGTCCGCTGCCCGCCGACGCGCACGCGGAAGGCGTGTGCGAAGGAGCTGCGGTCGATCCCGGCGTAGCCGTGCCGGACGACCGAGCGGTGGATCGCGTTCGAGACGACGAGCGCGAGCGGCCCCGAGGAGCTGCGCAGCCTGCGTCTCAGATCAGGGGCGTCGAGGAGACGGCAGGCGATGTCGATGTCCTCGCCGTACGGCCCGTGCGCGTCGTAGTGCACCTCGCCGGCGTGCACCGAAACACGCAGCCGGAAGGCCAGTTCGGGCTCCTGGTCGCCGTGCCGGGCGAGCAGGTCGGCGAGCGCGGGCACCACGCGGGCGAGCAGGACCGTCTTCGGCACCTCGTCGACCGGCCGGACGAGGCACAGCGCCCCGTCGCCCCGGTCCACGAACGGATCCCGGAACTGCTCCGTGATGCCGCCGGCCCGGAACGCCTCGTCGAGCAGGGCGAACAGAACCGAACGGAGCCCGGCCCGAGCCGGGTTCGTACGGGTGGTCGACCCTTCGATGTCGACGACCACGATGGCTCGGTGTACTGGTGCCGGTACTGCTGAGGTGTCCATGACCGCCCCCTTATTTCAGGAAGCTACTGAAATCTAGTAGACTTTCACAGCAGCTACTATAAGGGTGGGCCCGTACTGAAACAATGGTGTCGCGCACACGACATCTTCGATTCAGGTGCGGGTCAAGTCCGAGATAGGCAACCCCTGAACCCTCGCCGACACTCGACCCCGGCCCGTCCGGCCACTCCGGCTTCCCGGGTGTAGAATCCCCGCCATTCACGCCTGACTGAACTTCACTGAAGGGTCTGAAGTCGTGTCTCAGCCCAACCCCGCGCTCGCCGCTCGCCTGCGTACTCTGCGCAAGGAGAGCTGGTCCGACGTGGTGCTCACCCAGAAGCAGCTCGCCGAGGCCTTCGGCGTGAGCACCGGCCTGCTGTCGTCGTGGGAGAACGTGGCGAAACCGGTGACGCCCCCGCCGCACCGCCTCGAGGCGTACGCGACCTTCTTCGCCACCCGCCGTTCGGTGCAGGGCCCCCAGCTTCATCTCCTGGACACCGAAAACCTGACGGACGACGAGCACACCGTCCGCAAAGAACTGCTCGCGGAGCTGCAGGCGCTGCGCGGCGACCTCGACGACCCGCCGGCCCAGCCGGTGTTCGCCCCGTCGAGCCTGTGGCACTTCCCGCCGAACCAGGACATCGTCATCGTCTGCGCGCAGCTGCCGGAGAAGTACCGGATCGCCTACACCGACCCGTCCAGCCCGGACTACGTGAACCTCTACACCTACGCCGACCCGGACGCGCTGCTGGAGCTCTACGGCCACATCCGCGCGTGCAACCCGGCCAGCAACGTCACCTTCCGCACCACCGACCAGAACACGACGCTGTCGGCGGACGAGTACACCGCGCACCTGGTGCTGCTCGGCGGCGTCGACTGGAACCCGCAGACCCGCGCGCTGCTCGACCGGGTCGACGTGCCGGTCCGCCAGATCAGCCGCAAGGGCGACGAGGACCAGCTGGACACCGGGTTCGAAGTGACCCGCCCGGACGGCAGCACCCAGAGGTTCAGCGCCAAACTGCGCGACGGCATCCTGCTCGAGGACGTCGCGCACTTCTACCACGGCGTCAGCCCGCTCAACCGCAAGCGCACCGTGACCGTGTGCAACGGAATGTACGGCCGCGGCACCCTCGGGGCCGTACGAGCGCTGACCGACCGCCGTTTCCGCGACCGCAACCAGGCCTACCTCGACCAGCGCTTCGCGGGCGCGGATTCCTTCAGCATCATCAGCCGGGTCCCGGTCTTCGACAACCAGGGGCTCACCCCTGACTGGACCCTGCCCGAAAACCGGCTGCACGAGTGGCCAGAATCGAGCCTCACATGACCGCGACCGTCGCAGCGCCGGCGCAGCACACGACGCATCAGCGGCTGCTGCACCACGTCGCCGCCGAAGACGCGCCGCAGGCCAGGCTGGACGCGATCGTCGTGCCCAACGGCCGCCCCGCCGCCTATCTCAAGGACGCGTTCCGCGCCGCCCGCGAAGCCGACGCCACGCTTCTGCTGCTGTGCAGCAAGAACGCGCGCGCGACCGACGCGGTGCTCGCCGGGAAGCGCGCCGGGGTGCGAGTCCGCGCGATCGACACCGACGAGGCCGCCGGTCTCGGCGCCGTCCCGCCGTTCGCGACGAGCAAGCTGCTGCAGGCGAAGCGCCTGCTGCGCCGCACTGACACGAGCTTCAAGCGCAACCTCGGCGTGCTCGTCGCCGACCTGGCGGGCTGGCAGCGCATCCTCTTCCTCGACGACGACATCCGGCTGTTCCCGCACAAAGACATCCCGCTCCTTCGCCCGAGCAACCTGCGCGCCGCCGCGGGTCTGCTCGACCAGTACGCGGCAGCGGGCCTGGCCAACGTCGGCATGCCGGACAACTCCGTGGTGTGCCACGCCTACCGCGAGTCCGGCGGAAAACAGGACACGTTCGTCGGCGGCGGCGCGCTGGCCGTCGGACGCGCCGCGTTCTCGTCGTTCTTCCCGGACATCTACAACGAGGACTGGTTTTTTCTCCTCACCGCGACCGGATTGCGCGCCACGGCGATCACCAGCTTCGCCTACCAGCACGACTACGACCCCTTTCGCGACACGGTGCGCGCCCGGTCGGAGGAACTGGGCGACACGCTCGCCGAGGGCATCTACGGCCTGCTGGACAACGGTCTCGGCATCGCCGGCGCGGACGTCGCGTACTGGGCGGACTTCCTGGGAAGCCGCCGGGCGTTCATCCGCACCACGCTGCAGCAGGTCCAGGACGCGCCTTACCTGACCGGCGCGTACGAGAACCGGATGGTCGCCGCGCTGAAGGCCGCGCTCGGCCGCAGCCTGCTGATCGAGCCGGACCTGTGCGTCCGGTACCTGCGCGCTTGGCAACGGGACCGGGACACGTGGGAAACGCATCTGCTGTCGTTGCGCGCACGCCACGGCGCGCCGGGCGATCCGGACGCCGCGTTCGACACGCTGGGGATCGCGGAGATCGTGCACAAGTCCTGAAGGTTCAGCGTTCGCCGCAGCCGCGGGTGGCGAGCGGCGCGGGACGGTCGTCCGGCAGCCGCTTCACCAGCACGTGGCAGCGTTCGGCTTCGAGAATCGTGCGCCCGTCCGGCGAAACGCGCTCGGCGTAGCAGACGACCGTGCCGTGACCCCAGTCGTGATAGCCGAGGCGGCGGTACAGCCTCGCGGCGCGCGTGTTGTCCGTGCGGACCGCGAGCGCGCCGAGCGCGTGACCGTGGCCGACCAAGTAATCCTCGACTGCGCGCACGAGAGCCGCGCCGATGCCGCGGTTGCGCGCGTCCGGGGCGACCTCCAGATGGTTCAGGAGCGGAACGCCCGGCAGGTGGCCGCGGATCGGCGGCTCCTCGGCGTCCTCGAGCCAGAGATACACGGCGCCGACCGGCCGCGCGGAGCACCACGCGGCGAACAGGACGCCGAGTCCCTTCGCCTGCCGGGTGAACCGGTCCTCGAAAAACCCCTGGTCGCCGAGGATCCCCGCCAGCGCCGCGAGGTCCGCCTGCTCAGCCGGCCGGATCGAGACCTCGCCCATCAACGCCGACTCCTGTCCGCGGGACCGGGGCACGCGAGCGGCAGGCCCGGGCCGCGGTCCTGATCTTGGCCGCCCGGCCTCAAGGGTAAGTGCGCGCCTGGGCACCGCGAAGACGGCGAATGCCGCAGCGCGGTCCTGCGAACGGAGCAACGGGCCGCCCTGCGCCGCCGCGCCCCTCCCCCGGTTTCCACGTCCCCAATACACCCCAGGACGCCCCGATTCAAACGGAAACCGGGCGGTAGTGCGGAAAACCGCTTCCGGTGGTGGGTTTGGCGCGCAAATGAACGGTCGGGCGGACGGGGGTCAGCGGATCCAGTCGTGTTGGCGGGTCTGTGCGGCGGTGGGAGGACCGCTGCCTGGCCGCCCCGCGCCTCGATCAGGACCAGCCGATCCAGCCGTGCTCGCAGCGGAACAACCGCTTCCCCGCCGCACGGCGCCTAGATCAGGTCCAGCGGATCCAGCTGCACCCGCACCGGTTCGACGGCTTTCCGGGCGTCCCGGCGGGCCACCGCGTCGCGCACCACTGTCGCCAGGGCGCGGCCGTCCGGGCGGGCCACCCGTACCAGTGCCCGTTCGCGTTCCGCGTTGCCCTCGTCGTCGTAGTCGCCCAGCGGGACCGGGCCCAGGACCTCGCCGCTGTCCGGCAGCGGGAGGTCGTCGAGCACGCTCGCCACCGCAGCCGGGCTTCCCTCGACGCTCGCCATCCGCATCGCGGGCGGGAAACCCAGTTCCCGGCGCTGTTCCAATTCCTGGCTCGCATGCCAGCCCGGATCCCAGCGCACCAGCGCCTGCACCACCGCCAGCCCCGCCTCCGCGCCGACGATTACCCGGCCCCCGCCCGACGCGGGGCGCACCAGCGCGCCGGCGGCCATCCAGCGGCGAAGGGTTTCTTCCGCGGCACGCAGATCCTGGCGTCCGAGCAACGCCCAGCCGTCCAGCAGCAGCGCCGCGCCGTAACCGCCTTCGGCGACCGGCTCCGCGCCCGGCGTGCAGACCACCAGCGCCGGGCGGCCCGGGACGGTCGCGAGGACTTCGGTCGCGCCGGAAGTCCGGACCGGAACCCCGGGAAAAGCCCGGCCCAGTTCTTCGGCGGTGCGTTTCGCGCCGACCACCACGGCCCGCAACCGGACGGAACCGCAAGCAGGACAACGGAAAGCGGTCTCCGGGACGCCGCACCACCGGCACGCGGGCGGGCGCGGAGCACCGTCCGCCGACCCGCCGGGCAACGCCAGCGGACCGGCGCAGCGACGGCAGTGGGCGGGCGTCCGGCATTGGCCGCACGACAATCCGGGAACGTAACCGCGGCGCGGAACCTGGACCAAAGCCGGCAAACCGGCGGCGAAAGCTTGGCGCGCGGCTTCGAACGCGACCGCGGGCAGCCGGGCGACCCGGGCGGCTTCGTCGCGCGCTACGTCGAAGTCCTCGCCGACCGGGGTCACGCGCGGGGCGGCGGCGCGGAGTTCGGCGCGATCGGCCTGGATCTGTTGCGCCCAGCCGGATTCCACCAGCAGCTGCGCCTCGGCGGTCCGGGCGAATCCGCCGACCAGGAACGCCGATTTCGTGGCATGCGCCCGATCCATCAGCACATCCCGCACGTGCGGGTACGGGGCATGCGGATCCAGATGCAGATCGTCGCCGTCGTCCCACACGACGAACAGACCGGGATCGGCGACGGGCGCGAACATCGCCGCGCGAGTGCCGACCACCACGCGAACCGCGCCGCGCAGCACGGAAAGCCAGCGACGGTACCGTTCCGCCGGGCCCAGCCCGGCGATCAGCGCGGCGACGCCCTGCTCCCCCACCAGTTCGATGCACGCCTCGTGGACCCGGGTGAGGTCGCGGTGGTCCGGGACTACCAGGACCGCCCCCCTGCCTTGAGCTGCCGCGGTGGCCGCCGCTTCGGCGAGGCGGCGCGGCCAGTCTTCGCCGGGGAGGGCCTGCCAGACCGCGTTCGCTTGACGGGATTCGGCGATCGCTTCCAGGAACGCTTCGCCGCGTTGGTAACGGGACCAGGCGGAGACGTCCGGGGCCTCGGGTTTCGGGGCCGGTTCCGCGGGCGGCTCGCTTTCGGTCTTCGCGTGGCGTGGCGGCAGGGCCAGGCGCAGGACGTCGGAAAGGGTTCCGGCGTAGCGGTCGGCTACCGAGCGGCAGACGGCGTGCAGCGACGGCGGGAGGACGGGTTCGCTCGAGGTGACTCGCTCCAGGTAGGCGAGTTTCCGTTCGTACTCCGTCGTGTCGGTGCGTTCGATGAGGTAGCCGTCGACCAGCTGGCCCGCGAAGCGCACCCGGACCCGGCAGCCGGGGACTGCGGATTCGTGCAGTTTTTCCGGGACCTGGTAGTCGAAGGTGCGGTCGAGGTGGGCCAGCGGGATGTCTACGGCGATCTTCGCGACGGGGAGTTCGGGGGCCGGGGTTTGCTGGCCTTTTCGGGATCGGGTCGGTTTGCGGGCGGGCTTTTTCGCCGGGGTGGCCTTCGGCTCCGGGGCGGAGCGCGGAGGCTCCGGGAGGTCCCATAGGGGGGTGGGTTCGGAGCTGGTCACTTGGAGATCTCTACCAGACTGGTCCGACAGTGCGGCGGGGAGATTCCCCTTCGGGGGAGGGTGCGGCGGGGCACCCCGAAGCCTGATTGTGCTGACGGTTCGGGGGTGCTTGTCAAGGCGGGAAAGATGCCTTGACAAGCACCCCCGAACCGCAGGGAGGCTTCGTATCGGGGCGCAGGGCGGGGGCTGGGTGCCTCGATAGCGGGTGCACCGGCTGCGGGTGGGGTTCGGTGCTCGATGCGTTGGGTGCGCTGGCTGCGGTGGGGGCGAGGTGGGAGTTTGCGCCCCAATGGGGTTGTTTCATCGTGGTTGTGGCTGGTGG
>NZ_SDLT01000019.1:0-23327 GCF_004522235.1 Amycolatopsis nivea
AGATTCCCGAAGACTTCCTCGCGGACCCGCACCGGAACCCCGAGGAACGAGTGCATCGGCGGATGGTTCGCCGGGAACCCCACCGACGCCGGATGCGCCGAAATCTCCGTCAGCCGCAACGGCTTCGCGTCGTCGATCACCAGCCCCAGCAGTCCGTGCCCCTCCGGAAGATGCCCGATCCGCTGCCGGGTCTCCGCGTCGATGCCGAGGTACACGAACTCGGCCAGCGTGCCGTCGTCGCCCAGCACGCCCAGCGCGCCGTAATGGGCCTCGCCGAGTTCCACCGCGGCCTGCACGATCCGGCGCAGCGTCGCGTCCAGCTCCAGTCCCGACGCGACCGCCAGCACCGCCTCGAGCAGGCCGTCCATTTTGTCCCGGGTGCCGATCAACAGCTCGATCCGCTCCTGCAGATCGCGCAACGTCTCCCGCAACCGCAGCTGCGACAAGGTTCCCGACAGCTTCCGGGGCGTTTCCGGCATCAGACCTGCTTTCGGCGCTCGGCGTCCTCAGACAGATGACTTTCGCCCCTGTGCGCCCCCGTCCGGCGGACGCATGCTGAAGCGACTACGCACGACACAGTGTCCCGCGTTTCGCGGTCCCGGGGAGAAGGATGACCCTTCAGGTGGCGCCGTCCGGCCTGCTCAGCGCCGAACAGGTGGCGTCGGTGCTGCTCAGCGCCATCCTCGCGCCGTCGACGCACAACACCCAGCCCTGGCTGTTCAGCGTCCGCCCGACCGGCATCGAGGTGCACGCCGACCCCGACCGCGCCCTGTCCGTCGCCGACCCCGACCGGCGCGAGCTGCTGCTTTCCTGCGGAGCCGCGCTGTTCAACCTGCGCGCCGCGATCCACGCGACCGGAGTCCAGCCCGCCACCAGCTACTTCCCCCGGCGCGGCAATCCCGACCTGCTCGCCCTCGTGCGCCCGAGGGCCGTCGCCGCGACCGACCGGAAGCTCGATTCCCTGGCCGAAGCCATCCCGTTCCGGCACACGAACCGCACGCCGTTCACCGCCAAACCCGTTCCGGCCGGAGCGCTGGGCACCCTGCGGCACGCGGCCGAGGTCGAGCACGCCTGGCTGCCGCGGCTCGACGAGGACCAGCTCGCCGGGCTCAAGGAGCTGATCCGCGAAAGCCACCGGCTCCAGACCGAGGACCCGGCGTTCCGGTCCGAATGGCAGCGCTGGACCGGACGCGGGCGCGACCGGCGCGACGGCGTGCCGTTCGCCGCCGGAGGGGCCGTCACCGCGGACGACACCTGGGTCCTGCGCGATTACGGCGGCGGTTCGCGCGCACCGGGCGCCGCGCCGCTGGTCGTCGTGGTCGGGACGTTCGCCGACCTGGCGATCGACCGGCTCCGCGCCGGGCAAGCCATGCAACGCGTCCTGCTCACCGCCACCGCGCTCGGGATCGACGCCTCGTTCATCTCCCAGCCGGTCGAAGTGCCCGCGATCCGCGCCCGCCTCCGCGACCTGCTCGGCGGCGGGCTCTGGCCGCAGATCGTGCTCCGCCTCGGTTACGGCGCGCCCGTCCCGCGAACCCCGCGCCGGGCGCTGGAAGACGTCCTCGTCACTCCCTCCCGGCTCAACGTCTAACCGCCCGGCCGATGCGGGCGGCCCCGCAACTCCGTCGCCAGCACCGCCGCCTGCGTGCGCCGCTCCATCCCGAGCTTCGTCAGCAATCGAGACACGTAGTTCTTCACCGTTTTCTCCGCCAGGAACATCCGCTCGGAGATCTGCCGGTTCGTCAGCCCCTCCCCGATCAGCGCGAGCAGTGTGCGTTCCTGTTCGGACAGTCGCGACAGCGGCCCCCGCTGTTTTTCCGCGCTGTCGCGCAGTTTCGCCATCAGCGCGGCCGCCGCATGCGCGTCCAGCAGCGACTTGCCCGCTCCGACGTCCCGGACCGCCGAGATCAGGTCGAGGCCCTTGATGTCCTTGATGACGTACCCGGCGGCACCGGCCAGCACGGCGTCGAGCATCGCCTGCTCGTCGGTGTAGGACGTGAGCATCAGGCATTTGAGGTCCGGCGAGGTCGACCGCAGCTCGCGGGCCAGTTCGATGCCGTTGCCGTCGGGCAGCCGCACGTCGAGCACCGCGACGTCCGGCCGCAGCGCCGGGATCCGGGCCAGGGCCTGCGCGACGTCGCCCGCCTGGCCGACCACGGCGATCTCCGGGTCCTCCTCCAGCAGGTCGGCGACCCCGCGCCGGACCACCTCGTGATCGTCCACCAGGAAAACCCGCAGCATCGGTCCTTCTCCCACATCGGGTCCGTTCGTGCGTCGAGAGTACGGCGCGCCGGCGCGCTCCGGCGGTACCGAAAGTCCTCAATCACCGGCAGGCGGCCGCGTTTTCACCGGCACGGACCAGCTCAGCCGCGAGCCGCCCGCCACGGTCAGGGTCCCGCCGCGACGGCTCGCCCGCTCCGCCAGCGCGGCCAGGCCAGGCGCGGCGGACACCGCGACGTCGCCCGCGCCCTCGTACCGGACGGTCACCGTCGTCCGCGCCGGCTCCGCCTGGATCTCGACCTCCACCGCTTCGGCCGAGGTGTGCTGGGCGATCAGCCGCAGCGCGTCGGACAGCAGCGGCACCACGACGTCCGCGTGCACCGCGTCGAGCTTCCCGGTCAGCTGCGTGGACACCGCCAGCCCCCCATTCCTCGCGGGCCCGCGCCAGCACCCGCAGCACCTGGTCGCGGACCGGTTCCGGTGCGGGCGGCAGGACGTCGTCGAGGCGGAACACGGTCTGCTGCACGTGGTTGATCACGTCGTCCAGGTCGGCGATCGTCTCGCGCAGCCGGGTCGCGACCACCGCCGATTTGGCGAGCCCGGCCGTGGTCTGCAGCGACAGCGCGGTGGCGTAGAGCCGGTTCAGGATCTCGCTGTGCAGCCGCGCGGCGATCCGGTCGCGTTCGTCGTGCAGCGCGGCGTCCTCGCGTTCGGCCCGCGCCCGCGCCAGTTCGAGAGCCACCGCCGCCTGGTCAGCGAACCAAGCCGCGATCTCCAGGTCGTCGGAGGTGAACGCCGGGCGGCCGGCCAGCCGGGAGACGGTCAGCACCCCGGCCACCGTCCCGTTCCCGGCGAGCGGCACCAGCATCACCGAATCGAGATTCAAGCTCAGCACGGACGGCGCCGAGAGCTGGGACAGCTCGTCCGGCCACGACGCGATCCTCGGCTCGCCGCGGGCGAACACCGTGCCGGCCACAGTGGACTCGGTGAGCAGCTCCCGTCCGGCCAGCTGCTCCGCTCCCGCCCCGACCGCGCGTTCGACGAAGAGGTAGCCCTCCCGTTCCGCCGGACGGGTCACCGAAACCAGGTCCGCGGACGCGAGCGCCCGCGCGTAATCCACGACGCGGCCCAGCGGATCGCCGAGATCCGCCGACAGCAACTCCCTGGTCACGGCGGCGGACGCGCGCAGCCATTCCTGCTGGTTGCGCGCGGTCTCGTACAGCCGCGCGTTCTCGATCGCACTGCCCGCCGCCGCGGCGAGCGCGAGCGCCAGCTGCTCGTCCTCCTCGGTGAACCGGCCCTGTTCGGAGTCGGCGAGGTAGAGGTCGCCGAAAACCTCGCCGCGCACCCGGACCGGGACGCCGAGGAAGCTCGTCATCGGCGGATGCCCCTCGGGGAACCCGGTCGACCGGGGATCGTCCTGCAGCCGGTCCAGCCGCACCGGGCGCGAGTCCTCGACCACCACGCCGAGCAGGCCCTTGCCCTCGGGCAGCCGGCCGATCCGCGCGACCGACTCGGGATCCATCCCGGTGTGCACGAACTCGGTCAGCTGCCCGTCCGGCCCGATCACGCCCAGCGCCGCGTACCGCGCCCCGACCAGTTCGCACGCGGACTCCACGAGGCGGCGCAGCAGCGCGGGCAGCGCGAGGCTGCCGGTGATGGACTGGGTCGCGCGCAGCAGCCCGCGCAGCCTGCCCTGCGTGCTGATGACCTCCTGGGCGCGTTCCACCAGCTCGCCGAGAAGCTGGTCCAGCTCCATCCTCGGCTGATCGGGGAACGTCAGCCGCTCGTGTTCGGGTGTGTCCCGCTGGTTCACCGCGGCTCCTGCCCGTCCGGCCCCCGCGTCCCGTCCGCGGCGCCACTGGGAATTCAGTCTCGCGGCTCGTGCGACGGGCCGTCAAGCACGCGAAAAAGGGCGCCGCCGCGATTTTCGGCGTTGCCCGGGAAAACGGGCGTTCCGGACGGTCTCGTTGCGAGGGAATCGCAACGGAAAAGCGATACTCGCGGGGTTGGTCCGCTCGTTGCCTTTCCCTTGGCTGTCCGGCGGAATCGGGTGCCGCGCCGCTAGGCCGAGCGGCGCGGGCGGGCTGGCGCGAAGATCAGCGGAATGGTTCTTCCGGCGGAATTCCTGATCATCGGACACGGGATTTCCGGGTGCTCCGGACGGGCTTTCCGGTTTGTTGTCCTTTCGCCAGATATTCGCGGGAACGGTCAGCGCCGTGCTTCCGGGCACGAGGAGTGGTGGAGCAGTGCCTGGCTGGTCGACCCGAGCAGCATCCCGGCGAACCCGCTCCGGCCACGCAGCGGCGCCCGCTCCGACTCGTCGAGCAGCACCTGCCGCGGCCGGTCGCGGACCAGCTTCCGGCCGTGCTTCTCCTGCCAGCCGTCGAGCAGCCGTTTCCCGACCGGCTGGCGGCGGGCTCCCCATTCCGGCACCGGGCGCGCGGTGCGTTCGATCGCGTCGCACCCGGCTTCGGCTCAGGCGTGCACCGCGGCCAGCGGAATCTGCCCGGCGCTGTTCCGGCGGCCGGGCCTACCCCGCGGATGCTCTGGCCGGGATGGGCATCGGCCGGACCGGTGTACAACCGTCCATAGAGGACTCGTCAGCGGGCGACCGCGACCGGGCAGGCGGCGTGGGCGAGCAGCCAATACCCCGTCGAACCGAGCAGACCGCCCGCCAGTGGGCCGCTCGCTCGGGCTCCGGCGACGATCAGCTGTGCCCCGGCGGAAATCCCGGACAGGGCCCGCGCCGCTGAGCGCACCCGGACGACATGCATGCGGACCGGCACGACGGGGTGTTTGCGAGACCACGCGGCCACCTGTTCCCGCAACCCGCCTTCCCGGCCGTCGTGCCATGCGTGGACCGCTTCGATTCCGGTGCCGCGCGAAACCGCGGCGTCGAAGGCGAAAGCGAGTGCGCGCTCACCGCCGTCGGAGTCGTCGAGGCCGACCACCACCGGTCCGTCCGCCGCCGCGCTGCCCCGGATGACCACCACCGGACAGCGCGCGGACGCGGCTGCCCGCAGGGCCACCGACCCGATCGCTCCTCCGCGCGCCCCGCCGAGCCCGTGCGCGCCCAGCGCGAGCAGTCCGGCTTCGTCGGACAGCGCGGCCAGCAATTCGGCGGCCGTTCCCAGCCGGACGCACATGCGCACCGGGACCGCGGGGGCGGCCTGGCGAGCGGTTTCCGCCGCCTGCCGCAACAACCGGCGCGCGGGTTCCATCAGCAGTTCGGCGTCGCCGGGCGGTTTGCCGTGCGGCAGCAGGTCCGGGTCGTCGCACAGTTCGGCGTGGAACGCGACCAGCCCGGTGCCGCGCCGCCCGGCCTCGACCGCCGCCCAGCGGACCGCCGCGAGCGCCGCCGTCGAGCCGTCGGCGCCGACGACCACCGGTCGCCTCACCGTCGTGGCTCCCGGTTCTCCTTCTCCCGTGTTCGCGGGCAGATCGCGGCACCGTGCTTGCCGCGTCCGGTGGGCGACCGGCGGGCAGCCCCTGGCAACGGGGCCCTCCGCTCCTCCATCACATGCCTCCTCCGTCCGGTTCCTCGCCGCCGACGCTAGGCCGCCGCGCCCCGGCGCCACTGCGGGCGGACGTCCGCGACGCAGGAGACTTTGGTCCCGGTGCGAAAGGCGCTGCGGCCCTCCGCGCGGGTTCGGCACGCTGGCCGCGACTGCGCCGATCAGGCGACCTCGCAGCGAAAGTGCCTGCCTCGAACGGGAACTCTCCGCGCGAGACCCGATCAGCAAAGGCCGGAACGGAAGTGCGCGCGGCACAGCGGGATTGCCGGACTGTTCCGCCTTCTCCGGCAGCAGGCAAGGCAGAGCGGCACCGGAGCGAAATTGCGCCGTTCCCCGGGAAACGTTCCGCCTTCCGGACGTCTCCGACAGCCGGGCTATTCCACCGGACGGCCGGATTTCGCGCTCCGCCAATCAGCCGCCACCGTTTCGCGGAGGATGCGCTGCGCGGTCATCCGGGTCGCCTGCAGCGACGAATGCGCTTCCCGCGAATTGAACACCCGGCGCGGGGCCGCCACGCTCAGCGCGGCCACTGCCGTCCCGGTCACGTTGAACACCGGTACCGCCGCGGCGAGCAGCGCGCCGGGGACGCGCGGGTTGAACGACACCTCGCGCTGCCTGATCTCGCGCAGTTCCGCGCTCAGCCACGCCGGGAGACCGCCGCCGTTCTCGTCCTCGCCGCGGTAGCCGGCGAAGACCGCGAACCGCGCGGCGAGACCCGGGTCGAACGCCATCAGGACGCGTCCCGCCGCGCTTCCGGCGAGCTGCGAATCGTTTTCGATGCGCTCGGCCAGCGAGCAATACCCGCTGCTGTAGATCAAATGCACGAAATCGACGACATTTCCGCTGGCCACGCCGAGCCCGACCAGGTAGCCGGTGCGCCAGTGGATGTCGATCAGGGACGGGAGAATGCCTCGGCGCAGCCGTTGCAGTTCCTGTGTCGAACCGGGTCTGGCGAGGCGGCACACGGCTTCCCCGTGCCGGTAATGGTATCCCGCCCGCACGACCATTCCGTATCCCTGCATCTCGGCGAGAAGCCGGTGCACCGTGCTTTTCGGCAGCCGCGTCGACCGCGAAATCTCGCTCAGCGTTTCGATCCCTCCCGAATCCCGGATCGCGCCCAGGATCGAAAGCGCCCGGGGAATCGGCCTGCGCGGCACCACGCTCGGGCAAGCCCACCGCCCGTTGTCGTCGCTCATAGTCACGACCGAAACCTCCACCGAATCCGCGAAAATCTCTCTCGTGCCCGCGCGGAGTTCCTACCCGCGTGCGCCAGGCGAGGCCGCGCGACCGCCGCCCCGCGCGGTCCTCGCGCCTCCGCCGTTCCCGGGCGGCGCCGCGCCTCGCCGCCGCCCGATTCGTTCGCCACCCACGTCTTTCCCGAGACAGTCCTGCTCTCGCGCCTTCATGCTTGCCCAGTGCCGCGTCCGGCACAACCGGTCGCACCCGTTCACTGAAAGAGATCGCCCCAGTGGCGCAGCGCGCTGGCCCGCCCGCCTCGTCGTGCGACAAGTCCGTCCCCGGAACCGGTCGCGGCCGGTCACGCTGCGTCGCCGTCCCGGGTTTCCGCGCCGTCGTGGTCGCACGCCGTGACAATTGCTTCCCACCGCTTTTCGTCCGTCGGAGAACCAGGGCGAAAGACCGCGCGGAAATCCCGGCGAACAATCGGCCAGGGCCGAGAATATTCCCGGCAGTCCCGCGTTTCCGCCGGAGCGCGTCGGCGGACTCCGGGCAGCGCCGCCGTCGCCCGCGACCCGGGAGCCCGCGGTCGGCGGGCGGCGCCAGTTCCGGAGCGACGATCGACCGGACCGGCCACGACGGCGAGGGTGGCGCCGTCCGTGCCGGTCGCGGGAGAACCGGCCGATCCCGTTTCGGGCGACCGCCGCTCCTCCGCCGGACGACAATACCAGCACTCAGTAGCCAGTGAGCGACTAAACGTGGACGCAGAGCAATGTTCCAGACCGCGGAACAGGGTCTTGACGCACCGTCGGGTTTCCGTTCCGGACCGGGAAGTGCGTTTCCCTCACGCAGCCGTCGCCCGGGCGGTCAGCCGCGCGCACACCCGCAGGATCGTCCGCCGGTCAACAACATGCCACGACCGCCCGGCAGCAAGCCGCCGAAGCTCCGCGTCCGGCTCAAAAGCCAGCGCCTTGCCCACGCACGAAAAGACTTCGGCGTCCGAGGCCGAATTCCCGATCGCCAGGGAGTTCTCCGCGTCGAATCCGGTCGCTTCGGCGAGACAGCGCACGAAGGCGAGTTTGCCGCCGGCCGCACCGGGAGCGGACAGCAGGCGTCCGGTGAACCGGCCGTCGGCTACCTCCACGACGGCACCGTGTCCGCCGGACAAGCCTAGGTCGAAAGCCGCCTCCTGGACCGGGAAATCGTGGTTGCCCGACAACAAATGGATCCGGCAGCCGCTCGCCCGCAGCAGGGAAAGCAGTTCCGGGACAAAGGAAAACAGCATGCCCCGGCGCGCCCGCCAGGTTTTCTCCGCCGCGAACCGGGCCTGTGCGACCGACGCGCCTTTCAACGCGAGCGCGTACAGCCGGTAGATCTCGTCCAGGAGCCCCGGCGGCGCTTTCTCCGCGGCCGCGTACTGCGCGATGGCTTCCAGGCAGGACAAGCCCGCTTGCCGGTCGCAGGCGCCGTCGTCGAGGAGGGCCCGCAGGTAATGCCGCGAAGTGTGCCCGGGCAGCAGGGTCCCGTCCAAGTCCAGAATGGCGTATTTCGCCGCGGGGTTCCTGCCGCACCGATTCTTCGCAGCCACGAAAACAGTCCTTCCGCGCGCGCGTTCACCGATTGTCCGGGCTGACGGTACAACGGCGCGCGTCCGGGCAGCGCAGCTTGTTCCACGGCCCGGGACACCCCGGCCCGCGACGAGCGTCAGCTGATCAACCGGCGGGCGATCCCGGCGCGGGTGGTCAGGTCGAGTTTGTTCAGCACCCGCGCCACATGTGCGTCCACGGTGCGCGGGCTCAAGAACAGCTCGGCCGCGATTTCCTTCGTCGTCAACCCGCGCACCACCATTTCCGCCACTTGCCGTTCCCGCCGCGAAAGCGCCCGACCGCCCGGCGGCGACTCCAGTTTTCGCCGTCCGGCCAATCGTCGCTGCACTTTTGTCGTCTCACGCAGCAACGCGCTCGCCCCCGCGCTCTGGAACACTTCCCGCGCCTCGCCGATCCGCTGAGTCGCGGCGTCGAAGTTTCCCTGTCGTCCCAGCACTTCCGCGACCAACAGCACTGCCCGACCGCGATGCAGCACCATCGCCGCCCGGCCGAACGCGACGGCCGCCGCGGAAGCGTCCGTCAACGCAGCAGCGAGCTCGTTCTCGGCCGCTGCCACCGTCGCTCGTGCCAGCAACGCGAGGCCGAGGTCGCTCTTCAATCCAGTGGCCGCAGCCCGTTCCATTGCCTCAGCCGCTCGTCGGCGCGCCTCCGCAGCCGTTCCCTCCGCGAGGGCA
Organism: Amycolatopsis nivea; assembly: GCF_004522235.1. Lineage (GTDB taxonomy): Bacteria > Actinomycetota > Actinomycetes > Mycobacteriales > Pseudonocardiaceae > Amycolatopsis > Amycolatopsis nivea. The sequence goes on from NZ_SDLT01000019.1 coordinate 9,196, forward strand.
ACTCGGCAGTCCTGCGCCAATCTGGCTACCAGCAACGGATTCGCTGTCCGCTCCGCCGGCTGCTCGACCGCGCCGTGGAACATGCCGAGGTCGAGACCCGCTTCGGCGAGGATGTGCTCCACCGTCCGCCGCCACCACGCGACAGTCGGCCGCGGCATTTTCTCCACCGTGCGCCATTGTTGCTCGGCCGCAGACCGGTCTCCGGTAGCGAGCACCACCCGCAGCTGGATCGCGGCGGCTATCGGCACGACGTCGTCATGGCCGAAGCTGGTCGCCGCGGTTTCCGCTTCGGCAGCGGCTTCCGCCGCCTCGGCAAGCCGCCCCAGTTTCCACAGCACGTAACCGCGCACCGAGTACAGGAACGGCAGGCCCTGCCTCAGCCCAGGCGTGCTGAGCTGCAGCGCCCGGTCCAGCAGGGCGATCGCGCGCCGGTCGTCGTCGAGGAAGCACGAGGCCCAGCACAGCGCGGGCACGGTGTAGAGGACCGAACGCAGTTCGCTGTCGTCGAGCAGGTCGAACCCGTCGGCGGCGGTCTGCTGGGCGTGCCTGGCCTCGGCGGTCCGCCCGGCGCAGGCCAGCCCGATGGCAGCGAGCGCCGCGATCGCGGCCTGCACCGCGGGCCCCGCGCTCGGATCCGCCGCCGTCCGACGGAGCCGCTGCTGCGCGCCGACAGCGTCGCCGTCCAGCAATTCCAGATGTGCCAGTTCAAGGTGGGCCCGCGCGTCAGCCTGGCCCGACGCGGCGATCGCGGCCTCGGCGATCGAGCGCGCGCGGCGAGTGCGGCCGAGGGCGTGCTCGCACCGGGACAGCAACGCCAGCACCGGGGCCGACTCCGGCAACGCCACCAGCAACGCACGGGCCGCGGCCGGTTGCCCGGACGCCAGCAGCGCTTCGGCGCGCAGGACGGACAGGCGGCAGTGCTCGTGCCCGCCGCGCATCCGTTCCGGCAGGTTCGCCACCGCCGCGCCGAGCCAGCGGGCGCACGCCGCGGGATCGGTGCCGAGCACCTCCTCCCCCGCCGACGCCAGTTCGCCGACCGCCACCAGATCGTGGCGGTACAAGGACTTCTCGAGGTGATACGCGCGCAAGGTGAGCGGCGCGTCGAGTTCGCGCAGGTAGGCCGCCGCCCGGTGGTGCGCGCCCGCCGCCCAGCCGCGTCCGGCGAGCCGCGCGGCGGCGGCGCGGACCAGCGGGTGCCGGAACCGCAGCCCCGCGGCTCCGCCCGCCAGCACGCCCCGGCACAGCAGCCGTTCGATCGCGTGGCCGACCTCGGCCCGGGGCAGCACAGTCATCGCCTGGACCAGATCCGCGTCGAGGGTCGCGCCGCCGCACGCCGCGGCTTGGACGACCAGCCGTTCCGCCTCCGGCAGCGCCGACACCTCGGCGAACAGCACCCGTTCCGCCGGCAGCATCGGCCGGTCTTCGGCGGCCGGGCTGTCGTCGTGGCCCGGCCACTCGTGCGGCGGCAAATCGGCCAGCAGCAACAGGTACAGCGGGATGCGCTCGGCCGCCGCGGCGATCCGCGCCCGTTCGACGTCGTCGTGCCCCGGCAAGAGGCGGGCGACCTCGGCGTCGGTGAACGCGGGCAGCGTCACGTACCGGGCGGGGACGCGCTCGGAATGCAGCAGCCGGGTCAGCGTGGGCTGCCGCTGGCCGTCGCGGACCGACAGCACGAGCCGCCGGTCGTTCCCCGGTCTCGCGACCAGCGACATCAACAGCCGCAGCGAAGCTTCGTCGGCCCATTGCGCGTCGTCCACCACCACCAGCGATTCCGGGCCGAGCGCGTGCGCCAGGCGGCGGGAGAACTCCGGCGCGCCCCCGGGCACCGCGCACACCGGATCCGGCGCCCGCCGGGCGACTTCGGCCAGCAGCCGGGTTTTCCCGATCCCCGGCCGTCCTTCCACCACGGTCACCGCGGCCGCGCGGTCCAGGCACGCGGCCAGTTCCGCCGCCCGGCCGACAAACTCCTTCTCGACCATGCTTCTCCCCCTTCGCCCGACCAGCGAATTGCGGTAATTCTACGGATGCTGGCACCCGATATCTTGCGGTTTATTTGAGCCCGGAACAAACCCCGGTAAATCTGCCGGGCAAGCGGGAACAGGTTAGTGCCCGCACCCCGGCCCGGGCTATCGGCCAACAGGGAGAACCTCGGCCGCGCGCCCGGCCGGCGACGAATCTCGCAGGAGGATCGGTGAGCAGCAGCGGACCTGGGCGTTTACCGCGACCGGGACGAAGGCCGGGCGGTCGATCGGACCGCCCCGGCGAAACGTTACCGAAATGGTCCGAACACTTTCCGCAGCCGACCGGACACGCGTTGCCCGCGATTACTCCGGAGTTCTTCCGGATCACCACTGGTGAGCACTCCCGGGGAAGTGCGGGCAATGCTGCTCCGATCGGCCGAATTGCGCGTCCGGCCGCGAATAACCGCTCAACGGAAAAGCGCTCCGAACGGCGACGGCACAATTGCCCTCACGCGGATCGGCGGCGGCCGGAATGAACGCCAAACGGGTTCTGGTGGCCGGGGCCGGGCTGGCCGGTTCGCTCGCCGCGATCCACTTCGCGCAGCTCGGGCACCAGGTGGAGATCCACGAGCGCAGGCCGGATCCGCGCGCGGCGGGCGCGGGCGCGGGCCGGTCGATCAACCTCGGCCTTTCCCAGCGCGGAATCCGGGCGCTGGACCAGGTCGGGCTGCTCGGCCCGGTGCTGGCCGCGGCCGCCCCGATGCGCGGGCGGGTGATCCACCAGCGCGACGGCGAGCTGGATTTCCAGCCCTACGGCAGCCACGAGGACCAGATCCTGCGCTCGGTGCTGCGCGACGACCTCAACCGCATCCTGCTCGCGAAAGCCTTGGAGTACCCGAACGTCCGCGCGCGCTTCGGAGTCACCCTCACCGATCTCGACCGCGGATCGGCGACCGCGGAACCCGTCTGCACTTTCGCCGGCGACAGTGGTCCATACCACGCCTCCGCGGACCTCGTCGTCGGCGCGGACGGCGCGTTCTCCGCCGTGCGCACCCGGCTGCTGCGCGGCCTGCCCGCCGACTTCCGGCAGCGCGTCCTGCCCTGGGGCTACAAGGAGTTCGCGATCGCCGCGGGCCCATCCGGCGCGATGCGCAGCAGTCCGGACGCCCTGCACGTCTGGCCGGGCGACGACGGGCTGATCGTCGCCCACCCCAATGTCAACGGTTCACTCACCGCGACCGTGTTCCTCCCGCTGTCCGGCGAGCAGAGCTTCGCCACGCTCACCACCGAGAAATCGGTGCGGGCGCTGTTCGACACCCGCTTCCCCGACGTGCGACGGCTGGTGCCCGACATCGTCGAGCAGTTCCTCTCGCATCCGACCGGACATCTGGTGACCGTCCGGAGTTCGCCGTGGCAGCACGAGGGCCGCGTGGTGCTGATCGGCGACGCCGCCCACGCCGTGTACCCCTTCTACGGCCAGGGCATGAACTCGGCGCTCGAGGACTGCGCGGTGCTGCGCGAATGCCTCGCCGACGACGACTGGGCCGAAGCCCTGCGCACCTTCGAACGACGCCGCAAACCGCACACCGACGTCCTCGCGGACCTTTCCGAGGAGAACTTCGACGAGCTGCGCTCCCGGGTCGCCTCGCCGCTGTTCCTGGCCCGCAAGAAGGCGGATCTGGTGCTCAGCCGCGCCTTCCCGAAACGCTGGATGCCGCTCTACACCATGGTTTCGCACACCACGATCCCGTACGCCGACGCCTTGCGCCGTGCCCGGCGCCAGCACGCCGCGCTGGCCTGGGGCACCGGTGCCGCGGCGCTCGCCCTCGCCTTGACCGGCGGCGCCCTCGCCCGCGGACGGGGCGCCGGACCGCACTCGCCTGGAGACCGAAGCTGATGCTCATCCATCCGACCGATCCCGGCCGCGTCCTGGTGGAGCGGCACGACCTCGACCCGCTCGCGCTGCCCGAACGCCTGCTGCGGTACGAGATCCACCTGCGGGCGATCTTCGACTGGGGCCGCGGCTACCTGTCCGGCCCGCATCCCGACCTCGGCCGCGCCGGCAACGTCTGCCCGTTCGCGCAGCCGTCGCTCGAGCGCGGCCGGTTCTACCTCGCCGTCGAACCGGGCGTCCCGGCGGCGGGCCCGCGGCTCACCGAAACCCTGCACCGCTACCGGGACTGGTTCCTCGAACTCGCGCCGCGCGGGCACCCGAGCGCGCAGCTGACCACGATCCTGCTGCTGTTCCCGGACGCGCCGCCGGACGACCGCTCCGGTGTGGTCGACACCGTGCAGCACGCGCTGAAGTCGGAGTACGTCGCCGAGGGCCTGATGATCGGCGAGTTCCACAACGGCCCGCCGGACAAGGGCGGGCTGTGGAATCCCGCGTTCCGCCCGCTGCGCAGCCCAGTGCCGATGCTGGTGGTGCGGCACATGGTGCCGACCGACTACCCGTTCCTGCGCGCCGATCCGGACCAGGCGCGCGCGTACCTGCGGCTGTTCGGCGACCAGGTGCCGGTCCAGCTGCGGGAACTGGTGGAGCACGACCGGCTGTCCCGCGAACTGGACGAAACCGAGGCCGACCAGGCCGGAATCGGGGCGCCGTGAACGTCTTCCCGTGCTCGCCCGGCCAGGAACGGCTGTGGTTCCTCGACCGGCTCGACCCCGGCTCGCCGGTCTACCACGTGCCCACCGTGCTGCGGCTTTCCGGACCGCTCGACGTCGAGGCCCTGCGCCGCGCTTTCGCCGCGATCGCGGAGCGGCACGCCGCGCTGCGGACGGTTTTCCGGGAGAACGACGGTGTTCCGGAGCAGGTCGTCACCGAGAACGGCTTCTCGTTCGAGGTTCGCGCGGTCGGCGAGGACTCGCTCGAAAAGGCGGCCTCGGCGGAGATCCGCACCCCGTTCGACCTGACCGCCGGGCCGCTCGCCCGGGTCCTGCTCCTGCGCCAGGCCGAGGACCAGCACGTTCTGGTCGTCACCCTGCACCACGCGATCGCCGACGGCTGGTCAGTCTCCCTGCTGCTCGACGAGCTGGCGGAGAGCTACCGCGCCGAACTTTCTGGCGCGGAGCCGGACCTGCCGCCGCTGCCGATGCAGTACGCGGATTTCGTGCGATGGCAACGAGAACACCTCGACGGTCCGGAAGGCGTCGAGCTGCTGCAGGAGTGGGCGGACCGACTCCGCGGCGCGCCGGAGCTGATCACCCTGCCGACCGACCGTCCCCGGCCCGCCACCGCGACCTACGCGGGCGGCATCCACGAGTTCCAGTTCCCGCCCGCGCTCACCGAGGCCATCCGCACGCTCGCGGATACCGCTGGTGCAACGGTTTTCATGACCGTGCTGGCCGCTTACCACGCGCTTCTCGCCCGGTACAGCGGCCAGGACGACGTCGTGGTCGGCACCGTCGTCGGGCAACGCTCGCAGGTCGACTGCGAACGGCTGATCGGCTTCTTCGTCAACACCGTCCCGGTCCGGATCTCGACCGCCGACGACCCGACTTTCGCCGAGCTGCTCCTCGACGTTTGCGACGCGTTGGTCGACGCGCTCGGCGGCGCCGAAATCCCGTTCGAGCGCGTGGTCGAGGCCGTCCGTCCGGAACGCAGCCTCGGGCATTCGCCGATCTACCAGGTCGGCTTCAACGGGCACGGCGACGGCGCGTTGCCGCAGCTGACCGGGCTGACCGTCACCGACTTCGCCGGTCCGCACACCGGCACCGCGAAGCTCGACCTGATGCTCGGCGTCCGCGACGAAGGCCACTGCCTGCACGGATACCTCGAATACCGCACCGACCTGTTCGGCAAAGCCACCATCGCCCGCTTCGCCGAGCACCTGTGCACCTTCCTCACCTCCGTCACCGTCGACCCCGCGCAGCAGATCGGCGCGGTCTCCCTGCTGGACAACGCACAACGCCGCGCGGCCCTCGACAGCGGCATCACGCGTCCGCTGCCCGCAGCGACCGCGCTGGACCTGATCGCGCCGCACGTCCGGGATCGCGGTTCAGCGGTGGCGATCGCCGGTTCGCTGACCTACCGCGAACTGGACGTCCGGGCGAACCGGCTCGCGCACACCCTGCGCCGCCGCGGCGTCGGCCCGGACGTCCCGGTGGGGCTCTGCGTCCGCCGCTCCGCCGAGATGGTGGTCGCACTGCTGGCGGTCTGGAAGGCCGGCGGCGCGTACGTCCCGCTCGATCCGGAATGGCCGCTGGAACGGCACGCTTACGTCGTCGAGGAGGCCGGCGTCCGGATCGCCGTCGTCGACCGCGAAAATGCGGGACGGCTGCCCCGCTTCGAGACCGTGCTGGACGTCGACCTGGACTATGCCGAGCCGGACACCGCGCCGGACGTGGTGCACAACCCGGCCGACCTGGCGTACCTCATCTACACCTCCGGCTCGACCGGACGGCCCAAGGGCGTCGCCGTGCCGCACCGCGGCGTGGTCAACCTGCTCACCGGCTTCGCCGACCGGCTCGGCGTGACCGAGGACGACGTCTGGGCGTCGGTCACCACGCTGGCGTTCGACATGTCGGTGCGGGAACTGCTGATCCCGCTGATCCGCGGCGGCACAGTCGCGGTGATCAGCACCGAAGACTCCGCCGAACCGGTCGCGCTGGCACGGCGGCTGGCGGACTGCGGCGCGACGATCCTCCAGGCCACGCCGACGCGCTGGCGGATGCTGCTCGCGTCCGGCGGCGTGCCCGCGAACGTGCGCGAACGGCTGTGCGGCGGGGAGGCGCTCGACCGGGAACTCGTCGACGCGCTGTCCGACGGCCGGGTCTGGAACCTGTACGGCCCCACGGAAGTCACGATGATCGTCGCGGCGGGCACGGTGACCAGCGCCAGCCCGGTCGTGCCGTTGGGCCCGCCGCTGCCGAACACCCGGCTGCACGTGCTGGACGGCGGGCTGAACCCGGTCCCGCCAGGCGTCGCGGGAGAGATTTTCGTCGGCGGCGCGGGGATCAGCCGCGGTTACCGCAGCCGTCCCGGCCTGACCGCGGAACGGTTCGTCCCGGACCCGTTCGCCGCCGACGGAAGCCGCCTCTACGCCACCGGCGACCTCGCGCGGCGGCGCGCCGACGGAACGCTGGAGTTCCTCGGCCGCACCGACCACCAGGTGAAAATCCGCGGCCTGCGCATCGAACTCGGCGAGATCGAAGCCCGGCTGCGCGCCGATCCGAAGGTCTCCGACGCCGTCGTGCTGGCCCGCCCGGCAGGCCCGGACGACGTGCGGCTGGTCGCCTACGTCGTGTCCGAGGACGCCGAATGGGCACCGCTGCGCGAACGGCTCTCCGGGCAACTGCCCGCGTACCTGGTGCCGCAGACCGCCGTGTTCCTCCCCGCGCTGCCGCTGACCAAGAACGGCAAAACCGACCGCACCGCGCTGCCGGAACCCGTCTGGGAATCCCGCGAAACGGACCGGGTCGCACCGCGCGACGCCGTCGAACGGGAACTGGCCAGGCTGTGGCGGGAGGTGCTCGCCGTCGAGGACCTCGGGGTGCACGACGATTTCTTCCACCTCGGCGGCCATTCGCTGCTCGCCGCGCGGCTGCTGGCGAAGGTGCGCGAGCACTTCCAGTCCAGCGTCGGCCTGCGGACGCTGTTCGCCGCTCGCACGATCGCCGCCTTCGCCGCGGCGCTGCGGGCCGTCGAGTCCGGACCCGGGGTCACCGACGAGATCGCGCTCCTGCGGGAACGGATCGCCGCACTGCCCGACGACGAGGTTCTCGCCCTCCTCCACGCCGATTCCCCTCCAGGAGCGCATCGATGACGCACGACGAGCGAGAGCGGCTGTTCCAGCTGCTGGCCGCGCGCGACGGCCTCGGCGCCGCGACCGGCTCGATCCCCCGCCGGACCGGCGACGCCCCGGTTCCGCTGCTGCCCGCGCAACGGCAGCTGTGGTTCCTCGACCGGCTCGGCGCGAGCGACGGCGTGTACACGATCTCCCAGTCCTGGCGGCTCACCGGCGCGCTCGACGTCGAGGCGCTGCGCCGGGCACTGGCCGCCGTCGTCGACCGGCACGAGGCGCTGCGAGCCGGGTTCGCCGAAGCCGACGGCGAGCCGGTGCAGATCCCGGCGCTGCCCGGAACCGCACCAGAACTGTCCTATGTGGACCTCCGCGGGGCGCCGGACGACGCGGATCAGGTGCTCGCCGCCGAACGAGCCCGGCCTTTCGACCTGACCAGCCCACCGCTGGTGCGCGGCCTGCTGGTCGCTCTCGCCGACGACGTGCACCTGTTCGTGCTGACGCTGCACCACATCGTCGCCGATGCCGCGTCCGTCGGGATCCTGCTGCGCGAACTGTCCGCGCTCTATCCGGCGAACGCTCCGGCCCTGCCCACGCCGCCCGTGCGGTACGGCGACTACGCGGCCTGGCAGGCGACCAAACCGCTGGACGCGGGCGAGCAGTACTGGCGCGAACAACTCCACGACGCCCCGGCGCTGCTGGAACTGCCGACCGACCGTCCGCGTCCGCCCGCCGAATCCTTCCGCGGCAACGGTCATTCCTTCCGCCTGTCCACCGACCTCACCGCCTTCTGCCACCGGCACGGCGTCACCGTCAACACCGTCCTGCTGACCGCGTACGTGCTGCTGCTCGCCCGGCACGCCGGTCAGGACGACGTGGTGGTCGGCATGCCGATGCGCGACGAGACGGTGCCGGGGATCGAACAGTGCGTCGGGATGTTCGCCAACACCGTCGCCGTCCGGACCCGGCTGGCCGGCGATCCGACCGTCGCCGAGGTGCTCGCGCAGGTGCAGGACGCCTGCGTCGGCGCGCTGGAGCACCAGAGCTATCCGTGGGAACGGGTTGCGCGAGACCTGCGGCCGGCCCGCGATCTCAGCCACAACCCGGTGTTCCAGGTGATGTTCGTGCTCAACTCGGCCGGGGCCGGGCTCGACCTGCCCGGCATCCGCGCGGACTGGCTCGACCTCCCGGTGACCACCGCGCGCTTCGACCTGACCCTCGCGCTCGCGACCACTCCCGACGGCATCGAAGGACGACTCGACTACGCGACCGACCTGTTCGACGCCGCCACCGTCGCCCGGTTCGCCGACCAGTACGAACACCTGCTGCAGGCCATGCTCGCCGCCCCGGACGCGCCAGTGTCCACAGTGGACGCCCTGCCCGCCGCGGACCGGATCCGGCTGCGCAACGGCGGTCATCCGGCCCCGCCGGTGGTCTCCGACGGAACCCTGGTCACCACGCGCATCACCCGGCAAGCCGCGCTGACCCCGGACGCCATCGCGGTCGAGGACGACGAGAGCCTCACCTACGCCGAACTGGTTTCCCGTGCCCGCCGCATCGCCGCGGCCTTGCACGCTTCCGGCGTCCGGCGCGGAGACGTCGTCGCGCTCGGCCTGTCCACGGGCGCGATCACCGGCCTGCTCGGCGTCCTCCTGGCCGGTGCCGCGTACCTGCCGCTCGACCCCGGACATCCGCCCGCACGGCTGGCCGAACTCCTGGCCGACGCCGCTCCGGCCGCCCTGCTCACCGACCACGACCTCGCGTTCGCCGGCCCGGTGCTGCACCCCGACCGGCTGCCCGGAGGTGCCGCGCCGGAACTCTCGCTGGGACCGGACGACCTCGCCTACGTCATCTACACCTCCGGCTCGACCGGAGCCGCGAAACCGGTCGCGGTATGCCATGGCGCGCTCGCCGAACTGGCCGAATCCTTCCGGAAGCTGCACGGATTCGGGCCCGGCGAACGGGTGCTGATGATCCCGCCGCTGACCTTCGACGCCGCCGCGGGCGACATCTTCCCCGCGCTGGTCTCCGGCGCGGCAGTCCTGCCCTGGCGCGACCCGGCGTCGCTCACCGGCCCCGGCCTCGTCCGGCTCTGCCGCGAGCGCGAGATCACCATGGTCGACGCCGCGTCCGCGCTGTGGCAGAAGTGGGTGGCCGAGCTGGCCGCGGAAAACACCGTGTTCGACTGTCCACTGCGGACGATGATGGTCGGCGGGGAAGCCGTCCCGACGACCGTGGTGCAGACGTGGGCAGCGCTCACCGACGGCCGCGTCGAACTGCACAATCACTACGGCCCCACCGAAGCAACCGTTTGCGCGACCAGCTACCTCACCTTCGACGCCGGCGAACTCGACGGCCGGGTGCAGCTGCCGATCGGCGATCCGCTTCCCCACGTCCGCGCCTACGTTGTCGACGACCGGCTGCGTCCGGTGCTGCCCGGTGTCCCCGGCGAACTCTGCATCGGCGGCGACGCTCCCGCCCGCGGCTACCGGGACCGGCCCGGCGCGACTGCGGAGAAGTTCGTTCCGGACCCGTTCTCCCCAGTGCCCGGCGCACGCATGTACCGCACCGGCGACCTAGCCCGCCTCGACGGCGAAGGACGGCTGGAATTCCTCGGGCGCGTGGACCGGCAGCTGAAAGTCCGCGGCCACCGCATCGAACCGGCCGAGGTCGAAGCGGCCTGCCGACGCCACCCCGGCGTCCAAGATGTCCTGGTCACCGCCCGCGCGGACCGGCTGGTCGCCTACCTCGTAGGAGACGTCGATCCGCTGGCCGTCCGCTCCACGCTCCGCGCCGCGCTTCCCGGCTACCTGGTCCCGGACGCCTTCGCGGTGCTTCCGGCGTTGCCGCTCAACGCGCACGGCAAGGTCGACCACCGCGCACTGCCCGAACCGACCGACGCCACGACGTCCGCGTTCACTGAACCCGAAGGCGAACTGGAGCAACGGCTCGCCGCGATCTGGGCCGCGGTGCTGGACGTCGAGCGCATCGGCCGCGACGACGACTTCTTCCTGCGCGGCGGGCATTCCCTGCTGGCCGGGACGCTGATGGCGAAGGTCCGCGCGGAACTGGACGTCGAGGTCCCGATGCGGACCCTCTTCGAAGCCAGCACCCTCGCCGCCTTCGCCGACGCCGTCCGCGCTCCCGGCTACCGCGAGGACGACCGCCTCGCCGAGGTGCTCGCGGACGCCGTGCTGCCCGCCGACATCGACGCGCGCCGCAGTCCCGCGCAGGCCGAGGCCGAGATCCAGCGCGCGATGGCCCCGCGGATCGCCCTGCTGACCGGAGCGTCCGGGTTCCTGGGCCCGCACCTGCTCTCGGATCTGCTGCGGCACAGCGACGTCGTGGTGCGCTGCCTGGTCCGGGCCGCCGACGCCGCCGAAGGCGCTGCCCGGATCGAGCAGGTCCTGCGGGACCACCTGCTGTGGGACGAGCGTTTCCGTCCCCGGATCATCGCTGTCCCGGGCGACCTCGGTGCCCCGCGGCTGGGTTTGTCCTCAGCGGACCTGGACGCAGTCGCTGCGGACCTCGACGTCATCTTCCATTGCGGCGGCGAAGCGAATTTCCTGCGCCCGTATGCGCAACTGCGGCCCGGCAACGTGCTCGGCACCATCGAATTGCTGCGGCTCGCTTGCCGCGGCGGCACCCCCGTGCACCTGGTGTCTTCGCTGGGCGTCTACCCGCTGGACCGCGACGCGGTGATCACCGAGGACATCCCGCCCGACGACCCCGCCGGACTGGACCGCGGTTACGAACAGAGCAAATGGGCCGCCGACCGGCTGGCCCGAGCCGCACGCGAACGCGGCCTGCCGGTGAGCGTCCACCGCCCGGCGCGAGTGACCGGGCACAGCCGGACCGGCATCGGCCCGCTCGGCGACCGGTTCGCGAACCTGCTGCGCTGCCTGGTACTGCTCGGCTCCGCGCCAGCGGAGGACTTCGACATCGAAGAGGACATGGCGCCGGTCGACCACGTCGCCGCCGCCATCGGCCACCTTTCGCGGCGGCGCACCGGATACGGCAGCGATTTCCACTTCCACAACCAGCGCACGATGCGGTTCGGCGAGGTCGTCGCGGGATTGCGCGAATTCGGCTACCCGATCGAGGCGATCCCGTTCGAGGACTGGCACACCGCGCTGGCGTCGGCCGCCGCGGAGACGGCGGACCCGGCGCTGAGCGCGATCACGGCGATGATCGAACGGACGTCGCCGCCCCGGCGGACGGTCTTCGACTGCTCGCACACCGAGGTCGTGGTCGCGGCGGGCGGGCTGGTGTGCCCGGCCGCGGATCGCGTTCTGCTGCAACGGTATCTGGCGCATTACGTCCGGATCGGGCACCTTCCCGCCACCCGAAAGGAGCACCGTTGACCACGATGGGAACGCGGGGATTCGTCCTCCTCTGGTCGGCCCAGCTGGTCTCGATCGTCGGCTCCGCGCTGACCGGGTTCGTGCTCGGCGTCTGGACCTACGAACGGTCAGGATCGGCCACGCAGTTCGCGATGATCATGCTGTCCGGTGCGATCCCGGCGCTGCTGGTCGCGCCGTTCGCGGGCGCGCTTGCCGACCGGTGGCACCGCCGCCGGATCCTCGTCGCCGCGGACTGCGTCGCGCTCGTTTCGGTCGGCGCGCTGGCGTTGCTGATCGACGCGGACCAGTTGCAGACCTGGCACGTGTACGTCGTGACCGCGCTGACCGCGATGTGCGGGACCTTGCAGCAGGTCACCTTCAGCGCGATGATCCCGCTGCTGGTGCCGAAACAGCACCTCAGCCGGGCGAACGGGCTGTCCCAGGTGGTGTTCAGCGCGCAGATCGCCGCACCGGTCGTCGCCGGGACGCTGCTGGCGCTCACCGGCTTGCGCGGGGTGGTGCTGATCGACCTCGTGACGTTCGCCGCGTCGCTGCTGGTCGTCGCGCTGGTCCCGCTGCCCGGGGCCGCCGTGCGCACCGCCGCCCCCGAGCCGGGCGGCCCGTCGATCTGGCGGCAGGTCCCGGCGGGATGGGAGGAACTGCGCCGCCGTCCCGGGCTGACCGGCCTGCTCGGCGTGCTGGCCGGGTTCTACTTCTGCTTCGGCATCGCCGGGACGCTCGTGCGGCCGCTGGTGCTGTCCTTCGCCAGCCCCGCCGGACTCGGTTTCCAGGTGTTCGCGGGCGGCTGCGGGCTGTTCGCCGGAAGCCTGGTGATGGGCGTCTGGGGCGGCCCGAAGAAGCGGATGCGCGGGATCGCCGCGTTCATGGCGTTCGGCGGGATCGCGCTGGCCGTCCACGCGCTGGCGCCGTCGCTGGCGCTGGTGATCGCGATCGGGCCGTTCTTCCTGTTCACCCTGCCGGTGATCACCGGCACCGCGCAGACCGTGCTGCAGAGCAAGGTCGACCCGGCGAACCTCGGCAAGGTCATGGCGACCTCGCGGGCGGTGTCGCAGGCCGCGAGCCCGGTCGCGTACCTCGTCGCCGGCCCGCTCGCCGACGACGTGTTCGAACCGCTCATGCGCCCCGACGGAGCACTGGCGGGCTCGGTCGGCCACCTGATCGGCACCGGCCCCGGCCGCGGCATGGCACTGATGTTCCTGCTCGCCGGACTGCTGCTGGTCGTGCTGGGCTGCCTGGCCGCACGCCCCTCGCTGCGGCGGGTCGAGGACCTGCCGGATCTGCTGGAAGAACCCGTCGCGGTGGCGGCGAGCCGAGAGGAAAGCGGAAAATGACCACCCTCGAACGAACCGTCCCGGTGCGCGTCCTCGCCGCCGACCCGTTCCTGCGCGCCGGCTTGGAAAGCGCGCTCTACGGCCGCGGCGAATTCACCGACACCGACGGCGGGGTCGCGGTGCTGGCAGTCGACGAGGTCGACGACGCGGCCGTCGAGGCGATCCGGACGGCCAAGGAACGCAACGCGACCGTCCTGGTGGTGACCGGCAAAGTCGACGCGCCCCGCGCGGCGCGCGCGATCGAAGCGGGTGCTTGCGGGGTGCTGCGGCGGGAACAGGCGTGCGAACAAACGCTGGTCTCCGCAGTACGCGCGGCGGCGACCGGCCACGGGACGATGCCGCCGGATTTGCTGAGCGACCTGTTCGATGCCCGGCAGGCGGTACCTGCCGCGCCGACTTTGGACGCGCGGGAACGCGATGTCTTGCGGATGGTGGCTGATGGGCATGAGACTGCCGAGATCGCTTCCGCGCTGGCCTATTCGGCACGCACGGTGACGACGATCGTGCACGACATCACCCACCGGCTGCGGCTGCGGAACCGGGCGCATGCGGTGGCGTTCGCGTTGCGGGAGGGGCTGATTTAGGGGTTGTGCCGGGGCGGCGCTGGTGCTTGGTGGCGGCTGGCCGCTTGATTTTCCGCTGTCCGCCGCCTGCTGTCCGCCGCGCGCTGGCCGGTCTGGGCAGCACGGCAGCACGGCAGCACGGCAGCACGGCAGCACGGCAGCACGGCAGCAC